>DASXCS010000042.1:0-2080 GCA_036490975.1 Solirubrobacteraceae bacterium
GCTGCCAGGCCGCCCATACCGGCTATTTCATCTCCGGACGCATGAAGATCGTGATGGACGATGGCGAGGAGATGGAGTTCGGGCCCGGCGATTTCATGATGGCCCCGCCTGGTCACGACGCCTGGATCGTCGGCGACGAGCCGTGCGTCGTCATCGACTGGCAGGGGTTCGCCGACTACGCCAAGCGGTAACGCGGGCGCAACGACTGCCTCTTCACCACGCTCTCGGCCTGTGCCGAGCGGCCTTGTCGTCGATGCCGACCCGGGGCGCCCTGCTGCGAACGTCGTCGCGGCCTACCAGGCGATGCAGGCGTGAACCTTGTGGCTGCGCGGACCAACCGAGATCGGCCGTTTACCTCGGCCAGGTAATCGGGCGCCGCGAGCCCGCCCACCCGCTCGAGCAGTAGATCGGCACCGTCGCCTGCGGCGACCTCGCCGGTATGCGAACATGTGTGCCCCTCCTCACCCTTGTGTGGGTAGCTGGACGCTGATCCCACCGAGGCATAGATGGATGACGGCGGCGAGCGAGTCCACCGAGTGGTAGCCGTAGCCGCGGCGCTGGATGAGGCGGATCTTGCCGTTGATGCCCTCCAGCCGACTGTTCGACAACTCGAGCTCGACAGCGGCGACGATGCCGTCGAGGTTGGCCCGGACCTGGCGGGCCAACTTGATGAATGCGGGCAGTCGACTGCGCCGCGCCGAGGTGATCCAGCGCAGCAGATAGGGGCGAGCCAAGCTCGGATCCACTGCCCGGTAGAGGTCTCTCAAGGCCTCCTTCAGCTCCCAGGCTCGCCATAGGTGATGGCGCCGGCGGCGGATCGAGTTGAGCAGCTGGCGCTGGTCATCGGACAGGCGCTCGGCTCCCGATCGCAGGGCAAAGCGCAGCTGGCGCCAGGAGCGGTCGCCCACGCCGCTTGCGTGATCACGTCCACCGTCTTTGTAGACGGAGTCGAGGGCCCGGTTAGCCAGCTGGATCACGTGGAAGGGGTCGAAGCAGATGACCGCCTCGGGGACCTGGCGGCGGGTGGCGTCCCGGTAAACGTTGCCGAGATCCATGGACACGGCCTCAATACGGTCCCGCCCCCGGTCACCCAGGGCCTGGTAGAAGCCCTCCAAAGCCGCGCCCCGCTTGCCCTTGGCCACCCACACGACCCGCCCTGAGTCGTGATCGGCCACCACGGTCAGGTACTGATGGCCCCGCCGGTAGGAGATCTCGTCGACGCCGATTCGGTACAGGCCCTCGAGACGTGCAGTGTCGAGCTTGGCAGCCACGACTCGGCCCACGATGTTGTCCACCGCCTCCCACGAGCACCGCATAAGCGTGGCGGTGGTGGTCTTGTCGGTGCGCTGCACCAGCCAGGCGATCATGTCTTCGACGTCGCGGCTGTGGCGGGCACCGGGGCGGGCCCAGGGCACCTCTTCGGTGCGCACCCGCCCGCAGCGGCGACAGTCGAGACGGCGGATGTCAGCCTCCAGCCACAGCCGACATCGGCCCAGGTCCAGATGACGCCAGCGCCGCCGGTCGGCGTCGTAGCGCGACCGGGTCGAGTACCCACACGGACAACGCAGACGCCGTCTGCAGTTGCGGATCCCTACCACGATGCCCTCGGGCCCGAAGGCCACAGAGACGACGTTCGCCCCAGGCAGGGCCAGCATCCGGTTGAATGCAGTACTGACGCGCACGTGGGAGCTCCTCGGTTCGGTGGTCTTGGTCGATTTCCGAACCTAGAGAGGGGTCGACCCGCGTGCGCGTCTTTCACCTCCCCGCCACGACCCGCTGGCACCTCTTTCCACCAGGCAGAACAGATCACACCACGTTCCCTCTAGACCCACACGAAGGTGAGGAGTAGAACATACGTTCGTGACCTGGGAGCTCAATACCGAGCAGCGTGAGGCCGTACAGCACGACGACCGGCCGCTCCTGGTGCTGGCCGGGGCGGGAACGGGCAAGACGGCGACGCTTGCTGCCCGCCTGGCCCATCTGCTGGAGCGGGGAGCCGAGCCCGAGCGGGTCTGCCTGCTCACCTTCTCCCGACGAGCGGCGGCGGAGATGCGCGCCCGGGCGGGACACATGGTCGATC
>DASXCS010000043.1:0-1750 GCA_036490975.1 Solirubrobacteraceae bacterium
GCGCTCGGGGCGCTCACGTTCTGTCGCGGTCAGAACGGTTTCCCCGTCAGGGTTAAATCGGGGTTTCCCCCTATGGCCAGGGGCTGGCTCGCGCCGTCAGACTGGTTCATGCAGCTAGGCAAATGACGAAGCGGCACCAACCGCCGGGTACTCATCACGCCGGCGTTTGCGCCTAGTCCTGAACAGACAGGCTATCCGTCTCGGATACCGGAAGTGATCTGCAGAGAAAGCCGGCACAGCCATGCATGAAGACAACGAGGGCCGCCTTGACGCGGCCGAGCAGCTCGCCGAACACAACCCCCACGCCGCCACCGAAGCCTTCTCAGCCATCGCCTGCGACCAAGAAGCTGGCGACGAGGTGCGCCTGTCCGCAGCCGAGCAGTTGGCCGCCGTCGACCCCCAGGCCGCCGTCAAAGCCTTCTCCGCTATCGCTCGCGACGGAGAGGTTGGCGACGAGGTGCGCCTGTCCGCAGCCGAGCAGCTCGCCGCGGTTGACCCGCGCGCTGCCGCCCCGGCCTGCCTGGCCATCGCCAGCGACGGGGAGGTCGGTGATGAGGTGCGCCTGTCCGCCGCCGAGCAGCTCGCTGCGGTTGACCCGCGCGCTGCCGCCCCCGCCGGCCTGGCCATCGCCCGAGACGAAGAGGTCGGTGACGAGGTGCGCCTATCCGCTGCGCAGCTCGCGGCCCTCGACCCCAGCGCTTGAAACCCGCAGTTGCCGGCCGGACGCCGGCGATGAATTATTCATTCGCCGAGCCACTGGATCTGAACGACGAGCACGAGGTCATCCGGGGGGTAGACCAGGAATGTGACGAGTCCCGAGTGATGCTGGCCGAAATGCAATGTACGCAATAACTTGACTGGGTCGGCGGGCTCGCCGGGATGATGTTGATAGTCGATCGGATCGACGATTACTACTGCATCCATGAAGGACGTCAGTTGTGCGCGCAGGGCAGGGCTTAACGCTTCAAACGCCGGCTGAGCTGAACCGTCCAACTCCCATCGGTACATGCTTCAGACGCCGTACTGTGCGCGAATCTCTTCTCTGCTTATGCGGTCCTCGGGAGGCGGTGGCCCTTCACGCTGGTATCGCTCGACGCGGGCCAGGAACTCGCGGTGGGCGTCGGGGTCGCGCCAGGCGTCGGCCTCGAACCACCAGCGTCGCACCGTCTCTAGCAGGGGCGCGAGGTCGCCGTGCTCGCGAGCCTGCTCGAAAGCGGTGTCCAGTTCGTCGTCGTAGCGCCGCAGCACTTCGGGGTCGGCATTGGCGGCCAGGACGGCGCGGATCGCGGCCGGAGTACAGGCGGGCCGGGCCATGACCTGGGGATTGCTGGCATGCGATGAGGTCATCAGGAGCTCCCGGCGGATCAGGGGTCCAGCGGATCTGGCTGCAGCCCCAGCATAGGCACGACCACCGACGATGCCCCGCGAGCGAGGAAGACGCGAACGGGGGAACGTGGGGTTCGCGGAGATAAGAATCGAGACAGGGCCCCGGCGAGGAGTTCGGGTCATCGGTTCCGGTGCCCAGTGTGGCCACTGGGCACCGGAACCGATTGATCAAGACCCGATCCGGGCGCGCGCCCGGGTCAGGGCCATGTTCTCAGGGCCGGGCGGGCGCGAGCTTCAGTTGCCGCTGGTGCCTCCCGGTGCCTGCGCCCAGGGCTGGGCGACCTGCCAGCTCGTGTCTACCGGCCAGCCGGTGGCGGTGTCCCAGGGGTTGGAGCCACCGTTGGCGGCGAGGTAGACGACGTTG
>DASXCS010000044.1:0-2679 GCA_036490975.1 Solirubrobacteraceae bacterium
CACCACCAGCCGGTCACACAGCTGTTCGGCCTCGTCCATGTAGTGCGTGGTCAGGATCAGCGTGACGCCGCGCTGCTTGAGCCGGAACAGCCGATCCCACACGATGTGCCGGGCCTGCGGATCCAGCCCGGTGGTGGGCTCATCGAGCAGCAGGATCTCCGGGTCGTTGATCAGGGACCGGGCGATGACCAGCCGCCGCTTCATGCCCCCGGACAACGGCTCCACCTGATTCTCGGCCCGGTCGCTGAGCTGCACGAACTCCAGCAAGCTGGTGGCCCGCTCCCGGATCACGGCCCGGGGCAGGCCGAAGTACCGGCCGTAGACGATCAGGTTCTCCCGGACGGTCAGCTCGATGTCGAGCGTGTTCTCCTGCGGGACCACGCCCAGCCGGGCCCGGATCGCGGGTCCGTCCGCGACCGAATCATGGCCCAGGATGGTGAGCTCGCCGCTGGACGGCGGGGACACGCAGCCGACCATCCGCATGGTGGAGGACTTGCCCGCGCCGTTCGGTCCGAGAAACCCGAATGCCTCGCCCCGGGCGATGCCAAAGTCGATGCCGGCCACCGCCGTGAAATCCCCGAATCGCTTGGTCAGGCCGTGTGCGCGCACGAGTAGGTCCAGCTGGTCAGGGTCCGGCACCCTGGCGACGTTACCCGGCGTCTCTGACAATTTAATAACCGTTTTCTGCCCTGGGCCGGTGTGACTCAGGTTCGGGGGGTAACCTCAACAAGCGTTCGGCACGGGGATTGATGATGCGGGAAGGGACCGTTTACCTGGTGAAATACATCCGTGACATTTACCAGCGCTTCACGGTGCTCATTCACGAGGTCCTGAAGTTCGCCATCGTCGGCGGCATCGGCTTCGTGGTTCAGATCGGGGTGACCGACGGCCTGCACCTGGGCCTGGGCATGGGCCCGGTCAGCGCGACCGCTATCGGCTACATCATCTCGGCCGCCGTCACCTTCCTCGGCAACCGGCACTGGGCGTTCAAGCACCGCCAGGGCAAGGGCCTGCGGCACGAGACGCTGATGTTCGTCTTCCTGAACGCCATCGCCCTGGGCATCCAGGAAGCGGTTGTGGCCATCGTCCACTACGGCATGAACCAGACCGGCGGCGTGGCCTTCAACATCGCCACCCTCCTCGGCATCGGCCTCGGTACCATCTTCCGGCTCTGGTCCTACCGGAAGTTCGTTTTCCTCGAGGTGGAGGAAGCTCCCTCGTTGGCCGAGCAGGTCAAGCCGGTCGTCACCGGCCACGGCGAGGCCCACGGCGATGTCGCCTCGATGATGTCCGACTCTGGTGCCGCTGATGCTGGCGCTGGCTCGCAGGATGATCACGAGCAGAACGGCGAGAGCCGCCACCCGGCGCCTTCCGTCCGCTGAGCTGGTCCCTAGTTCCTGGTCCTTAGTTCTTGGTCAGAGCCCGTCCACCCGGTGTGGGCGGGCTCTTTCGTTGCCGGGTCGCGTTCCTGGCCGGTGGCAGGGGCATTGGCTCAGCGCTCAGACCAGGGCCAGAACGAGGCCGGCCGCGACGAGCAGGGCCGCCGTGAGCCCGTGGATGCCCAGCACGGTAGAGAGCTTCCCCCCGTTGGTGAGCACGATCAGTGCGTCCGCCGTCGGCGTGAGCGCGGCGGCGAGAAGCGCCCAGCCGAGCGCCGTGCGACCGGCGGCGGCCCAGACCACGAGCAGCACCGCCCCGGAGGTGATGTCGCGGACGCCCTTGATCTCGGTCAGGGCGCGGACGTTGTCCGCGGCGACACCGAAGGCCAGCGTCGCCTGCCGGGGTGCCAGCAGGAAGCGGATGCCGATGGCGATGATGGCGGCACAAGCGATGATCGCAACGATCAAGGCGGCGAGTTGCATGGTGCGCGGGTCCCTTCGGATCTTTGTCTTGGCTTGGCTTGGCTTTGCCCGGCCTTTGTCTAGCAGTGTTATATAACGATGATAGACTATGAGCATGTCCCCCAGACCCGCTCCAGATCTCGACCTGAGACGCGATCAGGTCATCGGCGCCGCCCGCGAGCTGGCCGAGGCCGACGGCTGGCCCGCCGTCACCATGCGCCGCCTGGCCGGGGAGCTCGGCGTCACCCAGCCGGTGCTCTACTCCGCCTTCGCCAGCCGCCAGGCGCTCATCGACGCGGTGGCGCTCAACGGCTTCGATGAACTCGCCGCGGCGCTCAAGGCGGTCGAGGCCTCACCTAAGGCGCGGATGCGGGCCTACCTCGACTTCGCCGCCGCCCACCCCCGGCTCTATGAGGCGATGTTCTCACTGCCCTCGGGGCTGGCCTTCGCGGCCGACGACACCCCCGAACCACTCCTGCGCGCGTTCTCGGGCATCCGCGACGCATTCCCCGAGCCTGACGAGACCCAGGCGGAAGTCGCCTGGGCGGCGATGCACGGCCTGGCCACCCTCCAAGCCAGCGGGCGCCTACGCCCGAGCCACGTCGAGGCCCGGCTCGACCTCGTCCATCGCATGCTCACCCAGCCAGCGACCCACTGATGCGCTGGTCAGACCGCCTCGTGCCCCATCAATCGCAGCAAGGGAGTCCGGTAATGACCACTCGCGAAGTTTTTGACCGCCACATGCGCCATGAGCTCGACGGCGACCTGGACGCGATCCTCAGCGACTACGCCCCGGACGCGGTGGTCGCTACCCCTGAGGGCATCGGCTCGGGGTACG
>DASXCS010000045.1:0-1623 GCA_036490975.1 Solirubrobacteraceae bacterium
CGCTTCTTACCCACCACCGAGGCCACATATGGGTAATACACCACCAGCCGACCCATCGCCAGCCATAAGCTCAGATCAGCCCGCCCCTAACCACAACCACAACGGTTCAGCACCGCCTGATCCCGGAAACTCCGGCTAGGATCTCCAGCTTCTTGGCCAGTACCTGGCGGAGCATGGCCTCGGCGTCGGCGAGGCGGCCCCGGCCGGCCAAGGTCGCGGCCAGATAATGCTGAGTGGTCAAGGTATCCCGGTGATCGGTTCCCAAGATCCGCTGCCGCCCAGTGAGGACGTCGCCGAGCTCGGTTTCCGCCGCCGCCAGGTGTCCCAGGTACCGGGCCGCGTTTGCGCGCTGGATCCTGAGTGCCAGGACGCTGCCACTATTGTGATCTAGGCTCGCCACGCGGCCCAGGGCGGCAGCGGCCAGGTCGAAGGCTGCCGGGTAGGAACCCGTCCATGACAGTGCCGCCGATGCCCGTGCGGCGGTGTCCGCGAGCCTAGCTAGCGGCGCCTCCCCGTGCAACGCAACGAGCCGGTGCCTGTGAAGGTAGGACACCATCCCCGCGATTAGCGCCAGCAGCGCTACGCATACGATCGTCGTCCACCTGATCCAGCCATCTGCGCGCCCGGTCACTGCTGCCGCCCGAGGGTCAGCTCGCCCGTAATAGCAGGCATGTACGTACCTGGCGACTCGCTCCTCGGACACTTGGGGGTTGAAGTCCCTAGGGACACAAGCCCCGGGATTCGGTGGGTGCCTGCGAGCAAGACCACGCCACCGCGCGCGAGCGCCTCTCGATCCTCGCGCGGGCAATGCGGTCACATCGACGTGGCGAGAATGTCGTCACGATCACCTCGATACAGCCCCGCTCAACCAACTCGGCCAGGGCAATGATGCACAGCGCCCGGGATCTTCAAACCCGGCTCCGCATCGACCTCGCCATCCAGATCGGCAGTGCGATTGAGCCTGTGCCGCACGCTCACGCGCAGGTAACGGCCGATCGGCGTCCTGGCGCAGGTCCGGGTCTGCTGTGACACCCCACAAGAAGCCTCGGTCGTGGACGCGCTCGCCTCGTTCGGTGTGGTGCACGCGGACATGCCCTTGACGCTGGCCAACATCTGGCTCGCCATCCAGGGGCCGGCCTGTTCGGAGGGACCTGCCCGCCAGTGTTTCCCCCTGAACCGCCGGGGCCTGAAGAGCCGCGGCGCTGCTACAGGTCGTTATGGCCGGGCGGCCTGCGCCTGGAGCTTGGCCCAGGTGTCCCTGAGGCCGAGGGTGCGGTTGAAGACGAGCTGTCCGGGCGTCGAGTCGGGATCCGGGCAGAAGTAGCCGAGGCGCTCGAACTGCACGGTCTCACCGACCGGCAGTTCCGTGAGCGCAGGCTCGACCAGGCATTCCTGGAGCACCGTCTCGGAGTTGGGGTTGAGGTCGGCGTAGAGGTCGCCGTCAGCGCCGGGATCGGGGCGGGTGAAGAGACGGTCATAGAGACGCACCTGGGCGGGCACGGCGTGCTCGGACGAGAGCCAGTGCAGCGTCGCCTTCGGCCGGCGCCCGTCGGGGGCGTCGCCGCCGCGCGTCTCCGGATCGTAGGCGCAGCGGAGCTCGACGATCTCGCCGCTCGCGTCCTT
>DASXCS010000046.1:0-1629 GCA_036490975.1 Solirubrobacteraceae bacterium
ATGACCACGGACACGCCCGACGCCGCCCCGGCGGCGCAGAAGCCGGCCATCGTCCTAATCCACGGCCTCTGGCTCACGCCGCTCAGCTGGGAGGGCTGGAAACAGCGCTTCGAGTCGAAGGGCCACACCGTGCTCGCACCGGCCTGGCCGGGACTCGAGGGAACGGTGGAGGAGGTTCGCCAGAATACCTCCAGGTACGAGCGGCTCGGGATCAAGGAGATCACCGACCACTACGACGGGATCATCCGCGGCCTCGGCGCCCCGCCCATCATCATGGGCCACTCGTTCGGCGGCCTTATCACCCAGCTCCTGCTGAACCGCGGCCTCGGCGCCTCGGCCGTGGCGATCAGCCCGGCGCAGATCAAAGGCGTGTACATCCTGCCCCTCGCCCAGGCCAAGGTTGCGTCGGTGGCGCTGAAGAACCCGGCCAACCGCCGCAGGACCCAGATGCTCACGCCGGAGGAGTTCCACTACGGCTTCACCAACACGCTCACACTCGAGGAGTCGAAGCCGATCTACGACAGGCTCGCGGTGCCGGGGCCCGGGCGCACGCTCTTCGAGGCGGCGTTCGCGAACTTCACACCCCACGCGGTGACGATGGTCAACCGGCACAACACAAGCCGCGCGCCGCTGCTGTTCCTCGCCAACGGCAAGGACCACACCGTGCCCGCAGTGTCGACGCGCGCCGCCTACAAGATCCAGAAGAAGACGGGCGCGCTCACCGAGCTCAAGGAGTACCCCGACCGCTCCCACTACACCTTCTCCCAGGACGGCTGGGAAGACGTGGCGGACTACTCGCTCGACTGGGCCGTGCGCAACGCGCGGACCTAACCGGTCGCCGGCCGACTGGCGTAGCTTAGTCGGCATGAGGACGAAGGCGCTCGTCGGTCTGAGGGGTCGCGGCCGCGTTCTGCGCCGTGCCCGCGCTCCCAGATGTACTTGATCTCGGTACGGCTCAACTCGGCAGCGCACCGGACATGGCTGGGCTAGAGACCTGGGGTCAACCGGCGTACTGCACGGTGTCACGGCTCCCGAGTCCGTAGGTAGGCGGCGTGCTCACCTGCGAGGATCAGGAGTAGACCTCGCGTTCGGTCCACGTCTGGTCCGCGGAGCACTGGCCTTCTGGAGGTCCCACCGTCGGCTGATGTTGTTTACTGTGCCCTAATACCTGATAGTTCGCAGAAATCGAACGCTCGGTTCAGGTTCCACGTAGCCCATGTCGGCCGGCAATGGCTCCATTTGGCTCCCATTTTTGGTCGGCACCGCATACGGGCCTGTCTCCCGATCGCAGAAAGTCTCCCGAGATGGGCAGGCGAGTGGTCAGGAGACGGCCGCGGCGGGGTGGTGAAGGTGGGCGGCCCGGGTGGCGAAGCGCTTGCGGTAGGTGGTGGCGCTGAGCCCGTAGTGGGCCTTAAAGCGTCGGGCGAAGCCGCTCTGATCGGGCCAGCCGACTGCCCGCCCGATACTGGTGACCGGCTCGTCGGAGTGCAGGAGCAGGACGGCGGCATGCTCGGCGCGGAGCTGGCCCAGGTAGGCCATGGGCGGCAGCCCGGTAGCGGCGTTGAATAGCCGGACCAGGTAGCCCGGGGCGAGGTGCAGCTCGGCCGCCAGGCTCTTCAGCGTCCAGTC
>DASXCS010000047.1:0-1531 GCA_036490975.1 Solirubrobacteraceae bacterium
GACGTGAGGCTGGACCCCTACCGGGACCGGGTGCTGCTGCTCTGACCGGCCGGCGGACGCCGCGGCGTTATATAGCGGTGTAGCCACCGTCGATCACGACCGACTGTCCCGTCAGGTAACTGGAGGCCGACGAGCAGAGCAGGACGACCAGGCCGTCGAGATCCGCAGGCTCACCCATCCGGCCGGCCGGGATCAGCCCGCGCCACTGCTCGGCAAGTTCCGGGTTCGCCGCGGTGAACTTGCGGGTCATGTCCGAGAGGATGTAGCCGGGCGCCACGGCGTTCACCCGGATCCCGAGCGGCGCCCACTCCACGGCCAGCGCTTTGGTCACCATGTCCACGCCCGCCTTGGAGGCGTGATAGCTGACCTGGTGCTGCGGGATGTTGACCACCGTCGAGGACATCGACGAGACGTTCACGATCGCGCCGCCGTGACCGGCGTCCCGGCAGGCCCGCCCGAACGCCTGGCAGGTCAGGTACGTCCCGGTCAGGTTCACCTCGATCACCTTCGACCAGGAGGCCTTGGTCCCCTCCAGGCTGTCCTCCCAGATGGTGATCCCGGCGGCATTGACCAGGACGGTGGGCGAGCCCAGTTCCTGACTGACCTCGGCGAACGCAGCGGCCAGGGCGTCCTCGCTGGTCACGTCCACTCTGAGCCCGAGGGTCTTCACCCCGGCCGCCGCCAGAGTCCCGGCGCTGTCCGTGACGTCGGACAGTACGTCGAGCAGTGCAACGTGGACGCCCAGCCGGGCCAGGGCGCCGGCCAGCGAGAAACCGATACCTCGGGCTCCACCGGTGACCACAGCGACCTGGCCGTCGAGATCCTCAAGCACGCGAGGGGCCCCTTAGGAGTAGAAAACGAACGTTAGATGCTGCGAGTTTCACACGATCATGGCAACCAAGGCTAGGGGCGGCTCGAAGATTGCTCCCACTGGCCTTCCGCTGCACCCGCCGGATCGGCATCCTGGAGCGTAAGGTTGCAAGTACGCAACTTTAAATAGGATTGAGTTGCAGATATACTACCTATCGGGCTCAGGATTCCCCAAGGAGAGGGGCCTCACCTGAGGCAACGTTGCACAGGTCAGATCGCATGAGAGGAACCGTACTTCCATGGCTGCGTCGCGGACACCGATCGCCGTCGCTAACGGTCGGCGGCGCATAGGAGAGGATCTTGCTACGTGGCGCCGCTTGCGGCGGCTGACGGCGGCACAAGTGGCTGACCGGGCCGGGATATCCCGTTACACCGTCATGCGGCTGGAGAACGGTGAAGGGGCCACCATGGAGAACTTGCTGCGGGTGGCCCGGGCGCTCGGAGTGCTTGACCAGCTGGTGGGGGCAGTCGACCCGTACAAGACCGATGTGGGCCGCCTGCGGTCGGAGGAGGCATTGCCCGAACGTGTCCGGCCACCCAGGTCAGGATGAAGAGCGTGAGCAACGACATCGAGGTCTTTGTCGCGGACGGCGAGAGGAACGTCCTCGCCGGGCGGATGTACCCGCATTTTCGCCGGGGCTCGGAGTCGGCCAGCTTTATC
>DASXCS010000048.1:0-305548 GCA_036490975.1 Solirubrobacteraceae bacterium
GCCTACTTCGACAGCAAGGACGCACTGTTCGACGCGGCCTTCGCCGCGCACGTCCAGGCCCACCTGGACCGCGTCAACTTCGACGGCACCGACCTCCCCGCCTACGCCGGACGCCTATTCGACATCTTCGAAGACGACCCAGCAGTCATCCGACTGGCCTCCTGGTACCGCCTCGAGCGCTCCAACGGCCCGGGACTCCCTGCCGTGATCTCCGCGAACCAGGCCCGGCTGGAAAAGCTGCGCCAAGCTCAAAGCGAAGGCAAACTGACGGACCGATGGGACGCAACCGCAATCCTCGTCCTCGTCCAATCGATCGCCAGCGCCTGGGCAACACTGAACCCAGAGTTCAGCGCGACCACAGCCCCCGACCGCACGACAAGAAGACTCGCCGTCATCGACGCCGTCACACGACTAATCGCACCCGACTGACCGAACAAAGGCGAGTGAGCCGCCTGTTCATCGCGGAAGCTCGGAGGGGACCCGGACGAATACGGCTGGCTCGCCGCTGATCCGGCAACCAGCGACATCGTGGCAAATCAGGGCGCGCAGAGCCGACCGATCGAAGGCCTCTCGGGACGATCGTTTCGCGCAAAAAGCAGAGTCACGGCCTCGTCGTCGCCAACCTCGGCCATGGCGACCCCCGACCGGACAAAGGCAGCCATTGGACTCGCGGCCACGGTGGTGCCCGCGCCATGACGTTTGCAGGTCTCGACCGGGGACGCGGCATCGGTCCCGCAAATCGCCACGAGCGCGACTGGCGAGACCGTCGCTGCCGGCGAGCGGCGGTGACCAGCGATGTCCAGCAGCACGGATTCCATGAATCCTCCTTTGGTGGGAATGACGCTGCTAATCGATACGAGCCGCCTTACCGCGGGAGGGAGTCCCCGCCACGAGACGGGCGCTCTTGATCCGCGGTGCTTCAGAGCAGGTCTCGGCGGCGGCCTTTGGTGGTTGACGCCTGGAGCGGCAGTCGTGGTGTCGACGCCGTCGTGGCGCTTTCGTGCTTGCACCTTCCCGACCTTCACTCAGCGCGCTGAGCGACGATCGGACCAATCCGTCTTCGATGCGCAGCGTGCGCACTTGTGGCGAATTGCGCGACTACGGTCCTGCGTCAGCAGAGACCAGTCGCTGTCATCGTCTCCCGGGTCTGGGTGGTGACGTTTCCCAGTCCGTTCTGCACCAGCAGGCTAGGAGCGCGGCACGCAAGGGCGTCAGCAAGGATGACAGCCGGGGCGCATGCGAGACCTCGGGGTCGAGCATTGAACACTATGGAATACGCCTGCTCCTCAGCGGCTTCGATCCTGCGTTTCAACCAGCCTTCGGATCACTTCTTCGCTCCAGCTGTGCGTTCGCAACAGTCGGTACCGTTCGGCCGCAACGCGGAGGTAGGCCTCCGTCTCGCTGGAGCGCCCGATCATGTCCGCCTCGCGGAGAATCTCCACGACCGGCCGGTATTCGGTCTCGAGCCACAGCCTTGCCACCTGCTCGCGATCGAGCGCTTCGGTGTGCTTCTGAATCGCGCGGAACCCCCACGCCTCGACTCCCTCCGCCAGCACCGCATAGTCCCATGGATCCGACAGCTTGATCTCGGAGCGTGCCTCCGCAGGCAGCGGGACGCGCTCGTAAAACACGCGCTCGTGGCTCTTCAGCGGCAGATCCGCGAGCGTGATCGGGTGGTCGATGCCGACGCGGGTGATCACCTCGGTCACGTACGCGTCGATGTCGGAATGACCGAGCGCGCAGGCGACCGAGACGCGGTGATGGCCGTCGCGCACGAAGTAGATCTCTCCGATCTTGTACAGGTCCACCGGAGGCAGCGCGTCGCCGCGCCGCATCGCCGCCGCAATCTGCTCCCAGCGGCTGCGAACCCTGGTTGAGGTGGGCCGGAAGTGACGATCGAAGTCACGTTCGCGATCCACAGTGCCGACGATCGCCGCGATCTGGACGACCTGGAGACCCAGGTGGCGCTCGCTCGCGAACCCGAGCGCCTCGACGACCTCGTCGTAGGGGAGGATGACCTCGACGTCGTCGGGCTCGAGCCGCAGCCGGACTGCGAGCCGGGCGATTATCGCGTGGCGACGGGCGCGCAGGAAGTCGTGTTGGGCGTCCAGGCCCGGCAGCCCCGTGGAGCGCGGCGACGGCATCGCGCTGACGATCGTACTGCGGACCGTGACCGATCAGGACGTCCGTGCGGGCGCAGCGGGCTCGGTCTGAGCCGGCGGCTCGGGACCGCTCGCGAGCAGGCTCCGACCGCCCTCGGGATCGAACAGCTGCAGGTGCTGGGGGTCGAACCAGAGCTCGAGCGGCTGCCCCTGCTTGGCCCTGCTGGCACCGTTCAGCCGTGCGACCATCGGAACCCGCTGCTGGTCCCCTGAGTGGGGGAGATCGGCGGCTCCGGCGTCCTGTGCGAGCTCCTCGAGCTCCCTCGAGGACACGCGTTCGGACTCCACTTCGAAGTAAGCGTAGTACTCGGACCCCAACGACTCGAGCACGTCGATGTTGGCTGTGAAGGTGGCGCCCCCGTGTTGTTGCGTTCCGACGAGGGCCGCGTCTTCGAAGTGATCGGGTCGCAGACCCGCGATCACGCCGCGCCGTCCCCCGCCCGGACCTGCCGCCAGCTTCCGGCGCAGCTCGTCCGGCAGCGGCAGGTTGCCGATCGGCAGCCGCACTGTGTCGCCATCGAGCTCGCCCGGGAGGAAGTTCATCGCCGGGGACCCGATGAAGCCCGCGACGAACAGGTTGACCGGACGCGAGTACAGGTCGGCCGGAGATCCGACCTGCTGAAGCTCGCCGGCGCGCATCACGGTGATCCGAGTGCCGAGCGTCATCGCCTCGGTCTGGTCGTGCGTGACGTAGATCATCGTCGTCTGGAGCCGATGCTGGATCCGGGCGACCTCGGTCCGCATCTGCACGCGTAGCTTGGCGTCGAGGTTCGAGAGCGGCTCGTCCATCAGGAACACGCTTGGATCACGGACGATCGCGCGTCCCATCGCGACCCGCTGGCGCTGCCCGCCCGAGAGGTTGGCAGGCTTACGGTCGAGATGCGGTTCGATGTCGAGGATCCTCGCGGCCTCATCAACCTTGCGGTTGATCTCCTCCTGCGGGACCTTGGCGAGCTTGAGCGCGAAGCCCATGTTCTCACGCACCGTCATGTGCGGATACAGGGCGTAGTTCTGGAACACCATCGCGATGTCGCGGTCCTTCGGCGCGAGGTCGTTCACCACCTGGCCGCCGATCTTTAGCTCGCCGTCGGAGATGTCCTCGAGGCCCGCCACCATTCGCAGCGCGGTCGACTTGCCCGACCCCGACGGGCCGACGATGATCATCAGCTCGCCGTCGTGGACGTCGAGGTTGAAGTGCTTGACCGCTTCGAAGCCGTCGGCATAGCGCTTGGTCACATCGTCGAACTCGATCTCGGCCATTTCTGTTGCCGCTCCTTTCCCGTTATCCCTTGACGGCGCCCGCGGTCAGCCCAGCCACGATCCGGCGTTGGAACAGCAGCACGAGCAGCATCACCGGCACTGTGACGACGACCGCCGCGGCGGCGATGTCGCCGTATGGCACCGTGAACTGCGAGACGCCGGGGAATGTTGAGATCGCCGCCGGGACGGTTTCTGCTCTGGTCGTGGAAGTCAGCGAGATCGCGAATACGAAGTCGTTCCAGCAGATGATGAAAACAATGATGAAGGTCGTCACGAGTCCCGGCATCGCAAGCGGCACGATCACCTTGCGGAACGCCTGGAACGGGGTCGCACCGTCGACCTCGGCCGCCTGCTCGAGCTCCCACGGGATCTCCCTGAAGAACGACGAGAGGACGAAGATCGACAGCGGCAGCGCGAAGGTCATGTACGGAATGATCAGCCCCGGCCATGTGTCGTAGAGCCCGATCTGGCGCCACAGGTTGTACAGCGGGCCGACCAGCGAGATCTGCGGGAACATCGCCACGCCGAGCACCACGGCGAGGATGACCCGCTTCCCGGGGAAGTCCAGGCGGGCGATCGCATATGCGGCTGCCGACGCGATGATGACCGCCAGTGCCGTGGAGATCAGCGCGATTCCGATCGAGTTGCGAAGCGCGCTCGTGAAGATGCCGGTCTTGAAGATGTCGGAGTAGTTCGACAGCGTCCACTGGTGCGGGATAAAGCTCCCGTCGGTCGCGGTCGCCGGCGTCTTCAGCGACAGCATCACGATCCACAGCACCGGCACCAGCGAGAGCACGAGCACCACCACCAGCGCGGCCGACCATCCGGTTGTGCGCTTCACGCTCTCGCTCACGAATCCGGTTCGCTGGCCGGCTCTGGCGCGGGCTGCCGCTGCGCGTCTTCCTGTGGCCTCGCCGACGCTCATCGCCCGGTCGCTCCGCCAGGCGCTACGCCGGCGCCGAACCCCTTGATGAACACGAACGCGATCAGCGCTACGAACAGGAACAGCAGCACGGAGACCGCGGAGCCCAGCCCGAGATTGAGACGATCGAGCAGCGTCGAATAGTTGAGCATCGAGATCGACTCCGTCCCCTGCGCTCCCTGGTTGAAGATGTAGATCGTGTCGAAGATCCGGAACGCATCGAGCGTGCGGAAAAGCAGCGCGACCAGGATCGCCGGCTTCATCAGCGGGACCGTGATCCGCATGAACCGCTGCCAAGCCGACGCGCCGTCGACCTTCGCCGCCTCGAGCAGCTCGTCGGGAACGAGCGCCAGACCAGCCAGCAGCAGCAGAGCCATGAACGGCGTGTTCTTCCAGATCTCCGTGATGATGATCGCGATGTAGGTGCCGAACGTGTGGCTGAGCGGGTCGCCGGTGAGGCCGAGCAGTTTCGGGATCCAGCCGCTGTTCAGCGACCAGGCGAGCTCCCACGAGTACGCCGCGACGACGGCCACGATCCCGTACGGAATCAGCGCGACCGCCCGCACCAGCCCCCGCGCGACCAACGTTCGGTGCATTACGAGCGCGAGCGCCATCCCGAGCACGAACTGGATCGAAACTGAGACCACGGTGATGATCGCGGTGTGCAGCACGTCCTGCCACCAAACTGGGGCGCTGAGCACGTGACCGTAGTTGGACAGGCCGATGAACTTGCTCTGGTTCGGGAAGCGGAGATCCGAGCGCTGCAACGAGAGCACGATCGCATCGATGATCGGGTACGCGGTCACCGCGATCATCACGATCGCCGCGGGACCGACCAGCATCGCCGCCAGCCGCCGCTCCGACCGGGCTCGCCCGGTCAGCTGCGGCCGGCGCGGCTTCGGCGCGGCGGGCGTCTCAGCGGCAACGGCGCTCATAGCAAAGCCTCCGAGGACAGCGACAGCTTGATCTCGTTGCGCAGCGTGTTCACGACCGTCTTGGGGTTGATGTTCGACGTCGGTGAGAGCGCCTTCTGGATCGCGAGCGTGACGTCGGCGTACGCCGGCGTCTGCGGCCGGATCCCGTAGGTTTGCAGCTGTGACTGAATCATGCTGTGGAAGGGATAGAGCTTGTCGAACGACGCAATGCTGTAGACGCTTCGCCTCACCGGGGCAAGGCCGCCCTTGACCGCGTAAGTGATCTCGGGTTGCTCCTGGGTCAAGCAGCTGATCGCGTCGAAGGCGAGCTGCGAGTGCCTGGAGTGTGCTGATACGGCGAGGTTGTATCCACCGATCGAGACGTGCGGGGGGATCCCACCCACGACCTCGGGGAACGGCGCGTACCCCATCTGCTTTGCAACGGTGGGGTTGGCCGTCTGAGCCGACTGCCATACGAACGGGTAGTTGATTTCGAACGCGGCTGTCCCGGCGTCAAACGCCACGTCCGACGAACCTTCCGTCGCGACATTGAGCGATGGGTCGGCAGCGGGCGAGGTTGCGAGCCGGTGCATGATCGAGGCCGCCGTCTCGGCCGGCTTCCCGATCACCACCTTGTTGTTGGCCGTGATGATCTGCCCCCCGGCGGAGTCGACCATCGAGTTGAACCACACCGTAAGGCCCTCGTACTGTGCGCCCTGCTCCTCGATGTAGTGAGGCTTGCCGAGCTTGGCCAGCTGGATCGCATCGTTGATCATCTGCGTCCAGGTCGTCGGCACCGGCTGATGGATGTCGGCGAGCAGGTCCTTGCGGTACCACAGCAGCTCGGTGTTGGAGTTGATCGGGACCGCCCAGATCCTGTTCTGATACGTCGCGGTCTGGACCGGTCCGGCGAGGTCCACGGTCTTGATCTGAGCCGCCAGCCCCGCCGGCACCGGGCGAATCCACTTTGCGTCGGCGAACTCCGCCGTCCAGTCGACGTCCATCGCGAGGATGTCGATCGAGGAGTCGTTCGCTGCGAGCCGACGCACCAGAGACACCCGCTGCTGGTCAGAGGACGTCGAGAGGAAGTTGATCGCGATGTTGTACCTACCGCCCGACGCCTTGCTGCAGGCGCTCGCGGCGGCGGCGAACGACCCCGATGGCTCCGGGAACACGTACCAGTTGAGCGTGATGGACCCGTTGCTCGAGGAGCCGCAGCCGGTGCACAACGCCGCGGCCGCTACCGCGGCCAGCACATAGGCGATACAAGGCTTGCGGACCGTTTGGCTTTCCTCTCTGATTCGCCGTTACCCATCCTCGTTCGCGGCTAAGCAGGATCGGGTCAAGACTTCAGGCGTTGCTGGTGGCACAGGCATCGGGCCGCCGGTGATCGCAGATCTGCAACGCGCGGATAGCGAGCACGGCGCCGTCGAGCGCTCCACGGACCGAGCTAAACGGCCTCCGGTGCTTATAGCCAGACACCCGGATCTTGCAAGCACGAGAGCAGCAGCCACACGGCCGACGATCCCGCTGCTCATATCGGACACGCGCAGCCAAGCCAGCAGCATCGTGGCGGATGCCCGCGCGAACACGAATGCGGGCCGGTGGTCGGCGAGGCGGGAGACCTGAGTTTCGCCTCAGTGAGAACCAGACGTCCCGGCGGTCGGTGTCGTCCAGCTCGTCGGTCTGGCTCTCGGACGGCGGCCGGCTGACTCTCTATTCGCCTGTCGACCTTTCAGTCTGACCGGCTTTTGCCTTGTCGCCCGCCGCCGCCGAGGATCACCGGCGTGACTTGATAGGAGCGTGGCATCGCCCCAACTGAGGTGTGCCGCCGGGGGATCCGCTCCGTCGGCCATATCTCCAACGAAGGGACGGTGCAGATGATCGTGATCGCAACAGGACCCTGGAGACCCGAACTTTGGAGTGTCCAGGGGAAAGCCTAGTAGTAGTACCCCCAGCCGGATTCGAACCGGCGATCTCCTGCGTGAAAGGCAGGCGTCCTAGGCCACTAGACCATGGGGGCGCGGTGATGGATTCTAGGACGAGTCGAGGGGGGGTCTCGTTGGCCCGCAGCATCGGCTCTCCTGTGTGAAGTAAGGCGTCTCTGGCCGCGAGACCGCGGGGACTACCGGCGAGTCAAGCTCCTATGCTGAGACGGGTTGGGCCGCTGGCGTAACGGCAACGCACGGGCCTTTTAAGCCCTGAGATCCGAGTTCGACTCTCGGGCGGCCCATCGCTGATCGCAGAGGCTGGTGGTGCCTGTGCTCTGTGCGGGTACAACCGGTGCGTCGTCAGCCTTCACTTTCACCACGTTGACCCGGCCACCAAGTCCTTTCCGATGACGACCCGCGTCGGGTAAATCACTCGCGGCGTTCCGCGCCGAGGCGCTGAAGCGCGTCCTTCTGTGCGCAAACTGTCACGGCGAGGTCGAGGCGGGAGTACGGCAAGCCCCCTGCCCGGGACTCGGCACAGGCCCCCTAGCGAGACACGGCTACGGCCCCTTACCGCACCCGAACTCGAGTGCGGTGGTTGACGACCAGTTGGAGAAGATGGCCTCGACCTGCTCGGCGCGGACCGGCTTGGAGAACAGGAACCCCTGGCCGTACTCGCAACCGAGTGTGCGCAACCGCCGGAGGTCGAGCGGATTCTCGATCCCCTCGGCGATCACCTGCAGGCCGAGCCCATGGGCCAGCGCGATCGTTGATCGAACGATCGCCTCATTCGCGCTTCCGGTGCGCAGGCCCGAGGAGACAAACCGGCTGTCGATCTTCAGCGCGCCGACGGGGAACTGGAGCAGTGCGGCGAGCGAGGAGTAACCGGTGCCGAAGTCGTCGAGGTGGAGCCCGACACCCTTGGCGCACACCTCGGAGACGATCCGCTGCATCCGCTCGGGCTCCTGCATCAGCGTGCTCTCAGTGATCTCCAACCGGAGCAGCTCCGCCGGCACGTCGGCGGCGGTGATCGCGGCCAGGATGTCATCTGGCAGCGCCGCGTCATCGAGCTGGCGTCTGGAGATGTTCACGCTGATGCTGACGTCCGGGGCCACCAGGCCGGCGGCGCGCCAGGAAGCCAGAGCCCGGACGGCGTCGCTCAGCACGCTCATCCCGAGCTCCTTGATCAGGCCGGACTCCTCGGCGATGGCCACGAACTCCGCCGGCGCCAGGTGGGGGTTCCAACCGTCCGGCCAGCGGGCCAGCGCCTCGAGCTGGCAGATCTGCCCGGTCCGCAGATCGACGATGGGCTGGTAGTTGACCACGAGCAGTGATCCGTCGATTGCCCGTCGGAGCTCGTGCTCACGGGCGACCCGGTCGACGACACGCTGGTGCATGCTCTCGTCGAACACCGAGTAGCGACCGGTCCCGCGACGCTTGGCGTCGTACATCGCGATGTCGGCGTTGCGCAACAGGTCCCCGGCACAGGCATTGGAGGAGGCCAGCGAAATCCCCATGCTCGCCGTGATTGTCAGCTCATGGCCGCCCACGCTGAAGGCCGTAGCAAAGGCAGTCTTGACGCGCTCTGCCGCCAGCGCCCCCTCCTCCTCCCTGGAGACACCGTCGAGCAGGAGCGCAAACTCGTCGCCGCCGAGGCGGGCCACCGTGTCGCCCGGCCGCAGCATCTCTCGCAGCCGGACCCCCACGGCGACCAGCAGCTGGTCGCCGACCGTATGGCTCAGACTGTCGTTGACCAGCTTGAAGCGGTCGATATCGACGAACAGCACGGCGCAGGTCACCCTCGGATCGCGCAGTGATCGGCGGATTATCTGGTCAACCCGATCGTTGAACAGAGCCCGATTGGGCAGCCCGGTGAGGGGATCGTGGAGGGCGTCGTGCTGGAGTTGACGTTCGGCCGCTCGGCGCTGGCTCACGTCTGACATCGACCCGGCCATCCTGGTCGCGTGGCCGTTCTGGTCGCGGACCGCAAGGCCGCGGACCAGGACCCAGCGCCAATGGCCGTCGCAATCGCGCATGCGATGCTCGACCTCCAGATGCGGTGTCCTGCCGCTGACGTGGGCGTCGATCGCCGCCCGCACGGCGACCAGATCGTCGTCGTGGACCAGGCTGAACCACGCGTCGGGTTCCTCGTCGCCGATCCGCTCGGGCAGGCCCAGGATCGAATGCCAGCGCGGCGAGAAGTGAATCCGGTTGACCGTCAGGTCCCAGTCCCAGATCCCGTCGTTCGCGGCTCGGACGGCAAGCGCGTAGCGCTCCTCGCTCAGGGCCAGCTCCGCCAGCGTCCGGTGATGTGAGATCGCGTAGCGGATTGAGCGCTCGAGGCTCGTGGGGTTCAGTCCCTGCTTGGTGACGTAATCGGTGACACCGAGCGCGGTGGCCTCCAGGTCGATCTCATAGTCACCGTGCCCGGTCATCAGGATCACGGGCGCGCGCGACTTCCAGGCGAAGCTCTGGCGGACCAGGTCAAGCCCGGTGCGACTGCCGAGCTGATAGTCGATCAGGTAGACGTCGTGCCGGTGTTCCCGGATCGCCGCCAGCCCCTCGTCGTAGGTCGTGATCCAGTCCACCTCAAATCGGACCCGCCGCTGGCTCGCGAGCATGTCGCGGACGATCAGGTAGTCGTCCTCGTCGTCCTCCACCAGGAGGGCTTTGATGGTTTCAGTCGCGGTCGTCATGCCGGTTGGGTAGATCGACGATCTCGAACCAGTAGCGCTTCCATACCTGCATCACTTCGACGAGGCCGTCGAACGTGACCGGCTTCGTGATGAACGAGCTCACGCCGAGGTTGTATGTGCGGAGCACATCCTGCTCGTCGCTCGAGGTGGTCAGGACCACGATCGGGATACGTCGCAGAGCCTCGTCGGCTCGGATCTCGGCCAGGGCCTCGCGACCGTCCTTCTTGGGCATGTTCAGATCCAGAAGGATTATCCCCGGCCAGGGGGCGGAGTCCGGATCCTCCCCCCGGCGAGCGCGATCCAGGTAGTCCATCAATGCCTGCCCGTCATGGACGAACCGCATGTCGTTGGTCAGATGGGCGTCCTGAAGCGCCTGACGCGTGAGGTCACAGTCCTCCTCGTCGTCGTCCGCCATCAGGATCGTGATCAGCCGCCCTCCCGCTTCAGGTTGTGACATGTGCGCGCTCCTGGTCTGTCGGCCTGCCGTTCGTGGCGGGCTCCGGCGAGCGCGCCATCGCTGCGGTCCCGACCGGCAGAACGACCGTGAAGGTGGCGCCGGCGCCCAGGTCGCCCTCGGCGACGATCGTGCCCCCGTGGCGCTCGGCGATCTTCCGGCACAGCGCCAGTCCGATGCCGGTTCCCGGGTATTCGCTGCGCCCGTGCAGCCGCTCGAAGACGCGAAAGATTCGACCGCTGTACTGCGTCTCGAAGCCGATGCCGTTGTCCTGGACGGTCAGCAGCAGCTCACCTCCTGAGATCTGTGCTCGCACGCTCACCTCGGGGGCCACCCCGTCGCGGTGGAACTTGATCGCGTTTGAGATCAGGTTCTGGAACAGCTGGCGCATCTGGAGGCCATCGGCATGGATGGCCGGGAGCAGGCCGACGTGCACCGTTGCCGCAGTGCGCTCGATCTGCGTGGAAAGATCGTCGAGCGTCTCCTCCATCACACGCTGGAGGTCAACCAGGCCAAACGGCCGCGCCTGCGTGGTCACCCGCGAGAACTGGAGCAGCCCCTGAATCAGAGCCTGCATGCGTTCGGCAGCGTTGTTGGTCCGGTTGAGGTAGTCGCGACCGCGCTCGGAGAGTCGATCGGATTCCCTCGAAGTGATCTGCTCGGTGAACGTGCGGATCTTGCGCAGCGGCTCCTGGAGATCGTGGGAGGCGATTGAGGCGAACTGCTCGAGCTCCGCGTTGGAGCGCGCCAGCTCGGCGGCACGCCGCTCGAGCTCCTCATTGCTGTCGGCGAGCTCCCGGTTGACGGACTCAAGTCGAGTCTTCGCATGGCTGAGACTGCTCTCGGCCGATTGCAGTACACGCCGTCCCAGCACCAGCGCGACCAGGGCGACGAGCGCGAAGGCGGCGAAAATGAGCCACGGCAGCCACTTCCGGAACCCGCTCACGCTCGCAAACAGCGGGCCATCAGGCGCGGCCAGGACGATTCGCCAACTCGAGTTGACCAGCGGAGTCTGCTCGTAGTAACGCCCGTTCCGGTCCCCCGACGAGTGACTCAGCGCGCCCACCTGACTCGGCGAGGTGAAACGGTAGCCGGCGGGGATGGCCGGGTTGGTGGAGGCAAGCACCGTGTCACGGGCGTCGAGAAGGTAGTTGTGGGCATCCGGGACGCCAGTGATCTTGCGAAGCTCGCCGCCGAGCAGCAGGCTCAGGGTCTGAGGGGGAATGCCCGTGAGCAGAGTCCTGGTGCCATAGCGCGTCGGGAACGGCGTGGCCAGGTTCACGACTCCGGACCTGCCGTAGGGCAGCACGTTCCCAACGCCGTAGGGGTGGCCGGCCCGCACCAGTGCGAGCGCCGCCGAGTGCGGAAGGTCGGCTCGGGCCTCGGCGTTGAAGCCGCGCGAGCTGGCGATCACCTTCCCCGACTGGTCAAGTAGGGCGAGATAGTCGCTTCCCTGGGCCTGGACGTCCAGCAAGCTGGAGGGCACGACCCGGCCGCCGTATTTCGCCGCGTCCTGCGGGACCTGCTGCTGGACGCTCTGGAACAGGCTGTCGATCAGTGCCGCTGCCAGCACCGCCCGCTCGTGCACGCGGGAGATGACGTCCTGCCTGGACTTCGCCTGGGTGTTCGAGAGCTCGGTCGCGAACACGCTCAGGAGCGCAAGGACACCGACGGTCGCCGCGATCAGTGCGACGATCGGCTTGCGGGACCGCATCCTGGTCAGGGTCCGTGTGAGCACTTCTCCTCAGGCTATGACGCTGTCTCTGGGCCGCAGTGGCCGTTGGACGACTTTTCTACGGCCTGCGCTGTGCTCCTACCTGAGCGTTTACGACTCCGGGTGACATAACCAATTGGATCCGGCAGGCGCTCCCATTGCGCGATTGAATGCGACCGCGCGGAGTGCACAGGAGACCAGCTGACCGGGTGCAAGAGCACCGGCCATACGACGGTGATCGACATCGGCTCTCCCTAGGGAGTTCGGTTGTAAAGGTAGTACGCGGAACGGGGTGTTAGGTCAGTACCTTTCTCACCCCCCATACCAAAAATTGGAGTGGAAAAACCGCCGGTAGATAGGCTGAAGCCGCTGGCCCGGGGGTGACGGCGTGGCCACAACACCGCAGAATCGCAGCCGCGATCAAGCACGTCGGACTGCCGGTCAGGGCGGGACAGGCAGCGCCGCCGGTGGGCGGACTACGGCACGACCGCCTCGGCCTCGATCTCAACCAGCATCCTGGGATCGATCAACGCGGCAACCTCGACCATTGTCATCACCGGCCTGACCTCGCCGAACAGCTCGCCGTGGGCCCGGCCGACCTCGTCGGCCCGGGAGATGTCGGTGACATAGGCCCGGGTTCTGACCACGTCCGCGGGCCGGGCGCCGGCACGCTGAAGCTCGGCCACGATCTTGTCCAGAATCACCCGCGTCTGCTCATACGGGGTGTCACCGAGGACCACGCCGTCGGCGTCGACCGACGTCGTCCCAGCCAGGAGCACGAACGCGCCGGCGCGGACGACGCGGCTGAAGCCATATGCGCCCTCCCACGGCGAGGGAGGTTGGCCAGGAAGTCGGCTGGCGGTCAATGCCGGAAGTGGCGCCGGCCCGTAAAGACCATCGTTGCGCCGGCGGCGTTGATGGCATCCACCACATCCGGATCGCGGATCGATCCGCCCGGCTGGATGACGGCGATCACGCCGGCATCGAGCGCCAACTGGGGGCCGTCTGCGAAGGGGAAGAAGGCATCGGAGGCCAGCGCGGCCCCCTGCATGTCGGACTGGGCCTTCTCGAGCGCGAACCGGACCGAGTCCACACGGCTCATCTGACCTGCGCCGATGCCGATCGTGGCCAGGTCACGGGCCAGAACGATTGCGTTTGACCGCACGTGCTTGCACACCCGCCAGGAGAAGAGGAGGTTCTGCCATTCCTCCTCGCTCGGCTTACGGTCTGAGACCACCTGCATCTCCTCCCGCTCCTGAAAGCCATAGTCGCGGTCCTGGACCAGCATGCCGCCCAGGACCTGGCGGAGGTTCGGATCCAGGAGGCTCTGGGCCCTGCGCTCCCGGTCATCCAGAATCCGCAGGTTGCGCTTGGTGGACAGCACCTCCACGGCGTCGTCGTCGTAGCCGGGGGCGAACACCACCTCGGCGAACTGGTCCACGATCGCTTCGGCCAGTGCACGGTCGACGCGGCGGTTGAGGCAGACGATCCCGCCGTAGGCCGACATCGGGTCGCAGGCAAAGGCCTTGTGGTAGGCCTCGAGCGGATTGCGTCCCACAGCGGTTCCGCACGGGTTGTTGTGCTTGACGATCACGCAGGTCGGGACCTGGAACTCGTTCACCAGCAGCCGAGCCGCATCCAGGTCGAGCAGGTTGTTGAACGAGAGCTGCTTTCCCCCCAGCTGCGAAACCATCGAGAGGATGTGGGTCCGGGCCCCGACCTGGGAATAGAAGGCGGACCGCTGATGGGGGTTCTCGCCGTACGGGAGATCGAGCAGCTTCTCATAGGCTCGAACCATCAGGGCCGGGAAGTCCTCCCTACGCTCCTGGAACCAACGAGCGATCGCGCTGTCATACCGAGCCGTGTAGGCGAACGCCTCCGAGGCCAGGCTCTCCCGGGTGGACATCGACAGCCGCCGCTCGGACTCGCGGAGCTCGGCCAGGACCGCGTCATAGCTCTCCGGAGTGACCACCGGCGCGACGAAGGCGAAGTTCTTGGCCGCCGCCCGGACCATCGTCGGGCCGCCGATGTCGATGTTCTCAATCACCTCGCCGTCGGCCACCCGCCGTCCGACGACGCGCTCGAACGGATACAGGTTCACGCACACCATGTCGATCAGCTCGACATCGTTCTCCTCCACGGCCTGGAGATGCTCCTGTTGGTCGCGCAGCGCGAGCAGACCGGCGTGGAGCTTCGGGTGAAGCGTCTTGACCCGCCCGTCCATGATCTCCGGGAAGCCGGTGAAGTCGGACACCGCACGGACCGGGACCCCGGCCTCGGAGAGCTCTTGAGCGGTACCGCCGGTGGACACGATCTCAATCCCCAACTCGATCAGCCCCCGGGCGAACTCGACCAGCCCGGTCTTGTCGGAAACCGACAGCAGCGCGCGGGCAATCTGCACCTCGCCGGGTTGGACCGGCGCTGTCTTGCTCACGGACTCGGTGCCCGGCTCCATGTGCGCCCGACTCTAGCGATAGCCCTTGACGGCGGAGGGCTCCCTCTGGCTAGCGGTCGATCACGACCCGGCGAGGGTTGGCCGGGTCGACGTGGACCGCGCCGGCGGCGATCAGTCGAACCGCCTCGGGCAGCAGTTCGTGCTCAATCGGCTGAAGCTGCTCCAGCACGCTGTCCGGGTCCTGGGCATCCGGTATCTCCGTCGCCCGCTGGAGGATGATCGGTCCCGTGTCCACGCCCTCGTCCACGAAGTGGACGGTCACGCCGAACACGCGGACCCCGCGCTCGACCGCCTGCTCCACAGCGCGAAGTCCTGGAAAGGCCGGCAGCAGCGCCGGATGGACGTTGATCACCCGCTGGCGAAACCGGTCCAGGAACGCGCCACTCAGGAGCTGCATGTAGCCGGCCAGGACGACGAGCTCGACGTCTCGGGCCGTCAGCCAGTCGGCCAGCGCGAGGTCGCGCTCGGCCCGCCCCGAAAAGTCAGCGGCGGGGAACGTCCGGGTCGCCACTCCGGCGCGGTCGGCCCGGGCCAGGGCCGGAGCCTCCGCCTTATCCGAAGCCACCGCCACGACGCTGATCCCATCCCGGCCGTGGACGCGGTCCAGCAGCGCCTGAAGGTTCGTGCCGGCGCCGGAGGCCAGAACGGCGACGTTCAAGCTTTGACCAGGGGAAGGTGCAGCGCCCGCCCGTTCTCCAGGGCGTGCTTGCCGCCTGACTCCTCGGTCCCGGCCAGCGGATACTCCCCGCTGAAGCAGGCATCACAGTGGGTCTCCCGGGTGACGCCCACCGCCTCATACACGCCATCCAGGCTCAGGTAGTGCAGTGAGTCAGCGCCGATCTGGAGAGCGACCTGCTCGACCGTGCGCCCGTGGGCGATCATCTCCTCGCGCGAGGACATGTCGATCCCGTAGTGGCACGGATGCTTGATGGGCGGAGAGGAGATGCGCACGTGAATCTCGGCCGCCCCCGCATCGCGCAGCATCTGGACGATCCCGGGCATCGTGTTGCCCCGCACGATCGAGTCGTCGACCACGATCAGGCGCTTGCCCGCCACCACCTCACGCAGGGGGTTGAACTTGAGCCGCAATCCGTGGCGTCGCAGCTCCTGACCGGGCTGGATGAATGTCCGGGCCACGTAACGGTTCTTGATGAAGCCGTCGTCCTGGGGCAGACCGGCCGCTCGGGCCAGCCCGCGGGCGGCGGCGTTGCCCGAGTCGGGCACCGGGATGACGAGGTCGGCCTCCGCGGGCGCCTCACGCCACAGGATCTCCCCCATGCGGGCCCGGGCCGCCTGGAGAACCGTTCCGGCCATCTTTGAATCCGGCCGGGCGAAGTAGATGTACTCGAACACGCAGAAGGCGTGGCGCTCGCCCTCGACGATCATCCGGCTGCGGAATCCGCCCTCGGTCAGGACGACCAGCTCTCCCGGCTGGACCTCGCGGAGGAACTGGGCCCCGATCAGGTCAAACGCGCAGGACTCGCTGGCCACGCAGTAGGAGGCGCCACCCGCCGCATCCTCGATCATCCCCAGAGCCAGGGGCCGGAGCCCGTGCGGATCCCTGAAGGCGATCACCTCCTCATCGGTCATGACCACGGTTGAGAACGCCCCCCGCAGCTTGGGCAGCACGTCGGCCACCGCGTCCTCGATGCGCTGCGCCGGATGGGTGGCGAGCAGCGCGGCGATGATCTCCGAATCCGAGGTGGACTGCAGGGCCACCCCCCGCTCCCTGAGCTCGGAGTGGAGCTCAACGGCGTTGATCAGGTTTCCGTTGTGAGCCAGGGCCAGCGTCCGCCGGTCGTCCCGGACGATCGGCTGGGCGTTCTCCCATTGCGACGAGCCGGTGGTCGAGTACCGCACGTGGCCGATGGCCATCTCTCCGATCAGCGAACGGAGGGTGTGCTCATTGAACACCTGGGCCACCAGGCCCTGGTCCCGGATCGCCATCATGTTTCCGCCCCGCGGGGCTGTGGCTATGCCCGCTGACTCCTGCCCGCGGTGCTGGAGGGCGAACAGGGCGAAGTAGGCCAAGCGGGCGACGTCGTGGTCCGGCGCGTAAATGCCGAACACACCGCACTCGTCGCGCGGACCGTCACGGTGATCGTTTGAGAGTCGCAGGAGGCCCTCGAAGGATGGTGGATCCAGCGGCCGGACCCGGGCCTAGGCTAGCAGCGGGTCCGGGCGCTCAAGTGAGTCCGCCCGACCAGGCATCGAGCAGCGCGCCCAGCGATACCGAGAGCGCACCGTTGATCTGGAGCCCATCGCCCCCCACGGTTCCGAGGACCTGAACCGGGACCGGCGTCTGGACCAGCCGCTCGATGGCATCACGGGAGCCCGAGACGACAAACGCCCGCCCGGGCGCCTCGGCAAAAGGCTCCAGACCATCGGGAAGCTCGACCGTCGCTCCCAGCCCCCCCGCGATCGCGCACTCGGCCAGGGCCACCGCAATTCCACCCTCGGCGATGTCGTGGGCGCTGGTCAGCCGGCCATCCCGGACCGCCGACCTCAACAGCTCGTGCGCCGCGGCAGCCGCGGCCTGGTCGAGCTCGGGGAGCGGACCGCGCGGAGATACTCCCCGCAGCTTGGCCAGCTCGGAGCCGGCAGAGGACGGCTCGAAGGCCCCGACCAGCGCGATCGCATCCTCGTCCCGCCGGAAGGCCAGCCCAGCGGCCCGTCCCGGGTCTGGCAGCTGGCCCACGATCCCCACGACCGGCGTGGGAAAGATCGGGCCCGACGGCGCCTCGTTGTAGAGCGAGACGTTCCCGCTCACCACCGGAATGTTCAGCGCGCGGCAGGCCTCGGCCAGCCCGTCGACGGCCTCGGTGAGCTGCCAGGCCACATGCGGCTTCTCCGGATTGCCGAAGTTCAGGCAGTTCGTCAGGCCGAGGGGCTCCGCCCCCACGCAGGCCAGGTTGGCCGCGCACTCGTACACCGCCTCGGCGGCTCCGCGGCGAGGATCGCAGGCCGTTCGCCGGCCATTGCCATCAATCGACACCGCGATCGAGACGCCGTCGGCCAGCATCAGAACGGCGGCGTCGGCCTGCTCGGGCCGCCGGGCGGTGCGCGACTGAACGACCGGGTCGTACTGCTCGAACACCGGGCGGCGGGAGGCCAGGTTGGCCGAGCCGAGCAGGGCCAGGAGGCTCTCGGCGGGACTCTCGGTCCCCGTCAGGATGGCCGCCGGTGCGGGATACAGATCGACCGCGGGCTGAATCGGCTCGAGGTCATAGAGCGGACAGTCATCGACCAGGACGTGGACCGGGAGGTCGCCCACGAGCACGCCCGCGTCCAGGACCCGGACCCGGACCTCATCGGTGACGGCGCCGATCGGGGTGGCTGCCACCTCCCATCGCTGGCAGACATCGATGACCGCTCCGACGCGCTCGGGGGCCACCACGCAGAGCATCCGCTCCTGCGACTCGGAGACCATGATCTCGAAGGGCACCATGCCCGGCTCGCGGAGCGGGACACGAGACACGTCGATGTCAATCCCGACACCGCCCTTGCTGGCCATCTCGGACACCGAGGAGGTCAGGCCGGCCGCGCCGAGGTCCTGCAGCGCGGCCAGCAGGCCACGATCCAGCAGCTCCAGGCAGCACTCCAGCACCTTCTTCTCCGTGAACGGGTCGCCGATCTGGACCGACGGACGCTTGGCCTCATCGCCCTCGCCGAGCTCGGCGCTGGCCAGCACGGACGCGCCACCGATCCCGTCCCGGCCGGTGAGCGCTCCCAGCAGCATCACCACGTTGCCCGGACCTGTGGCGGCGGAGCGGATCAGCCGCTCCACCGGGGCCAGTCCCAGGCACATGGCGTTGATCAGGCAGTTCTGCTCGTAGCTGGACTCGAAGTAGATCTCGCCCCCCACGGTCGGCACACCGATCGAATTGCCGTAGTGCCCGATCCCGGCCACGGCCTGCTCCAGCAGGTATCTGGAACGGCCCGACTCGGCGGGCTCGCCGAAGCGCAGCGAATCGAGCACAGCGATCGGCCGGGCCCCGACCGCGAATACGTCGCGGAGGATCCCGCCCACCCCGGTGGCCGCGCCCTGGAAGGGCTCGACGGCGCTCGGATGGTTGTGCGACTCGACCTTGAAGGCCACGGCCATGCCCTGCCCGACGTCCACCGCGCCGGCGTTCTCGCCTGGCCCCATGAGCAGGTGGGGCCCCTCGGTGGGCAGCCGCCGCAGCAGCTTGCGCGAGTGCTTGTACGCGCAGTGCTCGGACCACATCAGGGAGAGCATGGCCAGCTCAACGTCGCCCGGCTCGCGCTCGAGCCGATCCACGATCAGCTCGTACTCGTGGTCGGTCAGCCCGAGCTGGCGATGGCGGTTAGACGGCGACGCGGTCTGAGACATGCGCTCGAATCGACTCGAAGATCTTCAGCCCGTCGATGGATCCGGTCAGCGCGTCCACCGCATGCTCGGGGTGGGGCATGAGCCCAAAGACGTTGCCGGCGTCATTGCAGATACCGGCGATGTCAGCCTGGGATCCGTTGGGGTTCTGATTGGGGGCGTACCGGAGGACCACGTGCACCGGCTCGGGCGAGTAGAAGCGCCCGGTCGTGTGCTTGACGGGAATTGACAGCCGCTCTCCCGGCGCGCAGGCCCGGGTGAACGGTGTGGCCGAATCGACCACCTCCAGCTCAACCTGGCGAAAGACGAACCGCAGCGAGGTGTTGGGCAGCAGCGCACCCGGGAGCAGGTGGGCCTCACACAGGACCTGAAAGCCGTTGCAGATGCCCAGAACCAGGCCGCCTTCGCGGGCGAACTCGGCCACCTCCTCCATCACCGGGGCGAACCGGGCGATCGCCCCCGCCCGCAGGTAGTCCCCATACGAGAAGCCCCCGGGGATGATGACGGCATCAGCCTCGCGGAGGTCCCGGTCGGCGTGCCACAGCTCGACCGCGTCACCCACGCGAGCGGCCGCCTGGAGCGCGTCGATGTCATCGCACGAGCCAGGGAAGCGGACGACGCCGAACCTCACGACGCCTCCGCGGCTGAGTGCGACGGGACCTCCTCGACGATCTCGTAATCCTCAATCAGCGGATTTGACAACAGGCGCTCGCAGATGTCGGGCAACTGGGTCGGATCGTCGACGTCGAGCTCGACCAACCGCCCCACGTGGACGTGGCTGATGCCGTCAAACCCGAGCGCGGGCAGCGCCCGCTCGACGGCCTGGCCCTGCGGATCAAGAATCCCCTGCTTGGGCCGGATCAGCACGCGGGCGCGCATCAGGAGCAGGCCAAGTCAATCAGGATGATGCGTCGGCCCCCGTGCGCTGCACCCACTGTGAAAACGGCTCGCCGGTGATGCGCTCGTAGGCCTCGACGTACTTCTCCCGGGTCCTGGCCGCCACGTCCTGCGGAATCTCGGGGGCCGGGGGCGTGCGATCCCAGCCAGTGCCGGAGGCCCAATCGCGCACGTACTGCTTGTCGAAGCTCGGCTGCGAGCGTCCGGGCTCGTACTCCTCGGCGGGCCAGAAGCGCGAGGAGTCCGGGGTGCACACCTCATCCCCCAGGGTCAGGTTCCCGTCCGAGTCGACTCCCAGCTCGAATTTGGTGTCGGCCAGGATGATGCCCCGCTCCAGCGCATGTTCGGCCGCCCGGTTATATACCGCCAGCGAGAGGTCGCGGACCTGCTCGGCCAGCCCGCGGTCGCCGATCAGCTCGACAGCGCCCTCAAAGTCGATCGCCTCATCATGGCCGGTGGTGGCCTTGGTGCTGGGGGTGAAGAGCGGCTCGGGCAGCCTGTCGGACTCGCGCAGCCCCGCCGGCAGCTCGATCCCGGAGACGGCGCCGGTGGCCTGGTAGTCCTTCCACCCGGAGCCTGTGATGTAGCCCCGGACGACGCATTCGACGGGGAGCATGTCCAGGCGACGAACGGACATGGCCCGGCCTCGCACCTCCTCGGGCACACCCTCGGTCACGGACAGCAGGTGGTTGGCGATGATGCCGGAGGTCCGGTCAAACCAGAAGGTTGACAGCCCGGTGAGGACGCTGCCCTTGTCCGGAATTCCCGTCGGATGAACGACGTCATAGGTCGAAATCCGGTCTGAGGCGACCAGCAGGAGCGTGTCCGAGTCGGCCTGGTAGATCTCGCGGACCTTGCCCGAAGCGATGCGGGGCAGGTCGGCCAGGACGGTCACGATTCGATCCTAGCGGTTGGGTCTGACGGCGATCATGCGATCGCCGTCACCCGGCCGACGATTTCGTGCGCATAGCGGACAAACGGCGCGAGATCGAAGATCGCGTCCAGGTCGAGGCCCTCCGCCACGGGCTCGGCGGCCAACAGCTCCCGCATCTGAACTCCTTCGTCGATGGCCCGCTGAGCCAGCCGCTGAACGACCCGGTAGGAGTCATCGCGGGTCATGCCCTGATCGACAAGCGCCAGCAGGACGCGCTGGGAGAACAGCGCTCCGCGGGTCAACTCGAGGTTCGAGCGCATCCGCTCGGCGTTGACCACCATCCCCTCGGCGAGCCCGATGCAGAGGCGCTGGAGGTGGTCCAGGAGGATCGTGGAGTCGGGCAGGATCACCCTCTCAACCGAGGAGTGCGAGATATCGCGCTCGTGCCACAGAGCCACGTCCTCGAGCCCGGCCAGCGCGTTGCCCCGCAGGAGCCGGGCCAGGCCCACGACCTGCTCGGATTTGATCGGGTTGCGCTTGTGGGGCATGGCGCTGGACCCCTTCTGGCCCGCGCCGAAGGGCTCTGACACCTCGCCCACCTCGGTCCGGGCCAGGTGCCGGATCTCGGTGGCCAGCCGCTCCAGCCCGGCTCCGGCCAGGGCGATCGCTTCCAGCAGCTCGGCGTGACGGTCGCGAGCCACGACCTGGGTGGACACCTGCTCACGCTCCAGGCCCAGACGGCCCAGGACGCGCGCCTCGAACTCGGGGCTGGTGGCCGAGTAGGTCCCGACCGCGCCGGAGATGGCCCCGACCGCGGCCTGGGCGAAGGCTCGCTCCAGCCGTTCGAGGTTGCGGTGGGCCTCAAAGGCAAAGCCGGCCAGCTTGATTCCGAACGTGGTTGGCTCGGCGTGCACGCCGTGGGTACGACCCACGCACAGCGTATCCACGTGCTCGCGGGCTCTGGCAGCCAGGGCCTGCACGAGCCGGCGCGAGTCGGGCAGGATCAGCTCGGCCACCCGGCGGAGCTGGAGGGCGAGCCCGGTGTCCAGAACGTCACTGGAGGTCAGCCCGTGGTGTATCCACCGTCCCGGCGGCCCGGCCGAGGTGGCCAGCACGTCGACGAAAGCCGCCGTGTCATGGTCGGTGACCTTCTCGCGCTCGGCGATCTCCTGCACCGTGAAGGTGGCCGCCCGGATGGCGTCCAGCTCCTCCCCGGTCGGGCCCTCCATCTCCTCGCAGGCCGCCACCTCGACCAGGCGCATGGCCTCGAAGTGTGCGTGGTCAGACCACAGCTCGCCCAGTTCAGGACGCGTGTAGCGGGCGATCACCTGTATCAGGCGCCCGGGTAGGCGGGCTCTGCGTCGGGCTCGAGCAGGCGCTCGTACAACCGGTAACGCTTGATGATCCTGCCGGTCAGGGCCTCCATGGCCCGGTTCATCGGCTCATTGACCTCCAGGATCCAACCGGTCTCGGCGCCCCAGAAATTCCTCTTGCCGACCGCGTTCCAGACGTCCCGGTACAGGGCGGCCGCCACGCCGGTGTGCTGGTACTCGGGCTTGACGCCGAGCGCGAACACCCGGATCTTGTCGATCTTGCGCTGGGCCCGCAGGGCCTTGATCCACCCGAAGGGCAGCAGCCGCCCGTTGAGCTCGGACAGGACGACGTTGAAGTCGGGCAGAGACAGTGACACCCCGGCCACCTCACCGTCCGCCGTCTCGGCCACGCAGGCGAAGTCATCGTCCAGCACCGGCTTGAGTTCCTTGGCCATCGAGGCGATCTCACCGTCCGTCGGCGGTACGAAGCCCCAGTTCTTCGACCACGCGCTCGAGTAGACCTCGACGAACGAGCGCACCTCCTGCTCCAGGTCGCGCTTGTGCATCCGCCGCAGGCGGATTCCGTGGTCGGCCTCCAGCCGGTCGGCCAGCTCCACGATGATCGGGAGCAGCTGATCCCGATTGGAATAGTCGATCTCCCACTTGTAGAGGTCCATCGCCTTGATCAGGCCCTGACCCTCCAGCAGCCCCCGGTAGTACGGGTGATGCCAGTTCTCCAGGATCTGGGGCTTGAACTGGTGGCCCTCGATCAGGAGGCCGGACTCGTGGTTGGTCGAGAAGTCCAGCGGGCCGAGCATCCGGTCGCGGCCGCGTTCACGCAGCCAGGCCTCGGCGGTGTTCAGCAGCGCGGCGGCCACCTCGGGATCGCGGGTGGACTCATAGAAGCCGAACAGCCCCCAGCGGTTGTCCTGGACCTCATTGAGCAAACGGTCGATGTGGGCGGTGATCCTTCCCACCGGTTCACGGCCGCGCCAGGCGATGAAGTACTCGGCCTCGGCATGCTCGAAAAACGGGGCCTTCTTCCTGTCCAGGTGGCGCTTGCGTTCGGAGATCAGGGGCGGGACCCAGTTGTCGGTGCCCTGGTAGATGCCCCAGGGCAGGCGGATGAAATTGCGCAGGTCCGAGCGGCTTCGGACCGGGCGAACTTCGATCCCGGCGCCGGTCTGCGCCGCGCCCTGGCGCTCTGTTACCTGCCGCTGCCCCGTCCTCGCGCCCGCGTGTTCCACAGTCACTCCCCAGGAGTCGGAAATGTGATGTCGATAAAACTACCCGAGTGGTTCTACAGGCGGAAACCTCGGAGCAGCCCGGGCCCGACGAGTGGCGCGAGGCCGTCCACCATCTGGCCGCGTTCGAACGCCCGTCGGCCTCGGAGGGCGAGCGCCAGGCGGCGGAGTGGATCGCCGAGCGGCTGCGAGCCCATGGGGCCGATACGCGGGTCGAGGAGGAGCGCGCCCACGGCAGCTACTGGTGGCCGATCACTCTGGCCAACCTGCTCGCGGCCGGATCGGGGCTGTCGGCGCTGCGCCGGTCCGGGCGGATCCGGCGGCTCCTGGCCGCGGTTGTATCCGGTGCGGGTGCAGCGGCGCTGTGGGATGACCTTGGCCACGGCCGGAGGTGGTTTCGGCGCGCTCTGATGCCCCACCGCTCCACCTGGAACGTCGTGGCCGAGATGGGAGATCCCAAGGGCACCAGGACGGTCGCGCTCGTGGCCCATCACGACGCCGCGCATTCCGGCCTGGTGTTCCACCCGGCTCTGGGGCAGATCGGGCCTCGACTGTTCCCCCGAGCTCACGAGCGCTCCAAGCAGACCCTCCCGATCCTGTACGGCGTCTGGCTGGGACCTGTAATCACGGCGCTGGGGGCCTTCCTGGGCCGCCGGAGGCTTCTCCAGGCCGGTGTGACGGTGTCGCTCGGGGCCAGTGCCGCGATGCTGGACATTGCCCGGGCGGAGGTGGTCCCGGGAGCCAACGACAACCTGAGCGCGGTGGGCGTGCTCCTGGCCGTGGCCCGGTCGCTGGAGCGCGATCCGATTGCCGGCGTGCGCGTGCTGCTGATCTCGACCGGATCGGAGGAGTCATTCAGCGAGGGAATGCAGGCCTTCGGCCGGCGCCACTTCTCAGAGCTCGATCCCCGGCAGACCGAGTTCCTGTGCCTGGAATGTCTGGGCGGCCCGACGCTGATCATCCTGGAGGCCGAGGGGATGCTGAAGATGCGCCACTACCCGCCGGCGATGCGGGAGTCGCTGGCTCAGGCGGCGGCCCGGGCCGGCGTGCCCATCACTCGAGGCATCCGGACGGTGGCGGCCACGGACGCAATCATCGCTCTGCGCGCCGGCTACCCGACCGCGACGCTGGCGTCGGTGGCCGAGACCAAGCTTCCGCTCAACTATCACTGGCCATCGGATCAGCCCGACGCCCTGCACTGGGAGACGATCGAACAGGCGATCGCGGTGTGCGACAGCTTCTTGCGCGGACGGTCTGATCGAGATACGCTGATCTCCTCTGAGGAGGAGAAGAAAGCAGGCGCGTAAAGAGGTCTGCCATGTCTCGCCAGTGCTTCTTTTTCAATCTTGGTGCCCTGGGCGCCGCGGTAATGCTGATCGTAGGGTCGGTGGCCTTTGGCCCGGGTGCGGTCAAGGGCGTCGGTCTGGGCATCGGCGCGGGCGGTTGTGCTCTGTCGCTCCTGTTCGTGGGGCTCTTGGTGCACAGCCGGCGGCCGGCGGGCCATCCGGAGCTGTGGCTGTTCGGCCGGACCCTTGGCCTGTGGTCGACGCTGGCCGGGGGGATGGCGAGCGTCGCCATCTGGGAGATCGTCGGGGCGGCCGTGTTCGTGCCCGACGTGAGCCGCTGGCTGACCCTGGCCAACGGGCTCCTGATCGCGATGCTGGCCCTCGCGGGACTGGTGGCCCACGAGATCTGCACCGAGCGTGTGGTGCACGTGATCGAGGTGGTCGAGCGGCCACCTCGCGAGCTGGCTTAGAGCAGCGGGCCTACGAGCTGAGGATGCGTGCCGCCAGCACGGCGGCATTGCGGGCGTTGTCGACCCCCACGCAGGCCACGGGGACTCCCGGTGGCATCTGCGCGATCGACAGGAGCGCGTCGAGCCCACCCGCCACCGACATCCGGCTGGTCAGCGGGACCCCGACCACCGGCAGGTCCGAGTGCGCGGCCACGACTCCGGGCAGCGCAGCCGATAGGCCCGCCCCGGCGATGATCACCCGGAGGCCACGCATGCGGGCGTTCTTGGCGTAGTCGGCCACCTTGTCGGGTTCTCGGTGAGCCGACATGACCCGAACCTCACACCGGATCCCGCGCTCGCCCAGCTCCTTCTCCGCGGGCTCCATGGCCGGAAGATCGCTCTTAGAGCCCATCACGATGCCCACGAGCGGGGTATCGACCTCCAGATCCTCAAATTCAGCTGCCGGCTCGGTGACGGTCTGAGGCGCGGGCTCGCTCACCGGGCGGCCACCCTCGCCGCGATGTCGCCGCGCTGCTGCTTGCCCTGGAAGTCGATCATGTCGGCGGCAGCATAGGCGGCGGCGCGGGCGGCATCGGCATCCCGGCCGAGCGCGGTCACCCCGAGCACCCTTCCCCCGGCCGTGACCAGCGACCCGTCCGGGGCCGTGGCCGTGCCAGCGTGAGTGACGAACACATCGTCGGAGACCTGGTCCAGGCCGGTGATCATCTGGCCGGTGACGGGATTCTCCGGATAACCGGGGCTGGCCAGGACGACCGTGACCGCCGTCTCGGGCGTCCACTCCAGCGCCACCCCGTCGAGTCCGCCCGGCTCGAGCGCCGCCTGGACGAGCTCCAGCAGGTCCGAGCGCAGTCGGGGCAGGATGGCCTGGGTCTCGGGGTCGCCGAAGCGGACGTTGAACTCCAGCACCCGCGGGCCCCGAGCGGTCATCATCAACCCCGCGTACAGCACTCCCTGAAACGGGGTGCCGCGGCGGGAGAGCTCGTCGATCACGGGCTGGTGCACCTGCCCGACGATTTCCCGGGCGCGCTCGTCGTCGACCGTGGGCACCGGACAGTAGGAGCCCATGCCACCGGTGTTCGGCCCCCGGTCCCCGTCATGGATTCGCTTGTAGTCCTGAGCCGACGCCAGCGGAAGCGCCCGCCGTCCGTCGCACAGGGCCAGCAGTGACAGCTCCTCCCCTTCCAGATGCTCCTCGACCACGACCCGCTGGGTGCCGAACCGATGCTCAATCAGCAGGGCCTCGAGCGCCTGGCGAGCCTCCGCCTCGTCCCCGGCGATCACCACGCCCTTCCCCGCCGCCAGGCCATCGGCCTTGATCACCACCGGGTACGCGTCGATCGCCTCCAGCCCGGCCTCGGGGTTCTCCACCACTCGGTAGGCGGCGGTGGCCACCCCGGCCGCCTCCATCACCTCCTTGCAGAACGCCTTTGAACCCTCGAGCTGGGCGGCGGCGCGGCTCGGGCCGAAGCACGGGACCCCAGCGTCCCGAAGCGCATCGCTCACCCCGGCCACCAATGGAGCCTCAGGACCGACCACCACCAGCTCCACCTCGTCCGCCTGGGCCGCGCCGACAACGCCATCGACGTCGTCGACCCGGATGTTCACGAGCTGAGCCTGATCGCCGATCCCCGGGTTGCCGGGCGCGCACAGAATCTCCGGTTGGCCGGGGGACCGGGCCAGGGCGTGGACGATCGCGTGCTCGCGGGCTCCGGAGCCCAGGACAAGGACGCGGTGATGCCCGTCCTTAGATCGAGCCAATGAAGTCGTCCACCGGGATCGCGGTCAGCGTCTCGTACCTGGCCGTGCCGCGCGACCCGAGCTCCAGAGAGACGCGGGCGATCGTCTTCTCATCGGGCGCCTCGACCACGTTGATGAAGTCGAATTGGCCGAGCGTGGCCCACTGTGCCTTGACCGAGGCACCGAGCTGCTCGACCTCGCGGTTGACCTCTTTGATCCGAGTGGGGTTGTTCTTGATCGTCTGTACGCCTTCGGGGGTCAGGGTCGAAAGGAGAATGTAGGTGGGCATGTGTTCCTCCTGGTCGGCAGGACGCTAAGTCACCCACTTCTACCTGATCTGGAGGCCTAGCGGTGCCTGACCATCGCGGTCCGGCGTCGCAGCCGGCCTTCGCCTACCCCGCAGCGGCCGCCGGGGCCGCCGTGGCCGCCCGTTCCAGGACCAGCTCGCCCTCGGCGGCGTCCACGCGGACGACGTCACCCGCTACAAAGCGGCCCTCCAGGATCGCCAGGGCGAGCGGGTCGACCAGGCGCTTCTGGATGACTCGCTTCAGCGGTCGGGCTCCATACGTCGGGTCGTAACCCAGATTGCCCAGCAGCGTTTTGGCGGTGTCGGTCAGCTCGACCTGGATCCCTCGCTCTTGCACGCGCTCGATCACCCGGACCACCTGGAGATCCACGATCTCGCCGAGCTGGTCTCGAGTCAGGGGCTGGAACTCGACGATGTCATCCAGCCGGTTGATGAACTCGGGCTTGAACTGGGCCTCGACTCCGGCGCGGCCACCGGGAATGTTGGAGGTCATGATCAGGACGGCGTTCTTGAAGGAGACCGTGCGACCCTGGCCGTCGGTCAGCCGCCCGTCGTCCATCACCTGGAGCAGCGTGTTGAACACGTCCGGGTGAGCCTTCTCGATCTCATCCAGCAGGACGACCGAATAGGGGCGGCGGCGGACCGCCTCGGTGAGCTGGCCGCCCTCCTCGTAGCCCACGTATCCGGGCGGTGCTCCCACCAGCCGCGAGACGGAGTGCTTCTCCATGTACTCGGACATGTCGATCCGCACCATCGCCTCCGAGGTGTCAAACATGAATTCGGCCAGGGCCCGAGCCAGCTCGGTCTTGCCCACGCCCGTCGGACCCAGGAACAGGAATGTTCCGATCGGCCGGTCGGGGTCGCTCAGGCCGGCCCGCGAGCGGCGCAGCGCGCTGGCGACGGCGCCGACGGCCTCGTCCTGCCCGATCACTCGCTCGTGCAGGCGCTCCTCCATGTGCACGAGCTTCTCGATCTCGCCCTCCATCAGGCGGCTGAGCGGGATGCCGGTCCACTTGGACACAACTTCGGCCACGTCCTCGGCGTCGACGTGGTCCTTGAGGAATGTCGGACCGGACCCCGCGTCGGCGGCGGAGGCTTCGGCGCTCTCGGCGGCCTCAAGCTGCCGCTGAAGCTCCGGGATCGTCCCGTGACGCAGCTCGGCAGCGCGACCCAGATCGGCTTCGCGCTGGGCCCGTTCGAGCTCGATCCCAGCCTGCTCAAGCTGCTCCTGGATCTCGGCCACGGCACCGATCGTCTCCTTCTCGTGCTGCCACTCGGCATGCATCGCATCGGACCGCTCCCTCTCCTCGGCCAGCTGCCGCTCGAGCTGTTCGCGGCGAGCCACGGTGCCCGGATCCTCGTCCTCCTTGAGGGACTCGAGCTCGATCTCCAGCTGCATGATGTGACGGTCGACCTCATCGATCTCCGTCGGCTTGGAGTCGATCTCCATCCGGATCCGGGAGGCCGCCTCGTCCATCAGGTCGATGGCCTTGTCGGGCAGGAAACGGTCGGCGATATAGCGGTGACTGAGGGTGGCTGCGGCCACGAGCGCGGAGTCCTGGATGCGGACCTTGTGGTGGACCTGGTAGCGCTCCTTGAGCCCGCGCAGGATCGCGATCGTGTCCTCGACGGTCGGCTCGCCCACGAACACCGGCTGGAAGCGCCGCTCGAGCGCTGGGTCCTTCTCAATGTGCTTGCGGTACTCGTCCAGTGTGGTCGCGCCGACGGCCCGAAGCTCGCCCCGAGCCAGCATGGGCTTGAGCATGTTGCCGGCGTCCATCGCGCCCTCGGCTGCCCCGGCCCCGACGATCGTGTGCAGCTCGTCGATGAAGACGACGATCTGGCCGTTGGCCTCGGCGATCTCCTTGAGCACGGCCTTGAGGCGATCCTCGAATTCGCCGCGATACTTGGAGCCGGCCACCATCGCGCCCAGGTCCAGGGCCACCAGCCGGCGGTCGCGCAGGCCCTCGGGCACATCGCCGTCGACAATCCGCTGAGCCAGGCCTTCGACGATCGCCGTCTTGCCCACGCCGGGCTCGCCGATCAGGACGGGGTTGTTCTTGGTCCGGCGACTGAGGACCTGGATCACGCGGCGGATTTCATCGTCGCGCCCGATCACGGGGTCGAGCTTGCCGTCGCGTGCGGCCTCCGTCAGGTCGCGGCCAAAGCGCTCCAGGGCCTGAAACTTCTCCTCCGGGTTCTGGTCGGTCACGGGCGCGGTCTTCAGCTCGGCCAGCGCCCTGAGCAGCTCGTCCCGGCCAGCCCCGGCGCTGCGCAGCGCGTCGCCAGCCGGGCCGGGGTGCGCCGCGATGGCCAGGAGGAGGTGCTGGGTGGAGACGTACTCGTCCCCCAATCCGCGTAATTCCTTCTCGGCGCCGCGCACGATCTGGACCAGCTCACTCGAGCCCCCGGCCGGCTCATTGGCCTGGCCACCTGAGAGCTTTGGCAGGGCATCGAGCGCCTGACTCGTGGCCTGGCGAACCGTCGCCGGCTCGACGCCGAGCTTGCGCAGCACCGGCACGACCAGTCCGCCGTCCTGTTCGAGCAATACGGCGAGCAGGTGCTCTGGGGTCGTCTGCGGATTGTGGCGCTCGTCGGCCAGCCGCGAGGCTGCCTCGAGCGCCTCCTGAGACTTGATCGTGAAACGGTCAGCTTGCATGAAGAGTCAGTCCTGTCCAGCGTTCGTGGTTGGAGACAAATCTAAGTCGATAGGACTTAGATTTTACCACGACTCAGGCCGAACCGGCCGGCGCGGGAGGAACTCCTTGATGTCGGCCAAGCGAACCAGTTGGCCGCCGCGGGCGTATGGAACGAGCTCCGCTCGCAGCTCGCGGCGCAGCGCCTCAAGACGCGCGACCTCATCATTGAGCACGGTCGCTCGGCGCTCCAGCGCCTGGACCTTGCGGGCCATCGCCTCGAGCTGTTCCTCGAGCTCGAAGACCCGCTCGACTCCGGCCAGGTTCATCCCGAGCTCGGCCGTCATTTCCTGAATCCGGCGCAGGCGCTCCACATCCTGGTGTGAGTAGAGCCGCGTGCCCTTCGGCGAGCGCTTGGGCTCGATCAGGCCGCGGGCCTCATACATCCGCAGTGTCTGCGGATGCATCGCGGCCAACTCGGCCGCCACGGAGATCATGAACACCCCGCGCTCGGCCGAGACATGAATCCGGGCCGACACTCGCCGGCCGCGGCCGCTGCCGCCGCGGTCCGGAGCACTCATGGCGCCGCGCTCCCGCCGGGGTCCCCGGCCTGGGCGAACAGATCCGCCCTGGGATTGCCATTCATGACCTTGGACAGCTGGTCCACGGCTTCGCGCTGCTCCGCCGACAGCGAGGACGGGACGTCGATCACGAACCGGTAGCGGATATCGCCGCGGCCCTTGCCGCCCAGCCGGGGCGGGCCCTCACCGCGGATCCGCTGGACGGTGCCGTGCTTGGTCCCGGCCGCAACCCGCAGGCGTTTTGATCCGTTCAGCGTCGGGACCTCCACCACGGCGCCGCTGAGGGCCTCGGGCACGGTCAGCGGGACCTCGACCTCCAGGTTGGCACCGTTGCGCTTGAACACCGGCGACTCCTGAACACGAGTGATCACGTACAGATCCCCGGGCGGGGTCCCCGCGGGACCCGGCTCACCCTTCCCGGCCAGCCGGACCCGGCTGCCGTTCCGCACGCCGGCAGGGATGTTCACTCGCAGGCGCCTGACCGTCCGCTGGGCCCCCGATCCGCCGCACGTGGCGCACGGGTCCTCGATCACCGTGCCCGTGCCGTGGCAGTTCGAACACGGCTGAGACATCGAGAAGATCCCCTGGCTCTCGGTCTCCACACCCCGGCCCTGGCAGACCGGGCAGACCTTGGGCGAGGTCCCGGGCTTGGCCCCGGTGCCATGACACGTGGAGCAGGCCTGCGAGGTGGGCACGGACAGCGATAGCTGCGTCCCGTTGACCGCCTGGGCGAAGGTCAGCGTCACCTCGGTCTCAACGTCGCGGCCCCGCTGCGGGGCGCGCCCGCGGGCCGCGCCGCCACGCTGACGGGGTCCGCCACCGCCCCCGCCGAAGATGTTGGAGAAGATGTCGCCGAAACTGCCGGCGAACGAGCCCGGATCGAAACCACCCTGACCTCCGGCGAACCCCCCGAAGGGCCCGGTCCCGCGGTCATAGGCCTTGCGCTTCTCGGCGTCCGAGAGCACGTCATGGGCCTGGGAGATCTCCTTGAAACGCTCCTCGGCCTGCTTGTCGCCCGGGTTGCGATCCGGGTGGTACTGGCGGGCCAGCTTGCGGTAGGCCTTCTTGATCTCCTCATCGGAGGCGTTCCTCCCCACCCCCAGCGTCTTGTAGTAGTCAGGGCGCGCAGCCATCTCGCCCCTCCTATCCCGCTACGAGTACCCGGGCCGGCCTGATGACGGTCTCACCCAACCGGTACCCCCGCTGGTAGACCTCGGCCACCGTGCCCGGCTGCGCACCCTCGATCGGTTGCTGGGCAACCGCCTCCTGACATGAGGGGTCGAAGGGGTCGCCGGTGGGCTCGAACGGCTCGACTCCGACCCGGGCCAGCGCAGCCATGACCTCGGCGTGGACCAGTTTGATCCCGGCCAGCAGGTCGCCGTCGTTGCTGGAGGCCTCGACGGCGTCCAGCGCCCGGTCCAGGTTGTCCACGGCCGGGAGAAGCTCCTTGGCCAAGCGGATCACGCCGCGCTCCTGGGCGGCGCCGGCCTCCCGAGCCGCCCGCTTGCGGTAGTTCTCAAAATCGGCCTTGGTGCGCTGGGCCAGCTCCAGGTACTGGTCCGCTTTCTGGGCCCGCGCGGTCAGCTCCTCCAGATCGTCGGCCAGCTTGGCCTCGTGATCCTCGGACGGCTCGTCGTCAGGCTCCTCGGCGGGTGGGCCCCCGGTCTCAGGCGAGGCCGGGGCCACGGGGGCCTCCGGCTCGCCTGAAGGGACCGAAGGGGTTGGCTCCTGCTCCTCCGCGGTGACGTCGTCCACTGCCGAGGCGTGCGTGTTGCGAGCGTCTTCCATCGCCTACTCGCCCTCGTTCACGACCTCGGCGTCCACCACGTCCTCCTCTTCGGCCGCCGCGCCGTTGCTCGAAGCCTCGGCGCCGTCGGTTGAGGTGGAGCCGTCGGCCGCCGTCTGCTCCTGGGCCCGCTGGTACATGGCCTCGGAGACCTTGTGGAAGGCCGACTGGAGAGTGTCCGTCCGACTGTTGATCTCCTGGGTGTCCTCTGAGGTGAGGACCTCCCGCACCGCCTTGATCGCCGCCTCGATCTCCTCCTTGGAGGAGGCGTCGACCGAGTCACCGAGGTCGGTCAGCTGACGCTCGGCCTGGTAGGCGGCGTTCTCGGCGTTGTTGCGCGCCTCGGCCAGCTCGCGCTGGCGCTTGTCGTCCTCAGCGTGGGACTCGGCGTCGGTCACCATGCGCTTGATCTCATCCTCGGAGAGGCCGGATCCAGCCTTGATCTCGATCTTCTGCTCCTTGCTGGTGCCCAGGTCCTTGGCCGACACGTTGAGAATGCCGTTGGCGTCGATGTCGAAGGTGACCTCGATCTGCGGGATGCCCCGCGGCGCCGGCGGGATGCCGGTGAGCTGGAACTTGCCCAGCGACTTGTTGTACGTGGCCATCTCCCGCTCCCCCTGGAGCACATGGATCTCCACCGACGGCTGGTTGTCCTCAGCGGTTGAGAAGACCTCTGACTTGCGCGTCGGGATCGTCGTGTTGCGCTCAATCAGCTTGGTCATCACGCCGCCCTTGGTCTCAATACCCAGGGTCAGCGGGGTGACGTCGAGCAACAGCACGTCCTTGACGTCCCCGGCCAGAACGCCGGCCTGGATGGCCGCGCCGACCGCCACGACCTCATCCGGGTTGACGCCGCGGTGCGGCTCCTTGCCCGTCAACTCCTTGACCTTCTCCTGGACCGCGGGCATGCGGGTCATACCGCCGACCAAGACGACATGATCGATCGTGGCGGCGCCTTTGTCCTTGGCGTCGTCCAGCGCCTGGCGGACGGGCGCCACGGTGCGGTCGAGCAGCTGACTGGTCAGCTCGCCCAGCTTGGCCCGCGTGAGCCGGGTGTCCAGGTGCTTGGGGCCGCTGGTATCGGCGGTGATGAAGGGCAGGTTGATCTGCGTCTCCTGGGTCGTGGAGAGCTCGATCTTGGCCTTCTCCGCCGCCTCGTAGAGGCGCTGAAGGGCCATCGGATCCTGGCTCAGGTCGATGCCCTGGGACTTCTTGAACTCAGCCACCAGCCAGTCCACGACCGCCTTGTCAAAGTTGTCGCCACCCAGGTGGTTGTCACCCGCCGTGGCCTTGACCTCGAACACGCCGTCGCCGATCTCAAGCACGGAGACGTCGAACGTCCCGCCGCCCAGGTCGAAGACGAGGATCGTCTGGTCGGATTCCTTGTCGAGGCCGTAGGCCAGCGAAGCGGCCGTCGGCTCGTTGATGATCCGCTTGACGTCGAGGCCGGCGATCTTGCCGGCGTCTTTTGTGGCCTGACGCTGGTCATCGTTGAAGTACGCCGGCACGGTGATGACCGCGCTGTCGACGCTCTCGCCCAGGTAGGCCTCGGCATCGGTCTTCAGCTTGCCCAGGATCATCGCGCTGATCTCAGGCGGGGAGTACTGCTTGCCGCCCGCCTCAACGCGCGCGTCGCCGTTGGGTCCGGCGACGACCTTGTACGGCACGATCGACTCCTCCTCGCGCACCTCGCCCTCCTTGCGTCCCATGAAGCGCTTGATTGAGAAGACCGTGTTCTGGGGATTGGTCACCGCCTGGCGCTTGGCCACGGTGCCCACAAGCCGCTCGCCCCCCTGGGTGAACGCCACCACGGACGGCGTGGTACGACCACCCTCCGCGTTCTCTATGACCGTCGGCTCGCCGCCCTCAAGCACAGCCATGCATGAGTTCGTCGTTCCGAGGTCGATACCAATTGTCTTTGCCATCGCTGCTTTTGCTCCTGTCCGGTTACAAAAATCTGAGTCGAAGCGTAGCAGATTTGGGTGGGGGCTTCGCTCGCGGCCACTCTTACCGTCTCGCCCCAACTCCTCCCCGTCGGTGCGAGGAGCCAAGCGGCGAGTGCCAGTTCTGCACTTTCGGCCTCCGAGGACGGTTTGAAGCGCAGAAGTGGGCCTATATGACCACTTTCTGCACGCGCTCAAGCACCGGCCGCGACAGAGTGCAGAAGGTGGCCTCGAGCCTGAGCCGAGGCTCCGACACCCCTCTTCGACCTCATGTCGGTTAGCGGCTCGCCCGGCGAGCCGGCCCCCTACGTCGTCGGCGTGGCCGAGCAGGCGTTGCGGCTGTTGCTCCACTCGGTCTGGGTGTAGTAGTAGTTCTTGGCGATCAGCTGGTCGGTCAGGTCCCCGCCCGCCGCGGTGCCCAACAGGGTCGGTGAATACGCAAGGGCGCTGACGTCCTTCCGGGTGCTCGAGACCGAGGCGAAGGCCTCGCACAGGTCGCCAACCTCGGAGCCGTTTCCGCCTGAGAACCAGGCGTTGATGAGCGGGTCCGTGATCGTCTCGCTGAGCTCATGACTGAGGTTGTCGGCGATCTGGTAGCCCTGGTCGCCGTGGAACGTCCCGGCGGGCGTCTGATAGAGCGAGGTGCCGTCATCCTGGCAACCCTTGATGGAGCCGTTGGCCCACACCGCGAAGGGCACCGAGGCATACAGAACGGACGCGCTCCCGATGGAGAAGAAGTCGTGGTAGGCGCAGAAGTTGTTGCTCGCGCACTGGCCGCCGCTGAGGCAGACGTTGACGTCAGTGGGCGTGATCATGAAGTAGATCGGGGCGTTTGCGCCCGTGCCGGTCGGGAGGTGACCGGCGCCGATCAGACGGGAGATCTCAGCCTGAATCTGAGCATCGGTCACGCACGCGGTCATGCCTGTGGCCAGTGAGCAGCTGCTCGACTGGGTCGGGTAGCCCTGGGTGTCATCGATGACCTTGGGAGCAGCCTGCTGGTACAGCGCTCCCGAGCGGGTCGTGTCGGTGTACTGGGCGAGCACGCCGTAGACGTTTGTGGCCAGACCGCTGTCCGCGGAGGCATCGGACAGATACTGCGTCAGGACGGTCTTGCTGGTGGAAGAGATCACGTGACTGCCCGGCTCCCAGAAGATCAGGTATGCCGTCTCGGAGTGCAGGACGGGGCCGCCGTTGTACTGCAGGACCGCGCTGCTCTTCGGTGGCCCGCCCTTCGGCGCCTTGGCCTTGAGATAGGCCTGCGCGGCACCGGGGCGCAGCATCAGGCCCACGTGCCGCCCGCTGTTGGTCTTGGTCGCGAACGCACCGGCCGCCGGCGCGAGCACCATCGACGCCACCATCGCAATCAGTCCACCCCTGAGATAACGCACCCCATCGCCCTCCATGTCGAAAGTCTCTGTGCGGAAGTCTAGCGCCGCTGGAGCCCCTCAGACCCCCACCCTTGGGCACATTCGCTCGAGCGCGCAGTCCGGGCAGGCCGGGCGGCGGGCGTGGCAGGTCCGCCGCCCGTGGCGCAGCAGATTGAGGTGCAGTTCCAGCTCCTCGCCGCGGGGAGTGAAGGCCAGCATCACGTCGTGCATCTCCTCAAAGGGAGCGCCGGGACGGAACAGTCCCAGCCGGGTGGACACGCGGGACACGTGTGTGTCCACGGGTACGTCGTGCATCCCGAGGGCGAACAGGAGCACGCAGGCGGCGGTCTTGCGACCCACTCCGGGGAGGCCGGTCAGGTATTGCTGTGCCTCCTGAACGGACTTCGCGGGCAGCCAGTCCAATGACAGCTCTCCCGCTGGCCTGCCGCGCGCGGGGCCAGCGTCGTCCGGCTCCGAGGTGTCGCTGATCGCCTGGAGGATCTGCTTGATCCGGGCCGACTTGACCTTGGAGATGCCACCTGGGCGGATGGCCTCCTCGAGCTCGTCAAGAGGCGCGTCGCGGACGGCCTCCCAGGTGGGGAAGCGTTCGCGCAGACCCAGATAGGCGACGTCCCGGTTGCGGTCGTTGGTGGACTGCGAGAGGACGGTCAGAACCAGTTCGGCGATCGGGTGGCCGTGAGGCTGGGCCAGCGGGATCCCGTAGACCTTCCGCAGCCGATCGCGGATCGCGCGGATCCTCCGAGCCGTGGGCGGCGCCCAGGCATCGATGGCAGCCCTAGTCAAGCGAGCCCCAGCGTTCGCAGGCCCTGGCCGCCGCCGTCACGGACGCCGCCAGCGCCGCCGCCACCGACGGTGGGTAAAACCGGCTCTCCACCAGGCGAGCGATCAGGACGCCCGTCAGGACGCCGCCGGCCCCGATCGTGCTCAGGATCCGTGCCGGGACCCCTGGGGCATCCGCCCGCAGCTCCCCCCGGAGCATCGCCCCGCTCCGGCCCAGCGTGAGCACGACCAGGCGGGCACCGGCCTTGACCAGGGCGGAGGCCGCAGCCTCGGGATCGTCCTCGCCGGTCATCACGGCCGCCTCGGCGGCGGTGGCCCGCACGAGCAGGGCCCGGGGCACGCACGCGTTGGCGCAGGCCGCCGCCTCCGCGCGGGTTCGCCAACGATGCAGGTGCAGGTTGGCGTCGAAGACCAGCGGACGCTCGAGCTCGAGCGCCGTCTCCCGCACCCGCATGGTCAGCTCGCGCTCGTCGGGTCCCACCAGCGTGTTGGAGCCAATCACGACTGCCGCCGCCCGCTCGACCTCCTCCTGGACGCGCTCCCCAAGCACCCGGACGACGGCCTGCCCGGCCTGGCCGTAGATGTCGTAGTGGGGCTCTCCGCCCGAATCGACCGTGACCAGCGCCAGCTGTGTTTGAGCGTCGGGGAAGAGCTCGAACAGCGACACGTCGACACCCTCACGCACCAGCCGCTCTCGCAGCCAGTGACCCCAGGTATCCGCTCCCGCGCCGCCCGCCAGGGCCACGGGGGCGCCCTCCGCCGCGGCGGCCACGGCGACGTTGGCCACCGCGCCGCCGAAGTGCGGGACGAAGGCCCTGGCCTGGGCCACTTCCTGGACCCACCGCTCGGCGATCAGATCGACCAGCGCGTCGCCCAGACACAGCACGCGGCTGGGGCCACCGGATCGGACGCGGGGCGGGCTCATGGTGCTCGACGTTATCCTCGGCGCTCGGTGCGCGTCCAGGAGCACACGATTACGCTCGCCGAAGGGCCTGTCTTCTATCGCAGCGCCAGGCCAGAGGAGAGCGCCGCCTCTCGGGTCGAGAGCCCCGGCGGTGGCGCGCCCGTCCCGCTTTACCTCCACGGCGCGCCGACGAGCTCCGACGACTGGATCGGCCTGCTGGAGCGGACCGGGGGCCTGGCCCCTGACCTGCTCGGGTTCGGCCGGAGCGCCAAGGGAGGGCACCTTGAGTACAGCCCGGAGTCGCTGGCCGACTTCCTGAACGACCTGCTCTCGAAGCTGGCCGTCGAGGAGGTGCAGCTCGTGCTCCAGGGCTGGGGGACCGCGGCCGGCGTCCTGCTGGCCGCCCGCTACCCGGAGCGGGTGGAGCGGATGGTGCTGTTCAACTCGGTGCCTCTGCTCCCCGGGTTGACCTGGCCGTGGTGGGCTCGGCAGTGGCGTATCCGCGCGGTGGGCGAACTGGCCATGGGATCAACCACCAAGACCGTCCTGACCCGGTGGCTGCGTCGGGGGGCGACCAACCCGGCCGCCTGGCCAACGGATCGGATTGACCAGACCTGGAACCACTTCGACCAGGGAACCCAGAGGGCCATTCTCCGGCTCCAGCGCTCGGCGGATGAGGAGCACCAGCGTGTGATGGCCGCCGCCCTGGAGAGCCTCCGCGTGCCCGTCCTGGTGATCTGGGGAGAGCAGGATCCGTGGTGGGGGGCCGACGTGCTGGACGCCTACGCGGCCCGGCTGCCCGAGGCCCAGATCGAGCGGCTGCCCGACGCCAGTCACTGGCCCTGGCTGGATGATCCGGCGGCCATCCGGCTCGTGGCGAGCTTCCTCGGAGCCCCGGACGACCATTAGCATCCGCCTGATGCCGACGAGCAATCCCGCGGCCCCCGAGAGCCCGCGGCGGTCATATCGTCCCCGCCGCGCGCGAGGAACTCGGGAGGGTCCCACGACCCAGGAGCTGATGCGCAACCGACTGATCGAGTCGCGCCTCACTCCCAACGCCATCTCGCTGACCGGCTTCGCCCTCAACCTGGCCGCAGCCGGCCTGGTCTTCGCCCGCTATTTCTTCCTGGCGGGGGTGGCCTTCATCGTGGGCTCGATCATGGACACACTCGACGGCCGGTACTCGCGGATGTCGGGCAAGGGGACTCCCTTCGGCGCGTTTCTGGATTCGACGCTCGACCGCCTGGAGGAGGGGATCGTGCTGATCGCCGTCGGGGCGTACTTCGCCTCCCAGCACGACCAGGCGGCCACGGCCGCCGTGGTCGCCGCCGTGCTCGGCTCGCTGATGGTTTCCTACACGCGAGCGCGAGCCGAGGCGCTGGGAGTCGAGTGCAAGGTCGGACTGGCCACGCGCCCCGTTCGCGTCGTGATCCTGTCGGCCGGATTGGTGTTCGCGCGTGGCGCGTCGCTGGGGCATTTCCACCTCCTGGCTCCCGCCGTTTACACCCTGGCCGGCCTGGCCGCGCTGACCACCGTCCAGCGCATCGTCCACGTCCGCAGCAGGCTCAAGGCCGGCCAAGCGGTGTAACAATCGAGCCATCGGGCAGTAGGAATGCGTGATGAAAGCGATCACGACATCCACCAACGGCGCCAGCAACGGCACCGCACGACACCACGACGACAGGGTCCGGGTGGCCATCGTCGGCGTGGGGAACTGCGCCAGCTCGTTCGTACAGGGCGTCCAGTACTACCGCGACGCCGACCCCGTCGAGTCGGTGCCCGGATTGATGCACGTCGACCTGGGCGGCTACCACATCAGAGACGTCGAGTTCTCCGCCGCGTTCGACATCGACGCTGACAAGGTCGGAAAGGACCTGTCAGAGGCCGTCTTCGCTGGACAGAACAACACGATCCGCTTCTGCGACGACGTGCCCAAGCTGGGCGTTGAGGTACACCGCGGAATGACCCATGACGGCCTGGGCAAGTACCTGTCGGAGAAGATCCGCAAGGCTCCCGGCCCCACGTCCGACATCGTGGAGATCCTCAAGGAGACCCGGACCGACGTGGTCGTCTCCTACCTGCCCGTCGGCTCTGAGCAGGCCACCAAGTGGTACGTGGAGCAGGTGCTGGAGGCCGGCTGCGGGTTCGTCAACTGCATTCCGGTGTTCATTGCCCGCGAGGAGTACTGGAACCGGCGCTTCAAGAAGGCCGGCCTGCCGATCGTGGGCGACGACATCAAATCTCAGGTCGGGGCGACGATCGTCCACCGCTCGCTCGCTCGGCTGTTCCACGACCGGGGCGTCAAGCTGATGCGCACCTCACAGCTCAACGTGGGCGGCAACATGGACTTCTACAACATGCTGGAGCGCGAACGGCTGGAGTCAAAGAAGATCTCCAAGACCAACGCCGTGACCTCAATCATGGGTCACGAGCTCCCGGCGGACGATGTCCACGTCGGACCGTCGGATTACGTGCCGTGGCTGACCGACCGCAAGTGGGCTCACATCCGTCTTGAGGGCCAGGCCTTCGGCGATGTCCCGCTGATGGCGGAGCTGAAGCTCGAGGTGTGGGACTCCCCCAACTCGGCCGGGATCGTGATCGACGCCGTTCGGTGCTGCAAGCTGGCGCTCAACAACGGCATCGCGGGGCAACTCGACGGTCCGAGCTCGTACCTGATGAAGTCACCGATGCACCAGCGGCCGGACGATGAGGCCCGGGAGCTGACCGAGAAGTTCATCGCCAAGCACCACCGCGTACCGGTCCAGGCCCGAAAGCCGGCCAAGGGCGCCAAGTAGAACGGGGCCGCTGAGGCGGCCCTCATAGAATCCTCGGGCGTGGCTGACCCCCTCGCGATCGCGCAGGTGACGCCGTTCGCCTGGGAGGTGCCCCATGACGTCAACCAGGGCGTGGCGTCCGTGGCGGCGGAGCTGGCCCGCCGAGGCCACAGCGTGCTGATCATCGCCCCCAGCGAGTCGCGGGCCCTGGTCAGGGATACGCGCCGCGCCATCCGCGACCGACCGGAGTCGATACTGGAGCGCGCCGCGACCGAGCCGCTGGTGCTCGGGGTGGGTGAGGTGCTCCCGTTCTCGCCCACCCGGCGCAGGATGGCCTCCCTGCCCGTGGACGTGGCCAGGACGATCGAGGAGCTCCTGAGCACCCTCCCGCTGGACCTGGTGCACCTGCACGAGCCGTTCGCGCCAAGCGCCTCCAGCGTGGCCCTGCGCCATTCACGAGCGCTGAACGTGGGCAGCTTTCACCTCCCCACCGAGCGGGTACTCTCGACGCAGCTGGCCCGGCCGCTGTCGCGGCTGCTCTTCAGCCGGCTTGACGCCCGCATCGCCAGCTACCAGGCCACGGCCAATCTGCTCCAGGCCTACTTCCCCGGCAGCTACGAGGTGATTCGCCCAGGCGCCGAGGCCGGGGCTGCGGCGCAGGCAAGAGCAGGCGAACGACCGATCGAAATCGTGGCCAGCGCCCGGGAGGAACGCGCGGCCCTGCGGACGTTCCTGCGCGCGCTCCGCGCGCTGCCCGCGGACGCCAACTGGCACGCCACCGTGTGGTCCCCGGGTCCTCTCACCCCGCCGGGAACCCTCAGCGCCAGGCTGCGAGAGCGAATCGACGTGATCGAGTCCGAGAGCCTGCCGGAGGGCGAGGCGCTCCGAGCAGCCGACATTCTGGTTCTGGCCTCCGAGGGCCTACGACCCGCCCCGGACACGCTCGGCCAGGCGCTGGCCCTGGGCGTGGTGCCCGTGACCTCACGGCTGCCCATTTACGAGGAGCTGCTACGCGAGGGGCGGTACGGGCTCGAGTTTGAGCCCGGCGACGCTCAGACGCTGGCCGAGCATCTGACCCGTCTCATCGGCGACACCGCGCAGCGGGAGCGCCTGGCCCAGAAGCTCGATGAGGAGCAACCGATTCCGTCCTGGGGCGACGTCGCCGATCAGCTCGAGTCGATCTACCGACGGCTGATCGCTCGCCGGCGCGATCCCCAGGGCGATCGCCGTCTGAGCTCGCGGCTGGCCTCGCGCCGGCTGATCGACGTCGATCTGCACATGCACACGGACCACTCCTATGACTGCGCCACGCCGGTCGAGGTCCTGCTGGCCCAGGCGAGATCGCGCGGGCTGGGAGCGATCGCCATCACCGATCACAACGAGATCTCCGGGGCGCTGGAGGCCCGGGCCAAGGCGGACGGCATCAAGGTGATCGTGGCCGAAGAGGTCAAGACCGCCGACCAGGGCGAGGTCATCGGGCTGTTCATTGAGAAGAAGATCCCCCGGGGCATGACGCTCGAGAAGACGATCGCGGAGATCAAGCGCCAGGGAGGCCTGGTCTATGTCCCACACCCGTTCGACCGGCTGCATTCGGTGCCCGATTACGAGCATCTACTCGGGGTGCTCGAGAACGTCGATGCGATCGAGGTGTTCAACCCACGCGTAGCGATCTCAGAGTTCAATGAGGAGGCCGTCAGATTCGCGGCCAAGTACCGGATTCCCGCCGGCGCCGGCTCGGACGCTCACGTGCCTCAGGGGCTGGGGTCGGTCCGGATCCGGATGCGAGATTTCGATGATCCGCAGGAATTTCTCCAGGCCCTGCGGGAGGCGGACATAATCCGCAACCCGGCCAGCCTCCTGTATGTCCAGGCGCTCAAGTTCCTCCAGACCAAGGCACTCCCCAAACCCGCGAGGCGGGCGGCTCGGGACCGCCGGGTCCGCCGGGCCACAGGCCGGGCAGGCGCCCGCGACCGGGGCGGCGAACGTCGCAAGTCCTGATGCACGGGCAGGGACAAGCTCGCCCGAGGGCTAATCCGTCGGGGATGCCCGCAACCGACGACGAGATCCGCGAGAAGTACCTGGAGCGAGCGATCCGCGAGCTGAATTCGCTGGCCCGAGAGCTCCAGAGCTGCGCGCTGTGCCCGCGCGGCTCCCTGATGCCCGTGCTGGGCTCAGGTCATCCGCAGGCGGACATCTTCCTGCTCAAGCACTCGGCCAGGCCGTCGGAGGTCGAAGAGGGTGTCGCGTTCTACGGGCGGTCCGGAAATGCCCTGATGAAGTCCCTCAAGCGACTGGGCATCGACCCGCTGGCCGTGTACGGGACACTGTGCGTGAAGTGCCCGGTCCCCGACCCGGTAATGGCCGACCCAGCGTGCGTGGGTCGAGTGATCGAAGAGCTGACGATCGTCTCGCCCAAGATCATGGTGATCATGGGCGAGGACGCGCTGGCCGTGACGCAGGAACTGGACATACCGCTGCGACGAGAGCTCGAGCCGGCCGTGGGGACGATCCAACCGCTCACCCCGGCAATGGATGCTCTGTACGTGCCCAACATCGACGACGCCCTGGACGAGGACAGCGCCAAGCGCGAGTTTTGGTCCGCGTTCCAGGAACTCGGCCGGTGGTGGGCGGACCTACCGCCCTACTGAGCTACTCGCCGTCCGGGAAACCGGGGTCGTCAGCCGCGAGGCCTGGCTCATCCTCGGCGGCGTGGATCGAGCACAGGGAAGGACCACCGCTCTCCATCACGGCCTGGATCTCGGCCGGGGTCAACTTGGCGCCGCATTCCTCACAGCGGTCGCCCACATCCTCGATAGTCCGCTCTTCAAGATCCATACGGTGAGGCCAGTCTAGTCAGCGGACATCTCCAGGATGATCTTGCCGAACTTCCCCCCAGAGGCGAACCGGTCGTACGCCTCCTCGGCCCGCTCGAGGGGGTAGCACGCAGCCACGGGAACACGCACCCGCCCGTCCGCGAACAGCGGCAGCACCGACCGCTCCATCTCCCGAGCCGTTAGCGCCTTGCCCTCCAGTGGGCGGGCCCTGAGGGTCGAGCCGTGAATCCGGGCTCGCTTGGCCATCAGGGCACCAAGGTTGAGCTCGCCCTTGGCCCCGCCTGCAATCCCGATCACCGCGATCCGACCGCCGGTCTGGAGCGAGCCCAGGTTGTCAGCCAGGTTTGGTGCCCCGACCAGCTCGAGAATCACGTCGTAGGGGCCGTGCTCACCGAAGCCCGCGGGCTCGATCACCGTGGCTCCCAGCTCCGCCACCTGGCTGCGCAGGTCCGGATTGCGCACGGTGGCCGTCACGCGGGCTCCCGCCGCCCGTCCGAGCTGGATCGCCGCCGTGCCCACGCCACCTGCACCGCCGTGAACCAGGAGGTGCTCGCCGAGCCGCAGGCCGGCCTGGGTGAAGACCGCGTCGTGGGCGGTGGTGAGCACCTCGGGTACCCCTCCGGCCTCGGGCCAGCCGAGGGGGTCGGGCACCGGCATCAGGATCCGCTCGTGGACGACGGCCAGCTCGGCCTGGCCCCCGCCGCCCACGATCCCCATCACCCGGTCGCCCTCCGAGAAGCGGCTGGCGCCTGGGCCGAGCGCCGCGACCTCGCCGGCCAGCTCCAAGCCAGGGATCTCCTGTGGGGAGCCAGGCGGCGCCGGGTAGAGGCCTCGGCGCTGGAGCATGTCGGCTCCGTTCAGCCCGGCGGCCCGCACGCGGACCAGCACCTCACCGGCGCCGGGGGCGGGATCCGGGTGGTCCTGAACGCTCAGCACGTCGTCGCGAATCGTTACTGCACGCACGGCGCCAGACCTTACCCGCGGTCCAGCACAGCCACACACTCGATGTGCGGCGTCTGGGGAAACATGTCCACGGGGCGGACTCGCCGGAGCTGGTAGCCGGCCTCCACGAGCTGGGCCGCGTTCGGGGCCAGAGTGGTTGGGTTGCAGGACACGTAGACGAGGCGTCGCGGCCCGGCCTCGATGATCCGCCGGACGACCTTCGGCGAGAGCCCGGCCCGAGGTGGATCGACGACCAACACGTCCGGCCGTCCCGCCTTTTCCACCAGCTCGCGCATGGCCAGGCGGACATCCCCGGCAAAGAAGCGGGCATTGGTGATCTCATTCAGGCGGGCGTTGGCGATCGCGTCGGCCACGGCCTGCTCGACGATCTCGAGCCCCCACACCTCGGCCACCCGCGGGGCCAGCAGCAGCGCGATCGTGCCGATGCCGGAGTAGAGGTCGTAGAGCCGCTCGAGTCCGCCCAGCTCGGCCATCTGGACGGCCGTCGAGTAGAGGCGCTCCGCCATCTCGGTGTTGGTCTGGAAAAACGCCTCAGAGGAGATCCGGATCCGTAGATCTCCGAGCTCCTCCTCGAGGTACTCGACCCCGAACAGGAGCTCGGTCTGGCCGCCCCTGGTGACCTCGGCCACGCTGTCCAACCGCGTCCACAGCAGGCTGTCAAGCGGCTGGGCCGCCTGGACCAGGGAGTCGAGGTCAAGGTCGTGCGCGGGACTGGTCACGAGCCGAGCCTGGAGCTGGCCCGTGCGCCGTCCTTCACGCACGACCAGGTTCCTGAGCAGGCCCTCGCCGGTGCGGCGGTTGAAGGGTGGCAAACCACGGTCGCGGCACCAGTCGACGATGCGGCGCCGGACCGCGTCGGAGGCCTCGGAGACGAGCAGGCAGTCGACCACCTCAACAACGTCCTCCCAGCGCCCCGGCGCGTGGAAGCCGCAGATCAGCCGGCCGTCGTCGTCGGCTCCAAACGAATACTCGACCTTGTTGCGGTAGCGCCAGGTCTGCTCCGCGGGCACGATCGGCTCGAGCGAGAACGAGTCCAGCCGACCAAGGCGACGGAGGGCGTCCTGCACCTGCTCCTCCTTGACCCGGAGCTGATGCTCATAGGGCAGCACCTGCCAGGGCGCGCCGGGATGGTGGGCCTGTGGCGCCACGCGGTCTGGGCTGGGCTCAAGGATCTCGACCACCACCGCCTCGGCGTAGGCCCGCTTGCGCTTGCCCACCCTCGCTCTGACCCGGTCCCCGGGGACTGCCCCAGACACGAACACCACATACCCATCGGAGCGCGCCACGCCCGCACCGCCGAAGGCGAGCGACTCGACCCTGAGCTCGAGCTCATCGCCCGACTTGGGACGTGAGGCAGCCGACGGCGGGGGGACGGAGGCCCCAGCCTGCTCGGTTCCAAGATCCACTAACCCAGTGCCTTCTCGATCGCGCCCAGGAGCGACTTGCGGTTGCCGTGCCGGCGCTCGTAGTCCCGCACGGCGCGCAGTTCCGGGTCGCTCAGATGAGGCAGGCGGCTCTGAACCTGGGCCACGGTCAGGTCGTCGTACCCGATGATCGGGAACGTCGGCCCGACCCCGATCGTTCTTCTGGCTCGGTCTGCCCCACGCATCAGCCGGTCCGGGGCAGCCTTGCGGGCCCGACGCGTGGCTCCGCCCATCTGCGGACGCCCACGGCCCAGCGTGCGGTCCAGGTCGCTGAGCAGCTCCTCGGTTTGCTGGCGCCCGCGCTGGACCAGTTCGGACACGAGCCGCTCGGCGTCGCTGCGGGTCAACCGCCCGTCCACGGCCGCCTCACTCAGTGTTTCGGCGATCCGCTCCCGCGACAGGACAACCAGGCCCAGCGGTTTGAGGATCCGGTTGGCCAGCTGCTCGGTCAGCCCACTGAGCCCGTCGGCCACTGGCCCACCACGGTTGTTCTTGGCGGACGACGACGAGGACGTTGATCCGGCTGGCGCTGGACGCCCGGCCCGCGAGGCGTCGCGGCGCAGCTGGCGGGCGACAGCCGCCTGTCGCTTCGACGAGCCCGAACGGGAGCCTCCGCCCCTGGCCTGCCGCCCGGCTGCCGTCTTCTGCGGGTTCCGCTTCCGTGACCGTTCCGAAGAGTTCGATGCAGCCATCGTGTCCCTGGCCTCGCTTCCCGTTGCCTGGGCCGAGCGTACCCGATGAAAGGGACCCCGGAACCTGGGCTGGCCAGTCAGGCGCCCGAGATCAGGAGCTCCAGCAGCGCCTTCTGGGCGTGACGGCGGTTCTCGGCCTGGTCCCAGATCCGTTGGCGGTCACCGTACAGAACCCCCTCCGTGATCTCTTCGCCGACGTGAGCGGGCAGGCAGTGGAGCGCGATGGCCTGCGGAGCGGCCAGCTCCATCAGCCGCTCGTCCAGCCGGTACGGGCCCAGATGCTCCCGACGCTGGGTGGCCGTCTCAGGATCGTCGTTCATGCTCACCCAAACGTCGGTGTAGAGCGCGTCGGCACCGCGGGCGGCGAGTTCCGGGTCGTCGGTCAGCTCAGCCGAGCCGTAGGGCTGGGCCAGGGTGTGCTCGGGAGGCGAGGCGATTCGCACTCGGACGCCCGCGAGCTCCCCAACCAGGGCCAGCGACCGGGCCACGTTGTTGCCATCGCCCACATAGGCCACGGTGAGGCCGTCGAGCCGGCCGAAAGCCTCCCGGAGCGTGAGCAGATCGGCCAGCGCCTGGCAGGGGTGATGACCGGCGGTGAGCATGTTGATCACCGGGACCGTGGCGTGCTCGGCCAGCTCCTGGACCAGCTCGTCCGGTCCGGTCCGAATCCCGATCGCGGCCACATGCCGTGACAGGACGTAGGCCGTGTCACGGACCGACTCACCTCTGGTCAGCTGGAGGTCCTCGGTCCGCAGGACCATCGGATGTCCGCCCAGCTCGGTGACCCCAGCCTCAAATGACACCCGGGTGCGCGTGGACGGGCGCTGGAAGATGAGCGCCACCGTCCGCCGGGCCAGGACATCGGAGGCATACGGCTCGGCCTTCAGCTGGAGCGCCCGGTCGAGCAGCGCGTCCAGCTGTGCGGCGTTCAGCTCGGTTCCCGTGAGGAGGTCCTCAGGCAAGCGGACAGTGTAGGCCCGCGCCGCCGGGCCGGACCGCTGCTAGTTGCGCCCCGCCCTCAACCCGAACCCCCGCAGCACCAGCAGTGCCTTCTCGCCGAGCGTGCCCCGGGCGGGCAGCACGCCGAGCTGGACCGCGGCGTCGTAGAGGTCGAAGAACGCCCGCACCCTGTGCAGGCGACCTTCGTCAAGCTCGCAGTAGAAGAGGCAGTGGACGACCACGAAACGGTTGGTCGGCGGCAGCCCCTCCAGCGGCGCCCGGTGGGTGGCCAGGAGCTTGCTGGGCGCGGCAATGAACCGCGGCTCCGGAGCATCGAGCAGGCGCTGTCCCGTCCGTTCCAGCCGGGCGTCGGGGAAGGCCGACCACAGGCGCGCGGCGTGGCGGACCACCTCGGCCAGCCCCTCCAGAGGCTCGCCGGTCAGCGGATCCTCGTAGTGGATGTCGGGCACGCACAGATCGGCAAAAGCCGACGGGTCCTTGCCGGACCACGCCGCCTCCCAGCCGTCGATCAGTTCGTCGGCGGTCACGCGTCGGGCACGTCGAACACGGGCAGCCCCTCCTCCGACGTCGATGCCTCGGCGTGTCGGCGACGGGGAATCCGTCCGGCCCGCCGAGCCAGAACGCCTGACTGAACCGCCAGCCCGATCGCCTGTGCCATCGCCACGGGATCGAGAGCGCGGGAGATGGCGCTGGCGCACAGCACCGCGTCACACCCCAGCTCCATGGCCAGAGCGGCGTCAGACGCCGTCCCGACTCCGGCATCCAGGACAACGGGCACGCCGGCCCGCTCGACCATGATCGAAATGTTGTACGGGTTGCGGATCCCCATTCCGCTGCCGATCGGGGAGCCGAGCGGCATCACGGCGGCGCAGCCAACATCCTCCAAGCGCTGGGCCAGCACGGGGTCGTCGGTCGTGTAGGGGAGCACGACAAAGCCATCGTCCACCAGTTCCTCGGCTGCCGCCACCAGCTCCACGGCGTCGGGCAGCAGCGTTCGGTCATCGCCGATCACCTCGAGCTTGATCCACTCGGTCTGGAACGCCTCCCGGGCCAGGTGGGCCGTGATCACGGCGTCGCGCGCCGTGAAGCAGCCCGCAGTGTTGGGAAGCACCTGGACGCCGGCGTGGTCCAGCACGTCCAGAATCGAGCCCTGGGCGGCGGCATCAAGTCGCCGGAGCGCGACCGTGCACAGATCCACCCCGGAGGCGGCCAGGGCCTGGCCGAGCACCTCATGGTTGACGAATCCTCCGGTGCCAAGGATCAGACGGGACCGCAGCTCTCGACCGGCGATGACGAGTGGCTCGGTCAACTCAGCCGCCCTGGACCGCAGCCACGATCTCCACCCGCGCACCGTCGCCGAGTGCGGTCGCCTCCCAGGCGCCCCGCGGCACCACCTCACCGTCGAGCGCCACGGCCACTCCCCGTCCGTCAGGAGTGGGGTGCACAGACGCCACCAGCAGCTCGATCGTGAGGCCCGGCTCGACGTCCTGGGGCTGGCCGTTGATCACGACCTGCATCTCACACCCCCACCGGAGCGGTCCGCCAGCGAGCGGCGGCCACCGCCGCCGCCACGTCAGGCGGATCCTCGCCGGTCAGCTCGGCCACGACGATCTGGGCCGTCACGGGAGCCAGCAGAATCCCGTTGCGGAAATGTCCGACGGCCCAATGAAGGCCGGGAGCGGCACCCGACCCAATGGCCGGGAGGCCGTCGGGCGTGGCCGGGCGCAGACCCGCGATCAGCTCATCAATCACCAGCTCGGAGATACCCGGGACGACCTCCGAGGCATCGCGCAGCAACTCGAACACCGCCCCGGCGGTGACGGTCGTATCAAAGCCCCGCTCCTCCATCGTGGCCCCCAGGACGTAACGCCCGTCACCGCGCGGGACCAGGTAGGCGCTGCCGGTGCGCAGGACGCGCGTGGTCAGGCCGGGGCCGGCGGGATCATGCAGTCTGGCGAGCTGACCCTTGACGGGGTGGACGGGAACCATCGCCGCATCGGCGATCCCGGCCAGGCCGCCGGCCCAAACGCCGTTGGCCACGACCACATGCTCGGCCTGCACCCGGCCCCCATCGCTGGTCAGGACGCCGTCCACCCGCTCGCCGACGGTCACCAGTTCGGTGACCTCGACGCCGGTGCGCACCTCGGCTCCGGCGTTCTGAGCCGCGCGGGCCAGCGCCTCGGTCAATCGACGCGGGTCAACCGCATGGTCTCCGGACACGTCTAGCGCCAGTCGGATCCCCGGGGCGAGCCCGCCTTCCAGAGCCCGGGCCTCACTGGGCCGCAATCTGGACACCGTCAGGCCGAGCCGTCGGTGGACCTCGAGCTCGCGCTCCAGGGCCTCGGCCTCATCGCGGTCACGGGCCACGACGAGCGTCCCGTAACGCTGGTAGCCGGGATCGATCCCGGTGTCGGACTGGAGCTCGGCGACGAAGTCCGGATACAGCGCGGCGCTGGCCACGCCGAGCTCGAGCAGTGGGAGCTCCGTCAGTCGAGCCTCGGTGACCGGGGCCAGCATCCCGGCCGCCACCCAGGACGCGCCGCCTCCCACGTCCCCACGTTCGAGCACCACCACCCGCAGGCCGCGCCTGGCGGCCCGCCAGGCGATGGCCAGTCCGATGACCCCCGCCCCGACCACGGCCACGTCAAATCTGCGGTGATTACTGGACAACAGCATCAGGCTAGCGTGGCAGTCGTGCCAGACTGGGTCGGTGGATACGCGACGTCAGCGTCTGAACCGGTCCCGGCTCTACCTGGTGTGCGACGCCCGGCCCGACCAGTTCCTGCACGCCGTCCTGACCGCCGGCGTCGATCTCATCCAGCTGCGCATGAAGAACGCCGCGGACGAGGAGATCGTGCGCACGTCCGAGAGGTTTCGCGCCGCCTGTGCCGCGCACGGGGCGCTGCTGATCCTGAACGACCGGCCTGACCTGGCGGCGGCCGTGGGCGCCGACGGCGTGCACGTCGGCCAGGACGACACAGACGTGGCTGCAGCTCGTCGCGCCGTGGGTCCCGATCGCCTGGTGGGGCTGTCCACGCACACCCCGACGCAGGTCGACGCGGCGGCGGGAGCGGACTACATCGGCGTGGGCCCGGTGTTTGAGACACCGACCAAGCCCGGAAGGCCGGCCGTGGGCCTGGAGCTGGTGAGGTACGCGGCCACGCGAGCGCAGGTGCCGTTCTTCGCCATCGGGGGGATCGGCGTTGACAACGCGGCCTCCGTGGCGGGCGCCGGGGCACGCCGGGTCGCTGTGGTCCGGGCGCTCACGCAGGCCGGCGACCCCGCGACCGTGGCGAAATGCCTGACCCAGGCCCTGGCCAACGAGGACCGGAAGGAGACCTACGTTGGGGCAACGTAGCCGCAAGCGAGGGCAGCGTCAGAAGCCGGTGGCCTCAACGGCGGCGGTCAGGTCCCGAGCCGCCGAGGCCGGCGGGCGCTCGGGCGGGCGTTCGGCCAGGCGAGACGCCGCCGTCCGGGCCACGCTCGAGCCCCTGGCCCCCGGAGAGCGGCCGTGGCCGATCGTGGTTGGAGCGATCCTCGCCGCCCTGGCCGGCGGGGTCCAGCTCGTGCTGTTCCTGGCCGGCGTGAAGCTGAAGGTGGGCGGGACCCACGCCGCGGCCGGGTCGACGATCGTGTTCGCGGTGGTGATGTTCGTGTGCGCGATCGGGATGTGGATGCTGCGCTACTGGGCCGTCCTGGGCTTCATGGCGCTGCTGGCGATCGCCGTGACGAACTTCTCCCTGGCCCTGCTCAAGGTCTCAAACTTGCTGGGGCTGGCGATCGCGGTGGGCGGAATCGTCATCCCGGGCTTCCTGTTCTTCAAGCTGATCCGGATCCTGAGCCGAATTCAGATGCCGAAATTCCCCGGTAGCTGACGGGCGGCCCGCGCCACCCCTTCGATAGCCTCCCGGCCCGATGTCAGAGTCCGCATACGACTGTGTTGTGATCGGGTCAGGGCCGGGTGGATACGTGGCAGCCATCCGGGCCGCCCAGCTCGGCATGCGTACCGCCGTGCTCGAGAAGGATCGGGTGGGCGGACGCTGCCTCAACTACGCCTGCATCCCCGCCAAGGCGGTGCTCCGTTCGGCGGACATCCTGACCGAGGTTCGCGAGGCCGGCGACTTCGGGATCAGGGTCGGCGAGCCGGAGGTCGACTTCCCGGCGATCATCGAGCGGCGCCAGAAGGTCGTCTCCACGCTGACCGGCGGCGTCGCCGGGTTGTTCAAGAAGAACGGCATCGAGCTCGTTGAGGGCGAGGGACGTGTCGCCGGCCCGGGGAAGGTCGTGGCCGGCGAGCGGGAGCTCACGGCCAAGACGATCGTGCTGGCCACCGGCTCGGTCAAGCGTCCGATCCCGGGAGCCGAGTTCGGTGGGCGGGTGATCGGAACCGAGGAGGCCTGGGCCCTGGACGAGCTGCCCGCCACGATGGCGGTGGTGGGAGCCGGAGCCTCGGGGTCGGAGATCGCCTCGGCCTACGCCCGGCTGGGAGTCGAGGTGCTTCTGTTCGAAGCCTTGGAGCGCGTGCTGCCCACTGAGGACGTCGACATCTCCAAGCTGGTCGAGCGGGGGCTGGGGCGCCAGGGCATGACGATTCACACGGGGACGTTCGTGACCGACATCGCCACGTCGGAGACCGCCGTCACCTTCACCCACGGCGAGGAGTCACGCGAGGTGGAGTGGCTGGTCATCGCCACCGGCCGCGGCCCCGACGTCGAGGCCCTGGGCCTGGAGGAGGCTGGGGTGAGGCTCGACGAGCAGGGGTTGATCGAGGTCGACGGGGCAATGCGCACCGCCGCGGAGGGGATCTACGCGATCGGCGACCTGGTGCACGGCCCGGCGCTGGCTCACAAGGCGTCGGACGAGGGCGTGATCGCGGTCGAGGACGCCGCCGGCCTGACCACCCATCCAATCGAATATGTGGATGTCCCGAGAGCGACGTTCTGCATGCCTAACGTCGGCAGCTTCGGGCTGACCGAAGCTCAGGCGCGTGAGCAGGGGCACGATGTGGTGGCGGCCAAGGTGAAGTACGGCGCCGTGGGCGGCGGGACGGTGTATGGGGACCAGACCGGATTGGTCAAGATCGTGGGCGAGCGCAAATACGGCGAGCTGCTGGGTGGCCACATCGTGGGTACCCGGGCCACCGAGCTGATCCAGGAGCTGGTCAACCTCCGGGCCATGGAGGGCGGCTATCCGGAGCTGGCGCGGATCATCCACGGCCATCCGACGCTGTCCGAAGCGGTCATGGAGGCCGGGCGGGCGGCCGACGGCTGGCTCATCCACGGCTGAGAACAAGTGCCGGAACCGGCGCCGCCAGCAGCCGCCCAGCCGATCTTCTTCTACGACCTGGGCAGCCCCGACTGCTACCTGATGGCCGAGCAGGTGATGGGCGGTGGCGCCGTCCCCGAATTCGAGCCCGTGCTGGCATCCGACCTGGGGGACTCGCTGGCGGGCGTGGACCGGGAATCGGTCGAGCGCCGGGCGGGGGAACTCGGGCTCCAGCCCGTCCGCTGGCCCGACCGCTGGCCCCCCGATACCCGCACGGCCATGCTGGCGGCCACGTATGCCAAGCGCATTGGGCGTGGAGTTGCCTTCTCGGCCGCCGCCTTCCGGCAGGCGTTCGCCGGCGGGCGCGACCTGAGCCAGGAGGAGACGCTGTTGATCGCCGGGGCGGCCTGCGAGATGCATCCCAGCGCGCTGCTGAAGGGGATCGCGCTCCGCTCGACCGCGCAGACGCTCGCCCAGGCGGGCGCCCGAGCCCGAGCCCACGGTGTGCGCACAGTGCCGGCGGTGATGTGAGTGGTGCTCACGTGAAGGCCAACCGGGCGTATCACCTGATCGTGTCGCGGGAGGGGATCGAGCCGGCCTTCCTGGCCGACCACGACCGGCTCGACCGCGTGGAGGTCATCTCGGTGCAGGACGGCGAGGTCGCGCTGTACTGGGATCTGCCGGCCAAGCGGGCGGCCCGGCTGCTCAAGGAGCTCCGAGCCGACCTGGCCGGGATGGAGGCAGAAGCGTTCTTTGACAAGTGGGTCGGGGCAGACGCCGAGGACCTCCAGTGAGCGGCGGTGGGCCGAAGGGAGAGACCAGGGTCATCGAGCCCACCCCGGCCGAGCGCACGGTGGCTCGCCGAGCGGCCGAGTCCAGGGCCACCGTCCCGCACCTGGAGCTGAGTGTCCCCGTGGCCGGGCTCGCCGAGCTTGAGACGGCGCACGTGGTCAGAGCGTGTGCACTGGCGCTGGTCGAGCATCCCCGCGCCAACGGGGCCTACCGAGATGGGCACTTCGAGCTGTACTCCCGAATCAACGTCGGACTCGTGCTGGCACTGGAGGGCACCTACCTGATACCGACGGTGCTCGACGCCGACCACCGGTCGCTGGATGAGCTACGCCGTGAGGTGGGGGAGCTGCAGAGCGGGGCGTTCGGCGGCCGGCTCACGCCGCCCGCCTTCTCCGGGGCCACGTTCACCGCGTGGAACGCCGGCGAGCTCGGGATCGCCCAGGCCAGTCTGCCCGTCGTGCCTCCGCAGGCCGCCGTGCTGGTCGCCGGCACCAACTCCCTGACGCTGAGCTGCGATCACCGGATCCTGTACGGCGCGGCGGCCGCCGGCTTCCTGGCCGCGGTCAGCCGGCGGCTTTCAGAGGAAGGCGGCTGACCGACGGTTCGCCGAGGCGCCCTCGGATCGTGGAGATGGCCACGGGACTCTTGTCCACGAGCACGAACCGTCGGCCCAGTTTCTGACACACGGCGCCCAGCGTGCCCGAACCCGCGAATGGATCAAGGCACCACCCTCCGGGGCGCGAGGAGGCGGCCACGATCCGCCGGAGCACACCCTCGGGCTTCTGTGTCGGGTAGCCGGTCTTCTCGCTGCCGTTCGTGGGCACGATCGTGTGAAACCAGACATCGGTCGGCCGCTTGCCGCGGCGCGCCTTCTCCGGACCGACCAGACCGGGAGCCATGTAGGGCTCGCGTTCGACGGCGTCAGGATCGAAGTGATGTCCGCCCGGAGTCCGGACGTAGACCAGGATCGTGTCGTGCTTGGCCGGCCAGCGGCGGCGCGGCTTGGCGCCAAAGTCATAGGCCCAGATCAGCTCGTTTAGGAAGGCCTCGCGACCAAAGACCTCGTCCAGAAGCAGCTTGCAGTAGTGCGCCTCGCGGTAGTCGATATGGAAATACAGGGTCCCGTGGGGGGCCAGCAGCTCGCGGGCCCGGCGCAGCCGTGGCTCCAGAAAACCCAGGTAGTTCGCATAGCTGTCCTCGAAGCTGAGCGTGCGGAGCAGCTGGGCGCTGTAGCGGCGCCCGCCGAAGCCCTCCCGCTCCCCCTCGGGGCTGGCCGTGACGCTCAGTGTGCGGCGGGCCTGAGAGCGGCCCGTGTTAAACGGCGGATCGACGTAGATCAGGTCGAAGGTCTGCTCGGGGAGCGCGGCCAGCACGGGGGCGTTGTCGCCCTGGACGACCAGGTTGTCGTCCAGCACCAGGCGATCACGGGCGGCCTGCAGGCGCATCGCCCTGAACGCTAACGTCGGGTGCGGGCGGCATGGCCCATCCGTTCTTAAGAGAAGGCAAACGCCCACCCGATAGCATCGGAGCGTGCTCGCGAACCGATTCCGCGCGCTCCTAGCTCACCCAGTGCGCGGGCGCGTTACGAAATTTGCCATCAGTTCCCTTGTAGCGGCCGGGACAAGTGCGGTCGTCCTGGCCGTCCTGTACGCGATGGGTGTCAACACGACGCTGGCCACGGTGCTGGCCTTCTTCGCCGGCGCGATCCCGAACTGGAGCATCAACCGTCGCTGGACCTGGAAGCTCCGAGGTCGAGTGGCCTTCGGGCGGGAGATCGTCGCCTACCTGGTGATTTCGGCCACCACGCTCGTGCTGCTCTCGCTGGCCACCAATTGGGCGGACTCGTTCGTGAAGCAGCAGCACATTCAGAAGGGCACCGGACTCCGGGTTCTGATCGTCACGGGCTCGTACTTCGGGACCCTCGCACTCCTTTACGGAGTGCGCTTCTTCCTCTACGAGAAGTGGATCTTCTCGGGGCGCTCGCGGGTCCGGGCGGCCCTGCGATCGCGGCGCCAGGTGTGGAGCGCGGCGCGGGCGAACCGCACGCCGTAGCGGAAGTTCCCATCCTTCTTGGTGTGGCTGGCCGTTCGGTCGCGCATCGTTGTGGGCACCTCGCCCAGGCGATAGCCGTTCAGCGCAGCACTGATCATCAGCTCTGAGGCCTGGTACTGAGGCTGCTCGAGCGTGACCGCCGCCGTGACCTCCGAACGCATCGCCCGCAGGCCACAGGCCGGATCGGTGATGCGATGGCGTGTCAGCAGGCTGAAGATGGCTCCGAACACGAGCACGCCCAGATGCCGAATGCGGTCGGTGGTCAGCTCGGCTCCCAACCGGCGTGAGCCCGAGACGAAGTCGGCCTCTCCATCCAGGATCGGCTGGATCACCCGTCCGAGCTCCTCGGGCTCGTACTGGCCGTCGGCGTCGATCGTGGCGATGATCTGTGATCCCCGGACCCGGGCCAGCCAGTAACCCAACTTCAGCGCGGCTCCCTGGCCCCGGTTCGCCGTCACGTCGCACACCAGCGCGCCGGCCGCGGTGGCCCGCTCGGTGGTGGCGTCGGATGAGCCGTCGACGACGACGATCACCTCGGTGAGCAGGCCGGCTGCCTCGCGGGGGATCTCGTGCACCACCTCGGCCACGGTCCCCTCCTCGTTGTAGGCGGGGATCACGATCGCCAGCGGCGCGCCGGCGCCCGGAGGATTGGCGGCCAGGAAGGCGGCGGCGGCGTCCCGCTCGACGGGATCGAGCTCTTCCAGGCTGGTTTCTCGGGTCGCGGGCACGGGTTGAGTGGTGCTCATCGGGGTGCCCCCACGGTACCCACACCGGAAGCGACCGCATCAAGGTCGATCGCCGACCACTCCTCCCACACCCCGGGCAGGCCGTCCTCAAACCGTGCGTACTGGGGCACCCAACCCGCGCCCTGGGCCACGCTCGGGTCGACGATCACCGCCGGCATCTCGCCGGGGCGGGCGGGCCCGTGGCCAACATCGATCTCGGCGCCCGTGGCCTGGCGCACGGCATCGATCACCTCGAGCACCGACAGGGACCGGCCGGCACCGATGACCGTCGGCCCGGCCCACCGCTCGTCCTGCAGGCCGAGCTTGACCGCGGCCGTGACGTCCGCCGCGTGCACGTAGTCCCGGACCTGGGTGCCGTCACCGTAGATCTCAAAGGTTGTCCGGAGGCGAATGGCCCGCATCAGCCGGGCCACGATGCTGTCCTTGGCCTGCATGCCCGGGCCGTAGACGTTGGTCAGGCGCAGCGGCACACAGCGCAGGTCATAGACCGCGGTGTAGGCCGACATCAGCATCTCGCCCGCCGCCTTGGTCGCGCCGTAGGGCGTCAGCGGCTGCAGAACCTCGGCCTCCGTGATCGCCGCACCGCGCATCGGTCCGGCCACGGCGTTGGTTGAGGCGAACACCAGCGACCTCGCGCCGGCGTGCCGCGCCGCCTCGAGCACCATGGCCGTGCCCTCAACATTGGTCCGGTGGGTCAGGACCGGGTGTTCGACGGACTTCAGGACGGAGGTCACGGCGGCCAGATGGACGACGCCGTCGACGCCCCCGTCGACGGCCGACTCGAGTACCTCGGGCGTGGTGATGTCACCCTGGACGAGGTCCACGGCCGGGTCCGGGTGAGGCTGGAGATCAACCACCCGGACATGGGCGCCGGCGCTCGAGAGGTCAGCCACCACGTGGCGCCCGATGAAGCCGGACCCTCCAGTTACGAGGATCCGGCGGCCCTCGAGTCCGTTCGCGCCCCCTGCAGCGGAGGACGTCACGTCTTGGCCAGCTCGCGTCCTGTGCGCGGCAACTCGCTCTTCGTCTCGGCCCACTTGACGGTGGGCAGCACCGCCGCGGCGTCCACGCGATCCCGGTGGCGCTCGACGACGTCAAAGAGATGGTCGATCAGTGTCATGTCGAGCAGCGTCGGCTTCAGGCCCAGGCTCTCCAGCGCGGTGTGGACGACCTGGTAGTAATGGTCGTACATCTCCACGCGCGGGTTCTCGACGTGGTCGATCGTGACCTCGCCCTGCGCACCGGGCCACTTCTGGTAGACGTCCGCCACGGTCTCGGCCAGTTCGTTGATCGACTTCGACTCGGTCACCTGATTGAACACTCGGAAGTCGCCGCGGTCCGCCGGATTCTCAGACGCGATCCGAATGCACTCCACCGTGTCGACGATGTTGATCATGCCCCGGGTCTGGGAGCCGTTGCCGTACACCGTCAGGGGCTGGCCCAGGACGGCCTGGATGATGAATCGGTTCAGCACCGTGCCGAACACGGCGTCGTAGTCAAACCGGGTGGCCAAGCGGGGATCGAGCTTGGTCTGCTCGGTCTCGGCGCCGTACACGACGCCCTGGTTGAGGTCGGTGACGCGCATCCCCCAGATCCGGCAACCGAACTCCAGGTTGACGCTGTCGTGCACCTTTGAGCAGTGGTAGAAGGAGCCGGGGCGCTTGGGGTAGATCATCCGATCCTTGCGGCCCTTGTGCTCGACCTCCAGCCACCCCTCCTCGATGTCGATGTTGGGCTGTCCGTACTCGCCCAACGTGCCCAGCTTGACCAGATGGATGTCGCGGTTGAGGTCGCCGATCGCGTACATCACGTTGAGGTTGCCGACGACGTTGTTCTTCTGGGTGTAGACGGCGTGGGCCTGATCGATCATCGAGTAAGGAGCAGCACGCTGCTCGGCGAAGTGGACGATCGTGTCGGGCCGGAAGTCGGCCACCATCTGGTGGACGAAGGTCTCATCGCACAGGTCACCGACGTAGGACTTGATCTCCTTGCCGCTGACCTCGGTCCAGGCAGCCAGGCGTTCCTCCAGAGTGGCGATTGGGGTCAGGCTGTCGACCCCCATCTCCTCGTCGTAGCCGCGCCGGGCGAAGTTGTCATTGACGGCGACCTCGTGCCCGCATGCGCAGAGGTGGAGGGCCGTCGGCCAGCCCAGATATCCGTCACCGCCTAGAACGAGAATTCTCATAAGGGCGCTCCAAGTGCCTTACGTTTCGATGGATCTAAAGCGCGCTCGGCCTGCGAGTTGCGCATAGTGGCGGGCGCAGTGGCGCGCCGCGAGCGCAGGAGGATAGCCGACCAGAGGCTGAGAAGCAGCCGGAAGCAGCCGTTTAACGCAGCGTGAACGCGCCCGAAAGTCTATCCACCGGGGCGATTCAGCCACCGCGGACGGCGGTGGGATCATCTGAGGATGCACGTGCTTTCGGCCCGAGGGTCCAGACGCCAGTTCCTGCTCACGGCCGGAGCGCTGCTCGTGATCGGGGTGATTCTGTGGGCCGTTCTCGGGCTCAGGAAGAGCCCCCCGCTCCCGCGGCTGCCCGGCGCCGGGACGGCCCAGATCCCGACCGGTCAGAACCTGTTTGCCTACGCCCCGAGCCGAGCCAGCAAGCTGGTCGCTCGGGCCACCGCCGGTGAGGCCCATCCGCTGTACGTGAAGACACCGGGCGGCGCGGTGGCCACCGCCGCTCGGGTGGCTCGCTTTCAGCCCTTGATCGATCGGGTCACGTCGGGCACCGGCATCGATCCCCACCTGCTGGAGGGGATCGTGTACCTGGAGAGCGCCGGCCAGCCGGGGGTGATCGCCGGCGGAGATCCGGCCGGGGCCGCCGGCCTGACCCAGATCCTCGCCGCCACGGCGCAGTCACTGCTCGGCCTGAGGGTCGACCTGAAGACCAGCCGGCGTCTCACCGGACAGATCAACGTGGCCCTGTCCACCGGGCGGCCGGCCCGGGCCAGAAGGCTGGAGCAAGCCCGGGCCCGGATCGACGTCCGGTTTGATCCGGCCACGGAGCTGGCGGCCACGGTTCGCTATCTCCAGATGGCTGAGCGGTCCTTCGGCCGGCTGGACCTGGCGGTCGAGTCCTACCACATGGGGATCGGCAACCTGAGATCGGTGCTGAACGCATACGACGGTGGCGCGGCGGTCCCCTACGTTCAGCTGTACTTCGACAGCGCCCCCAACCGCCACGCCGCCGCCTACGGGCTCCTGTCCTCCTTTGGCGACGACTCTTGGACATATCTGTGGCGCGTCCTGGCCGCCGAGCAGATCATGCACCTGTACCGGAGCGACCCGGCGGCGCTCAGACGTCAGGCCGCGCTCCAGGTCTCCTCAGGCTCGGCAGCCCAGCTCCTGCACCCGGCGTCGGATACGCCCACATTTGCCAGTCCGGAAGATGTCGATCGGGCCTACGCAGGCGATCAGCTCGTGCGGCTCCCGTTCAATCCCTCGCGGTTGGGGCTCGCCTATGCCCCACAGATGGGCAACGTGGCTCGCCGGTTCGGCTTCGCCCCGGCGCTGTACCGCGGGTTGCGTCCGGCCGCGCTCGAGCTGTTGAGCTGGATGGGGACGCAGGTGCGGGCGCTCTCCGGGACCGCCCCCCTGACCGTGGTCAGCACCGTGACCGACAGGCGCTACCAGGCGCTGTTCGGCTACACCGACCCCCCGGCCGCGGCCGGCTGGACGTTCACGATTGCCCGGCACTACGTGAGCGGCCACCAGGCGGCGGCGCTGCAGACTGTGCTCGACCGACTCCAGGCGCTGAACCTGATCGCCTGGCAACGCTACCCGGCGGAGATCGAGGTGACCGTGGCCGGAGACGCCGGGCAGGTGCTGGCACACGGGGTGTAGGGCGCCGTCGCGCGGTGGCGGCGGTCCCTCTCGCCCCATCATCCGGATTCTTAGTCCCTGCGCGTCGATATTTCGACACTCAGAGCCAAAGTTCACGCCCGGCAGATAGGTTTCCCCGAATGACCGACGCCATCCGCACCCCCGACGAACTGCTGACCGGACTTCCGGACTTCCCGTTTGAGTCCCACTACCGCGACTACGACGGGCTCCGCCTGGCCCACCTGGATGAGGGGGACGGGCCACCGGTCGTCTTCTTTCACGGCGAGCCCACGTGGTCCTTTCTGTGGCGCAAGGTGATTCCGCCCGTCCGGGACGCCGGCTTTCGCTGCATCGCGCCCGACCTGCCCGGATTCGGACGCTCCGACAAGCCGACGGACTTCAACTGGTACAGCTACGACCGCCACGTGGAGGCGATCGCGCCGCTGCTCGAGGAGCTCGACCTCCGGGAGGCCACCGCCGTCGTGCATGACTGGGGTGGACCCGTCGGCCTTCGGCTGGCCGCCGAGCATCCGGACAGGTTTGCCCGGATCGTGATCATGGACACCGGCCTGTTCACAGGACACCAGCCGATGACCGACGCCTGGGTCGCCTTCCGCGACTTCGTGGAGCGGACCGAGGATCTGCCCGTGGGCATGCTGGTCAGGGGAGCGTGCAAGCACGACCCGGGCGACGAGGTGATCGCGGCCTACGAGGCTCCGTTTCCGAGCGCCGACTCAAAGGCCGGGGCCCGGGCCTTTCCGCTGATCCTCCCCACCTCCCCCGAGATGCCGGGGGCGGCGGCCGGCCAGCGGGTGTTGGACACGCTGCGCGAGGACCAGCGGCCCAAGCTCATCCTGTGGGCCGACTCAGACCCGGTGATTCCGCCGTCGGTGGGCGAGCGGTTCGCGGCCGCGCTGGGAACCCAGATCGACCACGTGATCGAGGACGCCAGCCACTTCCTGCAGGAGGACCAGGGGCCCGAGATCGGCCGCCTGATCGCTGAGTGGCTGTCGTCTGACGGTTAGACCGTCTCGGCCTCGCGGGCCGGCTCGGCGGCGGGCTCGGTCTCACCCGCGCCGTTGGCTGGAACCTCCGCGGCGCCGTTGGTCGGCGCAGCCACCTCGGCCGGCTCAGGCACGGTGACCACCGGTGCGGGGGCCGCCGTCTGGCCCTCAATCGTCCGCTCCATCCGGGCCTCGTAGGCGGCGCGAGCCGTGTGGTCCGGGTGGGCCAGCACCTGGTCGCCCTTGAGCAGTCTGCCCAGGACCTCCATCACGCGGCGGGGCATGACCGCCCCGAATCTGACCATGCCGGCCACCGACTTGGGCACATAGACCTCAAACCGGCCGGTCTGCAGCGCCTCCACGATCCCGTCGGCCACGTCCTCCGGCTGGACGGCCTTGAAGCCACGGGTCTCAGGAAGGCCGGAGCCAAGCTCGGTATTCACCACGACAGGCATGACGACGCTGATCTCGACGCCCGTGCCGTGCAGCTCGGCTCTGATCGCCTCGCTCAACCCGACCACCGCGTGCTTGGTGGCGCAGTAGGTGGCGCCACCAGCAAAGCCCATCTTGCCCGCTGCCGAGGCGATCTGGACCAGGTGCCCACGGCGGCGCGGTAGGAAGCGCTCCAGGGCCAGCTTGGACCCGTAGATCAGTCCAACCAGGTTGATGTCGATCATCCGCTGCGCGGTGGCATCGGACTCCCGGGCGAACGAGCCAATGGGCATGATGCCCGCGTTGTTGATCAAAACGTCGACCGGCCCGAGCTGATTCTCGGCCTCATCCAGGAAGCGGCCAAAGCTCTCTCGGTCGGTCACATCCAGCGGCAGACCGATCGTCCCCGCACCGAGTTCGGTCGCCGTCCGCTCGGCCAGCGAGGCCTCGATGTCTCCAATCGCCACGCGGGCGCCCTGCGCGATCAACGCGACCGCCGTGGCCCGCCCGATTCCGCGGGCACCGCCGGTGATAGCCACGACCGAACCGGCGAGCGAACGAGGGACTTTGGCCATCTGACGATCCTCCTGGTTGAGTTGGTGCAGGGGACGGTAGCGTTTTCCAGAGCCCGGGTGGGGACGGGGAGGGCGCCGGTATCCTGCTGGTAATGGCGCACTTCCGATTCGAAGGTCAGCGGCTGGCCTACACCGAGTACGGCGAGGGTCCTCGGCCCACGGTCCTGGCTCCCGGTCTGCTGCTCTCACAGAAGATGCAGACGCCGCTGGCTCGTACGCTGGCCAAGCAGGGCAACCGGGTGATCACGTTTGACCCGCTGGGCCATGGAGCCTCCGACCGGCCGCGGCAGATGTGGCGCTACTCGATGACTGAGTTCGCCCGTCAGACCGTGGCCCTGCTCGACCACCTGGAGCTGGAGCAGGCGGTCATCGGCGGCACGTCCCTGGGGGCGAACATCACGCTCGAGGTGGCCGCCGCGGCCGCCGAGCGCGTCCGGGGGATGCTCATTGAGATGCCCGTCCTGGATCACGCGATCCCGGCCTGCGCGGCTGCCTTCACCCCGCTGCTCCTGGCCCTCACGGTGGGCGAGCCGGTGATGAAGCTGGTGGCCCGCGGCGCCCGGGCCGTGCCCCGGGAGCGTTTGCCGTTCCTGATCGAGCTGGGCCTGGACTCGCTGTCTCAGGATCCCGGGGCCAGCGGGGCCGTGCTGCAGGGGATCCTGTTCGGCCGGACCGCGCCCGAGCACGCCATACGGCGCGAGCTTCAGGCCCCCGCCCTGGTCATCGGTCATCCCCGCGATCCGGTCCATCCGTTCTCGGATGCGGGAATGCTGGCCGACGAACTGCCAAACGCCGTCCTGCTGAACGCCAATTCGATCATCGAGCTCCGGACGCACCCCCGGCGGCTCACCGAGCGGATCTCCGTCTTCCTGGATGACTGCTGGGAGGGAGAGCGGGAGCTTCGGGCGGTCGCCGAGGCCTGATTCGACCTATCCCGGGCGAGGTGGTCCGGGGGGACGGATGATGTCCCGGCGGGTGGGCTGGAACTGCTGATCGAGCTCGAGCTGCCAGAAGTACCGGGTGAATGTGATGCCGGCCCGGAACTCGCCCACGTGGGGCTCGATCACCTCACCGCAGGCCAGCCGGACCAGCAGCTCCGGATATGTCCGGCCGGGAAGGGCGGCGAACATCGGAGCCGGGAAGGCGCCGCCGAAGCGAGTGTTCACATCCGTGATCCCCAGTCCGATGTTCCGGTCACGGAAGACCTGGATCGTGCACGGGCCGCGCACGCCCAGAGCCTCGACCACCCGCCTGCCGAGGTCGATCAACTCCTCATCGCGGATCACCGTGCCCTTGATCGACTCGCCTCCGCGCGACTCGATCATCGTTCGGGGGATCGCGTTCAGACACCTCCCGGCGAGATCCGACAGGCAGTCGATCGAGAACTCCGGACCATCCATCCACCGCTGGATCATCGTCGGCTCCTCGACGTAGCCCACGAAGAAGTCGGCCTCCGCCTGGTCGGCGGCTCGGTGGATTGACCGAGCTCCCGAGCCCCAGCGTGGCTTGACCATCACCGGGAAGTGCTCCACGGGTTGGCCCGGAAGAACCGTCGGGGGTGACGGGAGTCCGAGCCGCTCCAGCAGCAGATGGGTCTCATACTTGTCAAACGTGGCCCTGGCCGTCTGGGCGTCTGGCACGATCGCCGGAAGCTGGCCTGCCTCCCGCGCCTGCGCGAGCACCTCCAGGTCCAGGTCTGTCAACGGGATCACGGCCCTGGTGCCATGTCGCTCGCACAGCGAGCGGAGCGTCGGGACGTATTCCGGATCGGCGATCGCAGGCGCGGAGGACCGGTGATCAGCGGCGTACTGCGCCGGGGCCAGAGGATTGGGGTCAACGGCGAGGACCCGGGCGTGCTGGGCGAAGGCCGAGACGATGTCGTAGCGCTTTCCCACGCCGGTCAGCAGCACGGCGGCGTCGGGGCGTCCGGAGGCTCGGCCGGTCATGTCGTCGGCGGGTGCCATCCCCCGCGCTCTCCCTTGTAGAGCCCACGCCCGGTCAGAACCATTCCGATCGTCCGGGCCAGGATCCGAGCGTCGAGGGCCAGCGAGCGGTGCTCCACGTACCACAGGTCGAGCTCTATGCGCGCGCTCCAGGGCAGCGACGCGCGTCCATTGATCTGAGCCCAGCCGGTGATCCCGGGCTTGACGGTCAGCCGCCCCCGCTGCCGGGTCGTGTACTGCTGGACCTGGGCCGACAGCGTGGGACGAGGCCCGACGATCGACATCTCCCCGCGGAGCACGTTCCATAGATTGGGCAGCTCGTCCAGCGAGTAGCGGCGGAGGAACCGGCCCAGAGCGGTGATCCGCTCATCGCCCTCCTGGATCGCCAGCCCGGCCCCGATGAACTCCGCTCCGTGCACCATCGTGCGCAGCTTGTAGATGGCGAACTCGCGGCCGTCCCGGCCGACCCGGGTCTGGGTGTACAGGGGCGCTCCCGAGGACTCAAGCCGAATCGCCAACGCCAGCAGCCCGACGACCGGGGCGGTGAGGACAGCGGCGATCAGCGACACCCCCAGGTCGAAGGCCCGCCGGACGGCGTCGCTCACCGAGTGCCCTCCGCCGGCTCCCAGCCTGCGGGCGTGCCCCTGATGAGCCAGTCCCACAGCCCCGCGGCCAGCGACACGGTGGTCAGCACGTAGTAGCGGACGATCAGGAGCGGGCGGGTGGGCACCACGACGGCCAACAAGGACGCCAGCAGCAGGATGACCTGAAGCGCCAGCGCGACGATGTACACCCACCCGCGGCCAACGAGGGCGATGCTCGTGCCCAGGGCCACCAGGTGCAGGAACGGGGACAGGTAGCGAAGGATTCGATGCGAGAAGATCATGAAGGCGTAGACGGCGCCGTAGCCGCGGGGCGAGAGCATCCCTCCCCGGAGCACGATCGGCCATGTGTGGCCCATCATCCGGCGCTTACGAGCGAACTCACCCTCGAGCGAGGGGACCATCTTCTCGCTGGATCGGGCATCCGGCGCATACACGGCCCGCCAGCCCCGTTTGACCATCTGGAACGGGAAGGACAGGTCATGACCCATGATTGGGTCGACCACCAAATAGGCGTCCCGCCGGGTGGCGTAGATCGCGCCGTTGCCGCCGGTCACCGAGGCGGCCCGGGATTCGAATGTCCGCAGAGCCATCTCGTAGCGCCAGTACAGACCCTCCTGGTTTGTCCCGTGCTGGCCCACGAGCCGGACCTTCCCACACACGTAGCCGACCTGCGGATCGGTGAACGGGGCGACCAGCTGCCTGAGCGCGTCCTGCTCCCAGCTCGCGTTGGCGTCTGAGAAGGCCACGATCTCATGCCGGGCCCGGGCCACACCAGCGTCCTGAGCCCGGATCTTCCCTCCTCGGGGAAGATCGAGCACAAGGTCGGCACCCGCCTGGCGCGCCCGCTCGGCGGTGGCATCCGGCGAGCCGTCGCAGGCCACGATCACCTCCAGGTGGTCGACGGGATAGTCGAGCTGGCGGAGGTTGTTCACCCGGGCGCCGATCACCCCCTGCTCGGCGTAGGCCGGGACGATGACGCTGACACCCGGCAGCGCCGCGTCTGTCGCCGAGGTGCGCAATGGCCGGGGGCGGAGCCGGGCGATCAGCGCCAGCAGCGGCGGATAGCCGAGATGGACGTACAGAATCAACCCGGCGGACACCCAGAAGACGATGGCCAGCGCAGTCATGGCGGGCCGATTGTGGCGCAGGGCCCGCTGAACTGCGCCTACGCTCAGCCCGTGAAACCCCGGGACTTCCTGCGCTTGGGCCGGTGGCTGGGCCTTCTGTGCCCACGGTGGTGGTGGCCGCGCGCGTGATGGTGATGATGAACAGAGCGGACCGGCGGGGGAGGGCCGACCGGCGGCGGGAGTGGTGCGCTCAGGCAGTCAGTGCGCTGCCGCGTCACGTAGTTCTTGGTGTGCGTTCCGTTGGTGCTCGGCGTTCCCTTGGGCTCGCCCGCGAAGGTGAACAGCGGGCAGGCATGCGGATCCAGGGTCACAGACGTGAAGTCAGCCAGCGAGCGATCGCTGGGCTCACCCGGCAGTCCACACAGGATTCCCGCATTACAGATCTGACCGTTGTGGTAGCTGTAGCCGCGCCGGACGTCGGCGTAGACGTAGTTGGGCTGGGCTGCCGTCGCGTCCCGCGACTCGGCCGTCGAGTAGGTCCACCTGCCCTTCAGGCTGGCCGGATCGGTAACCCCGTTGAACGTCCGGAGATACCCGATCACGAGCTGACCGGCCCTGGGTCCGCCGACGGCCGCCGGAAGCATGGCGGCGGCGTTCGGCGTTTTGAGCTTCAGGGGAGCTGACCAGTGCTGGCCGTGATCCTTTGAGCTGAGCACGTAGACGTTGGCCGTGCTGGCAAATTGCTTGTGACCGATGAAGCCCACGCCGACCGCATACAGGTTGCCGGCACCGTCGATGGCCAGGTCGTTGAAGATGTCGCCGAACTGGACCGTATTCATGCCGTACTGCTTCTGGCCGTCGAACACGGTGTGGTCGGTGAAGCTCTGACAGTGGTCCTTGGACACGGCCAGATACAGCTGGCTGAACGTCCCGCTGGGGATCCCCCGGGCCAGCGCGGCACCGTTCTCCTGCTGCGTGGTGGCGGCAAAGAGGACGTAGAGATTGCCCTTCCTGTCCATCGCCGGCCGCGCCACGAGGGTCCCGCCGGTGATGTCCGTGGGAACGTTGGCCTCAATCGTGGGATCGGTGACCAGCGGGCCACACGGATTGGCAAAGTCATCGCCGCCGCCGTTGTTGGTCACGAAGCTCAGCGGCTGTGCGGAGACGAACTCGTGATAGGTCAGGTAGATGCGCTTGGGATCGGTGGGATCGGGGGTGAGCCAGGGACGGTCATCAGAGAAGCCGGCCTGGCCACCGCTGACCGTCGTGCAGTTGCTTGGATCGGGAAGGGGTCCCACCCCGGCCCACGTCCTGCCGGTGTCCGTGCTCTGGCATACCTCGGTGGCAGCGGCCTCCAGGTCGCCCGTGTACCAGATCCCTCTGTCAAAGATGATGTCGTCATCCCCACCGCCCAGGAAGGAGCCGATATAGCGCCCCGAACCAAAGGTGCTTCCGTCGTTCTTGGAGATCCACAGACCCGTCCCGGCGTGGCCGGACACACCGCTCGGGATGCCCTGAGGCCCGGCGACCATCACGATTCCCTGCGGTGACGCGGCGATGCTGGGCTCGCCACCGGAGGGCGCGCCGGCCAGTTTTACGGGCGTGGTGAATTTCGGGCTGGCACTGGCCCCGGGCGCCATCACCAGCAGGGCGGCCAGGCTGGTCAGGATGGTCATCTTTACGCGCATCGGTCAAGGCCTCCGGGCTGTCTCGCGGTATCACGGCGCTGGCGTAACAGCGCTCAGGACTTAACTGCCCCGAAGACCGGAACTTGCTGCTTAAGCGATGCTCCGGTACAGCGCCAATGTGCGCCGGGCCGCGTCCGCCCAGGAGTACGGCCCCGCCGCCGCGACGGCGGCGTTGGCGGCCAGGCGCTCGCGCGCAGCCTGGTCGCCGAGCAGCTCCGAAAGGGCCCTGGCCAGGGCATTCGGGTCCGCAGGGGCGACGAGCCGTGCCGCGCCGGTGGCCGCCAGCTCCGGGAAGCCGCCCAGATCGCTCAGGATCGAGGGCTTGCCGAAGGCCAGCGCCGTGGCCAGGACTCCGGAGGAGTCAAAGCGCTCGGTGCTGGTATACGGGAGCACGACCAGGCTGGCCCGGTCAAAGCAGGCGGCCAGCGCGGAGTCCGAGACGAACCGCGGCACGAACCGCACGCCAGGCGGGGCGGCCGTTCGCAGCGGCTCAAGCGGCATCCGTGGGTGGCCGACGATCCACAGCCGGGGACCGGGGCCGGACATCCCATCAAGCGACAGCGAGCGCCACGCGTCCAGCAGCACGTCGAGTCCCTTGTACGGCCGCAGCAGCCCGAAGAACAGAGCCACCGGCGCCTGGGGATCGGAGTCCTCTTCGACCAACTCGGGTGGAAGCCGGCCGGGGGCCAGTGCGGCCAGGTGGTCGAATGCCCCGTGGTGGATGACGGTGACCTTCTCGGAGGGCACGCCCACCCGGTCGACCAGCTGGCCTCGCCCGAACTCGGAGTGGGCGACGACGGCGTCCACGGCGTCGTACAGCCGGCGCTGGGCAGCCACCTGTCCGGGACGGGGCTCGCGCGGGAGCAGATCATGAGCCGTGACGACGATCGGGCGGCGGGGCAGCAGCAGCCGGTCCAGCCAACCCACCGCGAACCACTGGAAGTGCACGACCTCGGCCCATCGGGCCAGCCTCCGGTAGCGGGCCATATCCGGGCCGTGCTCGAGCAGCTTGGTCATCAGCCGCAGCCGTGAACCCGCTCGGCCGACAGCCCGGCGGTAGAAGATTTCTCGTCGGGCGTAGTGCTCGGGCGAGGGCAGCTCGCCGTAGGCGAACTCACTGGTCACCAGGCGGACCTGCGCGCCGTCCAGGCCCAGCGCCGAGCACAGGGCATGGTCGTAGGGAGGCGTATAGGCCGAGGGATCGACGACGTCGACGCGCAACTCCGTCACTCCTCCAGCCGGCGACCGGCCAGCCGGGCCAGCCGGCGCGCGGTGGCCCGGGCCGCCGGACCCCCCAGCGGGTGGACGCGCGCGCCGGGGTCGCGGGCCAGCCGCAGTACGGCCGGAGCCAGGGCTCGGGTGGAGAGCCGGGACGAGTCCGCGCTCAGGAGATCGCGAGCCACCAGCAGCGGGTGACGGACGGCGAGCATAAGTGTCGCTGCGGTCCTGGCCGCCGCGCCGTCGTCCTCCAGGTAACGGACGTCCAGCAGCCGGGCCGCCGTCTGGTCGGGAGCATCGGGTCGGCCGGCCGCCTCGATCCGGGCCCCGCCCACAGCCTGGGCCAGCTCCACCAACGGGTCGCCCCGGCCCGGAAAGTGGTCGGCCACGAGCACCACGTCGACCTGTGAGGCAGCATCCAGCCCAGGGCCCGCGGGCCGGTTGGAGAGGGCAAGGCCGGCCAGCTCCTCCAGCGCCAGCAGCGCGTCCAGCGCCAGGTAGGGGCCGCGCGCGCGCGGACTCCGGCCGGTCGAAGCGACCTCCTCGCTGGCCGGTCCGGGTCCGAGATGCCGCCGCGCTCGCCCCAGGCCGCGCACCACCGCCGGCTGTGGGGTGAACCCCTCGTAGCGCCGGCTCAGCCAGGCGCGGCCGGCGGCGTACCCGCGCCACTGCCGCCGCAGCTCGCCCAGAGCTGCCCGGTACGTGTGCTCGACCCGGGCCTCGGGACATGGCTCGAGCCGCCAACCCGCGCGCTGAAGGCGCCAGGTGAAGTCGGTGTCCTCGGCGGCCCGGAGACCCTCGTAGAACCCTCCCACCTGCTCAAAGGCCTCCCGGCGAACGAGCAGGTTGGCCGCCGCGGCCCGCGGCAGATAGCCATGGGACAGGTGCGCCTGCTGGCTGAGGAAGTTTCGGGCCGCCCCATAGCGCGAGGTCAGGCTCCGACCTCCGGGCGCGGGTATCAGCTCGCCTGCCACCGCCCCCACGTCGTCGGCAGGTGGCCGGGCGAAATAAGCCTCCAGCAATCCGGTCTGGGGAAAACAGTCCGCGTCCAGGAACAGGATCCAGTCCCGGGAGGCTCGGCCGGCGCCGGCGTTGCGGGCGTGGGCGGGTGTTCGCTCGCCGGGCGCCGGGACCACGATCAGCGGCGTCGACCCGGCCACCTCGGCGAGCAGCGCCGCGGAGACGACGCCCGAGTTGTCGGCCAGGATCAGCTCATCGTCGGGCCCCACGTCCAGCGCGCGCAGGGCGTCCAGCGCCACCCGATCCTGCCCGGCATGGCCGCCGAACGGCATTACGACGCTGACCTCAGGCCGTCTCACGCGGGGCTCCTCGGCCGAGCATCCGGGCAACGAGCATGCGGACCTGGCGGGCCTCCCTGGGGCTGACGAAGCCCGTGACCCAGAGGGCGGCCGGGATCGCTGCGAACACGGCGCCTCGGCCCAGGAAACCGCCCACCCCGGATGTGGGCAGGAGCAACTCGCCCGCTGCCGCGAGCGCGCCCATCACCACCACCAGATGGACCAGCCGGCGCCATTCGAACAGGACCCGGAAGGCCCGCCTGGTGAGGAAATACATGGCGGACAGCATCGCGGCATAGGCGCCGCAGAGGGCCACTCCAGCTCCGGCGATCCCCAGCGAGGGCACGAGCAGGATCAGGAGCACGATGTTGGCCGCCAGGCCGGCCAGGGCGGCGGGGAAATTGCGGGTGGTCACCTTGGCCCGGCCAGCGATGACCAGAAAGACCACCCACAGTCCGTAGAGCGCCCACCCCAGCGCGACCCAGGGCAGCGCTCGGTACGCGCCGTAATAGGAGTGGGCGGCCAGGATGCTCACCACCCACCGCCCGAGCAGGAGCAACCCCGCGACCACCCAGCCGCTGATCAGGGCGTAATACGTCGTCACCAGCCCGTAGAGCGCGGCTGCCTCGCGGTCGTCGGAGACCGAGTAGGCCAGCGGCGGCCAGGCGTACTGAAACGCCCGGACGATGAACGCCACCGCTCCGGCCAGCTTGACGGCGATCGAGTACAGCCCAGCCAGGGCATGGGTGCGGTCGTGGTAAATGTAGTAGCGGTCGATGATGCTGAGCGCGTAGACCGAGGCCTCGGCGGGGACGGTGGGGAGGCCGAACTTGAGCAGGACCGAGAGACGCTGGGGCACCGCCGCGGGCCCCGGCGGGGCGCGCCGCACCAGCCGGTGGCGCATCGTCCACCAGAGCCCGAGCAGAACCACGGTGGTGGCGCCGTAGTTGCCCAGTAGGAGTCCGCGGGCACCGTCTCGGAGGCCCACGACCAGCACGACGGAGGCCGTGATTGTGAGGGCAACGTTGATCAGCGAGGCGGTTGCGTAGGCCCGGACGCGCTCGTCCACCCTCAGCATCCCGTAGGCCAGCTCCAGGTTGGTAAATGACCACAGTCCGAGAACGGCGACCAGAAAGGTGGGCACGTCGCGGTGAGATAGGACGAGTTTGGACAGGGGCCCGGCGAACCCACCAAGCACAACCGCGGCAGACGTCGTGGCCACGAGCGTGAACGTCACGGCCCGCCGGGCCAGCGCGTCCCGGCGCTGCTGGTCGACCTCGGCAAAGTGGTAGCGCAGGAACGCCTCGATCATGCCGAAGCGGACGAGGATGCTGATGAAGATCACGCCATTGCCCAGCAGCTCCACGATCCCGTAGCCCGCCGGGGCGATATAACGCGTGTACACGGGCAGCAGTAGAACTGCGATGAACTTCGAGACCACGTCGGCCACCTGGTAGGCGGCCAGCGAGCGCACCAGGCGCCTGAGGTACGGAATCACGGGCGTATAACGGTACGGATGCCGGCCGGCGGAGTCAGTCCCTCACGCTGTGGGGCAACGGGGGGAGTACTCGACCTTGACCCAGTCCGTGAGCCCCTTGGAGTTGGTGATGTCGATCGTCCGGTCCTGGCGGCGCAGCACAACCTTCATCGAGTACTCGCCCGGTGGCGCCTTCCGGCCGTCCGTCTCGCGCCCCGTCCACGTGAACGTCCTGGTGACCGGGTTTGGAAGGCCGGGCATAAACACACCGGAGGCCAGTGTGGCCACGATCCTTCCACTCTGGTCGACGACATACACGTCGACGTTGTCCGAGCGGTGGAGCAGAGAGAAGGAGAGACTTGTCCGGGAGCAGCTGCCGCCGCCCAGCGGATCGATCACGGCGCGGGAAGGAGCCCGGACGCCCGTGATGAACGGGGTCGACACCTTCAGGTGCTGGATGATGAAGAACGCCGCCACGGTGGCGACCGCCAAGCCGCCAAAGGCCAGGGTGGGGAGCCGCTTCACAGCGGGAACACGCCCGTGTTGGGGATCGCGAAATCATGAAAGGCGTCGAGCCCGCGGGGGTCGGCCTGACAGAGCATCACCCGGACGCTCCCTCCGTGGCATACGACCAGCGCCGGAAGCCGTCGGGTGTCCCGGACCTCCTCGACGCACGCTGAGACCCTGTCGAGCTGGTCCTGCAGCGACTCTCCGTCGGGAAAGCGCCACGTCCGCCCGGCGTGCTCCCACTGGGCGAACAGCTCAGGCTCGTCCCGGGCCACGTCCTCAAACAGGCGGCCCTCCCACCGGCCTCGATAGCCCTCGCGCAGCCGGGCATCGAGGCATACCGGCAGCCGGAGCGTCGCGGCCACGATCTCGGCCGTCTCACGGGCCCGGCTCAGGTCCGAGGACCAGACTGAGGCAATTCCCCGCCCGGCCAACTCACCGGCCAGCTCCCTGGCCTGCCCACGGCCGTGGTCGTTCAGCGGCGTGTCGCGCCAGCCCTGAAAGCGCAGCGGAGGCCGGTTGTCCTCAGTCTCCCCGTGGCGAGCCAGCAGCACCGCCCCGGGGCCGAGCTCACTCACGCCCGGGGGCGCCCATCGTGTCTGAGCGCAGCCCCAGGCGAAGCGTCTCCAGCGCCAGGACGTCGGCCGGCGCGATGTTGCCCAAATTGACGTCGGGACCGAACCTCTTGACGAACCACACCTGCTGCTCCTTACGCGGGGCGTCGAACATGATCTGGCCGGCGTCCACGCCGTGCACGATCTCATTGATCAGGCCCTCGCGGACCTCTCCGGTGGGCCGGAAGATGCCGGCGCTGCCGCTCTCCCGTCCCTCGGCAATGACCTTCCAGGCGCCCGCTTCCAACTGGGCGTGCATCTGTTCGACCCACAGGTACGGCGGCGTGATCGCACCGGTGTCGTCCTTTGATCCCACCTCCGACAGGACCGTGAACTCCTGGGCCAGCTGCCTGACCAGCTCGAGCTTGCGCTGGGGCTCGAGCACGATCGTCCCGTCTGAGATTTCAAAGTGGGTCAGGCCCAGATCGTGGACCCAGGCCACCAGGCGCTCCAAACGGCCCTGGGCGATGGCCAGCTCGGTCAGGCTGCCTCCGAGGACGACCGGTATTCCGTGTTCGCGATAGCGCTCGAGCTTGGTCTCCAGATTGAGCGTGGCCAGCGCGGTCCCCCACCCCAGCTTGACCACGTCCACATACTCGCCGGCCACCTCCACAAGACCGTCCACCTCGGATAGCGACATCCCCTTGTCCAGAACGTGGGTGATCCCGTGTTCACGGGGCTTGGCGCTCCGGCGCGGCAGCTCCAGAAGATCCATGCGGTTGACGAACTCAGTAGGCGGCGGCCAGATTGGCCCCGACGGTGATGATCACATTGGCCGTGCAGGTCGATGGCGGCGGACAGGCCACCGTCCGAGCTGCCTGATCGGCTGGGGCCACCGAGCGTGCCGGCAGTTTCAGTGTCTTGGCGATGTGTAGGGCGGCGGTTCGATTGCCCGCCCCCGGCTGGTAGCCGACGATCGAGGAGGTCAGAGTCTGGTTGGAGGCCGTGGCGATCGACCCCTCCTTGTAGCCCAGAGCAGCAAGCCGATCGGCCACATGGTGGGCCAGCTGGTTGGTGTTGGTCCCGTTCAGGACCGCCACGGTAAACAGGGCTGGATTGAACGCGGGCGCTGGCCGGGCGGGAGTTTGGCCTGCTCCGGATCCGGGCTTCTGGGTGCCCGTGCCCGAGGTGGCGATCACCACCGCCGCCACGGCCCCGATAACCACGAGCATCCCGAGCAGAGCGGCGAAGCGCCGGCCAATGGGCGGTCCCCGACGGGTCCGCCCAGAGACGAACACGTTGCGATCCGGCGGGAGGATCGGCCCCTGCTGAACTCTGGGCGGGGCGGGTGGCGGTGGTGGCGGTTCCGAAGCGGCGGGTGCGGGCTCATCGATCAGCCCGACGGGCGCCGCGGATGCTCCGTTGGCCGCCTCATCGCGCGGTAGGCCGGAGCCGGCCGCTCCGGCGACCGTGGCCGGAGCGGTCCGGAACGCCGTCACGGCCGCGGGTGCCGGCGCGGGCGGGCGGGCGGGCGGCTGGACCGGGGGGACCGGCGCGGGAGTCGGGTCGGCGGGAACGGGGGCGCCGGGCTCGGCCTCCTGCGACTGCTCCTCCGTCCCCTCCGGTTCGCCGGCGGGCACGACGGCCGGCACCGCGGGGCCGGCCACACGCGAGGCGGTAATCGATGAGGCGGCGGGCACCGCCCCGGCCAGGGCCGGCGCGGCTACCGGTGCCGCCGCGGGCCCGGGCGACGCGGCGGTGACCGGAATGAACCGGGTGGCGGAGGCCAGTTCGGGCGCGGCCAGACCCGCTGGGGCGAACGGGATCTGCGCCCCGGGCAGGACCGCAGCCGGCGCCGGAGCGACCGACGGAGCGGTCTGCGCCGGGGCGCTCCGCCGGGCGGCATCCAGCCTGGCCTCGGCGTCCTGAAGTCGCTGGGCCAGCATGGCCGCTTCCTCTCGGAGGTTGGCCGTCTCCCGGGCGTGGGCGAAATACAGCAGGGCCAGGATCGCCAGACCGATGACGGCGGCAAATCCGGCATCGGCACCAACGGATGAGACAAGGCTGTGGACCGACAGGGCGAGCGGCAACGACGCCATCAGCGGGGCAGTCTACGGAGCAAACCGGGCGGCACAGAAGAGGCCGGGCGACCTCGGGTCAGTGAGCCAGCCGGCCGTCCGGATCGGCGGTCCGGCTCCGGGCCCTGGCCAGGTCGCACACCCTGCGCGCCAGGGGGGCCGCCGCATCATCCAGGACCAGCAGATTGAGCTCATTGAACAGCCCCTCCACCCACTCCGGGTCAAGCGTCGGCCGCTGCGCGCGGAAGATCCGCTGGGCCGGCGTGGGCTGTGGGCGCTCATAGGGGTTGAACAGATCCTCACTCAGCTTCTCGCCCGGACGGGCACCCACGATCTGAATCGCGATGTCGCGCTCGGGCTCAAAGCCGGACAGCCGGATCATGGTCTCGGCCAGGTCCAGGATCTTGACCGGCTCGCCCATCTCCAACACGAACACCTGACCACTGCTCTGGCCCAGCGAACCCGACCTGATAATGAGCTGGACCGCCTCGGGGACGGTCATGAAGTAGCGCCGCATCCTGGCGTCCGTGACGGTCACCGGGCCACCGGCGGCGATCTGCCGGCGGAAGATCGGGACGACAGAGCCCGAGGAGCCGAGCACGTTGCCGAATCGCACGGTGGCGTACTTGGTCTGGGGATAGCGCACGGCGGCCGCCTCCACGGCCCACTCGGCGATCGCCTTGGAGGCGCCCATCACGGTCGCCGGCTTGACCGCCTTGTCCGTTGAGACCAGGACGAAGGTCCCGACCCCCAGCTGCCCGGCCAGCTGAGCCATGAGGTCCGTGGCCAGCGTGTTGTTGCGCACCGCCTCCACCGGGTTGAGCTCCATCATCGTCACGTGCTTGTAGGCGGCAGCGTGGAAGATGACTGCCGGTCGGTGCTGGAGCAGAACCTCGCGCATCCGGTCGTGCTCCTTGCAGTCGGCCAGCACGGCTGTGGCCATCCGAACGTGGCGCTCGCCCTCGAGCTCGCGCATGATCTCGAACAGGTTGTCCTCCGCATGGTCGACCAGGGTCAGCTGGCGTGGTCCGACACGAGCGATCTGGCGGCAGAGCTCAGAGCCGATCGACCCTCCGGCACCGGTGACCAGCACGACCTCGCCGGCCAGGTAGGCCCCCACCCGCTCGACCTCCATCCGGACCGGCTCCCGGCCCAGGATGTCCTCCACCCGAACCTCGCGGAGCTGGTGGGTCACGCGCAACTGGCCCGACCCATCCTTGAGGAGCTCGAACACGGTGGGCGTCGTTCGAACCGGGATGCCACGTTCGCGGCAGGCCGCCACCACACGGGCCCGCAGGGTCCCCGGAGCGGACGGGACGGCGATCACCACCTCATTGGGCTCGACCTCATCCAGAACGCGGGCCAGATCCTCCATCGAGGTGGTGCCCAGGACTCGGAGGCCGTACTCGTCCTTGATCCCCTGCTTGCGGGGGTCGTCATCCACGAATCCCACCGGGCGCATGGCCAGCTGGGGATTGCGCACCAGTTCCCGAACCACGAGCCGGCCTCCCTCGCCGCCGCCCACGATCAGCACGTCTCGGGCGCCCTTGCCAACTCTGAGCGTGCGGGTCCGGCCCTCAACCACCAGATGGGTCGTGAAACGGGCCCCGAGAAGGAGGGCCAGCGAGAGCAGTCCGAACAACGCCACCACGCTCACCGGGAGGTAGACGGGAGTCTCGCCCAGCGACCTGGGCGGAACCCACGTGACCGGGTGGGCAATGGCGATCACGGCCACGATCAGCACGGTCGCCGTGGCGGCGCCCTTAGCGACGCCCTCGTACTCGCGCTGGCCCACGAATGTCCACAGACGCTGATACAGGCCGAACGCGGCCAGCACGGCGAGCGTCATCGGAACAACCCACGGGATCGTCGCCGTCAGCAAATGCTCGTACCGACTCGGCATCGTGCTGTCGAACCTCAGCCAGTAGGCGAGGAGATAGGCGAGTGCGACCAAGAGGCCGTCCACCAGCAATTGAGGGAGCGAGTGCCGGTGGACAGGACGGGCCGCGGATCTCATCCGCTGGCGCATGCGAGCGCGATTCTAGTCCGGGCTCAGGGGCCGATGGCTGAGAACACGTTAGGGACGATGGGCTCTACTCTTGGCCGCACCAAACGAAACTGGAGGACGCGAATGAAGTTGATTGGAGCGGGGCTCCCGAGGACCGGGACGCTGTCCCAGAAGGTGGCACTGGAGATGCTGGGCGTCGGTCCCTGTTACCACATGGTCAACGTCCTTGGTGACCTTGAGCTGGCCGAGCTCTGGCAGCGGGCGCTGGACGGCCAGGCCGATTGGGACGAGATCTTCGACGGGCACGAGTCGACGGTCGACTGGCCCGGCTCGTTCTTCTACAAGGAGCTGGCCGACCACTACCCAGACGCCAAGGTCCTTCTCAGCACACGCGAAGCCGCGGCCTGGGAGAAGAGCATGCGCGACACGATCTGGGGGCTGTTCTACGGCGACATGCTCCAGCGCGATCTTTCCAACGCCCGAGGCCGGGTGGATGACAAGTGGGCCAGCTACATCGAGATGATGAAGGGGATGTGGGAGAACAGCGGCCTGATCGACGATGGCGCCAACACCACGTCTGAGTCCATGCAGGCGGCGATGGAGCGCTACCACGAGGAGGTCAGGAGCACCATCCCTGCCGACCGCCTGCTCGTGTGGTCGGTTCAGGAGGGTTGGGAGCCTCTGTGCGAATTCCTCGAGGTGCCCGTCCCCGATCAGCCGTTTCCGCGACTGAACGACAGCAAGGTGTTCAGCGAGCGGCTGATCGACGGTGCGGTCCTGGCGATCCAGGAATGGCGCGCCCGGGACGGCCAGGAGGTCGCCGCCGGCTGACCGCCGCCCGGCATCGAGTCGTTAAGCACAGAGCGGCCGCCCTCCGGGGCGGCCGCTCTTTTCATCTCTGGTGTGCTGCGCCTCAGAAGAGGTGGGAGAACGTGCCCGGTGAAGCGAGCGTGCTTCCCAACAGAACTCCGTCGGCGTAGTACGCGTGCGTCGGACCCGCCGGCAGGAGATCGTACGTGTATGGCTTGCCGTACACGACCCGGGTATCAGATACCACGCGGGTGCCCTCAAAGGACTGACCCACGGTCAATGTGCTGATGGGCTGTCCGTTCGGCAGCGGATGACCAAGGGACGCCAGCACCGATCGGCCATCGGCCAGGTGGAGATCCACCATCATGTGCGACGCGGGAACGGCCGTGTGGTGCACCCTCAGGACCTTCTCGGCGATCCGCTGGCCACTCGGGTTCGTGCTCCAGACGGACATGCCCGGCGTGACCTGAGCCACGGGCAGAGACCCGCTCGGGGTGGCGATCCGGTCGGTCACGGAGAGGCAGTAGCCCCCATGGCCACCGCCGCCGTTGTGATGGTGATGCTTGGGAGGCGGCTGCTGGTGGGTCGTCACCGGCGGCGGGGCGCTGTGCGTGGTCGTAGGCGGTGGCGGCGGCGCGGCCGTGGTGGTCGTCGTCGTCGCAGGGGGCGGCGGCGCGGCCGTGGTGGTGGTCGTCGTCACCGCTCCGCCCCCGCTGGACGAGGAGCTGGAGGACCTGTGGCCCTTGTGCTTCCTGGGCTTCCTGTGCCGCTTGTGCTTCTTGTGCGTCCTGGTTGTCGTCGTCGTCGTCGACTTGGTCGTCTTCGCCTTGCTGGCGACCGGCGTCGTGGAGCCTCCCGACCCACATCCGGCGATCAGGACAGCGATGGCGATGGCAGAAATCAGGATTCGTTTCATGGGTCCCCCCCTGTCAGCTCGTTGAACGGGCTCGCGGCTGAGGGTAACAACACCGGAGCGACCCCCTCGGAGCGGTGGTTCTGACCAGCTACAATGCCGCGCTCGGTCCGCATGCGACCGCGCCCGTCCTGCAGGTGGCCTCGAAGCCCCAGGGGACGGCATCGCGCCCACTGGGCGGGTGCCGCCTAAAGGCCCTGACGGGAAAGCTCCGCCTCACCGGGGTGCGAGACTTTGCGCGTCGGGGCGAACCCGAACGATCACCACTTATCCGCGTGAGCCAGATGCCTGTCACAAACGCCGCCCACGACCAGGGGACGAGACTCATATGACCGTAGAGACGGCCAAGCCAGCGCAGCCAGAACCCGCCGGCGGACCGCCCTCCGAAGCCGAGCCCACCCGTCACTCGGGCTGGATCCTGCTCGTCGCCTGCGTGGCGCAGTTCATGGTAATCCTGGACCTGAGCATCGTCAACGTGGCGCTGCCCCATATCCAGGACGCCCTGACCATCTCCTCGGCCAGCCTGCCCTGGGTCATCGACGCCTACGCGATCCTGTTCGCCAGCTTCCTGATGCTCGCTGGCCGGATGGCCGACCACCTTGGCCAACGGCGCGTGTTCGTTGCCGCGATGCTCCTGTTCGGGGTTACATCGATGGTCGGCGGCGCGGCGCAATCGGGGCTGTGGCTGTTCATCGCCCGGGGAGTCCAGGGCTTCAGCTGCGCTTTCATGGCCGCGTCCTCGCTGGCCATCATCACCTCCAACTTCCCGCCAGGCCCTCGACTGCACCGGGCAATCGCTCTATGGGCAGCCATGAACGGTCTTGGAGGCGCCGCGGGGACGCTGTTTGGTGGCGTGATCACGCAGCTGCTCACCTGGCGCTGGATCCTGTTCATCAATCCCCCGATCGCGCTGGCCACGGCGGCGATCGGCTGGCGTGTGGTCCGCGACCGGACGCGAGAAACCCAGGGCTTCGACATTCCTGGGGCAGTCACCCTCACCGTTGGTCAGCTGGTCCTCGTCTACGGCGTCATCCGAGCGGGCATCATCGGCTGGCTAGCCGCGGGAGCGCTGGTCCCGATCATCGTCGGCTTCGTCCTCCTGATGGCCTTCAATGTGATCGAGATCAATTGGGCCAAGGCCCCCCTGATCCCGTTCAAGCAGCTGACCAGACAGCTCAACGTGGCCAACGGGGTCGTGATCCTGTTCAGCGCCGCGCTGTTCCCGATGTGGTACGTGAGCTCGCTTTATCTCCAGCTCGTCCTCGGTCTGTCGCCCCTGCTGGCGGGGCTGACGTTCCTGCCCATGGCGCTGATGATCATGGCCGTGGCTTCTCGGGCCGGGAAGCTGGTCACGCGGTTTGGGGTCCGAGCCGTGCTGTGTGCGGGGCTGCTGATGATGACCGCCGGGATGCTGCTGTTCACAAAAGTCATCAACTACAACGGCAGCGAGGACTTCACGCTGGCCGTGATCTTCATCATGATTCCTGGGGTCCTCACGGCGGCGGGCATTGCACTGTCGATCGTCCCCTCAACGATCGCCGCCACGCAGGGAGCCAAGCCGGGCCAGGCCGGCCTCGCCTCCGGGCTCGTGAACACCTCTCGGCAGATCGGCGGCGGACTGGGCCTGGCCATCCTGATCACACTCGCCACCTCACGGACAAGCAGCCTCCTGGGCCATACCACGGACACCAACCAGGCACTCACGGAGGGCTTCCGCCTTGCCTTCTATATTTGCGCCGGGCTGTGCGCCGCGGCGGCCCTGCTGACCTTCGTATTCGTCTCCAAGGGCGCAGCCAGCCAGGGCTCGCTGATAAGACGGTTCCCGATTCTGGCTGCTGTGGCGGTTGCCATCGGAGCGTTCACGGCCGTCAGCTTCGCCTTCACCGGCAATCACGGGCCGCCGATCGGCGCCTACAGCACGCAGGGTGCTTACAGCTTCGTCACCGAGCCCCGCCTTCGCCCGCCGGACATCAAGCTGGACAACATCGGACCCCCGGGGACAAAGCCCTCGCCCGGGTACATCTTCCTGGCCAACTTCTACGACATCTCCAACCCGCCCATGGTGGGCCAGAGTGGTCCGCTGATCCTGGATCAGAAGCTCCAGCCGGTGTGGTTCCAGCCCGTCCCCAGGAACGTGGTGGCCAGCAACCTGGCGCTCCAGACCTACCAGGGCAAGCCCGCGCTGTCGTGGTGGCAGGGCAGAATCACCAGCACGGGCGACACGATCAGCGGCGAGGATGTGGTGGTCAACCAGCACTACCAGAAGATCGCCACGCTGAAGGCGACGAACGGATGGGTGCTAACCCTCCACGAGATGCTCATTCAGGGGAACAACGCCTGGGTCACGGCCAACAAGAACGTCCCGGCCAACCTGGGCGCCTACGGTGGCCCGTACAACGGCGCGATAATCGATTCGGCGGTCCAGGAGTACAACCTCAAGACCGGCAAGCTCGAGTACAGCTGGGATGCGCGCAAGCACATCCCGCTGGGCGACTCGCAGGAATCACTAAACCCCGGGGCGTGGGACGCCTACCACGTGAACTCGATCGACCTGGAGCCCGACGGAACGTTCGTCGTCTCGATGCGCAACACCTTCGCGGTTTACAAGGTAGACATCAAGACGGGCAAGATCGTCTGGACACTCGGCGGGCGGCACTCGGACTTCAAGTTCGGGTCCGGCGCGCAGTTCGCGTGGCAGCACGACGTGAAGCTCTATCCCGGCTCGAATTTGCTGACCGTGTTCGACGACCACTGCTGCCAGATCACGGGCGGCGGCACATACGTGGCTCCGACCGGAGATTCGCGCGGCCTGGTGCTGAATCTGAACACGAAGGCCAAGCCGTACACGGCGTCGCTGGCCGACCAGTACCAGTACCTCCACTATTCGGTGGGACAGCCGCACTACATGGGGAGCATCCAGCCCCTCCCCGGCGGCAATGAGTTCGTCGGCTGGGGCTCGGAGCCGTTCTTCACGGAGTACACAGCCGCGGGCAAGACAGTGTTTGACGCCTTGCTGCCCGGCTCGGACCTGAGCTACCGAGCCACGGTCCAGCCGTGGGTGGGCCTGCCCCTGAGCTCGCCCAGCGGCGCCGTCCGAGGCAAGACCGTGTACGCCAGCTGGAACGGCGCCACCGCTGTGGCAGCGTGGCGGGTGCTGGCGGGTGGCGGCGCGAGCTCGCTCACGCCGGTGGCTCACGCCGCCAGGTCAGGGTTTGAGACTCCGATTCCGGTCTCCGGCAGCCACCACACGTTTGAGGTCCAGGCGCTGAACGCCAAGGGCCGGCCGATCGGCACATCGAAGCCGTTCACCGGCTGAGGCTGGGCCCGGCCGCAGAGCCCGGCGCAGCGAGACTAGCTCGCGAGCGCGATGACGCCCGCCGACTGGGCGAACTCAAGGCAGCGCCGCCGCCCGCCCAGTCCCAGGGCTGAGAACACCAGTGCGCCGTCGGGCCCAACCAGCGACCAGCCGTCGCCGCTGGGCAGCAGGCGCAGGCGGGCCGCCCGGGAGAGCGAGCGCGGGCCGGGTCGCGCGGTCCCGTTGCTTCTGAGGGGACGAGGGGTCATGGCAAGAGGATCGGCCCTGGCCGTAAGTCCACCGCATGGCTGATCGGAGAATTCGGTAAGAAGCCGCTACTTGCCGCAGACCGGCGGACACTGCCCGGAGCCGAGATAGCAGGGCGTGGGCTCGGGACGTCCGCTGGTCGTGATCACGAAGAAGCTGCCATTGCCCGAAACTCTGTCCTCGCCGTTGACCGCACATGACTTGCGGTCGCCCTTGTACAGATAAACCGGCTGGCCGTAATAGGTCACCTGGTGCTGGCCGTTCTTCAGTGTCCGCGAGCCGAGCTTGTGCCCATTGACTCCGGAGCCAGCGGCCGCCACCAGCCGGCCCTGGGCGATCAGCGGAAACCAGTTGGACGCGCTGTGGGACGACGCGCACCGAGTACTCGTGCCGCCACACCAGTAGTAGAGCGTGTGCCGGCTGGAGCTGGCCAGAATCCGACCGTAGCGAGGGCTGTTGTTGGAGCGGACGGTCGTGGTCGTCGCGGCCGCCACGGCGGTGGCGAGGGCGAGTCCGCCAACCACGGCGACGAGCGCCGAGATCGGGGCGACCCCGCTGCAAGCCCTGACCGCTCTACGCAACACCGCTGGAGTGTCCATCACGCCTAATCCCTTGGTCACCCCGGTCCCCCCTCAGTTTATAGGAGGAGTCCGCTGGGCCTCGCCACACGGGACGAGGCCCAGCTTCCTTCCCCCTCCAACCCCCTAGCTGAAGGTGATCGCGCCATGGGGCAACACATGCCCCTTTGAGTCAAGGGCCTTCACCTCGTAGTCCTTGTAGCTCTTGCTCAGCTTGACCGCGGTCTCAAAGCCAGCGCGGGCCTTGGTTGAGATCACCTTCAGGCTGCCCGAGCTGTTGCCAGCCAGGATTTGCCACTTCGCCACCTGGGTGGCTCCGTTCCAGCTGACGTACACGGTCCTGTTCTTCACCCTCGCGCTGGGCGCGTAGTTGGGCAGGCCAACCCACGTGTTCGTGAACAGCGCCCGATAGCTCTCGTCCTTCCCGGGCCATCTGACGAACAGAATCTCCTTCCCGGACCGAGTGAACTCCGAGAAGTACGGCACCGAGCCCCAGCCCACGAGCACGTTCCCGCCCTTGAGCACCTCGGTGCTGCCCAGGAACGCCGGGGAGAGCGGATTGTGGGTGTAGGCGTGAACCAGACTGGCGGTCTTGGCGACCGTATTCAGGCGGAGAACGAGCCCCCTCGACGGGCCGTTCTGATGTGCGAACCCTCCGCTGGCCAGCAGCTTGCAGCAGTCATCATCGAACACCGTCAACTCCTGCTTGGTTCCGATCCCGGTCGAGGTCGGGGAAGCCAGCCGAGCGTCGTGCTGCCAGGCGAACCTGGCCTTCTTGCTCACCTTGAAGGTGGAGTGCTTGCCCCCGAGCGTCCACAGGATCTTGCCGGTCGCTGGGTTGATCAGGTAGACGCCCCAGGTGTTGCGCATCGACACCAGGAGGTTTCCGTCGGGCAGGGCCTGGATCGAGTTCAGGTGGTAGGCGTCCCACAGCGCGCCCGCCTTGCCTCTCTTGGCTGGGGGCGGCGGCTGCTCCGAGGCTGAGAGCGGCACCCGTGCCTTATGTCCTGGGTTGAGCGCGTCCCAGCTCCGAACCAGCTTCCTCGACTTCAGGTTGTATTCCCTCAGCGAGACATCCAGAACGGCGCCCTTTTTGGCTCCGCCATAGAGGGCGAGGTTCTGGTTGCGAACCGTCCGGTACGCCGTGACCCAGATGTTGGCGCCGTCGATCGAGGCGTCGTGGAGGCTGATGACCCACGGCGCGGGGGCTGACAGCGTGGCCACCCGGCCGTAATGCTGATCGTCCACAAACACCTTTCCCTGAGTGGTCACGCCGGCGCCGTTGACCAGGCCCTCCCACCAGACCAGGACGGGCTCTGCGCAGGTTGCCTTGCCACAGGGCTCGTAGGTCTCCTGCTGGAGACTCGACGCGGCCACGTGTGTACCGACTCCCTGGACCCAGACCGGCTTGAGGTTGCTGTCCAGGATCAGCGGCCCTCCCTCCCCAGTCATCCGACCGGGTGCCGCCACGTTGGGCAGGTTCGCCACGAGGAAGTCACCGTGCGCCAGGCCACTCTTGTGCTTCAGCACCTTCAGGATGGGCGGATGCAGGCCCGGCGCCGAGACGAACTTGTACGCGCCCTTCGTGGAGAAGGCACCGACGGGGGCGGAGGCACTGCTGGCGAGGGCCACCGCAGCCAGACTGCCGGCGGTCAGCCCTGCGAGCAGGATGACGCGAAGGGTGGGATGAAATCTCGGGAAGTTCGTCATGGCTAGCTCAAACACCGCTCCTGTGCGAGAAGTTTCGGGTCAGGGGTGCAGGCTACGCAGAAAGCGACGGCGGCGTCCCTAGGCGCCGCCGAGTTCGCCGGCCGCCTGCGCGACGGCGCGGACCACGACCTGGACGTCGTCCTCGCTCAGCACCGGGCTCATGGGCAGGGCCAGATTGGTCGCCGCGAGTTCCTCGGTGAAGGGGAGCTCGAGCCCGGGTCCCACGAACGGGGCCATGGCGGGTTGGCGATGCAGTGGAGTTCGGTAGTACCCGCGAGCCTGAACCTCCCGACCAGCAAGCGCCTCGACGAGCGCAGGTGCCTGGGGGTGCGTGACCACGTACAAGTGCCAGGCCGGTGTGGCGCCGTCGGGTAGTGCGGGCAGGTGCACGTACTCGCCCAGGCCGGCGGCTTCGTAGGCCCGGGCCACCCGGCGCCGGCCATCGCACCAGCCGTCCAGCTCGGGCAGCAGGACCCGGAGGATCGCCGCCTGAAGCTCGTCGAGCCGGGAGTTGTAGCCCACGCGCTCAAAATTCTGCTTGTCGCGCGAGCCGTGGAAGCGCAGGGCCCGAGCGGTCTCGGCCAGCGCCCCGTCGTCGGTGGCGATCGCTCCGCCGTCGCCGAACGCGCCCAGGTTCTTCGATGGATAGAAGGAGATCGTGCAGATGTCGCCCAGAGACCCGGCCCGCCGAGAGCCCAGCGACCCCCCGATGGCCTGGGCGGCGTCCTCGATCACCGGCAGGCCGAGCTCGCGCAGATCCGGTATCGGCGCCGGACAGCCGAACAGATCGACGGCCAGGACGGCCTTCGTCCGCTGCGTCCGCGCGGCGGTGACCGTGGCCGGGGTCACGTTGCGAGTCGCGGGGTCGACGTCGCAAAAGACGGGCCGAGCCCCCATGCTGGCGATCGCCTCCGCGCTGGCGTAGAACGTGAAGGAGGGAACCACGACCTCGTCGCCGGGCCCCACGCCCAGGGCCCGCAGGGCAATCGTGATCGCGTCGGTGCCGTTGCCAACGCCGACCACATGCCCAACCCCAAGGTAGTCGGCGAGTTCCTGCTCGAAGGCGTGGACCTCCGGCCCGAGGATGAAGACGCCCCGGTCGATCACCCCCTGGACCCGCCGGTGGATCGCCTGCCGCAGCGGCGCCAGCGGACCCTCGGTGTCAAACAGCGGAATCGGCACTTGGTTAGGAAACACTAATTCGGGTTGGGGCGGCGCAGATCCTGGTTCGGTGGCCGATACGCTTGGCGCCGTGCTCCTCGGCGCCTCAATCACCGGACCCGTCGTCCATCTGGCCACCAACGTGATCAGCTCGCTCGGCGTGGCCGGGGTGGCCGCCATGACCGCGACCAGCGGCGTCATCGGGCTGCCCGGGAGCGAGCCCACGATGCTGTTCGCCGGCTTCGATGTCTTCAACCACCACCTCACGATGCTGGGGATCATCAGCTTCGGCGTGCTGGGCGACCTGATCGGGGCGACGGTGGCCTACTTGATCGGCTACTGGGGGGAAAAGGAACTTGTCGAGCGCCACGGCGCAAAGTTCCATCTCAGCGCCCGGCGGCTTGACCGAGCCCACGCCTGGTTTGACCGCTACGGCGGCGCGGCCGTATTTCTGTCCCGACTTGTTCCCGGGGCCCGGTTCGCGTTCCCCTACGCCTCGGGGATCGTGAAGATGACCTACTGGCGCTTCATCTCCTTCGCCGCCCTGGGCTCGGTCGTGTGGATCACCGGCCTGGGCTTCCTGGGCCGCGAGGTGGGAAGCAACTGGCGGAGCTGGCGCAACCACCTGGAGTACGCGGATTACTTCTTCATCGCGCTGGTGGTGCTGGCCGTGGCCTACCTGATCCTCCGGCGACTGCGGACCCCACGTGGCGGCCCACCGGCGGTAGATGCCGTGTCCGACTGACGCGTTGCGGGCGCTGGGCCGGGCTCAGGAGGCGCGAATGCCGATCGCCCAGGCGCTCGCGCTGGGTGTGCTGCACGGACCGGCGGAGCTGCTGCCCGTGTCCTCGTCGGGACACGTGTCGGCGCTGCCCTGGCTGCTGGGCTGGCGCTACTCGGAGCTCGGCGACGAGGCCCGCAAGTCCTTTGAGGTGGCCCTCCACGCTGGATCCGCCGCCGCGTGGCTGCTGCTGCCCAGCGCGAGCACGGGCCGGCCACCGACCCCGAGAGCTCCCCGAGAGCTCCTGCTGCTCGCGCTGGCGGCGGCTCCGGCCGGCGTGGTGGGACTTGTCTTCGAGCGCCCGATTGAGCGCCGCCTGGGAACTCCTGGCCTGATCGCGGTCGGCCTGGCTCTGGGGGGCGCGGTCATGGCTGCCGCGGACCGCGCCCCGGACGCCCGCGCCGCCGAGGAGGCGGAGCCGGTCGACGCGGCCTGGCTCGGCCTGGCCCAGGCCACCGCGCTGCTCCCCGGGGTCTCTCGCACGGGGGCCACGCTGGCCGCAGCGCGCTTGCGAGGCTTCAGCGCGCAGGCCGCCTGGCGGCTGTCGACCCAGACGGCCACGCCGGTGATCGGTGGCGCCGCGGCGCTCAAGCTTGCGCGTCTGCTCAGCCGACGGCCGACAGGGCGCCAGGCCGCAGGATTACTGAGCGGTGCGGGCGCGTCGTTTGGTTCCACCGTGGTGGCCGCTCGGATCCTCCGCCCCCTGGAGCGAGGCTGGCCACTGCGGCCGTTTGCGGCGTACCGGATGGCCCTCGCGCTGGCGCTTGCGACTCGGCTCAGGAGCGCTCGCCGAGGCTCCAGAGCTCGCCCGCTCCACACCGCTCAGGTGTGACGCGCCACTCCGCGGCCATCTTCCAGAGGGCGGCCGGCGCAGTGGGGCCCGGAAGCCGGCATACCTCGGCCACCTCAACCGTCGTCATCGCGCCAAATCGGCTCAGAGCGTCCTCGATTGACGGCGCGGCCGACTCGGCCCCGGCCCCGGCCGCCTGCGCGGCCTCGCGCAGGGTGTCGTAGCGGGAATACCCGTACACACCATGGACCCGCCCGTCCTGGTCCCGAAACTCGAGCGACGGGAGCTTGACCCGGTCCTGGCCCTCCGAACGCTCGTCCGGGGCGGTGCGACGGGCCTCCTCGAGGTCGGCGGCCAGGAGTTCGAGTACTCCGTGGGAGGCCAGGGCGATCCGAAAGCGCTCAAGATCCAGCCCCGGCAGAGTCCGGGCCTCGCTGAGCAGCCCATCGGCGCTGTCGAGCTTATGCCCTCGGCAGAAGATGCCCTCGCGAAGGCGGCGCAGGTATGGCCCCGCTCGACCCTGCTCATCGGCGGCCTTGACCGCCATGCACGCCGGGTTTGAGCTCGACGGCGGGTCCTGCAGCCACAGCCTCACATCCACCGGCATTCCGCTCCGCTCATTGGCCTGGAGGGCCTCCAGGACGAAGCTCGAAGGATCATCGAATGCGCTGCCCATACCCGCCATCACGTACTCGATCTGAAGCGATTCGCCGAACTCGGCCTGGAGCCGGCGAAGCGACGGTTCGAGGGCCCAGGACCACGGGCAGGATGGATCGGTGTAGTACCGAGTGTGGACGACGGCCATGTGCCGCAAAATAGAGATCCCAAGATGACAACGCTGCTCGGCACCACCCTGAACGGTCGCTACCGCCTGGAAGCCCGGATCGGCGCTGGAGGGATGTCCACCGTCTACCGAGCCACGGATGCGACCCTCGAGCGACAGGTCGCCATCAAGCTGATGAACCGCGAGGTGGCGAGCGACTCCGATCAGCTCGAGCGCTTCCGGCGGGAGGCCCGAGCCGTGGCTCAGCTATCGCACCCCCACGTGGTCGGCGTGATCGACGCCGGCGAGGATTCAGGGCGTCCGTACATCGTGTTCGAGTACATCGAGGGCGAAACGCTCAAGCAGCGCATCCGGCGGTGCGGGCGCCTGCCGATCGGTGAGGCCGTGGCCTATGCGATTGAGATCGCGCGGGCCCTCGGCGCGGCGCACTCTCGGCACATCATCCACCGTGACGTCAAGCCACAGAACGTCTTGATCGACGAAGAGGGCTCGGCCAAGGTGACCGACTTCGGAATCGCCCGGACGCTGGATGAGGAGGGTCTGACAGCGGACGGCCGGGTGCTGGGCACGACGGACTACGTATCGCCCGAGCAGGCGCTGGGCCAGCACGTGACCGGGCAGTCCGATCTGTACTCGCTGGGGATCGTCCTGTACGAAATGCTGGCCGGGGAGGTTCCCTTCAAGGGCGACAGCCAGGTCGCGGTGGCGATGAAGCATGTGCGCGAGGCGCTGCCCGACATTCAGCGCCTGCGCCCTGAGGTGTCCTCCGCGCTGGCCGCGGTGATCGACCGGGCCACCGCCAAGCGCCGCGAGCACCGATACGCGGACGACGCAGAGCTGATCGCCGATCTGGAGGACGTCCTGGCGATCGAGGCAGCCCGGGCCGGCAGCGCCACCGGCGAGGTGACGACGGTTCTGCGCACGCTTCCGTCGCAGACGCAGCGCCGGGTGCCGTACTCGGTCCGGCACCGGATCGGCACGGTGCTGATCACATTGGTGGCCCTGGCGGCGGTGGGCGGAGGTGTGGCCTGGCTGGTCACCCGGGCCCATGGCGGGACGGGACCGCCGGGACCATCGGTGAAGTCCTCGCAGGGACACGCGCTGGAACCGATCGCGCTGTGTCAGACCTGTGCCCAGGGTTTCAACCCCCTGGGCAGCCCGACGGACGAGACCCCGCACGCGCCACTGGCCATCGACGACCAGCCCGGCACCTACTGGGACACCCAGCAGTACTACGACCACGCGCTGAACAAGGCCGGGACTGGGATCTGGGTGAACGCCAGCCCGGGCACCTCGGCCCGCGCGCTGCGGATCATCGACGTCACCCCCGGATTCACGGTCACGATCTACGGCCGGCAGGGGACGCCACCGGTCAAATGGCCCGACAGTGGGTGGGCGAAGGTGTCGGGCTCGATCAGCGTCAAGCGCAACACGGTTATCCCCCTGACCACGAATGGCAAGCGATATGACTACTACCTGGTCTGGATCACCGACCTGGGCGGCCATGAGCAGCTGGCCATCGACCAGCTGACGCTCTACAGATAGCACGCGCCATGCCGTGCCGGACAAGCCGGCGTGGTCCGCACCGTGTCGGCACGCTGCGACGTCTCCCACGAGCCATCCGAATGCAGCTGGTGCCAGAGCCGTGCATCGCGTGCCAGCGGCGGTCGAGTAGGACGGCGCGGGCATGCCCGACTGCGGGGCCGGTGGGTTCAGTTCCCCGAGCACAGTGACGTGACAGCATCGGGTTCGTGAGCTATACGAGATTGAGACGCGCGCGCGGTCGCAGCTCGGCCGCGTGGTCGTCTGCTGGGGCTCCTGGCCCGTCTGGGCCGCTGCGTCCAGAGCCGGCGGATGTGCTGCGGCTGGGACGGCGCTGGCTGCGGATGGCGGTTGCGAGCGCGAGGGCTGATGATGCGCCGACGCCTGCCCGTTTGCTCGCCAAGCATCTCGGACCAGACGCGCCGTCGTTGCCGGTGGTCGGCGAGGGCTGGGCGACCTATGACCACGTGAACCTCCAGGGTGCGCTTGAGCGATGGACGCAAGAGCCGGGCCGCAGCACCACGCTGGTCGGTCTGACCAACTTTCAGCACTCGATGTTCACGCTGGCCGATCTCGCCCAACAGGGGCGGGTCATGCCCGGGCCGGGAATCGGCGCAGTAGCGATGGCGAGCGTCGCGTCGGGACCCAGTGGAGCCACGCGGGCGTGCGTCCGTTGCGGACTTTTCCTTGTCACTGAAGGCGACGCCCGGTTGGCGTTGCTGCTGCAAGACAGCGACCCACGCCACGGCCGGGAGCAGGCGACGCTGGAGGTGATGTGCGCTGACTCGGATCGTGCCGCCGCTGTGTTGGCGGAGATCCGCGGCCTCGCGCTCGAGCACAGCGTGTTCCGAGGCCAGATTCTGTCGTTCGGCTCCGAGATGTTCGGGCCTCGCGACGCTCCGCTGACATTTCACGAGCGGCCCTCGCTCACGAGCGAAGACCTGGTGCTGCCCGCCGACGTGCTGGAGGCCGTCGAGGCTCAGGTGATCGGGATCGCTCGTCACCGAAGTCGCCTGGTGGCCAGCGGCCAGCACCTCAAGCGCGGCGTGCTGCTTCACGGCCCGCCTGGCACCGGCAAAACCCACACGCTTCGATATCTGATCAGCCGCCTGACCGAGACGACGGTCGTAATGCTCTCGGGCGACGCGCTGCAGTTCATCGCCACCGCTGTCTCGATCGCCCGGGCACTGCAACCAGCACTTGTGATCGTGGAGGACGTCGATCTGATCGCCGAAGGGCGTGGCATGCACCCAGGCCAACACCCACTCCTGTTCCAACTCCTGAACGAGATCGACGGGCTGGCGGAGGACGCCGACGTGACGTTCCTGTTGACGACCAATCGCGCTGACCTGCTCGAACCCGCGCTCGCCCAGCGCCCCGGACGGGTAGACCAGGCGGTCGAGCTGCCGCTGCCCGACGCCGAGGGCCGCCGCCGGCTGCTGGCGCTCTACAGAGGAAACCTCGAGTTAGCGCGCATCGACACCGAGCCGATCGTCGCCAAGACCGAAGGCGTCACCGCATCCTTCTTCAAGGAACTCCTCCGCCGCGCCGCGCTGGTGAGCGCCGAACGCAGCGATGCAGGCGGCGACGGTGCCCTGGAGGTCGCCAACGCGGACCTCCAAGAGGCCCTCGACCAGTTGCTCGCACAGCGCAACCAACTCACCCGAGTCCTGCTCGGGGCGAGCCACTACAACAATCAGCCCGACCCCTAGACGCGAGGATTAGACCGAGCGGTCAGAGAGCTGACATAACGCTCGCCCCGACGCCGCGCAGCTGTGCCTTCCGGACCGATCGAATAGGGGTAACGAGATGCCGGACGCGGCCCGGATTGTTGCTTCACAACCAGGACGTGGTTAGGTCGTCGCACTATGGGCAACGCAGTAGCGGCGAGATGGGACCGGAACCACCATTCGATATTCAAGAAAGCACGACTGGCGGCGTCCTGCGGCTTAGCTTGAGCGGTGCGCTTGACCGTCGGTCGGCTCCGATCCTGGAGGATCGGCTTGGTCGGCTTCGAGCACTGAAGTCACCGGTCGGCTTGGACCTGTCAAGGCTTGAGTCGATTGACAGCGCCGGAATACGCGTGCTGATCCAGTCTGTCGGTGACGCCCGGATAAGGCGGTGGCCGTTTCAGATCGAGCGAGATCTCCTGACTCCCCAGGTACTGAGCGTGTTCAGGCTCATGCATCTGGAGCGCTTCGTCGATTGCGACCAGCCAGCCGTTCCCTGACGGGAGCCCATCTCCTAAGCAGGGATCTCGACGGGCTTCGTCTGAGCAGCTAAAACCGATGCCTGCGATCGTCGGCGTGGCGCTCGAGGGCCAGGATCAGCAGGCGGTCAAGCAGCTCGGGGTAGGGGATCCCGCTGGCCTCGAACAGCGAGGCGTAAACGCTCGTGCTGGTGAAGCCGGGCATCGTGTTGAGTTCGTTGACGAGCACCCGCTCGCCCTCCACGAAGAAGTCCACCCGGGCCAGGCCCGAGCAGCCGACGAGCCTGAACACCCGCGTGGCCAGATCGCGGACGTCCTCGCGCACGTGATCGGGGACACGGGCAGGCACCACCAGCTCCATCCCACCCGGCGTGTACTTGGCCTCATAGTCGTACCACCCTGACTCTCCGGCGGCCAGCAGGATCTCCCCGGGCTGCGAAGCCAGCGGGTCACTGTCTCCGAGCACCGAGCACTCGATCTCGAGACCGCCCGAGGACGCCTCCACGATCGCCAGTGGGTCGTGCTCGAACGCCGTGCTCAGGGCGGAGGCCAGGTCGTCGGGCGACTCGACCCGGACGATGCCCACCGATGAGCCCAGACGAGCGGGCTTGACGAACACCGGCAGGCCCAGCGGGCCCAGGTCAGTGACCACGGCAGCGGGGTCGACGGCGAACTCGTGCTCGGTGACACCCCGGTAGGCGACCTGCGGGACGCCGGCGCGCTCCATAACCTGCTTGAACGCGACCTTGTCCATGCACAGGGCGGAGCACAGGACGCCGGCACCGACATAGGCGACGTCGAGGCACTCCAGCAGGCCCTGAAGGGTGCCGTCCTCGCCAAACGGCCCGTGGAGGGCAGGGAAGACGACCTGCGCCCCTTCGACGCCGGCCCCTGGCTGGAGAGTGATCGTCCGTCCGTCTCGGCGCCAGACCCCGTCGCGGCCCACCTCCACGTAGACGGGGTCGTGGCCAGCCGAGCGCAGACCCTCGACGATCGACCGGGCCGAGGCCAACGAGACCTCGTGCTCGGAGGAGCGGCCACCCCCCAGCACCACGACGGGCAGAGCCGTCAAGGCTTGGCTGGCGTGGTCGTGGTGGTCGACGTCGTGGTGGTCGTGGGCGTGGTGGTGGTCGTGGCCGTCGTTGTCGTCTGCGAGAACTGGCCCACGACGATCGTGACCTTGCTGCCCTTCTTGCGCGGCGTGCCGCCGCCAGGATTCTGCCTGATCACAATCCCGTTCTGGCTCGGATCGGTCACGGTCCGACGCTTCTGGACGACCTGGAATCCGTCGGCCTGAAGCTGGCCGGCCGCGCTACTGGCGCTCTGCCCTGTGACCGTCGGGACCGAGACCTTGGGCGGCCCCTGGGAGATCGTGAGGTCGACCGTGGTCGACGAGGGCAGGGTATGCGTGCCGCCCGAGGGGGTCTGGTCGATGACGGTTCCCGCCCTGGTGCTCGAGGCCTGGATCGTGGTGTGGATGGTTTCGAAGCCGGCGTTGTGCAGATCGGACTTGGCCGAGGACTCGCTCTCCCCGGTGACGTCGGGAACGACAACTCCGGTGGACAGCGACACCTGAACCGCCGTGCCGATCTTCACCTGCTGCCCCGGCTGCGGGGACGTGGCCACGACCTGTCCCGGCGGGAACTGGCTTGAGGATTGGTGGAGCACGGTGCCCAGCCTGAGGCCACGTCGCTGGAGCATCTTTCTCACCGCAGGCAGCGTCTGCCCGATCAGGTTGGTCGGCACCGGGACGTTGCCCGGGCCCGAGGACACGGTCAGCTGGATCGTCGAGCCCTGCTTGACCTGGCTGCGTCCGTTGGGGATCTCATTGGTCACGATCCCGGCCGGCCTGTGGCTGGGCTGCCGGACGATGTTGACCACGAACCCGGCGTTCTGCAGGATGGTTCGAGCCGTGCTGATCGGCTGGCCCACGACCGGGGGTACCGAGACCTTGTCGGCGCGGGTCAGGAGGTAGGCCGCGGCGCCGCCGCCGGCCAGGAGGAGAATCAGCAGCAGCGCCAGCCACAACCACAGCCTCCCGCGTCGCTCCTCCTCGTAAGGACCGAGTCCGTCGGGCGGTGGGGCCCCATTGCCATCCACCGGCGGTCCCACCAGGGGCGGGCCCGGCGGAGGCGCGGACGGGACGGGCGCCAGCGGATCGACGGGAGCACCCAGCATGACGCCTCCCCCCACTGCGGCCATCGCCGCCGTGCGCTCGCCGGCCCGCCCGGCCAGGATCGCCGCCCGCGCGGCCTCCAGAGCGGTGATCAGCTCATCGGCGGTCCGGGGCCGGTCGGCGGGATTCTTGTTGAGAGTCCACAGCACGACCTCCTCGAGGGCCGGGGGGACGGCGGGATTGACCTGCGTGGGGGGCGTCGGGGCCTCGGACACGTGCTTCAGGGCGATCGTCACCGCGGACTCGGCATCGAATGGAACCCGCCCGGTCAACAGCTCGTACAGGATCACGCCCACCGAGTAGAGGTCCGAGGTCTCACTCACGGCATGGCCCTGGGCCTGCTCGGGGGACAGGTACTGCGCCGTGCCCATGATCGACCCGGTCTCGGTCATGTCGGACGCGCCGGCGCGGGCGATCCCAAAGTCCGTCACCTTGACGTGATCTGACTCGTCCACGATCGCGTTGTGTGGCTTGAGGTCGCGATGGATGACCCCGTGCCGGTGAGCGAACCGCGCCGCCTTGAGGATCTGGAGCACGATGTCCACGGCCCGGATCGGATCGAGGGGAGCCTCCTGGCGGACCAGTTGCTTGAGCGACCGGCCGGACAGGTACTCCATCGCGATGTAGTACGTGCCGTCGTAGTCCCCCCGGTCGTAGACGCCAACCACGTTCGGGTGCTGGAGCCCGGCCGCGGCGTGGGCCTCGCGGCGGAACCGCTCGACAAATCCGGGATCCTCCGCGAACCGATGGTGCAGGAGCTTCAGCGCCACCTTGCGCTGAAGCTGCTGATCCTCGGCCAGGAACACGTCGGCCATCCCCCCGCTGCCCAGCCGAGAGACGACGCGGTAGCGACCATCGATCATTGTCCCGGGGGCCAGCTCGGGCATGTCAGTGGGCCTCCGCCAAGAGCGCCTGAAGGACGGCCTTGGCGATCGGAGCGGCGACCTCGCCACCGAACCCGCCGTGGCTCAGGTCGATGGTGACGGCGATGGCGATCTTCGGATTCTGAGCCGGGGCGAAGGCCACGAACGAGGGCTGGGTCAGATTCGAGCCGGGAGCCCCGATCGATGCCGTACCCGTCTTGCCGGCCACGCTGATTCCGCTCAGCTGGACCGCCTGGCCGGTCCCCTCCTCGACCACCTTGGTCATCATGTCCGTGACGTCGTGAGCGGTGGACGGCTTCATGACCTGGCTGTAGACCGAGGGGTGGATTGTCCTGAGGGTGACGCCGTCGGAGTTGACGACTCGGGAGGTGAGGCGGGGAGTCATCAGCTTGCCGCCGTTGGCCACCGCCGCCGCCACCATGGCCATCTGTAGCGGCGTCGTTGTGACCCCTCCTTCGCCGATCCCGATTCGTCCGATGTCCTCATCCCCGCTGCCGGGTGGGAGCAGCTTGCCATTTGAGCCGAACACGTCGCTGGGGCGCATCTCGCCGGACGGGTAGTCGAGCGGGGGCAGCCGGTAGAACCCGAACCGCTTCATGTAGGCGGCCAGCCTGGCCCGGCCCACGCGCTCGGCCACCTGGGCGAAGATCGTGTTGATCGAGTTGATCATGGCCGTGGTGAATGTCTGCGGGCCCCAGCTCTGGTTGCCGTCATTCTGGAGGGGCACCCCTGAGACTGTGATGGGCGAGTTGCCGTTGATAACCGAATTGGGCGTGTACAGGCCGCTGTCAATCGCCGCCGTGGCCGTGACGATCTTGAATGTGGAACCCGGGGCGTAGTGGGCCCCGGTGGCCTTGTTGAGCAGCGAGCAGCCCGGCGACCGGCACGCGCCGAGGTGAGCTGGGATGTAGTTCGGGTTGTAGCTCGGGGTCGAATACATGACCTTGACCGCGCCCGTCCGCGGATCGAGGGCCACCACCGACCCGGCCTGGCTGCCCAACGCCGCCACCGCAGCGCGCTGGCCCTTGGGGTCGAGCGTCGTGTACACGTCATCCCCGACCGGGTGGGAGGAGAGCTGGCCAAAGATCGAGCCGAGCGTGCCCCGGAGCCCGCGGAGGTACTGATTATCCGAGCGCTCCAGCCCCGCTGCGCTCCCCTGCGCGGCGATCGAGTACCCCACGGGCTGGGCGAACAGCGAACCCTGAGGATACGTTCGCGTCCAGGTCTGGGCGGGCGCCCGCACCGAGCGGGCCAGAACGGTCCCGTCGTCGGCCAGCACCTGGCCCCGCTTGATCCGCAGATCCTCAATCAAGGTCAGCTTGTTGAGCGAGTTGTTCTGGAGACTGCTGGCGTCGAGCACGGTCCAGCGCGAGGTGAACACGATCAGCAGCGCGAACATGAACACGAACACGCCGAACAGCCGGACGATCTGTGGCCTCATGGTCCGATCGGCCTCCGGGCCCGGTCGGATACGAGCAGCAGGAGGGCCACGAGCACGAAGTTGGCCACGATCGAGGATCCGCCATAGGAGATGAAGGGCAGCGTGACGCCCGTGAGCGGGATCACGCGCGTAACGCCGCCGACGATCACGAACACCTGAATCGCGAACATGGCGCTCAGACCGGTGGCCAGCAGGGCGGAGAACGAGTCTCGGCTCATCACTGCCGCCTTCAGGCCGCGGGCCACCAGCAGCAGATAGACGACGAGTACGGCCGCGCCGCCAAACAGGCCGAGCTCGGACGTGATGACCGCATAGATCATGTCGGTCTGGGGCGCGGGTATCAGCGGGCCGCCCCCGGGTAGATTGAGGATCGCCTGGCCGAACCCCTGGCCAAACAGACCGCCCGCCGCCTGGGCGAAGACCCCGTTGGCGATCTGGTAGCTGCCCAGGCTGGCGCTGTACAGGTGGTTGTTGAAGGGGTGCAGCCAGTCCTCCACGCGGGCGTGGACGTGAGAGATGTGCGTGCCCAGGTACCACGACCCCAGGGCAAAGGCGATCAGCCCCACCACCGCGAATGAGGCACGGCCCGTGGCCACATACAGCATCGCCAGGAGCGCGCCGTAGAGCATCAGCGATGAGCCCATGTCGCTGAGCACGACCATGATCGCCATCGCCAGTCCCCAGATCACCATGATTGGCCCGAAGTGCTTGACCGGGGGGAACGTCACCCCGAGGACCCGCCGACCCCCGCTGACCAGGACGTGCCGGACGTCCCGGAGATAGCTGGCCAGGAATATGACCAGCCCGATCTTGGCGAACTCAACGGGCTGGAAGACGAGCAAACCCGGCACGTGGATGCCCAGGTACGCCCCGTTGGCCTGATAACCAATTCCCGGGAGCCGGGGCAGGGCCAGCAGTACGAGCGACACCGCCACGATCGTGTACCGGTAGCGCTCGAGTTTGCGGTAGTCGCGCAGGAAGACGATCGTGGCCGCGAACAGGACCAGCCCGAGCACGACCCACTGCGCCTGCTGGCGGGCCAGCGTCGAGTCGATCCTGTACACCATCACGATCCCGAAGCTGGCCAGCACGGCCACCAGCGGGAATATGTACGGATCGGCGTTCGGCAGCGCCATCCGCAGGACCACGTGCCCGGCCAAGCACAGCCCGAGGAAGATCGCCCCGTAGGTCAGGGAGACGTTGGAGAGTTGGTTCGAGCGCTGGATGAACACGCCGGCAAATCCGGCCGTCAGCAGCAGCGTGGCCGGGAGCAGCCCGATCAGCTCGCGGTTGCGCAATCTCACGACCCGCTCCCAGACTCCTCTGCGCTACCGCCGGAGTCCGTCATTTGGACACCCTCCCCAGCTCAATGCTCCGGACCAGCTTGACCGCATCGGACTGCGAGCGCAGGTCGTTGTTGAAGATCTGCCTACGGCGATCCGGAGGCACCACCGAGGCCGGTACGCCGGACTCGAAGTAGGTCTCATACAACGGGATGCCGGCCGGGAGGCTGTAGGGCAGCCCGCGGTAGACGGTCACGATGCCCTGCGGGTTCGTGCCGATGAAGTACAGCTGGCGGGTCGCCAGATAACCACCGCCCCCCACCAGCAATAGCACGGCCAGGACGGCCACCAGCGCCGCCACCAGCTTGACGCGCCGTCTGCTCCGGAGCGGCGTGTCCGTCGACCCGGCTTCGGGTCCTCGGGGCTGAATGCGAGCGGCTGGGCCGGGGGCGACGGCCACGGCAGAGGCACCCGCCACCTCGGGGGCCGGAGCGGCTCCGGCTGAGGTCGGCGGCTCGGACGGTGGCCCCTCAATCGTCGTCGGCTGGTCTACCGCACCGGCGCCGTCCGGGCTCGCGCCCACCTCCTCCAGGCGGAACAGGACGACCGTGATGTTGTCGCGGCCGCCGGCGTCGTTGGCCGCCTGGATGAGCGCCCGGGCGGCCTCATCCAGATCCTCTGTGGAGGCCAGGACGCGAGCCACGTCCTGCTCGGAGATCATTGACGTCAACCCGTCGCTGCACAGCAGCAGGACGTCGCCGGCCTTCACCGGGTAGGTGAAGGTGTCGACCTCGACGTCCGGTTCCGGGCCCAGCGCCCGCGTGATGATCGAGCGCTGGGGATGTTCGGCGGCCTGCTCCTCGGTCAGCTTTCCCCGCCGGACGAGCTCGTCGACGAGCGAATGATCCTGGGTGAGCCGGCTCAGCTGTCCGTCCCGGAACAGGTACGCCCGGCTGTCCCCCACGTGGGCGATGGCCAGCTGAGAATCATCGACGTAGGCAGCGGTGAGCGTCGTTCCCATTCCCTCACGGCCGGCCTCAGTCCGGGAGCGGTCGTGAATCACCCGGTTGGCCGTTCGAACCCGTTCGGCCAGACGCTCCTCCGGGCTGCCATCGCCTTCCAGGCCACCCTGGAAGGTCTCAATGGCAATCCGAGAGGCCACCTCACCGGCCTGGGCGCCGCCCATCCCGTCGGCCACCACAAACAGCGGGGAGGCCGCGTATGCGCTGTCCTCGTTCTCCCGCCGCTGGCGGCCGGTGTCGCTCTGGCAGATTGTCTCGACCGCGCGCAGCATCATTGCTGGTAGGTGAACTCGGAGTCGCCGATCCGGATGCGGTCGCCGGCATGCAGTGGCTGCGGACCACTGAGTGGCTCGTCGTTCAGGTAGGTGCCGTTGGTCGAGCCCAGGTCCTCTATCACCACGACGTGGCCCTGCTTGGCGATCCGAGCATGCCGCGAGGACGCGAATGGATCCTCGAGATGGATCTCCACGTCACCGCGACCCAGAGTCACCGAATCGACCAGGTCATACGCCATCCCGGGCTGGTGGCCCGGGGCCCGGTCCACCATCAGGCGCGGTTCGCCGGCGTCAATCCCGTCGGGATCACCGAGCGAGGCGGCGGCGTACATGCTGGTGGCGTCGGACGGGGCGACCGTTGCCCCTCCGTCTCGCTCGAACTCCTCGACGGCACCGGTGCGGCTGCGCCGGACGTCGCGCAGGACACTCCACGCAACCCAGAGCAGGAACAGATAGAGAACAGCCAGGAAGCCAAACTTCAACGCGAACGAGGCGGGCTGGAGCACGGGAGGACGCCTACTCGAGCTCGAAGGTCAGGCGGGTCGATCCGACCTCAATCTGATCCCCGGGCTTGACCACCTCGGAACCCTGGATCGAGCGCCCGTTGAGGCGCGAGCCGTTGGTCGAGCCCAGATCCTGGACCACCCACGAACCTCCCCTGGGCCTGACCTCGGCGTGTTTGCGGGACACGTTGGGATCCTGAAGCACGATGTCGCACTCGCGGCTGCGGCCCAGGGTCACTCCGGCCGGACCAACCACCAGTCGCCGTCCGTCCAGCAGCAGCAGCGCGGTCTGCTCGCGGCTCCGGGCCCGCTCCTCAAGCGGCTCGGCCAGTCGCCCAGCTGTGCTGTAGACCATCGTTCGCCCCGAGTCAGCGGCTGCCGGTTCGTCCTCGGCTGGCCGGACGGTCCCGGCCTGGATTCCAAATTCACCCAGTCCCAGCCGGGCATCGGTCTCGAAGACGATCGCGGGGCGCGCCATCAGCGTGACCCCCTCACGCCGAGCGTGTTCGAGCAGGTAACCGGCCAGCTCGTCGGTCAGCGACGTCTCATATCCAGCGAACCGCTGACGATCTCGAGGGGACAGGTAGACCCGATATTCGTGGGGCACGTAGATCCGGTTCAGCGAGGTGGATTTGTGCTCCTCCATCTCGCGGGCCAGCTTCCGGGCGATCTCGACCGGGCGCACCTCGGAGCGGAAGGCACGACTGAACGTGCCTTCAACGAGGTCGGCGATCCTGCTCTCAATACTCCGAAGAACACTCATGGCATGGCCCGCGCGGCCTGGGGTGGGCCAGGATGCTGGCCCTCAGCGCGGTTCCATGCTACGCGAGTCCCGGCCCGGCGTCGGAGCCACTGACCCGGGGCCGGCGCGGTACCAGGGGCCAGCCCAAACCGGCAGCTAACGCGGCGCTAAAGGTGCCCAAAAGCGCCGGCCCGACGCGGATCGTGGCGCTTGGCGCGGCGACGGCCAGGACCCCCGCGGTCAGGAGCACGAGCGCCCCCGCCCAGGCCAGCAGCAGCGCCCCTCTCGCCGCCCAGGCCGACCTGCGCTGCGCCCGACCGGCGCGGCCGATGACCGGGAGGATGAGCGCCGCCGCGGCCCAGACCAGGCCCGGGGCAAGGATCCCCGAATACAGCAGCGGATGCAGGACCTGGTGCTCGGCCGCCGGCAGTGAGGACATCCAGATCCGGGGCGGCGGGATGGGCGGCGAAGGCCTGACATACGTCATCTGGCCGCTCAGAAAGCCGCCCACGACCAGCCACAGCCAGCCCGCGGCGCCCAGAACCACTCGCTCCCAGGCGGTGCAGGCGCGGCCGGCCAACGCAGGCCACACTCCGGCCAGCCCGATCAGCCCCAGTGCGGGCACCACCGCGGGTAGCGCAGATCGCCCCGGGCTGCGGAACAGCAGGACGACCGTCGGAATCACGGCCACCAGCAGGACGACCGCCCCACCCGGGCTCCCCTGCGCCACGAGCAGGAGCGCAGCGCACACGGTCAGCAGCAACCAGGCGATCCTGGGGAGCACGGCGACGGCCAATCCTGTCACCAGTACGGCTACGGCCGGCAGCACGGGGGAGGGCGACAGGACTCCGGCGGCAAACCAGGCGGTGGCCGTGGCCGCCGAGATCGCCGCCAAGAACCGGGCCAGAGGGCCCACGCCGTGTAGGACCCGAACCGTGGTCCGAGTGCTCGCTGGGCCGCCTGTGGCCATCGGTGCCGGGCGCGGGGTGAGCGCCCGGGTCAGCGTCGGGCTCGCCGCCGGCGCCATCGGGCCCGCCCGCGATGGCGTGACCACCCCGGGCTCATCGCCGACCTCCCCGAGCGCCACCAGCAGCGCATCCCGGAGCTCCGGCACAGTGCCCCGCTCCCTGGGTCGGGGTCGCAGCGCCAGATCCACGGCGCAGGCCAGTTCCCGAGGCAGGTCGCGCCGGTGCCGCCTGAGGGCTGGAAGATGCACGCCCAGCCGCCCACCCCGGACGTACTCCCGGACCGGGTTGACCCCGGTGAGCGCCTCATAGACGACCAGGGCCAGGGAGTACAGGTCGGCCTCGGCCTCGGCCTCTCGACCGGCCGCCTGTTCGGGCGCCATGTACGCATTGGTGCCGATTACGTCCCCCGTTCGGGTGAGGCTGTCCCCTCCGACCAGGCGGGCCACCCCGAAGTCGGTCAGCTTGGCCACCTCGGCGACGGTCGCTGGCGCGTCTGGCATCAGGACGTTTGATGGCTTCACATCCCGGTGCACAACACCCTGGCGATGTGCGTATTCGAGTGCGTCGGATAGGGCAACGGCGGCGCTCACGACGTCGCGATCGGATAGGCGGCCGTCATCCAGCAACCGGCTGAGCGTGTGCCCGCGCACGAGTTCCGAGACCAGATATCCGCCCTGGTCGTCGACGGCGGCCTCGTACAGGACCACGATGCCGGGATGGTTGAGGCGGGCCGCCGCCCTCGCCTCGCGCTCAAACCGTCCCGACGCGATCCGTTCCCGGGGTAGCAGCTTGAGGGCCACGTCCCTTTCCAGCCGCTCGTCCCAGGCCAGCCACACCGTCCCGAATCCGCCCGCCCCGAGTCTCCGGCACAGTCGGTAGCGGCCCAGCACCGGCTCGAGTTCGCGCTGTCTCGTGCGTCCGGGTCGTCCTTGGGCCAGAATCGTGGACTCGGTGCTTCCGAGACCACGGCCGGTTCGCTCACCGTTCGTCGAGCCGGTCGATTCCTCATCGATACCCGGAAACGGCGTGATCAGCGCCGTGTGGCCGGCTCGAATCACTCTGCCAAGCGCAGACGAGCGGCTCTCACCCATTTGAGGGCTTTTCCACGACTTGCGCCCCATCCCTGCGCGGTCCGCAATCACCTTCACCGCCTCCAACCGACCCCACCGTCATACTGAGGCGTTCCTAAAGGCGCCCAAGGAGCAGCACTTTGTCGTTCTTCGACGATGTCGAGGAGCCCAGCGCAGAGCCATCCACTCGAGTTCGCCCGCGTCGCCCCGGCTCGGGAGGGCGTCGACCGCCTGCGGGTGGGCGGGGAGGGGGGCCGCGAAGGCCTCCCACCAACCAGGCGATCCGAGCCCGGCAGGGCGTTGCCCTGGCCGCGCTGATCGTGGTGGTGATTCTGATCGTGGTCGGCGTGCACAGCTGCCAGGTCAGCCAGGCCAACAACGACCTGCGCAACTACGCGGTCAGCGTGTCCTCGCTGATGACATCGTCCAACCAGACAGGCGACCAGTTCTTCCGCAATCTGGCCGGTAGTCAGGGGTCGGGGGCGTCGGCCAATCTCCAGAGCTCGGTCGATGAGAGCAGGCTCAGTGCGGACCACGAGCTCGCGAAGGCCAAGAGCCTGAGCGCGCCTGGGCAGCTTCAGAGCGCCCAACAGGACCTGGTGCGGACGTTCCAACTGCGGGCCGACGGCATCTCCGCGATAGCCGGCAACCTGCCCTCGGCCCTCCAGGCTCAGACCAGCAGCAGCTCGGTCACCTCGATCGCAGCGGACATGGCCCGCTTCTACGCGTCTGACGTGTTCTACAAGGACTACACGCTGCCGATGATCGTCAAGGCACTGCGGAACGCGAACATCGCGGTGGGTGGTTCGGGCGGCGAACCGATCCAGACCGGACAGTTCCTGCCCAACCTCCAGTGGCTCACCCCTTCGTTCGTCGCCACCGAGCTGCGGGCACCCACCACACCGACATCGCCGGGCAAGATCGCGCCGGGAACGCACGGGAGCAAACTCGACTCCGTCAGCGTGGGCGGATCGACGCTCCAGACAGGCTCGACGAACACGATCCCCGCCCAGCCGGCGCCAATCTTCGAGTTCAGCTTCATCAACAGCGGCCAGAACAAGGAGACGAACGTCGGCTGCAGGGCGACAGTCAGCGGCGCCGGCATCTCCGGGACCTCCTCGGTCCCAGAGACCTCTCCCGGGCAAACGTATACGTGCAAGGTCACGCTCAGCTCGTCGCCGCCCCCGGGCGCCTACAAGGTGACGGCCGAGATCCTGCCCGTGCCGGGTGAGAAGAACACCTCCAACAACAAGCTCACCTTCTCGGTCACGTTCCAGTAGGCGGGCCGCTGGCCACCCTCGGGGTATGCCGGGAGGCCGCCGCCTATGCTTCCCGGCGTGACCAGTCTGCACAGCACCGTGGGCATCGTGGCCCTGGCCGGCGCCGCCGTGGCGGCCGTGGCGCTGGTTTCCTGCCTGGTCCTGGCGCTCAAGCTGCGCCGGGTGCGGGCGGCCCAGCAGACCGTGCTCGGGGAGGGCAACCTCGACCTGGTTGGACACGCGGCCGCTCTCCAGCAGCAGTTCGAGACGCTCTACGACTACGTCCAGGACGCGGCCGAGAAGCTCAACGGACGGCTGGGGGTGGCCGAGCAGCGGCTCGACGGCACCGTGGCCTACCGCGCGCTGATCCGCTACGACGCCTACGGAGAGATGTCCGGTCAGCAGTCCACCTCAATAGCGCTGCTGGACGCGCATCGGTCGGGGCTCGTTCTGTCCTCGATCCACCACCGCGACCAAGCGCGTCTGTACGCCAAGCAGATCCGCAACGGCCAGCCGGAGTTCGAGCTCTCTCCCGAGGAGAATGAGGCCATACGGCTGGCATTCGGCGGCGGCGACCACTCAGACCAAGTCCCGGGCTAGCCGCCGGCCAGCGCTGATGCGGGTCGGCTACTTCGGGCCGGAGGGCACCTTCACCCACGAGGCCCTGATGGCCTCCGCCGCGGTGAAGTCGCTCGAGCTGGTCCCGCTGCCCACGATCTACGACACGGTCATGGCCGTCCACCACGGAGAGGTGGCGCGGGCCCTGGTCCCGATCGAGAACTCCCTGGAGGGCTCGGTCAACGCCACGCTCGACGCGCTGGCGATGGAGACCGAGGACGTGGCGATCGTGGCCGAGGTTGTCCACCCAATCAGTCATTGCCTGATCGCCCGGACCGACCTGGAGCTGAGCGAGATCGACGCCGTGATCTCTCATCCCCAGGCCACAGCCCAGTGCGCCCGCTTTCTCCGGGGCCGGCTGGGACACGCCCAGGTTCTGGTGGGAAGCTCGACCGCCGAGGCTGTCCGAACCGTGGCCGAGCACGATGGATCGTGGGCCGCCCTCGGAAACCGGATGGCCGCCGAGCAATACGGGTGCAGGATCCTGCGCCAGGGAGTCGAGGACGTGCCTGAGAATGAGACCAGGTTCGTCTGGCTCGGCCCAGTGGGCTGCCCGCCTGGTATCCCGGGTCGGACTGAGCCCGTGATCGGGCCGTGGAAGACGGCGATCGTGTTCTGGGGCCTCGGAGATGATGGCCCGGGCTGGCTCGTTGGCTGCATGACGGAGCTCTCGGCGGCGCAGATCAATCTGACCCGGATCGAATCCCGCCCCCGCAAGCAGGGCCTGGGGCACTACATGTTCTTCGTCGATCTGGAGGGTCGCGTCACCGAGTCAGATGTTGGCGGCGCGCTCGAGGGCCTCCGAGGACACGTGGAGGTGCTGCGGATCTTGGGCTCGTTTCCGGCCGCGGGGTGAGGAGCGGCGGCGCGGGGGCCGGAGGCCGCGATCCCCAATGGGCGCGGGCGATAACCGAGCAGATCCACCGCACCGCACCGCTACACTGCGCGGCAACCATGGCCGTATCAGCACCAGCCCCAACGGGGTCCGTGCCGCAAGTCGAGCACCAGCGGCGCGGACGTGAGGGTGGGCGGGTGCTCGTGCTGAACGCGACGTTTGAGCCAATCAATGTCTGCACGGTGAAGCGTGCAGTCGTGCTCCTGCTCAAGGACAAGGCCGAGGTGATCGAGCACTCCGAATGGCGGCTGCGTTCGCCCAGCAGCTCGATGGAGCGACCGACTGTGATCCGGCTGGTCACCTACGTCCGGATCCCGCGGGACACGCACCGGCGCAAGATCACCAGGCGGGCGGTCTTCGCGCGGGACGAGTGGACCTGTCAGTACTGCGGGTCCCGGGCCAACCTGACCGTCGACCACGTGATCCCGAAATCCAAGGGCGGCGGATCGAACTGGGACAACATCGTCGCCTCGTGTGCACCGTGCAACCGGCGCAAGGGCGACCTGCTCCCGCGACAGGTCGGCATGCGGCTGCACCGGCAACCTCGCACACCCAACCCCCACGTGTTCATCCGCGTGGCCAGCCCGACGATCCCGGTGGCCTGGCAGCAGTACCTCGCGGCATAGGCGGCGGCGAGCAGTGCGCAGTGCGCAGTGCGCGCCTGCGGGTAGTGACGCGGACCCTCCAGCGGGCACCGCCCACCGGGAAGGAAACCGCCGCGCGCTGCGTCTCTTGATGTCTGGAGGCCTATGTGGAAATCGTCGCGCTCAAGCGACCGACCGAAGGGATTCGAGATGAGGAGACGGCTTGGGCTTTATCCGGGCAAGGCATTAGCCGCCACGCTTGCGTTCGCGCTGATCGCGGCCGCACCCGGGGCGCTGGCAAGTGGCGGTGGCACTGGCACCGGCGGCGGTGGCACCAGTGGCGGCGGTGGCGGCACTCCTCCTCCGCCGCTGTCCAGCAATCCGTGCGCTTCGATCACGCCTTCGTCGGTGGGGATCACCAGGACGTTCGTCAATAACAACCTGGACACCACGATCAGCAGTTGCTCGAGCGCGACGATGACCAATCTCGTCGTCGCCTGGGATCCGGGACCGGGCGGGGGACCCGCGGTGACCTGCGTCGCTCCCCAGGGCAATGTGGGCAATGGCTTCTCCCTCTCGCCCGGAGCCTCGCTCAGGGTGACCTGTCAGACGGTCCTGGTGAACAGCGGCACATTCGCCGCCGGTACCGGAACGGTGTCGGTCTACGCCAACTGCGAGGCGTTCAATGTGGGCGCCATCTCCACGCTCGACCAGAGCCTGAGCTGCAACGAGATACCGTCGTCGCTGCTGGCGCAGGCGCCGTTCTCATGGAACATCGCGGTTCCTGCCACACCCCCGGCCAACCCCAACCTGCCTGGTCATCGGGGCTAACTCCGCGGGCTTTCCGCGAGGAGTCGTTAACCACGGAGGGCGCCGTCGACAACGGCGCCCTCCGCGTACTACTTATTTGCTGCCCTGAGCCGGTGCGAGTTGGTCACGCCGGTGGGACTACTCCCGGCACTCGCCCCGGCGGTGTCTCGGTTGGAACTCCGCTAAGCGGGGCCAGCCTTCCGACCTAGCGGCCGGACACCTCCAGGGTCCCGCATAAAGAGTCAGACAGACGGACCACCTCCTTTCTCTGGTGATGCTGAGCTTAGCGAACGCGCGGGACGCGCCAGCGGGTCCAGGCGGGGAGCGCGCGCGTCATCCAGCTGGCACTCTCCGGCAGATGCGAGCCCCGGCCGAGGCACAGCCGCTGCTGCTCAGCGTGGACTTTGAGGATTGGCATCAGCTGGTGCGTCGGAGGGTCGGGGTGACCGACTGGGACCGGGCCGGGCCGGCGCTCGAGCGCCAGACCGAGGTGCTGCTGGCGCTGTTCGACGAGCTCGGGGTCCGGGCCACGTTCTTCATCCTTGGCCTAGCGGCGCGCACGTACCCGGTCCTGGTCAGGCGGATCGCGGTGGAGGGGCACGAAATCGCCTGTCACGGCGATAACCACACTCCCGTGCACACGCAGACACGGGCGGAGTTCGTCACCGATCTTCGCGCAGCCAGAACGACGATTGCGGACGTGACCGGCCACGTGCCCGTGGGCTACCGCGCACCGGCATTCTCCATCACTCAGGGGTGCCCCTGGGCGTATGAGGTTCTGGCCCAGGAGGGCTTTGCCTACGACTCGAGCCAGCATGACTCACCGCGACTGCGGGGCCGGATCCGGGCGGCCACCGGGCGACCCCACCGGATGCATGTGGCCGGCGGCACGCTATGGGAGTTTCCGATCGCGGTCTGGCAGGCCGGCCTCGGTCCCGTCCCGGTGGGCGGAGCCTCGTACTGGGCGCTGATGCCGACGGGACTGATCCTGCGTGCGCTCCAGCGGGCCGAGCCCATGGCCGGGCTCTACCTCCACCCGCAGGAGGTGGACCCGAGGCCGCTGCGGGCCGGCCTCCCGGCCAACGCCCCGCCCGGCCAACGTCTCCGCGCCGCCTACCGCAGCGCGCAGCGAAACCTGGCCCGGCGCAGGACGGCCGACGTGCTCCGAGCGGTGTCCAGAACGCATTCGCTGATCACGTATCGTGAGGCGCATGCCCGCCTCACCGACGGCACCCCAGCGCGTTCGTAAGCGCTTCACGGACAGAGCGCTCCAGTTCGACGATCTGTACGAGGACGAGCGGCCGCTGGTCCGGCTTCTGCGGCCCGGACTGTTCCGGCGCCGGCAACTTGCGGTTGAGACGGTTCAGTCGCGCTCCCAGCCCAGCGTCCTGGATGTGGGCTGCGGGTCGGGAAGAATTGGAGAGTTCGTGCTTGCGGCGGGAGCGTCGCGCTATGTGGGGATCGACTTCTCGGCCCCGATGGTGGAGTTGGCGCGGGCCCGGCTGGCGCGATTCGATCAGCGTGTCACCCTGATCAGGGACGACTTCCTGACCGCTCCGATCGACGGGGCGTTTGACGTCGTCCTGGCTGTGGGCCTGTTCGACTACCTGCCCAACCCCGAGGCCTTCGTGGCGCGGATGTTCGAGCACTGCGCCCCAGGAGGTGCCGTGGTCGGCTCGTTTCCCACCTGGTCGCTGGTGAAAGGGCCGATCCGCAAGGTGCGCTACGAGTGGATCGGCGACTGTCCGATCTTCAACTACAGCCGCCAGGACATCGAGGGCATGTTCCGGAGCGCCGGCTTCGCTGAGGTTGAGGTGCGCGCGCCGGGCCGCAGCGGCTACCTGGCCCGGGCCCAGCGGCGGTGAGACACCTCCTGACCATGCTCCCGCTGGCCACCGACTGGGCGACGATCTCATCGCTGGCCACGGCGGGCGGAACCCTTGTGCTGGCGATCGCGACATTCGCCTCGGTGCGCTCAGCCCACCGCTCAGCCCGGATCGCCGAGATCGCGCTTCAGGAGCAGCGCCAGCCCGTTCTGGCTCCCTCTCGCATGGATGACCCGGCTCAGAAGCTGATGTTCTACGAGGGCCGCTGGGTCCGAGCTGACGGCGGGCGAGGCGTGGTCGAACGCGACGGCGACAGGATCTACCTGGCGATCAGCCTGCGCAACGTGGGGGCGGGGATCGGCGTCTGCCAGGGCTGGTTCGTCTCTCCCACGCTCCGCACCACCGGCCGGGCGCCGACCCACGCGCCCGAGGCCGATTTCCGGCTCCAGACTCGCGACCTGTACATCCCCGCTGGGGACGTGGGCATGTGGCAGGGAGCGCTCCGCGACCCCAACGACGAAACATTCATCGGCGTGGCGGAGGCGATCGACTCCGGCGAGCCGATCTCGATCGAGCTCCTGTACTCAGACCAGGTCGGCGAACAGCGCACGATCAGCCGTTTCGGCCTGATCCCGGTCGGTGAAGGCGATTGGCTCGCCAGCGTCCACCGCCATTGGTTCCTCGATCGTCCAGGTCCTCGTTCTGAGCGGGACGCCCTGACCGCCGCCGAGGCGATCCTTCATGAGATTCACGGCTCTGACTCGCCGGCCGTGAGGAAGTAGCGCTACTCGCCGTCCGAAGCGTCGTCGTCCGGAGTCAGCTCATCGTCGGGGTCGTCGTTGGCGTCGCGAGCGCCGTCGGTATCCGAAGTCGCCTCGGGGTCGGCGCTGGGCGCGGATTCGTCTTCAATCACCTGGGCCGCCGTCTCAGCCTCCGACTCGACCACCAGGGCGACGGCACTGACCTGATCGTCGTCACGCAGGTTCATCAGCCGGACGCCCTGCGAGGCGCGGCCGTAGCGGTTGATGCCCCGGACGGACGTCCGCTGCACCATTCCGTTCTGGGAGATGAAGACGAGCTCGTGATGCTCGCGCACGACCAGTGCCCCTGCCAGCTGGCCCTTGTTCTCGGTCAGCTGGATCGTCCTGACGCCCATCGTGGCCCGTCCCTTGACGGGGTAGTCGGAGATCGGAGTCCGCTTGCCGTAGCCGTTCTCGGTGACCACGAGCAGCTCCTCGTCCTCCCGGGCGACGTCCATGGCCAGCACGGCATTGCCCTTCTGGGAGACGTTCATCCCGCGGACGCCGCTCGTGTCACGCCCCATCGACCGGGCCGCGCTTTCGCTGAACCGCGCCGCCTGCCCCGAGCGGGAGACCATGATGATGTCGTCATTGCCGCTGGTGCGACGCACGGCGATCAGCTCGTCGTCATCGCGGATGTTGATGGCGATGATCCCGTCGGCCTTGATCGGAGTGTTGTAGGCGCCGAACTCGGTCTTCTTGATCATGCCCTTGCGGGTGGCGAAGACCAGGTACCTGCCCTCATTGAAGTCCCGGGTCGAGAGAACGGACTGGACCCGCTCGCCCTCGCGTAGGGGCAGCAGGTTGACCAGGGCCCGGCCACGGGCCGTGCGCGAGGCCTCGGGCAGCTCGTACACCTTGGAGCGGTAGACCTTACCCCGGTTGGTGAAGAACAGCAGGTAGTCGTGGGTCGAGCACACGAAGAGGTGCTCGATGTAGTCGTCGTCCTTCATGTCTCCACCGGAGATGCCGACGCCGCCGCGGCGCTGCTGGCGGTAGGTGGACAACGGAAGCGACTTGATGTAGCCCGAGTGGGTGATCGAGATGACCATCTGCTGATCGGCGATCAGGTCCTCGATGTCGATCTCGCCCTCGGCATGCGTGATCTCCGTGCGCCGGTCATCGCCGTAGGCGTCCGAAATCTCCTGGAGCTCCTCCTTGATCAGGGCATTGACCCTGGACTCATCTCCGAGGAGTTCCCGCAGCTCCTTGATCCGCTCCATCAGGTCCTTGTACTGCTGCTTGATCTTGTCCGCCTCCAGCGCGGTCAGCCGGCTCAATGTCAGCTGGAGAATCGCCTGGGCCTGCACCACCGTCAGCTCGAAGCGCTCGACCAGCCCGGCGCGGGCCGCCTCAGGATCGCGTGATCCGCGGATCAGAGCGATCACCTCATCCAGGTGATCCAGCGCGGTCAGGTATCCCTCGAGCACGTGCGCCTGGTCCTCGGAGCGGCGCAGCTCGTACTTCGCGCGACGGATGACGACCTCACGCTGGTGGTCGACGTAGTGCCCGATCGCCTCCCGCAGCGAGAGCGTGCGCGGGACGTTGTCCACCAGCGCGACCATGTTCACCCCGAAGGTGGCCTGCATGGGCGTGTGCTTGTAGAGCTTGTTGAGGACGACCTTGGGGATCGCGTCGCGCTTGAGCTCGATCACGATCCGCATCCCGTTGCGGTCCGACTCGTCACGCAGGTCGGTGATCTCAGGGATCTTCTTATCCAGTACCAGGTCGCGGATCTTCAGGATCAGTCCGCCATCGCCACCCTTGCGCACCTGATACGGCAGCTCGGTGACGATGATCGCCTCCTTGCCCTGGCCAATCGGCTCGATGTGCGCCTTGGCCTGGATCCGGACGCGCCCCCGGCCCGTGGCGTACGCGTCCCTGATTCCCTCCCGGCCCAGGATCGTGCCCGCTGTCGGGAAGTCCGGCCCCTTGATGTGCTTCATCAGACCCTCGACGTCAAGGTCCGGGTCGTCGATGTAGGCCAGCGTCCCGGCGATGACCTCCCTCAGGTTGTGCGGCGGAATGTTCGTCGCCATGCCGACCGCGATGCCGGAGCTGCCATTGACGAGCAGGTTGGGGAAGCGCGATGGAAGCACGACCGGCTCCTGGCGCCCACCGTCATAGGTGGGTGAGAAGTCGACCGTGTCCTGGTCGATGTCCCGGAGCATCTCCTCGGCCAGGCGCGCCAGGCGCGCCTCGGTGTTGTGGCTTACGAATCCGTTCGTCAGGAAGGAGTGGTCATCCGTCTCCACCTTGACCGAGTAGACGGCCTGGACTCCCGCCTCCTGAACTGACGCAACCTCGGCGTAGTAGTAGTCGCCGGTGACCAGCGGCTCGATCACCGACCGGACCTCCTCGGAGGCGATCCGCTCCATGATCGCGGTGCCGTCACGCTCCCAGCGCTCCACGCGGTCGATGTTGTGACGCGTCAGCCAGTAATGGTCGGCGCCCGAGCTGCCCTCGGAGCGCGCGTAGTCGGCGATGAATGGCACGTGATCGCGGCTCAGGGCTCGGCTGGTCATCGGGATCGCCGCCAGTGCCACCCGGAGCTTGCGCTGCTTGTCACCGACGAAGCCAACCCTCTCGGCGAACAACTGCGCATCCCGACGGTTGGTGATGACGACCTTGATCTCGCCGTGGTCATAACGACATAGCCGGCCGACCACCCCGAACTCGAGCAGCAGGAGCTGTACGTCCCGCGCCAGTTGGTCGCTGTACGTCGAATAGGACACCTGAATCGTGGCTCGCGGCAGCAGCGAACACGAGCCGTCACCGGTAAAGAGAGCCTGGAGGAAGACGCGCTTGAGCTCTGGGCGGCCGCGCCAGATGTACTCGGGAACCCACTTCCGTGCGCTGGCGACGCCGAGCAGACATCCAAGTGGACTGTCCTTCAGAGCGCCAAGGTTGTGAATGTCAAGCTCGAGCAGTCTGCTGCCAGAGGCGATCACACGCTCCGACAGATACCGGCGCCCACCCACCACCTCGTCATAGGCCTCGACCACCCGATCGAAGAACTGCCGGTCGATGTTGTTGAAACCAGCACGACGCTCGCTGACCCAGCCCTCGGCCACAAACGCACCCAAGAGAAATGCAGTCCGGCACTCTGCGTCAGAAAGCTCGCCGGCAGAAGGACGATGTGTTCGCGAGAGCAGTACGCGATCGCCGGGCTTGATCTCCTCGAGCAACTTCCACATCAACAGCGGGACGCCGGCCATGTTCACCATGGACAGCACCGGATGGTTGCGTGTGCCGCTGAGCTCGTAGCCCTCGCGGGTGCGGAGCCTTAGCGTCGGGTGCTCACCTGAGTGGAAGACCTTGGACGCCGATACCGGTCGGGCCAGGCGGTCAAGGACGTCGACGGAGACCTCCGCCTCGCTGTTCGGCTCGATCCCGGGCACCAGGTCGTCGATCCGGATGGTCCCGTTCGGCGTGGCTACCCGGGTGTCGCCGGTGACGCAATACCTCATCGCGGCTGCGGACCAGCCGTCGATGTTGCCGAAGTTTCCGTGGCCGTCGACCAGCGGATAGCGCATCGAGAAGTCCTGAACCAGGCGGACGAGCGCGTCGTAGATGGCGCTGTCGCCGTGAGGGTGGTACTTGCCCATGACCTCGCCCACGATTTGGGCGCACTTGACGTGCTTGCGGTTGTTGCTGGGCCGCAGGCCCATCTCATTCATGACGTGCAGCACGCGACGGTGAACCGGCTTCAGGCCATCCTCGACGCTGGGCAGCGCTCGGCCGACGATGACCGACATGGCGTAGTCCAGATACGCCGAGCGCATCTCCTCCTCGAGCCCGCGGGGCTCGATGTTGCCGCCACCGATGGTGTCCATCGTGGCCATCAGGTCCTCCTACACATCGAGGTTGCTCACGAGGCGGGCGTTCTCTTCTATGAACTCGCGACGGGGCTCGACCTGGTCGCCCATCAGCATTGAGAACACGAGATCGGCCGAGGCCGCATCCTCCATCGTGACCCGAACCAGGGTTCGGCTGGCCGGATCCATCGTCGTGTCCCGCAGCTCGTCGGAGTCCATCTCCCCAAGTCCCTTGAACCGGTAGTACTCGATCCCCCGCTGAGCCACGCTCAGAATGGCGTTGCGCAGCGCCTCGAACGAGGCCCCCTCTCGGCGTGTCTCCCCGAGCTTGACCTCAAACGGAGGGGTCCCGGCGAGCTCGGCCAGCTCACGGTGCACGTCGGCCAGCCGGCGGTACTCGTGGGCGTCCAGGGTGGTCCGGCGGATGCGGTGGGTGGTGGCCAGACCGGTCTTGGTCTCGACCGTCCTCATCACCAGTTCCTCGCCTGTCTCGGCGATCAGCTCAACCGAGTACGCGTGACCGCCCTCGCCGTTCTGACCGTTCTTGCTCACATGGCGCAGGAGTGATTCGACGTCAGTGATCTCCTCGTCGAGCAGCCGCGCCTGCTGGACGAACTCGATCACGCTGTGGCCATGGGCGGCCCGCAGCGCAGAGGCCCAGCCGTCGTATTGCTTGAGCAGCCGGCAGAAACGCTTCCAGCGGCTGTCGGTCAGCTTGAACTGCTTGGCGTACCGGTCGTAGACCTCGATCTTCTCGAACTTGTCACCGAGCAGGATCTCCTCCAGCTCCGACTCGCGTTCGAGGTAGCGATGCTTCTGGCCGCGGGTCAGCCGGTACAGCGGCGGCTTGGCGATGTACACGTAACCCGCCTCGATCAGGGGCTGCATCTCACGGAACAGCAGGGTCAGGGCGAGCGTGCGGATGTGCGCGCCGTCCACGTCGGCGTCGGTGAGCAGAACGACCTTGTGGTACCGGGCCTTCTCGATGTCGAATTCGTCCCGGACCCCGGTTCCGATCGCCGTGATCAGAGCCTGGACCTCCGTGTTGGCCAGCACCTTGTCGATGCGGGACTTCTCGACGTTGAGGATCTTCCCCCGCAGGGGAAGGATCGCCTGGGTGTTGCGATCGCGTGCGTCGACCGCCGAGCCACCGGCCGAGTCGCCCTCGACCACGAACAGCTCGGCGAGCGCCGGGTCCTTGACCGAGCAGTCTGAGAGCTTGCCCGGCAGGGTGGAGTTCTCAAGGGCCGACTTCCGCCGGGTCAGGTCCCGGGCCTTGCGCGCGGCGTTTCGCGCCTGAGCCGCCTGCACGGCCTTGCCGATCACCGCTCGCGCGTCCTTCGGGTTCTCCTCCAGGAATTCGGCCAGCCGGGCATTGACGATCGACTGCACAAACCCGGCCATCCCGGGGTTACCGAGCTTGGTCTTCGTCTGCCCCTCGAACTGGGGATCGGTCAGCTTGGCCGAGATCACGGCAGTCAACCCCTCACGTACGTCCTCGCCCTGGAGGTTCTCGTCCTTCTCCTTGAGGAAGCCCTTGTCGCGCGCGTACTTGTTGAGCACGCCCGTGAGCGCGGACCGGAAGCCGCTCAGATGCGAGCCGCCCTCGTGCGTGTTGATGTTGTTGGCAAATGAGAAGACCGACTCCTGGTAGGAGGAGTTCCACTGCATCGCCACCTCGACGGCGCCCTCATCACTCTCGCCTTCGAATGAGACGACCTTCTTGTGGATCGGCTCCTTGTTGCGGTTCAAGTACGCGACGAAGTCGATGATCCCGCCGTCGTACTGGAACTCGGCCCTGTGGCCCTCTCCCCGCTCGTCCACCAGCGTGATCTTGAAGCCCCGGGTCAGGAACGCCGTGTCCCGCATCCGCTCCTCGAGCGTGTTGAAGTCGAAATCCAGCGACTCGAAGATGTCGGCGTCGGGGAGGAAGGTGATCGTGGTCCCCGTCTCCTTCGTGGCCGCGCCCTTCTCCAGGTCGGCCAGCGGGGTTCCCCGTTCGTAGGTCTGGGTCCAGCTGAACCCGTCGCGCTTGATCTCCACGTCGAGGCGCTCGGACAGCGCGTTGACCACCGACACTCCGACGCCATGGAGACCGCCAGATACCTTGTAGCCACCCCCCTCGCCGAACTTCCCGCCGGCGTGTAGGACCGTGAGCACGACCTCGACCGCCGGTCGCTTTTCCTTCTCCATGATTCCCACGGGGATGCCGGCGCCGTTGTCGGTGACCGTCACGCGGTTGTCCGGGTGGATGACGATTGAGACCGCGTCGCAGCGGTCGGCCAGCGCTTCGTCAACCGAGTTGTCTACGACCTCATAGACCAGGTGATGAAGACCGCGCGGGCCCGTCGACCCGATGTACATGCCAGGCCGGCGGCGGACGGCCTCGAGGCCCTCCAGCACCGTGATGTCCTGAGCGTCATAACTGGGTTCTTTCTCTGCGCGCTTGGCGCCGCCGTGGTCGGCCAACGATCCTCCGAATGACATTCAGACGCCCCGGGGACCGCGCCCTCGAAGGCGCACCGGGGCGTCCGTAATTGGTGCACACAAGGATAGCAGACCGACCCCCGGAAACCTCCCCTTACGGCTGGGCGATTTCCCTGCAAACTGGCAAGATTGAGGGCTCCGTAACAGGTTGTGGCGGTCCCGTTACAAAGTCTCCTGCGGACATGACAGTTAGGTGGCCCTAAGAAGGCTCTGGCAGAGGCCTCAGACAGCCACGCAGCGCAGCCGCGCCACAGCGGCTCCGTCGAGCAGCTCATTGAGGCGTGAGAGGATCGTTGGAGCCATCAGATCGAGCTCCTGGGCCCACACCGAGGCCGAGCAGGAGACCGTGAGAATGCCGGCCCGCTCCCTGGTCGGAACCGCCTCGGCGGCGATCGCCGGGCCCACCGCCTCGGGCCAGGCGCGCTGGATCTCGGCCAGCAGCGTGGCCGGGGCCACGGCGTCGCGCAGGGCCTCCAGAGCCGGGGCCAGCGACCGGGGCGAGCGGCGGTAGCTGGTCACGCCGAAGGTACCGCCACCTGAAGCGGTTGGGCGTCGGCGACGGCGATTCGGGTCACTCCCGGATCGCCGGCGCCAGGCACGTGCTCGACGTCCGTCGTCGTGATGACCGCCTGGCCACCCTCGCGGAGCAGCATGGTGAGGGCCAGTCGACGATCGCCGTCGAGTTCGCTCATCACATCGTCGAGCAGCATCAGCGGCGCGGCATCACGGAGCGCCGCCAGCGACTCTCGCTCAGCCAGGAGCAGTGACAGCAAGGCCACGCGCTGCTGGCCCTGTGATCCGTAGATCCGCAGCTCGCGGCTCTCGTGAGCCAGGAGCAGGTCATCCCGGTGCGGACCGTGTCTGGTGAAACCGCGCTGCAGGTCACTGTCCACCCGCTCGGCCAGCTCCGCGGCCAATTCCGCCGCCGTCGCAGCCCGCGACCGCGGCCGGTAGGTCACGCTGGGCGCCGCCTCCAGCCCGAGCTCGCCGGCAATCCGGGTGAAGCCATCCGCGATCACCTCGACGGCGGCCGACCGGTCGGCCATCAGAGCGACCCCGTGGCCAGCCAGCTGCTGGTCCCACGTTGACAGCAGGCCGCGCGATCCGCGGCCTGAGCGGATCTGGGAGATCAGGGCGTTGCGCTGAGCCAGAGTCTGGGCGTAGGCCCGGCGGGTGGGAACCCGGGCCGGCCAGAGCGCCGCGACGAGCTGGTCCAGGTGGGCCCGGCGCAACGCCGGTGGGCCCTTTACCAGCTCGAGACGGTCAGGCAGGAACACGCTGACCAGTGGCCGTACCTCAACATCCAACAGCCGCTCCACGGACGCACCATCGACCCGCATTCGCTTCGGTTCGCCAGGGACGAAGGCCACCGCCAGTTCGTGCGGACCATCCTCGGCCAGGACATCCACAACCACCCGCGCCAACGGCGCCGTCCATCTGACGACCTCGCGTTCGGTGGTCGTCCGGCACGAGCGGCCGGTGCAGCCGAAGTAGATCGCCTCCAATAGGTTCGTCTTGCCCGCGCCGTTGGGCCCGGTGATGACCGTGAGGCCCTCCCCCAATGCCACCCGCGCCTCACCGTAGCTGCGAAAGTCACGCAGGCTGACGGCGGCGACTCGCACTCGGCCCTCCGCGCTAGACGTTCAACCTGATCGGCATGATCAGGTACCGGAACCCATCGCCGTCAGCGGACTCGATCAGACCGGGTCGCAGGGGGCTGATGAGTTTGAGCAGTAGGTCGCCCTCCTCGACGGCCTCCAGCCCAGCGCGGAGAAACTCCGGGTTGAAGCCGATCTCGAGCGACTCCCCCTGGAAAGCAACCGGTAGTGACTCCAGCGCCTCGCCGACATCCGGCGTTTGGGCCGACACGGTGAGCTCGCCAGAGGCGAACGCCAGCCGCAAAGGAGCATTCTTCTGGGCCAGGAGGCTGATTCGGCGGACGACCTCACTCAGTTCGGACCCACTGAGGCGTAGTTCGTGTTCAAAGCTCTCGGGGAGCAGTTGGCGGTAGTTGGGGAACTGGCCATCGATCAGGCGGGAGGACAGGATCACCTTGCCCAGCGTGAACACAACCTGGTTCTGCAGCACGTTGATGGCCAACTCGTCGCCGCCTCCGCCGGCCCCCAGGCGGGCCAGCTCCTGCAGGGCGCGGGCCGGGACGTTGACCTCAAACGAGGAGCTGAGCGAGGAGGCCAGCTTGGTCTCCTTGACGCTCAGCCGGTAGGAATCGGTGGCCACCATCGACAGCTCCTGGTCCGAGGCCGAGACCAGGATGCCGGTCAGGACGGGCCGAGTCTCATCACGCGAGGCCGAGCCCGCCACCTTCGTCGCCGTCTGAATGAACGACTCGACCGGCATCGACACGGCCGAGCTGGGATCGGGATCCGGGAAGGGTGGAAAGTCCTCCGACCGGAGCGTCCGGATGTGGAAGGTCGCGCTCCCCGAAATCAGCTCGACGTCTTGCTCTGCCGGCCGCAGCTCGAGTGACGCTTCGGCCGCCGGGAGCGACCGCGCCACGTCCAGCAATAGTCGGGCAGGAAGGACGATGCTCCCCGGTCTGACGATCTCTGCGGTCACCGGGACTCGGAGGCTGACGTCGATGTCGGTGGCCCGAAGCTCGCATGCCTCCTCAGAGGCGAGGAGTTGGACGCCTGAGAGCGCCTGGATCGCGCTGCGAGTGGAGGCCACCCTGGAGACCATCTGAAGCTGGCCCAGAAAGGCCTCGCGATCAACTGTGATCTTCATGGACCTATCACCTTAGGAGGATTCAGTAGTCATAGGTTGAAGGGGGTTTGTGGAGAACTGCTCAATGATTCGCAGATTGCGGCCAAGTTGTCCGCAGTAGCCTGTCTGGCGAACGGATAAGTTTGTCAACAGCTGCGGTCGTTCTCAGACAGAGAGAACTGTGTCGGTGAGGCGCTCGAGGTCGCTGTTGACATCGTGATCGTTGGCGGCGCGCTCGGCCACGCGTTTGCAGGCGTGCGTGATCGTCGCGTGATTGCGGTTGCCGAAAGCCTGGCCGATGGACTGAAGCGAGCTCGACGTGAGCTGTCGGGTCAGGTAGATCGCCACCTGACGTGGCCAGGCCACCCGGGCCGCCCGACTGGGAGAGACAAGCTCGGACACGGAGACCTCATAGAAGCCAGCGACGGCTGACTGGATGGCGGCCGTTCCGGGCTTTGGCTTGGCCACCGTCTGGGGATACATCGTGTCCAGGACCATCGTCGCCAACTCGAGGTCGATCGGCCTGCCGGTCAGCGAGTGGTAGGCCACGACTCGGATCAGCGCTCCCTCGAGTGCGCGGATGTTGTCCTGAATTCGCTCTGCGATCAGGTCCAAGACGTGCGCGTCGGAGAGCGGAACTCGGTCGAGCATCGCCCGCTTGCGCAGGATGGCCACCCGCGTGGAAAAGTTCGGGGGCTTGATGTCCGCGACCAGACCGGCCTCAAAACGCTCGCGAAGACGCTCCTCGACTCCGGATAGGGCCCGGGGCAGACGGTCGCAGGTCAGTACGAGCTGTCGACCGTTTTCGTAGAGCGCGTTGAAGGTGTGAAAGAACTCCTCCTCGGTCTTGGCCTTGCTGGCCAGGAACTGGACATCGTCGATCAGCAACACGTCGACGTTGCGGTAGAGCGCTTTGAACCTGTCGAGGGTTCGTGAGCTGAGTGCGCCGACGAAGTGGTTGGTGAACGACTCGACGGTTGTGTAGCGAAGCGTCACGGCGTCGCCGAAGGTCCCCAGGTAGTTGCCGATGGCGTGGAGAAGATGGGTCTTTCCCAGGCCGGGGGGCGCGTGCAGGAACAGTGGGTTGTAAGCCTGGCCGGGGATTTCGGCCACGGCCAGGCAGGCGGCGTGGGCCAGCCGATTGCCGTCGCCGATCACAAACTGGTCAAAGCTGTAGCGGGGGTTGAGGGTGCTCGTCGCGGCGGGTTGCTCGGCCGCTCTTTGAGCCTGACGCCGCCGCGGTGTGCGGGGCTCGTGGGCCGCTGGCCCGGCGCTCTCGATGATCACTCGGGTGACAGTCCCGATCACCGCCTGGGCGCAGGCCTCCAGCACACGACCGAACCGGTCGGCCACCCAGCTCTGGGTGGCAACGGGGGCCGTGATCCTCAGGCGGTTTGCTTCCAGTGCCTTGACCTCAAGCGGTGCGATCCAGATCTCAAAGGTGGCATCGCCCAGGGTCCGGCGAAGCTCGGCGCGTATGTCGCGCCACACTTCGCTCGGCTCGAGGTTTCCGGACAGGTCCAACTGACTCCTTTGTGGAGCATCGGAAAACGACTTCGAAAGGCCCCGGCGACGGCCACCCGGGGCGGCGAATATACCAGCGCACATCGGGCCCAAAAGATGACCGTCGGCGGGTTGGCGCAAAGCGCGGACAAAACCCTCAGAACCCTGATATGAACCAACCCTGGCGGGGCGGAACGGGCCCCAAAGTGGCTTGGGGTGCGCTGCGTATACTGGATCACTCGGCCGGGCCCGGCCGGCCTGCCAGCAAGTCATGAAACGCACTTACCAGCCGAAGAAGCGCAAGCGGGCGCGGACCCATGGTTTCCGGGCGCGGATGTTCACGCGCGGCGGCCGGGCGACGCTCAGGCGCCGCCGGGCCAAGGGCCGCAAGCGCCTCACGGTATGACAGGACGGGCACAGGCCCGCCCGGGAATCGGGCGAGCGCGGCTGTCCAGGAGTGCTGACTTTGACCGGGTGTTCCGTCGGGGACGTTCGCACGCCTCCCGCGAACTGGTCCTGTACGTATTTCCACGCGCCGACGATGGCGGGACGCGCCTGGGGCTGTCGGTCTCCCGGAAGGTCGGCGGGGCGGTCCAGCGCAATCGGGTCAAGCGGCTTCTCCGTGAAGCGTTTGCCCAGGAGAGTGGCGGTCTCCCGTCGGGCACAGACGCCGTGATTGTGGCCAGGCAGGAAGCGTGGAGCCTGGCTGAGCGGGCCGGACTGGCCGGCATCCAGGCGGCCCTGGGCGAGTTGATCGCCCAGGCCCGCGAAGGATCGGCGGTTTGATGGCTGAAGCCAGCATCACGAGCCTCAGCCGCGCTCCCAGGCGGCTGGCCGTCTTCCCGATCCGGCTCTACCAGTGGCTTTTCTCTCCCCTACTCGGTCAGCGCTGTCGCTACTACCCGAGTTGTTCGGAATACGCGGTCCAGGCCATTCAGCGATTCGGCATACTCCGTGGAGTCGTGCTCGCCGGCTGGCGGCTGCTGCGCTGCAATCCCTGGAGCCGCGGAGGGTTTGACCCCGTGGAAGACCAGCGGCTGTTCAGAACCCGAGCCCCGGCGCCAGGTGCCTGATCCATGCTCGTCGCCGCAAACATCTTCCAGCCGCTGATAGACGCCTTTGAGGCTGTTCTCAAGTTCTTCCACGGCGGCGGGATCTCATGGGGTTTCTCGATCGTGCTGCTCACGGTGTGTGTGCGCGCCGTGCTGGTCCCCCTCACGCTGAGGCAGCTGCGGTCGATGCAGAAGCTGCAGCAGCTCTCGCCCCAGCTGAAGGCCATTCAGGCCAAGTACAAGGAGGACAAGCAGCGCCAGCAGCAGGAGATCATGAAGTTCTACAAGGAGAACAACGTCAATCCGTTGGCCTCCTGCTTGCCGCTGCTGCTTCAGCTGCCGGTGTTCATTGGGCTGTTCTACACACTCCGCAAGAACCTGCGCCCCGACATCTGCCCGGCGGTCCAGCACGCCTTCCTGAAGCTTCACCACGGACTCACCGCCGCTGCGGCGCACTCGGCGGGAACGACGTACTGCACCGATCCCCACTACGCGAGCTCGTATCACGGCGGTGCCGGGTTCCTGTTCGTTCCCGACCTGACCAACCACGCCACCGGCTGGGTCCTGGCCGTGCTGATCATCATGTACGTGGGCACCCAGCTTGTCTCCACGATGATGATGTCGGCCCCCACGATGGATAACAAGCAGCGCCGGCTGATGATGCTGCTGCCGCTGTTCTTCGTGGTCTTCGTGATCAATTTCCCGGCCGGTCTGATCGTCTACTGGATCACGACCAACACCTGGACGATGGTCCAGCAGTACGTCGTCCGGCGCACGATGACGCCCCCTGTGCCGGTGGCCGCCGGGCCGGCCGGCGCCGTCGCGACGGCCGGAGGAGCCGGGGGCGACGGAGCGGCTCCGTCCAATGGTGCGGGCTCACCGAGCGGAATCGGAGCCACGCTGCGGGGTCTGCTCAAGCCGCCCGACGGTAATAAGGAGCCGACGGGTGTGGCCTCGGCGAGGCCCCGGCGAGAGTCGGCGCCCCCGCCGCCTCCACGTAAGAAGAAGAAGCGGTCCGGTCGCCGCCGTTAGCCAGATGGCACACGAAGAAGGGACGCCGTCGGCGGATGGGATGGACGAGGCCACCACCTGCCTGCAGGAGATCCTGGAGCAGGTCGCCGACGGCATCGGTGTTGAGGCCGAGGTGCGGGTGCGGGAGGATGGCGAGGTGCTGGTCGGCGAATTCGTTGGCGACGACCTTGGCCTGCTGATCGGCCGCCACGGACAGACGATTGATGCGATCCAGCATCTGGCGTACCGGATCGTGTTCCGCCGTTTGCAGCACCCGCTGAAGCTGATGGTCGATGCGGCCGGCTATCGCGATCGCCGTGCCGTGGCGCTGAAGGCGACAGCCGATCAGGCGGCCGAGACCGCGGTCCGCGACGGCCGGCCGGTGTCCCTGGAGGCGATGAGTGCGCTTGAGCGCAGGGTCGTGCATGAGCACCTGAAGACCCGCCACGACGTCGAGACGTACAGCGAGGGCCAGGAGCCGGACCGTCGACTGGTCGTTGCTCCGGTCGTGTAGTAGGGCTTCACGCTGGTAGGGGGTTCTGCCGGCAGGACCGGGGGTGTGTCGGGCCCGTGCACACGGCAACCCTTCGCAATGAGGCTGGTCGAATAAGCGAAGCATGTGGTCGCTTTCTCGACGAGGCCCAACGGACGGTGCGTGACCGAGCGTCGCCGTACCATTCTCTAGACAAAGTTGTTTCACCGTCGAGAAAAACGTGAAACGGGCGGGTGCGATGCCTGAACCGAGATGCGGTCTCCATGCCTGAGCTCTCGGATTTCGATCGCGGCCTCCTGGTCGGTCTGCTCGTCGGCGAGGGCTCATTTGGCGGCGACGGCAAGCAGCCCCAGGTCACGTTGCGCATGCACGTGCGCCACGAGGCCGTGTTCCGCTGGCTTGAGGATCGCTTCCCGGACTGCCGCCTCTACGGCCCCTATCACCACGGCGGCCGCTCGTATTACCAGTGGATGGCGCGTGGTACGGCCCTGGTCCGGGATGTGCTGCCGCTGCTTGAGGGCGTGCTGGATGAGCGGCTGGACGCTCACGCCGCGCAGCGCCTGCAGACGATGTGCTCCACTTATTCGGCCTACATCGAGCGCGAGCGGCGACGGTTGGCCATCCGTGAATCGGAGGAGCCGCGATGACCGCCGGCGAGGCGGGGGGTGGCGACGAGCTGGCGCAGCGGTTTGAGCTGCCGCCCGGGAGCGGCGCGCGGCTGGACCGGCTCCAGCACCTCCTCGCCTCAGACCCCCAGGCGCCCACGGCGGTCCGCGAGCCACAGCGGATCCTGGACGATCATCTGGCCGACTCGCTTGTGGCGCTGGAACTCGAGGCGGTGCGGTCGGCGGGAAGTGTGGTCGATGTCGGCTCGGGCGCCGGCCTGCCCGGCTTGCCCTTGGCCATTGCCCTGCCGCGCGCGCGGTTCACCTTGGTGGAGAGCTCCAGCCGTAAGTGCGAGTTCATCGCCCGAGCGGTCACGGCGTGTGGGTTGGAGAACGTCGACGTCGTTGACGCCCGGATCGAGGAGTGGGCGGACGGGCGGGGCGGTTTCGAGGTCGCCCTGGCCAGAGCTCTGGCTCCACTTGAGGTTGTGATCGAGTACGGGGCTCCGCTGCTCAGGATCGGTGGGGAGCTGATCGCGTGGCGTGGCCGGCGAGACTCCGGGGCCGAGGACCGAGCCGCCCACGCCGCGGATTTGCTGGGACTTCGTCCTGGCGAGGTGCGGCGCGTGAAACCATACGAGGTCGCCCGGGCCCGACACCTCCACCTCTTCTCAAAGGTTATGGATACACCGGCGGGATTTCCTCGACGTCCCGGCGTGGCGTCGAAGCGCCCGCTCGGCGCGACGTAGGCCCGCGACGCGCTTCCGGGCCCTCCGCCGCGCCCCTGGCGGGTACGCCGCCATCCGGTAAGGGCGGAAATAGCGTGGTTCAGGAAGGTCTCGCCGCCGGTCCGCTCGCTAGCGTGAAGCCCGATGGGCACCGTGTTTGCCATCGCCAATCAGAAGGGCGGGGTGGGCAAGACCACCACCGCCGTCAACCTCGCCGCCTGCGTCGCCGAGGCCGGCTACCAGAGCCTGCTGGTTGATATCGACCCACAGGCCAACGCCACGATCGCCCTTGGAGTTGGCAAGGACTCCCGCCAGACGGTGTACGAGGTGCTGATCGGCGAGGCGTCCGTCCAGGATGCCGCGCTGCCAACGCCGGTCGGGCGACTGTCGTTGGTCCCATCCGGTCCCGACCTGGCCGGGGCGATGGTCGAATTGCCGCGCATAAGCGGCTCGGAGACCCGTCTGAAGGACGTCCTGGCGAACGTACGTTCGCATTACGACTTCATCCTGCTCGACTGTCCGCCGTCGCTGGGGCCGCTGACGGTCAACGCGCTCGTGGCCGCCGATCGAGTGATCGTGCCGGTGCAGGCCGAGTACTTTGCCCTGGAGGGGCTCGCCGGCTTGCTGGACACGCTGTCGCTGGTCCAGCGCGAGCTGAACCCTCACCTCACCATCGCGGGAATGGTCGTGACGATGTACGACGGCCGGACCCGCCTGGCTCAGGACGTCGAGCGGGAGATCAGAGAGCACTTCCCCCAGTTGGTGTTCGACACGGTGATCCCGCGGAATGTACGGGTGGGGGAAGCCCCGAGCTTCGGGAAGCCCGTGATTCACCACGACCCGCACTGCGCGGGAGCAGATGCCTATTTCGAACTCGCCAAGGAGGTGGCCGCTCGTGGCTGACCGTCAGACGGGAATGGGTCGCGGTCTGGCCGCGATCCTGTCCGTCGCGCCCAAGGATGACTCCGCCGAGCTCCGGGAGATCGCCGTCGAGCTGATCGCTCCCAATCCCAACCAGCCGCGCCGAAGCTTTGAGGAGGAGTCGCTGATGGGGCTGGCCGAGTCGATCCGCGCCCGCGGTGTTCTCCAGCCGGTACTGGTCCGGCCGCTGGTCGACGGCCGCTACGAGTTGATCGCCGGCGAACGCCGCTGGCGGGCGGCGCGCATCGCCCAGCTGGAGACGATCCCGGCACTCGTACGTCGCCATGACGACGCCGCGTCTCTGGAGATCGCGCTGATCGAGAACATGGCCCGGGAAGACCTCAATCCCGTGGAGCAGGCACGGGCGTGCGTGGCCCTGGTTGAGGAACTGGGCCTGACTCGCGAGGAGGTCGGCCTGCGGGTCGGGCGCAGCCGCGTCACGGTGTCGAACCTGATCCGCCTGCTCGACCTGCCCGATGAGGCGCTCGAGCTGCTCGAGCAGGGGCTGCTCACCGAGGGGCACGGCCGGGCACTGCTGCTGGCCGAGGATCAGCTCCAGCGCCGGAGCCTCGCTCGTTCCGCCGCCCAGCATGGCTGGTCGGTCCGGGAGCTCGAGACACGGGCCCGCGCGGCCGGTGGCTCGGCGGCACCCAGCCGTCCCCGGCGCAGCGGGGAGCGCTGGCAGCCGCACCCCGATCAGGTGGCCGCGGCGCTGCAGATTGAGGACACGCTCGAGTCGCTTCTGGGCCGCGACGTTGAAGTGGTCGCGGGCCGGGAGGAGGGCTTCCGGGTCCAGCTCACCGTCGACTCGCTGGAGGACGCTCTGGACCTGGCTCGCCGGCTGCGGATCCGCACGGCGGCCTGAGGGCCGCCGTTTGCCGCCGGGCTAGAATCCGGCGCCGAAGGGCGATTAGCTCAGTCGGTTAGAGCGCTTCTCTGATAAGGAAGAGGTCCCAGGTTCGAGTCCTGGATCGCCCACTGGGGGGGTTGCCTGCAGGTCAGTCCGACTCATCGCGGGCGCGCCGGTAGCGCTCGTAGATCACGCGCGAGCCGAACGTTCTGGTCTCGATCAAGGTCAGCGGGATCTCCTCGGCGACCGGCGGCAGGAAGGGCGTGCCGTCACCGACGATGACCGGGTGGCGGAACATGCGCAGTTCGTCGATGAGGCCGAGCTCGATCGCTGCCGCGGCTAGGCCGGCACCGCCGATCTCGATGTCCTTGTCAGTCGCGGCGAGTGCGGCAGCGACCTCCTCGGCCACCGACGCTTCGGCGAGCCGAGCGTTGCCCTGGACTCGGTCGAGCGTGCGGCTGAAGACAACTTTCGGAAGTGCGCACCAGACGTCGGCGAACGCGGCGTGAAGCTCGGTGTCGCGCAGCGACGAATCCGTCTCCCATACCAACATCGTCTCGTAGAGCTTGCGGCCGCACAGATGGCACCCGAGCTCGCGCACCCGCGCGAGGTGAAAGCCAAACAGCTCCTCGCTGGGGACCGACCACGCGAACGCGCCCTCACGGTCGGCGATAAAGCCGTCCACCGAGACGCCCATGGAGTAGATCAGCATGGCCTCAGGATCATCGCACTCCGAAGAGCGCGTCAGGCTGCGCAGCGGTGCAGCCGGTTACTCCAGATCTTCTGCATCCACAGGCCGCGAACCTTCGCGTCCGTGTTACAGACGTCGGCGATCTCGTAGTTGTGACCCCCAGGATCGCCTCGGGCCCAGGCATTGGCCAGCGGGTCGGTCACCATCTCGGCGTACTCATGGCTGACGGTCGCGCCATAGGCCTCGTCGAGCGGCGCGCCGCCACACCCTGCGCCTCTCGGGCCAAGCCAGGGGACGATCGAGAAGATGAGCGCCCTGCCCCTGAGCGATGTGTTCGCGTTGCGCGCGCAGTAGCCAGTCGCTTCCCGAGACTGCACCAACAGCAGGTACTGCGCATCGAATGAGTTGGGCCAGCCCTCGACGTCGACCGCGTGCGCGATCTCCTGCGCGGCGCGGCGTACCCCACGATTGCTGGCGGTGAAATTCCCCCGGGGGGTCGCGCGATCGTGCCAGACACCGGCCAGGCGAACGTCGCCGGTTATGTGCCCGGCCCGGCCGTAGTACTGAGTGAGGAGGTGCTGGTAGCTGCTGCCACGCAGCGCTCGGATCGTCCTGAGCACGATCCTCCCAACCGCCCGGTGCGCCACACCGGTCGACCATCTGGCCCCCCAGAAGATGATGTACACGCGCGGATGGCGCTGGATGGGGCCGCCGTGCCAGCGCAGATTCCGCGGCGAGCGATGATGGCGGGCAGGGACCGCGCCAACGCCGTGGACCGCCGAACCGAGCGCTGTTGCGGCTACGACCGCCGCAACAGCGAGCCTGCCTGCCGTCATCGCCGTTACGTTGCGTCCGGCGCTGGCCGGCCCGCGGTGAGCTCGGCCAGGTTGGCCAGATTGCCCTCGAGCAGGCGCTGAAAGCGCCGTCGTCCGACGGCCATCATCAGCCGCTGCCACGTGTCGCCGATCCGCTTCACGCGAATCGTCACGGCCGTGCTGTGCGCTTGGTCCTGATCGCTCAATTCGAATGTCCATAGGAACGGCCCGTACGGACCGGTCTCGCGATAGCTGAAGTATGTGAACGGCCGCCAGTCCAGGATTTCCTGGTCAAACGCCTGGCGGCCATGAACGCAATGGGTTACCGATCCGACGCCGCGACCGCCGGAGGGATCTCGCATCTCAACAGCTGTCGCGCCCACCTTCCAGCCCAGCACCCGGTCGGGATCGACCAGCGACTCCCACACCGCGCTCGAGGGCGCTGGGCATGAGCTCTCGGCGGTGAAGTCGGCTTCGTCGCCCGCGATCCTCACGGGCGCCCGCTGTTCCGCCTCGCGCCACCGTGCACTGAGGTCGCGAACCCAGCCGCCCACTCTGCCGACGTCGTCGTATTCCTCCTCGTGGGGGCTCAGGCCGAGGCCAGCTGCGTCGATGCCGAGCGCTTCCGCGCACGCGCTGGTCAGGAGAGCGAAGGCCGGCACCCCGGTGCGCTCGGCGACGGTGTTCTTCAGCAGCCGGTGAACCGTGATCACGTCGGGGCCGACGACCTCGTGGCTGTCGGCGACAACGTGCTCCACGAACGAGCCATGATGGGCGATCAGCTTCAGGTCCAGGCTCCCGGTCTGGGCGCACGCCGCGCATTCGCAGGTCGTGCGCAGGCCGATCGTGCGCCGACGGGTGGCAAAGGCAAAGTAAGCCGCGTCCAGTGTGGCCAGAAGCGTCTCCCCGTCGGTCTGGCCGTCGCGGTCGCAGACGAAGACCGCGTCGCCTTCGAGCTTGGCCAGGCGCCCGGCCGCGGCCAGCTCACCCACCACGACGCCCAGAAGATCGGACAGGATGTCATGCGAGTGCTCGAGCTCGACCCCCGACAGGTAGCGCGTGTAGCCGCTGATGTCAGCGAGCACCAGACACCCCCGGCGGACGTCGGTCACGCGCCAACCCTAACCGCGCCGCCAGCGCCGTGCCGCGGCGCAAAGGAGAATCCGCCCGAGGGCGCCCGAACGACTACGGCTGGTCGTAGTCGTTCAGTTGGACGGTGACGTCGTCCGTCGTGGCGGGCCAGCTCGGGAACGTGATGGCGCGGGCGGGCCCGCGGCCACGGTCCTGGATGCTCACGGTCACCCCCGTCGCCGGCGCGTGCGCCGGGGCGAACACGTCCGATGAGCTCAGGAAGTACTGGCTGACCTTCTCGTAGGGGGGCCACGTTTGAGTGGGCTCCGACTTGCCGTCGTGGTTGAAGTCGGCCGCGAACAGCGCATTGACCTCCCGGTTGAGCGGGCACGTCTTGGCGTTGGAGACCTTGATCCCATTGACCCTCAGCACGTCGTTCTGGCCCTTCTGATCGCCCCAGATCTCCTTGTACCGCACGATCACCATCGCCACGCTGTCCGCGGGCGGCGGTCCCCCGGCTGCCCGCAGGGCGTCGGACTCGAGCAGGCGGATCAGGTGATCGCTGCGCAGGAACGGCTGGTAGTAGAAGTGGTGGGTTGGGAAGCCCGACCGCAGCTCGGCAAACTCGTACCGCCGGCCGGACGGCACGGCGACCGGGCCGAAGTCGCCGCTGGCGCCGATCTTGAAGCTTGCGATTGGCTTCGTCCCCTGACGTCGGCCCGTGGTCTGGTTGATGGCCCAAATCTGCACCGTGGCCCCGGATAGGCCGCTGTTCTGGGGAAAGTTGACATCCCGGCCTGACAGCTTGATCTTCCCGCTCTGCGGCACGATCTTGGTCGTCTTCGGCGACCGGCCGGTGAAGAACCTGTAGAACCACTGGAAGGAGAACGGCGAGGTGGCCGTCTGGACATGACTGGAGTCTGGGACCAGCACGTTCTTGGCCCCCTTGATCCGTCGCCCTGGCGTGGAGATCGGGCCCTTCGTGCCCCACAGGGCCAGCGTCTTGACCCCGCCTGGGAGTGAGCTCTCGGGAAAGCCGTCCAGGTTGACGTAGTGGCCGACGTTGCGGGCGCGCTGTTTGGAACTGTTGAGGTAGTCCTGCATCAGGCGTGTGCCCAGCGAATGCGCCAGGAGATCCACCTGCGGGCGATGGGTCAGTGCCTTCATGCGGGCGATCAGCTTGTCCAGGCGGGCGAACAGTGGGGCCTCCTGCTGGGCCGGGACGGCGCCGGCCTGCAGCGCGTTGGCGAACTCGGCCGAGTCGTACTCGAACACGACGATCGACCTGGCTGGATAGCCGTTGCTGGTCAGCCGGAGCTGTTGTGACTCAAACTGGGCGCCTGAGCCCTCGAAGCCGTGAACGAATATGACGGCGTTGTGGTCAAACCGCGCCGCGTGCGTGCGGGCGTTGCCCTGAGCCGGCGCACCCGCCGCCACCATCAGGGTCGTCGCCAGAGATATGGCCACCGCCACGGGCGCCACCACCGCTCGTACGTGCCGTCCGCGGGACAAGATCTTCCTCCTTCAAGCCGCTGCTCAGACCTGGCGGACCGTAGCACCGTCGATATGAGGCCTCGCCGGTCCGGGACGACGTGTCCTGGGGCGTTCGGCCACGATCGGCCCCGGCGGAGCAGCCGGCTCTGGAATACTGAGGTCCCGTCCGATCGGGTAGTTCTTTGACGGAGGACTCTCCCGACGGCAGCCAATTGCAGCCCGCTCGCCGGGGCGGGGCGGGAACGCTGGCGAGGCTCCGTCCCGCCGGCACCGTGAATACGGCTTTACACGACCTTCTTACACTGGCCGACCGTGGAATCCACCTCTGAGCCGATCGACTCCGTGATCAAGCCCTCGTCCGAAGGCCTGGTCTCAAGCTCCTCCCCGGAGACATTCGCCGGCTCGGGGTCCGAGGGCGTTCTGGCTCGGCCGGGCATCTGGCGGCGCGCCTCACCGAGCGGATGGCGGGAGAGCATGGCCGGTCGTTTCACCAGCGTGCGCTTCGCGCTGACCGTTTATTTCGGAACCCGCGTGCTCCTGCTCGTCGTGGCTCTGATCAACGGTGCTCTGCGGCATGTCCCGCTGACAATGGAGCTGGCCAACTGGGATGGACTCTGGTTCCGCTCGGTGGCCAACTTCGGCACCACGCTCGGTGGCTACCCGCACTACATCTCGATGCTCCAAACGAACCTCGGCTTCCTCCCCGTCTATCCGCTCAGCATGCGGGGCCTGTCGTACCTCCTGTTCTGGACCACGCCCTACGGGCGGATCGGCGCGATCACGGTGGCGGGGATCCTGATCTCCACGATCGGCGGCGCGGTGACCACGATTCTGGTCCAGCGGATGGCGACGGATTGGTGGGATGAGTCGGCCGCGCGCCGAGCCGTGCTGCTCCTGTGCCTGTTCCCGGGCTCGGTCATCTTCTCGATGGTCTACGCCGAGGGCATCGCGATCCCGCTGGCCGCGGGCTGCCTGTACGCACTGCAGAAGCGCCGGTGGATCCTGGCCGGCGTGCTGGCGGGCATCAACACGGCCGTCGAGCCGGAGGCGTTCGTCCTGATCCTGGCCTGCGGAGTGACGGCGCTGCTCGAACTGCGGCGCCAGGGTTGGAGCGTCCGGCGCGCGGCCAGAGCCCTGTGGGCACCGTTCCTATCGGTGGGGGGGGCGGTCGGCTTCGGCGCCTTCCTGTGGGCCTGGACCGGCACCCCGTACGCGAGCCTCATCGCTCAGCACGACGGCTGGCATGAGAAGACCAGCGTGCTGTCTCTGTGGCACGACGCCACCACACTGGCCGGGCAACTCTCCTTCTCGGACCTGGCCGAACCCAAGGTCAACCTCAACCTCGTGGTGGGCCTGATTGGCGCAGTGCTGCTGATCGCGATGCTGGTGCTGATGCTCAGGCAGTGGCGGGTCATCCCGATTGGGGCGATCATCTGGACGCTCGGGATCGCCTTCATCACGCTGACCTCATGGAACATCGCTCCCAATCCGCGATTGCTGATCACCGCCTTCCCCGCTCTGATGGCCCTGGCCTACTACCTGAAGGGGAGGTGGTTCACGGTTGTGCTGTGGGTGAACGGCTTCCTGCTGGCCGGGCTGAGTGCGCTGACGTTCGTGGGTCTGACCCTCCGGCCCTGACCCACGGCCTCGCGAAGACATCGGGGCCGCCCCCGATGTCTTTAGAACAGCTGCCTGCTCGCCGCTGATGCTGGCTCGCTGAACAGTTGCAGGGTGATGATGTGGGCGGCGCCATAGTTGGTTAGGTGCGAGTTCAGATACCGGCTCTCCAGGCCCGCGATCAGCGCCGTATAGCGCTTGAAGTGGACCTTGCCGAGCGTCGTGCCGTCGTTGTGGCCCTGGTGGCCGGAAACGAGCCACACCCGGCCGCACTGGTGTGCGACGCGGTTCAGCCGGGAGCGAGAGAGCGTTGAATAGGCCTCGACGAACGGCACCGTCGGCGTCCACGAGAGATTCGGGAGAACCGAGCGCGGTGCCGGCGCCCCGGGCGGGACGTAGTAGCGGAAGGGCATCCGGGAGTCCAACGGGTAGAAGGCGATGCAGTCGCCAGGACGGAACGTGGCCACCACGTGACGGGTGACCGCTCGCCAGGGCTCGGTGGAGACGCCATAGCTGGGAGCCAGTTGGAGGGTGCGGAGCACGAGTAGGCCGACGAGGAGCGCACCGGCCAGAGCCCGTAAGAGCACGGGCAGCACGCGACCGGCGCGCGGCCCGAGTTGCCACCTGTTCAGGATCGGAACTGCAGGCAGCGTTCCGAGCACCTGCGCCTCGCCGGGCCTGGCCAGGCCCACGAGCAACCAGGCCAGTAGCAGCGACACCGCGGGCAGCGACATCAGCAGATAGCGGGCCTCGAACATCGAGTGGCCGAGCTTCGAAATGACCCAGGACAGGACCGGAGGCCCAAACAGCCAGCCGGCGACCAGCACCGACCGCCAGGCTTGGCTGCGTGATCGCCACAGCTGCCAGATGACGCCGACCGCGCCCAGGCCGACCAGCACCTCGGTGATCGGGAGGAGCACGTCTCCGCTCGAGCTGTAGAACTGCGGCTCGAGGCCGCCCGAGGACAGGGTGAGCAGAACCTGCCGCATGGTGAACGCGCTGGGGGGCGGGATCCAGAAGATCTGAGCGGATCCGCGGCTGACGGCCAACACGGCCAGGGGGATGCAGAGCAGGGCGGCGGCCACCATCGCCGAGAGAAGCCATCTGGCCCGCTGGCGATACCAGGCCAATACGAGCAACTGGGCAGGGAGGGCCAGCACCGCCTCGAGGCCCAGGTACACGGCCGCCGTCGTGACCGCCACGTAGCCGAACCACAGCCGCCAGCCCGGCCGGTCGCGCTGAAGGGCCACCACGAGGAGCAGGAAGGAAGCGCACAGGAAGGCGATCATCAGCATGTAGCCCCGAGCGTCCTGTCCCCAGTAGACCAGCGACAGGCTGACCGCTCCCAGGACCCCTCCGACCAACGACACCCGCCGGTCGAACAACCGCAGAGCCAGCGCCGAGGTGAGGCCGATCGTGGCCCCGGCGGCGAGCGCGGACGGCAGACGGGCCACGAGTGACCCGTTCCCGAAGAGGCTGATCAGCACGTGCAGCAGGCCGTAGAAGCCGAGCATGTTGCCGCCGTCGTGGGCCAGAGCGTGGCCGAAGGCGGCACCATGCTGCGAGGCGATCGTGATGCTGGCCGCCTCGTCGAGCCACAGGCTGCGCGAGTTCAGGTCATACAGACACAGCGCCAGAGCGAGCAGGGCCGGGAACCCCACCGCCGCTATGTCGAGCAATCGCCCTGACTGGGGCCGGCTCACGGCCAGCGCCGGCCGCTTGGACTCGACCAGGACGCTCATTTGGCCAGCACCGATTCAGGCGGAGGTGCGCCGGCCCTGTCCGCTCCAGAGTCGGGTTGCTCGAGCGCGGTAACGCCCGCGGCAGGCCGGCGTCCGTTTGGCCGCAGGGTGTACCAGGCGGCAATGGCCGCGCACACGTAGACGCCGATGACCCAGGGGGCGCTCTCCAGCGGCACGGCCAGGATGCCACTCGGCTTCACGACGAAGGCCCCGGCCACGATGATGACCACCGACCAGCCGACCGCGCGCGCCGTCGGGGTCGCGGCCAGCAGGGCCAGCCCCCAGACGAAATACCAGGGCCAGGCGGCTGGGCCACCGAGGGCCAGGGCGATCAGAGCGACTCCGGCGTAGCGAACCGCGTTGCCGGGGCGTGCCCGGCGCAGAAGCTCAAGCACCAGCAGGATCGTGAGCGCGCCAAACACCCCGCGGAACACCGTCTGGAGGGTCGCGATCCCGCTCCTGGTGCAGGCCGAGGTCGCCGTGGCGACCGTGCAGGCCAGCCCGCTGGAGGGCGTGATGGCCAGCTTGACCCGGGCCGGGGCGGAGAAGAGCGTGCTGGTTATCCAGCTCGCACCGACACCCGCGACGAGCGTCACGATGCCGAGGACGACCAGCGTCACCACGGCCGCCCACGCCAGTCGCTTGACCCGCCCGGCCACGGCCGGCTCCGATCGGGCCCACACGACGGCGATGAACGCAACGGCCAGCAGGGCGGGGAGCTTGATCGTGGCCGCCAGCGCACACACGATGATTCCCAGCAGCGGGCGGCGCTCGACGGCCAGCGTGACCCCAGCCACCATCAGCCCGACCATCAGCAGGTCGTTGTGGCCCGGCGTCACGAGCGCGAACAGCACAAGCGGGTTGAGGATGGCCAGCCAGGTCGCGCGGACGGGGTCGTGACCGAGCGCCCGGGCCAACCGGGGTGCGCAGACGGCGATCAGGATCAGGCCGACCAGCCCGAGCAGCTTGATGAGCTGTGCGTCGAGCACGACGTGGGAGCCGGTCGCGCCCACGATCCAGCTCACCAGCTGCAGGAACAGCGGCCCGTAGGGGGCAGTGGTGTGCTGCCAGAACGTGTCGACCGCCGCCAGCACGTGGGGTTGGCCCAGCTGTCCGAGGATCACCGGCTGATCGTGGTAGGGGTTGTGACCCAGGTGGAGGATCGTGCCCTGGGCCAGGTAGCTGTACACGTCGCGGCTGAACACCGGCGCAGCCAGGAACAGCGGCACAGCCCACAGTGCTCCCACGATCCACAGGATCCGGGGCGTGAGAACCCCGCTTCGGGCCCAGCGGCCGAGCCCCAGCCAGGCCACTGTGAGGGCGATCATCCCGGCGTACAGGATCACCTCGGCACCCGAGCCACTGACTCCCAGACGCGCATCAAGCCACCATCTGACGCTTCCGCCTGTGAGTTGCCCGGCGGTGAGAACCATCGCCGCCGTCCCAACGACCCCGAGCAGGCCCCAGCCCACGACCGCCGGCCAGGTGGTGGCCGGGTTGCTGGGTGCGAACAGACGACTCTTACCTGCGGCGAGGGCGGGCATCAGCAAGGGAGCGTACGCAGACTAAGTACCCGGCGTCGCATGGCTAACCAAGAAAAAAAAGACCCGGCCCCTACTGGGACCGGGTCCGGGTGGCCCTTCACTGACTGCCCTCTAGGCGTGCGCCTCCACCGGAGCGTCGGTCAACTCACGAAGCTGGTTGAGCGCTCGCCGAAGGATCCGCGAGACCTGCATCTGCGAAACGCCGATCTGCTCCGCGATCTGAGTCTGAGTCAGGTCGTGGACGAAGCGCAGCGCCAGAACCTTGCGCTCACGGGCCGAGAGCTGGCGGGCGGCGGCCGAGATGGTCACCGTCTCATCCACCAACTCGTAGCGGCCATCCACCTTCCCAAGTACGTCCACCAGTGTGCCCGACTCGTCGTCTCCATCATCACGGGGAGCGTCAAGCGAGGCCGAGTGGTGAGCGGCCGCGGTCTCGACCGCGTCCAACACGTCCTCGATGCTCAACTCCAGGTACTCGGCCAACTCATTGACGGACGGTGGGCGGCCCGTCTTGGTCGTCAGCCGCTCCTGAGCCTCCTGGACCTTGAGAGCCTGTTCCTGGGCGCCACGCGGCACATGGACCGACCAGCCCAGGTCGCGGAAGTAGCGCTTCAGCTCGCCCAGAATCGTGGGCACAGCGAAGGAAGAGAAGGCGGCGCCTCGATCGATGTCGAACCGGTCGATCGCCTTGACCAGGCCCAGGCTGGCCACCTGAAGCAGGTCATCGAATGGCTCGCGGGCTCCGGCGTAGCGCCGGGCCAGATTCCGAGCCAGCGGAAGGAAGCGCTCGACCAACTCCTCTCTTGCTGTCTGGTCCTCGAATTTCCGCCACCGGGTGAATAGCTCGCGATCCTCTACGCGGGCGGGAGCGTCCTCGAGGAGCGAGGTGCTGAGAGCCGTTTCCATAGGAGTGCCTTACCCCGATGGCCGGGTTTCCAACCAGTCGGCGGCCGGATCAGCGGCCGTCAAGGAGTCAGATATCTGACAGTCAGGCGCCCGGTTTCAACGGCATTTCTGGCTCCGACGAGCCGTCCGTCGGCCCCGCCGGACCTAGGAACGGCCCTTTCAGGCCGCCGAAGCTCGCGCCTATACTTCGCCTCCCCGACTCGTGAGGAGCAGGACGTGCAGGAAGTGGTGATCTACGGCGTGAGCTTCGACATGGTGGGCAAGCAGCCGATCGTCTTGCTCAAGACCGTGGAGAGCAACAAGTTCCTGCCGATCTGGATCGGCCATCCCGAGGCGGCGGCGATCCTGATGAAGCTTCAGGGAGCATCCACGCCCCGGCCGATGACCCATGACCTCCTGTCCGACGTCCTGGGCGAGCTGGACGTCGAGTGCACGCGCGTGTCTGTGACCGAGCTGCGCGAGAACACCTTCTACGCGTCGATCAGCCTGCGCGTCAATGGACGCGACATGGAGATCGATTCGCGGCCCAGCGACGCATTGGCGCTGGCCGTCCGCGCCGGTGCTCCCATCTACGCCGCCGATGAGGTGATCGCCGAATCGGCGATCGAGTTCGAGCACGAGGTCGAGGACACGGAGGAGGTGGTCGAGAAGTTCAAGGATTTTCTGGACTCGGTCACCCCCGAGGACTTCGCCGGCGGATCAGACTAGGCCCGGGGGCCAGGCCGGCCGTCGCCGCCCGACGACACATTAGGCCCGCGCCAAGGCGGTGCTCAGGATCAGGTCGATCAGCTCGTCGAACCCGATGCCGGCCGCGTCGGCGGCCTGGGGTAGCAGGCTCGTCTCGGTCAGCCCGGGGATCGGGTTGGTCTCCAGGACGTACAGCTCGTCGGTCCCGCTTTCCAGCATCAGGTCGATCCGGGCGAAGCCCGAGCAGCCCATCAGCTCATAGACGGCGACCGCGAGTTCGTGGGCCCGCTCGGTGATGGGACCCGCCAACGCAGCTGGGCAGACGAACTTCGTGCGCCCGATCTCGTACCGGGATTCGAAGTCGTAGAAGTCATCCTTGCCCTGGGCAACCGGCACCGCCTCGACGATCGGGAGGGGTCGTGGCGTCCCGTTGTCCTCCAGCACCGACACGGCCAGATCCCGCCCGGGCACGTGACGCTCCAGCAGCACCTTGCGGTCGTAGGAGAAGGCGGCCATCAGCGCGCCGGGGACATCCGCTGCGCGCCGAGCGAACTTGATTCCGAGCGCGGAGCCCTGTGAGGCCGGCTTGACCACGATCGGGAACTGGAGGCGCTCCTCGATCGCCGGCAGCGCCTGGGCGGCACCGAGCTCCCGGAAGGCCGTCTCATTGAACGCGTAGAAGTCGGGGGTCGGGATCCCCTGGTCGCGCATCGCGTGCTTGGCCAGGACCTTGTCGGCGGCCCGGATGCAGGCCGACACGCCTGACCCCGTATATGGAATCCCCATCACCTCGAGCAGCTCCTGGATCGTTCCGTCCTCGCCGTCTCGCCCGTGCAGAGCCACGAATGCGATGTCCGGCTCGGCCGCCCGCAGCCGGTCGACCAGGTCCGCTCCGACATCGATCGGCTCGACGCGATGTCCCAGGCGCTCCAGCGCCTCCTCGACCCGGGCACCAGAGCGGAGCGAAACCTGGCGCTCCAGTGACCGGCCACCCTTCAGAACGGCTACACGAGGCACGCGAACCTCCGTCGGCGGCGCTCAGCGAGCGCGCGTGCGGGGCAGCCTCAGGACGTTGGATGCGGGCGGGCTCGAGGTGGCCTCGGCCTCGCTGTCAGGAGACGGCTCCGATGCCGTCGGCGCGTGCCGGGCCGCTTCCACGGGCGGTCGCACGACGGGGTGTGACCCGGTGAGCGTGCCGTAAAGCGCCACCTGCTCGCGCACGACCTCTCCCAGGCGCCGGACGCCCTCTCTGATCTGAGACTCGTCGACGCCGGAGAAGTTCAGCCTCATGGAAGACCCGCCGCGCCCATCCACGAAGGCAGCGCGTCCCGGCACGAAGGCCACGTGCTCATCCAGCGAGCGAGCCAGAAGGTCTGTCGTGTCTATGTAGTCAGGCAGCGTCACCCAGATGAACAGTCCTCCCTGGGGATGGGTCCACTCAGCCTCCCGCGGGAACTGCTCGGCCAGCGCATCCAGCATCACGTCACGCCGGCGGCGGTAGATCTCGATCAACGAGCGTACGTACTCCTCCCAGGGCCGGGAATCGAAGTAGGCGCTGACGAAGTACTGAGAGATTGAGGACGAGCACAGGTCCGCCGACTGTTTTCCGATGTTCATCTTCTCCAGCACCGGGGCCGGGGCGACGGCCCAGCCCAGCCTCACCCCCGGTGAGAGAATCTTGGAGAAGGTGCTGGCGTAGATCACGAACTCGCTGTCCAGCGACCGCAGCGGCGGCAGTGGCGAGCCCTCGTAGCGCAGCAGACCGTATGGGTTGTCCTCCAGCACGAGCAGTTCACGCTCGGCGGCGATCCGGACGAGCTCCACCCGCCGCTCTCCAGACAGTGTCACCCCGCCGGGGTTGTGGAACGTGGGGACGGTGTAGATGAACTTGGGTGTGCGGCCCAGGGAGTCAAGCTCCTCCAGCGTGCGCCGGAGCTCGTCGATGCGCATTCCGTCGCGGTCCATCCTGACCTGGACGACCTCGGCCTCATAGGCCCCGAATGTGGGGACCGCGCCGGGGTAGGTGGGCGCCTCGCAGACAATCACGTCGCCGGGGTCGATCAGCGTCTTGCACACCAGGTCGATGACCTGCTGCCCCCCGGTGGTCACGAGCATCTCATCCGGGTCGATGTCCATTCCCTCGGCGGCCATCACCTGGCGGATGCAGCGTTTGACGACCGATAGGCCCTCGGTGGGTCCATACTGCAGCGCGCGGGCGCACGACTCCGAGGCCACACGGCTCATCAGCGAGGCGTACGAGTCAGCCGGGAAGGTGGACGTGTCCGGCCACCCTCCGGCCAGCGAGATCACCTCAGGGCGCTCGGTCAGCGCCATCAGGTCGCGCATTGCCGAGGAACGCATCGACTTGGTCCGGCTGGCAAACAGCGCCGCGTACCGCTCGATGTCCCTGGCCGTCGAACGCTTCCGTGTCCCGGGCGGCCCGTGAGTACTGCTCACACCGGCTCCGGGCTGCTCAAGCTCCCCGCTCCACTATGGTCACCGAACTTCACGGTACAGCACCGTGTGACCGTCACTTGGGATGCACCTGGCATTCGACATATTCCAGGGGCTCGGAATCGCCGCGGCCGCGGGCATCCGCCCCTTCCTCCCCGCGCTCGTGACGGGTGCGCTGGCGGCTGGCGACATCCAGATCGACTTCAAGGGCACGGGCTACTCGTTCCTCCAGGGGACCCCGTTCCTGCTCGCCGTGCTGGTGACCAGCCTGGTCCTCGCGACCGCTGAATGGCGCTGGAGTTCGGTGGCCGATCGGCGATCGGTTGGGCTGGCCCTGCTCGTGCCGTCGCTGGCCGTCGGAGCCCTGCTGTTCGCCGGCGCCCTGTCCCAGAACGAGCACATCACCTGGCCCGGCCTGGTGGCCGGGGTGGCCTGCGCGCTGATCGGCGCCGGCGCCACCGTGCCGCTGCTGCGACGCGTTCGAGCCCGCCTGGACAGGGAGGCGGCCGGGGCAACAGCCCTGTACGCCGACGGCGCGGCGATCGTCGTTGCCGGTCTATCTGTCCTGGCCCCCCCAGTCGGTGTTCTGTTTCTCCTGGCTCTGGTCTGGCTGCTCGTCTCCGGTTGGCGGCGCCAGCCGGAGAAGTACGCGGGCCTGCGCATCCTCCGGTGAAGAAGCTCGTTCTGGTTGTCATCGACGCGCTCAAGCCCTCGATGCTCGAGCGGGCGATCGACTCCGGGCGCGCCCCGGCGCTGAGGCGAATCCGGGAGGAGGGTGTCTATGTGGATGACTGCGTGGCCTCGTTCCCGTCCGTCACGCCGGTCTGCGCGGCCACGATCACCACCGGCGTCGGACCTGACCGCCATCAGATCCCCAGCATGAACTGGTACCACCGCAAGGAGGGACGCTACGTCGAGTACGGCTCGAGCTTCTCCGCCAGCCGCCAGTTTGGGGTCATCCGGTCCCTGACGGACACCGTCTACCGGATGAACGCCGAGCACCTCTCACACGAGGTCGAGACCGTGTTCGAGTCCCTCGACGACGCCGACGTCCGCACTGCCGGAACCACCTATCTGATCTACCGCGGCCGTCATCAGCATGAGGTCTCAAATGAGACGGCGCTGGCCCGAATCGTCACCTCGACCCTGTTCAGGCGGACGATCGATGGACCGCAGGAACTCTTCTACGCCGACCTGTACGCCAGCCGGAAGACGGGCTGCCGTGGTCAGCTGGGCATGCCGGGGATCCGAGACCAGCACACCGGATGTGTCGGCGCCTACCTGGTCGAGCACGACCTGTTCGACTTCATGCTCTTCTCACTGCCTGACAACGACGCCTGGTCGCACAAGAACGGTCCCCATGCCCAGGTCACTTCGATCGCCGGCGCTGACCGTCAGCTCGAGCGGTTGATGCATGTGGCCGGCGGGCCGGAAGCGTTCCTGGAGCAGTATGCGGTGATCGTGGCCTCAGACCACTCACAGGCCGCCGTCGAGGAGCGGATCCGGCTCGACCAGGCGTTCGGAGACTTCGATGTGGCAGCGCAGTCGGCGGCCAGTGGGATCGGGGCCGAGGTGGCGCTGAGCCCGGCCCAGCGCGCGGCCATGGTCTACGTGCTGGATGAGGACCGCCGCGAGGAGATTCTGGAACGTTCCGTCGAGGCGGCCTGCGCGCTGCAGGGGGTGGACCTGGTGCTGTGGCTGGTCGGCGAGGGTGAGGACCGTGAGGCCGTAGTGAGGTCGGCTCGGGGGGAGTTGCGACTGGCTCCCGGGGGCGAGCTCGAGGACGAACGAGGCGGCCGCTGGAGCATCGAGGGGGAGCTGGCCACGCTGGGGGTCCGCGAGCAGGACGGACGAATCGCCAGCGACGAGTACCCGGCGTTCGCCAGCCGGATCTGGTCGGCGCTCAACTGCTCACGGGCCGGGGACGTCCTGCTCTCCGCCTCGCCCGGGTACGAGTTCGTGGACTGGGGCGGCGCCGATCACGTCGGTGGCGGAAGCCACGGATCGCTTCACCGCTCCGATTCGCTGGGTGCTCTGCTGTGGTGCGGGACCGGTCCTGATTCGCGCCGGGCCAGCGAGCAGTGGACGCTCGCCGATGTGGCGCCGATGGTGCGGCGGCATTTCGGCGTGGACGGGCAACTCGGGCATGATCGAGCAGCCGGTGGGTAGAGGTTCGTAACAAGTTGCCGATAAGGAGTAGTAGATCCTTGCCGGGCCGTTAAGCACACCGAGTCTTAGCCTGGAATTAGCCGTCGACCGCTAGATTTCCCGCCGGATGCCCGAAGATATGACCAGCACGCTCGAACGCCCCGCAGTTGGTCCCCGCCCGGGCGCGGTCCACATCAAGCAATCGCCGATAGCTCTGCACGTCCGCGTGCGGCATGGCGTCCGCAAGCCGCACAACTGGGTTCAGCTGGTGCGCTTCGGTGCCGTGGGCGCGAGCGGCTATGTGGTCAACCTGGCTGTGTTCGCAGCCGGAGTGCACCTGGCTGGCATCGATTACCGCGTGTCGGCCGTCCTGGCCTGGATCGTGTCGGTGACCAACAACTTCTGGTGGAACCGGCATTGGACGTTCAGTGCCAAGGAAGCTCATCCTCTCCGGCAGGCGATCCGCTTCTTCGCCGTGTCGCTGGTCGTATTCGGGTTCAGCTACGGCATCCTGGTCGGCCTGGTCAGTGGGATGGGCGTGACGAAGGACTTGGCGCAGGCGATCGCGATCGCCGCCGGTACGCCGCTGAACTTCGTCGGGCAGAAGCTTTGGAGCTTCAAGCTCTAAGCAGCTGGCGCCGCAGGCTCGTTGGCGCCCTGACGATTTTCCTGGTGGGGTTCCCCGCCGCCGCGTCAGCACTTGCCGCCGGCGCCACCAGGACCTCGGGCAGCCACACCAGCGGGCCTCGGGCGGTGTCCCATGGCGCCAAGGGCGGCGGACCGGTGGTCACGGTCACCACCGCCGATGAGGGTGCCGCGGCCGTGGCGGCCAATACGGCGGTGCTGATCACGGCGCTGCACAAGCCGCCCACCGGCTTCAACCTGACGGCGGCCCACGTGCTCCGGATCGCCAGCGCCAACCCCAGGGTACGGGCCGAACTGCGTCGCTGGCCAAAGGCCAAGCCCTACACCTACACGAAGGGGCCCGGCTACTGGCAGGTCAGCTGGTTTGCCGGCCCTCGCAGCACGAAGGAGATCATCCAGGTCTACATCAGCGACGGGACCAGGAGGGTGACCCAGGTCTGGACGGGCTTTCAGGTGCCCTGGACGATGGCGCGCGGCTACCAGGGGGCGTTCGGCCGTCGAGTCAATGCGCTGTACGTGTGGCTCCCCATGTGCCTGCTGTTCATGGCCCCGTTCCTACCCTGGCCGCGGCGACGGGGGGGCCGCTGGGTGAGGGTCCGAGGCGAGTGGTCACTGCTTCACCTCGACCTGCTGGTGCTGTTGGGGTTCTCGATCTCCCTGGCCCTGTTCGACCACGCCCAGATCGGGTTGTCGGTCCCGCTCGTGTATCCGTTCCTGATCTACCTGATGGTCCGGATGCTGTTGCTCGCCTTCGGCAAGGGCCGGCCTGGCAAACCCATTCCGCTCCGCGTGCCGGTGGCCTGGCTGGCCGTGGCCACTGTCTTCCTGGTCGGTTTCCGGATCGGCCTGAACGTGACGGACTCCAACGTGATCGACGTCGGGTATGCCGGGGTGATCGGGGCCCATCGTCTGACGCACGACAAACCGCTGTACGGCCATTGGCCCTCGGACAACGCCAACGGCGACACGTACGGCCCGATCAATTACTACGCCTACGTCCCAGCGGTGGCCGCGTTCGGCTGGAGCGGAACCTGGGATGACCTTCCGGCCGCGCACGCGGCGGCGATTGCGTTTGACCTGCTGACCCTGCTGGGCCTGGTGCTGCTGGGGCGCCGGATCCGAGGTCCCACGCTGGGGATCGTGCTCGGTTTCCTGTGGGCCGCCTACCCGTTCTCCCTGTGGGCGCTGGCCTCCGACGCGAACGACACGCTCGTCGGATTGCTCGTCCTGGCCGCACTGCTGGTCCTCAGCTCCGCTGCGGCCCGGGGCGCGCTGGGGGCCGCGGCCGGCCTGACCAAGTTCGCCCCCCTGGCGCTCGGCCCGCTGTTCTGGAGAGGCATCGGGCCACGCTGGCCGGCCAAGCGCTCGCTGGCGCTGTACGCCCTGGGCTTCGGAGCGATGGTGGGCCTGGCGATGCTCCCCGTTCTCCTGGACGGCAACCTCCATGCGTTCTGGCGGGACTCGATCGTCTACCAGGCGGACCGAATCACGCCGTTCTCAGTCTGGGGCCTGTGGGGCGGGCTGCGTCTGGAGCAGCATCTGCTTCAGGGAGCCGTGGTCGCGTTGGCCATCGCCCTGGCGTTTGTCCCCCGGCGCAGGGGGGTGGTGGAGGTGGCGGCGCTCGCCGGCGCGGTGGTCATCGCGCTCCAGCTGGTGGGGAACTACTGGCTCTACTCGTACATCGTGTGGTTCTTCCCCGCCGTGGTCGTGGCGCTGTTGGGATTCTTTCCGTCCCGGGAGGCCGAAGCGGTGGAGGGACGCGAGCGGTCGGATGCACCGACGCTCACGATCGGAGACGCTGGCGCGGTGGTGCCAGCGTGAGAACGCCGCCGTTCCTACTCGGCCGGCTCCAGGATCTGCTCGATACTGCTCGCGCGCATCGGCTCTGAGCCCCGGATCAGGACGGCGTTGATCCAGGGATCCTCCTCGGCCGTCTCAAACTTGACAGGCATTTGGGTGAGCATCCCGTCGATCGCCTGCTCGCGCTTGACCCCGATCACGCCCGCCCGCGAGCCGGTCATCCCGACGTCGCTGATGTAGGCGGTCCCGCCCGGGAGGACGCGGCCGTCGGCTGTGGCGACGTGCGTATGGGTGCCCACGACGGCGGTCACCCGTCCGTCCAGATACCAACCCAGGCCCACCTTCTCGCTCGTGGCCTCGGCGTGCATGTCGACCAGCACGTGGTCGACCTCGCCCTCCAGCGCGCGCAGCGCGTTGTCGGCTTCCATGAAGGCAGGGCGCCACGACTTCATGAACAGGTTGCCCGACAGCGACACCACACCGAGCCGCACGCCGTCGTTGGACACGGTGCACCACCCATGCCCGGGCTGGCTGCGCAGGAAGTTGGCCGGACGGAGGATCCGTTCCTCCTCGTCCAGGTAGCCGTACACCTCGCGATGGCGGTAGGTGTGGTTGCCAAGCGTGATCACGTCCACTCCGGCTGCGAACAGCTCACGGGCCACCTTCGGCGTGATGCCGACGCCGCCGGCGGAGTTCTCGCCGTTGACGACCACGAACTGCGGGTCGTGGCGCTCCCGAAGCCCGGGCAGCACGCGCAGCAGCGCCCGGCGTCCGGGGCTTCCCACGACGTCGCCGACGAACAGGATCCTGGTCTCTTTGCTCACGTCTGACCGACCCTCATACTTCCAGCTGGATGCGTTTCGGGCTTTCCAGGCGTTTTCGCTCCGGGCGAGACTCAGAACGAGCCGCCCCGCCGACGAGGCCCGCCGAGGAGCCGACCGTCGTGCAGCCCGCTGCCCCCGGTCGAGTCCCGCCGGTGGTCCTGCCCCGGTGGATGCAGTTGGTGCTGCTCCCGCTGGCCCTCGTCGGGCTCTGGGCCCTGGCCCGGGCCGCGGGCACGGTCCTGCTGATCCTAGTCGCGGCCAGCACGTTTGCCCTGATCCTCAATCCGGTGGTCAGGCAGCTCGGCCGACGGGGCGTTCCGCGTGGACTGGCGATTCTGATCGTGTACCTGGCTCTGTTCGCCGCTCTGGCTGGGATCGGGGTGCTGCTGGCCAATCCGGTCGGCACCCAGGTGGCGCGGTTCTCGCGCAACGTGCCCACCATCATCCGGCAGGCCAACCACGACCTGACCAGCGTGCAGCACTTTTTCAACACGCACGGGATCAAGGTTCAGATTGAGAAACAGGGCCAGAACGCCCTCCAGACACTCCAGCGTGAGGTGGCCAACAACTCGAGCAGCATCGTGTCGTTCACGCGTGACCTGCTCGGCAAGCTGATCACGCTCTCCTTCGACCTCGTGCTCGTGCTCGTGCTGTCGATCTACCTGCTCGTGTACGCCGCCGACATCGGGGCGCTGGTCAGGCGGATCATGCCCCCGGGCGATGGCACGCCGGCTGACGATTACCCTCTGCTCGTCCAGAGAGCGGTGCTCGGGTACGTGCGCGGCCAGTTGCTGTTCAGCCTGATCATGGGATCCAGCGCGGCGCTGTGCCTGTGGATCATCGGCTCGATTGGGATCTTCCCCGACGGCGCCCACTACGCGCTGTTCTTCGGCGGCTTCTACGGCGTGATGGAGCTGGTGCCGTACATCGGGCCGATCCTGGGGGCGCTGCCCGCCGTTCTCGTGGCCCTGTTCACCGACCCGATCACCGCCCTGTGGGTGTCGCTGCTGTTCGTGGGCCTCCAGCAGCTCGAGGGCCACGTGGTCGCGCCCCAGGTATTTCGCATCTCGTTGCGGATCAACCCAATCCTGGTCATCCTCTCGCTGCTGCTGGGATTCCAGCTGTATGGCATCGCCGGGTCGCTGGTCGCCCTGCCGGTCGTGGCGGTCCTTCGCGAGACCACGGACTACCTGCGCCGCCACATGGTTCTGGAGCCGTGGGGCACGCCCGCGCCGGCCGGCGCCCCACCGCCACCCACGCCTCACCCTCCCGGCGAGCCGGCTGAGCCACCGGGCCTAGACCCGGAGCAGTCCGACGAGCCGGACGAGCTCACCGAGGAGGGGGTGCCCATCCCGGGCTACGGGGTTACCCCGGACTGACGGCGGCCCCGCCTAGCACGGCCTTAAAGCCCGTCCATTAGCCTCCGGCCCCGTGTCGGTTGCAGCCTCCACCGCCTCCTCGGCCCTCCTGAGCGTCGCCTCGGTGAGCAAGCGGTTCGGGGATCGCGTGGCGCTTGCCCCGGTCAGCTTCGACATTCATCCGGGTGAGATCGCCGCCATCATCGGCCCCAACGGGGCCGGAAAGACGACCCTGCTGTCGATCCTGGCCGGCGTGCTCGAGCCCACCGAAGGCACCCTGGCCCGCTCCTCCGAGCGCCCGATGGGATGGGTTCCCCAGCAACCGGCCGTGTACTCGAAGTTGTCGGTGGCCGAGAACCTGCGCCTGTTTGCGCGGCTCGAGAAGCTCGCCGACCCCAATGCAGCGGCGCTCCGCATGCTCCAGCAGATCGGATTGGAGGACCGAGGCCAGGATGAGGTCGGGACCCTGTCCGGTGGCAACCAGCAGCGCGTCAACATCGGCGTGGGCCTCCTGTCGGAGCCTGCCGCTCTACTCCTGGACGAGCCGTCGGCTTCGCTTGACCCGCGTCAGCGGGAGCGGCTGTGGGAATTCATCACCACGCTGGCCGGCCGTGGGACGGCCGTCGTCTTCGCCACGCACAACATCGTCGAGGTGGAGCGCTACGCCACCCGCGTCCTCGCCCTGGTCGACGGCGAGCTGCTGTTCGCGGGCACGCCGCAGGGTCTCGATCAGGCCGTGGGAGGCTCCCGCGACCTGGAGGCCGCATTCGTTCGCTTCCTCCACGAACGCGGGCACTAGAGAGGAGCGACGAATGCGCTGGCTGCTGGTCAAGGACCTCCAGATCCTCCGCCGGTCCCCGCTGCTGGTGGGCCTGCTGGTCGTGTACCCGGTGGCCGTCGCGCTGATGATCGGTTTCGCCCTGTCCAGTCCCCCCGGCAAGCCCAGGGTGGCGTACTACAGCCAGATCGCCCCCGGCCACGGCAAGGTGCGGTTCGGCAGCCAGACGATCAACGTTTCGCACTACGCCAGCGCCCTGTTCAAGTCGATCCAGCCGGTCAGGGTCCACTCTCGGGCCCAGGCAATCGCGACGGTGCGCAGGGGCCAGGCGCTGGCCGCGCTGATCGTCCCCGCGGACATTACGTCGCAGATCGAGAGCCTGGTGACTCAGGGGGTGGGCAGCCCGACGGTCCAGTTGATCGTCAACTCCCGTGATCCGCTCGAGCAGCAGTTTGTCCAGCAGGCGATCGACTCCAACATAACCCAGGTGGAGCAGGCGGTGTCCAAGCAGGTCCTGCGCGTGGCCATCAGCGACCTCCAGGAGGTTCTCAAGGGCGGCACGGTCAACATCGGCGGGACGAACGTCAAGCTGCTCGGGTTGCAGACCTCCCGCTCGCTGATTCAGGGAGCGATCACCGCCCTGCCTCACGGGTCGCCGTTCCGCCCCGCCCTCCAGCAGGTGGTCAACTTCGCCGGCCTGGCGATCCAGGGGCTGGCCTTCGCCAGCCCGGTGCTCGGTTCGATTGGGACGCCGCTCACCGTCCAGCAGACCCAGTTGACCGGGCGGACCACTCCGGCCGACTCGTACGCCGCCACGATCGCTGTGGTCGTGTCGCTGATGTTGGTCACACTCGTGCTGGCCGCCAGCCTCCTGGCCGTAGAGCGCTCGGAAAACACGTATTCACGTCTGGTGCGGGGGCTGGTGCGACCCGAGGGCCTGCTCGGGGAGAAGGTCCTCCTGTCCGCCCTGGGGGCGGGACTGCTGGCGCTGCTGATGGCCGCCCTGATCTCGACGTTCGTGCACCTGGACTGGGGCCGGTTCGAGCTCTGGGTGGTGGCGGTCGGCGTGGCCGGGCTGGCCTTCGGGGCGCTCGGCGTGGCCATCGGGGCGCTGGCTCGGGAGGTGAGCGCGGCGTCGCTGCTGGCCGTCCTGCTGTCCCTGCCGGTGGCCTTCGTGGCCCTGGTGCCAGGAACGGCCGTGTCCGGCGGGGTGGGGTCAGCGCTGCGCGTCGTGGCCTTCGTGTTCCCCTTCCGGGCCGCGCTGGACGCCACGGGCAATGCCTTCAACGCCGCCTCGCCGGGCATGCTCGGGCCGCTGGCCCATCTGGTCGTGCTGGCGATCGTGTTCGGAGTCATCGCCCGGCTGGCGATCAGGCGGTTGGCCTGAGCCGACTCGGCGCCGTAGGTCAGCGGGTGCCGACGGTGCGCATGAATCCGAACGCGCACAGGGCGGCGATCAGGAGGGCGATGATCGGAAGCGCGGCGCTGACCACGCCGGCCACCGCCAGGACCACCCCCACGACGCCGACGATCCCGGACACGCTGCCGGCCACCACGAGTCGGTAGGCCCGCTGTTCGCGAGCCCGGCGCGGGGTGTAACTGCCGCGCTTCTGCAGGTCGCGGGCCATCCGTGCAAGCGTACTGGACGACCCCGCGGACCGGGCCTCATCCACCGTCCACGCCGGTCAGATCCCCCGGGTATCCTCAAGAACACGATGGCCTTTCCGCAGACCCGGCTACGCCGCCTGCGTGCTTCACACGAGCTGCGCGGGCTGGTCCGGGAGACTCGGCTCCACGCGGCCGACCTGATCTACCCCTTGTTCGTGGCCCACGGCCTCGATCGCCGAGAGCCGATCGAGGCCATGCCCGGTATCGACCGCCTGTCGATCGCCCACGCTGTGGAGGAAGCGGCAGAGGCCGCCCAGCTCGGGATCCCGGCCGTGCTCCTGTTCGGGCTCCCGGCTTCCAAGGATGAGGAGGGCTCAGGAGCCTGGGACGACGAGGGCGTGGTTCAGCTCGCCACCCGGGCGATCAAGGAGGCTCATCCGGATCTGGTCGTGGTCACGGACCTGTGCCTATGCGAGTACACCAGCCACGGCCACTGCGGGGTGGTCCGCTCGGACGGAGCCGTGGACAACGACGCCACGCTTGAGTTGCTCGCCCGCACCGCCGTCTCCCAGGCTCGGGCCGGTGCGGACCTGATCGCCCCCAGCGACATGATGGACGGCCGGGTCGGGTTCATCCGCGCCGCCCTGGATGAGGACGGCCACGTGGAAACGCCGATCCTGGCCTACTCGGCCAAGTTCGCCTCGGCCTTCTACGGCCCCTTCCGGGAGGCCGCCGACTCGACGCCCGCGTTCGGCGACCGCCGCAGCTACCAGATGGACCCGGCCAACGGCGGCGAGGCCGTGCGGGAGGCCCGGCTGGACGCCGAGGAGGGGGCGGACATCCTGATGGTCAAACCCGCCCTGCCCTACCTGGACCTGATCCGCCGCATCAAGGACGCCACCGGCCTGCCCCTGGCCGCCTACAACGTCTCCGGCGAGTACGCGATGGTCAAGGCCGCGGCCGCCCAGGGTTACCTGGACGAGCGGGCGGCCGTACTGGAGGCACTGACCGGGATCCGCCGAGCCGGAGCCGATCTGATCATCACCTATCACGCCAAGGACGTGGCTGAGTGGCTGCGGTAGACGGCGGAGCGTCGACCAGGCACGGACCGAAGCTCCGCGAGCGCAAGCACGGCGCGGCGATCCCCCTGGACGACACCGACCGCCGGCTGCTCAACCTGATGCAGGGCTCGTTCCCGGTGGCGCGTCGGCCGTATCAGCACGTGGCCGGTCAGCTGGAGCTGCCCGAGGAGGCGGTCATGGCCCGGGTTCAGGAGCTGATTGACGAGCGGATCATCAGGCAGGTCACACCGATCTTCGATACCCGCGCGCTGGGCTACTCCTCGATGCTGGTCGCGGCCAAGGTCGATCCCGAAAACCCGTGGCGGGCAGCCAGCATTATCAACGAGCACCCCGGCGTGTCCCACAACTACCTGCGCAACCACGAGTTCAACATCTGGTTCACGATCGCCACCGAGCCGGACTCCCCGCTTGGCCTGGAGGGGACGCTCGACGTCCTGAGCCGTATCGCCGGAGCCGAGTCGATCCGTCAGCTGCCCACGCTCAAGCTGTTCAAGATCCGGATGGATCTGGAGATGGAGGGCGACACGGGCGCGCTGGCCCGGGCCGTGGAGGCTGCTCCGCCGGTCGAGACCGCCCCCCAGCCCTACGACGAGCTGGACATGGCCGTGATCCGGGCCACGCAGGGAGACCTTCCGGTGGTGCCCGAGCCCTTCGCCCCGGCCGCCCAGGAGCTCGGTATGGAGCAGGAACAGCTCCTGGCCAAGCTGGAGGAGATGCAGGAGCGCGGCCTGCTCCGGCGGGTGGCGGCCATCCTGTTTCACCGGCGCGCGGGCTTCAGCGCCAACGGGATGGGCGTCTGGACTGTGCCCGACGAGCGAATCATGGAGCTCGGACCGCGAATGGCCGCCTTCCGGGGGATCTCCCACTGCTACGAACGACCCACCTACGCCGATTGGCCGTACTCAATCTTCACCATGGCCCACGGTCGCTCCAAGGAGGAGTGCGACGCGATCCTCGCTTCGATCGCCGCCGATACGGGGATCGAGGAGCGGGCCACGCTCTACTCCTCGACCGAGTTCAAGAAGATCCGTCTGCTCTACTTCACCGGCGACTACCGCGCCTGGGAGCGCGAGCACGCCGGGGTGTGAGCACGACCGAACCGTCAACCGAGCGGTCCTCGCAGCTCTACCAACGAGCCCGCAGCCTCCTGCCGGGCGGCGTCAACTCACCCGTTCGGGCGATGCGCTCAATCGGCCGCGACCCGATCTTCATCGCCCGGGGTGAGGGTTCGACGCTGATCGACGTCGACGGCAACGATTACGTCGACTGGGTGAGCTCGTGGGGCCCTCTGATTCTGGGCCACGCCCACCGGGCGGTGGTGGATGCCATCGTGGAGGCCGCCGTCGATGGCCTGAGCTTTGGTGCGCCCACCGAGCGGGAGGTGAAGCTGGCCGAGGAGATCAGCCGCCGTGTCCCGTCGGTCCAGATGGTCCGCATGACGTCCTCGGGCACCGAGGCCACGATGAGCGCTCTCCGTCTGGCCCGCGCGGCCACCGGCCGGCGCCATGTGCTCAAGTTCGCCGGGGCCTACCACGGGCACGTGGATGGGCTGCTGGCCCAGGCCGGATCCGGATTGGCCACGCAGGGCCTCCCCGCCAGTGCGGGGGTGGACGAGGCCGCCGTGGAGACGACCGTAATCGTCCCTTGGAACGACCCGGAGGCGGTGAGGGAGGCCACCCAGCGTTATGAGCTGGCGGCGATCCTGGCCGAGCCGATCCCGGCCAATATGGGCGTCGTCCCACCGGCCCCCGGGTTCCTGGAGGTGCTGCGCCAGTGCGCCGACCACAGCGGCGCTCTGCTGATCTTCGATGAGGTCATCACGGGCTTTCGGGTGGCCTGTGGCGGGGCTCAGGAGCGCTACGACGTGCTGGCGGACCTGACGATCCTGGGCAAGATCATGGGGGGAGGCCTGCCGGCGGCGGCGTATGGCGGCGCCCCGGCCCTGATGGAACGAGTGGCGCCGGCGGGTGACGTCTACCAGGCCGGGACGCTTTCGGGGAACCCACTGGCCACCGCGGCCGCCCTGGTCACCCTTGAGCTGCTGGACGCGGACTCATACAGGCAGCTGGAGCGCACGACGTCGCTGCTGGCCGACGGGCTGCGGGGGGCCGCGGCGCAGGAGGGCGTGTCGCTCCAGGTCCAGGCCGTCACCGGCCTGGTCACACCATTCTTTTCGGAGGGCCCGGTGGCCGATTACGCGGACGCCACGCAGTGTGACCTGGCGGCCTACGGGAGTTGGTGCCGGGTGCTGCTCCGGGAGGGCGTGTATCCGCCGCCCTCGCAGTTCGAGGCCTGGTTCCCATCCCTGGCCCACACCGACGAGGATGTGGAGCGAACCGTCGAGGCGGCCCGGACCGCGTTTGCTGAGCTGGCCCCATGAAGGCACTGGTCGAGGCGCTCCGGGCCCAGGGCGGCATCCTGGCCGAGTCGGTGCATGCAGATGGCAACGGCCACGCCCGCCGGGGGGACCTGGCTCAGCGAGCCGCCCGTGGGCCGCGCGCGACCGGACACGAGGCGGATTATGAGCTGCTGCTCGAGCTGATCATCGAGGGGTCGCGGCTGCACTACGGAGTGCCCCAGTTCGTCCGCACCGACGACGCCGATCTGGCCCTGCTGTTGGGCGATCAGCTGTACGCGCTCGGTCTGGCCCGGCTGGCGGCGCTGGGCGACCTGGAGGCGGTGGCCGAGCTGGCGGACGTGATCTCGCTGGTGGCCCAGGCCCACGCCGCCGCCGACTCGGACCTGGCCGACGCCATCTGGAGGGCCGGGGCGAGCGCGATCGGGTGGGGAGCTAGCGAGGCCTATTCGACGGCGAAGGCTGGGGCCCGTGCCCAGAGGGCGGGCACCCACGAGGCTCTGGTCGCCGTCACCGTGCCTGCGCTCCGGGACGCTAGGCCAGCCTGACCGGCAGGGCGAGCCCCGCCCCAGGGGCTTCGTGACGGTCGTCTCGTTGTTGACGATAGCCTGTCCAGGGCTGTTCAATTGCTGACCCAGCTGCCCTTTTCTCCCCATGCCCGATCGCCGCAAGACTCAGTCCAAGTACACCGCCGACCGCAACATTCCCGGCGCGTTCGAAGGCGAGACCGTCAACCGCCGCCGGTTCATGACGGGCGTCGCCCATGGGGCGGGCGGCGTGGCTGCGGCCGCGTTCACGCTGCCGGCCCTCGGCCTGGCCCTGGCGCCTGTATTCAAGGTCTCCCCGAGCGTTGAATGGCAGGCGGTCGGCCCGCCGTCGGACTTTCCGAATGACAACTACGTGGCCAAGGTGATCGTGCTCGTGCCCGGAATCGGAGAGGCGGGAAACTCGATCGCCTACGTGCGGACCCGCAACCCGGCCCTCGACAAGGAGCCCGAGGACCAGTGGAACCACTGGATCGCGCTGTCCTCGCGCTGCATGCACCTGGGCTGCCCGGTGCGCTGGGTGTCGGCGGCGCAGCGGTTCATCTGCCCATGCCACGGCGGGGTCTACAACCTCCGCGGGATTGTGTCCGGTGGTCCCCCCGTGCGGCCCCTGGACCGGTTCTACACCCGGCTGAACAAGACCACCGGACTGGTCGAAATCGGACCCCGGTACTCGGTCAACTCTGAGCTGCAGCGCTTCTCGCCCCGGGATCCGGGCGAGCCGCTGGACGGCATCGGGCAATACCTCTACCCGGCTCGCTGGTCGACCCCCGCACCTCCGACGAGCTGATCCGTCATGCCGCGTCTGCCCGCCCCCCCGCTGCCCAAGATCCTCCAGCCCAAGCCGCGCAAGCCCGGCCAGGCGGCCGAGCGCGGGCTGCTCGATCCGGTCGAGAGCGGGATCACCGCCGTCGACTGGATCGACGAGCGGACCTCGCTCTCACCGGCGCTGCGCTGGATCCTGTTCCGCAAGGTCCCGCGGGGAACCAACTGGGCCTACACGCTGGGCTCGGCCACGCTGTTCGCGTTCCTCAACCAGGCCGTCACCGGGGTCTTTCTGGCCATGTGGTACCGGCCCGACGCGGCCGGCGGCGCCTACGAGTCGATGCGGTACATCAACGACAGCGTGTTCGCCGGTCAGTTCGTGCACGCGATGCACAAGTGGGGCGCCTCGGTGATGATCATCCTGGTCTTCCTCCACATGGCGCGGACGTTCTTCTACGGCGCCTACAAGTACCCCCGTGAGCTGACCTGGGTGATCGGCGTCGTGCTGCTGATCCTGACCCTGGTGATGGGCTTCACCGGCTACCTGCTGCCCTTTGACCAGAAGTCCTACTGGGCTTCGATCGTGGGCGTCAACATCAACTCCGGCGGGCCGTTCATCGGGCCATTCCTGTCTGACTTCCTGCGCGCCGGCAATGAGTTCGGAGCCACCACGCTGTCCCGGTTCTACGCCATCCACATGCTCCTGGTCCCCGGGGCGATCATCGCGCTGATCGGCGCCCACCTGTACCTGGTCACGCGGCTGGGCACCACCGCACCACCCTGGCAGAAGCCGCAGAAGGACGGTCCCGCGGCGGAGGCCGAGCACGAGGTGGTCCAGGTATGAGGCGGCGGGCATGAACCAGGCCCAGAAGGAGGCCTACCTCCGCGAGTACTCGATCCTGAAGAACGAGGGCAAGCCGTTCTTCCCCTATGCGGTGGCCAAGGACGGGTCGATGGCCGCGATCGTGATGGTCGTGATCATCCTGCTGGCGCTGATCTTCGGGGCTGAGCTGGGGCCGAAGGTCGATCCCACCACGACCACGTACGTACCCCGACCGGACTGGTACTTCTACTTCCTGTTCGAGGTCCTGCGGGTGATGAAGAACGTGCCCATGTTCACCCCCATGGCCACGATCGGCGTACCGACGATCTGCATGATCCTCCTGTTCCTGCTGCCGTTCTACGACCGCAGTCCGGAGCGCCGAATTGAGCGCCGACCCGTGGCCCTCGCCGCCGGCATCCTGACGATCATGGCGATCGCCTACCTCACGTACAGCGGTGCCAACACCGGTTCGCCCAACTCAGTCGATTTGTCGCCTCCGTCCAACCTGTCGGCCAGCCAGGCCCACACGTTCCGCGCGGGCGAGCTGGTCGTCGGACAATCCGGCTGCCTGGCCTGCCACGTGATCGGATCCAACGGCAACAGCGGGCCCGGACCCAGCCTGACCACCGTTGGGTCTCGGTTGCCCGAGGCGGCGATCGCCTCGACGCTGCGCAACCCGACGCCCCCGATGCCCTCCTTCAAGGATCTTCCGCCCCGGAAGTTCCAGGCCGTCGTGGGCTTCCTATCTCAGCTTCAGTAGCTCGCGGGGCCGGGATGGAGCCCACTGCACAGTCCGCGGTCGCCAGGCCGCTCGCACCCCCCGCTCCCCGCACCGGCTCCCCCGGCGTATTGGATGAGGGCGACGTCCGGGCCATGTTCGACCGAATCTCGGGTCTGTATGACCGGATGAACACGGTCATGACGGCCGGCCTGCACCACAAGTGGCGCCGCCGGGCTGCCGATCTGGCTCGACTGGCGACGGGCGGACGGGCGCTTGACGTGGCCACGGGCACCGGCGATCTGGCCTTTGAGTTGGCCCGGAGGGTGGGCCCGTCGGGCCGGGTCGTCGGGGCTGACTTCTCTGAACCGATGCTCGATCTGGCTCGGGCCAAGGCCCAGGGGCTTGGATTGCCGCTGGACTTTGAGACTGCCAACGCGCTGGAGCTTCCCTACGGCAGCGACTCCTTCGACGCCGCCACGGTCGGCTTTGGCGCCCGCAACTTCGCCGACCTCCGCAGGGGGCTCGAGGAGATGGTCAGGGTGGTCAGGCCGGGCGGTCGGGTCGTGGTGCTGGAGATCACGACCCCCAGCCGCCCACCGCTGTCCACTGTGCTGGAGGTGTGGTTTGAGACGATCGTGCCCAGGCTCGGGCGGCTGGCCGGCGACTCGCAGGCGTACAGCTACCTTCCTCAATCGGTGAGACGCTTTCCCGAGCCGGCGGCGCTGGCCGAGCTGATGTGGGCCGCCGGTCTGCGCGACATCGGCTGGCTCCAGACGGCGGGCGGAATCATCGCCATCCATGCGGGCACGGTGCCGACGCCGTGACGACCGGCACCGTGCAGAGCGTGGTCGAGGTCGGAGGCGATCCGCTGGCCCGTCTGCTCGAACGGGTGGAAGCCCGGATGGTTGAGCTGGCCAGCGAGCACGGCGAGGTCCTGGCCGGCCACGCCGGGCAGATGATCGCCGCGGGAGGCAAGCGACTGCGCCCGCTTCTGGTCTTCCTGGCCGCCGGCGCACCACCGCCGGAGAGCAGCGCCCTGGTCCAGGCGGCGGTGGCGGTGGAGCTCGTCCATGGCGCCACGCTCGTCCACGACGATGTGCTGGACGGCTCCGCTCTGCGGCGGGGCCGGCCCACGGTGTTTGCCGCCGGCGGGCGGGCGCTGGCCATCGCCACCGGAGACCTACTGTTCTCCCGGGCGTTCGCCGAGCTGACCAGGTCGGGATCGGTGGAAGCGGTTCGGATCCTGTCCCGGGCCACGGGCGAGCTGGCCCAGGGTGAGCTGATGCAGCGGGCGGACGCGTTCGAGGGTGGGGTGTCCGTGGGGCGCTATCTGGAGCGCTGTCGGCTGAAGACCGCGGTTCTGTTCCGGGCGGCCTGCGAGCTCGGAGGCCTGGCCGTCGGTGGGCCGGTACGCGATCTCGGCCTGTTCGGGGAGCAGATCGGTCTCGCCTTCCAGCTGCTGGACGACGTCCTGGACGTGACGGGTCCCCCTGAGCGCACGGGCAAGCCTCGAGGCGCGGACCTGCTTGACGGGACCGTCACGCTGCCGATGATTCTGGCCCGCGAGCGCCAACCTGGCCTGGCCAAACTCGATCTGCATCAGATCCGCACCCCCGAGCAGGCGGCCGAGGTGTGCGAGCGGATCGTCCTCAGCGGCGCCCTGGCCGATGCCCGTTCGCGCGCCCTGGACCTGGTCGCCGCGGCCAAGGAGTCGCTGCCCGCGCTCACGGGGCGCCAGCGCTGGGCGCTGGAGCTCGTGGCCGACGGCGTCGTCGATCGCTACTCGTAGGCAGCCGGCGGCTGGTTTCGGGCATACCGCGATCGCGGCCCCTCACCGCGATCACGGTCCGCCGCAGTTTGCGGCAGGTCTAGAAATCCTCAGGCAGGATCAGGTCGGCGTGGAGTGCCGCCAGGAAGCGATCGATCTCCTCGGCCATGTTGGCCTGGGTCAACCGCTGCAGATCGGACAGCATGTCCGCGAGGCCCTCGTCAAGCCGCTCTTCCAGGTCCTCGACGGCGACCTGTTCAAATACTCCCTCAGTGCTCCAGTCACAGTTGGGACACTGAAGCAACAGCTCCCATTGCTCATCGGAGGCCTCGGTCCAGGTGACCGGCTGAACCATCTCACACCGGCACTCGGGGCAGACGTGCAGCTCCTGCTGGACGCCGGCGGGGGAATCGTGGAACCGAACAACATCGATCTTCCGGCCGCTCGGGAGAACGATGCGCTGTACCGAGTGATTGGGTGATTTCTCTTCCATCGGACCTCCCATCACTGGCCTTATCGGCGGTCTTCTGGCAGAGCTTGAGGGGGTTTCCCCGCAATTTCCTTCCCTTACGAAATCCCATTAATCGGGCGCTAACCTTGTCCCTCCGACTCCAGCCTGGAGGATCCGAACAATGTTCTATTCCAAGCCTTGGGCGGATGCCCTCATCGTCCTGCTGGTCGTGCTGTTGTTCTTCGGCCCCAAGCGCCTGCCCCAGCTCGGCAAGTCGCTGGGCGAGGGGATGAGGGAGTTCAAGGATTCGATCACCGGCCGCCACAAGGACGATGAGGAGCCGGCCGGGATCAGCGAGGAAGGCTCCAGTCACGCGGCCGCCTCGAGCGCGCCGCCGGCCGAGCCCGCCTCGGCTCCGGTCGAGTCCCCCGCCGCTCGGGACCCGGACTCGGAGCCGGTAGCAACCTCAGAGCAGCGTTCCTAGCGGCGTAGGCGAGGAGCGGGCGCAGCCAATGAGGGGTATGCGGCCCATCGGGCACGAGGATCGGCTGAGCATCGTCGATCACCTCGACGAGCTGCGCTCGCGGGTGTTCCTGTGCCTGGGGGTCCTGGTCGTGGCCTTCGGCATCTGCTTCTGGCAGAACGCGCCGCTGCTGGACGTGCTGAACCGGGCGCTTCCCGATGTCGCCACGGGTTCCCAGAACCTCAGTTCCATCCCCAATGATGCCGCCAAGGCACGCAAGGAGCTGACGGCCGCGGCTAAGAAGATCAGCGCCTACGCAACCTCCCCAGGAGTCTCAGGCAACACCGGCGACCTGCTCGCGGCCGCGGCGTCGATCACCAAGGCGGCGAAAGACCTGCCCGGCAAGACGACGGCCAAGAAGAAGCCGCTGACGATCGGGGTGGGCGAGCCGTTCACGATCACGATCACGGTGGCGGCGTACTTCGCCCTGTTGTTCACGCTGCCCCTGATCATCTATGAGGGGTATGCGTTCGTGATCCCGGCGTTGACCCCCAAGGAACGCCGCGTGGCCATGCCCGTGATGGCGGTTGCCCCTGCGCTGTTCGCGACGGGGGTGGCCTTTGCCTACCTGGTGGTGCTCCCGCCGGCCGTCCACTTCCTCCAGGGGTACAACGCCAGTCGCTTTGACGTCCTGGTCCAGGCCAAGGCCTACTATACGTTTGAGATCTTCACGATGCTCGGCATTGGCCTGGCGTTCCAGCTTCCGTTGGGCCTGCTGGCCCTCCAGCAGCTCGGCATCATCAACTCCTCCACCCTGACCAGGCAGTGGCGCTACGCTGTGGTCATCATCGCGGTGATAGCCGCCGCCATGCCAGGGGCCGACCCGGTGACCACCGGGCTCGAGACTCTCCCTCTAGTCCTTCTGTATGTGGCAAGTATCGTGTTGCTGAAGATGGTTGACCGTCGTGCTGCCGCCCGTGCGGCGGCCGAGTTTTCTGATCCCGTGGGGAGCAACCCGGGAGGCTAGAAGATGCTGTTTGACCTCAGAAGCCGCGGGCGCCGGACCACCGTCAGGGGCGTGTACCTGACGCTGGCCATCCTCATGGGTGGCGGCCTGATCCTGTTTGGCGTCGGTACGGGCGTGAGCGGCGGCGGGCTGCTCAACGCGTTCAACGGCGGGGGAGGCGGCAGTCAGAAGCAGACCGTGAGCGCGGCTGAGAAGAGCGCCGAGAAGGCCGTCAAGGCCAACCCATCCAGCCCGGCCGCCTGGGCGCAGCTCGTTCAGGCCCGCTGGACCGGGGCCGGACTGGGCAGCAACTACGACGCCGCGACCAAGACGTTCACGGCCTCCGGCAAGAAGGAATTGGCCAAGGCGGGACAGGCCTGGCAGCGGTACCTGCAGCTCACCGGCGGCAAGGACCCCAAGCAGATCGCCGTCCTGGCCGGCCGCGTCTACGCGTCTGAGGGCAACTACGCCGGAGAGGCCGGGGCCTGGGAGGTCGAGGCGGCCGCGAGCCCTGGTCTGCCCAAGAGCTACGAATGTCTCGCCCTGGCGTCGTACGCGGCCGGACAGACCAGAAAGGGCGATCTGGCCCTGAACAAGGCCCTGACCCTCGTGCCCAAGGCGCAGGGCAAGGCGCTGACCAAGAGCATCCAAGCGGCGAAGACCGATCCCACGCTCGCCACGCAGTGCTGAGGGCGACGTGGTCCTAGCTCCGCGGGCGTCGAAACAGCCCGCCCCTGCGGTGTCATCGAGGGCCTGATCCGGGTCGCCGCACCCCCCGGGCGCCCTGGCTAAGATCGCCCCCAAGGGCCGTTAGCTCAACTGGCAGAGCAGGGGACTCTTAATCCCAAGGTTGAAGGTTCGAGTCCTTCACGGCCCATCGAAAAGGCCCCGTCAGGCGGGGCTTTTGTTTGGAGCGGGTTGTCGAGGGACGGCGACCAGGTCCCTAATCTGTCCCGAGGAGTGCGTATGCAGGTCCGACGAGGCACCCGTCGGGCCACAGGCGATCACCGCTGGTTGTCGAGGCAAGCGGAAGCGGTCGTGGTGGTGGCGTCCACGGGCGCCAGTTCGTCTGGCATCTATCCCCTGGCAGGGACGTGGCACGGAAAGAACGCCAACGGCAAGCACCGGCTCTCGTTCAAGGTCGCCGCGAGCGGCAGGCGGGTCGGAAATTTCGACCCGCCACCCCGCTGAGCACAGCCGACCTCGGACCACACCGGTGTAACCCCCTCAGCGAGGATCTCCCCCGCTACTGGTCTTGGCACACCAAGCAGCACGACGATACGCCCAATCGATCCCAACGTAATGCATCCGAAGGCCTCCCTGGCAATCGATAACGCGAAGGCCCTTCGCCTCACCTCACGAAGGCACTCTCCTTCATGACATTCGGTCGATCAAGGCAGCAGTGCGTCCAGGCTCGTCGAGCCGGATACCCAGGTCGCCGATGGCCTCGTAGCCGAGGTGGCCGCTCACCGGATCACGGCTTGGGCGGCAGGATCGCGACGCCGGTCTCGATGACCGCGCGGAAGCCGAGCCGCGTATAAAGCCGGCGTGGGCGGCCATCGCGCTCGGCGCTGATCCAGACATCCGGCGCAGCATCGGCGCCCACGCCGATCGCACGGGCGGTGAGCGCACTGCCGAGCCCGGCGCCGCGGCGCTCGGGACGCACGAACACCTGAGTGACCTCGCTGCCGCCATCGTGCGTCTCCACCTGAGCGAACCCCGTTGGGCGGCCCTCCTCCATCGCCGCGATCACGCACACATCGGCGAGTTCAGCCACCTCGCGGGCCTGTACGTGGAAGGCCTCGCTCTCCGTGTGCTCGCCGAAGTCCTCCCGGTGCCATATGTCGCGGGGTTCGCGCACCGCGTCGTAGTCCACCTCGACGAGCTCGCCGCGACCCTCAGGGGGCACGCGGCCATCATGGAGCATGAAGACGAGCCGGTTTGCGATCCACCCCCTCTCGCGGAGCTCGCGCACGACCCGGTCGGGCATGGGGATCATCCACTCGACGAGGCGGTGGGCGCAGCCGACGAGTTCGCGGTCGGCCGCCGCGATCATTTCGCCCGCGTCCATCGGTCGGTCCAAGCGGATGCAGTTGTACTCCCAGAAATCGGGGTGGCGAGGGCTGCGGAACGCCGTCCCGTGAGAGAACGTCCTCACCTCTTCGCACACCCGCTCCTTCCAGGGCCGATGCCATTTCCGGAATTTCTCCTCGGCTGGGAGCCCCGGCATAACCGGGAAGGGTAGGCGAGGAGGGCGTGCCATCGACACCCGGGAGTCGGCACTGCCGCTGAGGCCTTCGGTCGTCCTGGCCGGTTTCGCCGTCCGTGCCGGCGAGCGACACCCTCGCGCGAAGCCCCACGCCACCACAAGCATCGGAGGCGAAGGAGCGTGGCTAGCCACCGGTCTTCCGTCCATCGCTGCTCCGTAGGCCGTTCTCCGCTCACTTGAATCCATGTCGTGTCGTGATGGTTTGTGGGGTAATAGATCCCTGTGGCGAAGCGTCGCGCTCCAGAAGCGTCGAACCTCGCACCGATTTGGCGGCGTAGCTTGCTCGAGTGCCAGATGCGCACCAGGACGACAAGGTTCGAGGTCGCCGTTGTGGCGATCTTCCTGATCGTCGCGGCGGTCCTACTCGTGTTCTTCCTTCCCGCGTTCTTCGGGGCACACTGAAGCGCCAAGCGAGACGGACGACGTCGCTGTCGGTGTTCGATCCGGGGGGGAGCGGGGTCGGCGGGACAGGTGGCCCCGCCCGCTCGTAGTCGGGCGTGGCTACGCGTGCATCTTGTCTGCGAACCGCTCGTGTGCCGCCTGGCGTGACACGCCGAGCGCGATGGCGATCTCGCCCAAGGAGTGACCGCCACCGCGAGCCCTGTCGACCAACTCTCGGAGCTTCGCCTCGCCGGCATGAATGACCTCCACGGTTTCGGCGATCGCTCGGAGGTCCCCGGCGTCGCGGCCGGCAGTCGTCGATGGGTCGAGGTCCTCGGCGAGCGTCCGGAGCCGTTGGATGTCTTCATCGGTGGGCAGCTGCTGTCCAGTCATCTTGGGTGGAGGTGTAATTGGTCACGGCACTCCATCGCATGTTGAGCGGACGTCGCGTGCCGGCGCTGATCACCCGCACACCGGGACCAGCACGAGCACCGCTCCGAGCAGGAGCAGGACCGTGCCGGCGAAGGTCGGTGAGGAGCGCATTACTGCGGGGAACTGCTGGTCGGCTCGAACCCAGGCCCCTGCCGCTCCCAGGAAGTTGTGCACAAGCACGTGTCCAGCCGCGGCAAGCGCGAGGCCAGTCACGATCACAAGCGTCTGATTGATCATTCGATTCCTCAGCCGGGTATCGCGACCCGGCGTGCCCTCGCGGAGCACTTTAGCGGACGTTCTGCCTGGCGGTCCGCCCCGATGCTGCCTGAAATCTCACTCCCATGGCCACGGGGCCCGTGCATGAATCGGCAGGTGGCGGGAAGGCTTGAGTCCAGGAGATGAGAGAGGAGGTGCTCAAGTGCTCTTTGCGTTAGCAGTCCTGCTGTTGGTATTCGCTGTCGTGGGCGGCATTGCCATCCACCCGTTGCTGTTCCTGCTTCTCGTCGTCGCCCTGTTTGTCTTCGTCGGTGGCAGGCGTCGTTCACTCACCTGAGCGCAGCGCGTAGACGGTTCACGGGCTCGAATCCCGTCGTCTACGCCGCCGGATGAAATTGGGCGAGACGGAGCTTGGTGATGGGGACGCTGGACCAGCAGCCGCGGTGGAGGAGATGAGCTCCCGGGGCTATACCCACTCGAGCCCGCTCGACCACCACCTCGCGACAGGATGCGCCGTCCAGGACCGCTGCGTCGATCCTCCGGAAGCGCAGATCCTTCCCCAGTGCTACCCCGACGGGTTGCCCTACATCCACCCCAGGTCACATCTGGGAGATCGTTCAGGATCTCGAGTGAGGGCTCGCCACCTGGCCGCCGCTGGATCAGTGGAGTGAGGTCGGGTAGGTGTACGCCCTGACCGAGCTGCCCACCAGGACGCACTGACCGCTCTCGCCACCGATTGTCGCCAGCGTGATCCGAACGTCGGCTTGCAGGGTCTGGGACTCGGTGGCCTGGTAGATCACGGCCCGTAGCGGCAGGGTTGTCGGCACCGAGGTCGCCGACGATCGACCACGTGGCTGTCCAACGGGCGGAACGAATCGATCTTTCGGCTCGTGGGTCCTGGCCGCGTTCGGAGCAAGCTGGAAGGAGAGGGCGTGCCCTGGATTGATGTCCACCGTGCGACGGGGGCGACGCCCCACTCGGTAGGAGACCGTGTCAGTGGCTTCGGCGTTGTCGGAGACGAATCGCAGGGTCCAGAAGCGCGCGCCACGCGGGCAGCGTCCTGTGAACGTTCCGAGCCCGGCCAGCGACAGGACCCGGTTCTGGTGAATCGAGCGACTGTCCGACACCAGCGCGGCTCCCGTCGTTCGGCTGGCCCGTTGCTCCTGGCTGGCACCACACGCGGACACCGCGACCGCCGAGACAACGGCAACGGCGGCCAGAGGGGCGGTCCGCCTCATCGGTCCTCCGCGATTCTCACCAGGCAGACCAGGTTACGCCGGTTGCCTACGCCCGGTGACGAGCTCGCCGGAAGGGGCCGGCCCTATCGACCGTGCAGGCCCGTGTCGAGCATCCCGCCGCAGTCGGGAATATCCAGCCGGCTGGCCTCACCCGAGCACTGGCTGGCTCCACGTGGCCCAGGACCGTGACCGAGCGCACGTTGACGATGGCACCGTCGGTGGGGGCGACGAGCGACAGGTCGACCGACTGCGGTCCGGCGGGGCTCTGTGCGGCACAGCCTGCGATCAGGACGGCTGACAGCATCACCACGCGTGCGTGGATCAACCTGCGTCGCCTCAGACTTGGCCTGCCCTCATCCACCCTCAGCTAACTCCCATCCGAACCAGACGGTCCCGGGGAGGAATCGACGTGGAGCTGCGCGAGCCCGCTAGACCAACGTAGAGATCGCCCGTGGTAAACGAGACTTCGAGCTTGGAAGCGATGACTCCGACGCATCAGGAACATGTAGAGCAGCTGCTCCGGACCGCCGCAGCCGAGCACGCCGCGCTGCTCTCGCGCCTGCCCGCCGAACTCCGAGAATCGCTGCCGGTGGATGCTCAGGGCCTGACCCGCGCGATCGACTACCTGGCTCAAGCGGCCGGCCTCTCCGAGGATGAGCGGCGCGCGCTTGTTCGACCGCACGGCGTCAACCCGGCCGTCCTGCACGCCCGTATCTTCGGTGCCGCCCCACTGGCTCGGGAGACGGTGATCGGGTCCTTTGTTGAGGGAGCGCGGGTGCGCGCCGACTCGCTGGGCAGGTTGGCCGACCGGATCGGTGGAGAGGCGCTTGGCCGGGAAGTCCGGACGATCCTGCTCGAGAGCCCGTTGCCCTCTGGCTCCGACGGCGACAGCGCGTACGTGGCGCTGCGCGCCACGTACGAGTCGCAGGAGCGTGCCGCGGTCGTAATCGCAGGCGGACTCGACGGCGCCCAGCGATGACGCAGCCTGGCGACCGGTACCTTCCACGCCCATGCATCCGACGGCCGCCCGCCTGGCTCAGCGCCTTCAGGAACATGGTCTCCAGGTAGAGGTCCGGACTCTGAGCGATTCCGCTCGGACGGCGGCGCTGGCCGCTGCCGCCCTGGACGTGGAGGTGGGCCAGATCGTCAAGTCGCTCGTGTTCCTGCGTAACGACGAGCCCGTGCTGGTGCTGTGCGCGGGAGATCGGCGCGTGAACGCAGAGCGCCTGGGCCTGGTACCGGCGCCCGCCGACCGGGTTCGCGCGGTGACTGGGTTTTCGATCGGCGGCGTACCTCCGCTCGGTCATCAGGTCCAGCTCGCCACCACGATCGATGAGTCGCTGCGCCGTTTTGAGGTCGTGTGGGCGGCGGCCGGTACGCCGCACGACGTTTTCGCCATGACCACGGACACCCTGATCGGGGCGATTCCCGGGGCCGACGTGGCCGACGTGGCCTGAGCGACGCCCTGCTGGCCTCTACGATTTGGTCGTCCAACCCAGGAGGCAGCCGTATGTCGTTCGTTGGTGGGCCGAACCCGGAGCTGCAATTTGAAGCCGAGCGGGCCCGCGAGCAGGAACTGGAGGCAAAGGCCGAGCGCTACGCCGCCACCCATCCGGATGGCGGCGGCTCAGACGGCTCGCCCAGCCTCCTCCAGCGCGTCATCAACCTGGTCCGCAGGGCCGGCCGCTAGCCGCCAACCGGCGTTTTGCCGGACTACGATTGATCCATGGGCAGGGTGTTCTCATTCCCCGATCCCGTGAACGAAAAGGCGGCTCGGGTTGTGGCCGGCGTGGTGCTGGCGCTGGCCATAGTGGCGCTGGCCACGGGCGCCCACTGGTTGCTGGCCGTGATGGCCTACGGGTTCGTGGCCCGCGTCCTGACCGGACCGACCCTCAGCCCGCTGGGTCGCTTGGCCACGAGCGTGGTGGCGCCTCGACTGGGAGCCCCCAGGTACGTTCCCGGACCGCCCAAGCGCTTCGCGCAGGCCATCGGGGCCGTGTTGACCACCGCCGGGGCGGTGCTGGCGCTGGCCCTCGGCCAGGACGACGCGGCCGATGGATTGCTGGTGGCGATGGTGATCGCCGCGGGTCTTGAATCGATCTTTGCCTTCTGCCTGGGCTGCCGGGTCTTTGGGCTGCTCATGCGTCTCGGGCTGATTCCGGCCGAGGTGTGCGTCAGGTGCGCTGACATGTGGTCGCGGGCAGGCCTGGCCCGGCCAAGTTAATCCCTCCTGCGCGCTGCCCCGGGTTAGGCTGCGCGTCGCCGGACCAGCGTCAAACAAGCGGAGGGAGAGAAAGCGATGCTGAGGGACTTCAAGGCATTTCTGCTGCGCGGGAACGTCGTCGATCTGGCCGTGGCCGTGGTGATCGGAGCGGCGTTTGCGGCCGTCGTAAAGGCACTGGTGGCTGACCTGCTCACTCCGATCATCGCTCTGATCTTCGGACAGCCGAACTTCGAGGATCTGTCGTTCACGATCAACTCCAGCCACTTCCTGTACGGCGACTTCATCAACAATGTGTTCACGTTCGTGACCGTTGCGGCCGCCGTGTTCTTCTTCGTCGTCCAGCCGATCAACGCGCTGATGCGCCGGCGCAAGACCGAGCCCGACGTCGAGTCCGAGACGCGGGCGTGCACCGAGTGCCTCAGCCTGATTCCGGTCGAGGCCCGCCGGTGCGCCTTCTGCACCTCGCCCCAGGAGCCGGCCACCGCATAGGACTTCCTCGGCGCCTCTCGAGGACGTGACGGGCAGCGATCGACCGACCGCTCAGTAGACCCGTCAGCCCCGCCCTGGGGGAAAACCGACCTGGACCCTGTCCGGGTCCCACACGATCGTGGGCACGATCCCTCGGTCGTTCGTGTAGCCCATCAACTCGGCTTTCCAGGCCGGGCTCTGAGTCGCGTCGCGCTCCTCGACCGCCTCGCCCTGCCCGGCCAGGTGCTCCCGGGCCGCCTGGCAGTAGGGACATCCCGGCTTGACGTACATGACAACCGTCATCGCGTCCTCACCCGGTCAGGAAATCATGTAGTCCCTGAACACGGTGCCCAGGGACGACTTCACCCGGAGGCGGTACTCGCCGCGGCCGATGTGGTGGAACTCGGCCATCTTGCCGCACGGGTGATAGCGGGCATGGCTCCAGTGGCTGCCCTTACGGCGGCTCAGTGAGCACTTGGTCGGAATCCCGGCCGGCGCCTGTATCTGGACGACCAGCGTGCCGGCTCGGATCGAGGCGCCGCCGATCTTCACGGCTCTGGTATCGGGCGGCCTGACCGCGTAGTTGTGCTTGCCGGCGCCGGCGGCCACAGCCTGGCTCCACCGGTAGGAGTAGCCGCTCGTGTAACTGCTGTGGCCCCTGGCGATCAGCATCGCGTAGCTCGGGCGGCCTCCGACGTCCCTTCCAGCCGCCACGCCCATGGCGGTCGGGCCCGGGGTGAGCAGATCGGCCAGGACGTCCTGGCGATGGCCCCAGCAGCCGGTGTGGTTTGACGGCGTGCAGTCCAGGTTGCCGCTCCCGGGGCCGTCGTCGTACATCCAGGCCTCGTAGGCCAGCACGATGTTTGGAAATCCCACGGCCCAGTTGGAGGTCGTCTGCACTCCCGGTGCGTTCAGGACCGGATCGCCGTCACCCCGAACTCCGGGATCGCCCGGTGTCCCACCCCTCGCCACCTTGTCCAGGGAACGCGTCACGCCGGTGATCGCCGGCAGGTGGTAGGCGGCCCGGTCGAGGTTGCTCAGGATCAGGATCTGGCGATCGGGAGCCAACTTGACGAAGCCAGCTGGAAGCCGGTACGGCGCCAGGTGGAGTTTGGCCCGGGCCTGGTCCAGGTAAAAGACCGCGGCGTTGATGCACCTCGCTCCGGTCGGCGCGCTGGCGCACTGGGAGGGCAGGGGACCAAGCTTGAAGTTCGCCGGCGGGTTCGGGGCGGCGTGGCCGCGGGCCAGGGCACTGGGACTCACCAGCGCGAGTTGGACCAGAACGGCCGCCACGGTCAGGCTCAGCGCACAGGTCAGCGCCCGGAGCTTTCCAGAACCAGGCAGCCCCCTGCGGAAGGGTGCCCGACCGGTCAGGCACCCTCCCGCAACAACCCCCTTCAGGTCCATCCGCGGCAAAGTTAGGTCCCCTTTCGCCGCGCGTCAATCAAACATTCGTCCAGGGTGTCTCGCAGGTGGACGGGCGGTCGGCGTCGAACCGCTCTGCGATGCAGCGTCCCCACGGGCAGGAAGCTACCTAAAGAACGACCCCCGTGCTGCCGAACATATGGGCAGCCCCTCAATCCGGAGCCTTGGGGCGCAAGGCCCGAGGACCGATATGAACGCTGTGACGAGTGACCTGACCGGGCAAACCGACACCACCTCCTCCGAGTACGACGACAGCGGAGCCGTCATCCGCGTGCTGATTGCGGACGACCACCCGCTGATCATCGCCGGGGTCCGGCGAACGATCGAGCAGTCCGAGGATTTCGAGGTCGTCGGAGAGGCACGGTCTGGCGGCGAGCTGATGACCCTGATCGAGCGCCGCAGCCCAGACCTGGTGCTCCTTGACCTACGGATGCCGGGCGTGTCCGGGGTCGAGCACATTGAGGCCATCAGGGAGCGCTGGCCGGAGATCAAGGTCGTGGTCCTCTCAGCGTGTGATGACCGGCCGGCGATCGACGGCGCGCTGAATGCCGGCGCCAATGCCTACATGCTGAAGACCACCACCGCGGTCGACATCTCGTCGGTCCTGCGCCAGGTCTCCAGGGGCGTGGTTTTCCACGCTCCGTCGGCCCCGCCAGTGATTGGAGTCGGGCCGTCGCAGCCGGAGAAGCCGGTTCTGACCGACCGCGAGCAGACGATCCTGGCCGCCGTGGGTGCTGGCCTCACCACCGCCGCAATCAGCCGGGAGCTGTGGGTCAGCGAACACACGATCAAGTTCCACCTGACCAACATCTACCGGAAGATCGGCGTGAGCAACCGCGCGGGCGCGGTGCGATACGCGCTCGAGCACGGCCTGGCCGCGGACTGACGCAGCTCAGCCGGTGCCGGATGACGCCGGCGCCGCGCTGCCGCGCCCAACCCTGAACGACGGCAGCGTGACCGAGATCACCGTCGGCCCACCCGGCCGGCTTTCGATCCGGGCATGGCCGCCGAGCATGCGGACCCGTTCGTGGATGCCCACCACCCCCAGATGGCCCTCGCGGGCCGCCTGAACCAGGGTCGTCTCGGGGTCAAAGCCCCGTCCGTCGTCCGTCAGCAGAGCGTCCACGCCTCGGTCGTGGGCGGCGAGCGAGATCGTCACCCGTTCAGCGCCGCTGTGCTTCTGCACGTTGTTCAGACCCTCGCGGATAAGGGCCAGAAGCGTGATCTGCTGGGAGTCGGTGAGCCCGGTGAAGTCGCCCTCCAGCTTGACCTCGGGCTGAATTCCGCTGCGAGATGAGAAGGCTTCGGTGATGTCCTGGAGGGCGTCGGAGAGCGTGCCCGCGGGCAGGAACGGCGACTGCATGGAGGTCGAGATGTGGCGCAGTTCGGAGTCGAGCGCCACCAGCTGGGCCTCGAGGTCGTCCAGCCGGCCCATCAGCCGCCCACCATCGGGCTGGTCGCGGATCACCGAGGAAAGCTGGTCTCGGAACAGGCGCAGGTCGAGCCCGAGCAGATGGACGTCCTGCTGTGGCCCATCGTGGAGGTCATAGCGAAGGCGGGCCAGCCGGCGCTCCAGCGCGGAGGAAACCGACGGGCCGTCGAGGCCTCCTATATTGAGCAGCTCGATGCGGTCGAGAATCGCCCCGATGGCTGGTGCGGCTGCTTCCAACAGTACGTCGGTCTCCAGCGCCAGCACCCCAGATCCCTCTGTGACCAGCGCCGCGGTGGGCAGCTGTCCCCGCTCCACGGCCAGCCCGGCGATGGCGTCGCTGCGGTGCGAGGGCTTCGCCGCCGAGCCGAGCAGCGCTTCGGCCACGCGCTCTGCCTCGCTGGCGGAACCCCCAGCGTCACCGACCACTCCCACCCGTCGCGGGCGCTCCCCGGGTGGGGCTGTCCAGACCGAGACCCCCCGCGCCTGGGTGAACAGCTGAACGAGGGTGAGTTGGACATGCAATGCCACATCCACTGGCAGCTGCCAGACCCGAGACGATCGCAGCAGCTCATGACCCAGTGCGGCGGACGGCAGTCCGGCGCGCTGATCGAGCTCTCCCAGGAGCCTGGCTGCTGCGGGCACATCTGCGGCCAGGTCGACGGCCATGTCGCTGAGCAGCGAAGCCACGAACACCACCACTGGCGCAACGGTGCCGGCCATCGAGCCATCGCCCGAGTTGGCCAGCGTGAGCGCCAGATTCTGGGCCCGCGCGCGCTCCTCGGGGTCGATCGTGCCCGTACCGGCGGCCTCCACGATCCGGGCGACCTGATCCAGCGTCGCCAGCAGCGAGTGATCGTGGTCCGTTCGGGGGGCTGTCTCAGGCATGGGTTGTGCCCTCGGCTGGAGCGGTTGCGCAGCTCCGCACGCCCGGCGCACGACGAGGCTACATCCTCACTCGGTCACACCCGGAGCCCGTGGAGGGCTAATACTCCGAATCTCAGTATATCAGGGCGCCTGGGGCGGTCTGAGCGCCCGCCTGGGGGCCTGAGCCAACCCTCCCTGGCGGCTGCGGCTAACGGACCTTGATGTGGAATCCGGCCGACAGCGCCACCAGGACCCGCCGCATCGCGGCCCCGGAGGGTGTCCAGGCTTCGGCGCCGTGGTGATTGAGTGGGTCGCCCGAGCTGTCGGAGAAGCCGATCTCAATGTGTCCGTGTCCCAGGCCGACCGCGTCGCCCGTGTGGCCCATGATGGCGATCGGCTGACCGGCAATCACGTGCTGGCCGACCTTGACCAGGCTGGCCGCGACGTGGCCGTAGTAGATGTACTGGCCGCTCAGAGGGCCCTTGGTGACCCGGATCACGGGGTAGTTGGGGCCGAAGCCGGAGGGGTCGCTGGCGACGGCGGTGACCACTCCGGGGGTCATTGAGTAGACCGCGGCGCCATCGGGGGCGTCCTCAATGTCCAGTCCGTCGTCGGTGCGGCCAAAGGTTCGCATGTACCTGCCGTCGAGCGGCAGGGCGTAGCCGCCCAGGTGACGGATCCCCTGGACGTGGTCGGTGATGATTCCGGCCCGCCACAGAACCGAGTCCACGTACCAGATCGCGTGGTTGTAGGCAAAGATCGCCTTGCGCAGGTGATGGGCACCGCCGTTGGCCGCCAGATAGTTGGCGGCGCTGAAGATCGCGTCGGTCGGGTCGTACGGGTTTGGCGGCCCGTTGCCGTGCACGGACAGCCCGTACTCCCGCCAGGTCGAGGGCATGAATTGCATCCAGCCCACCGCGCCGGCCGTGGAGACCTTGAGGTCGCGCCCGTAGTTGGTCTCAATCGAGTTGATCGCGGCCAGGACCTGCCAGGGGATGTGGAAGCGCTTGCCGGCCTTCTTGTAGACCGGGATCAGGAACGACGGCGGCTGGAGGCCCTTGACATAGAGACCGGAGAGGTGGCTCAGAAGAGCCACCTCTCCCGCGCTCATGCCCATCCCGGTGGCCAGGAAGTTGCTGCTCGACGAGGAAAGCGCCGAGGGAGTGGGGGTCGCCACCGGCTCGGGCTCAGTCGGCCGGGGAGGAGTCGATGGGTGCCGTTTGAGCGACGGCAGGGATGCGCCGCCGCTGAATGCAGGCCGGGATCCCCGGCCGCCGGTGTGGTGGCCGTGGTGACGCCGGAACCGCCCGCCGTCGGTCCCCGGGTGGTGATGGGAGGAGCGGTGATGGACCCCGTCGGGGGAGTGGGGGCCGGTGCCGACCAGGCTGGCCGGGGGAGCGGGCGTGAGCGTGGACAGCCCGAACCCACCTGGCTGGCTGATGGTCCGGTCGCCGCTGCGATGGTGATGGCGGCGCCGGGTTTGGTGCGACGCCACGGCGGGCGATGACGACCCCGGGCCGGCGGCTCCGCCGGAGATTTGCGACGGGACCGGGGAGGTCGCGGTTGAAGAGCTGGTGGTGGCCTTGGACCGCGTCACGGTCGACGTGCTGGTGTTGGAGTTGGCCTGCGCTGCCCGGTGGTGACGGTGGCGGCGGCGATGGTGGTGCGGGTGGGCCGTCGACTCCTGGGCCGCCACGACCTGCGCCGCCGGTGAGGAGGCCGCGGGCGCCGATGCCTTGTCGACTCGAAGGTCGGTGTGGTGGGGCGCCACGACGACTCGGTGGCCATGGCCCTCCGCCAGAGCCAGCGTCGGGGGAAAGACCGAGCTTCCGGCCACGGCCACCGTGGTGCCAAGTGCGGCGGCCCGTCGCCAGGTCAGGGCGCTGATCAGGCTGGCACCCCGGGCGCCGAGCTCCCAGTGGCGGCACAGCGCCTCGATGCTCGAGAGCTCCGGACTGGGGAGCCGACTGGGCATGTGGTCGTGCGCGACCAGGGCGAACAGGGTCTGCGGACATTCGAGCAGCTCGATCGGAAGGGCGAAGGTGACTCGCCACAGGAGATGGTCGGCGGTCCGCATCCGCCGGGACGGGCGGTGGGTGACGCTGCCGAGAACCGGGGCACGCACGATTGTGTGCGGCGCGCCGGCGACCAGCATGGGAGCGGCCGGCAGTGGCGTGCCGCGGTTCAGGCCCGCCAGCACGCGCAGGACCGCCAGCTCGGAGTTCAGCGGTACGTACTCGAGCTTGTGAGGGTTCAGCCACTCCCGGCTGCTCGGCTCAGACACGCGCGCTCCTCCCTCGCTCCTGCCCGAGCGACCGCGTGGGCTCGCCACGACCGTCGCGGCGGGCCTCCTCGACGGCCACACAGAGTGACTCAAATGGGCCCCACTTGGGATAGGCCGGAAGCGCGGGGAGGGCCGGACGGCTGTCGTCTGAGACAACGACGACGCCGAGCCCGCGGTCGCCCCGGCGCAGGCGAGCCACGGTCTCCGCGGCCGCCGTCAATGAGTGCGTGGCGTCGATCACCGCCACATCGGGCTGCGCGCCGGCCACCAGAGCGCCCACGTCGTCCTGGAAACTTCCGACCGCCACGGGCCAGCCCCGGCGCGTGAAGAGTGCGGCGGTCACCGCTCGGAACCGGCGGTCGGTGGAGATCAGCAGTACGCGCGGCCCGGCGTCGTCGCCCTGCATCCGGGTCAGAGTGCTGGACAGGGCGCGGGCGAGCTGTGGCTCTCCGACCTCCTGGACATCCAGGCGGTCACCCGCGGCGACATCGCGGCGCGAGGCCTCGCCGGCGGCCAGCTCGAGCGTGGAGAAGGCCAGGTGAGCCCCAGCCGTCCGCCACGGCGGCAGCGAATCCACCACCTTCATCACGCGCATGTGGGAATCCAGGAACACCACGTCGATCGGAAAGCGCATGAATGCGGTGTGAATGGCGTACGCGGGCTCGAGCAGCAGTCCCTCGCCCTCGGGGAGGTGTGAGCGGCCAAGCAGTCCGCGCATCCGCGGAAGGGCCCGATTGGCCACGAAGCCGCGCTCGCACACCACACGCTCCTTGGTCAGGTTGAGGATCAGTGCGGGCGCACGCGGACTCATACCTAGGGTGTTTCGCCTCTCGGCCCGCCCCGCTCATCCCACCTTGGTCTAGGTACGACTAGCAGTTCCTACTAGCCACGGGCCAAGCTGCACCTTGGTCTAGGCGCAACTAGCTGTTCTTCCGTACCGGGCAGGGGCCGCCAGGACCGATCTTTCCGACATGGCCCAAGTGCCTAACCCAGCTTCAAGCCGTGCACCGCGTGTTTACGTTCACCCCAGGTCGTGTGCGGGCCGGCTCACCTATCACCTAGGGAGGAGGTGAAAAGGTATGTGGATCAGGATGTCGCTCAGCCTCTCCCAGCTGCTTGGCGGCCTTGCTGCACGGCTGCGGCGCGAGGAGGGTCAGACGATGGCGGAGTACGCCCTCATTCTGGCGCTGATCGCCGTGGTCACGGCTGCCGTGATTGTCACGCTCGGTGGCAAGATCTCGAGCGTCTTCAGCAGCGTCACGGGCCAGTTCTAGGCCGCCAGTCTTTCAGGCGCCCGCTCCATGGTTGCCTCGGCAACCGTCGAGCGGGCGCTTTGTTACTTCATCCCTAAGCGGCTTGCCACCTTCGTCTAGCTCCTTCTAGATCTACTGGGAGTGTTCCCGGGACTCCGAGCAGACGATGTAGTCGCCATGTGGAACCAAATGCCGCTCAACCTCTCCCAGTTGCTCGCCGGCCTTGCTGCACGGCTGCGGCGTGAAGAGGGTCAGACGATGGCGGAGTACGCGCTGATTCTGGCCTTAATCGCTGTGGTCACGGCCGCCGTGATTGTCACGCTCGGTGGCCAGATCTCGAGCGTGTTCAGCAGCGTCACCGGCCAGTTCTAGGCCGCCAGTCTTTCAGGCGTCCGCTCCACGGTTGTCTCTGGCAACCGTCGAGCGGGCGCCTGTTTTGTCGTTCTGGACGCACGCCCCGGACCCGCCCGACCTCCACCTTCGTCTAGGTCCGTCTAGAGGTTGTGGGAGTGCGCGGAGGAACGTCGGCGCACGATGAGACCTAAGGCTCAAGGCATTGATCGCATTGAGCGAAACAGCGAATGACCACCCATGTACTCAGATGATGAAAGCTCGATCTCAATTTCTCGTGCGCCTCGGCAAGCGCCTTGCGCGCGAGGAGGGCACGGCGCTGATCGAGTTTGCCCTGGTCCTGCCTCTCCTGTTGCTGATCGTCATGGGGATCCTCTATTTCGGCCGCTACGAGAACTACGCCAACGACGAGACCCAGCTCGCCTCATCGGCCGCTCGCTGGGCGTCGATCAACGTCAATCCCGGCTCGGGCTCGAGCCTGACGCTCCAGCAGTACGTGGCCCAGCAGGCATCGCCGGAGCTGAAGAACGGCAGCGGCGACGTCAGCGCGATCAAGGTCTACCTCTACTACCCCAGTGGATCGACCGGCGCGGTGAACCAGCCGGTGCGGGCCTGCGTGACCAACACACTCAACTTCATCCCGATCCTCGGCCTGTCCAGCTCCACGATGGTCCAGACGGCGACCATGAACATGGAGCAGGCGCAGACCGCCTGGACGCCCGACTCGAGCGTCCCGACGCAGTGTCCAACCAACTGATGCCGGGCCCCGTCACCCGACGCGTGCCCAGAACGACCCAAGGAGAATTCCGTGGAGCTCACGAGTAAAAAACTCAACGTCCCCCGCGTCCGGGGGCTGCCCTCCAGCCGGCGCGGTGCCGTGGCGTTGGCCGTGGGCTGCGCGCTGGCCGCCGGAATCATTCTGCTGATCGCGCTCAGCCAGTACAGGCAGAGCGTGTCCGCGGCCAACAAGGACGTGTCGGTGCTGGTGTCCACTGGCTCGATCCAGAAGGGCACCTCGGGCGACCTGATCGCCGCGCAGCGGCTATACAAGCCGACGCCGATCCTGGCCAAGAACCTGAGCACCGGTGCTCTGACCAATGCCGCCGCGCTGAGTGGCGAGGTGGCCGTCCAGAACATCCTCCCGGGCCAGCAGTTGACGGCCGCCGACTTCGCCGTCAGCACGAGCGGAGTCGTGGGTCAGCTCGAGCCGGGTCAGCGTGCCCTGTCGGTGGCTCTGGATTCCGAGCACGGGCTTGTCGGCGAGGTTGAGCCCGGCGACCACGTTGACCTGTATGGCGCCTTCAGCGGTGGCGGCGGCTCGGGCACGAGCGGCGGCACTGTTGTCAAGCTGCTGATCCCCAACGCGCTGGTTCTCAAGGTGCCCGGCTCGAGCTCGGGTGTGGGCGGCGGCGGCCAGGCCGGGACGGTCGTCCTGGCCGTGAACAACAGCCAGGTCGGGACGCTGGCCTTCGCCGCCGAGGACGGCAAGGTGTGGCTGGCTCTCAGGCCGGGCGGGGCATCGAACCCAAGCCAGACTTTGACCACGTACAACTCGGTTGTCTTCGGGACAGGAGGGCGGTAATGACGACCCGTGAAATCCAGGCCCTGGTCGCCCTCGATAGCGAGGTCGACCGCAGCCTGATTGAGGCGCTGGTGGCCCGTGATCCTCGGGTCAGGGTCCTCGACTACCTGGAACTCGGTGGCCCGGTGGCCAGCGGGCTCGGGGTGGGCGACGCCCTGATCGTGGCCGTGGCCGACTACACGGGCGATGTCCGTGAGTTCATCACCACCGCGATCCGACAGCACCCGACCCGTCCAGTCATCCTTGTCTGCCCCGTCGATGGGAACGGCCACCTGGGCGATGTTCTGGCCACCGGGGTCGAGGACATCGTGGCGCTGCCGGCCGAGACCGGCTCGCGGATCGATCCTGAGCTGACGCGGCACCTGGTGTTCGCGCTGGAGAAGGCCCTGATCCGCAAGCGTGGCGGCTCGCAGGCCAAGCCCAAGAGCACACAGAACATCATCTGTGTCCTGGGCCTGAAGGGTGGATCGGGCAAGACCCTGACGTCATCCAACCTGGGCGTAGCCCTGGCCCAGCAGGGGGCCCGCGTGGCCCTGATCGACCTGGACCTCCAGTTCGGTGATCTGGCCCTGGCCATGGGTCTGCGCCCCGAGCGCACGATCTATGACCTGGTCCGCTCAGGCGGCTCGCTGGATGCCGAGAAGCTGGAGGACTTCCTGGTCGAGCACCCCTCCGGTGCCCGGGCCCTGCTGGCCCCGGTTCGCCCCGACCAGGCGGCGGTGATCACGGTCCCGTTCCTGGCCGAGGTCGAGCGGCTGCTGGCCGAGAGTTACGAGTACGTGGTGATCGACACGCCGCCGAGCTTTGGTCCCGAGGTGATCGGGGCGATCGACTGCTCGACCGACATCGTGATGGTCACGATGCGCGACACCCTGTCGCTCAAGAACACTCGGCTGGGTCTGGAGACGCTTGAGCGCATGGATTACGACCGCGGCCGGGTCAAGATCGTCTTCAACCGGGCCAACACCAACGTCGGGATCGAGCGCGAGGACGTCCTGGCCATCCTGGGCCGGGACGTGGACGTCCTGATTCCAAGCCATCGGGACATTGCCCGATCGGTCAACCAGGGCACCCCGATCGTCCTCGACGCTGCCTCGGAGGCTGCCCGGGCGTTCCGGTCGCTGGCCGGGCTCTATCTCGATAGCCGGCAGGTGGCTGAGCCCGAGGACGAGCCTCAGGCCCCGCGCAAGAGCCTGTTCCGGCTGGGAGCAAGGAAAAGCTGATGGAACTCCACGAGCGCCTGTCCACTCATCAGGAGTTGCACGAGCGGCTCTCCCACGCCGCACCCACCCGGACCGAGCCGGCGGCCGAGCCGTTCTCCGAGGTCAAGAACAGGGTCCACCTATCGCTGATCGAGGACCTGGGTCGGCAGCTCTTCAATACTGAGATCGATCAGCAGTCGCTCGATGCCCGCGTGCATGAGGAGCTGCGCCGCCGGCTGGCCGCCGAGGCCGGCATCTCACGCGAGGATCGGGAGCGGCTGGTGGAGGAACTGGCCGACGACATCCTCGGACACGGCCCCTTGGAGCGCCTGCTCGAGGACGAGACCGTGACCGAGATCATGGTCAACGGACCATCGGATATCTGGGTGGAGCGGGCTGGCCGGCTGCACAAGACGCCGATCCGGTTCAGCGACGAATCGCACCTGCGGCGGATCATCAGCAAGATCGTGGCCCAGGTCGGGCGCCGGATCGACGAGAGCTCCCCGATGGTCGACGCCCGGCTCTCGGACGGCAGCCGCGTCAACGCCGTGATTCCACCCCTGACGCTGTCGGGCTCGCTGCTGACGATTCGGAAGTTCTCAAATCACAAGCTGGGTCTCCAGCACCTGGCCTCCAACGGAAGCCTGTCTCCGGAGACGGTCGAGTTTCTCAACCGGTGTGTCCAGGCCAGGCTGAACATCCTGATCTCCGGCGGAACGGGCGCGGGCAAGACGACGCTTCTGAACGCCCTGTCTGGAGCTATCCCTGACAACGAGCGCATCGTGACGATCGAGGACGCGGCCGAGCTTCAGCTCTCCCAGCGCCACGTGCTCCGGCTGGAGTCCAGGCCCAAGAACATTGAGGGCGAGGGCGAGGTGTCGATCCGCGACCTGGTGCGCAACTCACTGCGTATGCGTCCCGACCGGATCGTGGTCGGCGAGGTCCGGGGTGGCGAGGCACTGGACATGCTTCAGGCCATGAACACGGGCCACGACGGCTCGCTGTCGACCCTGCACGCCAACTCTCCTCGCGATGCCCTGACCCGTCTGGAAACGATGGTCCTGATGGCCGGCTACGACCTGCCGCTGCGGGCCGTGCGCGAACAGATCTCCTCCGCCATCGACCTGATGCTCCACATCGAGCGGATGCAGGACGGCGCCCGCCGGGTGGTGGCCATCACCGAGGTGCAGAGGATGGAGTCTGAGGTGATCACGCTCCAGGACCTGTATACGTTCGAGGTCGAGGGCGTGGCCCGAAAGCATGTGGTCGGGTCCCTGAAGGCCACCGGTTTCCGTCCCAGCTTCGCGGATAAGTTCGAGCGCCGGGGGATAGAGGTCCTCGGAGCGAGCACCCCGTCCGGGCTGGGTGTCCCTGGTCAGAGCGGCGAGCAGATTCGAGCGGGCCGTGCGGCGCCCAACATCAGGCCGTAGCCGGGCCCGGGTGGCTGCCGTCCTGGCGGCCGCCCTGGGTCTGTCCGTAAGCGGCGGACTAGTCGCGGCTGCCGCCGCGTGGTCCGATGGCGGCCCGGTCGCCCATATCACCTCGGGACAGCGCCACGGTCACGGCCGGGGCAGTGGCGGGGCGGGCTCGGGCGGTGCTGGGACGATCACCCAGGCGTCAACCACGACGGTCGTGAGCACCGTCACGACGACGACCACCACGACGACTCCGAGCACCACGACGACGACGACGTCGACCGCCAAGCTGGCGGCCACGCCCAAGCTCAAGCCGAAGCCTAAGCCGAAGCCCAAGCCTAAGCCGAAGCCCAAGCCCATCAACCGGCTCAGCGCGACCCTGGCCAGCACCACGGCCTTCCCCGAGCGGGAGCTGGGCCTGTGGACCTCGCTGCCGGCGACGCTCAGCGCTGACCAGGTCCACGTCAGTGAGAACGGGCAGCCGGTGAGCGGCCTGACACTCGAGCCGCTTTCGGGAGCTGGAAGCAAGCACTTCGGGGTGATCGTGGTTCTGGACGAAAGCGAGTCCCTGAGCCCCACCACCCGGGGCGAGGAGATGTCAGCCGCCCAGGCGATCGCAGCCAAGCGCACCGGTCAGCAGCAGTTCGGCCTGATCTCGTTCTCCGGGACTGCAAATGTGATGCTTCCACTGACCAGTGATCCCCACCTCGTCACAGCGGCGCTGACCACAACGCCGCTGGTGAGTCCGGGGTCGTCGCTGCTGCCGGCGCTCGGGTTGGCGTACGCCCAGCTTCACCGGGCGGGACTGGCCACCGGCGCCGTGATCGTGGTAACGGCCGGCAAGGACCTGGCCGACCCGTCGGCCGAGGCCGCGGTCAGCCAGGCCGGACTCAAGCTCGGCTACCAGACCTTCGCTGCTGATGTGCTGGCCTTCATGAATGCCAAGCCGACCACCACCGCCAAGGGCGGTGGTTCTGACGGCGACGCAGCTCAGGAAGCGGCCTTTGGGGCCGGACTGGACCAGACGGCCGACATATGGGCCAAGCTCAGCGCTGGGTACCTGGTCAGCTATCGGTCGGCGGTCAAACCCGGTAACAGCGTCACGGTTTCAGTGACCGCGGATGGCGTGGAGGGATCGCCCACGTTCGGGTACACGGCCCTGCAGAGCCCGGTTGCCCCGGCCCCATTGGTGCCGCCGTTGAGCCAGTTGCCGGCCCTGACCGGTCAGCCCGGCTTCGCCCGGTTTGTTCCCGTGGCGGCGCCTGTCGCCCCCTCGCGGCCCTCTTCTACGTTCTGGTCCTCACCCGCCTCCCTGATAGTGGTCTCGTTTCTGTGCGCGGTCCTGCTGGCCGGTGCCCTATGGCTTTTGGTCGGGGGCATCGGACGGAGCCTGCTTGAAACACGCGTGGCCAGCTTCATCCCGGACGCCCAGGCTCAGGACGATCCGGTCGCTCTGGCTCTGGCCGCGAACCCCGGAGTTCCGCCGTTCCTGGCTCGCCGTCGCTGGTGGCCCGGGTTCGCCCTCAAGGTCGATGTGGCCCGCTTCCGCCGCTCCCCGGTGGCACTGGTGAAACTGGCCGTGGCCGGTTCGCTCGTGGCCCTCGTGCTGCTCACGATGATCTGGGGCACGGCGGCCGGTCTCTTCCTGGGTCTGCCCCTGGGCCCGTTCGCCCTGTGGGCGCTGCTGCGCCGGGGTGTCAGCAAGTCTCAGACTCGCTTCGCAGAACAGCTCCCCTCAGCCCTGCAGGACATGGGCGGAGCGGTGCGTGGAGGGCGAAGCCTGGCCGGCGCGCTTGTGGCCGTCACCGATGGCGCCGACCAGCCGATCCTCGGCGAATTCGAGCGGCTGATCGCTGACGAGCAGCTCGGCGTTCCGCTGGAGGACAGCCTTCAGAACGTCGCTCAGCGGATGAAGTCTGAGGACATGCGGCAGGTGGCCCTCGTGGCCCGCCTCCACCGGCGGTCGGGCTCGAGCGTGGCCGAGGCGCTTGATCATGTGGCCGATGGGGCCCGTGAGCGGGCCGAGCTGATGCGCGAGTTGAAGTCGCTGACCGGTCAGGCCCGGCTCTCCAGCCGGATCCTCACCGCCCTGCCCGTCGTCCTCTTCTTCGCCATGAGTCTCCTTGAGCCGGGCTATATGCGCCCGGTGACGCACAGCACGGGGGGAATCATGGTTCTTGTCTTCTGCGGCTTCATGGTGCTGATGGGCTGGCTGGCCATGAGACGCATCGTGAACGTGGAGGCCTAGCTGATGGTGTTCCTGGTCGTCATCGGACTGTTGCTGGTGGCCTTCTCGGCCCGGCTGTTGATCTACGCCGCCGTACTGCCCCGCATTCGTTTGGCGCTGCACCTGAGGGAGATCTCGGCCTACGGGTTCGAGGGCATGGGCGCCCCTGCGGCCGTCCCGGGACGCGAGGGCCTCGCCATTGCGCTGGCTCGCGTGGCCGAGCGGATCGGGAAGCTCGCCCTGCGCACGCTGCCGGCGATCTCACCGCTGGAGCCTAAGAGCCTGGCCGCGGCCGGTATGTACGACGTCACCCCCGAGACCGTCCACGGGTACCGCGTCATGGCTGCCCTGGGGATTCCGGGCTTCATCCTGTGCCTGGCCGCCCTCGGCGGCGGCGCCTCCTTCCTGGCGCTGCTAATGGCTCTTGGGCTGGGCCTGGGCGGGTGGTACCTCCCCGGCCTGGCCATCCAGGCCCGCGGCCAGCGGCGAATGAATGAGATCGACCGCGACATGCCGGACCTGATCGATCTGCTCACGGCCACGATGGAGGCGGGCATGGGCTTCGCCGCCTCGGTGGACCTGGTGGCCGGGCGGTTCAAGGGGGCCCTGGGCCAGGAGCTGCGCATGACCCAGCAACAGCAGAAGCTGGGCGTGTCCACCGACCAGGCACTGAAGGACATGGTCGCCCGCGCCGACACGCCGTCGATACGTTCCTTCGTCCGGACCCTGAGGACCGCCGAATCCCTCGGCGTCTCAATCGGACCCAGCATGCGAGAGCTGGCCCACGACGTGCGGCGTCGGCGCAAGCAGGCCGCCGAGGAGCGCATGCGCAAGGCGCCGGTCAAGCTGCTGTTCCCGCTGATCTTCCTGATCTTCCCCGCGCTGCTGATCGAAGTGCTGTATCCGGCTGTGTACACGCTCATACACAGCCTGGCCGGCCACTGAGCCTGGCTATCCTGGGCTGACGGTCGTGGCGCGCGACCGTCCGGACGAGAGCTCGGCCGTACCCGGCACGACCGACGATGTGACCAGGAGGTCGTCGATGGAGCAGGTCATCCAGGTGTGTGGATCGCTGCTCATTCTGGCCGCGTTCATCCAGGCCCAGCGGGGAAGACTGTTCCCGGATTCGCGGTGCTATCTCGTACTGAACCTGGTCGGCTCGATCATCCTGGCCTGCCTGGCGGCCGTCGAGGCCCAGCTCGGATTCCTTCTGCTGGAGTTCTCCTGGTCGGTCGTCTCAGCCCACTCGCTGGTCCGGACGTGGCGCCCGGAGACCCCATGACGAGCCGTGAGCCTCCCCGCCCCGTCGCGGTCCGTGGCCTGTTCGAGGCTCACCTGACCGTGTCTGACGTTGACCGCGCCGTGACGTTTTACCGCGACGTGGTCGGCCTGCCCGTCGCGCTCGAGTTACCCGACCGGCAGGCCGCCTTTCACTGGATCGGTGAAGCGGGCGGCGCGATGCTCGGGCTGTGGTCGCTGGGATCCATGCCGATGGCGCTCTCCCTTCACGTGGCGTTCAGCGCTTCGCTGGAGGATGTCCTGGGCGCGTGTGAGCGTTTGCGCGGCCTCGGTGTCACCCCGCTGTCGTTCTTCACCGAGAAGACCGATGAGCCGAGTGTGATCGGCTGGATGCCCGCCGCCGCCGTCTACTTCCGCGACCCTGACGGTCACCTCCTCGAGTACCTGGCGATGCTCGATGAGCCCCCGCAGCCGGAGGTTGGGATCGTGCCCTGGTCGGAGTGGTCGCAGCTACCGGGCGAAGGCCCTCAACCAAGCTAGTTGAGCGAACGGGACCCGGTCGGACGCGATCAGCCTCGCGGTCCCGTCGCGGCGTTCGAGGACCGTGGTGTTCACGCACCCTCCCCGGACCAGGCACGTCCGAAGAACTCTCTGGGCCGCAGCGACATGCGCGCTGCCGAGCCTGACATCTCGCTGAAGATGACCCAGCCGCCCGAAGTGAGAGCCAGCTTGGCGGCCCCGCCTACGGGTGCAGTCCGTGCGCTACTGGGTCAGTGCGTACGTGCAGTTATAGGTCCAGGCCTCGCTGGCCACGGGGATGCACGGCGTGCCGCTGGACGCGACGGTCGAGCCCGCGGGCGTGGTGTAGGAGACGAAATAGCCCTCGAGCGATCCACCACCAGTCTTGGGCCCGTCGATGCCATTGCCCGTGGTCCCGGCGAGTGTGCCGGCGCATGGGTCGTGGTCCCAACCGGTCACGTAGAACTCCGCGTAGCCCGTCACCGGGATCAGATGGCTGGTGCTGGTGAACGTATTGTTGGGGACGACGAAGATAGTGATCAGCCGAGGATCGCCAGAGACGAACGTTCCGTTGGACAGGTACTGGGGGTAATAGTTGGGCGGCACCGGGTACGGACTGGTGCACTTCAGTAGCGGGCTGCCTCTCGTGAGACCGCTATCGAACCGAGGGACCTCACCGGCGTCATACCCGGTCGCTTCATCGACCTTGGTGAACTCCCACAGGCACGATGGCGGGCTGAGCTGAGTCGCCGGGCAGGTGGTGCCCCCGGGGTTGATCTGCGTCGTCGGGCAGCCGCTCAGCTCGAGGTTGGCCATCTGGGCGCTCGCCGCCGTGTCTGTCGACGACTCAGTATTTCCGTCGCACACCAACGACTGGAGAGTGCTGCCCGCGTTGACCGGAATCTTGATCAGCTGGTTGTTGAACACGGCCTCACTCTGACCAATGGCATAGGGCAACACCCCGGAACCACCCTCCTCGCTGATCTGTTCCAAACTCACCCGGGCGTGCGCGGTAATCGTCGGGTGAACTCCGAAGATCCCCGAGAAGAACGACGGCGGGCTGGAGTTCGTCACTGTCGCGTCGATGGTGCCGGCGCTACAGGAGACGCTTGGGGTGATCGAGACGTTCCCCTTTTCATTGTTCGAGGTGATCGGTGAGCTGGCCACGGTACCTCCATAGCTGCTGGCCACGCCCGCGTAGTTGGCCTCGACCGTCTCGACGTTGGGGATGTTGGCGGTGCACCCGCTGCCGGTGTTGGCAAAGAACGTGCTGGCCCCCGCCTCGACGGCGGAGTCGGCCTGCATTTGAAGGTGGCGCTGGCTGAAATACCACCCCGACAGGTCGATGGCGAAAGCGGTGATGCCGAGGATCACGACGAGCATCATGGCCACCAGCGGCAGCACGGTGCCGTCCTCGCGGCGCAGACGCCGAACCAGCCATGACGCGGGGGCCATCATCGCCCGCCTCCCGGGGCGCGCAGGATCACGATCCGCTGGCCGTCGTTGTAGAGGACTCGGTGCCCGGGCTCCCGGAGCAGTCCGACCACGGCCCGGGGGCTCGAGCGCCGGTCGAGCACGGCCAGCCGGAACCCGCGCAGACCCTGCTTCCAGTCGGCGCCGAGCGCATCCACGACGTTTCGGACCCGGGTGATCTGGGGGGTGGTGAGCAGTTCGAAGCGGGCATCGTTGGCGATCCGGCTCTGGAGGGCGGGGTCCCGCCACAAAAGCCAGTCGGCGAACCTGACGTCGGCGAACACCCTGAGCTGAGGATGGACCGCCGTCTGGTGCTCGACGGCCTGGAGAATCTTGGTCCGCTGGTAGACGAGCTCAACCGATGAGTCCGGGCGGGCCAGCATCGTCGCTCCGAGCGCCAACACCGCGCACAGCGACAGCCCGGCGAGCCCCAGGTTGAGCCGGGCGCGCCTGAGCCGGGCGGCCCACTCCATCGGTCGCTGGCTGCTGCCGGCCGGCAGCGCCAGCGGGAGCACGAGCACGGCCAGCAGGGCGAAGAACAGAGCATTCCGCATGACCTCGATCGATGCCGCGGCCATTGCGACCAGGGCCACGCGCTCCCACAGCGTCGTCCTGGCCGGGTACCGGCCGAAGGCCCAGAGGGCCGCACCTGCGAGCACAAAGAACATCGCGGCCATCGCCGGCTCGGAGGTGATCGGCTGCCATTCGGTGACCATCTGACGCAGGGCGCCGCCGAGGAGCATGCCCCGGTAGTAGGAGACGATCGAGAGGCCATATGGCGTGACCAGCAGGGTGGCGGGGGCCGCCAGGAGCAGGATCAGGGGCCGCACCCATGCTTGGGCTGAGCTCCGAACCCGCGCCCGGCGCTCCCAGGCCAGCGTCAGACCCCTCAGCGAAACCAGCACCGCCCCCAGGACCACCGTTCCGTGCAAATTTGCCCACAGGACGAGCAGCGGGAGACACCAGTACACCCGCCGCGATGGCGTGCGGCTGTCGCTGGCCAGGAGATACACGGTGGCCGTGAACAGGGGCAGCACGAACTCCTGCGTCCGGACCTCGCTGAAGAGGGCAACGATCACGGCACAGAGGGGCAGGACGAGCAGTACCGACCTGGCCGACGCCCCCAGGCGCCGGGCCCCGATCGCGCACCCGGCCACGGCTCCGATGATCAGCGTCACGTTGACGATGCCCAGCAGGCCCAGGCCTCCGACCAGGTAGGTTCCATAGCTGAGCAGCTGCGAGAGCCACTGCTGGTCGATCCAGGGTGCGCCCTGGGCCAGCGCGGTAAGAGTCTCGTGGTGGGGTACCCCGGACTGCCACACCTCTCGACCGGTCACCAGGGCCAGCCAGCTGTCCACGTTGAAGGCGTGGGGAAGGAAGATCTCAAGGACGGCTGCAACGGCCACCAGCCCCACGCCGAGCAGCACGTCATTTCCCCGCTCCGCGCACAGTTCGACGAGCGACTCTCGCCGGACGCGAGGGAGTCTCCGGATTCCCGGGGCAGCCTCAGTGGCAAACGTCCGCAACGCCATACCCATGAATCGTCCGTAAGCGCGGGGAAAATGATCGGACGATGAGGTAGGTGGACCTAGACCAAGGTCTAGGGCGATTTCAGAGCCGCGACGGCGATACGTGTAGGTGTCCGTGAAGCGCAGGTTCACCGTCTCCGCCGCCACGCTTGCTCTGGCCTGCTCGGTGGCGTTGATCCTGGCTGCGGTGGCGCTGGTGGGGACCGTCGGAGCCGACGCTCGCTGGCTGGCTGCGCTGGGCCACGTGATCGTCTCTCGCCACACGATCCCCTCCGGCGTGCCGTTCGCCGCCGGGGCCAGCAGCCACTGGCCGAACGTGCCCGTGCTGGCCGAACTGCTCTTTCACTGGCTGGACCAGGCCTTCGGCGACCGCGGGCTGGTGCTGGCGCAGCTGCTCGCCGTGGCCATCGCGCTGGGCTTCCTGATCCTCGATTCCCGCTCGGGTCAGGCAGACGACGCGGGGACCAGCCGGGCGCTGCTGCTCGCCGGCCTTGGGTCGATCTCAGCGCTGGCCATCGCCCGCTCCCAGCTCTTCTCGCTGGCGCTCTTCCCCGTGCTGTGCTGCCTGCTGCGAGCCGAGGTTCGTACGCCCTCCTGGCGGATCTGGCTCGCGCTACCGCTGCTTGCCCTGTGGTCCAATCTGCACGGTGCCGTGCTGGTCGGGTGGGGCGTGCTGGTGGCCTACGCCGTGCTGTCCCGGCTCCGGAGCCAGCCCCTGGTCTCCATCGGCCTGGTCCTCGGGGGCGCAGTGGCGATCGGTGCCACCCCCGCACTGCTGCGGACGGTGGACTATTACCAGGGCGTTCTGGGCAACCAGGCCGCTGCCACCGGGCAGGGGTTGTGGGGCTCGCTGTCGCTGAGCTCGCCGCTTGACCTGGCCTTCATTGCGTGCGCTGCCGTGCTGGCCGTCCAGTTCCTCCGATCCCACCCCCAGGTGTGGGAGCTGGCGGCTGCGGCTGGGCTGGCCCTGCTGGCGATTCAGGCGGGACGGTCGGGAATCTGGCTGACTCTGTTTGTGGTCCCCACGGCCGCTCGAAGCTTCGTGGCGCGCCGGCAGTGGCGGGCGCTCACGGCACCGGTCGCGGTCGCCTGCGCGGGCCTGCTGGTGGTTGGTCTGGTGCGCGGACCGCGGCTCGAGGGCGCGGGCCGGCCACTGCTCACTCGGGCGCTGGTCATCGCCCACGGCTCGCCGGTGCTGGCCGCTGGCGCAGTAGAGGAGCAGGTGGCGCTGGCCGGTGGGCGGGTCGTGGCCGGCGACCCTATTGATGCCTTCCCAGCCCGAACGCAGACCGCGTACCTGGACTGGCTGGACGGAAGCCGTCGGGGACTCAGTGAGCTCGACGCCGGCGTCCGGGTGGTGCTGGTGATGCGGGGCAGCCGGGCGCAACACCTGATGGCCAAGGCGGAGAGCTTCGCCCTGGCCGGCAGTGATGCTCAGGTCCTGCTGTACGAGCGTACGGCGGCGGCGTAGGCCGTCAGCTGACCACTTCGTCCAGCTGCGGCGGCGGCGGCGTGGCGGCCAGGGCCAGAGGGCGGATGCGGGCCTCGCCGCGGTCGCGGGGCAATCTGGTCAGCAGTGTGGTCAGGCGATCGGCCGGGAGGGGCCCGCTGAGGTAGTACCCCTGACCGATGTCACAACCGAGCTGACGGAGGCGGTACCACATCGCGGCGGACTCGATTCCTTCCGCCACAACCTTGAGGCCGAGGTTATGGGCCAGCTCGATTGTCGAGCGAACGATGGCGGCGTCATCCTCGTCCACCAGCATCTGGAGCACGAACGACTTGTCGATCTTCAGCACCTGGACTGGGAGGCGCTTCAGCTGGCCCAGGGACGAGTTGCCGGTACCGAAGTCGTCGATGGCCAGGCGGACGCCGAAGTCGCTCAGGCTGCGCAGGATCGAGTGGGCCCGCACGGGGTCGACCAGCACCGTGTTCTCCGTGATCTCGAGCTCCAGGCAGGAGGGCCGGACCTTCCACCGGGTCAACAGGTCCTTGACCTCATAGGCGAAGCGCTGGTCGAACAGGTCCCGCCCGGTGATGTTGACGGCCACTGTCATGTCCAGGCCCTGGTCGTACCAGCGCCGCCACTGCTCCAGGGCCACGTCGAGCACGTAGGAGGTGAGCGGGCGAATCAGCCCGGTCTGCTCGGCCACGGGTAGAAACTCGGCCGGCGACAGCATCCCGCGATCGGGGTGCTCCCAGCGCACGAGCGCCTCGGCGCTGTCGATGTTGCCCGTCTGGAAGTCGGCCTGGGGCTGGTAGTGGACCGTGATCTCTCGGTCCTGTATGGCTCGCCGGAGCTGTGCCCCCAGGGCCAGCCGGTCGGCCGAGTGGTGGTCCTGCTCGACGGCGTACAGGCTCGGGGCGCCCCGGTCCTTGCTCACGTACAGGGCGATGTCGGCGCACCGGAGCAGGGCCTCCACCGTGTCGCCGTGGTGCGGGTATAGCGCCACGCCGATGCTGGCCCCAACGTCGACCTCGACTCCGGAGACGTTATGGGGGTGCTGAAGGTCCTGGATGGCTCGGTCGGCGATCGCCAGCGCTCCCATCGGGCCGGCCACGGCTGGGGCCAGGATGGCGAACTCGTCCCCGCCCAGGCGAGCCACGGTGTCGCTTTCGCGCAGTGGAGCGATCAGGTGGGCGGCCACCTCCTTGAGGAGCAGGTCGCCACTCTGGTGACCGAAGGTGTCATTGACCTCCTTGAACCGGTCCAGGTCCATCACCATCACTGCCACGCTTCCGCCCACCCGTTTGGCCTGGCGGATCGCCTGCTCCACCCGGTCGCGGAACAGAGCGCGGTTGGGCAGGCCCGTCAGGGGGTCGTGGAAGGCCTGGTGCTCCATTTCGCCCACCCGATGCTTCATGTCCCGCAGGCGGCGCCGAATCCGGGTGGTGGCTATGTGGAGCACCGGCAGGAAGGACGCGTACAGGACGCTCATGATCAGGACCAGGAACGCGGTGGAACGGAAGGCCTGATCCTTGGCAGTGGTGGCGATCGGACCGTTGGCCACGGCCAGGGCGAAGCTTCCGCGCGCATCCTTGGAGCCGAGGACGAGTGGCACGGTGACCGTGGTCGTTCCGGGGTGGCGGGTGGCCGCCTGGGCGGCGGTCAAACCGATCACGGCGTGGTCGGTGGAGTACGTGACCCGCCCCTGGGCGCTGAGGATGGACGCTTGCCGGTCGCCCCCGAGCAGGATCTGCTGATGGAACAGCCGGTCCAGGGTTCGCTCGCGGGCGCCGCCGGCCGGTTTGGCCAGGTCTGTGGCGGTCACATTGCTGCGCAGAATCGAGGAGGCTATGAACTCGGTTTTGGCCCGGACGGAGCCGAGTTCGCTGTCCCTCTGCTCACTGCGCACGAACAGGAAGCAGCCCCCGGCGGCCACGGCCATCAGGAGCAGGACTCCGTACAGGGGCAGGCGGGCGCTCACGTTCAGGTCCGAGGGACCAGGGGACGAGCGCGCCCCCCGGTGCCAGAACCTCAAGCCGTCGACGAACGCTTGAAGTCGCTCCACTCAGACAACATCGGCCCCGGGGGCCCGCACTTGAATGAAAATGGCCGTTTTTCGCTATTTCAGAGCAATTCTTAGACGGAATTTCAGAGCGCGCTGCGCCATGCGCTGAGGAGCCGGGCCGCCATCGCCTGGGCCGAGTACTGCTCCGCTCTGTCGCGGCCCTCCACACGGGGGTCGGGGTCAGCCAACGCCTGCGACAGGGCTTCGCGCCAGATCTCGGCGTCAAACGGGGCACACAGCGTGCCCGCCACCGCCGCCAGCGCCGCGGGGGCGACGCCCACCGGGGTGGCCAGCACCGGAACGTTGCAGGCCAGCGCCTCCAGCACGGCCAGGCCAAAGCCCTCTCGCTCCGAGGGGACCAGGACAGCGTCAGCGGCGTTGATCCACAGCGGCACCAGCTCGGGATCCACGTCCTTCAGGACCAGCAGCTGGACCTGACCGGCCGCGGACTGAGCCCGATCAAAGCGCTTTTCCGGGCGGGCCGGATCGGACGGGAACAGCAGGTACCGCTGCCCCTGATCCAGGCCCAACGACCGTCGAGCCTCCGAGCGGGGAATCGGGTGAAACCTGTCCGTGGCCACGCCGGTGGGCAGCACCTCCAGATGCCCGCGCACCAGCCTCCGAGGAATCCGGGCCGTCAATTCGTCGGACACCGGCCCGACCAGGTCCAGGAACGGGAGTGCGCCCAGGGTGATGGCGCGCGATCGGGGATGATGCAGATCGGTTCCGTGCAGCGTGGCTCCGTGAACGGTGGCTGGAACGCCCAGGGCCGGCCATGCTGTAAGGCCGAAGTGGGCGTGAACGACGTCGAAGCGGACTCCGCGGTAGTGCTGGCGGAGGTCGCGGACGGCGGCCACATATGACCGAGCGCCGGCTGAGCGAAACGTGAACAGCTCGAGGTCCAGGTCGGACATCGCCGATAGTGCAGCGACCTGGTCGCGCACAAAACTCCCCAGGCCGGGACGGTCGGGCCGGGGGTACATGCTGGTCACGATCAGAGCGCGCATGCCGGGCGAGCGTAGCTACGCTGCCCCGAGTCCCGCTGCCCGGCTGCGGCCCCAGCGGACGACCCGCCGCACCTGATGAGGATCTGGTTCGACATGACTGCCTCGGCCCACCCGGTCGTGTTCCGTCCGGTGATCTCCCGGCTGCGCGACCGCGGACATCACGTGGAGATCACGGCCCGCGACTACGCCCAGACCCTGGGCCTACTCCAGCTCCAGGGGCTGGAGGCTGAGGTTTTTGGACGTCATGCCGGCGCGTCGCGCGCCCGCAAGGTGGGCGCGCTGATGAGCCGGACGCGGCAGCTTCACGATTGGGCCAGGGGCCGGTTCGACCTGGCAGTCGCGCACGGCTCCAATGACCTGGCGCTGGCCGCGGCCTGGGCCAGGATCCCGGCTGTCAACATGTTCGACTACGAGTTCGCCGTCCAGCAGCACAACATCGGGTGCCGGCTGGCCAGGCGCGTCATCACGCCGGACGCGATCCCGCCCTCGCGGCTGGCCCGGTTCGGCGCCACCGGGGAGAAGCTGCTCCAGTATCCAGGCCTCAAGGAGGAGTACTACCTGGCTGACTTCGTACCTGATCCGACCGTGCTGGATCGCCTGGGAGTCGACCCACGTCGAGTCATCGTGGTGGTCAGACCACCGCCCGACGTCTCGCTGTACCACCGCAAGTCCAACCCTCTGTTTCCGAGCGTCCTGAGCTATGTGGGAAACCGCGATGATGTCCACGCGGTGGTCCTGCCCCGGACCGGGGCCCAGCGCGAGCACGTCGAGGAGATGGGACTGCGGTCCGTTATCGTGCCCGAACAAGCCGTGGATGCTCAGAGCCTTATCGCAGCTTCCGACGTCGTGGTCTCAGCAGGCGGCAGCATGAACCGGGAAGGCGTGGCGTTGGGAGTGCCCGTCTACACCACCTATGGCGGCCGTCTGGGTGGCGTCGACGAGTCCTTGATCCGCGCACGCCGGCTCCGACCGCTCACGGATCCGCGCGCCCTGGAGCTACACAAGCGGGCGGACACACTCGACTGGCCGCGACGAGACCCCGGCGTGCTGGTGGACATGATCCTGAGCGCGGTCGAGTAGGGCTCGTGGCCCTGTCCCACAGCTCGTATGTTCCGCCCGGCCAAGAGGCCGGGACCGCGCCCGATGAATCCAAGCCCGGACCGGACACCCTGGTCCACCAGTACGCGGCCACCGCGCACGCCTACGAGCGCCGGTCGATTGATGTGATCCTGCGAGGTCTGGACCTGGTGATCGGGTCGCTGGCGCTGATCGTGGCCGCTCCACTGTGCCTGATCATCGCCGTGGCTCTGCGCCTGAGTGCTCCGGGCAGCCCCACGCTGTACCGCGGCCGGCGCGTCGGCCGGGCCGGGCATCTGTTCCAGATGGTCAAGTTCCGCACGCTCGCTCCGGATGCCGAACAGCGCCTCGGGCCCTACCTGGGAGCCGAGCTGACGCAGCTCACCTCTCACGAGGTGACTCGCCTGGGCCGTGGGCTGCGCGCTTCGAAACTCGATGAGCTGCCCCAGCTCTACAACGTGCTGGCCGGCCACATGAGCCTGGTCGGCCCGCGGCCGATCCGGCCGGCGTTCTTCGCCGAGCTATGCCAGGAGATCCCCCAGTACTGGCAGCGGCTGGTCGTGCGGCCGGGGCTGACAGGGCTGGCCCAGCTCCGGATGACGCGGGAGATGACCTGGGCGGAGAAGCTGGCCCACGATCTGGAATACATCGCCGACCGCTCGGTCTCCCTGTACCTGTCGGTGATCATCACCACGGGCTGGCTCCTGGTCTTCCGCCCGGCCAACCGACGCTCGCAGCTTCACCGCCTGCCCTGAACCTCGGCATATGTGCGGGATCTGCGGCACGTACGACTTCTCCTCCGCCCGCCCGGCGGACCGGTCGCTGATCGAGCAGATGAGTGCGTCCCTGCGCCACCGCGGTCCCGACGGCGATGGGGTCCACGTGGATGGACCGGCCGGACTGGCCGCCCGCCGTCTGGCCATCATCGATCTGGCGGGTGGCGATCAGCCGATGCTGGCCGCCGACGGTGAGGTGTGTGTGGTTCAGAACGGCGAGATCCTCAACCACCTCGAGCTCCGGGCGGAACTCGAGGCGCAGGGAGCGCGCCTGCGGACGCACTGCGACACCGAGGTGCTGCTGCACCTGTATCTCCGCGATGGCCCCGGCTTCGTGTCGCAGCTTCGGGGTATGTTCGCCGTCGCCCTGTGGGACCGCCGCCGCCGTCTGCTGATGCTGGCTCGGGACCGGTTCGGGATCAAGCCGTTGTACTACGAGCTTCGCGACGGCCGGCTGGCCTTTGCCTCCGAGCTGAAGGCGCTCGCGCTCCAGCCGGACTTTCCCCGGGATGTCGACCCGGCGGCACTGCACTCGTATCTGGCCTTCAACTCGATCCCCGCGCCGCTGTCGATCTTCCGCTCATGCCGGAAGCTGCCCCCCGGGCACCTGCTCACCTGTACGCCCGAGGAAACCAACATCGAACGCTTCGCCCGTCCCTCCCCCGCGCCCGAGGCCGAGCTGCGGCGCGAGAGTGCCGCGGAGCTGGCCGCCGAGCTGCGCGACCGTCTGGCCGAGTCCGTCCGGGCGCACCTGCTGGCCGACGTCCCCGTGGGCGTGCTGCTGTCAGGGGGCGTTGACTCTTCCGGTCTGGCCGCGCTGGCGGCTCAGCAGTCCTCAGAGCGTGTGGCGACCTTCTCGATCGGCTTTCAGGAGAAGACCTTCAATGAGCTCGAGCTCGCCCGCGAGGTGGCGCGGCGCTACAGCACCGACCACCATGAGCTGACGGTCTCCCCGCGGGTGCAGGAGCTGCTGCCCGAGCTCGTGGCGGCCTTCGACGAGCCGTTTGCTGACTCCTCGGCGTTGCCGACCTACCTGGTCTCCCAGCTCGCCTCCGAGCACGTGAAGGTCGTGCTGTCCGGTGAGGGCGGCGATGAGCTGTTCGGGGGTTACGAGACCTACGCCGCCGATCAGCTGGCCCTCAGGGTGGGTCCGGTGGCGGCGCGGTTGTCCCCGCTGCTGGAGCGGCTGCCCAGTTCCGATGCCCGGGTCAGCCTCGAATACCGGGCCAAGCGCTTCACCCGGGCCGCGGCGCTGCCGCCGCTCGAGCGCCATCATGGCTGGAAGGAGATCTTCTCGGACCGGCAGCGGGACGAGTTGCTACAGGCGCCCTGGCGAGACTCGGCCTATGACCCGCTGACGCCCTGGCGCGAGCGCTTCGCCGAGACCGAGAGCGCGCCGCTGCTGGCCCGCCTGCAGGACGTCGACCTGGGCATCTATCTGGCGGACGATCTGCTGGTCAAGACAGATCGGATGAGCATGGCCCATAGCCTCGAGGCTCGGGTGCCGTACCTGGATCCGGCCGTGTCAGATCTCGCCCTCGCCCTGCCCACCTCCCTCAAGGTTCGGGGGTTGTCCAAGAAGCGGCTGCTGCGCGCGGCCCTGGCTCCTCTGGTCCCGCGCCGGATCCTGAGCGCGCGCAAGCGGGGCTTCTCAATCCCGGCCGCGGCCTGGCTGCGGGGGGAGCTCGCCCCGCTGGCCCGGGAGCTGCTGGCCCGGCAACGGACCGCCGATCAGGGGTACTTTGAGCCGACGACGGTCGGCCGTCTGCTTGAGGAGCATCTCGACCACCGCCAGGATCACAGCCGACAGCTCTGGGGTCTGATGTGCTTTTCGCTGTGGGCGGAGCAGATCGAGGGCCGCCCCGGCGCCCCGCCACCCTCCGAACCTCTCGCACCCAGTGTGGCCTGAGGGGTACCCCGACCGCATCTGAAGGAGCGCACATGAGCTTTGAGACAGTCATCTGGGAGCAGTCGGGCCCGCTCGGGCGGCTCACCCTGAACCGGCCCGAGACCCTCAACGCCTGGACGGCCGAGTTCGGTTCGGAGCTGCGTCAGGTGGTTGAGGGCCCGGCGTCCGACGAGTCGGTCAGGGCCATCCTCCTCACCGGCGCGGGCCGGGGGTTCTCATCGGGGGCCGATCTGAAGGCCGGCTTCGAGGCCGCGGCCGACGGAGCACCGGATGTGCGCAAGGAGCTCCACGACATCTACCACCCGGCGATCGCCGGCGTCCGCCGCCTGGCCAAGCCGGTCGTGGCTGCCGTCAACGGGCCGGCCGTGGGCATCGGTTGCTCGCTGGCGTTGGCCTGCGACCTGGTGCTGGCGGCGGAGTCGGCCTTCTTCGGCCTGGCCTTCGTCAACATCGGACTGATGCCGGACGGCGGCTCGACGGCCTTCGTTCCGCCCTCGGTGGGCAAGGCCCGGGCCTTTCAGATGGCGCTCCTGGGCGAGCGGATCGGAGCCCAGCAAGCCCTGGAATGGGGTCTGGTCAACTGGGTGTATCCGGACGTTGAGCTGATCCCAGCGGCCGAGGCCCTGGCCGGTCGGCTGTCACGCGGGCCCACCCGCTCCTACGCCGGCTCCAAGCGGGCGCTGAACCGGTCGGTCTACGGGGACCTCGATGGCCAGCTCGACCTGGAGGCAGAGCTCCAGCACGCGCTGGCGCGGACGAGCGACTTCGTCGAGGGCGTGAGTGCGTTCGTCCAGAAGCGCGATCCTGAGTTCAGGGGTGAGTAGGCGCGCGGTGCAATGACGGGTCCTCGCCGCACGCGGCTGGTGCGCCTGCGAAAGTTCCCCCGCTCATGTTCATCGAAGCTGGGCAACGCGGACGTCAGTTTCGGCTCTCGGACCCTCGGGTATGCCCGCGACGGGCGTCCGCTTGGGGATGCCCCGGTGCATCGATTGGCGTATCCAGGAGCGATCGAGTGTCCGCGGCTGAGCTATGAGGTTTAGGTGAGCGGGGACCGTCCCAGCGTCAGCTTGGAGCTGGACTCGAGTCCTGAGACACTTACTCTGGTCCGCGGCGTGCTCGGGGGGCTGGCCGAAGGCCTGGCGCTCGACCCCGAGCTCCTGGACGACATCAAGACGGCTGTCAGCGAGGCCTGCAACAACGTTGTCATGCACGCCTACGCTGGTGATAGCGGTCCGCTTCAGGTCGCTCTCTACGTCGGCGACGAGGAGATCGAGGTGGTCGTCCGGGACCGGGGGCAGGGGATCCATGTCCTGACTCCCTCGGACGACCGCCTCCAGGGCGTCGGGATTCCGATCATGCGCGCGCTGGCGGAGAAGACGGCGTTCAGACCACTCCCCAACGGGGGCACCGAGGTTTGGATGCAGTTCGCCGGTCTGAGGGCCGGAGAGGTGCTGTACCAGCAGCCGGGCGAGGCGGCGGCCGACGACGGGTGGTCACACCGCCTGTCCGGCGACGCCGTGGTGTCGCTCTCGCCCGTCGGCTTTGTCGGCGGCGTACTGGGACGGCTGGCCCGCGCCCTGGCGGCCCGGGCCCGGTTCTCGCTGGACCGTTTCTCCGACGTCTATCTGGTCACAGATGCGCTGGCTGCCCACGCCGTTAGTGCGGCCAGCGCGCCCCGGATCGCCTTCGGGATTCAGACCGAGCCCAGGCAGCTGGAAGTCACGCTGGGGCCGCTTCGAGCCGGCGCCAGCGCCCAGCTGACCGGCGAGTCTTCAAGCGAGGTGACCTCGGCGCTGCAGCTGTTGGCCGACGAGCTCGAGGTGCGGACGGAGAATGGCCACGAGGCTGTACGTCTGGTCATGCGCGACCAGCGGGATCGCGACCCCGCGGCTTAGCCCAGACTCAGAGCTCGTCAGGTGAATCGACCAGCGTGAGCCGGTCGGCAACTCCGGTCAGGGTGAGCAGGCGCTGGACCTGCTGGGGTCCCCGGACCACGGCAAAACGCTGCCCGGCCTCGACGGCGCGCTGATGAGCTCTGACCAACACGCTCAGCCCGGTTGAATCCATGAATTCGAGCCGCCTGAGATCGACGATCACCAATCCTGTCCCCGAGCTCATGTAGCGGTCGAGCTCCTGCTCCAGCCCAGGACTCGAGGCGAGGTCCAGCTCTCCGCTGACCCCGATTACCGCGACCTGGTCGCCGTCCCTGAGCTCGACTTCAAAGTTGCTCTGCACCGGGCAGCAGGCTACTGATCTGCCACACCACTTGCGCACTACCGGTTTCCGCCGTGGACGCCGGGGTAGAACGTTGAGCGGATGTCAGGCCCAGACCGAGCCCAGGAAGAAGCCGACCGCGCGGCCGCCGAGGCCGCGGCGATCGGCGGCCAGGGCAGTTCCGAGTCGCCCTCGGCCGATGGTGGCCGCGGCGAGGCCGAGCGGCCGCTGTCCGAAGCTGGCCAGGGTGAGGCCGAGGGGTTTGAGGAGGCGGAGGCGGAGTTGGTGGAGCATGCCAGTCACGGCGATCAACACGCCGCCCGCCAGACCACCCGGGACGCCCCGACAACCAACGAGGATGGGCTGGCTGGAGAGGCCGCCGAGGCTGACCACGAGCACTCCAGCGAGCGCGCGGACGACTCACGCTGAGCCTGGCGGCCGGCCTGGCGTGCATGTTCTGAGAGGCGAGTGGGTAATCCTCTGAAACCAGGCGACCGAAGGTGGTCGCCGTTCATCCAAGGAGGCGATGAGATGGTTGCTCTGATTGTCCTGTTGTTACTTCTGGCGATCTTTGGTGGGCTCGGTTTTGCCGCCCACTTCCTGTGGTTCGTCCTGATTGCTGCCGTGATCCTCTGGGTGCTCGGCTTCTTCGTTGGTGGAGCCAGCTCCGCGATGGCCGGTGGCGGTCGCCGCCGGTGGTACGGCCGCTGGTGAACATTCGCGTTTCCTGAGCTCGCTGGGCCGGCTGGCTGGGGCCGGGCCGCCCGGGCCGTCAGCCGTCGGTCTCGGTGAGCTCCCGCAGACGGGCCAGCGAGCGTCGCAGCAGGCGTGACACCTGCATCTGCGAGACGCCGACGCGGTCGGCGATCTCCGATTGCGTCAGGTCCGCTCCGAAGCGGAGGTAGAGGATCTCCCGCTCCTGGGCTGGGAGGCTCCGGGCCGCGGCGAACACGGTGGCCTGATCTTCGATCAAAACCAGCCGGGCATCCTCGGCGCCGATCATCTCCAACCGACTGGACTCAGTCTCGTCGTCGCTGATCATCGGAGCGTCGAGCGACACGGTCGCGTAGGCCTCGGCCGTCTGCAGACCGTCCAGAACCTCCTCCTGATCCAGCTCCAGATACTGGGCCAGCTCCACCACCGTGGGGGTACCGCCATTGCGGCCGGAAAGCTTCTCCCGAGCGTCGGAGATTCGCCGAGACCGCTCCTGGGCACCCCGCTCCACGTGGACCGACCAGGATGTGTCCCGGAAGTGACGCTTTAGCTCACCCACGATCGTGGGCACGGCGAAGGAGCTGAAGGCGAAGCCCCGGCCGGGATCAAAGCGCTCCACGGCCTTGACCAGCCCAAGGCTGGCCACCTGCACCAGGTCGTCGTACGGCTCGCTCGATTGCGCGTAGCGCCGGGCCAGCTTTCGAGCCAGCGGCAGATAACGCGCGATCAACTCGTCCCGGGCCTCTCGGTCCTGATGTTTTTGCCACCGCTCGAAGAGCTGGGCCGACCCCAAGGCGCAGGCAGGCTCGCGTCCGTTTGCGGTTGTCGCCATCGGACACCTCCAGGTTTGCAGACTGGCCCCTGTTCTAGCAGATGGGGGCGCGTCCGGCGACCGTATCCTGTCAGCCGTGCTCGAGCGCGGGCGATTCGCGCCTGTCAGCCAGGAGGTCGAGCACCGCCGCCTCGATGCGAGCCCGGACCCGATCATCGGTGGGGTCGAGCGAGGGCAGGCGCTCGAGCTCGCCGGCGATCGTCCAGCCGGACTGGTAGCGATCGAACACCCTCGGGTCGATGTACGCCCGGCGGGCCACCGTGGGGGTGTTGCCGAGCAATTCGGCCACGGCCCCCACCGCCTGCTTGATCGCCCGCTTGCGACCTGATCCGCTGGTCGGCGCCCGGGCGTCGGCGGCCAGGCCGACGGCGGCCATCACCGTGCCGTTCCAGGTCCGAAAGTCCTTGGCGCTGAACTCCTCTCCGAGCTGCTGCTTGAGGTACTCGTTGATGTCCGAAGAGCGAACGTCGTGCCACCGGCGACCCTCGCGGTAGGCCAGCAGCTGTGTGCCGCCCGCGCGTCGACGCCGCAGGTCCGTGACGATCTCCACGGCCAGTGGATCCTCGATCACCTGGACGCGGCGAAGGCCCCTCTTGGCCAGGTAGTCGAACAGTGCCCGGCCCTCCTGGATCGACACGTTGTCCTGCTGAAGCGTGGCCAGGCCGATCCCGCCCTCCTCATCGGCGTACTCCTCGCTGCCGATCCGGAACATCCCGACGTCGAGCAGTCGGGCGGCGCCGGCGAGCACGCGTTCACGCATCAGGCCCTCGGATTTGAGGTCCCTGCGGATCCGCCGGCGAGCGGTGGGGAGAACTGCCCCAAGCTCCATCATGCGCTGGAACTTCTGCCGGTCGCGATGATCGCGCCAGCGCGGGTGGTACAGGTACTGCTTGCGTCCCGCGGCGTCGATTCCCGTGGCCTGCAGGTGACCGAGGGGGTCCTGGCAGATCCACACCTCCTGCCAGGCGGGAGGAATGGCCAGGCTGCGCACGCGCTCGAGCGTCTCGCGGTCCGTTACCCGCCCGCCCCCATCGGTGAGAAAGCTGAATCCGCGCCCGCTTCGGCGTCGGCGCAGGCCGGGGCCGGAGCAATCCGATCTCCTCAGTCGCGGTGTGCGCTTCCCCGAAGCCATCCGTGGGTGGTCCCGTGGCGACGTGGCACGGCCGTGAGCCGGCCACGTCGCCTGAGGTTCCGTCAGACGAGCTGCTTCACCTGGTCTGCGGCACCCTTCACGTCCGAGCGCAGGCCATTGACCTGCCGCCCGACCGCGCGGCGAGCCTGCTTGGCGTCGCGCTGAATCTCACGACCGCGCCGGTTCAGCTCGCGCTGCCGGCGCGAGAAAGCCCGCGCGCCACGGCGCTCGAACCGGTTCAGCTCCCGCGTCACCAGGTCCAGGTTGCTGTACGTGCGCGCCGTCTGGCGGACCTTGTCGCCCACCGTCACGGCGGCACCGACCTGGATCAGCACAGCGCGCTGGGCCTGCCGGCCGAAGGCGCCGAGCCTGGTGGCTGCGGCGCCCAGTCGACGCCTCGTGGCCCGGCCCGCCTGCCGGCTCGTGCTGCGAGCCTGGCGAGTCGTCTGCCCGGCCGAAGAATGGGTTCGGCGGGCGGCCGACTTGGTCGCCGATGCGCTTCGCTTGGCTTGATTTCGCTTTCGTGTCGCGGCCGCGCGCTGGGCGGCGGCCTGACGCTGTGTCGACGTCTGCGTCGCCATGTCAGTCCTCCTGTGGTCGCTGCACAACAAAAGCCCCCTACGCCCCTGTTATTGCCTACCCGGGTCGTGGCCGCGGAAAACGTCTCGGGCCGGTCCATGCCCGGGTCTCTGCGGGCCGCCGAGCAAAGCCCTAGATTCACGAGCGTGCAGCCCACCTTCAGCGGCTCCCTGGCTTCGATCGACGGCGAGATCATGCTGGCCTCCGCGGCGCGAATCCCGGCCACGGACGAGGGCCTCCTGCGCGGCGACGGGGTCTTTGAGGTCGTCCGGCTCTATGAGGGACGGCCGTTTGCGATGGAGGAGCACATGCAGCGCATGGAGCGCTCGGCCCTGAATCTGCGACTGCCCGTCGACCTGGAGGCCATCCGGGCTGACGCGGGCCGGCTGCTCGCTCATGTGGGCTCGGGTCCAGAGCATCAGCTGCTGCGGATGGTGGTCACCCGCGGGGGCCACCGGGTGCTTCTGACCGAGCCACTTCCTCCCTCCCCGGACCATGCTCGCCTCGGTCCGGTCACGTACTCACCCACGCTCGTTCTGGATGGCGTGAAGTCGCTCTCCTACGGGGCCAACATGCTCTGCTCGCGGCTGGCTCGCGAGCAGGGCTTCGATGAGGCCCTGCTGGTCACGCCGGCCGGCCACGTCCTGGAGGCGCCCACCAGCTCCTTCTTCTGGATCTCGGGGGATGAGGTCCTGACCCCGCCGCTCAGCGAGCACATTCTGGCCTCGATCACCCGCCGCGTCGTGATCGAGGTTTCTGGAGCGGTCGAACGGTCGGCTTCGCTGGAGGAGGTCAAGCAGGCCGACGAGGCGTTCATCTGTTCCACCGCGCGGGAGGTCCAGCCGGTGGCCGCGATTGACGACCGCTCACTGACCCCCGGCCCCGTGACTGCCCGGCTGGGCGAGGCCGTCATGGTCCATATCCGCAGCATTCTCGAGGGCTCGGTCCCCAGCGGCTCCGGCGCGGGTCAGCCCGCTTCCGGCTCACCCGGATGAAGGTTCTCACGGTGGTCGGAAACCGTCCCCAGTTCATCAAGGCGGCGGCGGTGTCACGGCCCCTGCGGGCAGAGCACTCGGAGATCCTGATCCACACCGGGCAGCACTTCGATGACGAGCTTTCACGCGTGTTCTTCGATGAGCTCGGGCTCCCCTCCCCCGACCGCGAGCTGGGTATCGCCCGGGGGTCCAACACCTCTCAGACCTCACGGATGCTCCGGGCGCTCGAGCCGGTGGTTGGGGAGGAGGGGCCCGACGTGGTCCTGATCTACGGCGATACGAACTCGACCCTGGCCGGGGCGCTGGCCGGGGCCCAGGCCCGCATCCCGGTGGCCCATGTCGAGGCCGGCATGCGCTCGTTCGATCGTTCGATGCCCGAGGAGCTCAATCGGGTGTTGGCCGACCACGCCAGCGAGCTGTTGCTGTGCTCCTCGGAGGTGGCGGTGGCGAACCTGCACCGGGAGGCAGTGGACGGCCGGGTGGAACTGGTGGGCGATGTGATGGTGGATATGGCAGCCACCGTCCAGCCGTCCGCCCGCGAGCGCCTGGAGCTGGTCCGGGGACGGGGGCTCGAGCCGGGGGCGTATGTGCTGGCCACGGCCCACCGCGCCGGGACCGTCGACGACCCCGAGCGTTTGGGCCGGCTCGTGGAGCTGTTGCTGTCGCTCCGATGCCAGGTCCTGCTGCCGCTGCATCCGCGGACCCATGCGCGTCTGCGGAGCGCTGGCCTGCTCGAGCGCCTGCAGCGCAGCGCGCAGCTGGTTGTCACGCCTCCGCTGGGCTATGTCGAGTTCGCCGCCCTTCTGTGCAACTGTGCCGCCGTGCTCACGGACTCGGGTGGCGTGCAGAAGGAGGCCTATCAGGCCGGGGTCCGCTGCATCACGCTGCGCCCGAACACCGAGTGGGTGGAGACGGTGGACGCGGGCTGGAACACGCTGGTCGACCTTGACCCCGAGGCGGCTCGGGCGGCGCTCGAGCGTCCGCCTGCGAACGAGCGTCCGCCGCTCTATGGCGATGGCCGCGCATCGGAGCGCGTGGTCGACGCGCTTACACTCCACCTGGCATGAGCGACCCGTCGATGCGAGTCGGCGTGGCTGGGTTGGGCTACTGGGGCCCCAACCTGGCCCGGAACTTCGCCTCGATCCTGGACTGTGAGCTGCGCTGGTGCTGCGATCCCGACGCCACCGCGCGCGAGAGCGCCCGGACGCGCTTTCCGGGTGTCCGGGTGACCGACGACCTGGACGAGCTGCTGGCCGACGACGAACTCGACGCCGTGGCGCTGGCCACTCCGGTGCCGACGCATGCCGCGCTGGCCACCCGGATCCTGACCGCGGGCAAGCATTGTTTCGTGGAGAAGCCGCTGGGCCAGTCGGTGGCCGAGGCCCAGCAGGCTGTCCGCGCCGCCGCCGCGAGCGGCAAGCTCCTGATGGTCGGCCATCTGCTCGAGTATCACCCGGCCGTCCGCAAGCTCAAGGAGCTCACCGACTCGGGCCAACTCGGGGAGCGGATCTACTACATATACGGCAACCGTCTGAACCTGGGCAAGCTGCGGGCTGACGAAAACGCGCTCTGGAGCCTGGGCGCGCATGACGTCTCGGTCGTTCTCTATCTGGCCGGCGAGGAGCCCTGGGAGGCCGTGGCTCACGGCGAGTCCTACGTCCGAGCCGGTGTGGAGGACGTGGTCTTCTGTTTCCTGCGCTTCCCGTCGGGCATGTGTGCGCACCTTCACCTGAGCTGGCTGGACCCACACAAGGAACGGCGCTTCACCGTTGTGGGCTCGCAGCGGATGGCCACCTTCGACGACATGGCCGCTGAGGGCAAGCTCACGATCTACGACAAGGGCTTTGACCACGATCTCCGCACCGACGGGGAATACGTCCCCCGCGTCGGCGGGATGGAGTCGCCCCCGCTGCCGGCCGTCGAGCCGCTCAGGCTGGAGTGTGAGCACTTCGTCAGGTGCGTGCTGTCCGGAGAGAGGCCTCAGTCAGATGGAGAGAGCGGCCTGAGGGTGGTCCGGGTGCTCGAACAGCTTCAGCGCTCGCTCGAAGCGTCGGCGGTATCTGAGGCCGCCGGTGCCTCCTGAGATCGCCCCGGGCGCCCATGTGGCGCCCGGGGCCCAGCTGGCCGAGGGCGTCCGCGTGCAGGCCGGCGCGGTGATCCACGACCCAGCAGTTCTCGGGCGCGATTGCCTGGTGGAAGCCGGGGCGGTACTGGGGAAGGTCCCCCAGCTGCGCCGCGGGTCGAGTGCCGCCTCCGACCGGGAGCTTGAGCCGCTGGTTTTGGAGGACGGGGTGACGGTGTGCTCGGGCGCGGTCGTGTACGCCGGGGCGACGGTGCGGACGGGGGCGATCCTGGGCGACCAGTGCCAGGTCAGGGAGCGCGCGGTTGTCGGCTCCGGCTCGGTCGTGGGCCGGGGGTCGTGCGTGGACTTCGATGCCCGGGTCGGTGCCCGCGTGCTCATCCAGACGGGCGTATACGTCACCGCCGGATCCGTGGTCGAGGACGATGTCTTCCTGGGCCCCGGAGTGCAGATGGCCAACGATGACACGATGGGACGACATCCGCCCGGGGCGTTTCTGGCCGGTCCCGTGCTACGCCGAGCCTGCCGGATCGGAGCCGGCGCCGTGCTTGTCCCCGGGGTGGAGATCGGGCCGGAGGCGTTTGTGGCCGCCGGTGCTGTGGTCACCCGCGACGTCGGTCCGCGGGAGGTCGTGATGGGCGTGCCCGCCCGGGTGGTTGGCCGGGTGGGTGACGAGGACCTGCTGGAGCGCTGGCGTTAGCCCACCCGGCCTCCGCGCCGTGCTTCAGCCGGCGGCGGGCGTTGGCGCTGGGAGCTCGCCGGCAAGTTGGCCGGCCGACTCGGTCCACACGATGTCCTCGCGTCCTGGGCCGACTCCGACCATCGTCACCGGAACCCCGACGAAGGACTGGATGAACTCGAGGTACTCCCTGGCGGCGGCGGGCAGGTCGGACTCGCTCCGGCACTCCCGAAGGTCCTCTGACCATCCCCTCAGCTCCTCGTACTCTCCGGTGGCGTGATGGAGCACAGTCTGGTGGTAGGGGAAGTGCTCGAACTCGGCCTCCTCCTGCCCTCGGTAACGCGTGGACACCTTCAGCCGGTCAAAGCCGCTCAGCACGTCCAGCTTGGTCACCGCGAGAGCGGTCAGCGTGTTCAGGCGGGAGGCGTAGCGCAGCGCAACCAGGTCGAGCCAGCCCACACGGCGCGAGCGACCGGTGGTCGTGCCGTATTCGCCGCCGCGCTCGCGTAGTTCGTCGCCCAGCTGGTCGTCGAGCTCGGTCGGGAATGGCCCGGCTCCGACGCGGGTCACGTACGCCTTGGCCACCCCCCAGATGTCATCGATGTCCTTGGGCCCCACGCCCGCGCCGATGCAGGCAGACCCGGCCACCGGGTTGGACGAGGTGACGAACGGATACGTGCCGTGGTCGATGTCCAGGAGCGTGCCCTGGGCCCCCTCGAACAGCACGGTCTGTCCCTGGTCGAGCCGCTCATGGACCAGCCGGGTGGTGTCGGCGATGTAGCGCTCCAGCCGGTAGCCGTAGGTCAGGTACTCCTCGGTCATGGTCTGGAGGTCCAGCCGCGGATCCCGGGCGAACTCGCGCAGTGAGAGCCGTTTTGGCTCGAGCGCGGCCACGATCTTCTTCTTGAGGATCTTCTCGTCCAGCAGATCCTGCATCCGGATCCCCAGGCGAGCTGCCTTGTCGGCGTAGCACGGGCCGATGCCCCGCCGGGTGGTCCCGATCTCGAGCTTGCCCAGCTTGGCCTCACCGGCGTGATCCAGCAGCAGGTGGTAGGGCATGATCAGGTGGGCGTTGGCCGATATCCGCAGCGCGCTGATGTCCACCCGGCGGCGGACGAGCTCCCCCAGCTCATCGGTCAGCACCTTGGGGTCAATCACGACGCCGTTGCCGATCACGCACGGCTTCTGGGGATGCAGGATCCCCGACGGGATCAGATGAAGCTTCCACGTCTCCTGGTTGCGCACGATCGTATGGCCGGCGTTGTTGCCGCCCTGGAAGCGGACCACCACGTCGGCCCGCTCGGCCATCAGGTCGGTGACCTTGCCCTTGCCCTCATCGCCCCATTGGGCACCCACGATCACGAGTCCAGGCACGTCAGGCAGTGTAGGGACGGGGCGGGCGGCGAGCCTGCGCTGTCCGTGGGACCCAGGCATCATTAGTCGGCATGTCCGATGAGCCAGAGACCCGAGAGCTGCGCGAGGCCCAGGAGGAGCGCGAGCAGGAGGAGTCCGAGCAGGCTGCCACCGCCGCCACCGGCGACGAGGCCGCCCAGCACCAGCGGCGGGCCGAGAAGGCCGCTTACCTCCGGGAGAAGCTCCAGGAGCGAGCTCAGTCCGAGCGCGAGGCCGACAGGTAGGCGCCGCTAGGGCGCGCGCAGGTCCATCCGGCGATCGTGCCCCAGCAGCGGGAGCTCGTCACACATCTCGGTAAGTCGCGAGACCGTGCGCTCCGTGATCTGCTCACACAGCGCCTCCCGGTCCAGGATGTTGGTGGTGATCACCATCGAGCGCTGCTCCTCATAGCGAGCGTTGACGATCGAGTACAGCTCCTCCAGCACCCAGTCCGTCGTCCGCTCGGCGCCGACGTCGTCGATCTGCAGCAGGTCGACGCTGGCCAGGCGGGCGAACAGGTCGTCGTGCGAACCGTCGTCAAAGGTTCTGCGGATCTTCCTGAGCAGATCCGGGAGCGAGTAGATCGCCACCGAGCGCCGGGCCTTGAGCACCGACTTCGACACCAGCATGGCCAGCGTCGTCTTGCCGGTGCCGACGGGCCCCATCAGCCACAGGCCTCGGCCGGCGTCGAGCCGTTGATCGATCTGGTCGCAGAAGCGCCGGACGGCGGCCACGATCTGCGGGTCGATGTCGGTGGCCACGGGCGGCCTGTCAAATGCCACGTGCGCGTATTTCGACGGGATCACGACCGAGAGCTTCCGCGCCCGCTGGCGGCTGATGATCTCGGGTCGGCAACGACAGTCGTAGGCCGTGTCGGTCTGTTCGTCGATCAGGAAGCCCGAGCCGTCACAGAGATCGAACGGACAGCGGCTCTCGCCTCCGCGCCTGAGCGGCCGCACGTTGTCGGCGGCGGATTCCGAGCGCCCCACCGGCAGGTCGAACGATTGCTCGGGGTTCATGCCGCGAACCGCTCGCGGGAGTAGCTCATGAACTTCGGATACTGATGCTGGAACGTCAAAACGATCTCGCCCACCGGCCCGTTGCGGTGCTTGGCCACGATGATGTCCGCCTCCCCCTGGCGCTCTGACTCCTTGTCGTAGTACTCCTCGCGGTAGATGAACATGACCAGATCGGCGTCCTGCTCGATTGCACCACTTTCTCGTAAATCGGACAGGATCGGCTTTTTCTCCCCGCCGCGCTGCTCGACGGCCCGGCTGAGCTGGGACAGGGCGATCACCGGCACGTTCAGCTCCCGAGCCAGCCCCTTGAGGCCGCGGGAGATCTGACTCACCTGCTCCACCCGATTGTCCACGCGGCCCTCATGGCGCATCAGCTGGAGATAGTCGACGATGATGAGTCCGAGCCCCTCGGGCATCTGGTGATGCAGCCGTCGGGCCTTGGCCCGGACCTCGAGCACTCCGGTGTCGCTGGAGTCGTCCACCCACAGGGGGGCGTCGGCCAGCTTGTTGCAGGCATCGAGGATCTTCTGCCAGCGGTCCTCGGCCACCCGCCCGCGGCGCAGCTGCTCCCCCGGAGTCTTGGACTGGGAGGCCACGAAGCGCTGAGCCAGCTCGGACTCGGACATCTCCAGAGAGAACAGAGCCACGGCGTGTCCCTTCAGCGCCGCGTTCTCAGCGATGTTGGCCACCAGAGCCGACTTGCCCATCGACGGCCGGGCTGCGATCACGACCAGGTTCCCGGGCTGGAAGCCCCCCGTGATGTCGTCCATGTCCTTGAATCCGGACGGCGTGCCGGTGAGCGGCGTCTTGGACAGTGACAGGTGGTGGAGCTTGTCGGTCTCCTCAGCCAGGATGTCTGACACCGAGCGGAATGTCTTCTGGCGATCGTCCTGGGCGATCTCCAGGACCGACCGTTCGGCGCGGTCCAGCAGGTCACGCGGTGGGGCCTCGCGGGCCAGCACGCTGGCCTGGATCTGGTATGAGGTCGTGAGCAACGCCCGCATCCGTGCGTTGTCGCGGACGATTCGGCCGTAGTCCCGGGCGTGTCCGGCCGCCGGCACCCAGGCGGCCAGCTCATCGATCGCCTCGGCCCCGCCCGCCTCCTCCAGCTTGCCCCGCTCCCGCAGTTTCTCGGACACCGTCAGGTGGTCGATCTTGCGGTCGCCCTGGTAGAGCTCGATCATCGTCTCGAACACCAGGCCGTGCTGCTCGCGGTAGAAGTCCTCGGGCCGCAGGTGCTCCTCGATCAGGAGCGGGTACAGATGCCGCTCATCCAGGAGGACCGCGCCGAGCACGGACTTCTCGGCCTCCAGGTTGTGGGGCGGGCCGGAGATGCTGGGGACGGCGCTCATCGCCTCACCGAGTCTAGGTTTGCTCAGGACGACAGACGAGCCGCGAACCCGCAATTTAGGGCCGACGGCTGTGAGGAGGTGAGTTCGCTGGCTCCGAGGAGAAACGGACCGCAGCGCGAGTAGTGCCAAGCGACCGGGTCGAAGGGCCGCCTAGCTGGCGGCCACCACCATCGTCTTGATGCTGGCCACCACACCGTCGGTGACCTCGACGTCGACCATGTAGGTCCCCGTCCGGCGGATCGGCTCCTCCAGGTGAACCTTGCGTCGATCAATCCGGATCCCGCGAGCCTCCCGGACCGCATCCACGATGTCCTGGGGCGTCACCGAGCCGAACAGCCGGCCGTCATCGCCCGCCTGCTGCGGGATCGTCAGCACGGTCCGGCCGAGCAGCGAAGCGTTCTCCTGAGCCCGGTCCTCGGCCTCGCGCCGGGTCCGGTCGGCCTCCTCGCGGCGGCGCTGAGCGGCCTCGATGGACTTGGCCGTGGCGGACTCGGCCAGCTTGCGCGGAACCAGGTAGTTGCGCAGGTAGCCCGACGAGACGTCGACCACCTGGCCACGCTCACCGAGGGACTCCACGTCCTGCAGGAGGATCGCCTGAGGCACGGTTGTCGCCTCCTAGCGGTCGCGGTCGCGGTCGCGATCGCGGGGACCGCGCTCGCTCCCGCCGCTGCCTTCGGCCACGTATGGCAGCAGGGCGAGCTCCCGAGCACGCTTGACGGCACGGGCGACCTGGCTCTGGTGGCGGCGGCAGGCGCCCGTGATCCGGCGGGATCGGATCTTCCCCCGGTCGGAGATGAACCTCCGTAGCGAGGACAGATCCTTGTAGTCGACCTGCTCGATCTTCTCGCGGCAGTAGGGGCAGGGCTTGCGCCGCGAGGAGGTCGTCATCCCCTTCCTGTCACGCCGCCGGACCGGCCGTCTACGTTGCTTTGCCAACTTCAATCACCTTGCTTCAGAGTCTGTTGTCGATCGCGGGGCCTCAGAACGGGATGTCGTCGTCGGCCGCCGCGGCAGCCACAGGGGCAGTCTCGAAGTCGCCGGTGTCGATCGGAACGTCGCTCTCCACCTGCTGGACGCTGCTGGAGAAGCCGTTGCCGTTACCACTGCCGGCCTCTTCGCGGCCGCCCAAGAACTGCACGGAATCAGCGATGATATCGATGGATTCGCGCTTCTGTCCGTCGTTCTCCCAGGAGCTCCACTCCAGACGGCCGTCGATCGCCACCGCACGGCCCTTTTTCAGGTAGCTGTGGCAGCTCTCGGCCTGGCGTCCGAAGACCGTGACCCGGAAGAAGTTGGGCTTCTCCTCCCACTCCCCAGAACTGTTCTTGCGCCTGGTATTGACGGCGATCCCGAGCTTGCACACCGAGGTGCCGCCGTTGGTCGCGCGCAGCTCGGGGTCTCGGGTGAGATTGCCCGTGAGCACGACTCGGTTGATGTTCATGTCGCTCCTTTCCGGATGCTTGACAGTTGCGCCCGCGACCAGCCGCGGACTCTCAGTCGAGTCTATGACCGGTCCAGGCGGTATCTGATGGCTGTGGCGGAAATGCGCCGCAATTTGGGCAGACGCGTCACAGGGCGTTGAAGTCCTGTGTATTTGCCGTCCGCCACCGAGCGTAGCCTGGAACGGTGGTCGCGTTTGAGTTGTCCGGCGCCGTCTACACGCTCGGAGACGCGCCGGCGATTGTGCTGGCCGAGCGGCTTCGCAACTACGCCAAGGGGGCGTTTCCCGAGGACGTCAAATGGGCCTCGGAGGTCAGCGGCAATGGCGGATGGATTGAGGGAGCACTGGCCGCGGCCGACTTCATCGAGGAGATCCTCGTCGGCAACCTGACCGAGCCGCTCCCGCTGGAGGGCAAGGCGGCCGAGGCTGCGTTCTGGACCCTTCGACTGCTGCCCGGAATCGGGGACAGCCCGGATACCGCGGACGCGGCAGCCCTGCGGGACGCGCTGGGCATCCTGGTGCCGGCACCCCCCGCCGCGGCCTGAGCTCTCAGGCCGCGGGCGCCTGGTGGTGCGGCGCGAGGTCGAGCTCCTCAGACTCGAACACGACGTCGACCGGCTCGAGCACGACCCGTCGTGGCCCCTCCTCCACACGACCGGCCAGGTGCGCCTCGAGGCCCAGCGCGGAGGCCAGCCGCGTGACCACCTCTCCCGATCCGGGGGCGCAGTACACGGCGAACCCGGTTCCCATGTTGAGCGTCGAGTAGGCCTCGTGAGCCGACAGTCCGGCATGCTCAGACAGGAGGGCCAGCACCTCCGGAACCTCCGGGAGCCGCCAGATCCGGTAACCCAGCTCTCGTTTGGGGCGCATCAGCTTGAGGAAACCGTGCCCCGTGATGTGGCTGAGATAGTGGACCGGCGTTCCGTTCTCCAGCAGGGCGCGGACCAGGCCCGAGTAGATCACGCTCCGGTCAAGCAGCGCCACCCCGAAGGATCGGCCGCTGGGCAGTGCTGTGGCGTATCCCTCCGGCAGTCGGTCGGCCACGAGCCGGGCCAGCGACGCCCCGTTGGCGTGTAGCCCGCTGCTCTTGACCAGCACGATCTCATCTCCGGCCGCCAGATCCTGGCCCAGAATCGGGCCCCCGCCGGCCGGGATCATGCCAACGGCGCTGCCCGCCAGCTCAAGCTCCTGGTCGGCCACCAACCCGGCCAGTGCCGGCGATTCCCCGCCGCCCCACGTTGCCCCGGCGTCCACGCACCCCTCACGCCAACCGGCCAGCAGCGCGCTGTGGGCCTCCGAGTCGGAGTACCAGCTCGACGAGCCGGTGGCGAAGTAGGCATTGACCACGAGCGGAAGCGCCCCCACGCAGCACAGGTCGTTGACGATGGCCGCCACCGTGTCGTAGGCCACATGGGCAAAGCCACTCGGGCCGACCTGCTGGCGCAGCTGGCGGGCGATCAACGACTTGGTCCCCAGCGTCTCGAGGACAAAGCCCAGCGTGAGCTCACCGCACTGGAACACGAAGGCCGGTTCGCCGCGCGATTCGTCGAGCGCCCGGCCGCCGCTGCGTTCCAGCAAGGCCGAGGTGCTCAGAGCCGCGGTCAGCGCACCGCGCTTGCCGGCATCGAGCGCCTGATAATCGACTCCCGCGGAGCTGTAGGCGGAGCTGCCCGATGTCATGCTGGCCGCCGGAGCATACTCGCGCCGCTGGCCGGCCTCCAGTGATCCCGGGCCGCTACTCGGAGGATGAGCCGTCGTCGCCGCCGGCGTCCTCGGCCGGGCTCGGCGCCTGGGCCGGGACTTCCTCCGCGGCGTCGGCCGAGACCTCCTGCGCCGGCGCCTGCTCCTCCGAGCTCGAGGCGGGGCCTCGCCCGGCCCGGCCGCCCTGGGCAGCCGACAGTCCAGAGGAGGCGACGGCGGCCACCACCGGCGGCGCCCCGGCCTTCAGCGGCGGAGTGCCGCGTCTGACCTTGATGATCCGAAACCGCAGAACCCCGTCGGTGATCCGCAACGTGTGGGAGAGCTCCTCGATCACCGACGGCGGTGCCTGGAATTGGAGCAGGTGATACTCGGCTTCGGGACGATGCCGGATCTCATAGGCCATCGGCCGGCGACCCCAGTCGTCATTGCGTTGCACCGATCCGCCGCCCCCGGAGATCGCGGACTCGACCGCGGACAGGATCCGGGTCCGCCGCTCCTCGGGCGCGTCGATTGACAGCATCAGCGTCAGGTCATAGGTGATTGCCTGGTCGGCCATGCGGCGCCCGAGGATAGCGGCCGCCCGCCGTCGCACCCCGCCCGGCCCGCCGGCGGGCCCTAGTTCCCGCCCGCCTTGCGGCGGATATCCGCCAGCTGCTCGTCCACCCAATCGCCCGGGGTTCGGGCGGTGACGATTGAGCGCAGGCCCTCGTGGCGGCGCCGGCGCTCTGATTCGTTCATGGTCAATGCGGCGTGAATTGAGTCGGCGAGCTCCTGAATGTCGAACGGATTCACCGACAGCGCGTACTCGCCCAGCTCCTCATGAGCCCCCGTGTTCTCGGACAGGATTGACACACCCGCGCGCTCGTTGACCATCGGGCCCTCCTTGGCCACCAGGTTCATCCCGTCAAACATGGCGTTGACGATCAGCACGTCGTAGTGCTTGTAGGCCGCCACCGCCTCCTCCAGGTCATCGCGGAGCTTGAGCTGGATCGGCATCCAGTCCGGGGAGCCGTGGCGGTGGTTGACCACGGCCACCACCGCCTCGATCCGTTCCAGGTACTCGGCGTACTCGGGCACGTCGGTCCGGGAGGGCATCAGCTGGGCGATGAAGGTGATGTGCTCGTGGAACTCCGGGTGCTGCTCCAGGAACACGTCAAAGGCGCTGAAGCCTCGGAGCACGTTCTTGGACAGGTCGGCCCGGTCGACCCGGAGGATCAGGTGGTTGCGCCGCCGGCGCAGCAGCTCCGCCTCCAGCTCGCGCGTCCGCGGGCGCTCGGCCACCGCCTGCACCGCTGCGGCATCGATCGGTAGCGGATATGCCCGGACCCACACCTCGCGCCCGTCGGTGTGGACGACTCCGCGATCGAAGTCGACCTCGCACCCCATCAGGTCCTCGCAGCACTGGAGGAAGTTGCGCCGGTACGAGCGGGTGTGGAAACCGACGATGTCGTTGGACAGGACCCCTCGGTAGAACTCGTCCCGGAGGACGGTGGGGAGCAACCGCCACGAGTCAGACTGGCTCCAGGGGATGTGGACGAAGTGGTGGAGGAACACGTCCGGCCGGGCGCGGCGGATCAGGCCGGGGAGCGTGTACAGGTGGTAGTCATGGACCATCACCACCGGCTCGGCGATGCCGTCTATCTCCTCCAGCACGGCTCGAGCGAGATCCTCGTTGACGACGTTGTAGCCAAACTCGAACGCCTCGGTCTCATTGCGGCGGATGTCCGGTGCGTTGCTCAGGTCCCACAGGTAATGCTGGATAAACCAGAGCATGGGATTGGCGATGATGTTGTAGAAGCGGTCGTAGGCCTCCGGGTCGGAGGCCACGAGCTTGACCCGGTACTCGCCGCCGTCGGGCCGGCGGACCGCGAACGGCCGTCCGCCGTTGCCCTCCGCCGCGGCCACGTCCTCGTCGGTCATGGCCGAGGCCACCCAGGTGACGTCGCGGTGGGAGGCCAGTCCGATCAGCGCGGTGACCAGTCCGCCCGTGCCCCGTCTGATCTCCCCGCCGGGGCCGAATGTGACCGGGCCCCGGTTGGACACCAGCACCAGCGGCGACTCGGCCATCAGATCTCCAGCTGGGTGAACAGCCTCAGCCAGTCACGCAGTAGCCGGGGCATAAGGAATCGCTGGCGCGCGGCTTCCTTGCCCGCTCGCCCGAGCTGCTTGCCCAGGGCGGGATCGCGCAGCACCTCCAGTGATCGCTGCGCGCACTCCTCGACGGTTGAGACCAGGAACCCCGACTCGCCATCGGTGACCTGGAGCGGGATCCCGCCCACGTCTCCGCCGATGAACGGCCGGGCCTTCCAGAGGGCCTCCGTCACCGTGAGGCCGAAGCCCTCACGGGTGGATTTCTGAATCACAACGTCGCAGTGGGACTGGAAGGCGTTCACCTCAATCGCTCCGACGTTGTTGAGGTTGTTGAGGATGTGGATGTCCGGATCGCCGTCGGCGTGGGCGACCGTGGCGTTGAAGTAATCCCAGCCCTCAGGGTCGTCGGTGGCCATCGATCCGACCAGCGCAAGCTGCACGTGATCGACCTCCTCCTTGACCAGCCGGTAGGCGTCGATCACGCCCAGCGGGTCCTTCCAGGGATCGAACCGGGATACCTGGCAGAGGAGTGGACGGTCGACGTCGATCCCGAACTGGCCGCAGATGTAGACCGCGTCCTCCGGAGAGAAGGCCATGTTCTTGGGGGCCAGCGGGTCGATCGCCGGCGGGACTATGTGGGCCCGACCGTCGATGCCGGCGGGGACGTACTCGTTCATGTGGAAGATGGCCGCGACGTAGGGATCCAGGTGTGGCAGCAGTCTGGACAGGGTGTCTTCGTTCGGGGTCGAGAGATCGATATGGCATCGCCATACCCACTGGCGGGCCTTGTTCCCCACCAGCGACGCGATCGCCGCCGGCTGGGGGTCGTGCACGATGCAAAGGTCCCAGCCCTCGGAGAGCTGCTCGGCATTGATCTGGTTGTAGCGGCCCCAGGTCTCCCACTGCTCGTCGCTCAACCCCTGCGGACTTCCCTGGAGGGCGTTGTGCATCAGCTTGGTCGTATTGAAGAACTCCTCACGCCCATAGATCACCTGCCACTCGCAGTCCAGGCCGACATCGAGCATCAGCGGGATCAGCGTGTTCAGGATCTCGGCCACCCCGCCTCCGAACGCTGTGGCCGACAGGTGGAGCACGCGCTTGCCCTTCAGGCGCTCGGCCAGCTGGGTGATCTCATCGATCAACGGCCGGCCCACGATGCTTGCGTAGTCCGACAGGTTCTTGTGGGCTACGGAGACTGGCTGGAGCATCTGGCGGCGCCCGCCAGCTTATCGGGGCGGACGGCCGGGGAATGTAGTGCCTCCCCGGCGATCGGGCTTCTTTATCCGCGAACGATTCGGAGACGGTCGATTCCTGCGTCCACCGCCTGGACGAGCTCGCGGTGCAGCGTGGCGTTGGCGGCCGAGATCGTGGACATCTGGTAATCGTGGCCCGAGCCGAGCAGCAGACGGTCTGCCAGCGGTGCTCCCCAGCCGTCGCTGCATACGCCGCCCGCCTCGGTCAGGCACAGCCACGGACCGGCCAGGTCATAGGGCGAGTTGTTGAGGACCTCGCCCCGCCCCACGCGCACGAACTCCTCCCTGATTCCCGGCACGTCCTCAATCAACCGCGAGCCGACCTCGATCACGGCGTCGAACTGGCCGGTCACGATCCGGGTCATGGCGAAGGCCTGGGAGCCCAGCTCGAACGTACCCCCGCCCACCGACGAGGCGTCGATCAGCTCGCCCAGGACCTCGACCGAGGGCCGGACCGGGCGGCCCCGGAATCCGTAGGCCCAGAACATCCGCGAGACGTCGGCCTCCTGGCTGAGGTGGACTCGGCGCGATGACCGAACGCCCTGACCGCGGCGAGCCAGGAACCAGTCGCCGGATTTGATCTCCACGACGCAGCCGACGTCGAGGTCGCTCATTGTGGGCTGGCCATCCCCCAGCGGAGCCGCGGCCAGGGCCACACAGGCCGACTCCAGCCCCGCCATGGCCGGGCGGGTGCCATCGATCGGATCCGCGATCAGAACACGCTCGGCGCCGGCCGGCGTGATCAGTCCACGATCCTCGGAGTACAGGGCGACGCGGGGCGCCCGCTCGGCCAGGGCCGCCTGGAGTGCCTGCTCTGCCAGCTCGTCAATGGCGAACGTGACGTCACCCCCGGCGCCTGCGCCGTGTTGCGTCCGGCCGTCGTATGAGCCGAGTTCGCCCAGCACGCGCTCACGCACGTGCTGGGCCAGCTCCAGCACGAGCTCGGGGCCCGGCAGTGCTGCGGGGTCGGGGGGAGCCACTAAGCCTGGTCTGGAATCTCGAGGGTGAATGTGGTCCGGCCGGCCGCCGACTGCACGAGCAGACGGCCCGACATCCGCTCGGCCAGCTCCGACGCGATCGCCAGGCCAAGTCCCGATCCCTGCATGTCGTCCCCGGTGTAGAACGGTTCGAAGATCCGGGGCAGGACCTGATCCGGGATGCCGTGGCCGTCGTCCCGGACGGCCAGGCGGATGTGGCCGTCCACGTGCCCGGCCGTGACCACGATGCGCGTCCCGGGAGGGGTGTGGGTGAGGGCGTTGTCGAGCAGGATGCGCATGATCTGAGCCACCCGGACGGGGTCGCAGGGCGCGTCGATCGTGCGGGTGGCCAGCCGCAGCTCGAGGTGGCCGTCGTGCTGGGCCAGGGCGGGCTCGAACTCCGAGGACACCGATCTGGTGAGCTCGGCCAGGTCCACCTCCTCCACGCGCAGCTCCAGTGAGCCCGCGTCCAGCCGCGAGAGATCCAGGAGGTCAACAGACAGCTTCCTGAGCCGCTCCACCTGCTCGGACACCTGGTCCAGAAATCGCCGCCGCGTCTCCTCATCCAGCTCCTCGTCCTCGAGCAGCTCGACGAAGCCTCCGAGCGAGAAGATCGGCGTGCGCAGCTCGTGCGAGGCCGTGGCGATGAACTTCTCGCGAGCGGACTGGAGCTGGGCCAGCTGGCGTTGCATGTCGTTGAACGTCAGTGCGAGCTGGCCGAGCTCATCCGGGGAGTCGACCTCAATCGGGTGCTCGAACTCGCCGGCGGCGACCTTCTCGGCCGCCCGCTCCAGACGCCTGACCCGGAGGGTCAGGGCTCGAGCCACCAGGTACCCCACGACCAGCGTGATCAGGAGCGCGATCCCCCCGGCGATCAGGATCTGCCGGCGCACCACGTTGACGCTGTGGAGGATGTCGGACACCGGCGACGAGTACACGATCACGTCGCCTGCCCGGCCCTGGCTGACCACCGGATAGGCCGCCTCGGCCACCGTCCCTGTGCGAGACATGACGGTCCCGGTCTGGATCCGGCCCGAGCCGACGGCAGCCTTGGCCAGTGTCAGGGGCAGGGCCGCCGCGGTGCCGAGCTTGGTCGAGTCGCCCTCGGGCGTGAGCTGAAGACCCCCGCGGATGTGCACGACCAGCAGGAGCGTCACCCGGTCGCCGGACTGGAGCGCGGCGGTGTCGAGTTGGGCGTTGACGGCCGGCTGGGGCACGCGGCTGCCCGGGCCGATCGCGGCCTCGATCCGATCGGAGTGGGCCCGGGCGGCCGTCGCCAGTTCGCCCAGCCGAGCCGTGAGCAGGCGCGAGCGTAGCCCGGGGGCCACGAATAGGTACAGCACCGCGATCGCCACCAGCGTGATGGCGAAGAACATCAGCGTGAGGCGGTTGCGCAACGACCCGCGCAGCCCCATGGCCGCCCGCCGGCGCGTGGCCCGGGGCGGAGCCGGCGCTGAATCCAAGAGGCGCTGCGCCAGCGCCATCAGGGCTCGGAGTCCCGAAACCGGTAGCCCACGCCGCGGACCGTGAACAGGTATTCAGGGTCCTTGGGCTCGCGCTCGATCTTTTCCCGGAGGTGGCGAATGTGGACGTCGATCGTGCGGGGGTCGCGGTAGGCCGAGTCGCCCCAGATGCGTGACAGCAACATGTCTCGGGTGTACACCCGACCCGGGGCGCGGGCCAGGACAGACAGGATCTCGAACTCCACGAACGTGAGCTCGGCCTCATTGCCCCGGACGCGGACCGATCGCTTGGAGAAGTCGATTCGCAGTCCGTGAACGTCCAGGGGAGCCTCGTCCCGCGAGGGCTCGGCCGGCCGGGTCATCTCGGCCCGGCGCAGTGCCGCCTTGATCCGGCTGGAGAACTCCCGCAGGGAGAAGGGCTTGGTGATGTAGTCGTCCGCCCCGAGCTCCAGCCCGACCACCTTGTCGATCTCCTCGGATCGGGCAGTCAGCATGATGATCGGGACCGAACTGCGCCCGCGCAGCCGCCGGCACACCTCCAGACCATCCAGCTTCGGGAGCATCAGGTCCAGCACGACCAGGTCGAACGGCTGCTCGGCGAATCGCTCCAGGGCCTGATGGCCGTCCGTGGCCTGAACGACCTCGTAGCCGTCACGGCGCAGGGGGTAGGAGAGCAGCGTCTGGATCGACTGCTCATCGTCCACGAGCAGGATGCGCGCTGTAGGTTCGGCCACGGTCTCCCTTCCTCTGCCTGCGAAGGGTAGATCACCCGCAATCTTGCCCTGGGCGGGCGCAACCAGGCCTGTTCGCCCAGCGGTGTGGCGCCCTGGTCAGGGGCTAGTCTCCTAGCGATGCTCGATCCGCGGATCTACCGCATGGGGATCGTCCCCGTGGTGCTGGCTGTGATCATTCTGGCGTTCTCAATTGAGGACCAGCCGGGAGCGCTCCACAGCAACGTCGTCCCGGACGCGTTCAACGGCAGCCACGCCTACCACACGATGAGGATGCTGGCAGAGGCCTATCCCGATCGGCAGGCGGGCTCTCCGGGCGACCGACAGCTGGCCGGCTACGTGGCCCGCCGGCTGGGGCCAAAGGGCTATGGCTTCAAGGTCTCAACCGACTTTTTCACCGGTGCCACAGCGCACGGAGACAGGCTGCTTGAGAACGTCGTCGGCTATCGGGCGGGAGGCGGCAACGGCAGCATCGTGCTCGTCTCCCATCGTGACGCGGCCGGCTCCCCGAGCCGAGCCGGTGTGTCGGGCACGGCGGTAATGCTGGAGCTGGCCCGGGTACTGGCCGGGCAGACGCTCAACCGGACACTCGTTGTCGTCTCCACGAGCGGCTCCGACGGAGCCGCCGGCACGCAGCGGCTGGCCTCACAGCTCCCCGGGCCGGTGGACGCCGTACTGGTGCTGGGGGATCTGGCCGGAACCGGGACACGCCAGCCGTTGGTCGTCCCCTGGTCTGACGGCCAGAACGTAGCCCCCGCCGCCCTGCGCAACACCCTGGCGGCTGCGCTCACCGCCCAGACGGGGCTGACCTCCCAGGCGGCGGGACTGTTCGGCCAGATGGCTCACCTGGCCTACCCGCTGAGCGCCTCCGAGCAGGCGCCGCTTGTGGCCGACGGGCTCCCGGCTGTGGAGCTCTCGCTCTCCTCCGGCCGCGACCCCGCCCCCAACGAGCCCACCTCGGCCGCCCGGATCGCGGGGGTGGGCCGGGCCACCTTCGAGGCGGTGAGCGCGCTCGAGGGCGGGCCAGGCGTCGGGACCTCCTCCACATACATGCTCTGGGACGGGAAGGTGATCCCAGTCTGGGCGGTCAGGCTGTTGGTGTTGGTGCTGATCCTCCCGGTGCTCGCGGTCACGGTCGACGGGATGGCCCGGGCTCGGCGCAGGGGCCAAGTGATCTCGCGCTGGATTGGCTGGGTGGTCGCCTCGGCGGCACCGTTCATCCTGGCCACGATCCTGATCGTGATCGCGCGGGCGACGGGATGGATCGGACCAGCGTCCTCAATTCCGGTGAACTCGGGATCGTGGCCCCTGGGCGCGGGAGGGATCGCGCTCCTGGTGGTGATCGGCCTGCTGATCGTGGGTGGCCTGCTGTGGCTGCGCCCGATGCTGATCGGACTCCTCGGGCTCCGGGGCCGGCTGACCACGCCTGGGCAGCAGGCGAGCCAGCCCAGCCTGACCGGGCATGAGCCGGTCGGCCGCTCCGCGCCGGCGGCTCGCCGCGACCGGGATCCTGGAGCGAGCCATGGGGCGGGTGCTGCGGCGGGCGTCCTGGTTCTGATGTGCGTGATCGCGATCGCGATCTGGGTGTCCAATCCATTTGCCGCCCTGCTGCTCGTGCCGGCCCTGCACCTGTGGCTGTGGGTGGTGACGCCCGACGTGCGGTTGCCGCTGCCGGCGACGGTCGGCCTGGTCCTGGCGGGACTGGCCCCGGTGGCGCTGCTGGCCACGTACTTTGCCCTCACGTTCGGCGTCGGCCCGCTCGGCCTGACATGGGATGGGGTGCTGCTTCTGGCCGGCGGCGGCGTGTCGGTACTGAGCGCGATCGAGTGGAGCCTGCTCGCCGGGTGCGCTCTGAGCGTGGTGGCGATCGTCTGGAGGGCCCAGGCAAAACCAGCGGAGGTGCCGGTGACTGTCCGCGGCCCGGTTTCCTACGCCGGCCCCGGTTCCCTGGGTGGGACGGAGTCGGCTCTGCGCAGGTGATTTGGGGCGTCAGGTTGCCGTGAGCCGGACCTCATCAAGCCTTGCCGGGCCGCTGATCCCGCTGTCGGGAGGTCGGCGCCGGCGCTCCGCCCGCTGGCGCCTGCTCCGCGACCTGTCCGTCGTGCTGATCACCTCCGGCGTGCTCCTGCTCGTGGATGCCGGGGTCACGCTGCTGTGGCAGGAACCGCTGACGGCGGTCGTCGGCCTGATCAAGCGGTCCGAGGTCGACCAGCGCTTTCTCAGCTACCACGCTGCGCCCCTGTCGCCCCTGGACCGACGCGCCCTGGCCGTGGTCAGGGCGATCCCCCATCGGATCGCCTACCTGGCGCGCCGGGAGGAGCGCCAGGTGCCGACAGGCGCGGCCGTCGGTCGGATCATGATCCCCAGGATCGGGGCGGACTTCGTCGTCGTCCAGGGGACCGACTCATCCAGCCTCGAGCAGGGTCCGGGCCACTATCCCTCCACGGCGCTCCCTGGGCTCGGGCAGACGGTGGCCATCGCGGGCCATCGAACGACCTACCTGGCTCCGTTCCGGCACCTGGATGCGCTCTCCCCCGGTGACCGGATCGTCGTGCAGATGCCCTACGGCCGGTTTGTCTACCGCGTCCAGCTCGCCCGGATCGTGTCGCCGAGCGCCTGGTGGGTCACGCACGACGTGGGCTACGACCGGCTGGTGCTCTCCGCCTGCAACCCGCTGTACAGCGCCGCTCAGCGAATCGTCGTGTTCGCCCGGCTGACCCAGACCATGCCGTTGGGGGCGGCCGTTGCCGGTTCGGGCGTTAGCGGGGCGTAGAGGGCTCGAGCCTTCTCCTGGCGTCCGCTCGGGGACGGGGCTGGTCGAGTTAGCGACGGCAGGCGTCGTTTAGTCGACCAGCCTCGGGCACGGGGCCCCGTTCGCCCACGTGAGTCTCTAAAAGCTCGGCAATTCGTTTATTACACCGAAAACCGGTGCAGTGTACACGGGCGCGTGCCGATCCACCTCATGCGCCCCTCGGAGGTGAGGGCGTGCCCCGCGAGGAGGGCGTGGCCCTCGGAGGCGGAGGCGGTGCGGCGGGAGGAGGAATCGTGGTGCCCAGCAAGACACGGATGGAGCGGTATGAGGTCGACGTCCGCCAGGTGGCCGACGCGATCATGGCCAGGATCATGGCGGCGGGAGCGGTGCCGGCGGCTGGGAAGCCTCACAGGGTGTGTTCAAAGCCCGTGAGCTCGCCCTCGGCGTCCACAAAGACGGCCTCAGGCTGACCCTCGGTCACCCGGCCGATCCAGGTCAACCCCGGTCCGGCCGCCCCCGGCGACCCTCCCGCGCTGGCCTGCGCCAACTCCGCGGTCGCGCTGGGCACGCACACGCACAGTTCGTAGTCCTCGCCCGCCGTGGCGGCCAGCGCCGTGGGGCTCTCGCCCAGCTGGTCGGCCACCGCGGACACGCCGCGGTCAAGGGGCAGCCGGGTCAGCGTCAGCTCCAGACGAACGCCGCTGCTGCGCGCGATGTGCCCCGCGTCGGCGGCCAGTCCGTCGGACAGGTCGATCATCGCTCGGGCGCCGGCGTCTGCGAGGACGCGGCCTGTGTCCAACCGGGGCCGGGGCTGGGCGTACCGGCGGCGCAGCGCATCCGCGACTCCGGGGTCCAGCCCTCCCGCGTCGGCGCGCCCCTCGAGCAGAGCCAGACCCGCCCCCGCCCCCCCGAGCGTGCCGGTGATGCCGATGAGGTCGCCCGGCCGGGCTCCATCACGACCGACCAGCTGGCCGGGATCGTCGACCCATCCGACGACCGTAAAGCTCATCATCAGCACCGGAGCCCGGGTCACATCTCCTCCGGCCAGGGTCACGTCGAGCTCTTCGGCCAGCCGCTGGGCGCCGGCGAACAGCGCAAGGACGTACTCCGGGTCACTTCCGGCGGGCACCCCCAGCGCCAGGTAGGCCTCGCCCGGCCAAGCCGCCATCGCCGCCAGGTCCGACAGCGCCCCGGCCAGTGCGCGGTGACCGATCTCCTCGGGGGCCAACTGGCCCCGGCGGAAGTGCACGTCCTCCACCATTGAATCCACGGACGTGACCGAGTAGCCCCGGCCGCGGACGACCGCGGCGTCGTCCCCAGGGCCTCGGATGATCCGAGAATCCGATCGGGCGAGCAGAGCCTGGATACGCTCGATCAGCTCAAGCTCGCGCACGGCACCTGCTGCCGCCGGCCCACATCGCTACCGGTGGCGGTAGACGATCCGGGCGCGGTCGAGGTCGTACGGCGAGAGCTCAACGCGCACGCGGTCGCCCGGAAGGATCCGGATCCTGAAGCGGCGCATCTTGCCGGCGACGTGTCCGAGCACGGTCCGGTCCATGTTGTCGAGCTTGACCCGGAACATGGCATTGGGCAGGGCCTCGACGACCTCGCCTTCGAGCTCGACTTTCTCTTCCTTGGGCATGGCTACCTAACGCTACCGCAGGTTCAGTGCTTGCCGTGGTGCCCGTGACCCGGTCCGGGCGCGCCACCTCCGGTCGATGGCCCGGTGCCTCCGGATGGGTTGCCCTGGCCCGGGGGCCCCGAGTTGCCTGGACCGCCGCCCGGCGGAGTGGGAGCGGGCTGAGGCGGATGGGCAAAAAGGCCTGGGTTGTGGTGATGCCCGCCGCTGGTGGTGGTGCCGCTGGTGGTCGTGGTGCTCGAGCCGCCCGTGCTGGGTCCGAGGGGCGGCCCGGCGGCCGAGTGCGGCCCGACGAACGCCGTTCCGGTCCAGTAGGTGGTCGGCGTGGCGAAGTCGCCGCAGTAGCCGTTTGACGCGGACAGCATGAAGTCGTGCCAGATCGGGGCGGCCAGGGTTCCTCCGAAGCCGCCCGGCATCGGTACGTTGCCCTGCGGATAGCCCACCCAGACGGCGGTTGAGTACTTGGGCGTGTAGCCGACGAACCAGGCGTTGTCCTCATTCTCGGCCGTTCCGGTCTTGCCGGCGGCGGGACAGCCGTAGTTGGCCGCGGTGCCGGTCCCGCTCGTGATCACGGTCTTCAGCACCTGCGTGGCGGCGTATGTCTCGCCGTCGGAGAACACCCTGTGGGGCTTTGGATCGCCGAGGTTGACCGTGCTGCCGTCCGGGAACTCGACCTTGGTGACGATGGTCGGCGCAATGTGGTTGCCGCCGTTGGCCAGCGTGGCGTAGGCGTCGGCCATCTCAAGCGGCGTGACCCCCTCCTTGAGACCGCCGATGACCTCGGCCGGGAACCCGTCCAGTTTCGAGGTGATGCCCATCTCATGGGCGGTGGCGTCGAGCTTGTCGTAACCCAGGTCGGCCGCCAGTTGGGCGAACACCGTGTTGTCGGAGACGGTCGTGGCCTTGGCCACGTCGATCGTGCCCTGGTAGGTCTCCTCAGCCGTGTGGACGGACCAGGTCGGATCTATCGGGAGCCAGCCGGCCGGCAGGAACTTGGAGGTGTAGAAGGTCTGATTGGGGTCACCGTCATAGTCATGGATCAGCGTCATCAGCGCGAACACCTTGAACGACGAGCCCGGCTGACGGTGGGCCTGCACCGGGTAGAAATAGTTCGTCTGGGCATACGGGGCTGACTGGGCCAGGGCCACGATGTGGCCGTTGGTGGGGTCGATGCTGGCCAGCGCGGCCGCGGGCTGAGCATCCAGGTTGGGACCGCCCGGTTGGTGGGCCACGATGGCCGACTGGGCCTCCGCCTGAGCGTGCAGGTCGATCGTGGTGTAGACCTTCAGCCCGCCGTTCTGGACCGTTTTGAGGCCGAAGCGGTTGATCAGCTGCTGCTGCACATAGTCAAACAGCAAGGGCTGGCTATGGCTGGTGAACCTGTGATCCGCACGGATGTGGAGCGGCGCCTGCTCGGCCGCGTAAGCAGCTTCAGGAGTTATGTAGTGAGAGCTGACCATGGCGCGGAGGACCTGATTGCGACGGATCAGGGCCTCGTGCGGGTACAGGAACGGGTTGTAGTTGGTGGGTGACTGGGGCAGGCCGGCCAGGAGTGCCATCTCGGCCAGGCTGAGCTTCCAGACCGGCTTATCGAAGAAGACCAGCGAGGCTCCACCGACGCCCACGGCACTCTCACCGTTCACGGTGCCATAGGGGGCGACGTTGAGATATTTATTGAGAATCCAGCTCTTGCTGTGGTCCCGGTAGAGCTGGTCGGCCAGCTTGGCCTGGATGATCTTGTACTTCAGGTCGTGGTGGAATTTGTATCGGGGAGCGGTCAGGTACAGGTTGTCCACCAGCTGCTGCGTCAACGTGGACGCGCCCTGGAGCGATCCGTTGTGATTAAAGATGTCCCTGATCGCGGCCCGGATGATGCCCTGGTAGTCGAGCGCGCCGTGGTGCCAGAACCGACGATCCTCGATGGCCACGGTGGCCTTCTTCATCATCGCGGGAATCTGGGTTGCCGACAGGTGGTTGTAGAGCGTGTCCGAGTGCACGTACCCCAGCAGCGTGCCGTTGGCCGTAAAGATCCGGGTCAGGGAATGCGGCTGCTTGACCTTGAAATCGGTCAGGTTCGGCGCCGAATCGGCCACGGACACCACCCACGCGGCGCCGAACAGGGCGGCCAGAACGGCGCCGCATACGGCAACCAGCACACTCATCCCGATCACCTTCCGGGCGGGATGACCCCGGTTGTGTCGGCGGTAGCGTTGTCGTTCGCGACGACTCATCAGGAGGTTGGTCCGGGCATCTGCGGAATGGTGGACGCGCTGTGGAGTCGGACGCCCTGCTGCTCTCCGCGGGCGATTCCGGCGCCCGGATGAGCCGACCAGTGTATCCGTTGCCAACTTTCTGGCCGCGGGGTCAAGCTCCTGCCCGGCCCGGCCAGGACCCGGTGCCATCGACCATCGACCAGACCCGGAGTGCCAGACTCGTGGGCGTGCAGCTCCAGGCACCGGTGTCCGTCCGGACCGGCGCGCTACGTCGTGCGGCCGATCCCAAGGCGCTACGTCGTGCGGCCCTCAGAAGCGCCCACAGGCTCAGGGACGAGCCCGCGACACGGGTCGCCTGGCAGGCGCTGTGGCCCTCGCGGCTGATCGTCCTGGTGGCCGGAGTGGTGGGCGTGCTGTCATTCGGCCAGGCTCCCGGCTCGGCCTCGTTTGACCCGGCACGCCTGACCGCGCCGTTCGGGTACCTGGGAAACCTGCTCGTCTCACCCTTCGCGCGCTGGGACTCGGTCTGGTACCTGGCGATCGCCCACGGCGGCTACGACCACCAGCTGGCTCGAACCGAGTTCTTTCCGCTCTACCCGCTGCTGATGAGGTGGTTGGCCGTCGTCGTTGGCACCGAGCTGGTGGCCGGAATCCTGATCTCATGCCTGGCCTTCGCGGTGGCCCTGGTGCTGCTGTACCGGCTCGCCGCGCTGGAGCTTGGAGGGGACGCCGCCCGGGCGTGTGTGCTCCTGCTCGCGTTCTCGCCGATGGCCTGGGCGTTCTCGGCTGTGTATACGGAGTCGCTGTTTCTCGCCCTGTCGCTGGGCTGCATCCTCCGGGCGCGAGCGGGCAGTTGGGGATGGGCGGGGGTCCTCGGCGCGCTGGCGGCGGCCTCACGCGCCGAGGGTCTGACGCTGATCGTGCCGTTCATCTTCATGTTCCTCTACGGCCCACGCACGGACCGCCTGCCCGTGATGAGGGATGGGATTGCGAGCGGTGGCGCTGGGCCAGGGCGATCGCTCTCCACGTGGGTCCGACATCTGGCGGGCCGGGCCAGGCCGCGCTTCGCGATCAACCGGGAGCTCGGCTGGGTGCTGCTGGTCCCGGCCGGCTTCGGGGCGTTCCTGCTCGGGTTGGCCCTGAGCGGCGGCCAGGGGCTGGCCCCGTTCCACGCCCACGGCCTGTGGTTCCGGCACTTCGCCGGCCCGTTTGGCGGGATCTGGGACGGCGCCGTGGCGGCCTGGGATGGCCTGCGCCAGCTCGTGCATGGCCCGGGGCCGCCAATCTTCTTTCCCCAGGCCGGCGGCAACCCGCTGGTCGCTGCCGAGCAGAACCTGGTCCTGTTCGCAGCCCTGATCGTGGCCCTGATCGCGCTGGTCGGGGTCTTCAGGCGGCTCCCCCTGGCCTACGGCATGTACGGGCTGGCCACGCTGGCCCTTCCACTCTCCTATCCCGTCACGCCCCAGCCCCTGCAGTCGATCGCACGGTATGCGGCCGTGATCTTCCCGCTGTTCATGTGGGCGGGGTGGTGGGTCGCCAAAAAGCGCATCACAACCCCCGCGGTGGCCGTCCTGGCGGTCCTGCTGGGCCTGTTCACGGCCGAATTCGCGACGTGGCGCTTCGTGGGCTGAGCAGCAGCCCGCGGGTCGTGCTGTTCGACGCGCTGGGCACGCTGGTCGGCCTTGAACCACCCGCCCCGCGGCTCCGAGCCGAGCTGGCCAGGCGCTTTGGCCTGGCGGTCACCCAGGCCCAGGCCGAGGAGGTGATCGGGGCCGAAATCGCCTACTACCGGGCCCATCTGAGCCAGGGCCGCGATGCGGCCAGCCTGGCCGAGCTGCGCGCTCGCTGCGCCGCGGTTGTCTCGCGCGAGCTCGAGCGGATCCTGGACAGCGAGGTGCCGACGGGGCCGGAGATGGTCGATTCGCTGCTGGCCTCATTGAGCTTCAGCGCGTTTGCCGATGCCCGCCCGACCCTCGGCGCGCTCCACGCCCTCGGTCTGCGGCTGGTGGTGGTCAGCAACTGGGATGTGTCGCTGGGAGCCGTGCTCGAGCGCCTCGGTCTCAGCGAGTGGCTTGACGGGGTTGTCACGTCGGCTGCCGTGGGCGTCGCCAAACCTGATCCGGAGATCTTCCAGCGTGGACTGGCCACCGTGGGCGCCGGCGCCAATGAGGCCGTCCACGTTGGCGACAGCCTCCGCGAGGACGTGGACGGCGCCCGAGCGGCCGGGATTGAGCCGGTGCTGCTCAGCCGCCACGAGGCGGCCGACCCCCTGAAGGAGCCTGAGACCCTGACCGTCCGGACGCTGGTCGAGCTTCCGCCTCTCCTCGGCGGAGCCCATTAGTCTCTGGCGGCCATGGATGAAGGGCTCCCGATCTCATATGAAGTCCTGGAGCGCGGCGTGCCGGTGTATTCGGTGGACGGCCAGCCCGTGGGCACGGTGGACCACGTCGTGGCCGCCGAGCGGGAGGACATCTTCCACGGCCTTGTGATCCGAACCGAGTCGGGCCGGAAGTTCGTGGCGGCCGACGACGTGGCCTCGCTGCACGAGCGCGGGGCAGACCTGCGGATCGACGCCCAGGCCGTGGCCGAGCTGCCCGAGCCGCACGGAGCCGCCCCGGCTCAGCGGGTGCGCGAGCCAGCGGTCAAGCCCAGCCGGTGGGGTGAGTTGGTGGACATGCTCACGGGTCGGCCCAAGCACGGGCGGGAATGGGAGGACGAATGAAATCGATGTTTAGGCCTCTGCATGAGGGGGTAACACGGCTGCGAAACGGTCAAGGAACTGCGCCCCCACTTCCTTGACCCCTCCGGGAGGGCCTAGAAGGATCTGGGCCCTCCCGGGGACCCTCCTTCCCTGAGGGCGAGTCCGAGTCGCAGCGCCCCAGCCGCTTCCAGCACCGCCTCCCGGCCCACGTGGCCCACCGAGACCGTGTTGACGAATCCGTGGATCAGGCCGGCGTGACGGCGCAGGGCCACCGGCACGCCGGCATCGCGCAGACGGCGCGCGAACTCCTCGCCCTCGTCGCGCAGCGGGTCGAACCCGGCGGTGGCGACATAGGTCGGCGGCAGTCCCTCCAGATCCTCGGCCTGGAGCGGCGAACAGCGGGGGTCCTGGGCGTCGTCGGTCCGGGTCAGATACTTGCCGGCGTACCAGTCGAGGTCTGATTCAGTCAGGTAGAAGCCCTGGCCGAACAGACGGTATGAGGGGCGCTTGTGGGCCAGATCCAGCCAGGGGTAGAAGAGCAGCTGAAACTCCGGGGCCGGGTCGCCGTCTCGTCGAGAGAGGCGTGCCACCCCAGCCGCCAGGTTGGCCCCCGCGCTGTCGCCGGCGACCCCGATCCGGCGCGGGTGGGCACCGAGTTCGGGCGCCTGCTCGAACACCCAGCGAAAGGCTGCCAGCGCATCGTCCAGCGGAGCGGGGAACGGTGACTCAGGGGCCCGCCGGTAATCGACCGACACGATCCGGGCTCCGGAGTGTCGGGCCAGAAACCGGCAGGCGTTGTCGTGCGTGTCCAGGTCGCCGACGACGAAGCCCCCGCCGTGGAAGTAGACGACCAGCGCGCCATCGGCCTCGGATGCGTCGGGGACGTACAGACGGGCCGGGATGCTCTTGGTGGCCCCTGGGAGCTCGAGCTCGCGGACCTCGTCCAGGCCGACCTTGGGGCCCTCGAACGTCCGAGCATCCTGGGCCACTCGCGCTCGGGCCTGGTCCGGAGTGAGCTCCTCGAGCTCCGGGGCCCCGGCCATGGCCAGCAATTTGAGGGCGAGCTGAGTCTCGGGATGCAGCCGCTGGCCGTCCCGCACGGTCGGGCGCCCGACGAGCAGCCGGATCGCCGCGTCCGGAAGTCCGGCCAGGCCGCGAACGACCCCGGACTGCATCCGGTCGCGGAGCGTGAGGGGAGGGCCGGCCACGCGCATCATTTCACCAGTGATGAGAGGGCGCGGGCAACCTCGAGGCTGTGCAGCGGACCCAACCGGACCGTCCAGTCTCCGTCGGGCTCGTGGCGGATCACGTTCGGGATCCCTCGGCGCTCGAGGCTGGCCGACTGCCGCTCAGCGTCCTCGCAGCTCCAGTTCCCGGAGAACGTCACATCCAGGCCGTAGCGCCCGACGTCCAGCGGCCACAGCATCAGTCGATCCGGATGAACGGTCATGGTGTGGGAGCGGTCGGGCCTCTCAGGAGTTCTGTTTGCGCTCTCAGGACCGGGGCGGTCCGGAGGTACGCTCAGCTTTCGACCACCATGCCCCAGCTCCCTCCGCCTGCAGCCCCTCCTTCAGCGCCTACGCCCGCACTGGCCCCCGAATCTGAGGACCGGCCGGCGGACCGTGGCCCGCAGTGGCCGCTGTGGTTCGCCCCGGGCGCGATTGCCCTGGGCTTTGGTCTGGGGATCATCGCCACGATCGTGGTCGACGTGATCGGCCACCCCCGGGCCGGATCCCAGCAGACCGTGGCCGAGGCCCTGGTGGCCAACCTGGTTTTCGATCTGGGCTTTGTGGCCGCGGCGATCTACTTCGTCAACCTCCGCGGGCGTCCACGGCCACCGGATTTCGGCTTCAGGCGGGTAGCCCCGTGGCAGGCGATCCTGGCCGTCGTGCTGGCCGGGGGCGGCTATTACCTGGTCACGCTCGGATATGCCTCCCTGTTCTCGCTGCACGGCAACGACAGGCTGCCCGCTCCGCTCGGAACGACCCAGAGCACGATCGGCCTGACCGGGGTGGCCGTGTTCGTGTGCGTGTTCGCGCCGGTGGCCGAGGAGTTCTTCTTCCGCGGCTTTCTGTTCGGAGTTCTACGGCGGATGCAGGTGACCGTGGCCGGCCGCGACGCCGGTACGTGGTTGGCGGCGATCATCACGGGGATCCTGTTCGGACTGGCCCATGCCGGCTCGGCGCTTTCTCAGGACCTGGTCCCACTGGGCTTTCTGGGCTTTGTCCTGTGCCTGGTCAGGTGGAAGACCCGATCGGTGTACCCGTGCATTGCGCTGCACTCGCTGAACAACTCGGTGGCCCTGGGGGCGACTCAGTTTCACTGGACCGGCGGAGAGGTAGCCGGCCTGGTGATCGGGTCATTGGCGGTGATCGGTGCTTTCACGCTCCCTCTGGCCGGGCCGCCGGCCCCAGCATGAGCGGCAGCTTTTTTTCAGGACACGCCGGGGGCGGGTGATTTACTTGCGTCATGTCTAGGAAGGGCGCTCGGTGGGCAGCGGTCCTGATGGCCTACTCCGTGGGGTGCGCTCTGGCCTGGCCGTCGCTGGCCTCAGCCGCCCACCGGCCCCCGGTCCACCCCCGGGCCCATGTCGTGCTCAGGGGGGCGCTCTCGCTGGACAAGGGCCTGGTGACTGTTCCCGGCCGGCCCATCTACGTGTCGGGGACCGTGCGACCCTACGTCCGGGGGCAGATCGTGCGGGTGTGGCTGGCCCAGAACGGAAAGATCCTGAAGAACCGGCAGGTCTCAATGCGTGTCAGTAAGGGCGGCCACGCCGGCTACTTCAAGGCGCGGGTGGCCAGCCCGGTGGCCGGGCGCATACGCGTCGACCTGGTCCATCGGGCCACGCGTCACATGGCTCGCCTGTATGTCCGCCGCCGGCTCGACGTGCTCACTCCGCAGGCCGGCTTCGGCTCCCGCGGGCCGTTCGTCCGCCTCATGCAGCAGCGCCTCTCGCTGCTGCACTTCTACATGCCGGTGAGCGGGGTGTATGACGCAAACACCGGCCTGGCCCTTGATGCCTATCACCGGCTGCTCGGCTGGGGCACCTACCAGACGCTTGACACGCGGACGATCGATGCCCTGCTGGATGGACGTGGTGTGTTCCATATCCGCTTCCCGGGCCACGGCCGGCACGCCGAGGGTGACCTGGCCAACCAGCTGCTGGCCCTGATCGACGGAAATCACGTGTACTGGATCTTTCCGATCAGCTCCGGCAAGCCCTCCACTCCAACGATTCTGGGCGACTACCAGATCTACAGTCGCGAACCGGGCTACAACTCAGAGGGGATGTACTACTCGGACTTCTTCATCCGGGGTTACGCCATCCATGGGTACGACCCGGCCCCCGACTATCCGGCCAGCCACGGATGCATGCGGCTGCCGATCGGGGACGCCATTTCGGTCTACAACTGGCTGGCCATCGGGGACTGGGTGGACACCTACTACTAGGGCAACACTAGGTCTTGGCCCAGCGGGCCAGGTAGCCCAGGCCCAGGCCGTAGAGGAGCAGGGCCATCAGCGAGCTGGCGATCTTGACCGCCCAGTCGCTGTCGGAATGGAGGAATGACCTGAAGGGCGAGGTCAGGGCGGACGAGGCTCCGTCGATGAACCGCCTTGGCTGTCCCGGGGGGTGGACGGCGCGGGGGGCGTGACCGGGGGCCGGGCCCCCGTTGAGCTGGGCCACCTGGTGGTTGGATGCGCCCGACGCCTGGCTCAGCGCGAACAGCCCGAATGAGGCCACCACGAGGGCGCAGCAGACACAGGAGCACACGATCAATCCCCGGGATACCACCCCAGTCAGATCGGCCGTAGCCGCGGCTAGCATGAGCCTCGCCGATGGCCTTCGACGATCGACTGAGTGCCCGCGAGCGGCTGGTGGCAGAGCTGCAGGCCCACGCGCTGGTGCTCGGGCGGGTGGTGCTGGCCAGTGGGCGCACGTCGGAGTATCTGATCGACGCCAAGCGGGCGATTCTGCGTCCAACCGGCTTCACGGCCCTGGCCAAGCTCGTCGCCGCGCAGGCCGGTGAGTGGGGTGCCACGGCGGTCGGCGGGATGACCATGGGGGCGGATCCGATCGCCTGTGCCGCGCTGGCCGGGGGTGCGGACGTCAAGGCATTCTTCGTGCGCAAGGAGGCCAAGCAGCACGGGTTGACGCGGCGGATCGAGGGCCCGCTGCTGGCGCCCGAGGACCGCTGCATGATCGTCGAGGATGTGGTGACCACCGGGGGCTCGACGATCCGAGCGCTCGAGGCGGTTCGCCAGGAGGGGCACGAGATCTGTGGAGTGCTGGCGATCCTCGACCGGCTGGCCGGCGGCGCCCAGGAGATCGAGCGCTTGGCCGGTGCCCCATTTGTGGCGCTGACCACGATCGACGACGTGTATCCCGGCCGGCCTGACCGCTGAACGAGCCGGCCGCGAAACAGCGCGACAGCATGCCCCCGGCAGGAATCGAACCTGCATCCCGCGCTTAGGAGGCGCGTGCTCTATCCATTGAGCTACGAGGGCAATGCATCCGCGTGGCACGGTTCTCTGACGACGAGCACCGGGCGGCCAGGTGAGCGTATCGACGGCCCTCGAGTTCGTCGCGTTTCCCGCAGCGCGTTCGTTGCGGCGAAGTTAGGTGTGGATGACATGCCCTCTCCATTGTGGTATTCCCGTAGCCCGGAAGGAGGATTTGAAGCTGCCAGCGGCAATATCGAACCCGTCATGAGTATCAGTGGCGCGGACGTCCTAGCCGAGACCGAAGGTCTGATCCAGGACGTCGAGATCGTCCCCGGGGAGATAACGGCCCGCTCCCCGCGCGAGCTCTTCTGGCGCCGGTTCCGCGCGGACCGCGTGGCGATGATCTCCGCCGTGGTGATTCTGGTGGTCGTGCTGATCGCGATCCTCGCGCCGGTCGTGGTTCATCTCCTCGGGCTGCCAAACCCAGAGCAGCAGGCCACGAACCTTACGAACGCTTTCGGTGGCGCGACCGGGCCGAGTGGGCGTGATCCGCTCGGTATCGACAGCCTGGGCGAGGACACCCTGTCCAGGATCATCTATGGGGTTCGGGTATCGATGCTGATCGGCGTCGCGGGCACCGCGCTGGCGGCGCTGGTGGGCACCATCGTCGGGCTGGCAGCGGGGTTCTTCGGTCGTTGGGTCGACACGCTGCTGATGCGGATCGTCGATGTGTTCCTGGCCTTCCCGGTGATCGTGCTGGGGCTCGGGATCGCCGACGCCTGCAGCATCCAGGGCTGCCTCCAGATCGCCGGACACTCGCTGATCACCCCGGGGATCGTCACCGTGATCTTCATCATCACGATCTCGAGCTTCACCTACATCGCGCGGATCGTCCGGGGTCAGGTGCTGTCGTTGCGGGAGAAGGAATTCATTGAGGCCGCACATTCGCTCGGGGCCTCGAACCGGCGGATCCTGTTCAGGGAGATCCTGCCCAACGTGACGACGCCGTTGATCGTCTACTCGAGCCTGTTGATCCCGGTCAACATCCTGCTGGAGGCGGCGCTGGCATTTCTCGGCGTCGGCGTGAAGCCACCGACGCCGGACCTCGGCCAGATGATCTCCGCGGCCGGCGGCGACCTTCTGAACGGCAACCCGGCCTGGTGGAACATGATCTTCCCGGGGATCGCGCTGCTGATTATCGTCCTGGCATTCAACCTGCTGGGCGACGGACTTCTGGATGCACTCAACCCGAAGGGAGATAGGTGAACACTTTTTTCGAAAGGTCGCGGTGTGTCCGCGCTACGAACATCAAGAGGAGGTCATATCAATGAGGCTCCGCAGGTCGGCGACCGCAATCGCGGCGGCCGGCTTCCTCACGCTTGCCGTCGCCGCGTGCGGCAGCAGCAGTAGTGGTGGTTCGTCGGGAAGCAGCGCCACGGTGAAGCTCCCGCTGAAGGCCGGGGAGAACGCCGCCAGTGAGTCGATCACGGGCGGCAAGCAGGGCGGCACTCTGCAGGTGCTCTCGTCTGAGGGCTTCCAGCACCTCGACCCGGGCTCTTCTTACTTCGCCATAGACTACGGCGCGGTCTACGTCACGCAGCGTCCGCTGTTCGTGTTCATGCCGAACTCTCAGACGGAGCTCTCGCCCGACCTCGCGAAGGAGATCCCGACCGCGTCCAACGGCGGGATCACCAACGGTGGCAAGACGGTCACCATCCACATCCAGCCGAACGTGAAGTACGCGCCGCCGGTCAACCGGACGGTGACCTCGCAGGATGTGGCATACGCGATCGAGCGGATGGCGGACCCGAACGTCGGGAATGGGTACTGGACCTCGTATTTCGCGAACGCGATCGTCGGTGCCGCCAAGGCCAAGGGCGGACCGATCTCCGGGATCCAGACCCCGAATCCGACGACGCTCGTCATCCACCTGACCGGAACGGTCGCCAACACGGTGATCCAGGCTCTGTCCCTGCCGGGCTCCGCCCCGGTGCCGAAGTCGGTGGTGGCTCCGCTCGACAAGCACGCGCCGACGAACTTCGGCGTGACCCAGCTGACCGCCACGGGTCCCTACATGATCCAGGGCGAGGACAAGGCCAACAGCATCGCCAGCGGCTACACGGCGGGCAAGTCGCTGACCCTGGTTCGCAACCCGAACTGGAGCGCCAGCACCTACACCGGGCCGTACAAGCCCCCGGCCTACCTGAACCAGATCAACATCAGCATTGGCGGCGACCCGTCCGTGATCGGGCCGCAGGTGCTGAAGGGCAAGAACATGGTCGAGTACGACACGCCGACCCACGCGACGGTGCAGGAGGCCTACCAGCGCTATCCGTCGCAGATCACCTTCACCACCGGTGCCGGCGATCACTACATGACGCTGAACAACTCAAAACCGCCGTTCAACAACGTGAACATCCGTCGGGCGGTGTACGCGAATCTGAACCGCGACGCGATCATCAAGGAGAAGGGCGGGGTGCTGACCGGTGAGCCGGGCACGCACTTCGTCTATCCGGGCACCGCAGGGTTCGATCAGGCGGGTGGCTACCCCGGCCCGAACTATCCGTGGAACGCCCACACGTCCGGTGACCTCGCGGTGGCCAAGCAGTACATGAAGAAGGCGGGCTACCCGTCGGGCAAGTACACCGGCAACGGGACGGTCACGGTCGTCGCGTCCAACAACGGTCAGGATGAACTGGCGATCAACCAGATCGTCAAGCAGGACCTGACCCAGTTGGGCTTCAAGGTCAACCTGGCACAGGTCGACCAGAGCGTGATGTACACGAAGTGCCAGAACCCGAAGCAGGAAGTTGACGCCTGCCCGGACGGCGGCTGGCTCCGTGACTTCAACGACCCGTTCTCGATCCTGTACCCGACGCTGAGTTCGGCGGCGATCACCCCGACCGTCACGAACAACTTCGGGCTGGTCAAGAACGCAACTCTGGACAGCATGATGCAGAAGGCCCACACGGAGGTCGACCCGACAAAGGCCGCCCAGCTGTGGGGCCAGGCTGACCGCTACGCCGTCAACCAGGCGGTTTCGGTGCCCGAGGACTTCGACAACCAGCCGAACGCCTTCGCCAGCAACGTGAAGTGGGTGGGTGACCTCTGGAACGAGGGGTCGGTCAACTTCGCCTACACCAGCCTGAAGTAACAACGCCCCGATGAGTGGACCCCGTCCCCCGGCCGGGGGACGGGGTCCCTCTCACCGTCGATACACAACCTCTAAAAGCTTCAATGGCAGCGTTCGTCATCCGTCGCATCCTCTGGGGGATCGTCACCTTGGTGGCGGTCATCTTCGTGACGTTCCTGCTCTTCCGGATCTTTCCCGGCGCAGATCCGGTGACGCTGCTCGCCGGCAAGGGCGCGACCCCCGAGCGTGAGCGCTTCATCCGCCAGGAGCTCGGTCTGAACCATTCGTGGATCGTCCAGTTCTGGCTCTATCTGAAGGGCATCGTCCTGCACGGAAACCTGGGCTTCAGCTTCTTCACGGAGCGTCCGGTGCTCGGCGAGATCACCGCAGCGCTGCCCGCAACCGTGTCGCTGACGGTCGGCGCGGCCGTGCTCTGGTTCGTCATCGGAATCCCGGTCGGGATCCTGTCGGCGATCAGGCGGGGAAGCATCTGGGACCGGGCCGCGATGACCGTCTCGCTGACGTTTGTCTCGATGCCGGTCTTCTGGTTCGCGCTGATCCTCATCTACCTGTTTGCCAAGTCGCTCGGGCTCGTCTCCTTCCTGCCCGGCCCGGGCAGCTATGTTGGGCTGACGGCGGATCCGGTCCACTGGTTCACGTCGTTGATCCTGCCCTGGCTGGTGCTGGCGCTGACCCAGGCCGCGATCTACTCGCGGCTGCTGCGCGGCAGCCTGCTCGACGCCATGGGCGAGGACTACATCCGCACCGCCCGGGCCAAGGGGTTGCGGGAACGGACCGTGATCATGAAGCACGGCGTCCGCTCGGCCATCACGCCGGTGCTGACCGTGTTCGGTATCGACCTGGGCGGGCTGCTGGGCGGCGCGGTGATCACCGAGAAGATCTTCTCGATCCACGGGGTCGGGCTGCTCAACATCACCGCGATCGGCAACTCCGACTTTCCGGTGATCCAGGGGACGACGGTGCTGGCGGCCGCATTTGTGGTGATCGCCAACATCGTGGTCGACATCCTGTATGCCTATGTCGATCCGCGCGTGAGGGTCCAATGACCGAGGCGCCGCTGCTGGAGGTCGAGGATCTGCGCGTGCACTTCTCGACCGACGACGGTGTGGTCAAGGCCGTCGACGGCGCCAGCTACTCGGTCGCGGCTGGCCAGACGCTCGGGATCGTCGGCGAGTCGGGTTCCGGCAAGAGCGTCTCCTCGTTGACCGCACTGGGCCTGACCCGTGGTCGGAACACGGCGATCTCGGGTCGGATGATGTTCGCCGGTCGTGACCTGCTGACGCTCGATGCCAGCAAGATGCGTCAGGTCCGCGGCAACGACCTGGCGATGATCTTCCAGGATCCGCTGTCCGCACTGCATCCGTTTTTCACGGTTGGCAACCAGCTGATCGAAGCCGTGCGCTCCCACCGTGATGTCTCGAAGGCGCAGGCCCGAGAACGCGCGGTCGAACTGCTCGGGCTGGCGGGGATCCCGGATCCAGCGGGCCGGATGAACAGGTACCCCCACGAGTTCTCCGGCGGCATGCGGCAGCGCGTGATGATCGCGATGGCGCTGCTGAACGAGCCGAAGCTGCTGATCGCCGATGAGCCGACGACGGCGCTGGACGTGACCGTCCAGGCCCAGATCCTGGCGCTGCTGCAGGATCTGCAGGATCGGTTGGGGATGGCGATCGTGATCATCACCCACGATCTCGGCGTCGTGGCCGAGATGGCCGACGAAATCGCGGTGATGTACGCCGGGCGGATCGTCGAGCGCGCGCCGGCCAGAGAGCTGTTCGCCCGCCCGCAGCATCCGTATACATGGGGTCTGCTGAAGTCGATCCCGCGGCTGGACAATCCACGGGAGGAGGACCTGACCCCGATCCCCGGCCGCCCGCCGAGCCTGATCAACCGACCCTCAGGCTGCCACTTCCACCCGCGCTGCCCGTACGTGCAGGATGAGCACCGCCGGGTTGATCCGGTTCTGACGCCGGTTGCCGGCAACGCTGAACATGAGGTCGCCTGCCTGCTTCCGGCTCAGGCCCGGAACGCGGTGTGGCAGGCCCTCTCCCGTGGCGAGTCGGTGCAGCAGGCACAGCTTTTGGCTCGTGATCGCGCCCGGGTTGCCGCCAGGGGTCCCGACCCGGCGGCCTCCGCGGATCCCGGCGGGCCTCTGGAGGTCCAGCCGTGAGCGCCTCCGGCGAGGTGATCATCCAGGCACGTGAGTTGACCAAACACTTTGCGATCACCGCCGGAGTGCTGTTCAGGCATCAGGTCGGCGCGGTGAAGGCGGTGGACGGCGTCGACCTCGATGTGCGCCGCGGCGAGACGCTTGGCATCGTGGGTGAGTCCGGCTGCGGCAAGAGCACGACGGCTCGGCTTCTGATGCGCCTGCTGGAGCCGACCTCCGGGCAGATCCTGTTCGAGGGCAACGACATCAGCCGGATCAAGGGCGATCCCCTGAAGCAGTTGCGCCGCGATGTGCAGATCGTCTTCCAGGACCCCTACTCATCGCTGAATCCGCGGCGCCGGGTCGGCACGATCATCGCCGAGCCGCTGGTGATCCACGGGCTCGCCAGTGACGCCGCGGAGCGCAAGCGCAAGGTGCAGGAGCTGATGGATCGTGTCGGTCTGAATCCCGAGCACTACAACCGCTACCCGCACGAGTTCTCCGGGGGTCAGCGCCAACGGATCGGGGTGGCCCGCGCGATCGCGCTGGACCCGAAGGTCCTGATCGCCGACGAACCCGTCTCGGCGCTCGATGTCTCGATCCAGGCCCAGGTGCTGAACCTGCTGCGCGAGCTTCAGCGCGATCTGGGCCTCACGCTGGTCCTGATCGCCCACGATCTCTCGGTGGTGCGCCACATGTGCAGTCGTGTCGCCGTGATGTACCTCGGCAAGATCGCAGAGCTGGCCGGCGCCGACGAGCTCTACTCGATGCCGCGCCACCCCTACACCGGTGCGCTGCTCTCCTCGGTCCCGGTCCCCGAACCTCCGGAAGGAGGGCGCCGCCCCCGCCACCTGCTGAGCGGCGACGTTCCGAGCCCGGCCAACCCCCCGTCGGCGTGCCGATTCCACACCCGCTGTCCCAAGATGCAGCCCGTGTGTGCCGAGCAGGAGCCGCCGCTTGAGAAGAAGTCCGACGGCATTGGCGGCCTCACCGCCTGCCACTTTCCGCTGACGCCGGAAGAGGTCGCCGAGCGTCTCCCGCCTGCGTTGGTCAGGCCCGCCGCCGCCGAGTAGACGAACGGGCGCCGATCAGCGAGCGCGCCGCGCCGGCGTCAGTCTTACTCGTCGACGTACAGGGACTCGCGAGCCAACTCGTCCCCGCTCTTGCCCCAGAGCTTGATCTCCAGGTAGTCCGAGCGGTAGTTGTCCGGCGCCAGCAGCGTGAACCGCTGCTCGGTCAGCTCGCACTGGTCCACGGCCAGGTTGGCCAGCTCGGCCGTGACCATGACGCCACCGGCGATCAGAGGAACGCCCCAGACGAGCGTCATCTCAGCCGTGTTGCCCAGCTCGCCGCGCCAGGATCCGATCACCTCATCGTTGAGGTCCAGCTTCCAGTCCGGGTTGGCCTCGGCCAGCTCGCCGGTGAAGTCAACGCTGGAGAAGAAATCGCTTGGGCCCTCAGAGCCCTCGGCGAACGACACGTATCCAAACAGCTCGTAGCCCTCGGTTGTCCGGGCCACCGCTGGGATGAATGTCCGCCCCGCATACGTCCGGTCGGGGAACCACGAGATCTCGCCCGGCTCACCGATCTCCTCGCCCTCGGTATCGAGCTCCCGGACCGCGCCCAAAAACTGGCCCTTCAGAGTCTCCCCCCACCGGCCGTACGGCAGGCCCTCCTGAGGGGGCTCAGCGGCAAAGCTGATCACAAACCGGTCCGTGGGCGGCATGGCTGGCGGAGGATAGACGTCTCCGTCTCTATCCAGCGGCCACGACGGCCCGGAGCGTCCGGGCCAGCAGCCCGCGGACATCGGAGCGCGGGATCCCGGCAGTCCGGGCGCCGTCCAGCACCGCCTCGGCATAGGCCACATAGCCGTGGAGAGCGAGGTCGCTCAGCGGAGTCGCCTCGGCGCCCGTGAAATCGCGCAGGGCGTCGACTGCGGCGGCCGTCGCCTCCGCTCGCCGGGTGAACGCAGGGAGGGCCCCGGCCATCCGGTGAATTCGCCAGGCGTGGGTGGCCGCCAGGGCGTGGTCGAGAATTCGGGAGATCGCCTGATCGAGTTCCTGCGACTGTCCGACGAGTTGCCGCTCGGCGTCGTCGAGGACCGCGCTCACCAGATCGGATCGGCCCCGGGGGAAATAGTGGTAGAGGAGGTTTCGCGTCACTCCCGCCCGCTCGGCCACCTCGTCCAGCGATAGGTCGGCCGGGCCGCGCCGGGCCACGAGCGGGATGGCGGCCGAAACGAGCTGATCTCGCCGGGCTTGTCGGCTCAGTCGGCGCGAAGCCGCCATCGGCACAGAATCGCGAATTATTTACGCTTTGTCAAGTTTACGTAGCGGAAATAACTCTCAATACGCCCCACGTCGCGACAGTACGGCCGGGATCGTCTTGAGCAGAATCGACAGGTCGAGCATGATCGACCACCGCTCCAGGTACAGGAAGTCCAGGCGCACCAGGTCGTCGAAGTCGAGTTCGGAGCGGCCCGAGACCTGCCACAGCCCCGTGATGCCCGGGAGCACGAGGTAGCGCTTCTTGTGCCACTCGTCCAGGCGGTGGAAGTCGCGCATCGGCAGCGGACGGGGACCCACCAGCGACATCTCGCCCCGGACCACATTAATGAGCTGGGGGAGCTCGTCCAGGGAGAAGCGGCGGAGCAGTCTGCCAACCCCCGTCAGGCGGGGGTCCTGGCGGATCTTGAATAACGCGCCGGTCTGCTCGTTGAGCTCCTCGAGGTCGGCCTGGGCCTGCTCGGCGTCCTGGCGCATGGTGCGGAACTTGAGGCACCGGAATGGCCGGCCGGCCATTCCCGGCCGGTCTGAGCGGTAGATCGCCGGTCCGGCCGAGCTGAGTCGGATGGCCAGGGCCACGGCAAGCAGCAGCGGCGAAAGCACGATCAGCAGGACCAGGGAGATCACCAGGTCGAACGTCCGCTTGAGCGCGTAGTCGATCCCCTCGAAGACCGGGGGCCGGAGCTTGAACAGGGGAACCGTCTGGCCGGGGACGAACTCTGCCCGGTCAATCAGAATCTCCATCGTTGACGGAGCCACGTGCACCGTGATGCCCCGCTGATGGCACAGGTCGACCAGCTCCACGGTGCGCTCCTGTGGGTAGTCGGGGTCGGCGATGATCACCTCCTGGATCCGCTCGCGGCCCAGGACCTCGGGCAGGTCGGCCAGCTGGCCCAGCGACCGCAGTCCGTTCTGCGGCCCCGTGGCCAGCGCGATGTATCCCTGGACCTGGACCCTGGTCCGGGCGCGGTCAGCCAGGGCCCGGGCCACCGCCTCAATGTGCTTGCCCGACCCCACGAGCAGGGCTCGGCGCTCATAGCCGGCCTGTTCGAGCAGCCAGCCCGTGATCCGGAGATGGAGCTCTCGCAGCCCGGACACGTACAGCGTGGCGAAGAACAGGGACCCGTAGAAGATGAAGTAGCTGGAGAAGTGCTCGCCGCTGGCCAGCGCGAACACGAGCGCGATCACCATCACCTGGAACAGGGCCGCGGCGATCCGGCTCAGCCCCGGCCTCGAGGGTCGGTCAGCGTACAGGTCGGCCCGGGCGAACATCAGGACCGTGATCAGATAGGCGAACGGCAGCCAATGCCGGGTCTGGCGAAACGCCGCGCCCCCGGACAGATGGTCGTGAATGGCCAGCTTGATCATCAGCGCGGTGAAGATCGCGGCGGCGACGCCGATGAAATCCAGGGCAAACAGGGACACCACTCGGGCGAGCCGCCGTCCGGTCTCCAGTCGGAGCAGGAATGAGAGCAGGGGCGGCCGCTTCCGGCGCACATCGCGGTCAGGCATGACCAACGACGGTTTCGGAGGCGCCAGATCCTGGGCCTGGTCCTCAGTCGGTCCTCGTTGCTGGATCGTCACGTGTAAGGGAAGCAGCTCATCGGGCAGCCCCACAACCCACAACGCTACCCAGAAAGAGAAGTTACGGTTGTGCCCGCTCAGTTCGGAGCGCCGACGAGCATCTCAACGCCGGCTTCATCGATGGTCCGGCGCAGGCCCTCGCGCAGCTCGACCTCCGGCTCCCAGCCAAGGATCTCCCTGGCCAATGTGATGTCCGGACGCCGAACCTGGGGATCGTCCGTGGGGAGGGCCTCAAACACGATCTCGGACCGCGAGTCGGTGAGCTCGATCACCGCCTTGGCCAGTTCGAGCAGGGTGAACTCCTTCGGGTTGCCGATGTTCACCGGCTGGTGGTAGCCCGATTCCGCCAGCGCGATGATCCCTCGAATCTCGTCTGCCACGTAGCAGAACGACCGGGTTTGGGAGCCGTCGCCGAACACCGTGATCGGCCTGTCCTGGAGCGCCTGGCGCAGGAACGTGGGGATCGCCCGGCCGTCGCGAGGTCTCATTCGCGGCCCATAGGTATTGAAGATCCGAACGATCGCCGTGTCGACCCCCTGCTGGCGGTGGTAGGCCATCGTCAGCGCCTCGGCGTAGCGCTTGGCCTCGTCGTACACGCCTCGCGGGCCGATCGGGTTCACGTGGCCCCAGTAGGTCTCAGGCTGCGGGTGCTCCTTGGGATCGCCGTACACCTCGCTGGTGGAGGCGATCAGGAAGCGAGCCCGGTGGTTCTTGGCCAGCCCGAGCGTGTGGTGGGTGCCGTATGAGCCCACCTTGAGGGTGTGCAGAGGCAGTCGCAGGTAGTCGATCGGCGAGGCCGGCGAGGCCAGGTGGTAGACGAAGTCGATCGGCTCCTCGACGAAGTAGGGCTCGATGATGTCCAGATTCAGGTGGACGAAGTCCGGCGTCCGGATGTGCTCAATATTGGCCAGCGTCCCCGTCTCCAGGTTGTCCACGCAGATCACGCGGTGGCCGCGCCGCAGGAGCTCGTCGCACAGGTGCGAGCCGAGGAAGCCGGCGCCGCCGGTCACGAGGCTCGTGGGCATGCGGCCAATCTACCGTTCCGCGCCGCGGTCGCGGCGCAGGATGTGCTCGTCTCCTCGGCGCAGAGTGAGCTTTTCTGAGTCGAAGTGCTCGAGCAGGGCCTGGGCGAACTTGCGCGATGTGCCCAGCTCGTCGCGCAGCTGGGCCAGCGTGACCGCCCCGCCGTGGCTCCGGGCCAGTTCGATCACCCGGCCCTGCAGCTCGGCCAGCGCGTCGGGGTGGTAGTGCAGGGAGCGGGAAACGCGGATCGCCCGGCCCGCCTGTCTCAGCGCCTCCAGGTCAGCCGGATTGAATTCGCTGTCGGGCGGAGGCTCTGGGCCGGCGACTCTGAGTCGTTGCTCGGCCGCCAGTGCGCTGTCCGACAGGGGCGGGGGAGCTGGCGGAGCCGGTGTCGGCGTCGTCGGCTCGACGGGCTCCACCACCTCCTCGCCCCGAGCCATTCGCTCGAGCCGCTGCAGGAGCGCGCGGCTCGGCCCGTGCTTTTTCGGATGGGGGTCAAGCACCACCCCGCCACCCAGCGTGTCCGGTGGGGCAATCTGACGGACGACCAGCCGGTCGCCGGCCGCGACGACCAGCGGCTGCTCCAGCCGGAGCTGCCAGAAGCTCCCGCCGAGCCAGGCCAGCCGGGCGGGACTCTCCCGCGTGCCGTGGTGTACCTGCACGCGCTGCCCGTGCTCAGGCTGGTGATCGCGGAGCTCCAGCTGGGCGTCGATCAGGTAGGTGGGATCGAGCTCCGCCTCCGCCCCGACCAGCACGTCTCCCCGGTCCACGTCGGCCACGGCCAATCCGGTCAGATTGGCCGCGACTCGCTGGCCGGCCAGAGCGCTGCTCACGGGTTCGTCGTGCACCTGCACGCCCCGGACCCGGACCCGGCGGCCAGAGGGGTGGAGTAGGACCTCATCGCCTCCGGCCAGCCGGCCCGACCACAGAGTTCCGGTCACCACCGTGCCGGCTCCTCGGATTGTGAACACCCGATCGACGTGCAGGCGGGTAGGAGCCTCGACGTCCCCGCGGCCGCTCACTTCCTGGGCAGCCCGGTCGATGGCCGCCAGCAGCTCATCCAGTCCGGCCTTCGTCCGGGCCGAGACCGGGATCGCCTCGGCCTGGGGGAAAAGCTCGGCCACCTCAAGCAGCGCTGGTTCGGGATCGGCCAGGTCTGACTTGGTGATCGCCACCACGCCTGCTCTCAGCCCGAGCGCCGACAGCACAGTTGCGTGCTCGCGAGTTTGTGGCATGACGCCGTCGTCGGCCGCCACGGTCATCAGGAACAGGTCGATGCCGGTTGCCCCGGCCACCATCGTGCGCACGAACCGTTCGTGCCCGGGGACGTCGATCACCGACAGGCGTCGGCCGGAGGGGAGCGCCAGCCGGGCATACCCCAGCTCAATTGAGATCCCGCGGGCACGCTCCTGCGGCAGGCGGTCGGTATCGGTCCCGGTGAGGGCGCGGACGAGCGCCGTCTTGCCATGGTCAATATGCCCCGCGGTGCCGAGCGTCAGCGGACCTGCGCTCACTCCAATGCCGCCCGCACGGCACCGGCCAGCGATTCGAGCTCGCTCTCATCCACCGTCCTGACGTCGAGCAGAGCGCGTCCCTCGTGGACACGGCAGATGACGGCCGGCTCACCCTTCCGCAGCCGGTTGGCAATCTGCGCCGGGTCTCCAGCCAGCGCGACCGCGTGGCCCGCCAGCTCGAGCAGCGGCAATGCGCCGCCGCCGACCTTTCCAGAGCACGCGACCACCTCGGCGTTCGCCCCGATCTGCCCGGCCAGGCGCGAGGCGCGCTCCGACAGCTCGGGCGGGCCCGCTTTCAACATCGCCAGGACGGGAATCTCGCTCCGGGCCCTCGCCGGGTCGCGGTACAGGCTGAGCGTGGCCTCGAGCGCGGCCAGCGAGAGCTTGTCGATCCGCATCGCTCGGGCGAGTGGGTGGCGGCGGGCCAGGTCGACGGCGGCCTCGGTCCCCACCAACAATCCCGCCTGGGGACCACCCAGAAGCTTGTCGCCCGAGCAGCAGACCAGGCTCGCACCGGCGGCGACCGAGTCCGAGATCGACGGTTCGTCACCCAGCGCCGGCACGAGCTCGGCATCGGCGAGCACGCCCGAGCCGACGTCGTCGATCACCGGGATGCCCAGTCCCACCAGCTCAGACACGCGGACGTCCTGGACAAAGCCGAGCGTGCGGAAATTCGACTGATGGACGCGGAGGATGGCCGCCGGGGTTGGATCGGCCGAGTCGGCGGCTCGCCGGTAGTCGGTCAGGCGCGTCCTGTTTGTGGTCCCCACCTCGACCAACCGGGCCCCGGACTGCCGGATCACCTCTGGGATCCGGAACCCGCCGCCGATCTCCACCAGCTGGCCTCGGGAGACGATCACCCCGTTCCCCGGCCCGGCCAGCGCAGCTACGGCCAGCAGCACCGCCGCGGCGCCGTTGTTCACGACCAGCGCCGCCTCTGCACCGGTCAGATCACACAGGAGGCCCTGCACGTGGTCGTGTCGGCTCCCCCTACTCCCGCGTTCCAGGTCGAGCTCCAGATTGCTGTACCCCTCAGCCGCGGCCAACACGGCCTGGCGAGCGGCCGCCGGCAGGGGCGCCCGGCCCAGGTTCGTGTGGATGACCACGCCCGTGGCATTGATCACCCGCCGCAACGACGGGTTGCTCAGCTCGCTGACCAACTCGGCGGCCCGGGTGAGCAGGCGGGGCTGATCGAAGGTCGCGCCGCCCAGCACGGCCAGGCGCTCCTCATCGATCGCCCGGCGGGCTGCGGCCACCCCGAGGGCAGGGGGCGCTTCCAGCGAGGAGGCCAGCTCGTGGACGGCCGGCAGCTCTCTCAGGGCCGCGGCTGTGGCGTCACTCCCTGGACCCACTCGCCCTCCTCCTTCTTCCAGATCGGCACCCGGGCCTTGATCTCATCGATGATCTCCCGCGCCCCGGCAAAGGCGGCGTCCCGGTGGGGCGCCGACGCCGCGACCGCGACCGATGGCTCGGACAGCGGGACCGTGCCCACGCGATGCTCCGCCGCCGCGGCGCTCAGGCGGTGGCGTTCGATCGCCCGCTGGACGATCCCGGCCATCTCCCGTTCTGCCATCTCCACGTACGCCTCGTATTCCAGGTGGCTCACCTCGCGGGTCACCCCGAGAAAGCTCACGACGGCCCCCGCTGCGGGATCGCGGACGCGCTCCAGGAGCGGGTCGAGGCTCAGAGGCTCGTCTGTGACCCGGACGAAGCCGGCGGCGGTCGACGAACCCCCGGACACGGGGGGTATCAGGGCCAGCTCATCGCCGGGCCCGAGCTCCGCCCGGTCGTCGGCGTACTCGCGGTTCAGCGCCATCACCACCGGAACGCCGTCCACCACGTCGCCCAGGCGGGCCATGGCGTCGCCCACCGTCGCGCCGTCGGGAAGGTCGAGCTCGACCTCGCCGGTTCCTGCGCGCTCCCGGAGCGCGGCGAACAGACGCACGCGGACCTGCATGCCCGGAAGGCTAGTGCGCTGACGTAAGTTGACGCACGGTTAGGCCGCGGCACAGCGCCGACCTGGCTGTCATATGCTCGCGGCTCTCAGCTGAAAGGAGCGCTCAATGGAATTTGTGACCAAGCGCTCGGCGGTGCTCGCCCTACTTCTTAGCGCGGGTGCGATCGCCGGGTGCGGCAGCAGCAGCAGCACGCCAGCCGGGACCAGCGGGTCCAGTGGTTCCACCGGTACATCGGCCGCGGCGCCCCCGACCACCGCCGCCAACCCCGCCGTGGCCAAGCTCGTCCCGGCGTCGGTTAAGTCCAAGGGGACGCTCACGGTGGCCGCCGATGCGACCTATCCCCCGGATGAGTCGATCGCCTCCGACGGGCATACCGTGGTCGGGATGGACCCAGACCTGGTCAAGGCCCTGGCGACGGTTATGGGTCTGAAGGCGAACGTCAGCAACGTTACCTTCGACAGCATCATCCCCGGGCTGGCCGCCGGGAAGTACGACATGGGCGCCTCGTCGTTCACCGACAACAAGCTGCGTGAGAAGACGGTCAACTTCGTCGACTACGCCAGCGTGGGGGAGTCTTTCTACACCAAGACCCAGGGCGGAACGGCCATCTCAAGCATCGCCGATATCTGTGGCAAGACCGTTGCGGTCGAGAAGGGCACGACCGAGCAGAATGACGCCACGGCGCAGAGCAGCAAGTGCAAGAAGGCCGGAAAGCCAGCCGTTACGGTCCTGACGTTCCCAGACCAGAACGGCGCCAACCTGGCCGTGTCCAGCGGGAAGGCCCAGCTTGGGTTTGCCGACACGCCGCCGGCCATTTACGTGACCAAGAAGTCCGGTGGCCAGTTCAAGCTCGTGGGTGCGCAGTACGCAACGGCGCCTTACGGGCTGGCCATTCCCAAGGGCACGACCCTCGACAAGGCCGTCCTGGCCGCGATGAAGGTCCTGGTCAACAACGGCACCTACGGAAAGATCTTCGAGAAATGGGGTCTGAAGGGGAGCGAGATCCCCGTCTCTCAGGTGAAGATCAACGGCGCCACGAGTTAGCACCAGCCGGTAATAATTGGCCCGGGTGGCCAGCGCGGACGTAACCAAACCCCGGGCCGACAAGCCTCCGGGGCGGCCTGAGGACATCAAGGCCGTCCCGGTCCGTCGCCCGTGGCGCTGGGTCGCCGCGGCGATCATCCTGATCATCGCCGCGTCGCTGATTCGGTCGGCGATCGTGGACACGGGTCCGAATAAGGGATTTCAATGGACGTGGGTAGGTCACTTCCTGTTCGACTCCCGCGTCCTGCACGGAGTTGTCGTAACGATCCGGCTGACCGTGCTGTCGATGGCCATCGGGATCGTCCTGGGCGTGCTGCTGGCGGTCATGCGGCTGTCACCGAACCGACTCGTCTCGGGCGCCAGCTGGATCTACATCTGGTTCTTCCGGGGGACACCGCTGCTGGTCCAGATCCTGTTCTGGAACAACATCGGCGCCCTCTACAAGACGATCGTCCTGGGCGTCCCCTTCGGCGGCCCCGGACTGATCCATGCCAACGCCAACACGCTGATTCCGACCTCGGTGGCGGTGGTGCTGGCGCTGGGACTCAACGAGGGCGCGTACATGGCGGAAATCGTCCGGGCCGGAATCATCTCGGTCGACGAGGGGCAAACGGAGGCGGCGCAGTCACTGGGGATGTCGCGGCTTCAGATCATGCGGCTGGTCGTCCTGCCCCAGGCCATCCGGGTGATCCTGCCGCCGACCGGTAACGAGATGATCTCGATGCTCAAGAACTCGTCGCTGGCCAGCGTCGTCGCCTACACGGAAGCGCTCTACTCCGTCCAGCTCATCTACAGCGTCAATTACAAGACGATCCCGCTGCTGATCGTGGTCAGCATCTGGTACCTGGTGATGACCAGCGTGCTCTACGTGGGGCAGTACTTCATCGAAAGACGGTTCGGACGGGGGTTCTCCCGGGCCGAGCAGGCGACGATGCGTGCCCGGTGGCTGGGGCTGAGCCGGGGAGGAGGCGTGGAGGGGCCCCCGCCGTGACCGGCCCCATGGTCAAGGCCGAAGGCGTCCACAAGCGTTTCGGCGCCAACGAGGTCCTGAAGGGCATCGACCTCGAGGTCGGCCGGGGCGAGGTCATGTGCATGCTGGGTCCGTCGGGGTCGGGCAAGTCGACGTTCCTGCGCTGCATAAACCACCTGGAGAAGATCAACTCCGGGCGTCTCAGCGTGGACGGCGAGCTGGTCGGGTACCGGGACGCCGGCGGCAAGCTCCACGAGCTTCGCGACCGGGAGGTGACCACCAAACGGGCTCAGATCGGCATGGTCTTCCAGCAGTTCAACCTGTTCCCACACATGACCGCGATGGAGAACGTGAGTCTGGCTCCCGTTCGAGTGCAAAAGGTCGCCCGCGAGGAGGCGCGCAAGCGGGCCAAGACGCTGCTTGAGCGCGTCGGCCTGAGCGACAAGCTCGACGCCTACCCCGTGGCCCTGTCCGGCGGTCAGCAGCAGCGGGTGGCCATCGCCCGTGCGCTGGCCATGCAGCCCAAGCTGATGCTGTTCGATGAGCCGACCTCGGCACTCGACCCAGAACTGGTGGGCGAGGTCCTGGACGTGATGCGTCAGCTGGCTCAGGACGGGATGACCATGATCGTGGTCACCCATGAGATGGGGTTCGCTCGGGAGGTGGGTGACACGGCCGTGTTCATGGACGGCGGCGTGGTGGTCGAGTCAGGACCGCCGGGCCAGGTCCTGGTCAACCCCCGCGAGGAGCGGACCCGGACGTTCCTGTCCAAGGTGCTCTAGCGCCAGCTGCTGGTAGACCCGGCTTCTCCAGCAAAGAAAGGTGCTGCGGCGCGGAGTCCCAGCCGCGCCACAGCACCTTTGCGCCCCTCTTTTGTTTGCGCCCCTTGCTCAGCCCCCGGCTGAGGCTTAGTGGAACTTGGACTGGCAGGCCGCGATCTTGCTCGTGTCGGTGCCCGCGGCGACGACGCAGTTGGCCAGATTGGTTACGCCGGCCGGGACCTTGGCCCCGCTGGCGTTGGCGTTCTGGACGGCCTGCTGAACCTGCTGCTCACCGGACTTGAGCAGCTGGTTGGCGGTGTTGTTGTCCGGCTTGATGACCGTGAAGTAGACGATCAGAAAGATGATCAGTGAGACGGCGGCTGAGGCCAACCACCAACGCCCGCTTGACAGAACCAGCATTGCTTTCCTCCTCCTTGGGGAGACAACTTGAGAACGAGCAGGACCCTAAGTCCAGCCGGGCGGGTTGTCAGTACCAGGGGAGTCTCAGATCGGTCCCGCTGGGGCGAGACGCTGGCGCACGGGTAATCTCCGCGCTATGGCCACCACTCCGGAGCACCGCACGATCGCCCCGATCGTCGGCGCTGACGATCCCCGTCGGTTCACGGACTCCGGCATCGAGGTCAAGCCGCTCTACACCGAGGAGGATGTGCCGGAGGGCCTGCCCGAGCGGCTGGGCCAGCCCGGCCAATACCCCTTCACGCGCGGGATCCATCCGGACATGTATCGGGGCCGTCTGTGGACGATGCGCCAGTACGCCGGCTACGCCAGCGCCAAGGAGTCAAATGAGCGCTACCGGTACCTGCTCCAGCATGGCTCGACCGGGCTGTCGATGGCCTTTGACCTGCCGACACAGCTGGGTCTGGACTCCGATGACCCCAGGTGCCTCGGTGAGGTCGGGCGGACCGGGGTGGCGATCGACACGATCGATGACATGCGGGTGGCGTTCGACGGGATCCCGCTTGACCAGGTCTCCACCTCGATGACCATCAACGCCCCGGCCAGCGTGCTGCTGCTGCTCTACGAGCTCGTCGGGGACCAACAGGGCGTGGCGGCGGATCAGCTCCGCGGCACGACCCAGAACGACATCCTCAAGGAGTACATCGCCCGGGGTAACTTCATCTACCCCCCGGAGGGGGCGATCCGGCTGACCACGGACCTGTTCGCCTACTGCCGCGAGCGCGTCCCGAAGTGGAACACGATCTCGATCTCCGGCTACCACTTCCGGGAGAAGGGCTGCTCGGCCGTTCAGGAGGTCGCCTTCACGCTGGCCAACGGGATCGCCTACGTCCAGGCCGCGGTCGACGCGGGCCTGGAGGTGGACGAGTTCGCCCCGCGGCTGGCCTTCTTCTTCAACGGTCACAACAACGTCTTTCAGGAGGTGGCCAAGTTCCGGGCCGCCCGCAAGCTGTGGTCGGTGATCATGCGCGACCGTTTCGGCGCCAAGGACGACCGCTCCTGGCGCTTGCGCTTCCACACCCAGACGGGCGGGGTGACGCTGACCGCCCAGCAGCCGGAGAACAACATCGTCCGGGTGGCGCTGCAGGGCTTTGCCGCCGTGTGCGGGGGCACGCAGTCGCTGCACACCAACGGGTTCGACGAGGCGCTGGCCCTGCCCACCGAGCGCGCCGCCAAGATTGCCCTGCGCACCCAGCAGATCATCGGGCATGAGTCGGGCGCCGCCGACACCGTCGATCCGTTCGCCGGCTCGTATTTCGTCGAGGCACTGACCGACGAGATCGAGGCCAGCTCGCGTGAGCTGATCGCCAAGATCGACGAGCTCGGCGGGTCAATCCAGGCCATCGACTTCATGAAGAATGAGATCGAGGAGTCCGCCTTCGGCTACCACGAGCGCTACCGGATCGGCCAGGACATCGTCGTGGGCGTGAACAAGTTCGTCGAGGACGACCCGGAGGTGCCCGACATCCTCCGCGTCGATCCCGAGTCAGAGAGCCAGCAGGTTGAGCGGCTGAAGGCCTTCAAAGCCGACCGCGATGGCGAACTGGTCAGCCGGCGGCTGGAGGAGATCCGCGGCGCGGCCGGCGGCAAGGACAACCTGCTTCCGGTCCTGCGTCAGGCGCTCAAGGACCGCTGCACCCTGGGCGAGGCGTGCGCGGCCATGCGCGACGTCTTCGGGGACTACCACCCGAGCTTCTAGGCGAGACGCCGGCTCCGCCGGCGTCTCAGTGCTGCTTCTGGTAGAGCTGGGTGACGATGTCGTACATCTGCTGCGACGTCTCACCGTCGGACGGGCAGCAGGGTGGACCGCCGGGAGCGCTGATGCCGATCTCCAGGTGGGGTGCGCTCGACATCCCGACATCGCCGCAGCCGACGTCGGCGATCGGCTCGCCCTGGGTCACGTGGGCCCCTACGGGCACCAGGTCGGGCTTGGCGTGGCCGTAGTAGACGTAGCGTCCGGCCAGTGGTCCGTCGGCCACCTTCAGGACAGGGGCCCACTGCCCGAACCCGTCGATGCCCTCCTTGACGATCGTTCCATCGGTCACGGCCACCTCAACGGCCCTGGAGCCGCAGGCGTTGTTGTAGGTCCCGATGTCCACACCCTGATCCTGGGACCAGTCCGAGGGGGGCAGCACCCGGCTGATGGGGCGGATCGGGAAGGTCCAGCCGCTCGGGTCGCCATTGCCGGAGCCCCCTCTCACCCCACCACCACCGGTGGGGTCCTGTGGGGTGCTGCCGTACGACGGGCTCCCGCCGCCCCCGGAAGCGGGGCTGGCCCCGCCTGATTTGGCGACGTCGTTGTTGGCCCGCGTCGAGTTGACCGTGCGGTGGGAGCTGACCCAGGACTGAAGCACGCGAGCGGTCTCACGTCCCGCCTTGCCGCTCACCGGTCGGATCCCGGCGGACCCCTGAAAACGCTTGACCGAGCGGTACGTGGCGCGGCCGAAGTCGCCGTCGGCGGTTGTCGAAAGTCCGACGTCGGTGAGCCACGTCTGAAGTGTCCTCACATCCGAGCCGCGGTCCCCCATGCGGAGGGTCCGATGAAAGGGAGCGGAGCTACTGGCCAGCGCCGCCGAGGCGGCCAGGCCGGTGCCTGGAAGGAGAAGAGCGAGCAGCAGAAGCCGTCGCGCTGCGCGGGGCCACAGGACGCGGGTACGTGGACGTACGGGACTGTCGGGCACGAAGCTTCGCTGAGTTTGGGACTGGGTTTGATGCCATTTGCCTGCGGGGTTAGCTGACGGGCTCGCGCTCTGTGCGCTTCCGACGGATCACCGCGGGTTCGCCCCATGTACTTGGGTTCCCCGCTCCCCGGATCGGCGGTCCGGGGATTCGGCTGGCGGTATTGAACATGAAATTGCGGATGTGTGCATTGAGAACGATCTTGCAGCCCGCTTTCTTTCGGTCGGGCCCGCTATTTGGGCTCGATGCTTCCCGCGGAAGGAGTCCTCCAGGGGTGAGCGAAACCCCTGGCATGGCCCAGCACGAGGTGACCCGAACGCTTGTCAAGTCCCAGCCCGAGGTCTGGACGCAGTGCAGCGACGCGGACTCGCTGGGACGGCATCTGAGCGGTTCGTTCGGTGAGATCCGAATCACCAGGCTCGATCCCGAGAACTCGGTCGCCTGGGAGGGCGAGGAGGTCAGCGGCACCGTGAGGATCGAGCCGTCCGCCTGGGGCACTCGGGTGACCCTGACCGTGGACGTGGCGGATGAGGTCGCGGACCTGGAGGCGGCCGCCCGGGCCCCCGGCCCCGAGACTGAGCCAGACGCCGTCGCCGAGCCGGAGCCCGAGCCTGAGCCGGAGGCCATGGCCGAACCCCAACCTGAGTCGCCACCGCAAGCACACGCCGAGCCCGAACCGCTCACGACCCGCTGGGAGCGGCTCCGGGCCTGGTGGCGGCGCGCGGCCTCCGTGGAGCCGCCGCCGGACAACGAGCTGTCGGTGGACGATGAGATGCTTGCCGCGGCTGACCCGCCAGCAGCCGACCCGACGCCCGTGGTCCACGAGCCCGAGCTTTCTTCCGAGCCCGAGCCCGAGCCCGAGCCCGAGCTCGACCCGGGGCCGGCCGCGGTCGAGGAGACGCCCACCTCCCGCTCCGACGCGGCCACTGCGCTCACGGCCGCGTTGGAGAGCCTCGGTCAGGCTCACCACCGGCCGTTCTCGCGCGCCTGACGCGACCGAGTTCGCCCGCCGCGCTCGCGCGGACCCCATAAACTCGCCCGCTGATGCGCGATAAGGCCCCCGAGACCTATGAGGAGAAGCTCGCTCAGCTTGAGGAGCTGCGCCAGGAGGCCGTCCATGCCGGCTCAGAGCAGGCGGTGGCCAAGCAGCACGAGCGGGGCAAGTACACGGCCCGGGAGCGGGTCCAGAAGCTGCTCGATCCGGGCTCCTTCCAGGAACTCGACACGTATGTTCGCCACCGCACGACCGAGTTCGACATGGAGAAGAACCGCCCCTGGGGGGATGCCGTTGTCACAGGCCACGGGACCATCGACGGCCGGCGGGTCTGCGTCTTCAGCCAGGACTTCACCGTGTTCGGCGGCTCGCTGGGGGAGGTCATGGGGGAGAAGATGTGCAAGATCATGGACCTCGCCTCCCGGATCGGCTGCCCGGTGGTCGGCATCAACGACTCAGGCGGGGCCCGGATCCAGGAGGGCGTGGTCTCACTGGGGGCCTACGGCGACGTGTTCGTGCGCAACGTCATGTGCAGCGGCGTGATCCCGCAGATCAGCCTGATCATGGGTCCGTGCGCCGGAGGTGCGGTCTACTCGCCGGCCATCACGGACTTCATCTTCATGGTCAAGGAGACCTCCCACATGTTCATCACGGGTCCCGACGTGATCAGGACGGTCACCGGCGAGGAGGTCGACTTCGAGTCGCTGGGCGGCGCCGTGGCTCACAACACCAAATCGGGCGTGGCTCATTTCGCCTGCGATGACGAGGACCAGTGTCTCCAGGACACGCGCTACCTGCTCTCGTTCCTGCCCCAGAACAACCTCGAGATACCCCCGCGGGTGATGCCCAGCGACGACCCTCTGCGGATGGACGAGGCGCTGGACCACGTGGTCCCCGATAACCCCAACAAGCCGTACGACATGCGCGACGTGATCCGCTACGTCGTCGACGACGGCGAGTTCTTCGAGGTCCACGAGCGCTACGCCACCAACATCGTGTGCGGCTTCGCCCGCCTGGATGGCTACGCCGTCGGCGTGGTTGGAAATCAACCCAACCAGCTCGCCGGAGTCCTCGACATCAACTCGTCGAACAAGGCGGCCCGGTTCGTCCGGACATGCGATGCCTTCAATATCCCCCTGATCACGTTTTGCGATGTCCCGGGCTTCCTTCCTGGCACCGCCCAGGAGTGGGGCGGGATCATCCGCCACGGCGCCAAGCTCCTGTACGCGTACACCGAGGCCACCGTGCCCAAGATCACGATCATCACCCGCAAGGCCTATGGCGGGGCCTACGACGTCATGGCCTCAAAGCACATGCTGGCCGACTTCAACTTCGCCTGGCCCACGGCCGAGGTGGCGGTCATGGGACCCGAGGGAGCGGTCAACATCATCTACCGCCGCGACATCACCGCATCGCCGACTCCGGACACCCGCCGGCAGAAGCTGATCAACGACTACAAGGCCCATTTCGCCAATCCGTACGTGGCCGCCGAACGGGGCTACATCGACGACGTGATCATCCCCCACGAGACGCGCCAGAAGGTCATCACCGCGCTCCAGACGCTCCAGACCAAGCGTCAGCCCGGTCCCAAGCGCAAGCACGGAAACATCCCGCTCTAGGAGTCCTGGTGGTCAATCGCCGCCCGCAGCTCAAGATCGTCGCCCCCAATGCCTCGCCCGAGGAGGCGGCGGCGGTGGTGGCTGCCGTCGAGCGCTTCATGCGCGACACGGCGCCTCCCCCGGCCCCCGTCGCAGAGGGCCCCAATCCGTGGCTTGCGGCCGCCATCCACGAGGGAGTCAACCGAACGCCCGAGCTCCCGCTCCCCTGGGCCTGAGCGCGGCTGCGCCGGGCGCAAGCGCCCCCGGAGGCTGCTTGACATCCGGGGCGCGTTGTGCGAGTTTCCATCCATATAGGGGGATCGACCGGAAGCCCCCATTACCCCCCGCACCACGCGGGTGGCAGAAGGGGCGTCATCGTGAAGCTGTGGGGCACGACTGAGGTGTGCAGCGAACGAACGAGCTTCCCTTGCCCGTACCCGATCCGGGACGGGCTCGAAAACGCGCTCGCCCATAGGCCGGAAGTCGCTGGCATCGTGACGCCCCCTCACCCGATGCCGGCCTGCCGTCAAGGCGCCGGCTAGAGCGCGCCGGCGTCCGCGGCGGAGCCCCCACCGCCGCGGCGCCGGACCCTTTTCGACCAGGCGTTACGCCTGGAGGGAGGCCTGGAGTCGTCCCAGCCGTCCGTCTGTTCGAGCGGCGTATCTTCGAGGCGACTGCCCAAAATCACCGTTATTCCGATTGGGTTTTGCTAGATTGCTGGAGGACTGCTATCGGAAGGAAAGTAATGGAGCCCTCCACCCCCCTGAGACAACCGACAGCTAGCGACAAAGCCGCCTCCAGCGGGGGGCATGCGGCGAGGACCGGCAGCCTGGAGAATCCCGAGGTGATCGAGAACGTGCCCGGGCACGTGATCCCGATCCTGGCTCGGGAGTTCGACGACTTCGACACCGAGGCCGCGCGCTTCCGCCGTGGGGATCTTCAGGAGGACGACTTCGTCAAGTTCCGCCTCAAGCAGGGGGTGTACGGTCAGCGCCAGCCGGATGTTCAGATGATCCGGGTCAAGCTGCCGTTCGGCGGGATCACGCCTGAGCAGCTCGAGGCCTTCGCGGACGGGATCGAGAAGTACGTGCCCCTGCGCAAGGGCCATATCACCACCCGGCAGAACATCCAGATGCACCACGTCCCACTGCCGGAGGCGGCCAAGCTGATCCGGGACCTGGGCGAGGCCGGCCTGTCCTCACGCGAGGGCTGCGGCAACACGATGCGGAACGTGACTGGCGATCCCCGGGCGGGAGTGCTCCCGGGTGAGTTGTTCGACATCACCCCCTACGCCGGCGCGTACGTCCGCTACTTCGTGCGCCACCCGACCACCCAGGCCATGCCCCGGAAGGTCAAGACCGCCTTCGCGGCCACGGACGAGGACAACGCAATCACGCGGATTCACGACATTGCCTTCATACCGCGACTGCGCGACGGCGTCCGCGGGGTCGAGATGCGGGTTGGCGGCGGGACCTCGATCATGCCCCGGCTGGCCCCGACCCTGTACGAGTTCGTCGAGCTGGACAACGGCGACTACCTGAAGATCACCGAGGCCTGCATGCGGATCTTCGACCGTCAGGAATGGCTCCGGGCCAACCGGGCCCGGGCCCGCATCAAGGTGCTGGTGGACAAGATCGGGATCGACGCGTTCCGGGAATTGGTCGAAGAAGAGCTCCAGGGCGAGTGGGTGGCGCAGCGAGACTTCTCGCTGGACCCGATCGTGTTCGAGCACGATGAGGAGGCCAGAGCCCCAGAGCCGCTCGAGCGAAACGAGAGCCCCAATGGGGACCTGGCCGCGTTCAAGCGCTTCTGGGACACCAATGTCCAGGCCCAGCGCCAGGACGGCTTCTACACGGTCGAGGTCAAGGTGACGCGGGGCGACCTGACGGTGGACCAGCTGCGCGGTCTGGCGGATGTGGTGCGACGGTACAGCGGCGGCTACGCCCGGACCACCGTGCACCAGAACCTGGTGCTTCGGTGGGTGCGCGAAGCGTCCGTTTACGAGGTCTGGCAGCGTCTGCTGGAGCTGGAGCTCGGAGGCGCCGGCGCGGATGAGATCACCGACGTCGTGAGCTGCCCGGGCACCGACTCATGCAAGCTTGGGATCACCAGCTCGATGGGGCTTAACCAGGCTATAACCGATCGCCTCGAGGAGATGCAGATCGACGATCAGCTGGCCCGGCGGATCCACGTCAAGATGAGCGGCTGCCCCAACGGCTGCGGCCAGCATCACATCGCCAACATCGGGTTCTACGGGGCTTCGATCAAGGTTGGCAAGCACACGATCCCGGCCTACATCCCTCATGTGGGAGGCGCCTATGAGGGCGGCGATGTGCGCTACGGCCAGCGCTTGAAGGCCCGTCTGCCGGCCAAAAGGGTGCCCGAAGCCGTTGAGCGGTGGGTACGCTTCTACGAGTCCGACAGAGCCGAAGATGAGGAGTTCAACGCGTTCGTCGACCGAGTCGGCACGCAGGAATTCGAGGCTCGGGTGAAGGATCTCGTGATGCCGATCGAATTCAACCTGGAGAACATGAACTACTTCATCGACTGGACCAAGGGAGCCCCGTTCGAAGTGATCCGCGGTGAAGGAGAATGCGCGGTCTAGCCATGACCACGATCGCCATCCAAGAGATCGACCAGGCCTCGGCCGAGGACGTCGTGGCCTATGCGGTGGAGCGCTTCCACCCGCGGCTGACGATGGCCTGCTCCTTCCAGAAGGAGGAGTCCGTCCTGCTTCACATGCTCCAGTCGGTGTGCGCGGAGCCACGCGTGTTCACGATCGACACGGGCGTGCTGTTCCCCGAGACGCTCGAGACGTGGAAGCGGTTCGAGGATCACTTCGGGATTCATATGGAGACCTTCGATGCCCGCTCCCCAGACGAGCCCTGGACGATCAACCGCTGCTGCAGCGAGGCCAAGGTGGTGGCGGTCGACAACGCCCTGGCGGACGTCGACGCCTGGATCACAGGCATCCGGCGTGAGCAGGCCTCCACCCGGTCCGCCGCGGCCAAGCTTGAGCGCGACGAGCCCCACGGGGTGTGGAAGGTGAACCCGCTGGCCGACTGGACCGAGCGGGATCTTTGGCGCTACATCTACCGCCACAACCTGCCCTACAACCCGCTGCACGACCGTGGCTATGCCTCGATCGGCTGCCAGCCGTGCACCCTCCCCGGCAATGGCCGGGAGGGCCGGTGGGCCGGACTCGACAAGACCGAGTGCGGCATCCACCAGTAGCAAGGCCTGCGGGCTGACACCTGCCGACGTACCCGACCGTTCCCTGAACGCATGAATCCCCTGCACTACGAGCTCTCATATCTCCAGACTCTGGAGGCCGAGTCGATCCACATCTTCCGTGAGGTGGCGGCCGAGCGGGAGCGGCCGGTTCTCCTGTTCAGCGGCGGCAAGGACTCGCTGGTGCTCCTGCGGCTGGCCGAGAAGGCCTTCCGTCCGGGTCGGTTCCCGTTCCCGATCATGCACGTGGACACAGGCCACAACTTCTCCGAGGTGATCGAGTTCCGCGACCGCCTGATCGCCGAGCTGGGCGAACGGCTGATCGTGGCCCGGGTGCAGGACTCGATCGACTCCGGGCGGGTTCAGGAGGAGACCGGCCCCCGGGCCTCGCGCAACCGCCTTCAGACCACCACGCTGCTGGACGCGATCGCCGAGCATCGTTTCGACGCCGCCTTCGGGGGAGCGCGCCGGGACGAGGAGCGAGCGCGGGCCAAGGAGCGGGTGTTCTCCTTCCGCGACGACTTCGGCCAATGGGATCCCAAGCGCCAGCGACCTGAACCGTGGACGCTCTACAACTCGCGGATCCGCCAGGGCGAGCACGTCCGGGTGTTCCCGCTGTCGAACTGGACCGAGCTCGATGTGTGGCAGTACATCGCGCAGGAGGAGCTCGAGGTCCCGTCGATCTATTACGCCCACACCCGCAACGTGTTCGAGCGCGACGGGATGCTGTACGCCGACAGCCCGTACATCGAACTGATGGACGGCGAGGAGGTGTTCGAGACCTCGGTGCGCTACCGCACGGTCGGCGACATGACCTGCACCGGCGCCGTGCGCTCGGAGGCCACCACGCTGGAGGACGTCGTGGCCGAGATCGCCGCCACCCGGGTGACCGAGCGCGGGGAGACCCGGGCCGACGACCGGGTGACCGAGGCAGCGATGGAGGACCGCAAGCGCGAGGGCTACTTCTAGTGGCTCTCGTCGGTGCGCCCTGATGCCCGGCCCGGCCAGCAACGGCCATGCCGTGGCCACTCGCTCGGCTGAGCTGCTGCGCCTGGTCACCGCCGGGTCGGTGGACGATGGCAAGTCGACCCTGATCGGCCGGCTGCTGCACGACTCCAAGGCGATCCTGGACGACCAGATGGCCCACGTGGTCGAGAGCTCGGCCCGGCGTGGTGATGGCTACCTCAATCTGGCCCTGCTGACCGACGGGCTGCGGGCCGAGCGCGAGCAGGGGATCACGATCGACGTGGCCTACAGGTACTTCTCGACCGGCATGGCCGGGGGGCCATTCCGGACGGAGGGCCGGTGCGGACGGAAGTTCATCATCGCCGACACCCCGGGCCACGAGCAGTACACGCGGAACATGGTCACCGGAGCCTCGACCGCCGACCTGTCGGTGATCCTGGTCGACGCGCGCAAGGGCGTCTCCGAGCAAACGCGCCGCCACGCCTACATCTCATCCCTGCTCCGGATCCCTCACGTCGTCGTGTGCGTCAACAAGATGGACCTGGTCGACTACGACGAAGCCGTCTTCGATCGGATCGTCGACGAGCTGAGCGACTGGGCGGCCCGCCTGGACATCGGGGACGTCACGTTCATCCCGATCTCGGCCCTGCACGGCGACAACGTGGTCGACCGCTCGGAGCAGATGTCCTGGTACGGCGGCCCCCCGCTGCTCTATCACCTCGAGCATGTCGTGATCGCCAGCGACCGGAATCTGTCCGACCTACGGCTGCCCGTGCAGTGGGTGGTCCGGGTGGGTGGGTCCCAGTCCGCCGAGCAACCCGATTACCGGGGCTACGCCGGCCAGGTGGCCGGCGGTGTCCTGCGCCCGGGGGCCGAGGTGGTCGTACTTCCCGGTGGCCAGCGCACGCAGATCGCGGGTATTGACTCCTTCGGCCAGGAGATCGAGTCGGCCTTCCCCACGATGTCGGTGTCCGTTCGGCTCCAGGATGAGATCGACATCTCCCGTGGGGACATGCTGGTCGAGCCCGACGACCGGCCGGTGGTCGCGCGCGAGCTCGACGCGATGGTGTGCTGGATGAGCCAGGATCCGCTCGTCGTGGGCGGCCGCTACGCGATCAAGCACACGACCCGGAGCGCCCGGGCTGCGGTGGACCAGCTCGAGTACCGGGTGGACGTCAACACGCTGGAGCACGAGCAGGCCGACCGGCTGGACCTGAACGGGATCGGCCGGGTCAGGCTCCGCACGAGCACGCCGCTGATGGTCGACCGCTACCGGCGTAACCGCACCACCGGCAGCTTCATCCTGATCGATGAGGCCAGCAATGACACCGTGGCCGCGGGGATGGTTGTGGGGGCGAGCGGCTGACAGCCGCGTGGCGGCTGAGCCCGCCGTGCGCAGGTAAAGTCAGGCCGGATGTTCAACAAGGTGCTGATCGCCAACCGCGGCGAGATCGCGGTGCGCATCATCCGGGCCTGCCGGGAGCTCGGGATCGCCACCGTGGCCGTGTACTCCGAGCTCGATCGCGACGCCCCGCATGTCCAGCGTGCCGATGAGGCCTTCCTGCTCGGCCCCGGCCCGGCCAGCGAGAGCTACCTGGTGATCGACAAGCTGATTGAGGTGGCCCAGCGCGCCGGAGCCGAGGCCGTCCACCCCGGCTACGGGTTCCTGGCCGAAAACGCCGCCTTCGCCGCCGCCCTGGAGAAGCACGAGATCACGTTCATCGGGCCCCCCGCGTCGGCGATTGAGGCGATGGGCTCAAAGACGCGCGCCCGGGAGCTGATGAAGAAGGCTGGTGTCCCGATCGTCCCCGGGACGACCGAGCCGGTATCGAGCGTGGAGGAGGCCCGGAAGCTGATCGACAAGACGATTGGGTACCCGGTGGCTGTCAAAGCCGCCGGAGGGGGCGGGGGTAAGGGTTTCCGCGTGGCCGAGTCCGAGGACCAGCTGGAGGCGGCGTTCGAGGGCTCCTCCCGCGAGGGCGAGAAGTTCTTCTCGGACCCGACCGTCTACCTGGAGCGCTATCTGCCCGATCCCCGGCACGTTGAGGTCCAGGTGCTGGCCGACACGCACGGGAATGTGATCCACCTCGGCGAGCGCGACTGCTCGCTCCAGCGCCGCCACCAGAAGCTGATTGAGGAGGCACCGGCGCCGGCGGTCGATGAGGAACTCCGGGCCCGGATCGGCAAGATCGCCACCGAGGCGGCGGCCGCGGTGTCGTATACCGGCGCCGGGACGATCGAGGGGCTGCTCCAGGAGGGTGAGTACTTTTTCCTTGAGATGAACACCCGAGTGCAGGTCGAGCATCCGGTGACGGAGCTGGTGACCGGAATCGACATCGTCAAGGAGGGCATCCGAGTGGCCGCGGGCGAGCCCCTGTCGGTCACTCAGGATGAGATCGAGTTGCGGGGGCACGCGATCGAGTGCCGGATCAACGCCGAGGACGCGAGCAAGAACTTCGCCCCCGCTCCGGGCACGATCGGTTCCTACACCGAGCCGGCCGGGCCCGGCGTGCGCGTCGACTCCGGCGTTGAGGCGGGCTCGGAAATCTCGCCCATGTACGACCCGATGGTGGCCAAGCTGATCGTCTGGGACGCCGACCGGGAGCAGGCCACGGCCCGGATGCTCCGGGCCCTGGCCGAGTATGAGATCGGCGGGTGCAAGACGCTGATCCCGTTCCACGACGCGATCCTGCGCACCGAGCAGTGGGCGCGGGCCGAGACCTGCCGAGACCTGATCGGGGACCGCGACTGGCTCAAAGCGCTGGCCTTCCCCAAGCCGGAATCGGCGGCAGAGGCCGAGGAGGAGCCCGAGAAGCTTGAGCAGGCCTACACCGTCGAGGTCTCAGGCAAGCGCTTTGATGTCAAGGTGATCGGTCCGCCGCCGGCGATGGCCGCGGCGAACGGCACGGCCCCAGCCGCTGCCCCCGCAGCCCGGAAGCCCCGGCGGCGGGCGGACCGAGCCGGCGGCTCGAGCAACGGCCAGGGCGATGCCCTGACCTCCCCGCTTCAGGGCACGATCCTGAAGGTGGCCGTGGAGAAGGGCGCCGCTGTCGAGGAGGGGGCTTTGGTGGCCGTGATCGAGGCGATGAAGATGGAGAACGAGATCACCGCCCACAAGTCCGGGACCGTGACGGAGCTCCCGATCGACGTGGGCGTTTCGGTGGCCTCGGGCGACACGCTGGCCGTGATCACGGCCGGGGACGGTGCCGGGGCGGCGGAGTAACCGCACCCGGCTTCACGCGGCGCGGCGCTCCGCCTACGTGATCCCGACGAGCTTGGCCGCCTCGCGGAGGTTGTGAACCTCGGCGTCCGGCTTCTTCTGGTTGGCCTCGAGCTGCTGCTTTGACCGATTGACCCAGATCACGGGGATCTTCTTCTTCAGGCAGGGCTCGACGTCGTAGTAGTAGCTCGAGGCGATGTGGACCCAGCCCTTCTTGCCTCCGATCCGGCGCTCGCACTCGGTGAAGTGGGCCGGATCGGGCTTGTAGGAGCGGACCTGCTGAGCCGTGACCACCAGGTCGAAATCCATCGAGATGTGGCGCCGGGTCTGGCCCAAGAGCTTGTCGTCGATGTTGGCGATGAGCCCCACCTTGTGCTTCTTGGCCAGCTTGGCCAGCGTCGTCTTGGTCTCCTTGAACGGCGGCCAGCGCTGGACCGAATCGGGCAGGAAGCCGGACCGCGAGGGCTCGAGCGGCCAGCCCAGCTTCTTGGCGATCTGGACCGCCGTCCGCCGCAGGACCTCGGCGTAAAGCTCATACGAGCCGGCCTGGATCTGCTGCTGGACCTCATAGAACAGCGGGATCAGCTCGTCGCGGGTGATCGTGAACCCGTCGCGCTCGGCCTCGGCGACAAACGCGTCGTAGATGCCGGTTTCCCAGTCGATCAGGGTTCCGTAGACGTCGAAGGTCACGAAGGTGACACCTTTGGGGATGGCCATGGCGCGGGCATGATGGCACGGCAGGCGATCAAATAGAGTGCCGGGGGCCGATGGACCTACTCGAGTACCAGGGCAAACAGCTTTTTGCCCGCCACCGTGTGCCGGTGCCCGCGGGCCGGCACGCCGCGTCGGTCGATGAGGCGGTCAAGGCCGCCGAGGAGATCGGGTTCCCCTGTGTGATCAAGGCCCAGGTCCAGATCGGAGGGCGCGGCAAGGCGGGCGGAATCAAGGTGGCCCAGAACGCCGAGGAGGCCTCCGAGCATGCCCAGGCGATCCTGGGCATGGACATCCGCGGCCTGACGGTTCACGAGCTCTGGATTGAAGAGGCCTCGGAGATCGCCTCCGAGTACTACGCCTCGGTCGTCTTCGACCGCTCGGCCAAGGCGCCGCTGGTCATGCTCTCGACCAAGGGGGGGATGGACATCGAGGAGGTGGCGGCTGAGGATCCGGAGGCGATCGCCCGCCTTCACGTCGACCCGCTGCTGGGCTTCCAGGACTTCCACGGCCGGCGCCTGGCCTTTGAGGCCGGGGTGGACGGCGACGTGGTCCGGCCCGTGGGCGCGATGCTGGCCAGGCTGTATGACGTGTTCGTGTCCGAAGAGGCCACGCTGGTCGAGGTCAACCCGCTGATCGTCACCCCGGAACGCGACGTCAAGGCGCTGGACGCCAAGGTGACCCTGGATGACAACGCGCTGTACCGCCACTCCGACAACGCCGAGTTGCGCGACCTCTCGAAGGAGGATCCCCAGGAGCGGATGGCCAAGGAGCGGGGGCTCATCTACGTCAAGCTGGACGGAGACATCGGGATCCTGGGCAATGGCGCTGGGCTCGTGATGTCGACCCTTGACGTCGTGGCCGAGGCCGGGGGATCGCCAGCCAACTTTCTGGACGCCGGCGGAGGATCGAAGGCCGACGCGATCACCAGCGCGGTCGAGGTGATCCTGTCCAACCCCAGGGTCAAGGCCGTGCTGTTCAACATCTTCGGGGGCATCACACGTGGCGATGAGGTGGCCAAGGGACTGATTGAGGCCTTCGACAAGATTGAGCCCCAGGTGCCGTTCGTGGTCCGGCTGGACGGGACCAACGACGAGCAGGGCCGGGCACTGCTGGCCGAGGCCAATCTGCCCAACGTCCACACCGAGGAAACGATGGATGGGGCGGCCCAGAAGGTGGTGGAGCTGGCGGCGGCCGCGCCGGCCACAGCGGTATGAGCATCCTGGTCGACGCGGGCACCCGGCTGTGCGTGTCCGGCATCACCGGGCGCGAGGGCACGTTCCACTCGCTGCGCAACCGTGACTACGGCACCCAGGTCGTGGGCGGCGTCACCCCCGGAAAGGGGGGCCAGGACGTGGAGGGCATCCCGGTGTTCGACACCTTCCACGAGGCGGTGAGCCAGACGGAGGCCAACACGGCCATGATCTTCGTGCCGCCCAGGTTCGCCGCGGACTCGATCCTGGAGGCCGAGGATGCGGGCATCGAACTGATCGTCGCCATCACCGAGGGCATTCCGGCTCACGACGAGCTCCGGGTGTTCAACGCGCTGCGCAAGAACGGGCGGGCCCGGCTGGTCGGACCCAACTGCCCGGGGATCCTGTCGCCGGGCAAGGCCAACGTGGGCATCATCCCGGCGGCCTTCTTCCGGGAGGGCAACGTCGGCGTGGTCTCGCGCTCGGGCACGCTGACCTACCAGATCGGCAACGTCATCGCCCAGCGCGGCTTCGGCAATTCGACGATCGTCGGCATCGGAGGCGACCCCGTTCCGGGAACCGATTTCGTCGACGTGCTGGCCATGTTCCAGCACGATCCTGAGACCGAGCTGATCGTGATGTGCGGCGAGATCGGCGGCGACGCCGAGGAGCGGGCGGCTGACTTCATCGCCTCCGAGGTGACCAAGCCGGTGGTGGCCTACATCGCTGGCTTCACCGCCCCGCCCGGCAAGATGATGGGCCACGCGGGGGCGATCGTCTCCGGCTCCCGCGGCACGGCCAAGGCCAAGGCCGAGGCGCTGGAGGAACGGGGCGTTCGGGTGGGCCGGACACCGACCCAGGTGGCCGAGCTGGCCGTCCAGCTTCTGGGCAGCGGCGCCGCCGCGTAAGGCTGGGCTAAAACCGGGCCGGGCGCAGCCACCGCGTCGCCGACCGCCCGTATCATCGGCCGAGCCGTCGTGAGTGTCATAACCCCGCCCCGAGAGAGCCCGCGAGCGGGCGCCCCTGGGCCGCCGTCGGGAGGAACGTTCCTGCCTCCACCGGTGGGCCCACCCCCGGGCGGACCGCCACCGGGGCCGGAGCCGACTCGCCGGCGGAGGTGGGGGTGGAAGATGTTGCTGGGTTGCCTGGTTGCGGTCCTGGCCGCCGCCGGCGCCGCGGCCGTGTTCACCTTGGAGCAGGTCCACACGCTGCGCGACGCGCTCAACCAGCGGGCGGCCCTGAAAATCTCCCCCCAGACGCTGGCCAACGCCGGGTGGGGTGACCCCCAGACGCTGTTGCTGGTGGGTAACGACGAGCGCAAGAAGACCACGACCACCCCGGTGTTGCCCCACTCCAATGAGATGCTGCTGGTCAGGCTCGATCCGGGCAAGCCGTGGCTTTCGATGATGTCGATTCCGCGTGAGCTGATGGTCCCGATTCACACCCCGGGCGGGCTCGTCACCACCCGGCTCAACGCCGCCCTGACCTACGGGGGTATTCCGCTCCTGGTCAACACGATCAAGCAGGTCACCGGGCTGTCGGTCAACCACGTCGTGGAGATCGACTTCAACAACTTCGTCAAGGCGGTCAACGACATCGGCTGCGTGTACTCGACGGTTGACCGGCGCTACTACCACGTCAATGTCCCCGGGGGCGAGCAGTACTTCGAGGTCAACCTCCAGCCCGGCTACCAGCGGCTGTGCGGCACCGAGTCCCTCCAGTTCGTGTCCTACCGCCACGGCGACACCTCGCTGGTCCGGGATGCCCGCGATCAGGCCTTCCTGCTCGACGTCAAGAAGCAGTACGGGCCCTCGCTGGTGGCCGACGCCCACAAGTTCGAGTTCGTGTTCGGGCGCACCGTCCAGACCGACGGCGGACTGCACAGCACCAATGGGCTCCTGAACCTCCTGGGAACGCTGGTCTCAGCGGTATCAAAGCCCGTCCGCCAGGTCCAGTTCAAGGTCACGGTCCAGCCCACGGGGGCCAATCCGTGCTCGTGCGACACGGCGACCCCGAAGCAGATCAAGTCGAGCGTGCACTCGTTCCTGTACGGGGCGAACAAACAGCCTCATGCCCATATCGCGGCGGTGGCCAACTCGGTTCACGGCAAAAAGGCGATCGCCCGGCTCCCGCTGGTCAGCGTGCCCTCCCAGCAGCTCGGGCGAGCGCACCACCTGGCCCGCCGGGTCCCATTCCCGTTCCAGTACCCACATGTCCAGGACAAGGGCGGGACCGGGGTGGCGCCGTACCTGCTCAGCTACGTGATCCACGCCCCGGGGGGCAGGAACTACCCGGCCTATGTGGCCGTCTTCTCAACCGGCCAGCTCGGCCAGTACTACGACGTCCAGGGAACGCCCTGGACGACCCAGCCCCAGCTGGATAACCCTGGCCAGTCGATCACCGTCGCCGGTCGGAAGTACTACCTGTACTACTCCGGACAGCACGTACGGATCGTGGCCTGGTACGACCGGGGCGACGTCTACTGGGTCCACAACACGCTGAGCGATTCGCTGAGCAACGGTGAGCTGCTGGCGGTCGCCGAACAGACATCGCCGATATCCGGCTCCCGAGCGCTCGCCGCCAGGGCGGTCGTTTCGCTGAGGGCGGCGCACGTACCGCTCCGTCTGAGCACCGCCACGACGGTCTCGCTGCGTCAGAAGCTCGGGGCGCTCGCGGCGGTGATCGCGATTCCGCTCCTCCTGGTACTGGCCTTCCTGCTGTTCAGGCGCCGGCGCGACATCCGCAGCGTGCGGGAACGGATCGCCGCCGGAGTGACCTCCTCCGCCCGGCTGGCTCCGGCCGGTGGCTGGGCCGCAGGGGGTGGTGGGGGTTCTGCGGGCCTGGGAGCGGGGGTGATCGCTGGGAATGGCCATCCGGCCGGCTCGCGTCGGATCCGCCCGAGCGTGGTCCTGGGCGGGATCCTGATCCTGCTGGCCGGCGCCGGTCTCGGCTTTGGGCTGACCCTGGCCGGCAACCGCGTGGTCAACGGCAAGAAGCACACGGCCAAGCACAGGAAGCATGTCCCCGGTGCGCTCGTTGCGCCCGCTGTCCCGGTGGTGATCCTGAACGCCACGCCGGTCCCCGATGCCGCCCACCGCCTGTCCACCAGTCTGGGCTCCCGAGGCGTGAAGATCACCGGCGTCGGCAACGTGACCGGTCCCCGCCCAGCCGGGCTCCAGGTCCTGTATGCCCCAAGTCAGCGAACGCAGGCCCGTCGCCTGGCCGCGCTCCTGGCCCGGCGACATCCCAGCATCGCTCCGATCGATCCGGCGACCGAAGCGGCCGCCGGAAACCACGCCAAGCTGGTCGTCGTGATCGGCTAGTGGCCTCCGGTGCCTCCGGTCGGTCCACTAACATCGGGGCAGGAGGTTTGCGGTGTCTAGCGCCACCTTGCGTATCGCCCCGAGCGTGAGAGACCGACTGGTCTCACTGGCTGCTGCCCGGGGAGTCGAGCCGCCTGAGCTGGTGGCCGAGCTCGTGGCCCAGGCCGAGACCGCCCAGCTGGTGGCTGAGGTCAACCGGGAGCTCGAGCGGCTGAGCCAGGGGCCGGTGGAGCGACGGCGCCAGCAGGCCGAGATGCGCCGGCTGGAGGCCACGGTCGCGGACTGGATGGACGACTAGCGGTCCGCCGGCGGGCGGGCCGGCGTTCCGCCCGTCGAACTCGTACCCTGTCCGTGGTGGCTGACTCGATCTCCTTCGCCCGGGGGGCGCCGTCCCTGGACATCATCGACGTGGACGGTCTGCGGACCGCGGCCGAGCAGGCGTTTTCGGCTGACCCCAGCGGGGTGACGGCGTACGGCACGGCGATCGGATACCCGCCGCTGCGCCGGTGGATCGCCGAGCAGCACCAGGTCGAGCCCGAGCAGGTGATGGTCACCAACGGCTCGATGCAGGCCGACGCGTTCCTGTTCGAGGCCCTGGTGGAGCCGGGTGACGTGGTTATCGTCGAGCGCCCGACGTACGACCGGACGCTGCTCTCGCTGCGCCAGCGGGGCGCCGACGTCCGGATGGTCGAACTCGAGTCCGATGGGATCGACGTGTCCGAGCTGGAACGGGTCCTGGCGGCAGGCGCCAAGCCCAAGCTGGCTCACATCATTCCCAACTTCCAGAACCCGGCCGGCTGCACGCTGTCGCGCGAGAAGCGCCAGACACTGCTTGAGCTGGCCGGGACTCACGAGTTCACGATCTTTGAGGACGACCCGTACGTCGCGCTGCGCTTTGAGGGCGAGCAGCTGCCCACGATGGTCTCCACGGACCCGTCTTCGGTTGTCTATGCGTCGTCGTTCTCCAAGACGGTGTGCCCGGGCATCCGGGTGGGCTATCTGGTCGGGCCCCCCGACCTGATCGCTCGGATCGTCAAGATCGCCACGAGCACGTACATCTCGCCCAGCATGGTGTCCCAGGCGATCGTGCATCAGTTCTGCGTCTCCGGGGCGATTGATAGGTCGATTGAGACGGTCAAGGAGGCGCTGCGAGAGCGCGCCCACGCGCTGTGCGCCGCGCTCCAGCAGGAGCTCCCGGACGCCCGTTTCATCGCTCCCCAGGGGGGTTACTTCCTGTGGCTCGAGCTGCCCCGGGGCACCAACGTCAACGCGCTCTTCAAGGCGGCCGCCGAGCGCGGAGTCCAGTTCGTCAAGGGCTCTGACTTCGTGCTCGAGGGTGCCGGGTCAAGCCTGCGGCTGGCCTACTCCGGCGTCACCACCGACCAGATCGAGGAGGGCGTCCGCCGGCTGGCGGAGGCGTACTCCGAGGTCACGGCCGGTGTGGCCAGCGCCGCCTAGCGCCCGTAGCGTTCCCGGCCCAGGACCAGCTGCTCGGGCAGGGCGGTCCGCGCCGGCGGGGAGGGATCGGCCAGCACCGACACCGTCTCCGCGACGCTGGAGGTGATCGTGGCAGTCCCGCTCGGGGTAGACACTGAGACCAGCTCGCCGTCACTGACCTGGATCTGGCCCTCCAGGCCGGGCTCGATGCCGGCGTCCTTGAGGTAGTGCAGGAGGTCCTCGGCCTCATTCTCCAGCCTGAGGATCGTCACGGTGGCCCCGGTTTGGCAGTCGGCCAGCGGCACTCCGTCCACCCGGTCGCTGCTCTTGATCGGATGCCCGTGCGGGCATGTGCGGGCGTCGCCCACGGCCGAGCGGACGTAGGCCTCAAACCGTGGCGTCATCGCGTGCTCCAGGTGCTCGGCCTCCTCGTGCACGTCGTCCCACGGCACTCCCACGACATCGGTCAGGAATCGCTCGATCATGCGGTGCCGGCTGACCAACCGCTCGGCGTGCTCGCGACCGTCAGGGCTGAACTCGATCAGCCGGTCGGCGTCCCGGTCGATGTAGCCGTCCCGCTCGAGGCGGCCGACCATCTCATGGACTGTGGGGGCGGAGAGCTGCATGGCCCGAGCCAGGTTGGCAGCGGTCATCGGAAGGCCCGCCTCCAGCAGCCAGAACAGCCGCTCCAGATACTCCTCCTCGGCCTGTGTGGCTGGCTCGTGGCTCATCCTGTGATCGTACCCAGCGCCTGACGATCCCCTAGGATCGCGCTCGACGTGGCGCTGCCCCTCAAACCTCCAATTGAGCCCCAGCTGGCTCGCTCCAAGCCCGATCTGCCGGAGGGTGAGCAGTGGTGTTACGAGCCCAAGTACGACGGCTTTCGCGCGATTGTGTTCGCGGACGGCGAGGAGGTGACGATCCAGTCTCGGGGCGGCAAGACGCTGGGGCGCTACTTCCCCGAGCTGGCCTTCTTTGCCGGTCGCTACGTGATCGACGGAGAGATCGTGGTCGACAACGCCGGCGGGGGACAGGACTTCGGCGCCCTCCAGCAGCGGATCCATCCGGCTGAGAGCCGGGTCAGGATGCTGGCCGAGCAGTTCCCGGCCCGGTACGTGGCCTTCGATCTGCTGGCCCTGGACGATGAGTCGTGGCTGGATCGCCCGTTCAGCGAGCGCCGTGCTCGGCTGGTGAAGCTGGTGGAGGGGAAAATCGACGCGACGCCGCTCACGGATGACCCGGAGAGGGCGCGGCCCTGGCTGGGCAGCGGAGAGGGGGTGGTGGCCAAGGACGCCCAGGCGCCCTACCGCCCCGGGCAGCGGACCGGGATGGTCAAGATCAAGCGCGTCCGAACGATCGATGCTGTGGTCGTGGGTTACCGCCCCGGCAAGGAGGACCGGACCGTGGGTTCGCTGATCCTCGGGCTGTACGACCAGGGAGGGCAGCTCCACGTCGTTGGGCACTCCTCGGGACTGAAGGCTGCCGAGAAGCGGGCCCTGGTGGACAAGCTGGCCCCGTATGAGACCGGGACGCGCGGGCACGGCGACCCGAGCCGATGGAAGAGCGAGAAGGATCTGGAATGGATCGAGCTCCGCCCTGAGCTCGTCGTCGAGGTCACCTTCGACCACTCGAGCGGCGGGCGGATTCGCCACGGCACCCGGATCCTGCGCTGGCGTGACGACAAGCCGCCGCTCGAATGCAAGCTCGAGCAGATGCAGGCCTGACGGCGCTCAAGATCCCCCAGACCGTCCTGATCGCCCCCGACTCGTTCAAGGGGAGCTTCTCGGCGCTTGAGGTCGCCCAGGCCGTGGGCGACGGATTACGGGCGGCGGGCCATCCGGTCGAGCTGTGCCCGGTGGCCGATGGGGGTGAGGGAACGCTCGATGTCCTTGTGGGCGCGCTGGGAGGCGAGCTGAGAAGCACGACGGCGTCCGACCCGCTCGGGCGCCCGATCGAGGCCTCCGTTGGGCTCTGCCCGCTGGGCCGGGCCGTCGTGGGCGTTGTCGAGACGGCGGCCGCCAGCGGACTCGGTCTGGTCAATGCGGGGGACCGCGATCCGGTGGCCGCCAGTACGTACGGGACCGGGGAGCTGATCATGGCCGCGCTGGACGCCGGCGCCGATGAGATCTACCTTGGGGTCGGCGGGAGCGCCACGACCGATGGCGGCTCGGGCGCGCTCAGGGCGATCGAGGAGCAGGGCGGTCTCCAGAGGGCGAAGCTGACCGTGCTGTGCGACGTCCGGACGCCCTTTGAAGACGCCGCCCGGGTATTCGGACCGCAGAAGGGCGCCGGCCCCGGTCAGGTCAGGCGCCTGACCGCGCGACTCGGTCGCCTGGCCCGCACCTGGCGCCGGGATCCCCGGGGCGTGCCGCTGACCGGGGCGGCCGGCGGACTGTCAGGCGGCCTGTGGGCCGCGCTGGGGGCGGAGCTCGTGCCCGGCGCCGCCTTCGTCCTCGACCGGCTGGACTTCGACTCGCGGATGCGGGCCGCCCGGGCCGTGGTCACGGGCGAGGGCCGGCTCGACCAGCAGAGCCTGGCCGGCAAGGCCCTGTCCGAGGTGGCCACCCGGGCTCGGCAGTCCGGAGTGCCGTGTTACGCGATCGTGGGGCGCCGAGAGCTGAACTCGTTCGGGATCCGGATCCTGGATCTCCAAAGCGTTCTGGAGGCCGGGACGGCGCGGGAGATCCGGGCGGCCGCAAAGCGGCTGGGCGAGGTGGTCTAAGGGCGGGGCTCCGGACCTCCCGCGAGCCCCGACCGCGGAGGGCACACCGCGAACGATGGCGCCTGGGTCCGAATAGTTCGGACCCAGGCGCCATAGAACGTGCTGGGAAGCCCCGGGAGCTCGGTTAGCCGGCGGCTCCGGCGGTGAGGGCGGGCCTCCCTACCCGCAGCGCTTGGCCCGCGGGAAGCTCCGGCCGGCCCCCGGAGTGTTGTAGGGGTGAGCCCCCAGGTTCTGCATGAAGCGGGCCATCTCGCGGCCCGCTCTGGTCTGCTCGCCGTCCACCTTGTAGCAGGGGTAGGCCACCGGCGAGCCGTATTCCGTGGCCCAGCCCCATTCCGTCCACGGATAGCCGGGCAGAGCCACACCGATCTTCTGGCCGGCCCGGACGAAGCTCCCGGCCGGGACGAGCTTCTTCAGGTGCTCGGCCACGTAGATGATGTCGCCGGCGTGCGTGCCGTCGAGGAGCTGGTACCAGATGATGTGGTGTCCCGGCCAGTCCGCATGGCTGTCCGAGCCCAGGATCACGGCGTCGCCGATCGCCCGCACGGCCAGCTTGTGCGCCGGTATCCAGTCGACTCCCATGTCGGTCCGGGCGGGCCCCCAGGCCGAGTTGGCGAACGCGTTGATGTACGAACTGGGATTACTGAACGGACTGATCGGCAACGGCGGGCCGTACTGCGGCACACGGGCCGCTGCGGCGGTGGCACCAAGGGCCAGCGCCAGCGCGGTGACTAGGATGATTCGACGGACCCCCACGAGGTGCGTATCGGCCCCGACCCGGGCTCTGTTTGAGCGCCGCCGCCTGCGGGCGGACGGACCGCCTAGAACAGCCGTCCGGCTCGGGGCGGCCCGCCGGCGCTCAGGTGTGGGAGAACGGCTTGCGCTTCTCGCTCGGCAACGGCCCCTCCAGCGACTCCAGGAATTCGGTCTGCTCGTGCAGGTGCTCGAGCAGGCGGTCGGCCATCTCCATCGTCATCCCGGCCCGGACGACGATCCGGAGCACGCTCAGGTCCTCTCGGTTGGCCGGGAAGGTGTACGCGGGCACCAGCCAGCCTCGCTGGCGGAGCCGGTCCGAGACGTCAAAGACCGTGTAGTTCTTGACGGCGTCCTTGACCGTGAACGCGAACACGGGCAGCTCGCTGCCGTCCGAGATCAGCCGGTAGGGGCCGACCCTCGCGATGCTCGATGAGAGATGGAGCGCCACCTTCTGGGCCGTGCGCATCACCCTGGTGTAGCCGTCGTGGCCCAGGCTGGCCAGCATGAAGTACTGGGCCACGACCTCGCTTCCGGGGCGGGAGAAGTTCAGGGCGAACGTGGGCATGTGGCCGCCCAGGTAGTTGACGTCGAAGACCAGGTCACGGGGCAGCGCCCCCTCGTTGCGCCAGATCGCCCAGCCGACCCCCGGATAGACGAGTCCGTACTTGTGGCCCGAGGCGTTGATCGACTGCACCCGGGCGATGCGGAAGTCCCACTCGAGCTCGGGGGCCAGAAATGGCGCCACGAATGCGCCCGAGGCGCCGTCGACGTGGAGCGGCACGTCGAGGCCCTTCTGCTCCTGGAGCTGATCCAGCGCCTGGGCGATCTCGGCGACCGGCTCGTAGCTGCCGTCGAAGGTCGAGCCCAGAATCGCCACCACGCCAATCGTGTTCTCATCGCACAGCGCGACCGCTTCCTCGGCCCCGAGATGGAACCGCTCTCCCTCCATCGGGACGTATCGTGGCTCCACGTCCCAGTAGCGGCAGAACTTCTCCCAGCACACCTGGACGTTGACCCCCATGACCAGGTTGGGCTTCTCGGACGGCTGTCCCGCGGCCTGGCGGCGCTGGCGCCAGCGCCACTTCAGAGACAGGCCGGCCAGCATCGCCGCCTCGCTGGAGCCGGTGGTCGAGCAGCCCGTGGCCGTCTCGTGCTCAGGGGAGTTCCACAGGTCGGCCAGGATGTCCACGCACCGAGACTCAATCTCGGCCGTCTGGGGGTATTCGTCCTTGTCGATCATGTTCTTGTCGGCGGTCTCGGCCATCAGGCGGCCGCCCAGCGAGGGCATCCAGGTGGTCACGAACGTGGCCAGGTTCAGGCGTGCCTGCCCATCCAGGAGGAGCTCGGCGGAGATCTGCTCGTAGGCCGCGCCGTCGCCGATTCCGCGCCTGAGCAACCGGTGGGTGGGCAGCTGTAGCTCGAGGCCTTCGGTCTCCGACTCGGGGGCTGAGGCGGATTCGGGCTTGGATCCGGGACGTTGCCTGCTCAGGGGCATGGATGGTCTCCTTGGGTGCGGGAGGTGCCATCTTCTCGCACCGACGGGGGCTGGCAACCCAACTCGAGCAGGTGGGCGACGTAGGCGGCCCGGTCACGCTCGGGATGAAATGGATCACGTCCGTCCCGGAGCAGGGCGGCGACACGCTCGAGGTCGTACAGCAGGGCCAGCTTGCCCGGAGGGTCATCCCACTCGCCCGAGTCATATCGCGCCACCCATGAGGCCAGAGCGGCCAGCGCCTCAACCTGGACCTGGTCGGTCCACCAGCCCGATCGCACCGCCAGGTGATACCGCCTGCGGAGCAGGCACACGTCGCTCCACAACTGCTCAAACCACATCCAGCGCTCAATCGGGTACAGGCCGTGCCAGATCAATGGCCAGCGTGGACCGTCCTGGGCCTCCCACGACTCCTCGCCGGGTTCGGCAAGGCTCATCCCGTGCCACCGATGCCGGCCAGCTTGCGGAGCCTGCGGTCCCGGAACCACAGCCGGAGCCGAAGCTGGGCCGGGGCCAGCCGGCCGTAAACGAGCAGCGCGTGCTCGGCGGGGAGTTGTCGCAGTGCCTCGGCTGGGACCAGCGGGCGGCGCCGGTTGGCGCTGGAGCGGGTCGTCCCCCCGGCGCCGGTCGTCCGAGTGACCTCGCGGATCTCCTCCTCCCCCAGCAGCCCGGCGAAGTAGCGGAGCGTCTCCAGGTCGGCCACGCCGGGGAGCAGCAGCCGCGCGCGGTGGCTGTTGATCACGGTCTCTGCCTGGCGCCCGTACCGGCTCCGGGCCTGGGACAGATCGTGGAAGATCGAGACGAGCTGGATGTTGTGGCTCGGAGCTGTCGAGGCGATCTCGGCCAGGTTGGGCAGCGGAGCCACGTTCCCCGCCTCGTCCAGGCACAGCAGCAGCGGCGGGTCAAGCCGGCCGCCGGCCAGGGTCGCCCGCTCGTAGGCCCGGTCGACGATCTCGCCCAGCAGGGCCAGGAAGATCGGCCGCAGGAGCTTGGACGCCTTCGCGTCGCCGATCAGGTACAGCGTGGCCGGCTCATCCAGCAGTGCATCGGGCGTGATCTCACAGCTGTCGGCAGACCGGGCCACGCGCGCGAAGCGATAGGCCCGCAGCAGCGTCTGGGCGGTGGCCTCAATCGAGCTCCGGGTCCGGTCGGCCTGGGTCTCAAAGGCCCGGACGGCGTCATACGCGGCATGGGCATCGGCCAGCTCGCCCTCGTTCTCGGCCTGGCCCGCCGCCTGGGCCAACGCCGAGTCCAGCTCGCGCGCGCCCTGGCCGTAGGTCCAGCGCACGAGCGCATCCACGCCGGCGCCGGTCCGGGCCGCTGTGTACAGGAGCGGGGCCAGGCGTTGCTCAGCGGCCATCGCCCAGAAGTCGCCCGATTCGGTGCCCCGGTGGTCGACCTCTCCTGCGCAGGCCAGCCGCCAGGCCACCTCCAGCGCACCATCCCAGGTCATCGCGCCGGCCAGCGGCGACCAGGTGTGCGAGCTCTGGCCCGAGAGGCCGAACGGGTCAAAGACGAACACCCTGCCCAGGCTCCGCCGGCGCTCCAGCGTCACCGCGGCCAGATCCGACTTGATCGACGACGCCACCGCGGGGCCGGGCCACTCCAGCAGCGCCGGCACGGCCACCCCGGCAGATTTTCCCGACTGCGGGGGCCCGAACACGACCACGGCGTGGCGCTGCTCGGCGTACAGGCGCCGTCCCCGGAGAACCCCGAGGGCCAGCCGGGCCGGTTGACCCGCCGCCGCGCCTGCGCGGAGCGCCCGGAGCTCCGCCCCTCCGGCCCACCGGGCCCCGCGGCCGCCGTGCCGGCCTGGGAAACCACCACCGATCCGCCGGGCGACCACCACGACACCGGCCCCCACGGCGGCCACCAGGGCCAGCCCGGCGTAGAACCCGGCCGGGCCGGGCAGCTCTGTCCTGCTCGCGGCCGGCCAGGCGAGGGCCGGGTCGCCCAGGTGGGTGGGCAGGTGCTCCAGGACACCGAGCAGATCGGTGCCGCCCGTACCCGGCCAGCCCCGGCCGAAGACCGCCCCGGCCACCCCGCCCCACAGCCAGACCAGCGCGCAGATCCCGACCACGGTCCCGATCACGACCAGCACGGCCTCATCGGAGACGGCCTCATGGGTCGCTCGTGACCGGCTCATCCCCGAGTCACGGCGGCCTCGCTGATCCGCATGCCCGTGTCCGTATTCGTGAGTCCCGTCTCGATCCGGGAGCGGTGGTGCTGAACCACGAATGAGCGGCTGCCCACCCGCCACAGGGCCTGGCCCGCCGACAACAGCGATATCAGCTGCGACTCGCTCTGGGAGAGGCCGAGCAGCTGGCGGGTCGCCTCGACCTGGCTCTCGTCCTGGTGGTACACGACCCGGGTGGAGGCGTCCGCGATCAGCCCCTCGGCGATCCGCGACGCGCGCGAGCCGGCGTCGCCGACGGTCTGGAGGTCGGCCAGCTTGTGCAGGACGACCAGGTTCATCACGCCGAATTGGCGGGCCAGCTTGAAGTTCGACTGAAACCAGTCCCCGAGCCCGGTGTGCTGGATGATTTTCCACGACTCATCGGCCACGTTGATCAGGCGCTCCCGACCCGGCCGCTCGGACATCCGCGCCAGCAGGGCGCTCATCCAGGCCGTGGCGCAGGCCATCAGGATGCCCACCGCCGGGGAGTCCCGGACGGCGTGCAGGTCCAGCACGACCAGCTTGGAATCAAGGTCGAGCCCGGGAGTGGTGGGCCCGTCGAACATCCCGCGGAGGGGGCCCTCGCACAGGTCCTGGAGGGCCAATGCGGCCCGCCTGCAATCGGCGGCCAGCCCCTCAACGGTGGTGCGCAGCCGCTGCGCCATCTCCTCCAGCGGCGAGAACAGGACGGCGGCGATGTCGGGCAGGGCGGGCTCGGGGACCCGGCTGAGGCGTACCGCCCGCAGCGCCTCGCGCAGGGCCGCGCCCTCAATCTGCGACAGCGGTCCGCCGATGGCGGTGATCGTGACGGCCCGCAACAGCTCGAGCTGGGCGTGCTCCTCGGGCCGTGAGGCCAGCGGATTGAGCCGGGGACCGCCTCCGGGCGCGAGCGAGATCGGCTCGACCCCCACCGCGCGGCACAGCGGACCGTACTCGCGCTTGACGTCCAGGACGAAGGCTCGGCGCCCGAACAGCAGCATCCGCCAGAGCAGCGTCTTGACCAGAGCGCTCTTACCCTGCCCGAGCTTCCCGAGCACGATCACGTTCGGGTCGTCCAGCAGCGCGTCGCCGTACAGGACCCAGGGGTCAAAGCAGAACGCCTCGCCGCTGGCGTCTCGCCCGATGAACACGCCCCGGCCGCCCAGGCCACCGGCGGCGATGAACGGGTACACCGCCTGGGCGTGGCGGGTCGTGCAGCGATGGGCGGGCCGCTCGACCAGGCGCAGACTCAACGCAGCCCCCGGCAGAGCGGCAGCGTGAACGTGAAGGCCTCGGGCTGCTGGCCGTACATCCGGTGCAGCTCCAGTCGGGCTCGGGCCGCGTGCTCCAGGACCTCTGTGCACGCCCGGTTGAGGTCGTCGGGATCGCGACCGCTGACGGTCACGAACCCGGCCATGCGGACCTCGCTGTGCCCGGCCGCCAGCTCGGACTCGCGGCGCAGGGTGGCCTCCTGGGCCTGGCGGCGCCGGGCCGTCTCCGATTGGCCGATGCGGTGTCGGAGCTCGCGGTCGGCGCGGTCCCGGGTCACGGCAGCCTCGACCTCACGCGTGGATCGCTCCGCCGAGATCGGCTCGAACGTGACGGCCACGGTGCGCACGGCACTGCATCGGCCGAGCAGCGCGTCCATGAACATCGGTGATACGTCGGCGCGGGGCCAGGCTCCGATCCAGAACGTGGCATGCAGCGCGCCGTCGCTCGCGTAGTGATCCCAGCCCTCCCGGGTTCCCAGCGGCCAGGATCCGCTCTCAGCCGCGTCGGTGCGCTTCGGGTCGGCGGCGTCAAGCGCGGCCAGCTCCGCCCGCGCGAAGGGGTCAAAGCCGATGCGCAGAACCCGGGCCAGCTGGCCGGGGGTGAGCGCTCCCAGCACCCTTACCTCCGCGGCCTCGAGACCCTGCGCGAGGCGTTCGGTGTGGTCGACCAGCGCCCGCATGGCCGCATCGGGTCCCCGCTCGCGGACCCGTGTGGAGTCGATCTGGAGAGCCATCAGGATCTCGTGCTCGTGACTGACCCTGGCCGTGGTGCTGATCAGCTCCAGGTAGGACTCGACCATCGGAGTCCCGCGGAGCGGGATGGCCGGATCCCGCTCAGCCGAGAGCCAGCGGGCCAGCTCATCGACCTGAGCCGGGGCCGTACGCTCGAGCCATTGGATCCGCCGCACGGCCGTCGAGGCGTTGGTGCTCAGGACAAGGCCCCAACGGGCCAGCCGGCGCTCCTGAGCCTCCGGGTCGAGCAGCGCGAAGGCCAGCACCCGGCAGGCCAGAACGGCCGTGAGCCATCGCCCCTTTCGGGCCGAGATCACTCCGATCCGCCCGGAGCCGTAGGGCTGGTCAAGGATCCGGATTCCGCTCAGCGACCCGGGCGGGTCTGGTTGAGCGTCCCCGACGCGCGGCCTGCGGTCAGGGTTCAGTCCGGCCCCCCGGGTCGGCGCTCGCGAGTGAAACCGGGCCGCCCCTGAGATCCGCCGCAGTGCGAATGCGATCGTGAGCGGACCCCATTCGTCGGCCGTCCGGCGGCCGAGCGGGACAAAGCCGAGGGCCGCCGCCGCGATCGCCACGAGGCCGGCCGTGAACGCCCCGCCGATCGACGGGACGGCGTCGAGGATCGCGACGCAGGCCGCCAAGCCCAGGCCGAGGACCAGCACCTGCCCGGCCCTGGCGGCCCCGAAGATGCCGCGCCGCTCGACGGGCCCGAAGCGATAGGTCAGGCGTTCGGCCATCAGGCGGCGGCTGGCGGTGGGTCGGGGAGCGGTGGGTCGGTGGCCGGCGGCCCCTCGCTGGCCGGCGGCGGGTCGGTGGCGGACGGGAACTCGCCCAGTGGAGGCAGGCCATCGGCCTCCGCCGGCTGCTCCGCCTCACCGTCGGCGGGTGGCCAGATCCGTGGGGGCCAGCCCTCCTGCGCTCCCAGAACCAATGGCTGCCAGCTCAGGTCGTCGGCCTGCCACATATCGGGCAGGCCGGGCAGCCGAGCACCGGGCTCAGACCCAGCCGCAGCCTCTGCGCCGGCACCCGGGGCGAACGGCTCCGGGCCGGCCTCCTCCGGATCCGAGGACGCATGGCCACCGCCGTCCTGGGAGATATTGCTGGCTGGGCGATCAAAATCGCCCAGATCGCCGGCTGACTCACCGGAGGCGGTTGGCCGAGCGCTCACCGGCTCCACGTCCTGGGCCGCCCGTCGCATCTCCGCTGTGGTGGTGGTCGCCCACTCGTCGACGGCGAGTGCCGCGGCGGCCGGATACTCGGCGCGGCCGGCCAGCACCCGGCCCTGGCCACGCAGCGACTCCATCGCGGCGCCGGCCAGCTCAGCGAGGGGAACCAGCCGCAGAAGAGCCCAAGGGGCGAACGCTCCCATCACCACCAGCACCAGGCCCAGGACCGGGGCCGTGATGCTGTGGCCGATCTGGTCCATGGCCGCTCCGCCCAGGGACAGCACGGCCACGATCGCGAACTTGGACAGGATCAGGGCCACCAGCACCTCAATGGCTCGGATCGCCCACGTACGGCGAGCCGGCCAGACGAACGCGGCGAAGGCCAGGGGCAGCATCAGGACGACCACGTACACCGCGGCCTCCCGCATCAGCAGTTCCATCCACAGCGCGATCGTCCCTGCGACGGTCAGGAGACCCAGGAAAACGATCAGGAACGGAGACCCCGTCAGGGCGGACAGTCCTCCGGCCAGGACTCCTCCCAGGCCAAGCGCTCGGCTGCCCGGGCTGCCGGCGGCGGACGACACCAGAGCCGAGAGCTCGTCTGAGCCGGACAGCAGCAGCATCGTGACCGGCGCGGCCACGCTCACCGCCAGCATGGCCAGCGGGAGGTATCCCAGGATGGTCCTGAGCAGCAGCGCCATGTCCGAGCGGGCCAGGGCCTGGATCGCGGCCGCGAACAGGAACGGGAGAGTGAGCAGGCTGGCGATCCCGGCCACCCGCCAGTAGGTGGCCGAGAACCAGCTGGTTCGGAGGTCCGGATTCGTCGTCTCGGACAGGACCTTGGCCGTCTCATGGAGCGCGAATTTGGCCCCGCCCAGCACCCAGGCTCCGATCGCTGCCAGGCTCAGGGCTGCCTTCAGGCCGGAGGCGGCTGCCCCGCCGCCGTCGCCCAGAATCGTCTTGACGGCGCCCCCGATGTGCCCACCCAGGATCTGCTTCCCGGCACCCAGGATCCGGCCGGGATCCTGGGCCACGTCGCACGCCTTGCCGAGCACGCCACTGGCCAGGCCGGCCACGCCGCAGAAGGCCTTGATCGGGTTGAACGCGGCCGCGGGTGCGGCGCCGACGCCGAACCCCAGGGCCACACACACCGCCAATAGGGCCAGGCGTCTCAATGAGCCGTGGTGCCCAGCCGCTCGAAGAAGTTCACCAGTCCGGGCGCCGCGCCGACCACCAGCGCCGAGGCGCCCGAGATCAGAGCGGCCATCCGCCCCCGGGCCGCATAGTGGTGATTCTGGGTGTGTGACGCGATCGCCCACACCGCGGCGCCGACGAATGCTCCCAGGAGGGCAATGGCCAGCGCCCACGCCTGCGCGCCGTTGACGAGCTGCTGGAGCACATTGCTGCCAGGCAGGCCTCCGGCATCGGGGTGGGCGGTCACAGCGGCCAGCAGATTCATGTCGTCCCCTATTTGCGTGGTGGTCGAGACGAGACGACGGTAGCGATCGCACTGAGACTCTGGTAGTGTCTTATGCATCAATTTAGTCTCAATTAGAGTTGATATGGAGATGAACCATGCCGATCTCGACGCCTGATGCCCCGCTCAGCCCCCGCGACGTGATCCGGCTCTACTGCGCCTTCAACCGGCGGCTCACGCAGGTCGTGCGAGCGACGACGCTGGGTCCGGCGCCGGTGATTGAGGACGCGTGTCAGGTGGCCTGGACCGGGCTGATCTGCCCCGGCCAGGGCGTGGAGAACGGGAGGGCCAGGGCATGGCTGGTCCGCACAGCGGTCAGGGAGGCACTGCGGCTGATGCGCCTGGAGGCCAGGGAGGCATCACTCGAACGGGCATTCGAGGAAATGCCCCACCTGCGGTCAGCGACCGACGCCGGGCCTGAGGAGCTGGTCTGGCGCCGGGAGCAGGTGGAGAGTGTGAGACTCCTGTCCGTGCGCCAGCAGCGGCTCGTGTGGTTGCGGGCGCTCGGCTTCAGCTACGGGGAGATGGCCAGATATGAGGGCGTCACGAACCGGACGCTCCGCCGACAGCTGGAGCGGGCCCAGCGGCGGCTTCAGGCCCTCGACGACAGTGGCCAGGTCGATCGGGCGGCCGCCTAGGCCCAGCGGCGTTAGCGGGCCTTACCTCGCTTGCGCCGGCGCCTCTCGGCCGGGCTGAGCTTGCGGCTCTTCTGGGGGCGCTGACGAGGACCCGAGCCACCGCCCGCGGCTGCGGTGGCCGCGTGCTGACGCACCGGGGCCCGCTTGCGGGCGTCGCGCCAGATGAAGAACGAGATCCCGCCCAGCACGAGCACGGCGCCGATTCCGATCGCGATGGCGTCGGTTCCGGTCAGTCCGGCGCCGTTGGTCGATGTGCTCACGACCGTCGGAGTGGTCGTGGGCTGGGTCAGGGTGGGGCCCTGCGGCGCGAACGGCGTGATCAGATTGCCCGAACCCTGGCCGGGAAGCCCCGGCGTTCCCGCCGACCCCTGGGCGAGCGCGTCCGCGGCCGGAACCAGCAGTGCCGCGAACACCGCGGCCACGGTCAGCGATGCGCGCCCGCGTCCGATCACGCCAGCGGTTGCTCCATGGCCGGGGTCTCCGGCGCGTCGACGTAGGGGTGCTCGTCGTCCACGTGCTCCTCGTGGTAGACGCTCTCGGCGTTGACGGCCCAGATGTCGTGATCCGTCCCCCGGAGGATGTTCTCCACAGCTCGCATCGCGGTCAGCATCGAATGGTCTGAGTTGTTGTAGCGGTGCAGGCCGTTGCGTCCCACCTGGATCAGGTTCGGGATCCCGGCCAGCCATCCTCTTATCGCCTGCACCCGTTCGCCGTACTGAGCGTCGTACATGGGATAGGCCTTGTGTACCCGGACCACGAAGCCCATCTTCACCCGGTCGGCCCGGGCCAGTCCGAGCTCCTGGATCTCCCGCGTGGCCATCGCCACCAGATCGTCGTCGGCCATGCTCCAGACCTCATCGCCCTCAAAGCAGAAGTACTCCATCCCGATTGAGGCGTCGGTCTCATTCGGGACCATCGACGGGCTCCAGGAGCGGAAGTTCTGGATCCGGCCCACCCGGACGGTTGGGTCGTGGATGTAGATCCAGTTGTCGGGAAACATCTGCTCGTCCTCGATCACCAGGGCCACGGTCAGGAAGTCGCGGTAGCGCAGGCCGCGGGCCGCGTCCCGGACGTCCGCCGGCGGCTCGGGCTCGGCGATCCCCACCGTGGTCCGAAGCGGCAGGGAGGAGATCACATGCGATGGCGTGTATGTCTCCCCGCCGGCCACGACCTCGACCACGCGACCGCCGGCCAGCCGCAGCCGGGTCACCTGCGCGTTCAGGCGGACCTCGCCGCCGTGGGCCACGATCTCGTCCCGCATCCGCTCCCACATCTGGCCGGGGCCGTACCGCGGGTAGTTGAACGATGAGATCAGCGAGGTGATCTTGTTGCCCCGATTGCCGAAGAACGCCGACCTGGCGGCGGCGATGAAGGACAGGCCCTTGATCCGCTGGGCGGCCCACTCCGCGCGGATCTCCGAGGTCGAGACGCCCCACACCTTCTCGGTATAGGACTTGAAGAACAGGCTGAACAACCGCCGCCCGAAGCGGTTGCAGACCCACTCCTCGAAGGTGTCCTCGCGGCGGCTGGGCTTGGCCAGCGCCCACAGGTAGGAGAGGCCCACCCGCGTCAATTCGACCGGGCCAAGCTTGCGGATCACGTCCATGCCCTGCAGCGGGTAGTCCAGAAACTTGTGGTTCCAGTAGATCCGCGACTGGCGGGGCCGGCGAAGGAACTCGTCTCCCAGCACCTCGTGCCACAGGTCGTCGACCTCCCGGGACTTGGTGAAGAACCGGTGTCCCCCGAGGTCAAACCGGTAGCCGTCGCGGACCTCGGTGCGGGCGATCCCGCCGACCTGATCGGTGGACTCGAGCACGATCACGGGCCGGCCCTGCTTGGCCAGCAGGTAACCCGCCGTCAGACCGGCGGGGCCGCCGCCCAGCGCCAGGACGGGGCGCTCAGGGGTGATCTGTGACGCCGGCGACGCGGCGTGTGTGGGGGTCGGCTCATTGGTCACGACTTGCGGTACAGGATGGCGCTGTCTGGAACGCAGCAGTCACCACGATAGTTATGAGGAGCCCAGGCGATCTGCTTGAGCTGGGGATCGGCCGCCAACAGGGCCCCCCATTGCGCGGCCCGGCGACGCACGAGCCGAGTCCAGGGAGCCTTCCAGTTCTCTGAGCCCTCGGTCAGCGGCCGGACGTACAGCAGCTGCTGGCCCGGCCTGAGGCGGGCCAGGAGGGGGTGCAGCGTGGCCACCGGAGTGGCCCGGCGGAGCCGATTCAGGGCGTCGACCCAGTTCATGTACGTGGGCTGAGAGACGGGGCCCAGCGTGCTGGCATAGCTCAGGCCGGCGGGCAGGTAGTAGTAGGACAGCGGCACCTGCTCGGGCTGGGCCACGACGACCAGGTCGCCGCGGTGCAGCAGCGGCGTCAGCTCGCCTGAGACGTCGCGCATGTCGCTCTTGAACGGATGCACGTACGGCGCCTCCTGGAGCAGGAACACGATGCTGAGCAGGATCACCACCAGGCCGACGACCCCGGAGCGGGCGCATCCCCACGCCGCCAGCAGCAGCATCGAGGCCAGCACCGGAGCGAAGTACCGGGACACGAACGCCGGGTTGATCTGCGAGGCCAGCCAGGCGACCGCCAGCGTGGCCAGCGGGAGCACGACCAGCGTCCACAGGAGCGTGGCCTCCGGGGTGCGGCGGTAGCGGCGGGCCAGGAGCGGGGCCAGCCCGGCGATCGCCCCCAGGCCGAGGACCGCGGTGACGCCCTGGCCACCCAGGAGGTCGTTGGAGATCAGGACCGGGGCGCCGAACCGGGGCGACGGCGCCCAGGGAGCCCCGGTGTGGGTGGACTGGTAGATGAAGTTGGGCAGCCAGGGCAGGAACAGAATCCCCGCTCCCACGAAGGCCATGACCGCGTCGCGCATGATGCCCCGCCGGTCCTCGCTGGCCAGCCAGATCGGGATCACGGTCAGCACCGCGCCAGCGGCGAAGAACACTCCCCAGGCGTGCGTGTACAGCATCAACGCCTGCGCGACCGCGAATAGGACCAGGTATTTGCGCCGCCGGTACACGAAGGCGTGGATGAAGGCGGTCGTGGCCACCAGCCCCAGCAGCCCCATGAGCTCATACATGCGGGTTTCCTGGGCGTATCGGCTCAGGAAGGCGTTGAAGGCGAACAGCGTCGCGGCCATCAGCCCGCCACGGCGCCCGAACAGGCTCCAGCCGGCCCACATCCCGACGGGGACCGTGAGCAGGCCGAAAACCAGCGAGAGCGAATGTGTGGCCGACTCGCTGGTGCCGAAGGCCTGCATCCAGAAATGGAGCAGGAAGTAGAACAGCGGAGGAGATCCGTCGTGGCGCAGCAGGCCAGGGATCGCGCCCAGCGGGTGAGAGGAGATCCCGGTGGTGATGGCCTCGTCCATCCAGAACTGGACCGACAGGTAGCGCGTGCGCATGTAGGCCGAGACGGCCAGCAGGATCACCAGCACGGCGGCGGCGATCGCCCAGTTGGGAATGCGCATGAGCCACCTGGGCTGGGGCACGTCGACCACGCGGGGAAACCGGCGACTGGGAGCGGTGGGAGCCGTGACGGTGGCCATCAGCGCCCCACCCTATGAGTACAGGTTGAATACACGGTGAAGGAGCGCGTGCGAGCCAGCAGCCCGTAGCGCGCCCCCGCATGTTCCCAGGCGGCGATCTGGCCAGGCGCAGGGAGCAGTGCAGAGCCCGGGTGGGCTCGATCCTGAAGGATCACGTCCGGCCAGGGCGTCCCGGTCAAGTGGCTGGGCGGAGGTTTGACGCGACCCGGGGCTAGTCCGAGCGTCCAGGCCACCATCGGCACCTGGTAGGCCTCGGTCATCACGGTTCCGCAGCCGACCAGAGGCCCGGCTCCTCCCGACCGGGCCAGGACGGCGGCCAGGTCTGAGCGAAGGCCGGCCTGGTAGCTGAGGGCGTGCCGGGCGGCCGCCAGATTGATCATGTTGCGGCCGATCCAGGGCGGTGCGCCGACCAGCACCGCGACGGCGCCGAGCAGGCCGGCGCCGAGCGCGACCGCGGGTCGTGGCCGGCGGGAGCGAGCCGGCCGCAGAGAGAGCCGGCCCAGCACGCTCGCGGCGGCGCTGGCGATCCATCCCCAGGCCACGCCGCCGGTGATGGCCACCAGCGCGGTGCCCAGCTCCAGGTAGCGGCGGTTGCCCGCGAACCCGGCCTGGGTCTCGGCTGCGATGCCCAGCCACCACAGGAATCCCGCCGCCCCGAGCGCCACCAGGGAGAGCCGGGCGCGGGTGGCCTCGGGGGTCCGCGATGCCCTCCACCAGGAGCCGCGGGCGCGCCACAGCCCCGCGGCGGCGAGGGCCAGGGCCAGGATGGCCGGCAGCTTGACGCGCCGCATCAGCGTCGGCCAGGCCTCGCGGTCGAAGACCGTGCACAGCGGGCAATGACTGAAGGCCGGGGTGCCCGGGTTCGGATGGTGGGCCCGGGCCACGCCGCGGAAGAGTTGGCCGGACCCCCATAGCTCGGGCAGAAACCAGGGCACCGGGGTGAGGACGAACAGGGCCAGGACCAGCCGGCGCGAGCCCGGATCGCGCCACCACAGCCAGGCGCCGAAGGGCACCCACACAAACCACAGCTCGGGCCGGTCCAGGCAGGCCAGGAACCCAGCCACGAATGCCTGGCGTCGCGCGCCGTCCAAGAAGCGCTCGACGGCGATCAGCATCAGCGCGATGGCCAGGCCCTCCGAGTATCCGAGCGCGTTCTCGACGATGAATCCGCCCGAGTTGATCAGGCTGGCCGCCGCCACCAGCCCGGCCAGCAGCGCCGGGCCGAGTCCGGCCCACCCCGCGGGGCCGGTGCTCGTCTGTCCTGTCGATACGAGCCCACGGGTGACGCGGTAGGCCAGCCGGAACACCATCGCCACGGCCATCAGCGCCCCAGCCCGCGCCACGACCAGCCACAGGTCGGGCTGGGCGGCGCCGAGCGGCGCGAAGGCGGTTGTGAACAGGACGGGCAGCGGCTTCCAGCTCGGCCCCGTGCTCGTATGCAGGCCCAGATGAACGATCTCCCTGCCCCAGATCAGCCAGGCCCATGAGTCGTAGCTGGGGGTCGAGGGGAGCAGCAGTGAGAGCGCGGCCAGCGCCAGCGCCCCCGTCCCCAGCGTCAGGTAGAGCCGCTCGCCGCGCAGGGCCGTCGAGGCGGCGACGCGGCGCGGGCGCGCACCCGCCGGCACGACGGTCACCACTAGCTCTTGGGCTCCTTGACCCCCGCCCCGAGACAGTTCTCGATCGCCGTCAGCTGCCAGTCGGGTGCCTGGTGCGGATACAGGAGTGCCGCTCCGATGACCTCGGCTCCCTGAGCCGAGCGAACACCCTGAAGCTGGAGTCCCTCGGCCAGCCCTGCGGTGGGCTGAAACCTGACTGTGGCCCCCGCCGGAAGAGGGCCGATCTGCAGCGTCGTGCGACCAACCTCGTGGACGGGCAGATGCGCCGCTCGGAGGCAGGCGACGCGATTGGGGTCGTTGGTCAAGGGGCTGTCCACCTGGCCGCGGCCCCCGGGCGGCTTGACCGTCGTGGCGCAACCACTGAGCAAGGTCACGGCGCCCAGGACGGCGACCAGCCGCTTCGCTTGGGGCATCAATTAAGAAGGTAGTGGATCATGCCTGCGTGATCGCTTTTGCCCTGGTTAACGGACCGTTGCCCAAAGCAGGGGTGATCGTGCTGGCGGCGCTCACGGCCGGAGTCCTGCTGGCTCGGACCGAGCGAGCCCGGGCGCTGGCCATGATCGGTCTGCTCATCCTGGCCCCGGTCCTGCTGCTGGCCGACGTGTGGAACTCGCCCAGGCTCCACGTGCTCCACCACCATCCGCTGGAGGCGGCGCTCGCCGGAGTGGCGGGACTCGGGCTGATTGTCGTCCTGGCCGTCGTGATCGCCCGGCGGCGCTGGCTGCTGGCCCCGCTGGTGGTCCTGGCCCTCCCCTTCCGGATTCCGATCACTCTGGGCGGGACCACCTCGAACCTGCTCGTGCCGCTCTATGTCGTGCTGGCCGCGGCCACGCTGGCCGACGTCGCCTCCGTGTTCAGGCGGAGTCGTGAGTCCGGCGCGAGCGACGAGAGCGTCGCCACCACGGCCTCGCCCGCGGCCACGGCGGCCGTTTGGCTCGGGCGGCTGCTGGCGGCGTACGTCGTTCTGTACGCGGTGCAGGCGGCCTACTCGCTGGACTTTCAGCTCGCCCTTCAGCAGGTCGTCTTCTTCTACGCCCCGTTCGCGCTGGCCTTCTGCCTTCTGAGCCGGGTCGACTGGAGCCCGCGGCTGGTTCGCACGTGCCTGGTGGTGGTGGCCGGCCTGGCGATTGCCTTCACGCTGGTGGCGTTCGTGGAGTACGCCACCCGGAGCGTGTTCCTCAACCCGAAACTGATCGCCACCAACGCCGACCACACCTACTTCGCGGCCAACTCGATCTTCTATGACTCGAACATCTTCGGCCGGTTTCTGGCCCTCGCGATGGTCCTGCTGGCGGTCACCCTGCTCTACGACGGCGATCGGCGTGAGCAGATCGCCGCGACGCTCGTGCTCGCGCTGCTCTGGGTCGGACTCGTGGTCAGCCTGTCGCGCTCGAGCCTGGGGGCTCTGCTGGCTGGACTGGTCGCGTCGGCTGCGGTGCGCTGGAGGGTGTCCCGGGCCGTGGTGGCGATCGTGGGGGTGGTCGCCGTGGGGGCGGCGGCGCTGGCCATCTCCCCGCACACCTTCGGCCTGGAACAGGGTTTCAACGGCGTCTTCAGCGGGCGCGGGAGCCTGGTCAGCGGCGGCGTGCGCATGTTCGGCCAGCGGCCGGTCTGGGGCTGGGGGTCCGGGAGCTTTCAGACGGAATACCACCGCCAGAACCCGACCAGTCCGGGCGGAGTGGACACGTCGCACACGCTGCCGGTCACGATCGCCGCCGAACAGGGTGTGATCGGTGAGCTGGTGTATCTGGGGCTGCTGGTGGCGGCCGCGGTGATGCTGCTGTACGGCGCCCGCGGGGATCCGGTCCGGGCCGCCGTTGCCGCAGCTTTCGTCGGGCTGGTCGTCCACACCCTCGTCTACGACGACTTCCTGAGCGATCCCGCGACCTGGGCGCTCCTGGGCATCGGGGCGGCGCTGGCCCGGGCGCCCGCCCGCCAGTCAGTGAAGCGATCGCCCGCCGGGGTGCCTGCCCCCGCGGCAGCGGCTGGTTAGAGCTGCTCGAATACCTACAGCCGGCGAGGCTGCCGCTGGCAGCGCTCGCAGATGCAGTGGTGGCCGTGGACCGGCTGGACGGAGATGCCCATGGCGGCCTGGCGACGCGGCTCGGTGCTCTGGCCACTCGCGGGGTTGGCCTCGCGGCGACGGCGGTGAGCGGTCCGAGCTGCGTTTCGTGAGAAGGAGGAGAAGGGCATCAGAACCATGTCCATCACGATAGGAACCCAATCGGCAGAATGGGTTACATCCTCAACCGGCTGGGCTCGTATCCGGGCGGTGCGGTCGGTATCTGCGAGAGATTCTTTCGACCTCGGAGGGGCCAGCCCTGCTCCTCAGCCCCGGTCGGTCCGCTTCTGGCGCGTGGCCCGCTGCTCGCGCCGGCGCTCCTCGCGGGCTTCCCGCTGGGCGTTCGAGCGCCGGGCGGCGGCGCCGCGCAGCCCGACCGTGAAGGGCCCGGCGAAGGGCGACGGCCGCCGCTCGGTCTCGGCCGCGCCGCAGTGCGGGCACACCGGGAGCTCCTCGACGGAGGCCCGGGCCTCAAAGGTTTGCCCGCAGGCTTGGCACAGGAAGTCGTAAAGCGGCATCGCTCTGAGATCAAGTAAAGCGCCGCTCGGTAGCCTCCGCGCCTCATGTCTGTCACCGTCGTCGGATCGATTGCCTTTGATGCCGTCACGACGCCCCTGGGCAGCCGAGATCGCATGCTCGGCGGTTCGGCGGTTTATTTCTCGCTGGCCGCCTCGTTCTTCGACACCGTCCAGGTCGTCGGGCCGGTGGGCGACGACTTCGGCGAGGAGGAATACGACGTCCTGCGGGCTCGCGGTATCCGGACGGAGGACATCGAGCACGTGCCCGGCGGCCAGACTTTCTTCTGGCGGGGCGAGTACGGCTGGGATCTGAACGAGCGCCAGACCCTGGATACCCAGCTCGGGGTGTTCGCGGACTTCGATCCCAAACTCTCTGCGCCGTCGGCTTCGGCGGACCTTCTGTTTCTGGCCAACATCCAGCCCGACCTCCAGCGCGCCGTGCGCCAGCAGTGCCAGCAGGCCAGATTCGTCGCCCTGGACTCCATGAACTTCTGGATCGAGACCGCGCGCGACTCGCTGATCGAGACGATGGGTGTGGTCGATTGCGTGATGCTCAACGACTCCGAGCTCCGCGAGCTGACCGGCGAGCCCAACCTGGTCCGGGCGGCCCGGCGGATCAGGGAATGGGGGCCGCGCCTGGTCGTGGCCAAGCAGGGGGTGTACGGAGCGGCGCTGATCAGTGAGGACGGCTTCTTCGCCCTGCCGGCGTTCCCGCTTGAGACCGTGGTTGATCCGACCGGCGCGGGCGACTGCTTCGCCGGCGGGTTCATCGGCTACATCGCCGCCCAGCCCGGAGAGGAACCGGGCCATGAGCTGTTCGCGCGGGCGATGGCCTATGGCACGGCGGTGGCCTCATTCAGCGTGGAGGAGTTCGGCGTGGAGCGGCTGACCCGCCTGACCGGGGATGAGATCGCCGAGCGGGTCGCGGAGCTCCGGCGAATCACCCAGTTCACCGCCCAGCCTGTCTGGCTGCGGACCTAGGGGCCCCCTCAGCAGTGACACGAGCCCGCGATCCGGGTAGGATCGGGCTGTCGTGACGTGGGGTTTCGTGTGGTTGATGCTGGCGCTCAAGATCCCCCTAATAGGGTTGATCGCCATTGTCTGGTGGGCGGTTAAGCAGAAGCCCGAGGACGACGCCTCCTCAGAGGAGGACGGCGGCGTCAAGCGTCAGCACCCCCATTCGCCCAGGCCGTTCCCGCGCCGTCCGCGCCGAGGGCCACATGGCGACCCGGCGCCGCGACCGCCGGCCAGGGTCCGCAGCGTGCGGGCTCGGGCACGGACACTGGGCCGCTGATTGAGATGGGGCGACCGGGGCTCATCGGCTGGTAGGTGCAGCAGCCCTCCTGAGCGCGGCGGGAGCTCTGGCTCTGACGCATGCCAAGACGGGCAGTTACTCCGGCACGGCCAAGGGATCGCACGTTCACGGCACCGTGGTTCAGTACCTCAAGGGCAAGCCGACCAAGTGCTAGGAGGAGACGTTCAGCGCCAGCAGGTCATGACCCGCTGAGCGATCCTCCGGCGGCGCTGGCAGACTTGGGCCCAGTGAGCGCGCAACCCGCGTCGGTTCTGTCTGACGGCACGATCCTTGAGCTGGTGGAGCAAGGACGGATCCGGATCGACCCCTGGGACCCCGGCCTGGTTCAACCGGCCAGCGTGGACCTCCGGCTGGGGGACTCCTTCCGGGTGTTCCACAACCACCGGGCCTCGGCCATCGACCTGCGTGACCCGCCGGACAACCTGACCGAGGAGGTGATGATCGCCCCCGAGGAGTCGTTCGTGATCCACCCCGGCGAGTTCTGCCTCGGCCGCACCCTCGAATGGGTCGAGCTTCCCGATGACATCGTGGCCAGGATTGAGGGCAAGAGCAGCCTGGGGCGCCTCGGTCTGATCGTCCACGCCACAGCGGGATTCTGCGACCCGGGCTGGAACGGAACGCTGACCCTGGAACTCAACAATCTGACCCGGGTACCGATCAAGCTCTACCCAGGGCTGCCGATCGCCCAGCTCTCATTCATGGCGCTGGACCGGCCCGCCCTGCGGCCCTATGGCAGCCCGGGACTGGGCAGCCACTACCAGGGCCAGCGGGCGGCCACCGAGAGCCGTTACCAGGCCGCGGCCGAAGGCCAGCCGGCGGACGCGCCGGCCACCGGTCATTCGGTAGGCTCGCGGCCGTGACCCTTCTGGTGGCCGCCGCTGAACCTTCGAAGGTCGCGTTCTACGTGGCTGGGTCGCTGTTTGTGGTCTGGGCGGTGGCGCTGGCCGCGGTCGGACTCACGGTCCCCGAGTTTCCCTATGGGAAGCTCGGTCAGCGCGCGGTGGTGCTGGTCAGCCTGCTTCTGGCCGCGGCTGCGATCGCCACCGCGATCATCACCGAAAAGTAGTCACGCAGCGCGCCGCCCGGGTACTGCGGTTCCGTCTCAAACAGCAGGGGTATCGTGTGTCCTGATGCCCCCGTCCGAGATGATCCGGCTAGCGCCAGAGGAGTGCGATGACCACTGAGACCCAGCAACACGACGGATCCGGCGTAGCGACCTCGACAGACAGCCTGACGATCCTCGACAACCGGACGGGCAAGCAGTACGAGGTGCCGATCGAGGACGGAGCGATCAGGGCCACCGAGCTGCGCAAGATCAAAACCCACGAGGACGACTTCGGTCTGCTCAGCTACGACCCGGCCTACATGGCCACCGCGTCGTGCCGGTCTGCGGTCACCTTCATCGACGGCGACAGGGGGATCCTGGAGTACCGGGGCTACCCGATCGAGCAGCTGGCCGAGAAGTCCAGCTTTCTGGAGGTGGCCTACCTGCTCGTCCACGGCCAGCTGCCCACCCAGCCCGAGCTCGACCAGTGGACTCACGAGGTCACGATCCACACGTTCGTGCATGAGAACGTCAAGGAGTTCATGCAGGGATTCCGGTACGACGCCCATCCGATGGGCATGCTGCTGGCCTCGGTCGGCGCGCTCTCGACCTTCTATCCGGAGGCGAACGCGATCAAGGACGAGGAGGTGCGCTACCTCCAGGTCATCCGGCTGATCGCCAAGATGCCCACGCTGGCCGCGTTCTCGTTCCGCCACAACCAGGGCAAGCCGTACGTGTACCCGGACAATGACCTCAGCTACCCGGGCAACTTCCTGGGGATGATCTACAAGATGACCGAGCTCAAGTACGAGCCCGACCCGCGGCTCGAGCGCGCGCTCGATGTCCTGTTCATCCTCCACGCCGACCACGAGCAGAACTGCTCCACCAGCGCGGTGCGGAGCGTCGGCTCCTCCCAGGTCGATCCGTACTCCGCCGTGGCCGCGGGAGTGGGCGCCCTGTACGGCCCACTGCATGGCGGCGCCAACGAGCAGGTTCTGAAGATGCTGCGCCGGATCGAGCGCAAGGAGAACATCCCGGACTTCCTGGAGGGGGTCAAGGAGGGCAAGGAGAAGCTGATGGGCTTCGGCCACCGGGTGTACAAGAACTACGACCCCCGGGCCAAGATCATCCAGAAGGCCACTTATGACGTGTTCGAGGTCACCGGCACCAACCCGCTGCTGGACATCGCGCTCGAGCTCGAGAAGATCGCCCTGAACGAGGACTACTTCGTCGAGCGCAAGCTCTATCCGAACGTCGACTTCTACTCCGGGATCATCTACGAGGCGCTGGGCATGCCCGTTGAGATGTTTCCGGTGCTGTTCGCCATCGGGCGCACCGCCGGGTGGATCGCTCAGTGGCTCGAGATGATCGACGACTCCGAGCAGAAGATCGCCCGACCGCGCCAGATCTACACCGGCGAGCGGGGGCGCGACTACGAGCCGATCGGGGAGCGGTCCTAGCGCCGCGTGCCCTGGCGGCTCACCGTCCGCTCCGGGCCTCGGGTCGCTCGGACCCGGTTTGACACTCTGGATGAGGCGCTGAAGGCCCTCAGGGCCAACGGAAGGGAGCTGGCCCAGGCCGCCCCTCGCCGGACGGTCGACACAAAGATCAAGCGGTTCGCCCCCGTGCAGCAGGTCGTGGCCCGGCTCGAGCTAGCCGGGCCCCAACGGCTCTCGCCGAGCGTGCAGGCCGGCCTGGACGTCCGGGGTGACGGGTCCACAGAGCCGTTTCTGGGCCGCATCCGCCGCCGGGTGATCGAGCCTCGCCGGGGTGAGGACTCATACGCGGCGCTGGGGCGGGCCGTGCGCGACCGCGTGGGATAGCGCCCGGCCAATCGTGACTCGCCGGGGCTACTCGAGCACAAGCGTCGCGCCGTGCCGGCGCAGCCAGCGGACGTGCTCCCGATAGTCAGGACAGCGCTGGGCGACCAGGCTCCAGAACCGAGGCGAGTGATCCATGACCTCCAGGTGGCAGACCTCGTGCCAGATCACGTAGTCCAGAACCGCCTCGGGAGCCAGGAGCAGGCGCCAGTTGAAGCTCATCGTCCCCGACCTCGAGCAGCTGGCCCACCGGCTGGTCTGGCCACGGATGCTAAGACGCTCATAGGAGGTGCCGGCCCAGGCGCACGCCCGATCCAGGCGGGCGGAGATCTCGACCTGGGCCGATCGGCGGTAGAAGCGCTCGAGCGCTGGCAGGCGGGCCCGGCCCTCGGGCACCAGCAGCTCCGTCCCGCGGCGGTGCACGCGGGTACGGCCCCGCTGGTCGACCAGCGTGAGCGTCAGGTCGAGGTAGGGCACCGTGTCACCGCGCGCCGTCACGGCGGCCCGCGTCGCCTGCACCTCCTTCAGCCGGCGCTCGATCCATGGCCGCAGCTCGGCCACGGCGGCCTCGGCCTCATCCAGCCGAGCCCGCTTCGGGAGCACCACCTCGACGCCGCGGGTGTGATCAACCGCCACCCGGACGCGCCGGGCGCGGGTCGAGCGCCGGATGCTGTAGGCGATCACCTCAGCCACCGCGAACACAGTACGGTCCGCCTCCGATGCCTTCCTTTCCGAGCCTGGACGCTCCGCTGAGCGACGGCGTGGTGGCGCTGCGCCAGTCGATGGAGAGGGACATTCCTGAGATCCTGATCGCCTACCAGGACGACCGTCGGCTCCATCAGGCGCTGGGCGAGGACCGGCCGCCAAGCGGGGCCGCCCTCGGGTCGAGGGCCGAGCGGGCCCCCGACGAGCTGCGGGCCGGGCGGCTCCTGACGCTGACGATCCTCCAGGAGGGATCGGATGTCTGCCGCGGTGAGGTCCGGATTGCCGACGTCAACTGGGAGGCCCGGCGGGCGGCGCTGCGCGTCTGGGTCGCTCCGGGCCTGCGGGGCCAGGGGCTGGCCAGGCGGGCCCATGGCCTGGTCACCGGCTGGCTGAGCCATGACTGCGGACTGGACGGGGTCTGCGCGGGGGGTGCCTGATCCCCATGGAGCATTGGCGCGTCAGGCTCCCTCCGGGCGTGCGCACGCCGTTTGAGGTCTATGTCAACGGCGTGCCCCAGGAGCTCGGTGTCGACTATGAGGTCTCAGGCGGCGAGCTGCTGTTCGAGCGCGAGCTGATTCAGGAGAAGCTCAGCCGCTGGGCCTGGTTCCTGGGCTTCTGGGGCATCGGCACGTACAAGCGCAACGACGAGATCGATGTTCGCTACGAGTACGAGGGCCAGCCCCGGGTGGCACAGGGCCTGGAGATCATGCCGCCCCAGGAGTGAAGCTCGTCGCGGCTACTCGGCCGCGGTCCGCACGACCTCGCGGCGGACCCAGGGCCGGAGCAGTTTCAGGGCCGACAGGATGGCCCGGGTGGCCGGCGAGCGGTTGAGCGTGTAGAAGTGGATGCCCGGCGCTCCGCGGGCCAGCAGCTCGGCGCACTGGAGGGTGGCGTAGGAGACGCCGAGCTGGAGGACCGCCTCGGGGTCGTGCGAGCGGCTCTCCAGCTGTTCGAGCAGGGCGGGCGGGATCGTGGCCCCGCACATCCCGGTGATCGTCTTGATCTGGCCCACGTCGGTGATCGGCATGACCCCGGGAATGATCGGCGCCTCAATCCCGGCCGCGCGGGCGTCCTCAACGAAGCGGAAGTAGAGCTCGTTGTCAAAGAACAGCTGGGTGATCAGGAACGACACCCCTGAGTCGAGCTTCTGGCGCAGAAAGCGCAGGTCGGAGGCCTGGTCGGAAGCGTCGGGATGAATCTCCGGGAAGCAGGCGGCACCGACACAGAACGAGTACCGGGAGGAGATCAGCGTGGCCAGCTCGGTCGAGTACCGCAGTCCCTGAGGGTGGGGCCGCCACTCGGACTCTCCGCGGGGGGGATCGCCCCGGAGCGCGAGCACGTTGTCGATCCCGGCGTCCTGTATCCCGTCCAGGATCTGATGCAGCTGCTCCTGGCTTGAGCCGACGCAGCTCAGGTGGGCCATGGCCTCAATCCCCAGGTCCTTGATCAGCCTGGTGATCTCCAGGGTGCGCCCGCGCGTCGAACCCCCCGCCCCATATGTCACCGAGGCGAAGTCCGGCTCCAGCGGCCGCAGCGCCTCCAGCGAGCGGCGGAGCGTCTGCTCGCCCTCGGGCGTCCTGGGAGGGAAGAACTCGAACGAGAAGACCGGCTCCTCGGCCGCGGCCAGGATCTCATCGATGCGCACGAGGTCGGCCACTGTACAACCTTGACACGAGCGTGTCAAGGTTGGGACGACCCCGGGGAAGCTGGCGGGTGGGAGGCGTCTGGCGCGGCTCCGCTCCCCCTATCTCAGACCCGCGCGTTGCCTCGGCGGGCAGGGCGGCCGAGCTGTCGCCGCGACGCCACGGCGCCGGTTGCCCACCTCGGCACTCTTTAGCCGCGTGTGGGCCGCGTGGGTGCAGAAAGGTACGGATACGACCACCTTCTGCACATCGCGCGTCCGGGTGTCGGCCGAAAGTGCCAAAAGTGCGGACGCCTCACGCGAGCCGCCACCCGACCGTGTCGCCGTCCGGCTCCCGGAGCACCTGCCCCTCGCGCTCCAGGTGCGTCAGGTAGCACAGCGTTTCCTGAAGAAACCACGAGGCGTTGGTCTCCGACAGCGGCTGGCCGTGTACATCTCCGGCGATGACCACGGCCAGCTTGGGCTCGGTTCCGAGGGCGCCCAGCGTCGCCTTCAGCCGCTCGGTGACCAGTTGCCTGGAGCCCTCGATGTGACCGGGGACGTCCACGAACGGGCGTCCGTGGCCCGACAGACCGAGGCGGGCATCCAGCCGGTCGACGACATCCAGCGAGCCCAGAAACTCGCCCACCGGATCGGGAGTCCAGCCGTAGTCGTAGAACAGGGAGATCCGCCCCAGGACATGGTCGCCCGAGATCAGGACCCGGCGGTCCGGCTGGTACAGGCAGACGTGAGACGGCGCGTGACCGGGCGTCTCATACGCGAGCCAGGGTCCCAGGTCGGTCTCGATCTGAACCCCGTCCACCAGCGGCCGGGCGGGCTCAACAACGCGGGCCACGCCGGTATTGCGCTTCTGGGCCGTCGAGCGCTCGGCGTAGCGCTCGAGGGCTGCGCTCGGCACACCGCTCTGCCGGGCCACCTCCAGGCGCTGGGCCAGGATGGCCTCCCAGTCGGTGGCCGCCCGGGTGGCGTGCTCGTGGTTGGGATGCATCCACAGCTCGCAACCGGCCCGGTCCATGATCGGGGCGGCCTGCCCCCAGTGATCGGAGTGGGCGTGGGTACAGGCCAGGAGCCGGACATGCTCGAGGCGCAGGTTCACCTGGCTCATGGCCCGCTCGAGCTGGCCCAGCGAGCCGGGCTCATGCATGCCGGTGTCGATCAGGACGACCCCCGAGCCGGCGGCGATCGCCCAGGCGTTGCCGTGCGGGACACCGGGCCAGGGGAGCGGCAGGCGCAGCCGCCACAGGCCCGGAAGCACGCGCTCGCCGCGCCCCAGTTCTCGGTGGGCCTTCATCCCGGGGCGGCGAGACGGAGGGCTGGGCACGTGGGCATGGGGGCGGACGATATTCGCGGCGCGTACACTGCGCCGGTCCCATGGCCTCCGCGACTGAGATCGCCAAGCGCTACTTCGCCGCCCTCGACGCTCACGACCTCGACCAGGCCACGGCGATGTGGGCTCCCGACGCCGTCGATCGTCTGGTCGGCGGCCAGGATCTGGTTGGCCCGGCCGGCGTGCGCGCCTACTTCGCGGCCGTGTTTGCCGCCTTCCCGGATTTCTCCCTGGAGGTCCTTGAGTGCACCGGCGCCCGCCAGCGGACGGCCGTGCGCTGGCGCGCCCGCGCCACATTCGCCGGCCCCGGGCCGTTTGAGGGTTTGACCCCCAACGGTGCCCAACTCGAGCTTGAGGGCTGCGATGTCCTGACCGTGGCCGACGACCTGATCCAGCACAACGACGCCTACCTGGACTCGGGCTCGATCGCCCGCCAGCTGGGTGTTCTGCCGCCCGCCGGCTCCAGGACCGAGGAGCGCCTGCGCAAGCTGAACAACCTGCGAACTCGCCTGACCACCCGGGCCCAGGCGGCCGAGCCCCAGCGGGTGGCCGACGGCGTCTGGCTGGTGCGCGGCGGCTTTCCGACCAAGACGATGAATGTCTACCTGCTCGAGGACGACGGAGGGGTGACGGTGTTTGACGCCGGGATCTCCGCGATGACTCCGGCTGTCCGAGCCGCTGCGGCCCGGATGGGCGGGATCAGGCGCGTTGTCCTGGGGCATGCGGACGCGGATCACCGCGGTTGCGCGCCAGGCCTGGGGGCGCCGGTGTACTGCCACCCAGCTGAGCGGCAGGCCGCCGAGTCCCCCGAGCCGATGCGGCCGTACTTCGACTTCTCAAAGCTCGCCCCGCACGGCCGGGTGGTGCTATCCCGGCTGCTCCCGGTGTGGGACGGCGGTGCCGTGACCGTGGCCGGCACGCTCACTGAAGGGGACGCGGTGGCGGGGTTCCGGGTGGTCGAGCTGCCGGGGCACGCCCCGGGGCTGTTCGGACTGTTCCGGGAGTCCGACCGGGTGGCGCTGGTCTCGGATTGCTTCTACACGCTGGATCCGCAGACCGGGATCAAGGGTCCGGCCCGGGTCCCGCATCCGGCGTTCAATATCGACACAGACCAGGCACGCCAGTCGATTCAGAAGCTTGCCGGGCTGGAGCCGTCGGTGGCCTGGGCGGGTCATGCCGACCCGGTCGGAGGCGACGTGGTGGCGCAGCTGAAACGGGCCGCGCTGGCCGCGTGATCGATCCGGACGCCTTCGCCGCGCTGCTGTGCGACTGGTGCCTGGAGGTTCGCCCGGGCCATCAGGTGATGGTCGTGGCGGGCACGCTGGCCGAGCCCGTCGTGAGCGCACTGCATCGAGCCATCCTGGACCGCGACGCCTGGCCACTGCTCCGTCTCTCCCCCCCCGGCGCCCTGGAGGATTTCTACGCCCACGCTCGCGAACGGCACCTGACCGAGCCCGCCCCGCTGGCCGTTTCTGAGCTGGAGGGCGTCGACGGCTGGGTACGAATCGACGCGCCTGCCAACACCCGGGCGCTGTCGGGCGTCGATCCGAAGCTCGTGGCTGCGGTCGCTCGGGCCACGGCCCCTGTGCTGGAGACCAGGATGCGTCTTCGCTGGTGCGCCACGCTGTGGCCCACGGCCGCCCTGGCCCAGGAGGCCGGGATGAGCCTGGCCGACTACGAGCGGTTCTTCAACCGCACGCTGTTTCTGGATCGAGCGGATCCGGTGGCGGCCTGGAAGGAGCTTTCGCAGGGTCAGGCTCGGCTCGTCGAGCGCTTGGGGCAGGCTGACGAGGTCCGAATCGAGGCCGAGGGAACCGACCTGCGACTCAGGGTTGGTGGGCGGACATGGATCAACTCCGACGGGCGCAAGAACATGCCCAGCGGCGAGGTCTTCACCGGTCCACTCGAAGACTCGGTCACGGGCACGGTCCGCTTCACGATCCCGTCCAACCACCGCGGAGCGCAGGTCGAGGACGTCGAACTGCGCTTCCAGAACGGCGAGGTCGTGAACGCGCGAGCGGCTCGCGGCGATGCCCGCCTGCAGGCCGCCCTGGCCACGGACGCAGGAGCCCGGCGGCTCGGAGAGCTGGGGATCGGGACCAACAGCGGTGTCGACCGGCCCACCGGGAGCACCCTGCTGGACGAGAAGATGGCCGGCACCGTCCACCTGGCGCTCGGCCGCTCGTACACGGAGACCGGGGGGGTCAACCAGTCCGCGGTGCACTGGGACCTGATCTGCGACCTGCGCGACGGCGGCCGGCTGTCCGCCGATGGCGAGGTGATCGATGTGCCCGCCGTGGTCGGTGGAGTCGAGTAGCGTGCGGTAGATGCGCCGAACCAAGATCGTGGCCACAATCGGGCCGGCGTGCCGCGATCCTGAGACGTTGGCTCGCATGGTCGACGGCGGGATGGACGTGGCGCGGCTCAACTTCTCCCACGCCAACCGGGAGATTCATGCTGAGAACGCCGAGCGGATTCGCGAGGCCGCCTCACGGGTTGGCCGCCAGGTGGCGATCCTCCAGGATCTGCCGGGACCCAAGATCAGGATCGGACGGCTGACCGACGACATCGCGGAGCTCAAGCCCGGTGATGAGCTGATCCTGTCCTGCGGCACCGACGAGGTCGGCGATGAGAACCGCATCTCCGTCAGCTGGGGTGGCCTGACCGCAGCGGTGGATGAGGGGGACGTCATCTACCTGGCCGACGGGGCGATCCGGCTCAGGGTGAAGGGCATCGATACGAACACGTGCGAGCTCGGGACGCTGGTGGAGATCGGCGGGTCGGTGGCCTCGCGGCAGGGCCTGAATATCCCGGGGTCCACCCGCGGGCTGCCCGCCGTCCCCGAGGAGGACCTGGACATGCTGGCCTTCGGCGAGAAGATCGGCGTGGATGTGGTGGCGCTGTCGTTCGTGCGCACGGCCGAGGACGTGACGAGCGTGCGCCGGCACACGCGGCTGCCGCTGGTGGCCAAGATTGAGAAGCCCCAGGCCGTGGACGCGGCCGAGGAGATCATCCGAGCCGCCGACTGCGTGATGGTGGCCCGGGGCGACCTGGGGATCGAGCTGCCGATCGAGGATGTCCCGATCGTCCAGAAGCGCCTGCTCCACACGGCCGGGCGGCTGGCCAGACCGTCGATCACGGCGACCCAGATGCTCGATTCGATGATCGCCTCCACCCGCCCCACCCGGGCCGAGGTGGCAGACGTGGCCAACGCGATCCTCGACGGCACCGACGCCGTGATGCTGTCCCAGGAGACGGCGATCGGGGCTCACCCCGTGCTGGCGGTCGAGATGATGGCGGCAATCGCCAAGCGGACCGAGAGCTCGGCCGACTACCAGACCTGGAACGAGGGCCGGGTCAGGCGTGACGCCCGCGACCCTGCCTACACAGTGGCCTACATGGCGTGCGCCGCGGCCCGCGAGCTGAACCTGGCCGCGCTGGTCGTCCCCACTCTGTCCGGGCGCTCGGCTCGTCTGATTTCGGCCCACCGGCCCGAGGTGCCGATCTTCGCCCTGTCCCCCGGCCGGGAGACCGTTCGCCGGTGCAGCTTCATGTGGGGCGTCCAGGCGGGTTCGATGCGCCGTCACGAGGTCACGGAGGCGCTGATCGCCGACGCCGCGCGGCGGGTGGTTGAACTCGGGTGGGTCAAGCCCGGGGCCCGGGTGGGCATCACGGCAGGGCTGCCCAGCGGTCGGCCGGGGACGACCAGCCTGATGCAGATCCAGGAGGTCTAGGAAACGATCGCCGGCCGGTCGGCTCAGCGAACCGACTGGCGGGCCTGGGTGCGGCCGTAGAAGGCGGCCTCCTGCTGCCCCATCTCGGTGGCGGGATCATCGCCATAGAGCCATTCCCGGGCGATGCGGTGGAAGTTGCCCCGGGCGTGGAGCTGGGACAGGACGGCCAGGGTGAGCACCTCCATGCGCCGCCCGAAGATGTGGTCCGGGGGCGCGGACTCGTGGCGCAGTTGGCCGAAGTACTCCGACCGCGGATCACTCATGTCAATCAGCACCTGGGTGGCGTATTCCGGGGTCAGCTGGACGTATTCGTCCACCGTGTACCAGGACGTGGCGGCTCGGAAGTGCTCGAGCACGCGCTCGCGGTCGAATTTCTCGGGCTGCGGGAAGAACCCCGTCTCGGTCCCGAGTCGCATGATGCTGTCGGCATCGCCGGCGATGACGGCCCGGGCCACATCCATCTCCAGCTCGACCGAGCCCGGGGGCATGCGCTTGAACAGGCCGAAGTCGAGGAAGGCCATGCGACCGTCTCCGAGCAGCATCGAGTTGCCGGGGTGCGGATCGCCCGAGAACTGGCGGTGGCGGTACAGACAGCCGAAGTAGAACCGGAACAGGATCTCGCCCACGCGGTCGCGCTCATCCTGGGGGTAGGTCTTGAGCTCCTCGAACGCCACTCCCTGAACGTACTCGGAGACCATCACCCGCTGGCGCGAGAGTGAGCCAACGACCTCCGGGATCACGATGAACGGGTGGCCACGGAAGATCCTGTGCAGCGCCCGTTGGTTGGCCGCCTCCAGCTCGTAATCCAGCTCCTCCTCGATCCGGTTGCGGATCTCCTCCCCGATGGCCTGTGGATCCATGCCCGGGGCGATCCGCTTGAGCACCCGGAGAATCAGCCCCAGGTTCTGCATGTCGGCCCGAACGGCCGCGTCGACACCCGGGTACTGAACCTTGACGGCCACCTCGCGGCCGCCCAGCTTGTCCGCGTCTTCGCGCAGCCTGGCCCGGTACACCTGGCCGATCGAGGCCGCCGCGATCGGCTCCTCCTCAAAGTCCTGAAACACGTCTCGCAGCGGCTCGCCGAGCTCCTGCTCGATCACCTTGCGCATGTCCCTGAACGTGACCGTGGGCGCCGCGTCGCGGAGCTTGCCCAGCTTGCGCTGAAACTCCTCCCTGTACTCCTCTGGAACCAGGCCGACGTCCAGAAAGCTCATGACCTGCCCGAGCTTCATCGCCGCGCCCTTCATGTGGCCCAGGGCCTCGACGATCTGCTCGGCGGCCTCGATGTGGCGGCGCTCCAGCGCGGCCCGGCGGCCGTCCGGGGTCCGGGCCACATTGGTCACGTGGGTGCCGGCCTGCCTGATCGCCTGCCCGGCGGCCAGGGATCCGATCCTGGCCGTTCGCCCCACGCGGGAGGTGGGGATCTTGTCCTTCGCCACCGACGCCCTCCTAGGCCTGGATGCCGCCGCCCGCGGCTCCGTTGCCCCTGTGTACCTGTGACCCTGGGACGATGTCGTCGTTGCCGTCCGGCCAGCGGACCCAGGCCTTGTGGCCGCCATCGTAATCGGTGGCGAACAGGATCAGTGTGGCCGGCTCTCCGAAGGCCGTGCACTGCTCCTGGCCCTCCGGGTCCTCGCCACGCCAGATCCGCACGAACGGGTTGTGGGCGAGCTCACCGGCCACGGTCGTGGGATCGGTGTGGCCGGGATGGATCCGGGTGGCCTCGGGCAGTGTCAGCAGCCTGTCCATGATCGAACTCTTGAGATCGGAGTACGTCGTATGGCCCGGCGCCCGCACCCCCCCAACCGAGTTCTTGAACAGGGTGTCGCCGGTGAACACGTCGGTCCCGTTCACCAGCAGGGACAGCATCCCGGCGGTGTGTCCGGGCGTGTGCACGGGCTGGATCTCGAGCGCCCCGCTCAGGATTGTCTGCCCGGGCTCCATCGTCCCCGTGGCCCCGGCCACGAGCTCCCGCTCGGCCGGGTGGATCAGCACCTCCGCCTGTGGATGGTGCTCGCGCACGCTCTTCAGCTCAGCCACGTGGTCGTGGTGGTGGTGGGTCAGCAGCACGTGAGTCAGGTCGAGTCGCATCCGCCGCAGGACATCCAGGAGCGGCTGGGTCGGGCCACCGGCATCGACCATCACCGCCTGGGATCCCAGCTCGTCAGCCACCAGGTAGGTGTTTGAGAGCCACCCCTCGCTCATCGACCGTTCGATGATCACCCCATAGAGGCTATCGGGGTAGGCTGTGGCTGAACGTGAGCCTGATTCACACCTGCTACCGGATCACCGACATCGACCGGTCGGTCGGTTTCTACAACGCGCTCGGGTTCAAGGAGATCGGCCGGATCCCGATCCGGGATGAGGCCATCAACGTGTTCATGGGGCTACCCGACGATGGCCCGGAGCCCCGGTTGGAGCTGACCTACAACTTCGGCGTGGACAGCTACGACCTCGGGACCGGCTACAACCACATCGCGATCACGACGTCGGACCTGGACGACGCGCTTGAGCAGCTGGGGGAGCAGGGGATCGAGCCGGAGAAGCCGCCGTACACGATTCGCGAAGGGGGAAACCGGCTCTGTTTTGTGCGTGACCCAGATGGCTACCGGGTCGAGCTGATCGAGCGGGGGTAGTGGATGGTCTCGGCGACCAAGATCGCCGCGCTGCTTGAGCGCGTAAGCCAGGGTGTGGCGGCCCACGACCGCGAGAACCCCGATCACCACACGTGGGGTATCGGGATGGCGCACTTCGACATCGAGCGGCTGGGGCTGGACGAGGGCGAAGAGTTGCTCCCCGGGATCGTGCTCCAGGCCGACGGTGGGATGACAGGGCAGTTTCGGATTTTGTGCGACGGCTCGCACGGCGAGGGCATCGAGGAGGCCGAGGAGGAGATCGTGGAGGCGATCGCCCGCGAGTACGAGGAGGCGCCCGCGACGGCGCCCCCTCTCAAGCCGCCGCTGTAGGGGTCGGGACGCGCGCCCGCCGGGCAACGGCGACGGTCAGCCGGGCGATCGTCGGACACTCGATCCCGTGGCGCTCCGCGGCCCGCAGAACCGAGCCCGCAATCGCGTCGAGTTCGGGCTCACGACCCGCCGCGATGTCGCGCTGCATCGATGAGCCAAGGCCGGGGTGGGCGTCATCGAGCTCGGCCAGCCGGGCCTCCGGGTCGATCTGGGCGCCGTCGGCCCCGGCCACGGCCGACGCCTCGCGGAGGCAGCCTTCAAGGGTGGCTCGCCACTCGGGGTCTGAGCGAATGAAGCCCACCGGCTGGTCAGCGGCGCTCGTGGTCAGAGCGAGAGCGTTCAGTCGGACCAGCTTGGACCACAGGATCTGGGCCTCGCTGGAGGAGACCGTGGCCGGGATCTCCGCCTCCTGGAGCGTCTGGGCCAGGCGCTCCAGCCGCGTGCGCATCTCAGCCTGGTCTGATGCCAGGTCGACCCGAAGGAACGGGCTCGACTGAACGATCACCCCTGGGGCCGGCCGATCGGACTCGATTCGGATCGTCCCCGCGGCCACCCGGCCGGCTCCGTAGCGCGCCCGGAGGGTGTCCATGTGGTCCAGGCCGTTCAGGAGCGGCACGACCAGGCTCGGAGTGACCTCGATCCGGTCCAGTCCGGCCTCCAGGCCGCTGGCCTTGGTGGCCACGATCAGTGCATCCATTTGGCCGCTCAGCGTCGAAATGGCCTCCGGCGTGGCCGTGAAGTCGCCGATCCGCGCACTCCTGACCTCCAGGCCGTGCTCGGCGATTTGAGCCGCCGTTGACTCGCGGGCCACGATCGTCACGGGCGCCCGCGCGCGGGCCAGCGCCGCGGCCAGAAAGCCGCCCACACCTCCCGGGCCGAGGATGGCGATCGACTCCATCGACGGACAAGCGTCGCACAGTAGGGTGCGAGCATGACCTACTCGATCGTGGCCCACGATCCCGAGAGCGGTCAGCTGGGCGTGGCTGTCCAGTCGCACTGGTTCTCGGTCGGCCCGATCGTCCCGTGGGCGGCGCCGGGGGTGGGGGCGGTGGCCACCCAGGCCAACGCCGAGGTGTCGTATGGCCCGCGTGCCCTCGAGCTTCTGGCTGCGGGGACGAGTGCCCCCGCCGCCCTGGCGCTGCTGCTGGCCGAGGACCCGTCGGCGGCCAGCCGGCAGGTGGCGGTGGTGGACGCCCAGGGCCAGGCGGCGGCCCACACCGGAACGGACTGCATCCCGTTCGCCGGCCATGTCGTGGCTCCGGGGGTGAGCTGCCAGGCCAACATCATGGTCTCGGAGCAGGTCTGGCCGGCCATGCTTGAAGCGTTTGGGGCCGCGCAGAGCCCGTTGGCCGCCCGCTTGCTCGATGCCCTGGACGCGGCCCAGGAGGCCGGCGGGGACGCCCGGGGCCAGCAGTCCGCCGCTCTGCTTGTCGTCGGCCCGGAAGGGGAGCCATGGGAGGCGCTTGTCTCACTCCGGGTCGAGGATCACCCCGATCCGCTGACTGAGCTCAGGCGGCTGCTCGGGGTCCACGAGGCCTACCGACTCGCTGGGGAAGCGGACGAGCTGGTCGGTCAGGGCCGGCACGACGAGGCTGCGGCGGTGTACAGGCAGGCCAGCTCCCTCGCCCCGGACAACCATGAGCTGCGGCTGTGGGCCGGCCTCGGCGCGGCCCAGGGCGGCGACCTGACGCTGGCCCTGGCCGAGGTCCGGGCGGCGATCGCCGTCCACCCGCCGTGGCGGGAGCTGCTGGAGCGATTGCCGGCCGACGTTGCGCCGTCAGCGTCCACCGTGCTGGCCGCCCTGGACGGCGGTTCGGCCTAGTCGCTCCGGTACGGTCTGCGCCGCGATGCACCCAGACGTACGCCCGGTCAAGGGTCTTCAGGACCTGCGCGAATTCGTGGCCCTGCCCTTCCGCCTTCACGCCGGGACGCCCTGGGTCCCGCCGCTCAGGGTCGAACGCTACCTGTACCTCAGCCGCCGGCTGAACCCGTACTTCAGCCACGGTGAGGCCGAGTACTTCCTGGCTCGTCGGAGCGGCCGAGTGGTCGGCCGGATAACGGCCCAGGTCGACCACGCCTTCAACGACTTTCACCAGGCGAAATGGGGGATGTTCGGGTTCCTGGAGTTCGAGGAGGATCCGGACGTTCTCACGGCTCTGCTGGACGCCGCCACTTCATGGGTGAAGGAGCGGGGATGCGACCGGATCGTGGGACCGATGGACTTCCGCCTCAACGACGAGAGCGGCATCATGATCGAGGGCTTCGATCGCGAGCCGGTAATCAGGCAATCCTGGCACCCGCCCTACTACCAGCAGCTCTGTGAGGCCGCCGGTCTGACCAAGGCCATGGACCTGCTGTCCTACTTCGTCGATGTCCATGACCGCGCTCGGGTGCTGCCGATCCTCCCTGAGGTCGCCGAGCGGGCGAGGACGACCTACGGGATCACGATCCGCAAGATGACCCGGCGCGGGCTCCGCCGCGATTTCGACGAGTTCGCCAAGGTCTACAACGCGGCCTGGTCACGCAACTGGGGCTTTGTTCCCTACTCGAAGAAGGATCTGGATGACTACGCGCACTCGATGCAGTTGGTCTACTCGCGCGACTGGTTCATGGTGGCCGAAGCCGATGGCGAAACGGTGGCGGTCGCGATTTCAATTCCCGACGTCAACCAGGTGCTCAAGCGAATGAAGGGGAGGCTCCTCCCTCTGGGCTGGTGGCACTACCTCAATCGGGACCGGCTGATGGACCACGTCCGCGTGGGCTTTCTGGGGGTCCTGCCGGAGCACCAGCACACGGGTGCGGCGGCGCTGCTCTATATGGAGCACTACGACATGGCTGAGAAGACGCGGCAGAAATGGGGCGAATGCGGCTTCATCCTGGAGAGCAACCGGAACATGAATCGCGGGCTGGAGGCGATGGGGGGTCAGGTGGTCAAGCGCCACCGTGTCTACGAGCGAATGCTCTGAGCGGGACGCGTTGGCGCGGGCGACCCTCTAGGGATCGATCAACACGCCCGGATTGAGCAGGCCGGCCGGATCCACCGCGGCCTTGGCCCCGCGGAGCGCGGCGGCGAACGGGTCCGGGCGCTGGCGGTCATACCAGGGCCGGTGGTCGCGTCCGACCGCGTGGTGGTGGGTGATCGTTCCCCCGGCCGCGATGAGCGCGTCGGAGGCGGCCTGCTTGATCGCCCGCCACTGCTCGAGCTCTGACCCGCGCCGAGCTGGGGCCAGGATCGTGTAGTACGGCGCCGGCCCATCCGGATACACGTGGGTGAACCGGCAGGTCACCGTTCCAGCCCCGCAGACCTCGGCCACGGCAGCTTGGGCGGTCGAGATGACGGACTCGTGGAAGGCGGGGAAGCGCTCCCAGGTGATGGCCGTCTCGAAGGTTTCCGACAGGACGCCCATGGCCACGAATGTGTCCCTCAGGTACGGGGCGCGGAGGAACGCCTCGCGCCAGGTCCCGACCGCCCCGCTCCCGCCGCCACCCCGGCGCTCCCAGCTTCCGCCGTGGTCGGCGCAGCACTCGAGCGCCAACGACATCCACGGCTCGACGTCGTGGTGGGCTGATTCGAACCCGAGCACGAGCAGGGCCTGGCTGCCGTCGCCGGCTCCCGTCATCCGGGCCTCGCCGGCATCGATCAGGCGGCAGTTGGTCGGATAGAGCCCGGACTGGGAGAGCGCCCGGGCCGCGGCCACGCCGGCGCTGAAGTCATCGAACCCCACCGCGGCCAAGGCCCGGCGGTCGGGCTTGGGCCGGACTCGCACCCAGGCCTCGGTGATGATTCCGAGGATGCCCTCGGAGCCGATCAGCATCCGGTCGGGGGAGACCCCGGCTCCAGAGCCGGGGAGGCGGCGGGACTCCCATGGGCCGCTCGGGGTCAGGGCTCTAACCGACTCCACCAGGTCGTCGATGTGGGTGTACACGGTGGCGAAGTGACCGCCTGACCGGGTGGCGATCCAGCCCCCGAGGGTGGAGAACTGAAAGGACTGCGGGAAGTGCCGGAGTGTCAGGCCGTGCTGGCCCAGCTGGGCCTCGAGCTCGGGGCCCAGGGCTCCACCCTGGATCCGAGCGGCCAGCGACTCGTGATCGACCTCCAGCACCTGGTCGAGCGCCTTGAGATCCAGCGTGACCACGCCGGCCCGGGCCTCCGGTACGGCGGCCTCCACGCCGCCGACCACGCTCGTCCCACCGCCGAAGGGGATCACGACCGCCTCGGCCTCCGCGGCCCAGTCCAGGACCGCCTGGACCTCGCGCTCATCCCGGGGATGGGCGACCACGTCGGGCGGATGGTCGAACCGCCCTCGGAAGGCCCTCACGACGTCGCTGTATGAGCGGCCGTAGGTGTGCAGCGTCCGCTCGTATGTGTCCTGGCGGCAGATCTCCTGCAATGAGCTCGGCGGGTCCAGGCGAGGCGCCGGCAGTGAGACATCCTCGATTGGAACGGGCCGCTCGGGCTCGGATGAACCGAAGCCCAGGTGTCCGGCCAGGAACGCCGCGGTCTGGCCCAGCTCGTCGGAGGAGGGCTGCTCATCCTCATAACCCCAGCCCCAGTGCTTGAGACGTCGGCTCACGGCGGCAGCGTACCGGCGCCGGTACGGCGTCGATACCGTCTAGTCCGTGGCGCATCCCCCAGGGATCCTGGCCCGCGGCCCGTGGCAGCCGGAGGCGATCGAAGTGTCGTGGCTAGAGGACGAGTTTCAACCCACGCCCGACGCCACCCAGGCGGCCGACGTGGCGCTGGAGGCCCTGCGCGCCCGGGGATCGCCATCCTACGACGGCCTGGCGGCGCGGCTGGCCGATTTCGACCCGACTCCCGGCGGCCTACAACTTCAACTTCAGCCGGCCCGGTGGGCGCTACGGCTGCTGGCCGACGACGCCGTCCGCAGCCTGTCGATTCTGTGCGTGGTGCGAGCGGCTGACGGTTCCTGGTTGGCCGGCCGCCGGGCGGCCTGGCTGGCCTCCTGGCCGGAGCGCTGGGCCTTGGGGGCGGGCGGATCGGTGGAGCTCGGCGAGAACCCCGCCGAGACGATGAGCCGGGAGCTCCACGAAGAGTGGTCTGTGCGCGCCCAGGAGATGCGGGTCGAGGCGCTGGTCCTGTTGCCCAGCCAGGTGGTCCTGCTGGTCGGACAGGCCTGGCTGGCCGAGGGGGCCAGCGTGGCTCCCGACCATGAACATGACGACTTCGCCTGGTGGCCGGCGGACGTCGAACGCTGGCCGACGGAGGCGGACGAGCCCCTCCGGCGGATGGCCACGCTGCTCTCGGCCTCCGGTCGATGAACCTCGGCCGCTGGTCAAGGGCGCCGGGTGGGCGGCCGTGAGGTTCCCTCGGGCAATCACGTTCGGGCGGCTGGAGGCCGTTTCGTTCGTCCATTCGGGCGTGTATCTGGCCCTCCTGCTGTGCGCGTTTCCCGCCGGCAACCCCGAGCCGGCCACGTTCATCCTGGGCCTCAGTCACGGCCTGCTGTGGATCGGAATGTCGTTGGTCTGCATCGCCGCCGCCCGGGCCCGGGTGATCCCGTACTGGTTGGCTGTGACGATCGCCGTACTGGGCGGTTTGGGGCCCTTCGCAGGGTCGGCCGGGTTCGTGCTGGAGACCCGGCGACGCCGCCGGCAGACCCCCTTTCAGCCGTTACAGTTGAGCTAGTGCCCGCCCCCGCAAGTACGCTCACATTCGAGGACCCCCCGGCGGCGTCTCACTGCGTCCTCGGGGACTCGCGCAGCGGCGCTGCGCGTCGCCTCCTGCGTCTTTGTGATCCATCCGCCGGTCGCCCCTCTCGGTGTGGCCGTACTTACGGAGGCGGCCACTAATGGCGGTCACCCAAGGCACTGTCCAGGTCGTGATGCCGGCGATGGGCGACTCGGTCACCGAGGGCACCGTGCTGGAGTGGCGCAAGAACGTGGGCGACCAGGTCGACGTCGATGAGACGATCGTGGAGATCTCCACGGACAAGGTGGATGCCGAGGTCCCCTCGCCGAAAGCCGGAACGGTGATCAAGGTCAACTTCGCCGAGGGGGATACGGTCGCGGTGGGAGCCGTCCTGGCCGAGATCGCGACCGACGGCGCCACCCCCTCGGTCGACGGTGATGGCGCCTCCGAGGAGCCCACCACCGCTGCCAGCGCCGGCCCGGTGTCCGCGGAGTCGCCTCCGGCCACCAAGGAGGAGGCCCTGGCCGCGGCGGCCACGGAGGCCGAGCACGCCGGGGCCGCCGAGTCGGCCGCCGGAGAGGTGGTTGAGATCGTCACGCCCACCGGGGGCGAGTCGGTCACCGAGGGCACGATCCTGGAGTGGTCGGTCAAGGTTGGCGACGCTGTGAAACAGGGCGACACGGTGGTCGAGATATCCACCGACAAGGTGGACATGGAGCTGCCCGCGCCGGCCTCAGGCACGCTCACCGAGATCCTGGCCGAGGACGGCGAGACCGTGACCGTCGGCCAGGTGATCGGGCGGATGAGCGCGACAGCCGGGGCGGCCCCGACGCCCAGCGGTGTGTCGTCTTCCCCGGGCGAGCGTGGTCAAAAAACCTCAATAATTGGGGAAAATCGACCACGCCTCGAGGAGGTTGGCGTCGACGCCTCACCCGTGGCCCGCCGGATCGCCGCCCAGGAGGGCATCGACCTGGCCGGGGTCCAGGGCAGCGCCCGGAGCGGCCGGATCACCAAGGCCGACGTCCTGGCTGCGGCGGCCGGGGGCAACGGGGCCGGCGCCCAGGCTCCCGCGGCTCCGGCCGCGGCGGGTGCCGAGAGCACCCTGCTCAAGGGCAGCGCGGCCGCCCTGGCCCGCTACATGGACCAGAGCCGGTCGGTCCCCACGGCCACCTCATTCCGGACGATCACCGTGACCGCACTGGAGCAGCGCCGAGCCCAGCTCAAGGAGGCTGGGCACCGAGTCTCCTTCACCCACCTGATCGCCTACGCCATCGCCCTCGTGGCCACCGAGGACATGCCGGTCATGGCCCACCACTTCGCCGAGCTGGAGGGCAAGCCCCACCGGATCGACGACCACGCCTGCAACCTCGGCCTGGCCGTCGATGTCGAGCGCAAAGATGGCGGCCGGACCCTGATGGTCCCGGTGATCGCAGACGCCGGACGGCTGAGCTTCACCGAGTTCCTGGACGCCTACAACGCCCTGGTTGAGAAGGCGCGGACAAACACGCTGACCGCCGATGACCTGAGCGGGGGCAACGTGTCCCTGACCAACCCGGGCGGACTCGGCACGGTGGCCTCGGTGCCGCGGCTGATGTCCGGCCAGGGCACGATCGTCGCCACGGGCTCGATCGGCTACCCGGTGGGGCTTGAGCGGATCGGGGCGAGCATCGGGGCCGAGAAGGTCATGACGATGACCTCGACCTACGACCACCGCATCATCCAAGGCGCCGAGTCAGGGCGCTTCCTGGCACTGATCGAGGCGCACCTGCAGGGCGAGCACAGCTTCTACGAGGATGTCTTTGCGGCGCTTGGCGTGGATCTCGGCGCCCCCCCGGCGCTACCGGCACCGGCCGCGGCTGCCGCAGCCGCCAGCCCTTCGGTGTCTGCTCCGGTCGGAGGCGAAGAGATGCTCCAGGCGGTCCAGGCCGCCACCACGTTCGTCGGCCGTGTGCGCAGCCACGGCCACCTCGCTGCGCGCCTGGATCCGCTCGGCTCAGAGCCCGAGGGCGACCCTGGCCTGGACCCCGAGGCGCTCGGCCTGACGCCCGAGCTGCAAGCGCGAATACCCGCGAAGATCTTCCAGATGTACGT
>DASXCS010000049.1:0-42691 GCA_036490975.1 Solirubrobacteraceae bacterium
TCATCACGGGCGCGATCGCTTCCTGAGCTCGTGACCACGGGTGACCTTGACCAGCGAGCCAAGCTGACCCGAGCGGGGGCGTCCCTGCGGGCTGGGATCGTCCTGGCCATCGTCATTGGGCTCGACCAGCTGACCAAGCACACGATCGCCACGGGCATCGCACCGGGGGACCGCCAGAAATTCCTCCCCGCCATCGACCTGGTCCACGTGCGCAACAACGGGGTCGCGTTTGGCCTCTTCTCCAGCGGCGGGGCGCTGGTCCTGGTGATCACGCTGCTCGCCCTGGCCGTCCTGCTGGGTTACTTCCTGGTCCGCCCCACGCGTCCGTGGCTGTGGCTGCCCACCGGGATGCTGATCGGGGGGGCGGTGGGAAACCTGATCGACCGCGTGGCCACCGGCTCGGTGATCGACTTCATCAAGCTCCCGGCCTGGCCCGCCTTCAATGTGGCCGACATGTCGATCACGTTCGGAGTCCTGGCACTGCTCTGGGTGCTTGAGGGAAAGCGGGCCGAGCGCGGCAACCGGCCCGGCCGTCGCGCGATCCGTGCCCGATAGCCGGCTCGAACTGGCCGTCCAGGCAGGCCAGGCGGGCACCAGGCTGGACCGGTTTCTGGCCGGGCCACTTGGATCGCGCTCCGCCGCCCAGACGCTGATCGAGGCTGGGTGCGTCCAGGTGAACGGGACCCCCCGGCCCAAGCGGCACCTCCTCCAGGCCGGCGACGTGGTGGCCACGGTGGTCGCGAGCGCCGTGCAGGACGGTCCGTCGGAGGCCGAGGGAACATTGGCCGAGTACGCGATCGCGTATGAGGACGACCACCTGCTGGTCGTTGACAAACCGGCGGGAGTGGTCGTCCACCCCGCGCGGGGGCACTGGACGGGCACGCTCTCCCAGGCTCTGGCCGGGCGAAGCGCTGGCGGAGAGGCAGGTCGACCCGGGATCGTGCACAGGCTCGATCGCGATACCTCTGGCCTGCTCGTCGTGGCGCGCACCGAGGCTGTGCACCGAGCGCTGAAGACGCTGTTGTCCTCGCGGCGGCTGAGCCGGGAGTACGTGGCTCTGGTGGATGGTCATCCTCCAGCTCGTTCGGGGACGATCGACGCGCCCATTGGCAGGGACCGTCGTGACCGGTTGCGGATCTCGCTGGAGACCGACTCGCCCAGGCGTGCCGTAACCCACTTCGAGGTCCGCCAGCGCCTACCAACCGCGACTCTGCTGGACGTCAGACTGGAGACCGGCCGGACGCACCAGATCCGCGTTCACCTGGCCGCGATCGGCCATCCGGTGTCCGCCGATCCGCTGTACGGCACGGCCGGGCGCTTCGGCCTGGTCCGCCAGTTTCTGCACGCCGGGCGGCTGGCCTTTGCGCATCCGGTGACCGGCCGGCCGATCGACGTGCGCTCGCCGCTGCCCGAGGATCTGGAGGCGGCCCTGGTGCAAGCCCGCCAGGAGCAGCCCGGATAGGAGCGACCACGGCGCTGTCCCCTTTGCGCCGCCGCTTCTACACTGGGAAGACAAACCTGTCCCCGTCCTCGTCGACCCGGGTCGCGCCCTGCCTCCGCGCGGAGGTCCGCGAACACCACCGGCGGGTGTCCGTACCAAGACCAAATAGGGAGTAACAACGTGCCTGATATCGGCGTCAAGGAGCTGCTGGAGGCCGGCGTCCACTTCGGCCACCAGACGCGCCGCTGGAACCCCAAGATGCGCCGCTTCATCTTCGGAGAGCGGGATGGCATCTACATCATCGATCTGCTTCAGACCGAGGAGCTGCTGGATCGGGCCCGCGAGTTCGCGGGCGATCTGGCCCGGCGAGGGGGAACGATCCTGTTCGTGGGGACCAAGAAACAGGCCCGGGACGTGGTGGCCGAGCAGGCCGATCGCTGTGGCATGCCCTACGTCAACCAGCGCTGGCTGGGAGGGCTGCTGACCAACTTCCAGACGATCTCGCTGCGGATCCGACGCCTGCACGACCTGGAGCGCTACCAGTCCGAGGGTCAGCTCCAGCTGCTGCCCACCCGCGAGCGCATCTCCGCCCTGGCCGACCTGGAGAAGCTCCAGGCCAACCTGGGCGGCGTCAAGAACATGGAGCGCGTGCCCAACGCGATGTTCGTGATCGACCTCAAGACCGAGGCGATCGCCGTTCGTGAGGCCCAGCGGCTGCGAATCCCGATCATCGGACTGGTGGACACCAACTGCGACCCCGACGGGATCGACTACGTGATCCCCGGGAATGACGATGCGATCAGGTCCTGCGCGGCCGTCACCCGCGCGGTCGGCGACGTCGTGGCCGACTCCTACGGGGCCTACTTGGCCGAGGAGGAGCGGATCCGCCAGGAGCGTGAGCGCCGTGAGGCCGAGGAGCAGGCTCGCCGTGAAGCGGAGGAGCAAGCTCGTCGTGAGGCCGAGGAGGCGGCCAAGGCGGCCGCCGAGGCCCAGGCCGCAGCGCAGGCGGAGTCACAGCCCGCGGCTGAGCCTCAGGCAGCGGCGGAGGCCGCTACCCCGGCTCGTGTTCGCCGGCAGCCCAGACGCGAGCGCCAGGCCCCGGCCGCCGCGCCTGGGCCCGCTGCTCAGCCTGAGCCCGCTGCCGAGCCGGCGCCAGAGCCACAGGCCGCGGCTGAACCCGAAGCGGCCGCCGTGACGGACACCGAGCCGGAGCCGCCCGCCGCGGCTGAGGCGCAGGCGCCCGCAGCGGCCGAGGCGGAGACCGCCGACGCCCCCGTGGCGCAGGAGACCGAGGCCGCCACGCCCGACGCCGAGACCACGACTGAGCCAACCACCGACGAGGCCACTGAGGAGGCCTCATGAGCGCCGTATCTGCCCAGGACGTGAAGACGCTCAGGGAACGCACCGGGGCGCCGATCCTGGCCTGCCGCGAGGCGCTGGCGGAGTCAGACGGCGATTTCGAGCGGGCGGTCGACATCCTCCGCACACGCGGCGAAGCTCGAGCGGCCAAGCGCGCCGGTGCCGAGGCCCGTGAGGGGGTCGTCCAGAGCTATATCCATGCCGGGAACAGGACGGGCGTTCTGGTCGAGGTCGACTGCGAGACCGACTTTGTCGCCCGCACGGACTCGTTCGTCGAGTTCGCGCGCGACCTGGCGCTGCACATTGCCGCCAAGCCCGGGCTGCTGGCGGTGAGCGACGAGGACGTTCCCGCGCAGGAGCGAGAGCGCGAGGAGCGGATCGCCGCCGAGCAGCTGGCCAATGTGCCCGAGCAGGCCCGGGAAAAGGCCGTTTCCGGAAAGCTTCAGAGCTGGCTGGACGACGTTGTGCTGCTCCGCCAGCCCCACGTCCACCCAAAGCACGAGGAGCGGACGATCGAGGCGCTCCGGGCCGCGCTGGCCAGTGAGACAGGCGAGAACGTGATCATCCGCCGGTTCGCGCGCTTCCAGGTCGGTGACTAAGTTCGCCACCGCCGGGGAGGAGGGCACGTCGGTGGAGCCGCCGGCCTACCGCCGCGTGCTGCTCAAGCTGTCAGGCGAAGCCCTGATGGGCGAGCTGGAGTACGGAACCGATCCCGAGCGGGTCCAGACCATCGCCCGCGATGTCGCCGAGGTCCACCGGCGAGGAGTGGAGATCGCGATTGTCGTTGGAGGCGGCAACATCTACCGCGGGCTCGCCGCCGCGGCTCGCGGGATGGACCGCGCCACGGGCGACTACATGGGCATGCTGGCCACGGTGCTCAACGCGCTCGCCCTCCAGGACGCGCTCGAGCGTGAGGAGGTGCCGACGCGCGTCCAATCGGCGATCACGATCTCCGAGGTGGCCGAGCCCTACATTCGCCGCCGGGCGATCCGCCACCTCGAGAAGGGACGGGTGGTGATCTTCGCCGCCGGTACGGGCAATCCGTTCTTCACGACCGACACCGCAGCCGCCCTGCGGGCGGCGGAGGTCCACGCCGAGGTCGTGCTGATGGCCAAGAACGGGGTCGAGGGTGTGTACACGGCCGATCCGGCCGTCGACGACAGCGCGGAGTTCATCCCGGAGATCACGCACAAGGACGCGCTGACCCGTGGCCTGCAGGTCATGGACTCGACGGCCTTCGCCCTGTGCATGGACAACAGGCTCCCGATCGTGGTGTTCAACATGGCCGACGGGAGCAATCTGGACAAGATAGTGTCCGGGGAGCGCGTGGGGACCCTGGTCAGAACATAGAACGTGGCTGGTTCCGGCGAAATAATCGATGAGCTTCTGGCCGACGCCAAGGACCGCATGGGCAAGTCTGTCGACTCGATTCGGCACGAGTTCGGATCGGTCCGCACTGGCCGGGCCAGCCCCGCGCTGCTGGACCGGATCGCGGTCGACTACTACGGAACGTCGACTCCGCTAAAACAGCTCTCCACGATCACCGCACCGGAGCCGCGGCTGCTGACGATCCAGCCCTACGACAAGAACTCGATCAAGGCGATCGAGCGGGCGATCCTGGAGTCCGATGTGGGACTGACCCCGAACAATGACGGCAACGTGATCCGCCTGGCCGTCCCCGAGCTCACCGAGGAGCGGCGCAAGCAGTTGGTCAAGGTGGTGCGCAACATCGCCGAGGAGGGGCGGGTGGCCGTGCGCAACATCCGCCGGGACGTGATGCACGACCTGCGTGAGCTCAAGGAGGCGGGCGAGGCGGGCTCAGACGACGAGCACCGGGCCGAGCAGGAGCTCCAGAAGCTGACCGACGGCCGGGTCAAGGAGCTCGACGAGCTGCTCAAGCACAAGGAAGCTGAGATCCTGGAGGTGTGATGGAGCCCGGGAAGCCGGGCCCACCCACCCAGGCTCGGCCTCGCTACGTGGCCATCATCACCGACGGCAACGGCCGCTGGGCCCGCGCACGCGGCCTTCCGGTAATGGCCGGACACGAGGCGGGGGCGGACGCGGTCAAGGCACGCCTGCGGGACGCCGTGGATCTGGGGATCGACGAGCTGACGGTGTACTCGTTCTCCACCGAGAATTGGAGCCGCTCGGCCCACGAGGTGTCGGCACTGATGGAGATGTTCGGCCGTCGGATCGACCAGGAGACTCCCGAGCTGCACGACGAGGGCGTGCGGATGCGGTTCATCGGCCGCCGTGAAGCGCCAGTTCCTTCGGAGCTCATCGACCGGATGAACTGGGCCGAAGAGGTGACCAGGAATAACCGGAGAATCACCCTGTTCGTGGCCTTCAACTACGGCGGCCGGGCCGAGATCCTGGATGCCGCGCGATCGTTTTCGGGCGAAGGCGAGGACGAGTTCCGCGCTCACCTGTACGCGCCCGAAATGCACGATCCCGACCTGATCATCCGGACCAGCGGCGAGCGCCGGCTGTCCAACTACCTCCTGTGGCAGGGCGCGTACGCGGAGCTGGTGTTCCGTGACGAGCTGTGGCCTGACTTCTCACGGGAGGCCTTCGAGCAGAGCCTGGAAGAGTTTGGGGCCCGTCAGCGCCGGTTCGGGGGGCGCTGATGCCCGCCGCGCGAGCCAGGCGCCCGCCTCCGCAGAGACCACCCCGTCGGCGTTCAGAGCTGCTGACCCGGGTTCTGATTGCCGTGCCCGCCGCGGCCGTGGCCGTGGGGTTCATCGACGTGGGCGGCCTGGCCTTTGCCGTGTTCATGATCGTGATCGGCTGGGGCTGCCTGCACGAGCTGTACCGACTGCTGGCCCGATGGCGGCCGGTGGCGGCGGTCGGATTCGTGTCCCTGGCCGCGATGGTCCTGTCCGCACGGCATGGGGGAGAGCGGGACATCGTGCTGGTGGCCGCGGCCACCGTGCCCGTCCTGTTTCTGTTCGTGGTCGCCCGCGGCGAGGGCCACCACAGCGTGGCGATCGCGGGGACGCTTCTGGGCGTCTCCTGGGTCGGCGTTGCCGTCACCCTGGCCGTCCTGCTCCGCGGGCTGCCCAATGGGAAGGGGATCCTGATCGATGTGCTGGTGGGCACATTCCTGGGTGACACGGCCGCGTACCTGGGCGGGAGGATGTTCGGGCGCCGGCTGCTGGCCCCCAGGATCTCGCCCAACAAGACGGTTGAGGGTCTGATCATCGGCACGCTGGCTGCCGTGGTCAGCGTATTGCTGGCGGCGCTGTTCCAGAGCACGTGGCTGAGCCAGGGTCACGCCCTGTTGTTGGGCGTCACAGTGGCCGTGTTCGCGCCCGTGGGGGACCTGTTCGAGTCCGTCATCAAGCGCGATGCCGGAGCCAAGGACACCGGCAGCGTGTTCGGGCCCCACGGCGGTGTCCTCGACCGGGCTGACGCGGCCCTGTTCACGATGTCCGCCGCGTATTTTGTTTGGCTGGCGGTGGGGTAGGGCCGGCCCGAGCTAGGGTCTCACCGCGACCACTGCGGCCAGGACCGAGGCATGCTCTGGTTTGGCACGCTGGACTGGAGGTAGCCCGACGGTGCCCCCAGCCGGACCAGAAGGTCGTTCATGTTTCGGCCCTCGATACTCGACCACCCGCCTGGATCACTGCACGTGCAGCGATGACCGTCGTCGATGGCCAGTGCCTCCGGTCCGGGTCCAGCGGCCCAGCCGAACTCTGACCAGGGGTATCCGCTGTAAAGCGTGGCTATCTGCTGGCCAGCTCTCACGGTTTGCCCGACTCGGACCGTCACTGTGAGATGCTCGGCCACGTACACGTACTTGCCCGCGAAGGGCCCATCGAGGAGCCGGTAGACGACGATCCCGCCTCCGGGCCAGCAGCTGATCGTCCAGCAGCTCGGGGGTCCGGAATCGGTGTTGCTGGCTGTGGTCACGCGACCGCGGCCAAGGGCAAGCAGTGGGCCGAAACCGCCGTAGTCGACACCGAGGTCGATCCGTCGCGTCGCCAGGCCGCTGACCCTCTTCAGCGGGTTGACGTATTCCCACACGCGGTAATGCACCGTCCTCCGGACGCTGTGGCCGCCCCTATCGGCGGCTGTGACCACGAAGCGCAGCCGGCCGACTTGCCCCGTGGGAATCCGGCGGCCCTCGGCCACCGTTCCTCTGCAGCTGGCGATCGCGCTGGCGATCCCTCCCTCGCCGCAGCGGAACCGCACTCGGATCCGCGAGCCTCGCTCGTAGGAGGCTCCATGGAAGGGCGCCGCGATCGTGATCTTGGGCAGCGCGTATTCGTAGGCTCCGATGTCACAGCCCTCTCCCTGTGGGCGACGCACGCCGCGCTGGTCGGTGGCCGGGCAGTGGCCACCCCGACCCGGAACCTGACCGATGGCCCGGCTGCCCGCCCCGAGCGCCAACTCCTTCGTGGGCCCTCCGTAATTTCTCAGCGGCCCGAGCCTGGGATCACCGTGCTTGCCGGGACACGTGTGATCTCCGTAGCTCAGATCGTGGCCGCCGTTCGCAATCGCCGACCGGGGCGCCGCCGCACACCCGATACCGACGCTCGAGGCCACGATCGTGTTCTGGAGCGTCGTGTCGTGCGCGGGGGCTGGAGACTTCACAAACAGGCCAGCTCCCGCGCCGAGGGCACCGGGGGTGCCGGCCAGGCCAGCAGCACCGCCGGGGCCGGCGCCGTTGTCCGCGACCGTGGCGTTTCGAACCAGACCGGGTCCCGACGTGACCGCGAGGGCGCCCCCGTTGCCCCCGTCTCCACCCGAGCTACCAGCACCGCCGCCGCCCGCGAGGTTGCTGAACAGCGTGTCATTGACCAGCCGCAGCGCCCGGGCCGAGCTGAGGACGCCGCCTCCCCAGCCTCCGGGGCCGCCGACGCCCGGCGGTCCGCCACCACCTCCGCCCGGGCCGCCAGCCCCACCGACTCCGGCCCGGTTGCCGTAGATGGTGGAGGCGGTCACCGTCAGCCTGCCGCGGCTATAGATTGCGCCGCCGCTTCCGCCCGGGCCGCCGGGCCCACCCGGGTCAGACGCGAGCCCAGAGCCGGTGTCCCCGGCGCCTCCGGCACCCCCCGCGCCGGCCCGATTGTCCACAAGCTCGGAGTCGGTCAGGGTGAGCCGGCCGCGGTTGTACACACCGCCCCCGCTGCCGCCCTGACCTCCGGCGCAGCCACCGCTTCCGGTGCTCCCGCCCGGCCCGCCGGCGCTCGCGCGGTTGCCGACCACAACGACCCTCTCCAGGGCAAGCGTTCCGCCGTTGAAGATGCCTCCGCCATCGCCGCCGGCGCCACCCGCGGCACACGCGCCGCCGCCCGAGGCAGCGAGAGCGGCCGGGGCAGCGCCCCCGGTGATGGCGAGCCGGACCAGCGTGAGCCGTGCCCCGGGGGCCACCGTGATGGCGCGATCGCGGGCACCGGTGGCGTTGATCGTGGTCGCACGGGAACCGGCACCGATAATCGTGACCCGCTCGCGGCCGGTCAGGTTCAAATCACCGCTGGCGTTCCCGTCGGAGCCGGCGCGAGCAATCGAGAGCATGTAGCGCCCCGAGCGGAGCATGATCGTGTTGGACCTTGGGCTGGCCGTCCCGCACACCGTTCGACGACCGGCGGAGTTGGCCGCCGCGATGGCCTCCCGGAGCGAGCATCGTCCGTTGCCGGGCTCATCGCTCGTCGCGGTGACCCTCAACGTGGCGGCATCCGCGGCCGCCGTGCCTGACAGCGACGCGCCGATCAGCAGGAGCATCACGAGCCCAGCTGACCACGACGCGCGGGACAGGATCAGCCTCGCCCGGGACGGGACCATGGCGGTGCAGATTTGCAGATCAGCCGGGGGAGTCTCGCCGGGTGGCTGGTAGCGTCCGATGCTGACCAGGTCAACTCGAGGGAGGCAGGATGGACGAAGCGACCGCCAAGAGCCACATCGAGGCGCACGCCGACGCAGTTGTCAGCGGTGATCAGGAGGCACTCGTGGCCGACTTTTCCGAAGAGCTCCGACCGCAGCTTCCCCAGCTTGCTCAGGCGCTCCCCCAGCCCGTGACGTCGTCCAAGATCCAGGACATCCAGATCGGCACCGAGGAAAGCGTCTCAACCATCACCTACTCGGGGCCCGACAGCTCCGTGACCATCCGCGCGGAGTGGCGCGAGGAGGGCGGCCGCCCGGTGATCGTCCACGCTGAGCCGGTGGGTTAGGCGCCTCCACCACCAACCGGCGGCCTGGCGGCCGCTCCTACAATTCCCCGCGTGCCTCGCCGCCTGGCCATCCTCGGCTCGACGGGGTCGATCGGCGTCCAGGCCCTCGACGTTGTCTCACGCTCTCCAGACGCGCTCCATGTGGTTGCCCTGAGCGCCGCCGAGGCCTGGGAGCCGCTGATCGCCCAGGCCGAGCGACACGGGGTCAAGCGGATCGCGGTGGCCGATCCAGATGCGGCAGCCCGCGCCGCCGAAGCATGGACCGGGGGAGAGGTGTTGGTCGGCCCCGAGGGGATCGTCGAGCTGATCACCAGCTGCTCGTGCGACATGGTCCTCAACGGCATCGTCGGGTCGGCCGGACTTCTGCCCACGGTCGTAACGCTCGGCGAGGGGATCGACCTCGCGCTGGCCAACAAGGAGTCCCTGGTGGTGGGGGGAGAGCTGGTCACGGAGCTGGCCCAGGCCAAGGACGCCCAGATCCTCCCGGTCGACTCGGAGCATTCGGCGCTGTTCCAGCTGCTGGGAGCCGAGCGGCCCGGGACGGTGGACCGGCTCACCCTGACCGCCTCGGGCGGTCCCTTCCGGGGCCGCCACAGAGCCCAGCTCGAGCACGTGACGGTGGCCGAAGCCCTGGCCCATCCGACCTGGGAGATGGGAGGGAAGATCACGATCGACTCCGCCACGCTGATGAACAAGGGGCTTGAGCTGATCGAGGCCCACCACCTGTTCGGGATGCCCTATGAGCAGATCGACGTGGTGGTCCATCCGCAGTCGATCATCCACAGCCTGATCAGTATGTGTGACGGAGCGACCCTGGCGCACCTGGGCTATCCGGACATGCGCGTTCCGATCTCCTACGCCCTTCACCACCCGGATCGCGTCGATGTCCCGGTGGCGCCGCTGGACCTGGTCGAGCTCGGCCAGCTCACCTTCGAGGCGCCCGATGAGGAGACGTTCTCCTGTTTGCGCCTGGCGCGGGAGGCCGCCGAGGCCCGCGGGACCGCGCCGTGCACGCTGAACGCAGCCAACGAGGTGGCGGTCCACGCCTTCCTGCAGGGCAAGATCGCGTTTTTGGAGATCGCCGACGTGATCGAACAGACGCTGGCCGAGCTGCCAGCCCAGCCCATCCACTCCTTCGACGCGCTGGTGGCAGCCGACCAACGGGCGCGTGAGATGGCCGGCGAGCTGGTCAGCGCGCTGACCGCGGCGTAGCAGGACCTCCGTTCGGCCACGCTCGGAGCCGGCGATCGCCGCCTGCCACACTCACATCGTCGATGTCCTACGTCTATGCCTTCCTGGGCTTCGCGGTCCTGATCATCCTGCATGAGGCGGGCCACTTCGTGGCAGCCAAGGCGGTCGGTATGCGCGTGGAGCGGTTCTCGCTCTTCTTCGGGCCACTCCTCGTCAGCAGACGCTGGGGCGAGACCGAGTACGGCATCGGGCCGATCCCCTTGGGCGGGTACGTGCGGATCACCGGGATGAACCCACGAGAGGAGCTGGCCCAGCAGGCCGAGCTGAGCGACCTACGGGCCGAGCTGGACGGCGTCCGCTCAGAGCGCAAGGAGGTGACCAATCCTGAGCGGGCGAGCGAGCTGACGGCCAGCGAGCAGGAGCTGATGGCCGCGATTGCCGCCCTCCGACAGGAGCTGGCCGTGATCTCGGAGCGGTCCTACTACAACCAGCCTGTGTGGAAGCGGGTCGTGGTCATCCTGGCCGGGCCCGCGGTCAACGTGATTCTGGCGTTCGTGATCGCCTGGGGGCTCGTTCTATCCAACGGACAGCCGGTGGCGATCAACCGGGTGGGGGCGGTGGAGCGTCACGCCCCGGCGACGGCCCATCTCAGGGCCGGCGACCGGATCGTCTCTGTGGACGGCGTTCGCGGGTCGATAGACGCCCTGCACAAGGCGATCGGAGACCACCGCTGCGCTGGCGCTCAGACAGACGGCTGCCTGGCCACCACCCCGGCGCGGGTCGCCGTCAGGCGCGGCGGCCGGCTCCTGCACTTCGAGATCCGCCCCCGGTACAGCGCGTCCCAGCACGCCATGCTCCTGGGCTTCTTCTTCGACGAGGGTTTCCGGCCGGTGGGCGCCGGTAAGGCGGCGTCGCTGGCCGTGGACGAGCTGTGGGGGGTGACCAAGGGCACCTTCTCGGCGATCGCTCACATCGTCCATCCCGCGCCCAAGCAGCGGTTGTCCAGCGTGGTGGGTGCTTTCACCGTCACGCAGGAGTCCTTCGCCCAGGACGCGACGCAGGCCTTCTGGGTGCTCGCGCTGATCTCGCTCTCGCTGGCCATCATCAACCTGTTCCCGTTCCTACCGCTGGACGGCGGTCACGTGTTCTGGGCGCTGGCCGAGAAGGTCCGCGGCCGACGGATCCCATTCTCGGTGATGGAGCGGGCGAGCGCGATGGGTTTCGTCCTGATCATCATTGTGTTCGTGATCGGACTGTCGAACGACATCTCGACGCTGTCCGGCAGCGGGTTCAACGTCAGGTAGGCTCGCGGCAAGACGCCCCGGCCGGAGCATCACTGCCGGTGCTCAGCCCGTGAAACCTCGCTTGTGCGGCGGACTGCAGACGGTGAAATGCGCGGTCGCGTGGGACCGGCGACCCAACTTGTCGGTCACAGTCGCCACAGCGCGGTAGGTCCTCCCGGCAAGCAGGGACGACCCGTTGACTGTCGTGCCGAATCCTTTGGACCGTCTTGCCCCGCGGCGGCGCGGTCGCGCCGGGATCAACCGGCCGTCCCAATCCCTCTATCCTCCGCTTTCCAGGCAAATCAGGCTGAGGAGAGAGCATGGCCAGCACCACGATGACCACCCCGGCCGGCCGCGCGGTCGATGCCCCCACGCTGACCGAGGCGCTGCGGCGAACGGCAGCCAGCCACCCCGATGTGGTGGCGGTGCGCACCGCCGATGACAGCGTTTCGCTGACCTGGCCCCAGCTGCTGGCCCGGGTGGACGCGCTGGCCGGTGGCCTGGCCCAGCTGGGAGTCAAGCGCGGCGACACTGTGGCGATCATGCTGGGCAACCGCCCGGAGTTCCCCGTGGCCGACCTGGCTGTGGTCACTCTGGGTGCCACCCCGTTTTCCATCTACACGACCTATCCGGCGGAGGAGATTGAGTATCTGATCACCGATGCGGCGACACGGGTGGCGATCGTTGAACAGGCCTTTCTCCCGGTGATGCTCGAGGCGCGCAAGAACCTCGCCGACCTGGACCACGTGATCGTGATCGACGGCGAGGCTCCTGAGGGCACCACCCCGCTGACCGATGTTGAAGGCGCCGATCCCGACTTCGATCCCGCCTCGCTGGAACCCGTCCAGCCCCACGACATCCTGACGCTGATCTACACCTCGGGCACCACCGGCAAGCCCAAGGGGGTGCAGCTCTCCCACCACAACGTGATGTTCGCCGCCCAGGCCACCGAGGAGATGATCACCTTCGAGCCGGGCGGCCGGGTGATCTCATGGCTGCCCGCGGCCCACATTGCCGAGCGGATGGCCCACCACTATCTGCCCACGATCTTCGCCGGATCGGTGACCACGTGTCCCAACCCCCGAGAGATCCTGAGCTATCTGCCTCAGGTGCACCCGATGTGGTTCTTCGCCGTGCCCCGAATCTGGGAGAAGCTGAAGGCGGGCCTTGAGGCGATGCTGGCCGGACAGTCCGAGGAGCAGCGCAAGCCCGTCGAGGACGCCATCGCTGCCTCATTGCAGCGCGTCCGACTGCGCCAGTCGGGCCAGCCGGTCCCGGACGACCTGGAAGCCCACGTGGCGGAGGCTGACGAGAAGTACTTCTCCGGAATCCGCACCATGCTGGGCCTGGACCAGGTCTCGGGGGTCAACGTCGGGGCCGCCCCGACCCCGGTCGAGGTGCTGGAGTTCTTCCACGCATTGGGGATCGAGCTGGCCGAGCTGTGGGGCATGTCCGAGACGTGCGGCGCCGGAACCTGCAACCGCCCGGGCGCGGTCAAGATCGGCACGGTCGGCCCGGCCGCGCCCGGGTGCGAGATCAAGATCGCGGAAGACGGCGAGGTGCTGGTCCGCTCGGAGTTCGTGATGCTGGGCTACCGCAACCGCCCCGAGCAGACGTCGGAGGCCGTCGACTCAGAGGGCTGGCTGCACACCGGGGACATCGGCGAGCTCGACGACGAGGGCTACCTGAAGCTGGTGGATCGCAAGAAGGAGCTGATCATCAACGCCGCCGGCAAGAACATGTCGCCGGCCAACATCGAGGCGGCGATCAAGACGGCCAGCCCGCTGATTGGCCAGGCCGTGGCGATTGGCGACCGGAGGTCTTACAACACCGCGCTGATCGTGCTGGACTCGGACTTCGCCCCGCAGTGGGCCAAGGGCAACGGCCTGGAGGGTAAGTCGCTGGAGGAATTGGCGTCAGAGCCGACGGTGATCTCCGCGGTTCAGGAGGGCGTCGATGAGGCCAACACCCATCTGGCCCGGGTCGAGCAGATCAAGAAGTTCACCGTGGTCCCAGGGGACTGGCTCCCGGGCGGCGATGAGCTGACGCCCACGATGAAGCTCAAGCGCAAGCCGATCGCCACCAAGTACGAGGGCGAGATCGAGCAAATGTACTCGGGCTAGGTCCCGGACTGGATCGAGCGCCAGACCAACTCGATCGGGTGGTAGACCGGCAGCGGACGGCCAAGCGCCTGGAGGTGGGCCTCCAGCTGAGCGCTGCACCCCGGGTTGGCGGCGGCGATCGCCTCCGCGCCGGTCTCGAGGATGTGGCCCGCCTTGCGTCGCCCCAACTCGGCGGCTGCCTCGGGCTGGAGCAGGTTGTAGAGCCCTGCCGACCCGCAGCAGATCTCGCGCTCGACCGGCACCTCGAGGAGCTCCAGGCCCGGGATCGCCCGGAGCAGCGCCCGGGGCTCGGTACGGACCCCCTGGGCATGGGCCAGGTGGCAGGGGTCGTGATAGGCCACCTTCAAAGCCACCGGCCCGCGGGGGGCGTGCGGCTCGACCGACCCGAGCAGCTCCAGCACGTCCTTGACCCGAGCCGAGAACTCCCTCGCCTGGTCGCTGTCGAGCACGTACCCGTAGTCCTTCATCGCAGACCCGCACCCGGCGGCGCTGGTCAGGACGTGGTCGACTCCCAACTCGTCAAAGGCCGCGATCGTGGCCCGGGCCCGGGCCAGGGCCGCCTCCTCACGCCCGGAGTGGAGCTCCAGCGCCCCGCAGCATTCGGGCAGCGCGGGAGCCAGCACCTCATATCCCTCGGCGGCCAGGGCCTGGATCGTCACGCGATGGACGTCCGGGTAGAAGACGCGCTGGACGCAGCCCAGGAGCAGGGCCACCCGCCCGCGAGCGGCGCCCACGGCCGCTGTCCGTCCGGGCAGAGGCTCCCGACGGGCCTGGCGGGAGGGAGGCCGCGGAGCCAGGCGAACCATCCGGCCGGCGGGTCCGGGCAGCCGATCGGCCCGCACCGCCCGCGCCGCGCCCAGCAGGGGCGCCAGCACCCGCAGGCGTCGGGGGTGGGGGAGGGTCTCGAACAGAACGCGCCTCAGGGCCCGCTCACGAGCCGAACGGCGGTGATGGCGCTCCACCTGGGGGCGGATCCGCTCGATCAGGTGGTCGTACTGGACTCCCGACGGGCAGGCGGTGACGCAGGCCATGCAGCCCAGGCAGCGGTCGAAGTGCGTGACCATCTGCTCGGACAGGACGCTGCCCTCCTGGAGTCCCTCGCTGGCCAGCACGATCCGACCCCGGGGGGAGTCGGCCTCGTTGGCCCAGAGGGCGTACGTCGGGCACGTGTCCAGGCAGAAGCCGCAGTGGACGCACCGGTCGATCACAGCCTGCTCCGGGGGACGGTGGGGGTCGAACGCGGCCATGCTCAGATTCCGCCCACGAACAGGCCGGGATTGCATGTGCGGGACGGGTCAAAGCGGACCTTGACCCGGTGCATCAGCTCGATCGCCGCCTGGGGAGCGGTCGGACCCCAGGGGTCGAGCGCTGCCCGGACGGCCTCCGGAGCGTCCAGGAGCATCCAGGGAGCACCATCGGGCAGATCGGCCACGAGTGCCTGCGCCGCCTCCGGCTCGACGGTGACGAAGCTCTGGCCGAGCGCCGCCCGGGCCACGACCCGGCCGCCGGACGACCTCGCGGCCCCCAGCACGTCCCCCAGCCGGGTGGGCCTGGCGGCCACGCGGATCACGACGCCGTCGCTGGAGCGCTGTCCGGCCCGCTGGGTCTCCCACAGCGCGTCGTCGTCGTCCACCACCTCGGCCTGGGTCAGCGACGCCTGGCTCATCACCGAGGCGGCGCGCCGGGCCCGCGGCTCGGCGCTGGCTCCGCCGCAGCGGGCCAGGAGCCGGCCCGTTCCGTTCTCCCAGGCCAGATCGAGGGCCTCCAGCTCCAGCGGGGCTACCGCCAGGCCCCGGGCAGCGCTGGCCAAAAGCGCCGGATCGCCGGTCTGGGCGATGGCGGTGGCCGTGGACTGGGGGAGCGGGTGCAGGCGGACGTTGACCGAAGCGATCACGCCGAGCGTGCCGAACGATCCGCAGAAGAGCTTGGCCACGTCGTAACCGGCCACGTTCTTGATCACCTGCCCCCCGGAGCGCGACACGGTCCCGTCGGCGAGCACGACCGTCATGCCGAGGACGAGGTCCCGGGGCGATCCGTAGCGATGGCTGAGCGGCCCCGAGTCCGCCGTGGCCAGCACCCCGCCCACGGTGGCCCGCCGCTCGGCGCCCAGCCACGGGTCCAGGGCCAGCATCTGCCCGGCGGAGGCGAACCGCTCCTGGGCCTCGGCCAGCGGAACTCCGGCCTCGAGTACCGCTGTCAGGTCGCCGGCGTTGTGCTCCCGGATTCGGCCCAGCTCGCCGGTGCAGAGCAGCGTGTCGTAGTGGCCATCGGCGCGGCCCCAGGCAAGCTTGGTGCCAGCCCCCGTGATCCGAACCGCCTGCCCCGCGGCCGAGGTCCGCGCCAACTCCGAGGCCACCTCCTCCGTGCTGCGCGGTCGTAGCTCGAGCGGCATTCAGAACCGGGTGGCCACGCCCGCCCGTTCGAGCGGGTGCTCTCGGTAGGGCCCCGGAACCTCGCCACACAGACGCGGCGTCGGCATCACCTTGCCGGGGTTGGCCAGGGCATATGGGTCAAAGGCGCACCGCAACCGCTGAAAGGTCTCCAGGTCGGCCTCGGAGAACATCGCCGGCATGTAGGCCTTCTTGTCCACGCCGACGCCGTGCTCGCCGGTGATGGAGCCTCCCGCCTCCACGCACGCCTTGACGATCAGACCGGCCAGCTCCTCGGCTCGCTCGGGTTCTCCCGGCCGGGCCGAGTCGTAACAGACCAGCGGGTGAAGGTTGCCGTCCCCGGCGTGGAACACGTTGGCCACCTGGAGCTCATACTCGGCTGAAAGCTCCTCGATTCGCCGCAGCACCTCGGGCAGTCGGGTCCGGGGGATCACCCCGTCCTGAACGAAGTAGGCGGGCGCTATCCGTCCCATCGCGGCGAACGCGGCCTTGCGCGCCTTCCACATCACCTCCCGCTCCTGGTCATCGCGCGCGGTTCGGATCTCCATCGAGCCGGCCTGGTTCAGGAGCTCCAGCACGTGCTCGAGACGGGCGTCGCATTCGGTCGCGGGCCCGTCGAGCTCCACCAGCAGCGCTGCCCCGGCATCCAGGCGATAGCCGGCGTGGGCTGTCTGCTCAGCGGCCCGGATTGAGAGCCGGTCCATCATCTCGATCGCCCCAGGGACGATTCCGGCCGCCACGATTGCGCTCACCGCCTGGCCGGCGGCGCCGGTGTCCCCGAAGAACGCCACCATCGTCCTCACGGACTCCGGGCGCGGGACGACGCGGAGAGCGATCCTAGTGGCCACGCCGAGGGTGCCCTCGGACCCCACGAACGCTCCCAGGAGGTCGTAGCCGGGCTGGGCTCGGTCCAGCTCGACCACCGTGCCGTCGGTCAGCACGACCTCGAGCCCGGTGACGTAGTTGGTCGTAAAGCCGTACTTGAAGCAGTGCGCACCGCCCGAGTTCTCAGCGATGTTCCCTCCGATGGAGCACACGACCTGACTGGAGGGGTCGGGTGGATAGAAGTGCGTGGGAGCGACGGCTCGGGAGATGGCGAGGTTCGTGACCCCCGGCTCAACCACCACCCGGGCGTCGTCGAGCTCCACGGACAGGATCCGGCGTAGCCGGGCCAGCACGATCAGCACCCCTTCGGCCACCGGCAGCGCCCCGCCGGAGAGCCCGGTTCCCGAGCCCCGGGCCACCCATGGCACCTCGGCCTCAAAGCACGCTCTGACCACGTCTCGGACCTGGCCGGCGCTCCCCGGCAGGACCGCCGCGGCGGGTATTTCGCGGTACTGAGCCAGGCCGTCGGATCGGTACGTGGCCAGCTCGTCGGCGTGGGTGAGGACGTTCTCGGGGCGGCAGATCTCCTGCAAACGCCGGATCAGGAGCGCGGGCGAGGCCATCTACGGAGTATCGCGCGAACGCGGGCCCGAGCCGCCACTGAACCCGGCCCGGGCCCGCGGCGAGGGACTAGCCGGCCGGGAAGCTGTAGAAGTAGCCACCGTGCTCGTGGACGACTTTCCACACCTGGGTGCTGGCGCCCTGGTGGGCCTTCTTGCCGGTGTAGGTGACCTTCATCCGGGTGAAGATGCGATGTCCACCCAGGCGCCGTGGCCGGTAGGCGTGGAGCTTCAGCGCGAAGGCGTGGAACTTGCCGGCGGCACAGTTCGGGTTGCAGTTGTTGACCCAGTTGAAGCCCGACCCATCACCTGCGCTGGACGTCCAGCTCGACCACTTCAGCGGCTTGTCCCGGTGGTTTGACCTCGCAGCTCCAGCCAGGAATGCGCTGCCGTCACCCGTGTAGACGATGCTGGCCGGCTTCACCTTGAGATCTCCCGCGCTGGTCGGGCCGATCTGGCTGGGCAGCTTCGGCAGGGCGGAGCCAGAGGCCAGCGCTGCCGGAACGGCTACAAGCGCGCCCGCCGCCACCAGGATCGAGACCTTCCTAAAGCTCATATGTGTCCCCTATGTTCGAGTTGGCCGGTCCCGCGGGACTATAGAACTCTGCCCCGAGGCCCTCTCTACACTGAGGGCCATGGCTTCTGAGCGCCAGATCAACGTCGGCGGCGTGCTCATTGGGGGCGGTGCGCCGGTGGCCGTCCAGACGATGACAAAGACTGAGACGGCCGATCTCCAGGCCACGATGGAGCAGATCCATCGCGTGGCCGAGGCTGGGGCTGACCTGGTCCGCGTAGCGGTGCCACGGGAGAAGGATGCCGAGGCGCTCAAGACGATCGTCCGGGAATCGCCGATCCCCGTGATCGCTGACATTCATTTCAACTACACGCTCGCCCTTAAGGCGCTGGACGCCGGGGCGCACTGCGTGCGGCTGAACCCGGGCAACATCGGGGGGCCGGACAAGGTCGCCCAGGTGGCAGAGCGGGCCAAGCAGCTCGGCACTCCGCTGCGGATCGGGGTCAACTCTGGCTCCCTGCCTGCGCACCTGCGGGAGCTCGAATTCACGGACCCGGTGCAGGCCCTGGTGGCGGCCGCGTTGGGCTTCGTCGAGCTGATGGAGAGCCTCGACTTCACCAACTTCAAGGTGTCGATGAAGTCGACCAGCGTGCCCAACACGATCGCTTCCAACCGCCTGCTGGCTCAGAAGATTCCCTATCCGCTGCACCTCGGCATCACCGAGGCCGGGACGAAGTGGTCCGGGTCGCTCAAGTCGGCCGTCGGGCTGGGGACGCTGCTGGCCGACGGGGTCGGCGACACGATCCGGATCTCACTCTCGACCTTCCACGCCGAGGAGGAGGTCAAGGTGGCCTGGGAGATCCTCAAGGCTTTGAAGTTGCGCGAGCGCGGGCCAGTGCTGATCGCGTGTCCCACCTGCGGGCGTCTGCAGTTCGACATGGACACGGTGGTGGCCGAGATCGAGCGGCGCTTGGAGGCCTACGAGGATCCGATTGAGGTCTCAGTGCTGGGCTGCGCCGTGAACGGGATCGGCGAGGCCCGCCACGCCGACTTCGGCATCACCGGCGCGAAGGACATGGGCATGATCTACTCGCGGGGCGAGCCGCTGAAGAAGGTCCCCACCGACCGCCTGGTCGACGAGCTGTTCAATGAGATCGACCGTTACTACGCGGCCGGCAAGAAGGTCGTGCGCGATGAGACCGACGCGGCCGCGGCGCGCGCGTGGCTGGCCGAGAACGAGGATGAGACGGCCATGACGCCCGAGCGCCTGGCCGCGCTGGAAGCCAAGGCGGCGGAGACCGAGGCCGGGGCGGATGGCGCGCCACCCGCCCCCGCGCTCGACGAGGAACTCTCCCCGGTGGCCGGCCGGCGCTTCAGCCGGGCCTAGCCGGTCAGCCCGAAACGGCCTGGAAGCCCTCGGCCACCTTGGCCCAGTTGACCACGTTCCACCAGGCGTCGATGTAGTCGGGCCGCTTGTTCTGGTACTTGAGGTAGTAGGCGTGCTCCCAGACGTCCACGCCCAGCAGCGGAGTCTTCCCGTCGCTGACCGGGTTGTCCTGGTTGGGCGTTGAGGCCACGGCCAGTCCCGACCCGTCGTGGACCAGCCAGGCCCAGCCTGAGCCGAATTGGCCCACGCCGGCCGCCTTGAACTTGTCCTTGAAATCGGAGAACGAGCCGAATGCGGAGTCGATCGCCGAGGCCAGCGAGCCGTCGGGTTCGCCACCGCCATCGGGCGCCATCCACTCCCAGAAGAGCGAGTGGTTGTAGTGGCCGCCACCGTTGTTGCGCACGGCCCCGCGCTTGTCGTCAGGGATCGACTGCAGGTTCTGAAGGACCTCCTGAATGGGCTTGTCAGCCCACTCGGTGCCCTCGAGCGCGTCGTTGACCTTGTCCACGTATGCCTGGTGATGCTTGTCGTGATGCAGGTGCATCGTGGTCTCGTCGATTGTCGGCTCGAGCGCGTCGTAGCCGTATGGGAGCGGCGGAACTTCGTAGGGCATCTGTTGACTCCTTTGCCGTGCTGTCGTGATCAATAGTTCTTCTATCACTCCGGGGTTCGCCCCGCCATGGCGGGATCCGGCGCGGCGGGCCTACTAAGTACGCTTGGCCCGCCCCAGATGACCCGGCTGTCTTCCTACTTCCTACCCACTGAGCGCGAGGCCCCGTCGGACGCCGAGGCCATCAGCCACATCCTGATGGTCAGGGCTGGTCTGATTCGCCAGGTCGGATCCGGCCTCTGGAGCTGGCTTCCCGCCGGCTGGCGAGTGCATCAGCGGGTGGTTCAGATCGTCCGCGAGGAGATGAACGCCATCGGGGGCCAGGAAATGCTGATGCCCGTCCTTCACCCGGCCGACCCATGGCGGCGCTCAGGCCGGTACGCGATCGAGGAGCTTTTCAAGCTCAAGGACCGGCGGGGGGCCGACATGGTCCTGGCGATGACGCATGAGGAGATCGTGACTCTGCACGTCGCCTCGGCGGTGCGCTCCTACCGGGACCTGCCCCTGATCCTGTACCACTTCCAGGTCAAGGAGCGCGACGAGCCGCGGCCCCGAGCCGGCGTTCTGCGGACGCGTGAGTTCGTGATGAAGGACTCCTACACCTTCGACCGTGACCCCGCTGGGCTGGAGGCGGCCTACCAGAAGCATGTCGTGGCCTACGACCGGATCATGGACCGGTGCGGACTGGAGTGGTACCGCGTTGAGGCCGACGTGGGGATGATGGGGGGGTCGGCAGCCCATGAATACATGGCGCCATGTCAGGCCGGTGAGAATGAGGTCGTGCTCGCGCCCGGCTATGCGGCCAATCTGGAGGTGGCCCGGGCCGACGCCCAGCCCGCCCCACTCCCGCCGCCCCTGGACGCGCCCGAGGTGGTTGAGACGCCGGGCCTGACCACGGTTGAGGGCGTGGCCAATGCGCTCGGCCTGGCGAGCGCGGCGCTGCTCAAGGCCTACCCGGTCGTCCTGGACGACGGTGCCATGAAGCTCGTGGTCGTCCGGGGCGACCACCGTGTCAATGAGATCAAGCTGGGCAACGCGCTGGGTACGAGCTTCCGCCCCGCCCACCCGGACGAGATCAGCCGTCAACTCGGGCCCCCCGGGTTCATCGGGCCGGCGGGAGCCGACGTCGAGGTGCTGCTCGACGAGGCGGTCGACCCCGGGGGCTACGTGACCGGGGCCAACCAGCCCGACCGCCATCTGCGCGGGGTCCAGCCCGGCCGCGATTTCAACTACCGCTCGCTCGATGTTCGAAGCGTGGAGCCGGGCGACACGGTCGGCGGGTCCCAGATCCGGATCGAGCCCGCGATCGAGGTGGGAAACATCTTCAAGCTGGGCACCCGGTACTCGGAGCCGTTGGATGCGAAGTATCTGGACGAGTCGGGCCAGGAGCAGCTCATCTGGATGGGCTGCTACGGCTTCGGGCCGGCTCGAACGGCGGCCGCCGCCGTGGAGCAGTATGCCGACGAGCACGGGATCTCCTGGCCCCGAGCGATCGCCCCCTTCGATGTCGAGGTCGTGGTCCTGGGCAAGGAGGGAGGCGAGGAGCGCGCGGTGGCCGACCGGCTCTACCAGGAGCTCTCCGAGGCCGGCCTCCAGACGCTCTATGACGACCGCGACGCCGGTCCGGGGGAGAAGTTTGCCGACGCAGAGCTCGTGGGATGCCCGCTGAGGGTCACGGTTGGTCGCAGGGCCCTGGCCGAGGGCCAGGTGGAGGTCCAGGTCCGACGAGGCCGGGAGGTGCAGACGCTGCCGGTGGACACCGCCGGCCAGGACATCCCGGGGCTGTGGAGCGAGCTGCCCTGAGCAGCCGGGGCGCGGCGTGAGTCCGATCACCAAGCGCCGGCTGCTGGGCATTGACCGTTCTGGCCCCCCCCCGCCGGCCACTGCCGCCGGGGCGCCGCTGCGGCCCTGGACGATTCCCAACGCGATCGGCTACCTGCGGCTCACCGGCATCCCGGTGTTTCTGGTCGTGGCGCTGTCGGCCGATCAGGGACAGAGCGCGCTGGCGGCGGCGCTATTCGCGGTGATCGGGTGGAGTGACTACGCGGACGGGTTCGTGGCGCGGTTGACCGGCCAATACAGCCGGATGGGCGCGCTGCTGGACCCGGTTGTGGACCGTCTGCTGGTCCTCTCAGGGATGGCTGTGGCCTGGAGGTTTGACCTACTGCCGCGGTGGGCCCTGGCCCTGGTGGTGGCCCGCGAGCTCGCCGTACTCGCCCTCAGCCGCTATGGGCTGCGCCGCGGCGTGGAGCTGCGCATCAACTGGCCGGGACGGTTGGGAGTGGCCCCGACCATGGGCGCACCGTTCTTTGCGATTCTCGGGCTGCACACGGTCGCGCTGGTGATGCTCTACACCGGCCTGGCGCTGGCCCTGGCGGCCACGGTCCTGTACATCCGGGACGGTCGCGGCCAGCTCCGGTGCAAAGTCTCAAGCTCAGCTTGACCCTGCAGATCTGGCGGTTATACTGCGCCGACTGGAAGACTTCAGCCCTAGGGGGATCTGATTCTGATGGAAGACACTTTTCCGGACCTCGGTTCGCTCACAGATCCGGAGCTCAAAGACCTGATCAAGCAGCTCACCGAGGAGGAGAGGGAGATCTCCTACAAGCGCCGGATCCTGCATGGGAAGATCGACATCCTGAGGGCCGAGTTGGTGAATCGGCTGCGAAAGGACAACGAGAGCGGGCAGCTGATGATCACCGGTGCCGACGTGCAGCAGCTGACCGACATCCTGGCCGGGCGCGTCCCGGCGGGGGAAGGTGAGTAGCCGCCATCGGTGACCCTGCACTGCCCTGAGTGCGGCTTTACGAACAGCGAGGGCGCCAACTACTGCCAGCGGTGCGGCGCCTTCCTGGTCCAGCCTGAGCCTGCGCCCGCGGCCACGACCGCCACCTACAAGGTGGGCGAGACGGGGGAGCTTGAGGAGCTTGATTTGGACGAAGCAGTTGCGGGAGGAGCAGCTCTGGTCATTCGGGCCGGCGGAGGCCGAGCCGGCGAGAGCTTCCCGATCCAGGGAGATCGGCTCACGATCGGCCGGCGCCCGGACAGCGACGTGTTCCTGGATGACGTGACCGTGTCCCGCGACCACGCGATCCTGGTCCGCCGGGCCGGCGACTACCACCTGGACGACTGCGGTTCGCTCAACGGCACCTACCTCAACCGTCGGCGGATCGATTCCCACCGGCTCACCGACGGCGACGAGGTCCAGGTGGGCAAGTACAAGCTCGCGTACTTCAGCCGCTGATGGCCACCTCCGAGGCAGGCATCCCCGAGGTCCAGGTTCCCGATTCAAGGCCCGGTGGCGACCGGCTCGGCTCGGGGCAGCCGCGCCAGAAGCCGGTCACGATCGGTGCGGTGTGCAAGGCGCTGGAGCAGGAGTTCCCGGACATCTCGATCTCCAAGATCCGCTACCTGGAGGATCAGAAGCTGCTTTCGCCGCGGCGGACACAGGGCGGATACCGGCTCTACACGGCCTCGGACATCCAACGGCTGCGCACGATCCTCCGGCTCCAACGCGACGAGTTCCTGCCGCTGCGGGTGATCCGCCAGGAGCTGGCGGCCGGGCGGGCGGAGCATGAGGTGGCCGCACCGGGTGATGCCCGGTCGATGCGCCGGGCGATGGTGACCGCGCGCGATAACGGCGCCCTGTACACGCTGGAGGAGGTGTGCGAGGACACGGCGGCCGAGCCCGGGCTGGTCGGGGAGCTGGTCGAATTTGGCGTGATCAAAGGGGAGCTCCGTGGCGGGGTCCGCTACTTCGAGGAGACCGAGCGGGAGATCGTCCGGGCCGTGTCCGAGCTGGCCCGCTATGGGGTGGGAGGTCGCAACCTGCGGGTCTTCCGCAGCTCGGCCGACCGCGAGGCCCAGCTCCTGCAGAGCATCCTGGCCCCGGCGCTGCGCTCGCGCAACCCCGACCGGCGCAAGGAGGCAATCGAGGCGCTTGAGAACCTGGCCACGGTGACCACTCACCTCAAGCACCTGTTGCTGATCCGCGACCTGCGCAAGATCGCCAAGTAGGACCAACCGCCGGTGAGCTCCGAGCTCTCCCAGCTGCGCGCACTCGTCCGCGACATCCCGGATTTCCCCACGCCGGGGATCGTCTTCAAGGACATCACGCCGGTGCTGCTCGACCCGGCCGGCCTTGGGCTGGCGGTGGCAGGCCTGGCCGAGAAGGCCGCGCCGCTCGGCGTGCAGTACGTGGTCGCGGCCGAGGCCCGGGGGTTCATCCTGGGAGCCGCCCTGGCCCGAGAGCTCGGAGCCGGATTCGCTCCTGCTCGGCGCCCCGGCAAGCTGCCACATGAAACCGTCAGGGCCGAATATGCGCTCGAATACGGGTACGGCGCACTGGAGCTGCATGCCGACTCGCTCGCCAGCGGGGCCCGGGTGCTGGTCCATGACGACCTGCTGGCCACCGGCGGCACCGCCCGGGCTCTGTGTGAGCTCGTCGAGGGCCTGGGCGCCAAGGTCGTGGGCTGCGCGTTCCTGATCGAGCTCAGCTTTCTCCACGGCCGCGATCAGCTCGCGCCCAGGGAAGTGCTGGCGCTGATCGACTACGCGGACTGACGATGCCGACCGCTCGACGCCAACGGAGGCTGCCCGCTTCGCCGGACCGGGTCTGGGAGGTGGTCCAGAACCCCCACCATATGCCCCGCTGGTGGCCGGGGGTGACCCGGATGGAGGGGGTCGAGGCTGACCGCTTCACGCAGGTGTTCATGACCAAGAAGGGCCGGGCAGTCCGGGCCGACCACTACGTGATCGAAGCCCAGGCCCCGGGCCCTGACCCGGGGACGACCGGGGTCTTCTCCTGGGGCCAGGAGATCGACGGCACCCCCTTCGAACGGGTCCTGACCGAGGCCGTGACTGAGGTCCACCTCCAGGGCGAGGAGACGGGAACGCTCGTGACGATCATCCAGATCCAAAAGCTGCGTGGGCTTTCCCGGACCGGCGGCTTCATGCTCCGCAGAGCCACCAGGCGCCGGCTCGACGAGGCCCTGGACGGCCTTACTCAGGCGGTCTGAGGACGCGCCGACCGAGGTGGCCTGAAGGACCTACGAGACCCCGGTGAGGTCGCCCTCGAGCACGATCTGACCCGGCGTCTTTGGGTTGGACTGGCTCTCGAGCGTGATTATCAGATGGTGGAAGTGCGAGGCGTTGGCGGGCAGCGGCCCCTCAGTCTGAAGCTTGCCCGATGAGGTCACGCCGGGGCTGACGAACCCGAGTCTGACCGCATCGGTGGAGGAGTTGTAGATCCACACGGCGTAGGCGTCGTGGGCCTTGTTGGGCGCCACGTGCTGGGCGATGATCGCCACGGCCTCCGTGGATCCGGACTTCAGCACCTCCGCCACTCCCTTCGCGGATCCTCCCGACGGAGGATTCAGATTCACCTGGGCCACGATCTTGGCCGCCTGCCCGGTGGTGCTGGTGGTCCCGGTTGGACTGGTGGATGTGGTTGGCGTGCTCGCCGTGGTCGGCGTGCTGCCCGTGGTCGGGGTGGTGCTGGCCGTGGTCGCGGGGGGCGGCGTATGGCCGCCCTTGCTCCCGCCGCCGCTCAGGGCGATCGACAGGACTATGACCAGGACGATCACCGCCGCTGCCAGCAGCACGAACTTGCCTCCACGGCGCGATGGCGGGCGCTCGCGTCCTGGCTCCAGTCGGGTTCCCGGGCCCAGCAGACCGCGCCGGCCACCAGTGCGCTCCCGGCGGCTGCGTCGCCGTTGGCGCGGCTCCTCCGCCTCACCCGCCGCCGCCTGCTCTGGCTCGGCGGACGCCCGCGGCTCCCGGCGCCGGGGTGCCGGCCGGGCCGGCTCCTGCCGCGGGCGGGGAGCGGGCGCTGCGGGCTCCGGCCGGACCGCGCCGGCATCCGCCGGGATCTCAGGCAGCGGGCCGGAGCTGATCGGCTCGAGCTCGGCGGCGATCACCCGGGCCCAGGCCCGCTCAGCGGGAGACTGTCCCAGCCGATCGCGAACCTGCTCGGTGACCCGCCGCGGCAGCGCGCCCAGCAGGTAGTCAGTGATCAGCGCCCGGCGCTCGGCCGGGACGTTGGCATCGGGTCCCAGGGCGTCCAGGGCGGCAAGCGCGCGTTGTCTGACCCCGGCCCGGTCGATCGAGAGCAACTGGGCGATCTCGTCGTAGGTCCGGCCGCGCCGGAGAACGAGTTCCAGAACCGCCCGCTGGTCGGGGGGAAGCGCATCGATGGATGGCATGGCACGCGTAGCCTAGCCCGCTCGGCGGTCTAATAAGGTCACCGGGCAGTGGAAGCGCTCCCTGACCACGCCCAGGGGTTCGACCGTCTATACGGGTTGGAACTCACCGAGGTGGCCGATGACCGGGTGGCCGGGCGGGTCGCCGTGCGCGACGAGCTCAAGCAGCCCTGCGGGCTGGTCCATGGGGGCGTGTACGCGTCGATTGCCGAGAGTTTGGCCTCGCTGGGCACCGGTGCGGTCGTGGCCCGGTCGGGCAAAGTGGCCATGGGGATGTCGAACCAGACGAGCTTTCTGCGGCCGATCACCGCAGGCACGATCCACGCGGTGGCGATCCGCCGCCACGCCGGACGCTCCACGTGGGTGTGGGAAGTCGAGATGACAGACGACCAGGGGCGGCTGTGCGTGCTGAGCCGGATGACCGTGGCCGTCCGGGAGCCCTCAGGCGCGGCCAGCTAGCTGCCGCCTGCGCGTACCGCCCCACGCCCCAGCCAGTAGGAGGCAAAGCTGGTCAACAGCGGGTCGGCAGCCCGCTTGACGCGGATCATCTCCGTCCAGGCCAGCCCGACGAAGTCGCCCAGCCCCGAGGAGCGCGACAGGATCACCGCCTGCCCGGCGGCCGCCAGCACCGGCGTGAACGGACCGGCCACCGTATCGGCCAGCCTGACCAGCGCCGCAGGCGGCGCATCGCCCCCGTACATGATCACGACGTCTCCCAGGGCCAGGGCCGTGAGCAGCTGGTCGTCGCTCAGGGGCTGGCGGTCGCGGGTCACCACGGCCAGGACGTGCGATCCGCTGGTCGGTGGACTGGAGTCGTAGGCCGGCCGGAGCTGCCCGGGTCGGAGCGTGACATCACCCAGGTCCCGGAAGTGGCGCCCAGGTCCGCCGGAGCTCCCGGCCAACTGCCCGTTGTCGCGGTCCCGGAAGAACCCCGACAGGAAGGCGATCAGCCCGAAGGAGAGGACTAGGGAGGCCAGGATTACTGCAGCGCGCTCGAGCCGGCTCATCCAGCGGCGCGGACGGTCCGTCCGCGCGGCCGTCCGCGACGCCCATTGGGCCTGCGCGGCCCGGGGGCGGCCGCGGCCAGAAGCTCCTCGATTGCCAAGCGGAGGTGCTCGGCCAGCGTTTCCAGATCGGAAAGGCCGTCGTAGTCGGCTGCCAGCCCGAAGTTGAGCTGACCGTTATAGCTCATGATCGCGATCCCGAGGGCGGTGTTCTCCGCCAGCGGCACCATCGGGTACAGCGCCTGGAGCTTGCGCCCCTGCACGTAGAGCGGGATCTGCGGACCCGGGACGTTGGTCACCACAAGGTTGAACATCCGCTGCCGGGCCTGGAGCCGGGCGGCCTGGGACATGATTGTGGTCGGGGCAAAGCCGGTCAGGCTGGTCAGCACCTGGGCACCGACCGCCTGGCCGGATTCCTTGATCTCACTCATCGACTCCGACAGCGCGCGCAGGCGGCGAACCGGATCGAGGATGCCGACGGGAAGGGGCGCCCACATCGCGGCCACCCGGTTGCCGAGCGCTCCCCGTTCGATGTCGGCCCTCACCGACACCGGGACCATCGCCCGGAGCTCCTTGTCCCGGGTGTCCTCGTCGTGGGCGCGCAGGTAGCTCCCGAGGCCGCCGGCGACCGCGGCCAGCACGACGTCATTGACCGTCCCGCCGAGGACGTTCTTGACCGACTTGAACTCGCTCAGGTCGGCCTGGACCCAGGTGAAGCGGCGGTGGGGACCGATCGAGATGTTGAACCGGCTGGGGGCAGCCGGCTGAAGGCCGGCCCAGGCCAGCGCACCCAGCCCGACCAGGCCCTCGCCAACCCGCTTGGCCATCGCCCTGGGGCCGCGCAGCACCGCCCGCATGCCGCGGACCATCTCCTGGGGGACCGTGGCCCGTTCCAGCACCGCGTCGGCCAGGAGCTGGACGCCGGTCGGAAGCGGACGCGGAACCCATTCATGGTCAGGGGGTGCCACCGGCATCGGCTCCGGTGAGGTGTCAAACAGGACGTTCATGATGTCCACGCCGGAGACGCCGTCGACCAGGGCGTGGTGGGTCTTGGAGAGCATCGCGAAACGACCTCCGTCCAAGCCCTCCACGATCCACATCTCCCACAGCGGCCGGTTGCGATCCAGCGCCTGCGAGAAGACCCGCCCGGCGAGCCGCTTGAGCTGAGCATCATCCCCCGGATCGGGCAGAGCGGTATGGCGCACGTGGTAGGCAAGATTGAAATGTGGGTCATCGACCCACACCGGTCGGCCCTGGCCCAGTGGTACGAACGCCAGCCGCTGGCGGTACCGGGGCACGAGATGGAGCCGGGACTGGACTGTCTGAAGCAGCTCCTGGTGATCGGGCGGGGGTCCCTCGAATACGGCGCACGCCGCCACGTGCATATGGGCGGGGCCCCGCTCGAGGTGGAGGAAGGAGGCGTCCAGGCCAGTCAGCCGGTGACCGTGTGGCATGTGGGTTGATTCTTGCAGGAACGGGGCCCACGATCGAAGCCGGCTGACTGGTTGGAGACCAACCATCCCCCGCCCACTGTGATCGCCCTCACACAAAAGGGCGAAATTGGTTGGCACTCTCGCTTCGCGATTCGACCTGCCGAGTCGTTGCCGCCCGGTGCGGCGACGAGCGGGGAACCCATGGCCAGACGTCTGCACTTTCCGTCTGGCGGGGGCGAATCAACCGCCGGCCGGGGAGTTCCTGCCGCCCTGCGGTTGTAGCGACTGCCCAGAGGCGCTGTGCGCCCGGCCTTCGCGAGCCCGACAGCTAACCCCGCAGGCCCCCGGTCGACTCATAACAGGAGGTCTCCCACATGAAACGCAGGGGAATCCTGCGAAGACGAAGGCTGCCGCGTGCTGCGCTTGGGCTGCCGATGCTGACCGTCCCGGCCCTCGGTGCTGGATTGGCCTATGCCGCCAGCCCCCAGGCCACGGGTAACGGTTCGCAGAACGCGATCGTTGCCAGCGTCAAGCAACGGCGGGTCGCGTACGGCCAGGACCTGACGGTCACCGGACGCGCGCCTTCAGGGGAGGAGGGGAAGGCGGTCCAGTTGCTCATGCAGCGGGCGGGAAGCTCGGGCTGGCGCCAGATCGACACCGCTGCAATCGGTCCTAACAACCGGTTCCGATTCCACACGCAACTTCGGTGGTCCGGAGCGGTCAAGGTGACAGGCACCTGGCACTCCGCCACCTCCCAGCGGGCCACGACCCCGGGGACAGCCGCGGACCCGTCGGCCACGAGGCCCGCGGCCAGCAGCACACACCGGGTCACGGTCGCGGCTGTGCTCCATGTGGGCCGCCACGCGGGCCGGGACATGGGCGATCACCGGCTGACGCTGCCGGGCACGATCCTGCCTCGAGCCAGGGGACGCCAGATCCGCCTCCAGGCCTACAGCGGGAACCACTGGCACACCGCTGCCGTGGCCAGGACGGGCAGCCGGGGCCGTTTCCGGCTCAACTTCACGCCCCACTCGCGCACCGAGTGGCTGCGCGTGCGCTTCGGCGGCAACCGCTCCAATGCGGCTGCCACCCGCCGGGCCGGACGGGTGACCGTGTTCAGCCAGAGCACCGCGTCCTGGTATGACGACGGCGGCTCGACGGCGTGCGGCTACCACGCCACCTACGGCGTGGCCAACCTCAGCCTGCCGTGCGGTACGAAGGTCACGTTCGTGTACAACGGACGCAGCGTCACGGCCACCGTGGACGATCGCGGGCCGTACGTCGGCGGCCGCGAGTGGGACCTCAATCAGAACACCGCCGGCGCCCTGGGCTTCAGTGGCGTGGCCGGCGTCTGGGCGTCGCACTAGCCCGGCTGTCGCCTTCTGCCGGTGGCGCATCGAGCGCCACCGGCAGGCCCCGGCTTTCCCGGTCCAGGCCGTCTGAGGCGATGCCTAGGCTGCTGGCATGGCTGGTCGATGTGTGGCTCACCTCGACATGGATGCGTTCTATGTCTCGGTTGAGCTGAGACGGAGGCCCGAGCTCCGTGGCCGGCCTGTGATCGTCGCCGGGAGCGGCCCCCGGGCCGTCGTTACGACCGCCTCGTATGAGGCCCGCCGCTATGGCGTGGGCTCTGCCGTCCCGGCCGCCCGAGCCCGACGGCTATGTCCTGACGGCGTGTTCCTGGCACCCGATTTCGCCTATTACCGGGAAGCCTCAGCCGAGGTGATGGCGATTGTCCGGGCTCACGTCGCCTCGGTCGAGGTGGTGGGATTGGACGAGGTCTACCTGGATCTCACCGGGCTGCTGGCACCCCGGGCGACGATGCGCCGGATCGGGGCCGAGATCGAGAAGCAGACCGGGCTCGCGTGCTCGATCGGGATCGGGCCCAGCAAACTGGTGGCCAAGGTGGCGTCCGATGCCGAGAAACCCCGGGGTTTCGTCGTCCTGGGCCGCGAGCAGGCCTGCGAGCGCTTCGCGCAGGCTCCGTGCGGGCTGGTCCCCGGCATCGGCCCCAAGACCGTCGAGCGACTGCGGGCGCTGAGCATTCTCACGCTGGCTCAACTCAGGGCGGCGCCAGCAGAACAGCTGGGCCAGGCCTTCGGAGCGCGGCTCGGCCCGGAGCTCCAACGCCGGGCTGGGTTTGAGGACGATGCCGAGGTCACCCAGGAGCGCAAGGTGATCTCGGAGTCCCGTGAGACGACCTTTCCGACCGACATCGCTGATCCCCTGGCGCTCGCGTCAGAGCTCGAACGCCTGGTGGCAAGCCTCTGTGCCGCGCTGCTCAAGCAGGGAAGACATGGTCGGACGGTCGGGATCAAGATCCGCCTGGACGACTTCTCGACCCACACCCGGGCCCGCACGCTTCCGGAGCCCGTGTCCTACCCCGAACAGGTGGGACCTGTGGCCGGCGAGCTTCTGCGCCGCTTCGCCGCCAGACGACCCGTCCGGCTGCTGGGTGTGCGGGTTGCCGGGCTCCAGCCGGCCGACCGCGAGCAGCTGCAACTGGCCGTGTAGCGCGGCACGCCATAATACGCCGGTGGCCGACAACGTTCAGCAGCGGACCGCCCGTAATGAGGCCATCTTCCGCGAGATCAATGAGGGAATCAGACGCGGTCGATGGCCTGGCGAGGAGGACTCGATCACCAGCTTTCGCTGCGAGTGCGCGAGTCTGGGCTGCTCGGACATGCTCGCCCTGACCTTCCAGGACTACGAGCAGATCCGCAACCACCCCCGGCGGTTCCTGGTGGCCCCCGGCCACGAGCGCCTCGATGTCGAGGTCGTGGTGGCGCGGGAGTCGAATTACCTGATCGTCCAGAAGGCGGGCGAGGCCGGCCAGATCGCGGAGGCAGCCGATCCCAGGGACTGAGACGGCCCGCCGGCTCAGAGCGTGGCCGGCTGGCACTCCCCGGACACAGGCGTCCCCGCGGAGCCAGCCGCTTCGAGCCTGAAGCGCATCTGGAGCTGAGTGCCACCAGTGGACCGGCTGACGATCTGGAATTCGTCGGCCAGCTGGGCGATCACGGCCAAACCGAGCCCCAACCCTCGGCTGTCACGCCCCGGCTGCAACCCATCGCCGTCGTCGGAAACCAGCAGCCAGAGCTCATCGGGGAGGCAGGAGGCGCTCACGCTGACCGTCCCGCCGGGCTCGTGATAGGCGTGCAGGACAGCGTTGGTGATCGCCTCCGAGGCGGCCAGGCGAATCGCCTCCAGAGTCGGCCCAACCGCGCCGGCAGCACGCGCAAAATCGGCCACGCTTGCGCGGGCCCTGGGGACCGACTCCGGCGTAGCGGAGAAGTCCTCGGTGTACGTCGAACCGGGGGACAACACCTCGGGAACTGGCTACCCCAAATGTGGTGAGTACTCACCGGGGGGAGGTTTTATGAGCCGCAGCGCCTCAGTACAGGGCGGCGGCCAGCCGGCGGCGGGCCTCCCGAGCGAGAGGGTTGTCGGCGCCAAGCTCGTCCAGAAGGCCGACGACGACCCGGCGGATGTCGTCCTTAGCTCCGTCCGCCTGTGCAAGCTCGCCAATCAGCAGATCGAGCCCTCGCTCCAGATCTCCCTGATCGAGGGCCTGGAAAGCAGCGCCTAGGTCCGCCGAGCCCTCTTCCTGAAGCTTGAGGCGGGCCAGGAGCCCATCGGCAGAGAAGTTCCCGGTCACATTGGCCAGGAGCCGGCCGGCCTCTTCCGTCTCGCCGCGGGCGATCAGGAGCCTGGCCAGCGCAACGGCGGCATCCGCCCGCGTGGGCTCGATTTCCAGCGCCCGCCGAAGCGACCCCTCATCGCCCTGGGCGACCAGCCCGTCGGCCTCGGATGGGACCAGACCATCGAGAAAGCGATCGACCTGCTGCGGCGGAAGCGCGCCCACGAACTCGCTGACGACCTCACCGTCCTTGAACGCCTTGACGGCCGGGATGCCCTGGATCTGATACGTCCGGGCCAGTTCAGGCTCGGCGTCGGTGTCGACCTTGGCCAGCTCGACCTTGCCGGCGCGCGCCGTGATGGCCTTCTCCAGCACCGGGGTGAGCTGGCGGCAGGGCCCGCACCACTCGGCCCAGAAGTCGACCACCACCGGGACGGCGCGCGAGCGATCCAGGACCGCGGACTGGAATGTGGACTGGGTCACGTCCATGCTTCGATGGTAGCCATGCCCGAGCACCTGATTACGAGCGGACAGACCCGGCTGGCGGCAGCGCAGGACGGTGCTGGCGCCCCGGTCGTGCTGCTCCACGGGCTGACCGCGACGCGGCGTTATGTGGTCATGGGCTCACGCGCCCTGGAGCGGTCTGGGCACCGGGTGATCGCCTATGACGCCCGGGGCCATGGCCGCTCAGACCCCGCTTCGCGACCTGAGGCCTACGAGTACTCGGACCTGGTCGAAGATCTGGAGGCCGTGCTCGATTTCTTCGGGTTGGCGGCTGCGGTCTTCGCGGGAGCCTCGATGGGGGCCCACACGATCCTCGGTCTGGCCCTCGAGCGACCCGAGAGGGTGAAGGGGCTGGTTGTCATAACACCCGGATATGACCCGCCTACGACCGAGGACCCGGCTCGCCTGGCCCGCTGGGATCAACTGGCCAGCGGGCTCGAGCAGGGGGGAGTGGACGGGTTCCTTCGGGCCTACGGTGTTCCCGAGGTGCCGCCGGCGTGGCGGGACACCGTGATCAGGGTCGTCGAGCAGCGGATGGCCCTGCACGAGCACCCGGGGGCGGTGGCCGACGCACTGCGGGTTGTGCCGCGCTCCCGGCCGTTTGCGGCCTTGGAGGACCTGGGTCGGGTCGGCGCGATCCCGGTGGTGGTGGTCGCCTCCAATGACCAGGCCGATCCAGGGCATCCCCAGGCCCTGGGGGAGGCGTACGCTGAGGCGATCCCGGGCGCCCGGCTGATCCTGGACGAGCCAGGCCGCTCGCCGATCGCCTGGCAGGGAAGCCAGCTATCGAGGATCATCGGCGAGGTCGCGGGAGAGGCGGGTTGAGGCTGTGAGCGGGTGAGAGGAGGAGAGCCATTTCACCACCTTTTGGTCATAAGGATGAGGAGGCTGCAAGCACCGGCGGGGCCGGCGATGACGCGGCGGTGTTCGAGGCCGAGATCGAGCGGGTGAACGGCCTGCGATTGCAGGAGCTCGCCGCCGAGGTGATCGTGAGCTGGCGAGGACGGTTGGAGGACCACCTCGCCACCCGCCTCGGCCGGGCGGCCGGCGAGCAGAACGCGGTCGGGCGGGTGCTGGGTGGAGAGAGTCTGTAGCCGCTAGGGCACCGGGCACGTCAGCTTCACGCGCGGCGCAGTATGCGTGGTGAGGTGAACGCGGGCCGAGCCGCAACCCTGGGCCGTGAGGTCGTAGCGGCCCACGGGCGCAGTGAGCGTGGACCAGTGACTCATCGGCAGCTTCTTCCGCACGACCGTGGCGCCCGCTCGGTTCTGCAGCCTGACGTTCCGTGGACCGTAATGGGGTGGGGGCTGGCCGGGCCGTACCGGGAGGGTGCTGCAGCACGGCTTCAGCAGGACCTCCAGTCGGCCCGTGGCTCGGTGGGAGGCCAGGGAGGTCGCGGACAGCAGCGCGAGGCTGATCACAGCGACACCGAGGCAGGCGATTCTCCGGCGGGCCATGCCCTGATTATCGCTCCGGCGCCCTACTCTTTAGGAAGCGATGCACGCCCGTGACCTTGAGACGGTTGAGGAGATCATCGCCAGGCGCGGCGGCTTCAGCCATCGCGAGCACCTGGAACTGGTGTGGAACTACCTGGGCCGGTACCCGGTTGATGCCGCGAGCCAGGCGGTCGCCGGGGCCATCCGCCACGTCGCACGCCTGCACGGCGCGTCCGACAAGTTCCACGACACCATGACCCAGTCCTGGGTGCGCCTCGTGGCCTTCCACCGGGCGAGCAGCCAGGCGACCACGTTTGAGGGGTTTCTGGCGGACAACCCGGGCCTGCTTGACCGGAGCCTGCTCGAGCGGCACTACACCCGGGATCTCCTGTTCAGCGACGACGCTCGCTCCGGCTGGATCGAGCCGGACCTGCGGGAGTTGCCGGCGGCGGGGTAGGGCCTTCGGGGGCTTCGCCGGGGGCCCGGGTCAGAGCCAGAACCCCGGTCGACTACGCGAGACCCCGATGACGAAGATCACGGCGCCGACGACGACGCCCACGCCGGAATGAAGCATCGCCGAGGCGATCACGAGGCCCAGTCCGGCCACGAACGCCAGCAGCGCCAAGATGGCGCCACGCGAGCCGCTCCGCGCCAGTCGCAGCAGCCGGATGAAGGTGCCGATAGGGAAGTACGTCATCTCCCCGGCCCTCATCGACCCGCCCCGCGGCCGGCTTGAAAAAGAGATGGGCCAGCCTGGCCGTTCCCCCGCTCGGCAATCGATCGAGCGGCTCAAAGCGCGCCCTTCCGAGGCTGGTCGAATAAGCGACGTGTGGCGTCGTTAACTCGACCAGCCTTCGGTCTCCCGGCGCCGCGGCCGCGCTAGGTCAGACCCTCGACGCGCTCAAGATTGGCCGACGTCTTCGCACGAGCAGCCGCGCGCCACCAGCACAGCAAGGCTCGCCTCAGGCTGTCTCGAGCAGAGGCGGGTCAGGGGGGTCCACCTAGTACGGCGCGGGCGCGGGGCGGCCGTTGTACTGAACGACGAGCCAGGCGCCGTTTCCGGATAGCTTGTCCTCGCCGTTCGCCTGCCCGGGCTTGCTGTCGCCGTTGTAGAGGTACAGCGGCGCGCGGTGGTAGGTGACCTGGCGCTGGCCGTTTGGCAGCGTTCGGGTCCACAGCTTGTGGCCATTGATCTTGGAGCCCGGGGCGGCGATGACCCGGCCGTGGGCGATCAGAGGCCGATAGCTGGGGTCGTTGTGAGCGGAGACGTAGCCGTTCCTGCCATAGGCCCAGGTGTAGAGCGTGAATCCGCTCGAGTCCACCACGACTCGCATGGCGAGGACACTCCGGCTCTTCACGACTGTGGTCACCGGGCGCCCTGGGCCTGCGATCGCTGCGGTGGCCTCGCAGCCCGCGCCGAGCGCGATGGCGGCTGCGGCGATGAGGAGTGGCTTTCTCATGGTTCGGTCCTGGTGACCGGCCCCCGTGGCCGAGTCTATTCGCCAGTGGGGGAGCGCCCAGACGCACTGCAATTCTGGACTTTCAATGCTCGATAATCGATCTTATGTAGACCACTGGCCGGGATTGGCGGAAAATCGGCCTCTTCCGCCGACCAGCCTCTCCGGATCGGTCATCGGCCACTGGCCACTCGCCGGTCGCAAGGCCACAGCTCGCGAGCCGCCGGGGGCCAGGACTCATCGGGCCGCCGGGGGCGTAAGAATGCGTGGATCGGTCCAAGGAAGGATTCAGAACTCAGGCGGCCCGCTGTCCCGACCGAGAATTCACTCTGGATGCTCGTGTCGGCCAGACTCAAGGCTTCGCGCTGGGGGCGCGCCGCGACGGGGTGCGCCCTGGCCCTGGCGGCCCTCGCCGCGCCGACGGTCGCCGTTGCCGCGTCCGGAGGGGGCGGCAACGGCAGCGGCGGGGCCGGCATCGGTGGCGGGAGCTCCTCAAGCAGCGATTCAGCCAGCTCCAACGGTCCCTCGGGCGGCGGCGGACTGTTCTCGCCGACCCCGGCAAAGACCAACGCACCGGCGCCGCCCAATCAGCACGCCAAGGGACGCTGGCTGCGCAGCTTCACGATCACCGAGTACTGGCCCACACCCGAGTCGTGGTTCGTGGGCAAGCTGGTCAGCGCGCCGGGCCTGGCGGGCCGGCATCGGATTGATTGGCTCTACTCGGCCATCGGCGTGTCGATGGAGGGCGAGGGCGTCGGGCTGGACGGCCGGATGTACCACATCGATTCCATGGGCAACGGCGGCTGGGTCACATCGGCCGGCAGGTCGACCTCGGCCTCAAGCGAGTTCGCTGGCGGGTCGCCGTTCTGGCGGGCCGGTGACTACTGGCGCAACAGCCATGGCGGCGTCACCTTCCCCCTGCTGGCCGGCGGCTGGTACAACGGCACCGGTAGGCATTATGTCCCCCTGCCGGGGGTCACCTTCGCTGCCGGAGCCTCACTGCCGCTGCACTACCTGCAGTCGATTGCCGTCGACCCGAGCGTGATTCCGCTGGGCAGCCGCGTGTACATCCCGGCCTACAGTCACGACGGCCACGGCGGATGGTTCGTAGCCCAGGACACTGGCGGCGCGATCAACGGCCACCGGATCGACGTCTACCGTCAGCCGCCGTCCAGCCCGAACGTCGGAGGCCAGTACCTGACCTCCCAGCGGGTATACGTGATCAAGCCCCGGTAGCCGCCGGGCCCTCCCACCCCGCCAGCCGCCGCCTCGGCCGGATAGCTGACCGCCGCCGGTGCCGGATACCCGGACGTCGCCACAACCGGGTATGGGAGCGGCGCGGATAACATCATCCCCGTGGCGAAGCAACAGCGGATGATGCGCGTCGAGCAGCGTGGCCAGCTGGCCGCGATCCAGCAGCTTGAGAGCCGCTCGGATGAGGAGCTCGAGGCCGAAACTCGGTACAAGGCCGCGGCCCAGGCGATCCTTGGAGCGAGGGCGGCCGAGCGCTATGACGCCAAGGCAGCTCGCGCGCACTTCCAGCGCGCGATGGCCGCCGCCCGCCCGCAGGAGCGCATGCACCTCCGACGGATGGCCGACGCGTCGCTGGCCCTGGCCGAGCGCCGCGCCGATGACCTCAAGAAGGCCACCGAGCGCCTGGGGATGGACGCACCGACGAACCGTCAGCTCCGGGGCCTCCAGCTCCTGGGCCTGCTGGTACCGCCAGCCAGCGCCGGGCTGGTGGCGCGGGTCCGTGGCGTCCTGCTGATCATCCTGCTGATCGTGCTTGTCCTTGGGCTGGGGTTCGGGATCATTTACGGGATCGGCCAGGCGGCGGGCGGCATCTCGGTCCAGCTCTCAGTCTTCTACGGGTTCCTGCTGGTCCTCGTCGCTCTGGGCTTCCTGTTCTTCTTCGGCCGCCGCCGACAACGGCGGATGAAGGCCGAGCGGGAATCGCAGATCGCGTCCCGCTCCAATTAGCGGCCGTGTGCGGTCGCTATACGCTGGCCTCAATCGACCCCTCGGACCTGCGGGCACGCTTTCCAGCGGCGGCTGAGCTCGAGATCCGGCGCCGGTACAACGTCGCGCCCAGCGACGAGGTCCTGGCCGTGACGACCGACCGGGCCGGGAGCCCACGGGTTGAGCTCCTGCGCTGGGGGCTGGTGCCGTTCTGGGCCGACGGCCCCGACACCAAGGCCAAGATGATCAACGCCCGCGCGGAGACCGTGGCGGAGCGGCCGGCGTACCGGCGGGCCTTCGAGTCGTTTCGATGCCTGATCCTGGCCGATGGCTTCTACGAGTGGCGGCCGGGACCCGACGGACGCAAGCAGGCGTTTCACATCACCCGCGGCGAGGGCGAGATGTTCTCTTTCGCCGGGCTGTGGTCGATCTGGCGGCCGCGGACCGAGGAGCACGCGACCGGGGAGGTCGACCAGGCCCACGAGCTGCGGTCCTGCACGATTCTGACCACCAGCGCCAACGAGGCGGTGGCGTCACTGCACGACCGCATGCCGGTCATCCTGCCCCGCACGGCCGAGGACGTGTGGCTCGATTCCTCGACGCCCGCCCCGGCCCTGCACTCGCTGCTCCGGCCGCTGGACCCCGACGAGACGGTCATCCGACCCGTCGGTCCGGCCGTGAACGATGTGCGCTACGACGGACCGGAATGCCTGGAGCCCCCGACCCCGCCCCAGCCTGTCCTGTTCTGAGGGATGGGGGCGCGAATTTCCGACTCGGGCAGCTGAATGGGACTCTCACCCCTCGTCTCTCGTTATGACAACCTGCTGCTCGACCTCGACGGCTGCGTCTGGGTCGGAGGGCGCCTGACCCGGCGGGCGAGTGATGCGATCTCCGAGCTCAGGGCTGCCCGCAAGCATGTGGCTTTCGTCACAAACGACCCCTGCCACTCCCCAGAGGAATACGTGCGCAAGCTGTGGTCGCTGGGCATCCAGGCCTCGCTGGAAGAAGTTGTGACCGTCGGGGCGGCGATTCAGCACTTCCTGGCCGAGCGCGGCCCCGGCCGGGCCTACGTGATCGGCTCGCCAGCCCTTTTCCGCCATGTGGCGGACGCCGGGTACCGGATCGTCAACCACGTCGAATCAGCCGCTGAGGCCCACGTCCTGGTCGTGGCCGGCCACGACGATTTCAATTTTGGCGAGCTCCAGGACGGCACTCGGGCGGTCCTGGCTGGAGCGGAGATGATCGCCGCGGGGCGCGATCGGACGTTCCCGGGCGAGGACGGCCTGCGGCCGGGAACGGGCGCGATCGTGGCCGCGCTGGAATACGCCACCGAGCGGACGGCCAGGCTCGTGGGCAAGCCCGATCCCCAGATCTTTTTCACCGCGCTTGACCGGCTGAACGGCGGGCCGACGCTGATGGTGGGTGACCACCTGGTCGCCGATCTGACAGGTGCAGTGGCCGCCGGACTGGAGGCGGCGATCGTGCTCACCGGTGTGACCACGCGCGAGCAGGCGGCGGCCGCCACCGAGCCGGCACCCGTGGCCGTGGCCGCCGATCTGTACGCCCTGGTGACCGGAAATGAGCGCTGAAGCCGTCGGCTCGGAGTCGCCTCGGCGGCTGGCCCTGATCGTCAATCCCTCGGCCGGAGGGGGACGGGCAGGTGCCGCGCTTCCCGATGTTCAGGACGCCCTGAGGCGCCTGCGCCTCCAGCACCGCGTGGAGACCACTCGGAGCCTGGAGCACGCCCGCGAGCTGGCCCTGGAGGCAGCCGGGCGAGGCGAGGTCGCGGTGGCCTTCGGCGGCGACGGTCTGGTCGGTGCGGTGGCCGGGGCGTTGATGCACTCCACCGGCGTGGCTGGCATCCTCCCCGGCGGCCGCGGAAACGACTTCGCCCGGGTCCTGGGGGTACCGCTGGAGCCGATCCCGGCCTGCTCCGTCCTGGCTGACGGGGTCGTCCGGGCGCTCGACCTGGGGCAGGCGGGCGAGCGCACCTTCGTGGGGATCGCCAGCTGTGGGTTCGACTCGGAGGCCAACCGCATCGCCAACCAGACCAGACTCGTCCGAGGGAACCTGGTCTACGCCTACGGGGCGATCCGGGCACTGCTCAGTTGGCGGCCGGCCCGGTTCGAGCTGACGCTCGATGGCGACCGGCAATGCGTGGTCACCGGCTACAGCGTCGGCGCGGCCAACAGCAAGGCATACGGGGGCGGGATGTTCGCGGCGCCGGGCGCCGAGCTCGACGATGGCCTGCTGGACATCGTGACCCTCGCGACGATGCCCAAGCGACGCTTCCTGTTCTCGCTCATGCCGAAGGTGTTCAAAGGGACCCATATCGACGAGCCCGAGGTCGCGGTGCTTCAGGCCCGCGAGGTGGCAATCAGCGCAGATCGGCCGTTCACGATGTACGCCGATGGCGATCCGATCGCCGAGCTGCCCGTGACCGTGCGTGCGCTGCCGGGCGCGGTCAAGGTGATCACCCCCCAATGACGCTGATCGACCCGAAGATCCTGGCCGCCCGCGCGGTGGGCGGCCTGGCCCGGCGCTCGGGCCGCGGAGGAACGAGCCTGCCTGGCAAGGTGCTGGTGGCGCTTGACCCCCGGGCCATCTCTCGGCTGGCCGCCCGGCTGTCCCGGGGCTCCGTGGTCATCTCGGCGACCAACGGCAAGACCACGACCGCGGCCATGGTCGCCTCGATCATGGACCGGGCGGGGATCCCCCTGGTCCATAACCGGGCTGGCGCAAACATGGCCGGAGGGGTGGCCTCGGCGCTGCTGGCGGCGGCCCGAGGGCGTGACCGAATTGAGGGGGAGCTGGGGTGCTTCGAGGTCGATGAGTTCTGGCTTGACCGGGTCGTGCCCGAGCTTCGCCCCCGGGCCCTGCTGCTGGGCAACCTGTTTCGCGACCAGCTCGACCGGTACGGAGAGCTCGACACGATCGCCGACCGCTGGGCCGCCACCGTGGCGCCGCTGTCGCCGGAAACGTCGCTGGCCCTCAACGCCGACGACCCGCTGGTGGCCGACCTGGGACGTGAGCGCGCCGCGGTGACCTACTACGGGGTCGAGGACTCGAACATGGCCATCGGAGAGATGCAGCACGCCTCGGACTCCAAGCATTGCCGACGCTGCGGCCACGCCTACGAGTACGGCCACATCTTTCTGGGCCACCTGGGCCATTACCGCTGCCCGGCCTGCGGCGCCGAACGCCCCACTCCGACGGTGGCGGCGCTCCAGATCAAGCTCGAGGGCACGCGTAGCGCCACGTTTCTGATGCGCTCGCCGCTTGGCCAGTCCGAGGTGAAGCTCCCGCTTCCGGGCCTCTACAACGTGTACAACGCGCTCGGTGCGGCCGCCCTCTGTCTGGGGCTGGGTATCGACCTCGAGACGGTCACGGCCGGCCTGGGCGAGGTCACGGCCGCATTCGGGAGGGCCGAGACGATTCAGGTCGGCTCGGGTGAGCTCCAGCTCCTACTCATAAAGAACCCGGCCGGCGCCAACGAGGTCCTGCGCACGCTAACCCTGGAGCCGGGCGAGCTGGAGGTCCTGGCTGTACTGAACGACCGGGTCGCCGACGGGCGCGATGTCTCATGGATCTGGGACGCTGACTTCGAGTTGCTGGCCGACAAGATCCGCCGGGTCACGTGCACGGGCCGTCGCGCCGCCGAGCTCGCCCTGCGGATGAAGTACGCAGGCGTTCCGACGGACCGGATCAGGGTCCTCGACGGGCTGCCGGCCGCTCTGGACAGCGCGCTCGAGGATGCCCAAGACGCCCGTGTGTATGTCCTACCGACGTACACGGCCCTGCTCGAGCTCCGCCAGGAGCTGGCCCTCCGCGGCCTGACCACCCAGTTCTGGGAGCCGCAGCGGCCGTGAGGACGCTCTCAGACGCCGCCGTGTGGCATGACCTCGAGTGTGGTCGGTACGCCGCAGACCTCCCGTATTGGCGGCGGCTGGCAGCAGCCCACGGCGGCCCCGTCCTGGACCTCGGCGCCGGGACGGGACGAGTGTCCATCGACCTGGCCAGACAGGGACACGAGGTGACGGCGCTCGATCACGATCAGGAGCTTCTGAGCGAGCTCGCTCGGCGAGCGGTCCGGGAGCGGGCCCGCGTGACTCCGGCGCTGGGCGATGCCCGCGACTTCAGCCTCGGCGAGACGTTCCCGCTGATCGTGATCCCAATGCAGACGATCCAGCTGCTCAGAGCAGCCGGACGGGCGCGGCTGCTGAGCTGCGCCGCCGAACACCTGGCTGCCGGCGGACGTCTGGCCGCGGCGATCACCGAGCACTTCGACCTGTACGACGCCGCAGCCCAGCCGCCGGACCTGCTCCCCGAACCGGATGTGCTGGAGGCCAGCGGAACCGTGTACGTCAGCCAGCCCACCGCGGTGACCCAGGCCCACGATGTGTTCATCCTCGAGCGCCGGCGGGAGAGGCTGTCCCCGGGGACCGAGCGCGTGGTGGAGGTCCATCGTGAGCGCCTGGATTCCCTGACCGCGGCCCAACTGGAGCGGGACGGGATCGAGGCCGGACTGCGTCCAGCCGGACGAACCGAGATCGGGCCGACACCCGACCATGTGGGCAGCGTGGTGGTGATGCTCGATGCCTGACCGCGGCCTGCTGCGCGTGTGTGCGCTCTACCCCGAGCTGATGAACATCTATGCCGACCGCGGCAACCTCCTGATGCTTGAGCGACGTTGTCGCTGGCGCGGAATTGGATTCGAGCTTCGCTCGGGCGATCTGGGCCAGGCCCTCGATCCGGACGCCGCCGACCTGTTTTACATCGGCGGGGGCCAGGACCGCGATCAGAAGCTATGCGCGCTGGATCTGGTTGACACCAAGCGGGAGGCTCTGCACGCTGCTGCTGAGCGCGGTACCCCGATCCTGGCCGTATGCGGCGGGTATCAGCTGCTCGGCCACTCCTACCAGCTCCACGATGAGACGCTGCCCGGCGTGGGCCTGCTCGATCTGACCACCGTCCGCGAGGAGGGACCGCGACTGATTGGCAACGCCGCCATTGAGGTTGAGCTGACCCCGGGGGAGCACCGGGTCCTGGCCGGCTTTGAGAACCATGGCGGGCGCACGTACCTGAGCTCCGAGGCCGTTCCTCTCGGCCGCGTGCTCAAGGGCTTTGGCAACAACGGTCAGG
>DASXCS010000050.1:0-2124 GCA_036490975.1 Solirubrobacteraceae bacterium
CCGAGCCTGGCCGGCAAGCAAAGTCCGGATCTGAACGAGCGGGTATCTGCGGTTGTGGCCCCCATCCGGGGGCCTGTCTGCTTTTACGGGGCTAATGCGCCTCCAAATGCCTGCGGCCAATAACGGTCAGCATCCTTGCCGGCTCAGGACCAGATCGTGAGCCGGCGCGCCGGCTCACCTGGCCAGCAGTCCGGGACAGGCGGTAACAGCCAGGACCAGGGCACTTCTGGCATAGCGGGACATTCGGGTCATCGCGGCAGCAGACCTGTGCGGGGGCGTGCTGGTCCGGACCTGGCCAGGAGGGTGCGGGGCCGGTGGTGGCGGCGGCGGCATCAGCAAGTTGCTCGAGCGCGTCCAGCGCTCTCGATTCCCGCATGAGCCCGCGAGGCTGGCAGCCCACGTCACGGGGTGCGGCGGTCTCGGATGCGCTTCCCGATCCGGTCGCGCGCGGTCGTGTGGTCGACAGGCTGGATCTTGCCGCTCTGCAGGCCGGCAACGACCAGCTCCAGGCGTTCCCGCCGCCCATCCATGTCGAGCAGGTCCTCGGCCTCGTCGAGAACCCAGCCGTCTTCGACGGATCGGGACATGGGCTCGACAGTATCGCCTCGGGCAGTTCACGATCTCCTGTGCGCCCGAGCCATTGTGAGATGGGTACACGTTTCGTGCTGGTCCGTGTAGTACGCTCGTTCCCATGGAGAGACCTGGCCATCGGCTGAACGTCACGCTCGACCCGGAGCACGCCGCCCGGCTGGCGCGGCTCGCCGAGCGCACCCATGTCCAGGAAGGCACCCTTGCGCGGTCACTGCTCTCCGCCGCGATCGAGGAAGCCGATCCCGAAGCACGCAATATCGTCGCGGTCCTCGACGGCATCCCGGACGCTTACGAACACGCAGTGCAGAGCCTGGAGCGCGCCCGCGCGGGCGAGACGATCGCCCTGGACGAGCTCTGAACGTTGGCGAAGGTCAGGCTCAGCGTCCCCGCGGTCGACGACCTCGACCGCATGATCGTGTCGCACAGCCTTCCGGTCGATACCAGGCTGCGCGTCCAGCGCTCACTTCGCGTCCTCGAGCAGTTTCCCCGGATCGGCCGACAACTAGAGGGACGCTGGGCGCCGATGCGGGTCGTCCTGGGGCCGTGGCGGTGGATGCTGATCATCTACAGCTACGAGGAACCGGCCGATGTCGTTCTTATCGTCGCCTTCCAGGACGCGCGGTCGTCTGCTGCCGCCACTGCACCGTGAGTTCTCCTGAGTGGAGGCCCGGGACGCCGCCGGCCAGGACGACGTACGTGTCCGCTGACGAGGCGCGCCGTCGGCTGGGCCTGCCCCAGTGAGCCTGCGGATCGGATACGACGCGCGGGCGATCGGCCAGGCGGCCGCGTTCCTGGATGACCCCGAGAGGGACAACGAGAGGGACAATCTGCGGTATGGCTAGGTTTTCTACCTACGCGGAGGTCCTCACCCCTGACCACATCCAATGGGAGGTGCATGCCCGCGGGCTCGGGTGCCCCGATGGGCCGGGGCTTGTACTGCAGGAGGTTCTCGATCGCAACGGCGGCCGCTACCAAAACACGATGCCCCTGACGACCCGGTTCCGCGAGCAGGCACGTATCTGCGCTGAGGTGTCCGGCGACCAGGAGATGGCGCGGATCGCCGGCTTGCCCGAGGTGACCATCTCCCTAGAGCACCTGCGTGGCCTGGACCCGGGCACGCGCATCGTGTGCGGATGCGAGCTCGGCGACTTCACCGACGCTGAACGCGCCCGGCTACCCCGCGACGAGGGCCCGGCCGATCCCGCCAGGATCATCGAGGGCCCCTTCGACCCGGCGAACCCGCGGCGCATCCTTCGTACATAGCCCGAGGCCGAACGGCCAGATGCCAGGCAGCGGCTCATGCCCGGGCCGGGGAGGCGAGCCCCTGTTCGCTGCTCCATATTGGCCCTTACGGAGGAGCCTCGGCCCGCGGCCGCCGATCTTGCCGGCACACCCCCGCTATGGCAGCCGGCGAAGCCGACGGGCGTCGACAACATCGACGACGATCAACGTGCGGCCGTCGTCGAGATAGAAAAGGCCGAGCTTCGGGGTGGGGAAATACCAGAGGACCCCTTTGCTGGTCAGCCGCCCGTA
>DASXCS010000051.1:0-111406 GCA_036490975.1 Solirubrobacteraceae bacterium
ATAAGCCTTGTCGGTCGCCTTCGAGAGCCGCTTCGCTTGGCTTTTGCTAGCTGCGCTCTCTCCCGAATCGCAAGCAGCACCCTACCGCCACCCCAACACCTTCGTCAACACCGCAACCCCGCACCTTGCGAGAAAAACGCGCGCCGAGAACATGGCCGCGAACTCATGCTATCGCGGCGAAGTAGCCGTCCGCGATTTCCGAACCGTTCGATCATTGCGTCCACGCCCGCACGACCTACTGGCCGTACTTCCAGAGGTCGTACAGCTCGACTACGAGGACGATCCCCAGCAGGTAGAGCACCACTCCCCAGATGAAATACGCGCGGCGGCCGCGGGGGTAGTAGCGACTCTCGGGGTCCCCATGGGCTGAGAGCGCGACGGGGACCAGGCAGCCCACGCCGGTGGCCAGGAGCAGCCAGGGTCCGAGGTCAGCCGCCAGGTAGGGCAGTGTCCAGCGGAATGAGTCAAGAATGTCGCCGAAGACCCGATGCCACAGGATCAGCGGGGCGGCCGCAAGTGCAACCACCACCGTCAAGGCTGACCCGACAGCGGGCAGGCGATCACTCCGCGGCTGCCGCCTCGGCGTCGAACCCATCTCCCGCTAGGCCTTGGCGAGGGTCGGACGGGGCTGGGACTGGGGCGGAGCGATCGGCACGACGGTTTCAGCCAGGCTTTCCTCCAGCAGGGCGCGGAGAATCTCGAGCTCGCGTTGTGTGGCCGCTCTGGGCCGCCGGGCCTGCGCGAAGTCGTCCCAGGCCCGGGGAAAGGCACCCGCGCCAAACTTGGCACCGCGGCGGAACGCGGCCAGGCCTGGACAGACTCGGCCGCGGCGATCGGTGTAGGCGCCGACAATCAGCTCCTCATCGTCCAGCGCGCTGAACATCGCTTGGCGGGTCTCAATCGGGAGTGCCCAGACCGCGCGAGCGAGAGCGCGGCAACGACGACTTGCCTTCCGCTCACGGATCCCCTGCGCCAAGCGCATGTCAGGCCCGTACTTACCCAGCGTGGCTCGGAATACACCACGAGCTCGCCTAGCGCGACATTGTGCGGCCAGCCGTGTTCTATTGGAGGAGCGGCGGGACTCTTTGGGGCTCGCGGAATTCGCTTGATGTGGAGGTGAACCAGTGTCCATTCGCAGGAACCTAATCGTGTGCCTGGCGCTTTTCGCTGCGCTCGGAGGCACGTCGTACGCGGCGACGCAGCTGACGCAGGTTCAACACAGCTGCAACTCAAAGGGCTCCACCACGATCGCCCAGGACGCGGTCGGACGCTTCTACTCGACAACGCGCCGTTCGGCTCGTTCAGCTCGGACCCATTGGTACGTCTGCGCGTTCAAGCACGGCATGTCCCGAATTGCGTATCGATCGACCAGCTATGGCAGAGCCGGTTCCCCCTTCCCATTGGCCACGAGCACGAAGGTGTCCGGCCGCTACGTGGCATTCGTCGTCATCGGCGGTCCCAACCCGTGCAACGGAGTCTTTTGGGTGCAGGTCAGTGACATGGTCACCGGCCATTCGACGTTCCGCGGGGGGCCGTTCCATCCTTCTCCTTTTGCTCCCGTCTGCGGTGCGCGTTTGGTGCTGAAGGCAAATGGCTCGATCGCCTGGATCGCGCCCGGGCCCAGGCGAGCCGGAACCGGAACCGGGACGCTTTGGTACGTCACTCGTCACGACTCAACTGGGACGGCGACCGTTGACGCAGGCAGTCAGATCGACCCGCACTCGCTCGCGGCCGGCGGCGCGTGGCTCTACTGGACGAGGAAAACCGGCTCCCCCCCGGGTCCCCGATCGGCCCCGTTTCACTAGGCGCGGAAAGCAGGAGCGATTGGCTCAACGCAAGACTGGTGGATTGATCGAGAGGTCGAAGGGAGCGTGAGCATTGCCGGTCCGGGTACACCGAGTAGGGTCGGCGCGTGACCTCAACGATTGTCATTCGGCAGGCCAGAGCCACCGTTCTCCTGGGGACGGCACTCGTAGGACTCGCCGGCTTTGTGGCCGGGCGGCACCTTCTCAGCACTACGAGCCGCCCCAGCCTCTCCTCGCAGGCTTCAGGCGCTCGGCGCCGCGCAGGCGCCATTGGAGCCGCACGCGGAGCACGAAAGCCAGACCCACACCAGCGCCGTGGCGGACTCCACGTCAGCTCCGGGGATACCAGCACAGCGGCCACGGAGGCGTCGCAACCAGCCACGAGCCAGCCGGTGCCGGTCGACACATGCAGCTCGATATCGGTTTCGGCTTCGCCCCCATCTCCTTGCTCCCCGCCGCCGGTACCGAATCAGCAGGCTGGGCAGGTCGGCTACTGATCGGCGTGCCGTCTGTCGCATCGGTGCCACAGACGGCACGCTGCGTCGAGTGGGCCTCCGGCTGGTCCAGGGGTTCCTTACCACCGAGGTGCGAGCGCCTCCACCTCGCCCCAGGAGGTAGGTTTCACTCGAACGTGCGAGACGTCCCGATCCGAGGTCAGATGATCAGGCTGGGACAGCTGCTGAAGCTCGCAGGCGTTATCGAAAGCGGCGCAGAGGTCAAGACGTTCTTGTCCAACGAGCCTGTCCGCGTCAACGGGGACAAGGAGACGCGCCGCGGGCGGCAGTTGCACGTCGGCGACGTCGTTCGTGTGGGCGAGCACGAGCTTCACCTGACCGTGGCGGCCGATTAGATCGGGTGCCAGCACTCGCTGGATCGATTGACAATCAGCGGTCAGTCGACCTGCCCCTATTCGTCCCTGTCGGCGACACTCGTTATCGGGTGTGCTTTCCTTGCGCGCGTGCGCGGAGCCCTGATCGCGATCCTGGCCGTGGCGCTGGCCGGCTGCGGCTCGACCAGCTCCAGCTTGAGCGCGAGTAGCTCGACCACGACCGCTGCCCCGCCGGGCAGCGCGACGGCGACGGGTTGCAGGAGCGTCTCGATCCCGGCGCCGCGCAAGCCCTCCCACGCGAAACCGCCGGCCCACACGCTGGATCCGGCCAAAACCTACATGGTGCACGTCACCACCAACTGTGGCTCGTTCGCATTCACGCTCAACGTCGCGGGCTCGCCGAAGACCGCCTCCTCGTTCTACGCGCTGGTCAAGAGTGGCTTCTACGACAACCTCACGTTCCACCGCATCGTTCCCGAGTTCGTGATCCAGGGTGGGGACCCGGCCGGCAACGGCACCGGCGGCCCCGGCTACACGGTCGTTGACGCGCCGCCGGCCAACCTTCGGTACGCGACCGGCGACGTTGCGATGGCGAAGACCGCGGCGCAGCCGTCCGGCGCCTCCGGCAGCCAGTTCTTCGTCGTCCTGTCGGCCGCCGGCGCCGCGCAGCTGACCCCGGTTTACGCGCTGCTCGGCAGGGTCGTCTCCGGTCTGAAGGTGGTCAAGCGGATCGGAGCGCTTCCGACCAACTCCGCCCAGTACCCGAACCCGCCGGTCGTGATGTCAAGCGTCACCGTCAGCGTTTCCTAGAGCGCCCTGGGTCGCGGCGAGCCTTTGCATCGCCCGCGAGACGTCGCGGGTTAGCTTCGCCCTGATGATCGGGGCGATCCCCGGCACCTTGCCATTGAAGCTAATCGTCCAATCCAGGTGCGACCCGTCACCGCGGCTCGTGAAGCGCAGGACGCCCTCGTGGTCTTTGAGAACCCCGCCCTTCGTGATCCGGTAGCGGATCAACTCGTTCGGGATCACCTCGATGGTCGTCTCGACGAACGGTGGCAACGGGCCAACGCGCATCTCACGCGCCGAGCCGGCCCCGTTGCGGCTGCCGTCGGTTCCGTCGTTGAGGCGCCTGATCTTGGCGCCGAAGACCGACTCGAGGTTCTCGTGCTCGCCTAGATACGCGAACACCCGCTCGACCGGTTGAGGAAAGTCTTGGATCACGTGTACGGTTTGCATGGCGCGAGCCTAGCGGTGGGGCACGGCGCGCGGGGCAGCGTCTGGTCGGACTGATTGGCTGTTCCTCGTGTACCTCGAGCTGGTTTCGCTGATTGTCGATGAGTACGACGCCGCGATCAGATTCTTCGTTGATGCACTGGGTTTCGAGCTCGTCGAGGACTCGCCGGCTCTTACCAGCGAACATGGCCGCCCCAAGCGGTGGGTCGTCGTCCGGCCTCCCCACGCCACCACCGGGCTACTGCTGGCGCGGGCGGATGGGGAGCATCAGGCACAAGCCGTGGGCCATCAATTCGCAGGCCGCGTGGGCCTATTCCTGCGCGTCGACGACTTTCATAGCGCCTACGAACGTATGCGCGTGGCGGGCGTGAGATTCATTGGTGAGCCCAGGGAGGAGGCTTACGGCTGGGTCGCGGTGTTCCTCGATATCGCCGCGAACCGATGGGACCTGCTGGGACCTCGACCAGCAGGCCGGTAGGTCTCAGAGGCCGGTGGCGGCAGGGATCGAGTCAATGCGACGGGCCTGGGTCTTTCTTCTCGAACCCGCGACCTTCGGCTTGGGAAACCGGGCAATGCCCGCCTATCGCCGCGCGATCAGTTCCGCGTGGAGAACGGCAAAGAACGCGCTGTCGTGTTCCGCCCACCGACGCCAGGCCCTCGAGATCGCTTGAAGTTCGTCGCGGCTGCTCAGCCCGTACTCAACTGCCTGCTCGGCGAGCGCAGAGTGGGTGACGCGCTCGGCCCACAGGTCCGACCACCACCGTCTGCTGGAGGCATCGGCAAACGTCCAGGTTGAGCTGCTGGGGTTGATATCCGTGAACCCTGCCGCTCGCGCCCAGCCAAGGAGATGACGACCCGCGTCGGCATCGGCTCCGTTGTGATTGCACACGCTGTGGTACAGCTCCATCCACCTGTCCAGGAGGCGATCTGCCGGGGCCCAGACAAAGCCGCCGTAGTCGCTGTCGCGAATGGCAAGGATCCCGCCCGGCCGCAGCACCCTTCGCATCTCGATCAACGCAGCAACCGGATCGGTCAAATGCTGGAGCACCTGGTGCGCGTGGACCACGTCAAACGCCTGGTCGTCGAACCCGAGCCTGTAGACATCGGCAGTTTTGAACTCAGCGTTGCCCGGTGCGAGCTCCGTGAGCAGCTGGGTGGCCTCGGCGATCACGTCCTCCGCCCGGTCGACGCCAACCACTGCGCCAGGTGCCACTCGCGCCGCAAGGTCGATCGTGATCGTGCCGGGGCCGCAGCCGACGTCGAGCAGGCTCATACCAGGCCGCAAATGGGGTAGCAGGTACGCCGCCGAGTTCTCGGCAGTCCGCCATCGGTGGCTCCTCAGGACAGATTCGTGATGGCCATGCGTGTAGGTGTCGCGCATCCGCGTATCCTCGCCGACCCACCAGCCACTGGTTGCAACACCCCCTTCCCCTACTTCAAGCGGCGAACGGGTCTCGAACCCGCGACCTCAAGCTTGGGAAGCTTGCGCTCTACCAACTGAGCTACCGCCGCGTAGGGCAGATTTTAGGCGGTGGCGCATGGTCGTGGGCTTCGCCGGAGACGGAGTCGCATGTGCTCAAGGCCCAACACACCTGTGCCTGACGCGGCACGATCCGGTCCTTTCGCGCGGCGGGCGCAAAGGGGTACGAAACCGCCGACTCGCCTCCCGATAGGGCTTTCGGTGTGTCAGGGATTCGCACGCGGAGGGAGGTCCGTGGCCTTAAGTTCCGGTCTCGGGTAGCTTCGGCCTCGCGTGTCTCCCCAGCCATCGCCTCCCTCCCCCACTCCCGCGCCGGAAGCCGCTTCTCCTCCCGCCACTCACCGCCGCCGCAAACGGCGGAGGGTCAACTACGAGCTGTTGTCCTGCGCCTTTGGCGGGCATGTGTTGGTGGGTACTGACGCCGCCCGGGTGCGCCCCGAGGATGCGATCTTCTCCCGGCAGAACGGGGGTTTCCGGTGGCATCGCTGCCTTCGATGCGACTCGTGGGTTGCCCTGCCAACCCCCACCCAGCCGACGCGAGAGCATCCGCCGGACCGCGAGGACATCGAACTACCGCTCCGGGGCAGGCCTCTGCGCGACAAGTACGTGCTTCGCCTGATCGCCGTTGACCGGGCGATTCACTTTCTGATCCTCGGGGTGCTGTCGGTTGCCATCTTCGCCTTCCTGTCCCATCGTGCCCAGTTGCGGGGGGATTTCTACCGCGTGCTGCTGGCAATTCACGGGTCCCTGGGCGGTCCGACCAGCAGCTCCCACAGCACGATCATCGACGACCTGCGAAAGCTGTTCTCTCTCAAGACCTCGATCCTCTACGTCCTGGGTTTGATCACGGCCGCATACGCGGCTCTGGAGGGCATCGAGGCCGTGGGGCTGTGGCGTCGTCGGCGCTGGGCGGAATACCTCACGTTCATCGCCACGACGATCCTGCTCGCCCCCGAAATTTACGAGCTCACCGGCCGCGTCACCGTGTTCAAGATTCTCGCCCTGATCATCAATGTGCTCGTCGTGGTCTATCTCCTGTACGCCAAGCGTCTGTTCGGGCTGCGGGGCGGCGGACAGGCCGAGGAGGCTGAGGTCGAACGCGACACCGGCTGGTCCATGCTCGAATCCACGGCCCCGCCGGACTGACCCCAGCGGGCCCCGCCACAAGGACTACGTGCCGGACGGTGGGATCAGCGCGAGCGCCGCAAAGACGCTCACACTCGCCGCATGGGTCCGCAGCATCCCCGGCTTGGAGTCCCGAATCTTGCGGGCGCCGTTCCAGCCCCGGAGGAAAAGTCCACGGCGCCCACGTGCGTTGTCCAGGATTCTCGTGGCACTGTCCGTCGCGGTGTCGTACCAGAGGTGGTTGTGGTCGTGTTGGTACAGGTCGAGCAGGCCTCGGACGTAGACGGCATCGGTCTGAGGGTTGTCGTTGAGCGGGACGACGGCGTCCACCCGCCTGTACTGACGGGAAGGAACGCCGAGGTCAGTCTTGGTGGCCAGCGCCTCGGCCCAGGAGCACCACGAGCCGGGGGCGTAGGGAAGTCTGTCGCTGGTGCGGTTGGGGCCAAAGGAGTTCGCCGCGATGCCGGCATACACGGCGCTTGGCACCGAGGCGCCCGTCTCGCATAGGGCGGTGAGGGCGGACAGCATCGACCCCTCTCCCGCGTGGGACATGGTCGCCTCATGCGGGACCTTGAGGGCGTAGCTGCCATCCCACTTGAGGACGTGATGGTTGGCCCACGTGATCAGCTTCACGGCCCAGCGCAGGTAGAAGTGCTGCCCGGTGAGGCGGTAGAGACGGGCGGACAGGCCAGAAGCAGCCGCCAGCGCCTCGCCTGAGCGCCAGGGATGCCGGTTGTTCCACCAGATCCCGCCCCCATGTTTGTCCCATCCGAAGCGGGTGATGAAGCCAAAGGCTTTCTCGGCGTCGCGGAGGTACCGCCGCTGACGCACTGCCCTATAGGCATCCAGGAAGGCCAGGCCCCACCAGCCATTGTCATCGAAGTACGCCTTTGTTCCGGCCCGGGCGGCGGAAGGAGCGCTGCTCGGGTAAGGGATGAATCCAGGCCCGGGTTTTAGGTTCGGGTCCCAGTAGGTCTCCGCGTAGTCGGCAAAGCGAATCACGGCTGCACGGTGAGCGCTGCTGGGAGCAGCCAGGGCGAGCTCGCTCACCGATTCCCATAGCGGGAAGACGTCCCACACGGGAGCCAGGGGGAACGGCCGCCGGTCGTCGAGCACAGCGTTGTACCAATGCCGCGGTGCGTTCTTCCAGCGGGCCGTCCGCCTGACTCCCTGCTCGGCCAGGGAGACGTAGCGCCGCTGGGCCGAGGTCAGCGGGCGGGCGGGCGCCGCCGCGGTGGGCGGCGACATGCAGACCAGGACGCTCAGAACGGCCGCCGAGGCCACCAGCCGTCCGAGACCGACGAACAGAACGCTCACTCGTATGCCGGTTCGCTTCGTCGCTTTCATCCCTGATGCACCCGAGGCCTGAACGGGGCCTGCGCCGGAAAGTTGCGAAGCAGCGCGCCACCGACGCCGGAGGCGAAGATGACCGCGGCGTCATCGAGGCGAGAGGCCGCCGGGCGAAGGCCGGGAGGTCGTCAGGCGGCGCGCTGCAGGCGCGCCGACAGCGCTCGGAGCTCGACGACGAGTTCGACGGGCTCATGTACCTCGAAGTCCACGCCGAGCATCGCAACTCGCAGGGCCAGCCATCTCAGGTCATCGTCGCCCGTGCGGTATTCGCACGTGTGCTGGTCGAGCGGCGTAATCGAGCCCCAGTGCGCCGGGACGCGGCGAGTCATTTCCGCCGCCGACGATTGCAAGGTGACTCTGGCCTCAAACCGGTTGGGCGCCGCGGTGATGCTCCGCTCCACAAACGCCGCCGCGTCCTTGGCCGGCAGCCGGTGCGGGGTGAACCGCAGGCCGGTCGACGCGGGCCTGCTCAGCCTGTCAATGCGGAAGGTTCGCCAATCCTCCCGGCCGCAATCCCAGGCAAGCAGGTACCAGCGCTGGCTGCGGTTAACGAGTGAGTGGGGCTCGACCTCTCGGCGGGTCTCGGTCCGGTCGCGGCTGCGATAGGCGAAGCGCAGACGCTCGCGATCCCGGCAGGCCGCCGCGATCACCGTCAAATGTTGCGGGTCAACCGTGGGCCCCGGCACCGGGAGTATCACGGTGGTCGCGGCCAGCGCGCTCACGCGGCGGCGCAGGTGCGCGGGCAGGATCTGCTCCAGCTTGACCAGCGCGCGGACCGCCGTTTCCTCGATGCCCGCCACGGATGCGCGGGCCGCGGTCCGAAGACCGACCGCGATCGCGATTGCCTCCTCATCGTCGAGCAGCAACGGTGGCATCGCCGTTCCGGCCCGGAGCTGATAGCCGCCCGCGGGGCCGGTCAGCGACTCGACCGGATAACCGAGCTGGCGCAGCCGCTCGACGTCACGCCGGATCGTTCGCCCCGACACGCCGAGTCGCTCGGCCAGCTCGGTTCCGGGCCAGTCGCGGCGGGCCTGCAGCAGCGAGAGCAGTTCCAGAAGTCTGCTCGCGGTCTCACTCATCGGGTGCTCGCGATGCTGCTCATCGATTTCTTCAGCATGTTCACGATTTAGGACAAATTCTGACCTAAATGGTTCGTAGGCTGCAATCCAACGTCAGCTATGAGAAGGGAGCAGCAAATGCCTGATCGCGACGAGTACCTGCCCGGCGTTCCGTGCTGGGTGGACACGAGCCAGCCCGACCCGGATGGCGCGGCCATCTTCTACGGCGGACTCTTCGGCTGGGACCTTGAGAACGTCATGCCCGAGGAGTCAGGGGCCAAGTACTACATCGGTCGGATCCGCGGCGGCGACGTCGCGGCGATTGGCCCGCAGCAGGAGGGCGCTCCGCCGATGGCGGTCTGGAACACCTACATCGCCGTCGACAGCGCCGACCAGACCGCCGACAGAGTCCGCGCGGCCGGCGGACGGGTCCTGGCCGAGCCGTTCGATGTGATGGAGGCCGGGCGCATGGCGACGTGTGCGGACCCGGAAGGGGGGGTGTTCTGCATCTGGCAGGCCGGGAATACCAAGGGCGCTCGGGTCGTCAATGAGGCCGGCGCGCTCACTTTCAACGGCTTGGCCACCCGTGACCTCGAGGGCGCAAAGGCCTTCTACGGGGCGGTCTTCGGATGGGAGACGCTCGATATCGGTGGGGCGTTCACCGCCTGGACCCTGCCGGGCTATGGCGACCATCTTGAGGAACGCAATCCCGGTCTCCGCAAGATGATCGAGGAGAGCGGTGCCCAGAGAGGCTTCGAGGATGTTGTGGCTGCGGTGAACCCGATCACGCCGGACCAGGGCGACGTGCCCGCGCACTGGAGCGTCACCTTCGGGACCGATGATGCGGATGTCACTGCGGCGAAGGCCGCGGAGCTCGGCGGCACCGTCATCGTCGCGCCGTTCGACGCTCCGTGGGTCAGGATGACCGTGATCGCCGATCCCCAGGGCGCGACCTTCACCGCCAGCAAGTTCGTCCCGGAGAACAGGGACCTCGGGGCGCCCGCCGAGACGGCGCCCAGCGCGGCCTAGGTCATCGGGCTGCCCCGCGCGACCGCCTCAAGGGGTCAGCGCGGGGCGGCCCACGTGGCCGGCCTCGATTGTCCTTTGTTGTTTTGGCCGTAGCTGTAACCAACAAAGCGACGGTGGTCGAAGTACGCCTTCGAGCCCGAGCCAGTCGATCTCGCCAGCGGGCGACTGCGCGAACCCGTCGCTGCGGGCGTCCTCGGCGCCCGACAGTCAGGCGGCCTCAGAGCTGAGCGCGGCCAGCGCCAGCTCGGCGGCCTGACAGCGGTGGCTGCGTACCCTGGGCTCGCACGGCCGGGCCTCGGCAACCTCCCGGTCAGCCGATCGGGACGCGATGTTGACGGCTCCCGAGTTGATCTGGCGCTGCGCCGCCACGAACCCGAGCGTGCCTGAGAGTGCAGGAATCCACAGCGCCAGGACGTGGTACAGAAGAACGCCGCCGACCGCGGCCGGCGCGGGCACGCCGTACAGGACCAGGGCAGCGGCCAGGCCACCGTCCAGGACACCCAGCCCGCCGGGAATCGGGATCGCGTTCCCGAGGTAGCCGATCAGGTACGCCAGCACCAGCGGCGCCACGGGCACGCTGTAACCGAGGGCATGGATCGTCACCCAGAGCACGGCGATGTCGCAGAGAAGAAAGGCGAGCGCGCCCACGGCGAGCCGCCCACCCGGACGCCGCAGCGTCCGGAGGGTCTGGGCGCTGGCCCCGGCGGTCGCTCCCAGCGCACGCGCCATCAGCGATCGATGGGACTTTCCGGCGGCATCGCTCCGAGCCAGGGCGGTGAACATGCCCAGCACCGCCAAACCAACAGCGGCGGGCAGGGCACTCAGGAGCAGGTTGTGCGGCCCGGCAAGCACGCCGACGGCCAGCCCGGCACCTGCCAGGACCAGCGCCACCACGTTGGTTGCGCTGGTCAGGAGGAATAGGACGGCCGACCGCTGGACTACCAGGCGGATCGTCATTCCGGTGCGGGACAGCAGCCATCCACCGGCGGCTATACCCCCAGCGCCTCCAACCGGGACCACGGCACCGAACGCCTGCTCGGCAGCGGCCACGAGCAGGCCAAAGCGCCGAGGAACCTCCGTAAAGATCGCCTGGAAGGCAAGCACGTAACCGAGGCAGGATGCGAGCTCCAGGACGCCGGCCAGAACCAGCCAGCCCCAGTGAGCGTGGACGACCCGGTGCGCAACCGTGCCCAGGCCGGGGAACGCGAGGATGAGGCCACCGACCAGGACCGAGAGCACCCCGGCGGTGACAAGGCCTGAGCGGAGCCGGCGTCCCTGCTGGACTCCGAGCGTGCGGTTGGACGGCTGGGCGACCACGTTCATGCTGCTGCGATCCCCTACGTCGGACGGGCGGTCGTGGATCATCTCGGCGTTGAACGGATCATCGGTGGGTCCTCCTGTGTCCTTCGACCCTGAGCACTGCGCCTTCTCATCGGTTCGTGGGCAGTTGGCGATGGGTCTTACCTGCGATGACTCGCCGGAATGGGAGAACGTGACGCCCACAGAGGAACCGTTTTAGCCGCGAGCCACGGCCTGGGGCGGCCGCGACGCAGAACGTCACTGGGAACGGCTCGAGCCGGGACCCCAGAGGATGGGCCCCGGCTGTGAGCCAGTGGATTGGAAACCGTAAGGGCGCGAGAGTCTTGGGACCTGACCCGCGCTAGTCCTGCCTCATCGACGGTCTCATCCTCCAAGACGTCAGAGGGCTGACAAAAGTCAGGGTGTTTGTGCAAAAGGCTTTCTTGTCTATCGTGGTGCCCCCTGACTTTTTCAGGGCCCGAGCGTGGTCGATAATGTGTCCAGTGGAAATCCACACGGTCGCACCCCCAGCGGATCGGGCTTTGGCGATCCCCGTACCGGCGAGCCTGCTCGGCGACGAGCGCTTGGCCCGACTGGTGGGCGAGGGCAACGAGCGGGCGTTCAACGCCCTCTACTCGCGCTATCACCAGCAGCTGTACCGCTACTGCCATTCGATCGTCCGGCACGACGCGGATGCCCAGGACGCCCTGCAGTCCACGTTCACCGCAGCCCTCAGCGCCTTGCGGCGCGGCCAGCGCGACGCTCCACCACGCCCCTGGTTGTATCGGATCGCCCACAACGAATCGATCTCGCTACTGCGCCGGCGGCGGGTGGCCGACGAGCTACCAGAGACGCTTCCGGACATCGCTCAGTCGGTCGAGGCCACAGCCGAGGAGCACACCCGGCTGGCCCTGCTGGTATCGGATCTCCAGGCACTGCCGGAGCGCCAGCGGGGTGCGCTCGTGATGCGGGAGCTCAGCGGCCTGTCTCACGAGGAGCTGGCTCAGGCACTCGGGGTCTCGGCGGGGGCGGCGAAGCAGGCGGTGTTCGAGGCTCGGCAGGCTCTCCAGGAGTTCGCAGAGGGGCGAGCCATGGCGTGTGAGGAGATTCAGCGGATCGTCTCCGACGGCGACAGGCGCGCGCTGCGGGGCCGGCGTGTCCGCGCTCACCTGCGCGACTGCGGACGCTGCCACGCCTTCGCCGACGCGATCCCGGAGCGCCGAGCCGCTCTCCTGGCCCTGTCCCCCGCGCTCCCCGCCGCTGCCGCGTCCGGTCTGCTGCAACAGATCACGGGCGCGGCCCACCACGGCGTGGGTGGCGGCGGGTTGCTGGCCGGCGCGGGAGGGAAATCGCTTGGCGTGGCCCTATCGGCCAAGGGAGTGGCGACGGGGCTGGCGATCGTGGCCACCGCGACCGTGGGCGCCGTTGGTGCCGTTGAGGTTGCGACCCACTCGGGGGGACGGGCGGTCAGGGCCCACCTCCTCAAGAACGCTTCGCACCGGTCCGGAGCGGGCAGCGCGTCCGCGGCGACCGCCCGCTCCACCACGGCCCCGGGCAGCGCCGGCGGCCATGGCACGCTCAAGACCCACGGTCCTCGGAGCACGACGGCCGGCGCGGGCTCCAAGCGCGGCGGCGCCGCGTCTTTCGCTCATCAGCGGAGCGCAACCGGAACCAGCCTGAATGCGGGCGGGACGAACCCGAACGCCCGCGGTGGCAATCCGAACGCGAGCCGCGTGAACCCGACGGCCGCCGGTGGCACCAACGCCACCGCCCACGGCGGCAATCCCAACGCCAACGGCGGCAATCCGAATGCCAAGGGCGGGAACCCCAACGCCGGTGCCGGGAAGACCAACGCCCACGGGAGCAACCCCAACGCGGGTGGCGGGAAGACCAACGCCCACGGGAGCAACCCCAACGCCGGTGGCAGGACCACAAACGCCCACGGCAGCAACCCCAACGCCGGTGGCGGGACCACAAACGCCCACGGCAGCAACCCCAACGCGGGTGCCGGGAACACGAACGCGAACGGCGGCAACTCCAACGCCGGCGGCTTGACCACCAACGCTCACGGCAGCAACCCCAACGCCAAGGGCGGTCACTAGCCCGTAGCCCGGCCTGTGTGGCGAGCCGGCTGGCCGGAATCGCCGCAGCATTACCCTAGGTGGAGCCATGCGCCGGTTTCTGATTCCCGGTATCGCCCTGGCCACGGCGATCGCGCTCCTTACCCTGCTGGCCTTCGGCGTCAATAGCCAGGGTGAGAACACCTCGATCGACTCTCAGGTCGCCCACGGCCGCAGGCCGCCCGCCCCCAGCTATGGCGTGGCGCTGCCTGTGCTGGGCTCGGCTGCGCGCGAGAGTCTGCGTGAGATGCGCGGCAAGGTCGTGGTGATGAACATCTTCGCCTCCTGGTGCGGGCCCTGCGTGGCCGAGGCCGCGATCCTGGAGCGCGAGCAGGGCGTCCTACGCGCCCACGATGGCACGGTCCTGGGGGTGACGTTTGAGGACAACTCAAGCGACGCAGAGACGTTCGTGCACCACAACCACATCACCTACCCCGTCGTCCGCGACGTCTCCGGCAGCTTTGCCAACTCCTTCGGCTCCAAGGGCATCCCTGAGACGTTCGTAATCGACCGCCAGGGCCGGGTTGCCGCGGTGCGGCGCTACCAGCTCAACAACACCTGGCTGGCGCAGGTCCTGCCCCGGGTCCTCGGACAGCGATCGTGAGGGCGCGTCGGCCGCTTGCGGCCCTGCTCGCCGCGGCGATCATGCTGGCGCTCCCCGCCGGCGCGCTGGCCGTCACGATCAGAGCATCGCTGACCGACATCGAGGCCGATGTAATGTGCGTCGTCTGCCACGAACCGCTGGCCGTGGCCCAGTCCCCCCAGGCCGACTCCGAACGCGCCTACATCCTGATGCTGATCCACCGAGGCGAGAGCAAAGCCCGGATCGAGCGCCAGCTCGTCGCCCAGTACGGACCATCGGTGCTGGGCAAGCCCCCGGCCCACGGCTTCTCCGCACTGCTGTACATCCTTCCGCCGGTACTCGTTGCCATTGGCGTGGCGATCCTGGCCTTCACGCTACCGCGCTGGCGGCGGCGGGCCGCGACCAGCGCCGCCGCCGCGGGGCCCGCCAGCAGCCCGGCGTTAGCCCTCAGGCCGGGCGAGGCCCAGCGGCTCGACGACGAGCTCCGCCAGTACGGCGGCTGACCCTCACATCGACTCCGGGGCGCTGACGCCAAGGAGGCCCAACGAAGTAGCGATCGTCCGCTGGGCGGCCACCGACAGCGCTAGCCGGAAGGACTCGATCGCCTCAGGCTCGGCGCCCACGACGTGGCACTTCTCATAGAACGAAGTGAAGTCACGCGCCAGATCCAGGCAGTAGGCCACTATCCGGTGCGGCCCTCGGCGCTCGGCCGCCTCAGCCACCTCCTCCGGAAAAGCAATAATCCGCTTGATCAGCTCCCGCTCCGAGCGCTCCAGGGCGCTCGAGCCCCGGTCGGCGTCTGCGGCCACCGCCGCCTCCACCCTGGCCGGCGTGGCCTTCTGCAACATCGAGGCGATCCGGGCGTGGGCGTACTGGACGTAGTACACCGGGTTCTCGGACGACTGCTTGGCGGCCAGCGCCAGGTCCAGTTCCAGGGTTCTGTCGTGTGAGCTGCGGAGCATGAAGAAGCGGGTGGCGTCGACGCCGATTGCGTCCAGCAGGTCGTCGAGCATCACGAACGACCCGGCCCGCTTGGACATCGCCGCCACGGCGTTGCCGTGGACAAGGTGGACGAACTGCAGCAGCGGCACCTCCACCATCTCGGGGTCCCCGCCGAGCGCGGCCATGGCCGCCTTCAGCTCCCGGACATAGGCATGATGGTCGGAGCCAACCGGCATCAGCTGGCGCTCGAATCCTCGCGAGCGCTTGTCCTGGAGGTAGGCGATGTCGCCGGCCAGGTAGGTGGGCTCGCCGGTCGAGCGTACGACCACCCGATCCTTGTCATCGCCGAACGTTGTCGTGCGCAGCCACTGGGCGCCCTCGGACCGGTAGGTGTGTCCGGCCTCCTCCAGCTGGGCCAACGCCTGCTCGACCGCGCTGGGAGACCCCGTGTGCAGATCGCGCTCGCTGAAATAGGCGTCAAAGCTCACGCCGTAGCGCTCGAGCGTGCCCTTGATCCGGCCCAGCAGGATCTCCACGGCGGCCCGAGCAAGCTCATCGGGCTCGCTCTCAGCTGAGCCCGGCAGCCGCTCGGCCAGATCGCGGACGTAGTCGCCCTGGTAGCCGCCCTCCGGCACGTCCTCGCCCCGCGCCCGGGCCCGCACCGATTCTCCCAGCAGCCGGATCTGACCGCCGGCGTCATTGAAGTAGTACTCCCGCCACACCTCGTGGCCCAGATGCTCCAGGATCCGAGCCAGGGCGTCTCCGTAGGCGGCATGGCGGCCGCTGGCAGCCACCAACGGGCCGGTCGGGTTGGCGGAGACGAACTCGACGATGATGCGCTCGCGCTGATCGGCCACTCCAGAGCCGAAGCCGTCCCTGGCGCTCAGAACCTCGACCAACGCGTGGCGATGCCAATCGTCAGACAGGAACAGGTTCAGGAAGCCCGGCCCGGCCACATCGACTCGCGACAGGGCTTCGCCGAGGAGCCCGGAGAGCTCCTGGCCGATCCGCTCGGCCACCTCGCGGGGATTGCTGCCCAGGACCGGCGCCATCAGCATCGCCGCGTTGGTCGAGTAGTCGCCCTGGCCCTTGCGACGAGAGCGCTCGACCCTCAGCTGGGCCGGGAGGTCATGGGAGGCGCCGTTGCTGACGGCGAGGGAGGCGGCCCGCACCTGGGCCTGGAGGTCCGCCAGCGGACCGTCGAACTCATTCACGCCTCCGAGGATGCCATGGCAGCCCTCCGGCGGGAGGCCGTGGCAAATCTCAGTAGTGATACGGCTCGCCGGCGATGATCTTGTGGGCTCGGTAGAGCTGCTCCAGCAGCACCACCCGAGCCAGCTGATGGGGCAGCGTGATCGGACCCAGGGACATCCGGTGGTCGGCCTCCGAGAGCTCGAGCCCGAAGGGGCCGCCCACGACGAAGCAGAGATCACGCCCTTCTTGCCGACGGGCCTCGATAAAGGCGCTGAACGCGATCGAGTCCATGGCCTGACCGTCGCGGTCCAGCAGGCAGATGAACGCCCGCTCCGGCAGCCGGCTGCCCACCTGCTCGCCCTCGCGGACCTCGATCGACTCGAGCCGGGCATGCCGCCCCAGCAGCTTCTGGTAATGCTGCACATCGTCGGCGAACGGCGGCCGGAGCCGACCCACGGCAACGACGATGATCCGCACGATGGGATACTACGTCCGTATGGACGATCAAGACCAGAACGAACGCCGCATCAACATCCACTTCTCGCCGGAGATCATGGCCGGCTCGTACGCGAACTTCGCCAACGTCAGCCACTCTGACTACGAGTTCACGATCACCTTCGCCCGGGTCGACCACGAGGTCGAGGACGAGGAGGTGCCGGGCGTCGTCGTGTCGCGGATCAACCTCTCCCCCAGATTCATGCGGGAGCTGATCGAGGCGATGAGGGACAACTACTCAAAGTGGGAGACCCGCGAGGGGATCAAGAACCTCCCCGAGTACGGCGGCTCGCCCCCGCCGCCACCCGAGGCCGAGTCGGGACCCGAGTAGGCCCGCCGCCGCTTCGGCTAGCGGGACGCGTTCAGCTCTCGAAACGCCACAGCAGCCCCGATCCTCTCCAGCGTCGAGGGATGGGACGCCAGCAGCCGGCGCAGCCAACCCCGGGGTCTGACGTCGGCCACATTCTGGATGGCCACGGCGCGCTGGAAGGCGATGAAGGCATCGGGATCGTCGGCCAGCTCGAGCGAGTCTGCGTCCGCCCGGCGCTCGATCGCTCGGGACAGGCGGCCGGCGATCATGCCCACCGGACCCGACACCAGAGAGAAGGCCAGCGCCAGAGCCGGGATGCCCGGCGGCCGGCGACGGCCCGGCGACAGCTCGCCGCTCAGCTCCGCCACCGCCTGGGCGGCCGGACCGGCCACGAGGGCCGAGAAGGCGAGCGCCCTGGGCACGTCGCGGTGGCGCACGTGGGAGAGCTCATGGGCCACCACGACCGAGACCTCCTCGGGGCTGTAGCGGTCAAGCAGGGTGTCGTACAGGACCACCCGCTTGGTCGGACCCAGGCCGTTGACGTACGCGTTGGCCCCGCTCGTGCGCCGGCTGGCGTCGACCGAATACACCTCGCCCACCCGGACGCCCGCTCGGCTCGCCAGCTCCAGCACCGCAGCCCGGGTCCGACCCTCCGGCAGGGCCTCGAAGTCGTTGAACAGCGGGTCCAGGAGCACCGGGGCAAGCGCGCCGAACAGGCCACCGGCCAGCACCGAGCCGGCTGCCGCCGGGAGCCACCACCCCCGCGGATAGCGGCGAACCAGGGCCGAGACTCCGGCCCCGCCGCCCAATGACAGGACCCCTGCGATCGCCGTGGCCTTGGCGGTGTCGGCCGCCCAGCCGCGCCAGGACTGGGTGTCCAGGCCCACAGCCATGGCCCGTCGGCGGGACATGACTGACAGCGGGAGTGTTCCGGCCGAAAGCGTCGCCACCAGGTGGCCGGCTGTCAGGACGTCTCCGGTGACTCCCTGGCGGCGCTGCGGCCGTCTGTGCGATCTGGCCACCTCAGCCCCGAGCAGGCCGAGCTGGATGGCCTGCCCGGTCAGCGCGAGCCGGAGCTGAGGTGTGGCGAATCGGGCACCGCGCTCGATCTCCCCGGGCTTGAAGTAGTCGCTGGCGGGGCCCGGAGCGGGTGAGAGCGGGGGCCGGCGCGGTGCCAGCAGGCGTACCGCGGCCTCCGCCACGGCCATCGCCGAGAGCACTGAAGTCATGGTACGAATGCGTGACGACGCCATGCCCGCGAGACTGTAGCCCCAGACATGCAGATAGCGATCGTGTCCGATGTCCACGGCAACCGGCAGGCCTTCGAGTCCGTGCTGGAAGCCATCGAAGCCTCCGATTGCCAGGAGATGTGGTGCCTGGGCGATCTGGTTGGCTATGGCGCCGACCCCGACGTCTGCGTCGAGCTGGCCCGGGAACACGCCGCGATCTGCCTGGCGGGGAACCACGACCTCGTGGTCACCGGGGCATTGCCGCTTGAGATGTTCTCTCGTGGCGCCGCGCTGGCGGCCCGGTGGACTCAGGAGTCGATCACGCCGCAGACCCGCAGCTACCTGGAGGGTCTGCAGCCTTCGCAGACCGACGAGCAGGTGGGGCTGTATCACGCCAGCCCGCGGGATCCGGTGTGGGAGTACGTGCTCTCAGACCTTCAGGCCGAGCTGTGCCTGGATGGTCAGCAGCACCGGGTGTGTCTGATCGGGCACTCGCATGTGGCGCTGTCCTTCTCCCGCTTTCCCGGGGAGCCGGCCGCGGGCCAGACCCGGGCGGCCGGCGAGAACCTGGAGCTGGCTCAGGGCGAGTGGCTGCTCAACCCGGGCAGCGTGGGCCAGCCCCGGGACGGCGATCCACGGGCCGCCTGGCTCGCGCTCGACCTCGACCGCTGGGAGGCCGCGTATCACCGGACCGAGTACGACATCGACGGTGCGGCCGCGGCAATCAGGGCGGCTCGGCTCCCAGACTCGTTGGCGGAGAGGCTGGCGTTCGGCCAGTGACCCCGCGCAGGCACCGGCGCGCCGGCCCGACGGCGCCTAACCCGAAGCAAATCGGACCAGCGTCTAAAGTCAGGCCGCCGATGCGCCAGTGGTCCCGCGCAGTCCTAGCCGGCGGCATGGGCTTTGCCGTCTCTTGCCTGGCCGCCTGCGGTGGTGGCCCTGGTCTGCTGTCCGGAGGGCAGGCTGGGCGGCTCCAGAACCAACTGGACCAGATCTCACACGCCGTCGCCGCGCAGAACTGTGGCGCGGCAGCAACCAGGGGGCTGGCCCTGGGTACGTCAATACAGAACCTTCCGCCGACGGTCAACCCCACCCTCCGACGCAACCTGCAGCAGGGCTACAGGACCACGTACCAGCTGGCGCTGAGGGACTGCCGCCACACAACGACGACCACCACGACGACGCCCACGACCACCAGCACGACGACCACGACGACGCCCACCACCACCACGACCCCCACGACGACGACCGCGACGCCGGCCACCCCCACGACCACTCCAACCACCCCCACCACGCCGCCCACGACGCCTCCGCCAACCACCCCCACCGGGCCGACCTCCGGCGGTGGTGGCGTTGGACCAGGGCCCCCCGGCGGGGGAGGCAGCCCGTGATGGCCGAGTCGTCGGTGATCGCCGGCCGCTACCAGATCGAGGGGCGGCTCGGAGTCGGCGGCATGTCCACCGTCCACCTGGCCTTCGATCAGCGACTGGAGCGCCACGTGGCGCTGAAGCTCCTGGCCGAGCACCTGGCCGACGATCCGGCATTCGTCTCCCGGTTTCGCCGAGAGGCGCTGGCCGCGGCCAGGTTGGTCCACCCCAACATCGTGCAGGTGTTCGACTTCGGCCTGGACGAGCGCCAGCATCAGCACTTCATCGTGATGGAGCACGTGCCCGGCCAGTCGTGCGCCGAGATCCTGCGTGACCAGGGCCATCTGGATGTCGACCAGGCGGTCGAGATCGTTGGCCAGTCCTGCCGAGGGCTCGATTACGCCCATCGTCACGGGGTGGTCCACCGCGACGTAAAGCCGGGGAACCTGCTCGTCTCTGACAGCGACGTCGTCAAGCTGGCTGACTTCGGTATCGCCCGCGCCACCGACCAGTCGAGCATCACGCAGGTTGGCTCCGTGCTGGGCACGGCGGCGTACCTGTCGCCCGAGCAGGCCCGGGGCGAGGAGGCAGGACCGCGTGCCGACATCTACTCCCTGGGCGTCGTGACGTATCAGCTCCTGTCCGGACGCCTGCCCTACGAGGCCACTTCGCTCTCTGAGCTGGCCCTCAAGCAGCAGCGTGAGCTCCCCTCACCCCTGGAGAACCTCAACGACCGCGTTCCGCATGAGCTGGCCGACGCCGTGGCGACCGCGCTGTCGATTGAGCAGGAGGACCGTCCGCCGGATGCGCTGACATTCGCGGAAACGCTCCGCTCGGGCGAGCGGGGGATCGCGCCGCCCCGCTTCGGGGGCGGGCCCGGCACCCGCGCCACCCGCGTCATGACCGGCCGCGGGACTCCCACGGAGGCCACGCGGGGCGCTCCCCGCACCGGCAGGACGGCCGTGGCCCCGTCGGCCCCCCGCCGGCTCGAGCCGCGGCCGTACGCCGGCGATGCCGGCGGTCGCGGCCAATACCCCCGGCCGCCGCAGGCCCGGCCGCCGGAGCGCCGGCGGGGCCGGGCGTTCGCTCTGTTCTTCCTGTTCACGGTGATCATCGTCGCGGTCGTGGCCGCGATCGTGATCTCGACCAGTACGGCGCCGACCGTGGAAAAGGCCCGGAACATCATTGCCCACGACTTCAGCGACGCCTACAACCAGTTTTTGGGCCTGATCGGCCAGTCCACGAAGTAGGCCGCTCAGGCTGCGACCGCGCCGTTGCGCAGGCGGGCCGTGACCTCAGTAAGCGTTCCCGCGTCGACCGCGGACCGCAGCTCCTCCATCAGCCGGGCTACGAAATGCAGGTTGTGGAGCGTGACCAGTCGGAGAGCGGTCAACTCCCCCGCCCGCAGCAGGTAGTGGAGGTAGGCCCTCGAGAAACCGCCAGTGCAGGTCGGACACCCGCACCCATCCTGGATCGGTTGGCCGTCCTGGCGCCAGCGGCCTTTGACCAAATCCAGGCGCCACCTCGTGGCCGGATCGGGAACCAGGGCCACGCCGTGCCGACCCAGACGGGTGGGCAGGGCGCAGTCGAAGGTGTCGATCCCCAACTCGACGCCGGCGATCAGGTCGTCGACGTCGCCGATTCCCAGCAGGTGCCGGGGCCTGTCGGGGGCGCGGCGGTCAAGCTCGGCGGCTGTCAGGGCCACGACCTCATGCATCTGGGCCTTGTTCTGGCCCAGGGACCCGCCGATGGCGATCCCCTGGCAGGCGCTTTCGGCCACGGCGGTCACCGATTCAACCCTCAGATCGGGCTCGACTCCCCCCTGGACGATCCCGTAGACCGCCTGGCCCTCCGGGCCGTTCTCCTCGTGCCAGCGCAGGCAGCGCTCCAGCCAGCGATGGGTTCGCTCCATCGATCGGGCGGTGTAGTCCCGTGAGACGTGGAAGGGGGTGCATTCGTCCAGGACCAGCGCGATATCCGACTCCAGCGCCGCCTGGACGGCCATCGACGTCTCGGGCCCCAGGAACTTGACGCTCCCGTCCACATAGGAACGGAAGCGCACGCCCTGCTCCTCAATCGCCAGCACGGCGGAGGTCGAGTCCGCTCCGGGGCGGTTGCGGCCCTTGATCTCATCGGCCACGCCGCCATGACCCATGGAGAAGACCTGAAAGCCACCGGAGTCCGTGATGATCGGCCGGTCCCAGCGCATGAACCGGTGCAGGCCGCCCAGCTGTGCCACCAACTCCGGGCCCGGTGTCAGAAACAGATGAAACGTGTTGCCCAAAACCATCTCGTAGCCCAGGCCGGCGACGTCTCGAGGCTCGAGCGTCCTGACCGTCCCCTTGGTGGCCAGCGGGACGAACGCCGGCGTCCTCACGGTCCCGTGGGCCAGTTTCAGGGTGCCGGTCCGGGCCAGTGCGTCCGGGCTGCGCGTCTTGACGGCGAACACGATCCAAACCTACTCGCCGCGGGGGAGCCGCTACGCTCACGCGATCATGCGTAAGTGGATCCTGCCTGTCCTGGTCGTTATCGCCTGCCTCGGCCTCGCAGCCTGTGGAGGCTCCTCGGGGTCAGGCTCGACCGCAGCGCGTGGCAGCTCGACCGCGGCGAGCGGCACCTCGGGTGTGACCGAGGCCGCCTTCAGGAAGCAGTTGAGCTCCATCTGCCGGCGGGCCAACGCCGCCTACAACAAGGCTCCCAAGCAGGCGGGTAAGGTCGCCGTGATTCAGCACTACCTGGATGTCTTCCGCGCCGTCAAGGCTCCTAAGCTGCTTGATTCGCCCTATGCCCTGTACCTCGCGGTGCTGGCCAAGGAGCTCAGCGACCTCAAGAACGGCAATGCGGCGGGTCTGGCGAAGGTCCGCGACACCCAGGCTGGACCCCTGGTCCGGCAGCTGGGCGCCACTGGCTGCTACGGCTAGCGGACGATCAGCGAGCGCCCGGTCATGGCGGCCGGCTGTTCGATCCCCAGCAGCTCCAGTGCGGTGGGCGCCACATCGGCCAGGATCCCCCCGTCACGTAGGCGCAGGCCCGGCGCGGTCACGATCAGCGGTACCGGATTCATCGAGTGGGCCGTGTTCGGGCTGCCGTCGGGCTCGAGCATGTGGTCGGCGTTACCGTGGTCGGCCGTGACGATGCAGAAGCCGCCTGAGCCCTCGACCGCGTCGACCACCTGGCCCAGGCACCGGTCCACGGTCTCCACCGCCGTCACCGCCGCGGGGATCACGCCCGTGTGGCCGACCATGTCGGCGTTGGCGAAGTTGATGATCCCGAACCCGGGGCGGTCCTCCGCCCATCCGTGAACAAACGCCTCGGCTGCCTCAGGAGCGCTCATCTCGGGCCTGTGGTCATAGGTCGGCACATCGCGGGGCGAGGGGACGAGCTGCCGGTGCTCGCCCGGGCACGGGTCCTCCTCGCCGCCATTGAAGAAGTACGTCACGTGGGGGTACTTCTCGGTCTCGGCCACGTGGAGCTGCCCCAGCTGGTGCTGGGCCACGACCTGGGGCAGCGTGGTCGCGGGGTGTTCGGGGGCGAACGCCACCGGATACGGCCAACCTTCTTCGTACTCAGTCATGGACGTGTAGCGGGTCACGGCATCGGCCCCACCCCGGTCGATTTCGTCGAACCCCGGCTCGGCCAGCGCACGGGTGATCTCGCGCATCCGGTCGGGCCGGAAGTTGAAGGCGATCACCGAGTCCTCGGCCCCGATGCGTGAGTCCTCCGGGCCGATCAGGATCGGCCTGATGAACTCATCCGTCTCCTCCCGCTCGTAGGCGACCTTCACCCCCGCGCTGGCGGTGGGCGCGGCGTGCTCCGCCCGGCCGTGAACCAGCAGGTCGTAGGCCACCTGCAGGCGCTCCCAGCGCCGGTCGCGGTCCATCGCCCAGTAGCGGCCCACGATGGTTCCGACCCGGCCTGCGCCGGCGTCGACCAGCCATCGCTCCACGGTCTCCAGATAGCCGGCGGCCGACGTGGGCAGCGTATCCCGGCCGTCGGTGAAGGCGTGAATCACCAGGTCGCCCACCTCCAACTCCGCCGCCATGCGGATCAGCGCTTCCAGGTGGCCGAGCCCCGAGTGCACGCCGCCGTCGGACACGAGCCCGATCAGATGGACACGACCGGTGTCGCTTTCGGTCATCGCTTTCCGAAGGGCCTCGTTTGAGGACAGCGCACCGGACTCGACGGCCTCGTCAATCCGCATCAGGTCCTGCTTGACGACCGCCCCGGCACCCAGATTGAGATGGCCGACCTCTGAGTTCCCCATCTGGCCCTCGGGCAGGCCCACCGCCGGCCCCCAGGCCGTCAGGGTCGTGTGGGGATTCTCCGCCCACAGGCGGTCGAACACCGGGGTGGTGGCCTGGGCGATGGCGTTACCCGGCCCGTCGGGAGCCAGTCCCCAGCCGTCCAGGACGATCAGGGCCAACGACGGGACGGCCGGCGAGGCGCTCACCTGGCCGCGGCCACGATCGCGGCAAATGACTCGGGTTGCAGGCTCGCCCCGCCGACGAGTGCCCCGTCGACGTCCGGCAGCGCGAGCAACTCGGCCGCGTTCTCGCTGTTGACGCTCCCGCCGTACAGGAGGCGAATGCGCTCAGCCTGCTCGGCGGACCGGTCGCCCACCAGCGCCCGCACGAACGCCAGCGCCTCCTGAGCCTGATCCTGTGTGGCCACTCGACCGGTGCCGACGGCCCAGATCGGCTCGTAGGCAATCACGACCTCGGACAGCCGCTCGGTGTCGACACGGGCCAGATCCTCCCGGACCTGCTGGCGGAGCTTGCGCTCGGTGTCGCCGGCATCGCGCTCCTCCTCGGTCTCCCCCACGCACAGGATCGGGATCAGCCCGTGCTCCAGCGCAGCCGGGACCTTCAGCGCCAGTGCCCGATCGGTTTCGCCGAAAAGCGCTCGGCGCTCTGAGTGGCCCACGATTGACCCAGCCACACCCACGGCTGTGAGCATCGGCGGGGCCACCTCACCTGTGAACGCTCCCTCGCTCTCATAGTGCATGTTCTGGGCGAACACCTGGACACCGGTGTCGCGCGCAGAATGCATCGCCGAGGCCAGCGCCGTGAACGGTGGGCAGATCGCCACCTCGACGTCCCCGCCGGACACGTGCGGCGCGACCGCATCGATGAAGGCCTTGGCCTCGCCCCCGGTCTTGTGCATCTTCCAGTTGCCGGCCACGAACGGAGTGCGGTCGCTCATGCCAGGGCCTCCACACCCGGCAGCGCCTTGCCCTCGATCAGTTCGAGCGCAGCCCCGCCGCCGGTCGACAGGTGGGTTATCTGATCGCCCAGCCCCATGCCCTGCACGGCGGCCAGGGAATCACCGCCGCCCACCACCGTGACCGCCGGAGAGTTCGCCACGGCTTCGGCCACGGCGCGGGTTCCGCCGGCGAACGGCTCGATCTCAAACGCCCCCATCGGACCGTTCCAGAACACCGTCCCGGCCTGGGCGATCTTCGCCGCGTAGGCCTCCGCTGTGCGCGGTCCGATGTCCGTACCGAGTAGGTCGTCCGGGACGTCGACTCCGTCGATCGCCCGGACCTCCGCATCGGCGGCCAACCGATCAGCCACAACCAGATCCACGGGGAGCTCCAGGGTGGCCCGCGCCTGGCCCGTCTCGGCCATGACCCGCTTGGCCAGTGCGACGTCGTCGCGGGCGCAGAGCGATTTCCCAACCGTATGACCTCGCGCGGCCAGGAACGGGAAGCACATCGCGCCGCCAATCAGAATCGTGTCCGCCACCTCCCGGAAGCGATCGATCACCGCGATCTTGTCGCTCACCTTGGCCCCGCCGAGCACGGCGGTCAGCGGCCGCCGGGGCGACTCGAGCAGCCCGGTAAGCGTCGTGACCTCACGCTCCAGCAGCAGGCCGGCCGCATGCTCGGGCATTACCCGGGGCACTCCCTCGGTCGAGGCGTGGGCCCGGTGAGCGGCCCCAAACGCATCGTCCACGTACACATCGCCCAGCTCGGCCAGCCCGGCCGCCAGCTCTGGGTCGTCCTTGGTCTCGCCGGGTTCATACCGCACGTTCTCCAGGACCAGGATGTCGCCCCGGCCCAGGTTGTCAGCGAACGCCCTGACCTGGTCGCCCACCACGGCCGGAGCCAGCGTGACCTGGGCGTCGGTGAGCTCGGCCAGCCGATCCGCGGCCGGGCGCATGGACAGCTCCGGTTCGCGGTCCGCGGGCCGGCCCAGGTGCGAGACCACGACCAGCCGCGCCCCGCGCCGGCGCAGCTCCTCGATCGTGGGAAGGGCGGCGCGAATCCTCGTGTCGTCCTCGATGCGGCCGTTCTTGAGGGGTACGTTGAAGTCGACCCTGAGCAGCACACGCCTGCCCTCCAGGTCGCCCAGGTCTGCCAGCGTCCTCAAAGGATCCTCTGAACCAGCTCCACAATCCGGTTGGAGTAGCCCCACTCGTTGTCATACCAGGACACCAGCTTGACCATGGTGTCGTCCATGACCGCGGTCAGCGGGGCATCCAGGATTGAGGAGGCCGGGTTTCCGACGATGTCGCTGGACACGATCAGGTCCTCGTTGAAGACCAGAATGCCCTTTAGGGGGCCGCTTGCCGCCTGGCTGAGGGCCTGGTTGACCTCCTCGACGGTCGTCGAGCGCTGGGCCTCAACAGTCAGATCGACCAGGCTCCCGGTCGGCACAGGGGCGCGGACGGCGAACCCGTTGAGCTTGCCGTTGAGCTCAGGGATCACCAGACCGATCGCCTTGGCCGCCCCCGTGGAGGCCGGAATCAGGTTGATCGCCGCCGCTCGAGCCCGGCGCAGGTCCTTATGGGGCATGTCCTGAAGGCGCTGGTCGGCCGTATAGGCATGGATCGTCGTCATCAGCCCGTGCTTGATCCCGACCGTGTCGTGCAACACCTTGGCGATCGGCGCCAGGCAGTTGGTCGTGCACGACGCGTTCGAGATGATCTGGTGGTTCTCCCGGTCATACGCCTCATCGAAGTTGACGCCGAGGGCCACGGTGACGTCAGGATCGGTGGCCGGGGCGGAGATGACGACCTTCTTGGCCCCCGCCTCCAGATGCTTGGCCGCGTTCTCCCGGTCGGTGAAGAGCCCGGTGGACTCGATCACCACGTCCGCCCCGAGATCGCCCCACGGCACCGCGGCCGGATCGCGCTCGGCGAAGATCCTCAGCTCCCTGCCATCGACCTTCAGCCCGGTGTCGGTGGCCTGCACCTGTCCGGGAAAGGGCCCGTAGTTGGAGTCGTATTTGAGCAGGTGAGCGGTGGTCTTGGGGTCCGTGATGTCGTTGGCGGCCACCCACTCGATCTCCGCGCCGCTCTCGTGGGCGGCGCGGAACACGTTCCGGCCGATCCGTCCGAAGCCGTTGATCCCGACGCGTACCGCCATGCAGCGAACTCCTTCCACGAGGCCGAGAAACCCAAACGCCCGGCAGCCTTCCGCTTGGCCTGCCAGCCGCGGCGAAGGCTAACCGTTATCGCCGGGAGACGATCTCGACCCTGAGCCCGTCCGGATCCAGCAGGTAGGCGGCATACGTGCCCTCTCCATACTGGGGCCGGAACCCCGGTGGTCCGTCGTCTCGCCCGCCGTTGCCCATTCCGGCCGCGTAGGCCGCATCGACGGCCACCTTGCCGTGGGCCTGGAGCGCGGTGTGGCCATAGCCCGGTCCGGGGCGCCGGCCGCGGACCACGATCCAGACCACCGGGCTCGTCGCTCCGTAGGCCACGGCATGCTCGGACTCGATCAGCCGCCGCGAGCCGAGCGCGCCGAACACGGCGTCGTAGAAGCGGCCCGAGAGAGCCAGGTCCGAGACCTCGAAGCCCACGTGGTCGATCACTAGACCGGGCGGTCCTCGTCCCGGTGCGACACCTCGACCAGGTAGTCGCCGTCCTTGCGGTAGCGCTCCGCCAGGTCCTCGGCGATCGCCACCGACCGGTGACGGCCGCCGGTGCAGCCAATCGCCACGACCAGGTGGGCCTTGCCCTCGCTCAGGTACTGAGGCAGCAGGTAATCGAGCAGCGGGTACAGGTGGTCGTAGAGCTTGTCAAGAGCCTGCTCGCTGTTGATGAAGTCGACCACCCGCTGGTCCTTGCCTGTCAACGGCCGCAGTTCGGCCTCATAGTGCGGGTTGGGCAGGAAGCGCACATCGAACAGCAGGTCGGGGTCCCGGGCCGGGCCGTATTTGAAGCCGAAGCTCTGGAAGGTCACCGCCAGCCGGCCGGGTGTCTGGTTGGGCAACATCTCCTCCGCCAGCTTGCGCCGGAGCATGGCCGCGGTCAGACCGGTCGTGTCGATGACCACGTCTGCCCGGTCGTGCAGCGGCTCGAGCACCTCCTGTTCCCTGGCGATTCCGTCGGCCACGCTCCCGGTCGGCGCCAGCGGGTGCCGGCGACGGGTCTCCTGATAGCGGTTGAGCAGCGTCTGCTCACTGGCCTGGAGGAACAGGACGCGGTGGCTGATGCCCGCGGACCTGAGGTCATCCAGCATTGCCGCCAGGCCATCGAAGTAACTGCCACCCCGGACGTCCGACACGACGGCGGCCCGCGCCACCTTGGATCCCCGGTGGACGAACAGCTCGACCAGCGAGCGGATCATCTCCGAGGGCAGATTGTCGACGCAGAAGTAGCCCTCGTCCTCGAACACGGCCATGGCCGTCGACTTGCCCGCACCTGAGAACCCGGTGATGATCACCAGGTCGGTGAGCGTGCTCTCGGGCTCGTCAGCCTCGGCCACCGCGGGGTCGTCAGTCATCTCCTCCGATAGTGACACGGCCCTGGAAGCTTGACGGGCCAGCCGGACGGGCTTTGTTGCAAAGCCGATGCGGTTAGCCCTTGAGCGGGCGGGCCCTTCGCGCGAACTTTGGCCCTGGAGTTCGTAATGACGAACCTCAGGGACAAAGAACGCGTAGCCAGGCGTGCGGATCGACAATTCGGCCGGACCACCTGGGCCCAGCTCCAGGAGATGGGCATTTCCGGGAGCACCGTTGCCGTCTGGCTGAAGGACGGCTACCTCCACCGCGAGCTCCCCCACGTCTACGCGGTCGGCTCCCGCGCCCGGACCACGGAGTCCACCCTCGCCGCCGCCCTCCTCTACGCCGGCCCAAGCGCCGCCCTCAGCCACGCCACGGCCGCCTGGTGGCTCAGGCTCATCGACAAACAGCCGCGCACGCTCCAGGTGACCACGCCGCGCAAATGCCGCTCGCTAAAGGGCATCCGCGTCTACGACCGCCGCAGGCGACCGCGCATCATGCACAACCGGCTTCCGACGACCACCGTCGCCCAGATCCTCCTGGATGTGGCCGCGACCGAGCCACTCTTGACGGTGCGGAGAGCCCTGGCCAACGCGGAGTACAGAGACGTCCTCAACCTCCAGGAGATAGACGCACTCCTCAACCACGGGTGCCCCGGCGCGGCCAAGCTCCGCCAGGCCCTCGAGCGCCATCAGCCCAGGCTGGCTGAGACCAAGAGCCGTCTGGAGCGCCGGCTGATCGGGATCTGTGAGGACTACGACCTCCCGCTCCCGGAGATCAACACCAAGGTCAACGGCTGGCAGGTCGACGCCCTATGGCGAGACGCCAAGCTCGCGGTCGAGCTCGACGGCTACGGCAACCACCACACCCCGGCCCAGCTCAGACGGGACCGGCGCAAGGAGATGGCGCTCCGCCAAGCAGGGCTCACGCCGGTCAGGTACTCGGAAGATCAGCTGATCGAGCGGACCCAGGTCGCGTGCGAGCTGCGCCGAGCCACGGCCTAAACCCCCGTCTTGTGCAGCTCCCGGTAGACCTCGCGGGCCAGCTTGCCCGGCAGCCCCGGCACGCCCTCGAGCTCCTCGCGCGAGGCGGCCAGGATCGCCTCGGGCGAGCCGAAGTGGGTAAGCATCGCCCGCTTGCGCGCCGGCCCCACGCCTGGCAGCTCGTCCAGAATTGAGGCCGTCATCGCCCGGTCGCGCCGGAGCCGGTGGTGGGTGATGGCAAACCGGTGGGCCTCATCGCGGACCCGCTGAAGCAGCTGGAGCTCCGGCGTGTCATGGGCCAGCATCAACGGAGCGCCCCGCCCTGGGATGAAGACCTCCTCGATCCGCTTGGCCAGCGAGATCACCAGTACCCCGCGGTTCCGGAAGCCCGCGAGCGCCCGGAGCCCGGCCGACAGCTGGCCCCGCCCGCCGTCGATCACGACCACGTTGGGAAGGGCGGCGAACGAGGGGTCGTACTCCTTGTCGTGCGGGGAGACCTCGCGCTGGCGCTTCCACTGGGCCAGCCGACGTCCCAGGACCTCCTCCATCGCGGCGAAGTCGTCGGGGGCGCCGACCTCAATCGCGCTGTCCCGGACCTTGAACCGCCGGTAGTCGGACTTCTTCGGAGCCCCGCCCTCAAACACGACCATCGAGGCCACGGTGTTGGTCCCCATCAACGTCGAGATGTCGAAGCACTCAATCCGCAGCGGGATCGTGTCCAGCCCGAGGACCCGCTGGAGCCCATCCAAAGCCTCGACCCGCTGCTGACGCCGGCGTTCGGAGCGCAGCCGCTCCTGGTCCAGAGCCAGCCTGGCGTTGCGCTCGGCCAGCTCCAGGATCCGGCGCTTGTCGCCCCGCTCAGCTGCCCGGATCTCAACTGCAGCATCCCGGCGACCCGCCAGAGCCTCGGCCAGCGCCGGGTGCGAACCCACCTCGCGCTGCACGATCAGCAGAGGCGGAATGCTCATCGCGCTCGAGTAGTACTGAAGGATGAAGGCCTCGGCCACGTCCACCAAACCTCCGCCGCCCTCGTTGTCCAGATAAAAGCTCTGGCGGTCCGAGAGCACCCCGTCGCGGACCTGGAACACCTGGGCGTTGGCCTCGCCGGCGGCCTCGTCGACGGCCACGGCGATCGCGTCCAGTGTGCCGACAGCCTGGTTGGCGACCCGCTGGCGCTCCAGCAGCGACCGGACAGCACGCAGGCGGTTGCGCTCCCGGGCGGCGTCCTCAAAGCGCTGCTCCGCCGCCGCCGCCTTCATCGACTGCTCCAGCGAGCGCTCGATCTCCCGGTAACGACCGGACAGGAACGCGATCACGCCATCGATTGCCCCCCGGTAATCCTCGCGGCCCACATACCCCACGCATGGTGCCTCGCAGCGCTTGATGTAGTAGTCCAGGCAGGGCGATCCGCTGCGGCGGCCGGGCTCCCGGCCCTCGCATGAGCGGAACATGAACACCTTGCCCAGCACCTCCAGCGTGGAGCGGACCCGCTTGGCGTTGCTGTACGGCCCGAAGTAGGCGCGGTCGCGCCGGTGGCGCTCCCGCGTGAAGTAGACCCTCGGGAAGTCCTCGTCCAGCGAGATCGCGATGTAGGGATAGGACTTGTCGTCCCTCAGGCGGATGTTGAATCGGGGCTTGTACTCCTTGATGAAGTTCTGCTCGGCCAACAGCGCCTCGGCCTCTGTGTGGACGACCAGAGCGTCGATCTGCTCGATCAGGTCCACCAGGTCCTGACCGCCCCGCGTGCTGGGGTTGGAGAAATGCGACGCCACCCGCTTGCGGATCGACTTGGCCTTGCCGACGTACATCACCTTTCCCCGGGCATCGCGGAACAGGTACACGCCAGGCTCGTCGGGCAGCTGCCGACGCTTATCGGAGGCGACTACGGACATCCGCTCCGAGCATAGGAGCGGATGTCCGTAGCCTTCGAGTCACCGACCAGCGGCTGGCCTCACGCCACGTCGAAGCGGTCCAGGTTCATCACCTTATCCCAGGCTGCGACGAAGTCGCGCACGAAGATCTGCTGCGCGTCATCGCACGCGTAGACCTCAGCGATGGCCCGCAACTGGTCGTTGGATCCGAAGACAAGGTCCACGGCGGTGGCCGTCCACCGGACCTCCCCCGAGCCAGGGTCACGACCCTCATACCCGCGGGTCGATGACCCGTTTGAGCTCGACGGCTGCCACTCGGTGCCCATATCCAGCAGGTTGACGAAGAAGTCGTTGGTCAGCGTCTCGGGTCGATCGGTGAACACACCGTGCCTGGATTGCTGGTGATTCGCGTTCAGGGCGCGAAGCCCGCCGACGAGGACCGTCATCTCCGGAGCGGTCAGCCTGAGCATGTTCGCTCGTTCGATCAGCAGTGTCTCCGAGGACACCGCCGGAGAGCCCTGGACGTAATTGCGGAATCCATCAGCGGCCGGCTCCAGCACCGCGAACGAGTCGATGTCGGTCTGCTCCTGCGACGCGTCCGTTCGCCCCGGAGTGAAGGGTACGGTCACATCCTGGCCGCCGTGCTTGGCCGCCTGCTCAACGGCGGCGCAGCCCCCAAGGACGATCAGGTCAGCCAGTGAGACCTTCGTTCCACCCTGCTGCGAGCCATTGAAATCCTCCTGGATGCCTTGGAGGGCCTCCAGCACCGTGGCCAGCTCCGACGGGTTGTTGACCTCCCAGTCCTTCTGGGGCGCCAGGCGGACTCGCCCCCCGTTGGCCCCACCGCGCTTGTCCGTGCCCCGGAAGCTGGCCGCCGCCGCCCAGGCGGCGCCGATCAGCTTGGAGATGGATAGGCCCGTGTCGAGAATCCGCTTCTTCAGAGCAGCAACGTCCTCCGATCCGATCAGGGGGTGATCGACCTCGGGGACGGGGTCCTGCCACAGCTGCTCGTCTGGAATCCATGGACCGAGGTAGCGCGTGACCGGACCCATGTCGCGGTGCAGCAGCTTGTACCAGGCCTTGGCGAACGCCTCGGCCAGCTCCTCGGGGTTCTCATAGAACCGCTTGGAAATCGGTCCGTAGATCGGATCTAGCTTCAGCGCCAGGTCGGTCGTGAGCATCATGGGCGCGTGCCGCTTGGACGGGTCGTGGGCGTCGGGCACCGTGTCCTCGGCCTCCGGATTCTTGGGTCTCCATTGCTGGGCCCCAGCCGGACTCTTCGTGAGCTCCCAGTCGTACCTGAACAGGTTCTCCAGGAATCCGTTGTCCCATTTGGTGGGCTCGTTGGTCCAGGCGCCCTCAAGCCCGCTGGTCAGAGCGTACTTGCCCGTTCCTGTGCCGTGGGGGTTCTTCCAGCCCAGGAGCTGCTGCTCAATCGGAGCCGCCTCAGGCTCCGGGCCGATGTCCTCGGGGTCGACCGCACCGTGGGTTTTGCCGAAGGTGTGGCCGCCGATGATGAGGGCCGCGGTCTCCTCGTCGTTCATCGCCATGCGGGCGAAGGTCTCGCGGATGTCCCTGGCCGCGGCCAGCGGGTCCGGGTTGCTGTTTGGGCCCTCGGGGTTGACGTAGATCAGCCCCATCTGGACCGCACCAAGGGGTTTGGCCAGCTCGCGGTCACCGCTGTAGCGCTCATCGCCCAGCCAGGTGTCCTCCTGGCCCCAGAAGATCTCCTCGGGCTCGAATGTGTCCTCCCGGCCGAAGCCGAAGCCGAACGTCTCAAAGCCCATGGACTCCATGGCGCAGTTGCCGGCGAAGATGATCAGGTCGGCCCACGAGACCTTGCGGCCGTACTTCTGCTTGATCGGCCACAGCAGCCGCCGGGCCTTGTCCAGGCTGGCATTGTCCGGCCAGCTGTTAAGCGGGGCGAAGCGCTGGGCGCCCTGGCCACCGCCGCCCCGCCCATCGGCAATTCGGTACGTGCCCGCTGCGTGCCACGACATCCGGATGAACAGGGGTCCGTAGTGGTCATAGTCAGCCGGCCACCAATCCTGGGACGTGGTCATCACCTCAAAGATGTCCCGCTTCAACGCCTCGACGTCCAACTTTGCGAATTCCTCGCGGTAGTCGAACCCCTCTCCGAGCGGGGTGGCCAGAGGCGAGTGCTGATGCAGAACCTGAAGGTCGGGCTGGTTGGGCCACCAGTCCCGATTTGTCCTCGGCCGGGCCTGCTCCGAAGTCGGCGACGGGATCGCGGGGTTTTCGGATTCGCTGACGGTCTCGGCCACTCTGTTCCTCCTACTTGGTCACTGTTTGGTTCTGATCACGCGCTGTTCTGACAGCTGGGGCAGCGGCCCCAATAGACGACCTCGGCCTCATCGATCTCGTAGCCCAGGTCGTCTGCGGCGGTCAGGCACGGCGCCACCCCAAGGGCACAGTCCACATCCACCATCCGGTTACACGCTCGGCAGATGAGATGGTGGTGGTTATCTCCCACTCGACCCTCGTAGCGGGCTGGCGAGCCGGCGGGCTGGATGCGCCGGATGATCGCCCTGTCGGTGAGCATCCCGAGGGCGTCGTACACGGCCTGCCGGGAGACGGCGCCAATCTCCGTGCGGACGCCCGCATCGATCTCCGCTGCGGTGCTGTGCGGCTGCTCGGACACGACACGCAGCACGGCCAGGCGCTGCGCCGTGACCTGCACACCGTGCTGACGCAGGAGAGCGGCTTGGTCAATGGCGGCGGTCATCCAGCTGGGTGAAGCCTAGCGAAATCTGGAGGGGGTCCAGTATTGGACGTCGTCCGGTCGCCCACCTCGCACCGAGCCTCCGCCGGGTGGCGTAGTGTTCAGAACGTGGCCTCCGATGCGGACCGGACCGCCTATCGCACCTGCCCGCTGTGTGAAGCCACGTGCGGGCTGGAGCTGACGCTGCAAGGTGAGGAGATCGTCTCGATCCGCGGCGACCGCCAGGACGTGTTCAGCCACGGCTTCCTGTGCCCCAAGGGCTACGCGCTCAAGGAGCTCCACTCCGATCCCGACCGGGTTCGCACCCCGCTGATCAGGCAAGCCGACGGGAAGTTCACGCCGGCCACCTGGGATGAAGCCTTCGCTCTGATCAACGAGCGCCTGGCGCCGCTGTTGGCCGAGGACCGCAACTCAGTGGCCGTTTACCTGGGCAACCCCAACGCCCATAACCTCGACAGCATCCTGTACGGCCGCGCGCTGCTGCGCGGCCTGGGAAGCCGCAACGTCTACTCGGCCAGCACCGTCGACCAGTACCCCAAGCAGATGGCGGCGGCGCTGATGTTCGGCACCGGAACAACCGTGCCGGTGCCCGACCTGGATCGAACCGACCACCTCCTGATGCTGGGCGCCAACCCGCTCCAGTCCAACGGCAGTCTGATGACTGCCCCCGACGTCCGCGGGCGGCTCCGGGCCATGCGCGCCCGGGGCGGAAAGCTCGTCGTGATCGACCCCCGCCGGACGCGCACCGCGCAGGAGGCCGACGAGCATCACTTCATCCGGCCCGGCACCGATGCCCTGCTTCTGTTTGCCCTGATCCATGTCCTGTTCGCGGAGGGCTTGGCCACGCAGGACGAGCCCCTGGCGGGTCTGGCCGAGGGCCTGGACGAGCTTCGGGAGCTGGCGGTACCCTTCACCCCGGAGGCCGCGTCCAGTGTTTGCGGGATCCCGGCCGAGGAGATCCGGACGATGGCGCGGGAGCTCGCCGCCGCGCCGCGGGCCGCCGTCTACGGCCGGATCGGCACCTGCACCCAGGCCTTCGGGACGGTCTCCAGCTGGCTGGTCGACGTGCTGAACTTCCTGACCGGCAATCTCGATCGCGAGGGCGGAGCGATGTTCCCGATGGCCGCGGCCGGCCATTCCAACGCCGCCGGCGAGCCCGGTCGGGGACGGGGGGCTCGGTTTGGGCGCTGGCAGAGCCGCGTACGCGGCCTGAACGAGATCTTCGGTGAGCTGCCCGTGGCCTGCCTGGCCGAGGAGATCGAGACGCCCGGCGAGGGGCAGATCCGAGCCCTGATTACGGTGGCCGGCAACCCGGTTGTCTCCACCCCCAACAGCGGACGGCTGGACCAGGCGCTGTCGGAGCTGGATTTCATGGTCAGCGTCGATATCTATGTGAACGAGACCACTCGCCACGCCGACGTCATCCTGCCCTCCCCCTCGCCGCTGCGGCGCAGCCACTACGACGTGGCTCTGTACATGTTCGCAGTGCGCAACGTGGCCCATTACTCTCCGCCCGTCCTCGCGCCCGACCAGGAGCTACCCGACGAATGGATGACGCTGCTGCGGCTGACCGGCGTGGCCGCCGGGCTCGGCCCAGACGTGGACGTGGCCGCGCTGGATGAGCAGCTGGCCCGGACCACGGTCGAGCGGGAGCTGACCACCCCCAACTCCCCACTGGCCGGGCAGTCGAGTGATGAGGTGATGGTGGAGTTGGCTCCGCGGGTCGGCCCCGAGCGGCTGCTCGACCTGATGCTCCGGGCCGGACCGTATGACGTGACGCTCAAGGATCTGGAGAATGCGCCGCATGGCATCGATCTGGGTCCGCTCGAGCCCCGGCTTCCCGACGCGCTGCGGACGGCCAGCGGGAGGATCGAGCTGACCCCCGAACCGCTGGTGGCCGACGTGGCGCGGCTCAGGGCCGCTCTGGGCACCCCGGTAAACGGAGGAATGGTCCTGGTCGGTCGCCGACAACTTCGATCGAATAACTCGTGGATGCATAACCTCCCCGTGCTCGTCAAGGGCAAGGACCGGTGCACTCTGCACGTCCATCCCGACGACGCCGAGCGCCTCCAGGTCGTGGACGGCCAGCCGGCTGAGCTGCGCTCGCGCACAGGATCGATCGTGGCCCCGGTCGAGGTGACCGAGGACATCATGCCGGGCGTGGTCAGCCTGCCCCACGGCTGGGGACATGACGTCGCCGGAACCGTTCAACAGGTGGCGAGTGAGCACGCTGGGGCGAACAGCAACGTGCTGGCCGATGAGCTCCTGATCGACGAGCTCTCGGGCAACGCGGTGCTCAACGGCATACCGGTCGAGCTGGCCCCCGTGCTGGCGGCCACGCCGGCCTGACGCCCGGCTGTCAGTACCGCCGGGCCGACAGGACGACGGCGATGATCGCGTACGCGGCAGCCGCCAGCAGCACGAGCCAGGCCACCGATCCGGCTCCGGTGTTCCACAGCCGTGACGTGGCGGTCAGCGTGAGCGCGGCCACCGCGACCGCGCCGTACAGGATCCCGCGCCGCCGGTCTCCAATCGAGTACAGCGACACGCGGTGCTGGCGGTACATGATCGCGGCGTACCAGACCAGGGTGGCCAGGAACACCAGCCACACGGCCTGACCAGCCACGCTGGCTCCCCGGCCACCTTGCGGGACCAGGTCGATCAGGGCGGCGAGGGCCAGGATGATGACAACGTTGCGGACGGTCTTGACCACGGTCACATAAGGGTACGCCGCCCGGCCCACGAGGTCCCAGAACTCCGCCAGCTAGACCGCCGTCTCCTCCCACCGGCGATAGAGCTCGTCCAGGACCCGCTTGGCCTGCTCGTGGCGGGCCGCCTGCTGGGCGGTCCTCTCGGGAGTCGACCAGGCGGCTGGATCCGCCAGCTCCTCCTCAAGCGCACGGAGCTCGGACTCGGCCTGCTCGATCTCCAGCTCCAGACGGGCCTGGCCGCGCTCACCGGTGGCCGGGCGCTTGCGCTCCGGGCGTCCCCGGGCGCTCTTCCGGGGAGCCGCCGGCTTCGCCGCGCCGGCCCGCCCCCTGGCCTCTCTCACCCTCAGGTACTCGGGCCATCCTCCCGTATAGCTGCGCAGCCTGCCCTCCTCGAGGGCCACAGTGCGGGTACCGACGGCGTCCAACAGCGCTCGATCATGGGAGACCAGCAGCAGCGCCCCGGGGAACTGGCTCAGCGCGTACTCCAGAGCCTCCCGGCTCTCGATGTCAAGATGGTTGGTCGGCTCGTCCAGGATCAGAACGTTGGCGCCCGAGTGGACCAGGATCGCCAGCGAGAGTCGTCGGCGCTCGCCACCGGACAGGACATCCAGCGGCTTCTCAGCCTCCTCACCTGAGAACAGGAACCGTCCCAGGAGGGCCCGGGCCGGGCCGGGTTTCAGCCCGGTGATCCGCTGGGTGGCCTCGAGCACGGTGCGCGCCGTCCCTGCTGAGAGCTCATCGGCGTGCTGGGACAGGAAGCCGACCTTGACGTTGTGCCCGGTGCGCAGCCTGCCCCCCACCGCGATGCCGGTAGTGGCCGAGCCGCCATCGAGCTCCCGGCGCCCGGCCAGCGCCTCGATCAGAGTCGTCTTGCCGGCGCCGTTCGGGCCCACCAGCGATATGTGCTCGCCCCGCTCCAGCCACAGCTCGCCCTCCTGGAGTAGTACCCGCTGGCCAACGGCGATCTCGCCGCGTTCGAACTCGAACACGACGCGGCCGCTGCGCTCCGGGGGCTTGAAGGAGAACTGAAGCCCAGCCCCGTCGGCCGGATCCCGTCCGACGCGCTCCATCTTGGCCAGCTTCTTGACCCGTGACTGGGCCTGCCGGGCCCGGGTCCCGGCCCGGAAACGGGTGACAAACCGCTCCAGGCGCTCGATCTCCGCCTGCTGACGCTCGATCGCTCGGCCCAGCGCCAGCTCGCGCGCCGCCCTCTCGCGGCGCCACACGTGCCACGGGCCCTTGAAGAACCGCCCGCGGCCGGCCTCAAGCTCCAACACGGAGGTGCCCACGGCCTCCAGGAACCATCGGTCGTGGGCGACCAGCACGACCGCGGCATCGAGCGAGACCAGGTGCTGCTCGAGCCACTCCAGCGACTCGATGTCGAGGTGGTTGGTGGGCTCGTCCAGCAGCAGCAGGTCTGGGCCGCCGGCCAGCGACCGGCCAAGCGAGGCCCGGGTGAGCTCGCCGCCCGAGAACGTGCGCAGCGGGCGGTCCAGATCAGCCGGCTCCCGGAAACCGAGGCCGGGGAGCACGGCCAGCGCTCGCTGGCGCCAGTCGTACCCGCCGGCATGCTCGAGGCGCGCCTGGGCCTCGGCGTAGCGGCCCATCGTCGCCTGATCGTGCCGGCCCGACGCCATCGCAGCCTCCAGCGAGGCCAGCTCCTGCTCAATCGCCACCAGCTCCTGAGCGCCGGAAAGCACGTAGTCGCGCAGCGAGACGCTCCGCTCCCGGGGAGGACGCTGGTCATGCAGCGAGATCTTGGCTCCCTTGCCCACGACCAACTCGCCGAAGTCGACCGTGGCCTCCCCGGACAGCATCCGAAGCAGGGTCGTCTTGCCCGCACCATTGCGGCCCGACAGGGTCATGCGGTCGCGGCGCTCGAGCTTGAACGAGATGCCTCGGAGCAGCGGCTCTCCGGCCACGTCCTTGCCGAGGTCAGATGCGATCGCCACCGCCATGCGGCTGATGGTACGAGGCGTTCGACAACGCTCCGCGGCGAATGGGGTGGCTCTGCCTCCGGGTAGCATGGCCCAGATGCCGCCACCTCCCTGGCCGCCTGAGCCCCCGTTCGAGATGCCGCCGGCGCGGACCATCCTGGTTCCCGGGCGGGGAGAGTTCTTCATCCGTGACACCGGCGGCGACGGGCCGCCGGTCATGCTTCTGCATGGCTGGATGGCCAGCGGCGACCTGAACTGGGCCGGCGCCTACGACGACCTTGTCCGGGCCGGTTACCGCGTGCTGGCGATCGACCACCGGGGTCACGGCCGGGGCCTGCGCCCGCTGGTCCGGTTCCGGCTCGTCGACTGCGCCGCCGACGCCGCGGCCGTGCTCCGGACACTGGGCGTCGCGCCCGCCCTCGTGGTGGGCTACTCGATGGGAGGGGCGATCGCCCAGCTGGTCGGCCGCGACCATCCGGACGTGGCCGCGGGCATTGTGCTCAGCGGAACCGCGCAGCACTGGCAGGACCCGCGGACTCGCCGCACCTGGCGGGCCATGGGCGTCCTCGGGCTGACGCTGTCGCTGGCTCCTCGAGCGTCCTGGCGGTGGGGCCTGGGGCGGGTGGGCATTGCCGAGAGCGAGCGGACGGTCTGGGTCCAGTCCGAGCTGATGCGCCACTCCGCCTCGGACCTGGCCGAGGCCGGCCGGGAGCTCGGGCGGTTCGATTCGCGACCCTGGCTGGGCTCGGTTGATCTCCCGTTCGCGGTCGTGGTCACCACCCGGGACGAGGCCGTGCCGGTCCACAAGCAGCGGGCCCTGGCCGAGGCCTGCCGAGCTCAGGTGTTCGAGGCGCCAATCCGCCACATGGAGATCACGGTCCGAGGCCCTGACTACAACCCAGCGCTCCTCCAGGCCCTGGACAGCCTGCGCTCCCGGGTCGCTCAGGCGGCGTAGAATCCCGGGCCATGCATCGCGCTCGCGCCCTAGCCGTAGCCGTGCTGGCCTTCTGCGCCACGATGCTGGCCGTCACGTCGACAGCCGTGGCCCGGGCCTACGGTGGTGAGGGCTGGTGGGGTGAGACCAGCGACAAGACGATCACGGATGCCATGTACGTGGTGATCGTGCTGTTCCCGACGCTGATCGTGCTGTTCTCCGTGATTCAGTGGCGCCTGGACAAGCGCAAGCACGCCAAGCTCGCCGCGGATAAGCGGCGCGCGGCGAACCTGGACTGGCGCGGCGGCTGGTAACGGTGGGGGTGGGCGGCGGCCGCGCGGGCTAGTGCCGCCGGCGTCGCGCGGAGTGCCGGCGGCCCCGTTGCTGGGGGCAGGTGACGACCTTCAGCTCGCCGATGGCTCGGCTACCGGGCGCGGTGCCGATGGCGGCGATACGGGTCGTTTCCACTCGCTTGACCCCGAGGCCCTCCGCGCGCAGAGTCACCGAGACCTGGCAACTGGAGGCGGGCGGTAGCTGCCCGTTCAGGAACCTCAAGGTGTTCTGGCCCGGCCTCGCGGTCAGCGCCCCACCGGCGCAGTCGGTGATCTCATTGGGGTCATCGGCCACCGTGAGCTTGGGTGACAGGTGCACATAGAAGACGAGGATGTTCAGGCTGGTCGCGCTGTTCGGATTGGTGATCGTGAGCTGAATGCGCGCGTCGTTCCCTGAGTAGACCCACCTGGGCCGCAGCTGGATCGACAGCTTTGGGGGCATGACGATCACCAGTGAATCCTCGGCGCTGTTGCCGGCGCCACCATTGTCTGAGGAGGCAGGTCCGGCGAGGTCCTGCGCCAGTCCTTCGGAGTTGGCGATCACGTCCACGGTGAGCGAGCACTCGGTGCCGGGAGCGATTGTCGCGCCGGTTAGCTGGACCTCCGAGGAGCCCGCTGCCGCCTGCCAGGTACCGCCACAGGTGTTCTGGGCCGAGCTCGGAGAGGCCACGGTGAGATTGGCCGGAAGCTGGTCGGCGAACGCCACACCGGTCAGGGCTACAGGGTTCGGAGCCGGATTGCGGAGCTTGAAGCGCAGGGTCGTCGTCGCGTGGGTCGGAACCGAGGGAAGGGCGAACGCGACGTGGAGGTGCGGGCCAGAGAGCACGATCACGGTCGCCGAGGCCGGGGAGCCTGTGAGCGTCTGTTCCTGGCTCGCCTGATCGACGTAGGCGGCCACCGGAGCCGCGGTGGTGTTCCTCTGCCGCCCGCCCACCGTCCCCACGACGTCGATGACCAGCGTGCAGGACGAGTTCGGCGCCAGCCTGGCCCCGGACATCTGAAACTCCTGTCCGCCCGGAGACCCCGAGACCACACCCCCATCCGTCGCGATGCAGGTCCCGCTGGCGTCACCGGGGTTGGCCAGGACCAGGCCGGTGGGCAGGGTGTCACTGAACGACGTGGTCACGAAGCTGGTGGCCTGATTCGGGTTGCGCAGCATGAAGTGCATGGCGATGGTTCCGCCGTGTGCGACCCACGTCGACGGGAACCCCTCAGCGAGCGTCGGGGGCGCGGGAGCATCCATCGACCCAGCGGGAAGGGCACCGGCGGTGACTGGCGCCAGCAGCAGTGCGCAGGCCGAAAGCGCCAGCCCGATCGGACCCAGTACCCAACGCGGCAGAGCAGCCCTCGACCCCCTAGTGCCGAACGCGCCCGCCTTACTCTGCGGTGCGGCCATGCTGGGGACAAAGTACCGGGCGATGCAGCAACAGGCAACCGCTGGTGCCCAGAGCAGCGGCTGGGGTCAGCGCCGGCTCAGCCGGTCAGGCCCCAGGGCCAGGGTATGAGCCGCGGTAGTACGGATCCTCAGGCGGCGCTGCCGTCCGGCGGCGGTCCGACCACGCGACCATCCAGAACAGGGAGACCAGAAGGCCCACTGCGCCCACGATCATCAGGATCACTCCGACGGTGTGGATATTGACCGCGGAGGTGCTCGCCGTCACGGCGAACCGCAGGATTGCTCCGACGGCAATCAGAAAAAGAGATGTTCCGAGGGCCATTGACGTTCTCCTTCATCCGTGGGTACAAAACCAGCTCCCGGAGTCCGTGCTTCCCGATCGACGGGGAGAAGAAACGGCGAGTGGCCGTCTGGTGGGTCTAGTGCGCTTGAAACTCGGGGTGCGCCAGCTGCGTGGGGCCCAGGCGTCCCCGTAACACCGCCGCCTCGGTGACGCTCCAGGCCTCGGTCTCACTCTGAGTGGCGCGATCGAGCGCCGCACTGGAGGCCAGTACCCGTTCCGGGCGGTCCTTGGCCAGCTCAGCCAGGCGGCAGGCCTCGTTGACCGGGTCTCCGATGACCGTGTACTCGAATCGGTGCTCGGCCCCGACGTTGCCCGCCACGGCCAGCCCGGCGGATACCCCGATCCCGAAGTCGATCTCGGGCAGCTCCCGGGCCAGCCTGGCGGCCAGGTTCCGGGCCGCTCGCAGGCAGTCGCCGGCCGGATCGGTGACAGCCACCGGGGCGCCGAACACGCATAGGGCGGCGTCCCCCTCAAACTTGTTAACCAGGCCGCTCTCGACCTCGATTACCTCGACCACGATCCGGAAGAACCGGTTCAGCAGCCGCACCACCTCGGTCGGAGGGAGGGCCAGCGCCAGCGACGTCGATCCAACCACGTCGACGAACAGGGCCGCGATCTCCCGTTCCTCCCCTCCCAGCCGCACGCCCTCCGAGAGGGCCGCCTGGGCCACCTCACGACCTACCTGCCGGCCGAACAGGTCGCGAATCCGCTCGCGCTCGCGCAAACCGTCGGCCATCCGGTTGAACCCGGCCTGAAGCTGGCCCACCTCGCTGCCGTCATCGACCGCAACCTCCACCTCCAGGTCGCCGCGCGTGATCCGCTCAAGGCCCTTCCGAACCGCCCGCAAAGGGTCCGCGATCGCTCCCGCGGCCAGGACGGTGGCCAGGAATCCCGTGCACATGGCGACGATGGCCAGGAACAGAACCGCGGCGTCGACATAGGTGGGATTCTTGGTCCATCCGAACGCCCCGACCACACCGAGCGGAACGACGCCGAGCAACGGCACTCCCGTGCCGAGCAGCCAGGCCATCGCCAGCCGCAGCCGCACGCCAGGAGCGGAGGTCGTCCCGGTGGGCCGCGCCGCCAGGGCGAGCGCGGTTACGGGGCGGAGCGCGCGCTCGTAGAGCAGATAGCCCAGGGCACAGACAGTCTCGCCGCCAAACCAGATCGTGACCCCAACAACCGCTCCGAGCCCCCAGGAGAACACGACCCCGTTGAACACGGCAAACCCGATCGCCGACAGCGACCACCCCAGGGCGTCGAGCTTCACGTGATAGGTGGCGAGGCCGAGCGTGGCCCGGAGTTCGCGCTCGTCAGGCGCGCGCTCCTCGCTCAGCCACCGGAGGGCTTCACTGGCATGCCGGCGGCGAATCCGCGTATACACGACCAGAAACCCAGCGAGGACCGCGACTATCACCGGAGCGTTCACCCAGCCGCTGGTGAAGCTGACCTTCAGACTGCCGCCCACGGCCGGATACAGAAAGCCCACCGCGACGCTCGTGACGATCGCGCCCAACGCGGCGCCACCCATCCCAATCACCTTCATGCGGCCTGTCAGCCGCGGCAGCGACACGCTCGTCATGAGCTGATTATCCACCGGCGGCACTCAGCACTGGCTGGGCCGTCGACTCGCGGGCCCGCGCCGGGAGCCGGACCATGCAGCCCTCGGCCGGCGCGATCGTGATGTTGCGCCGCTTCGGGCGCTCGAACCCGGAACCCACGGGCTCGAGCTCGCGTTCGGCGACCAACGAGCGGAGGACAATTTTCATCTCCATCATCGCGAAGCTTGCGCCCAGGCAGCGGCGGCGGCCACCGCCAAACGGGATCCAGGAGTACGTTCCCGGCGGCGCGTCCAGGAAGCGCTCGGGCCGGAAGGTGTACGGGTCGGGATAGATGTCGGGATCGTGCTGCACCAGGTAGGCGTTAGGGACCAGGCAGACGCCCGTCGGGTAGCGCCAGCCGCCTACCTCGATCGGCTTGACCACGAGTCGCGGGGCCACGTTGGGGAGGACCGGCCGGCACCGCAGCGCCTCCTGAATCGTGGCCGTGAGATAGGCATCGTCACCCTCGCGCAGCCTTTCCACGACCCGCCGGTCCCGCGACAGCCGGTCAAAGCACCAGGCCAGGGTCGAAGCGGTCGTCTCGTGTCCGGCCACGAGCAGGGTCATGAGCTCGTCCCGGAGCTCCTGATCTGACATCGGGCAGTCGTCCTCGTGGCGCGCGTCCAGAAGCATGGCCAGCACGTCATCCCGCTCCTCGGGCTGGCGCCGGCGCTCGTTGACCAGCTCAAAGATCAGGGCATCCGCCTCCCGCTGCAGACGCACGAACGCAGCGAATGGGCCAACGCGTTCAGCGACGCGGGCAATCGGGCCGTCGGGCGCAGGCGGCATCACGCTGATTGGCTTCTCGCCGAAGCGGAGCATCTCCCCCAGCCGATCGCGGAGTGCGTCCATGCGCGGACCCGGTTCGAGCCCGAACACGGCCTGGAGAATGATCTCCAGGGTGAGACCCTGCAAACGCTCATGAAGCTTCAGCGGCCTGTCGGTGGGCCACGAGGCCACGGTCCGGTCGGTCACCTCCTGGACCAGTGCGTCGAGTCGCTCGATCCGTTCGCCGTGGAAGGACGGCAGCATCAGGCGGCGCTGCTCCATGTGAGCCTGCCCGTCCAGCAGGATGACCGAGTTCCGGCCCACGACTGGCTCTAGCACGCGGGCCCCGGAGCCCGGGTGGAGCACATCGGCCGGGGCGGTGAACACGTCCTTGATCTCCTCCGGAGAGGCGAGCATCACGAACGGCGGTGAGAACGGCAGCCGGATCGTGAATCGCGGGCCGTACCGCCGGCGACAGTGCTCCATGAACGCGAGCGGCCGCGTCCAGAAGCCGGTCATCTGGATGGCCGACGGATACCTGGGACCGGGTGGCAGTGAGGCTCTGGACATTCCTCTTCTCCGCTCACCAGCATCGTCCCGCTTCCGGCGGGGGAGGTCTGTGACATTCCGCACAGCCTCAGATGCGGAACACCGGGATCAGCCGCTCCTCATGCTCGGCTTCGATCCGGGCGATAACCTCAACGTGCTCCTCGAGTCCCGAGCCGCGGAGCTTGGTGGCCAGAAGCTCATCGACCTGGAAGATGCCCGCGCTGTTGGACATGGCGATCTCCACCCTGACCGCCCGGTCACGCCCCGGCGAGATCTTGACCTGCTCAATCGCATAGGCGGATAGGGAGTGGATGTTGCGGTGGCCGGCCTCGAACGGGACCCGGGAACGGCCCCGGGCCATGTCCAGTGCGTCGGCCACGCGCACGATTCCCGCTTCAACGGTGAACGGCGCCCCCTTGCGCCGGTGGCCGATGATGGCGTGCAGGGCCTCTGAGACGATGATCGTCCGCTCGGGCTCATCGTAGGCCGCGCTCAGCAGCTCACCCAGCCGGTCCGCGGTCAAGAACAGGCTGAAACGCTCGTGGTCCTCGCGGTGAATCGACATGCCGACGCAGTGGAACAGGCATCCCGCGGCGATCACGACCTCTGCGTCCCGCTCACTCAGACCGTAGTCGACCTCAATGCTGGGCCGCACGCCACGCCGGAACAGCAGCCGAGCCAGCCGCAGGCCGATGTTGAGAACGATCTGGATGTGGACCCACGAGTGGTCTGACATGCCGAGCCGACGCGTGGCGTTAACTGAGGACACCAGCCACCAGGCCTTGACCTGCTGGTCAGCGTTGATCGCGTCCAGCAGGCGCTCGAGCCTGCGATTGCCCCGCGTGGGAGCCCGAATGTGAATCTCGGCCAGCGCCTCGGCTGGCGAGCGGGGTGGCTCCTGATTCTCAGCCATCGACGCCCTCCAGCAACAGGCCTTCGCGGACGCCCCCACGCCCCAGGCGGAGCGGCTGCCCGAAGTGCTCAAACGCCGCCTGGAGAATCAGCAGCCCGGCCGGAAGCAGGCGGACGCGCTGCACCTCGAGGCCAAAGCGCTCCGCGATCTCCCGCGCCGGGTGGCTGGCCAATAGCCTGAGCGAGCCGCTCAACGTGGGTCCGTCCAACAGCGGTCCCGCCAGCTTGGCCAGCGAGGCCGCGCTGCCCCCGACCGCCGCTGCCTCGGTCGGATGCGGGACCTCGACGCCCTCGAGCACGCCGGCCACCACGCGGCGGGCCTCGGCGAGCTCGCGGTCCGTCGGAGGATCGGAGGGCAGGCAGCGTTCGGCCAGCTCGCCCGAGCCCATGGCCAGGGAAGCCCACCACGTGATCTCATCCGGTGCGTGGCCCACGACCAGCTCCGAGGACCCGCCACCCACGTCGGCCACACCCAGCGGACCCGACGGCCGGTGGTCCAGGGTCCGAGCCACCCCGACAAACGCCAGCCGCGCTTCCTCCTCGTCGGAGATGATCTCCACTTCCGCTCCGGAGGCCTCCCTCACGGCGTCGATCAGTACCCGCGCATTGGTGGCGCTCCTGATGGCTGCCGTGGCCACCACCCGCACCTCGCGGGCCCCGAGGCTCCGGGCCTCGCGGAGCTGCCGGTCGACGACCTCGGCCACATGGCGGATCCGGCCCTCATCGATCGTTCCGTCCTGGCCCCGGCCCCGCCCCACATGGGTGAACTCGCGATCCTGGTGGATCTCCACCAGCCCGCCCCCGACGCAGTCGGCCACGAGCAGCCGCGTCGTGTTCGAGCCGATGTCAATGCATGCGCGACGCACGAGCTACGCCGCCCGGTCCAGATGGGACATGAACCCACCGACATAGACCAGGTCGATCGGACCGTCCCCGAGCACGGTGTAGGCCAGGCTCACGTCCCCGTTGCGTGCGTAGCGGATGTCCGGCAGCCCCACGGTGTGGGAGTTTATGGCCCCAAAGGCCTCGCTCGGAAGGATGAGGCCCCGGCTAGCATCCTTTGACCCATGGCCGTCCGACCCGCCGCCTGGTACAGGGAACATACGTTCACGCACCGGGCATTCAGTCCGGAGGCCCTGGCTCGCGCCCGCACAAGCACGGTCTCGGTCTGCCTGCCGGCACGCGACGAGGCCAGGACGATCGGCCAGATCCTCCGGTCGCTGCTCCCGCTCCGCGACTGTGGACTGGTCGATCAACTGGTGGTGGTCGATGACTCGCGCGATGGCACCGCCCAGATCGCCCGCGACCTGGGCGCCGAGGTCCATTCCCAGTCCGACCTGATGCCGGAGCTCGGTCCGCCCCGGGGCAAGGGCGATGCGATGTGGCGCGCGCTGTCGGTTCTGGACGGTGAGCTGATCTGCTTTTTGGACGCGGATTCGGAGGGGTTCGGCCCCCATTTCGCCTACGGACTGCTCGCGCCCCTGATCACCCGAGACGAGATCTCCTTCGTCAAGGGCTTCTATCGGCGTCCGTTCCGCGTCGGGACCACGACCTTCCCGGACGGGGGCGGCCGGGTCACCGAACTCACCGCTCGCCCGCTGCTCAATCTTTTCTATCCCGACCTGGCCGGAATCGAGCAGCCGCTGGCCGGCGAGATCGCGGCCCGGCGGAGCCTGCTCGAGCAGGTTCCGTTCGTTACCGGCTACGGCGTGGACATCGCGCTGCTGATCGACGCCTACCGGGCCGTGGGCCTTCCTGGGCTGGCTCAGGTCGACCTTGACCTCCGGCAGAACGCCCACCAGCCCCTGCGAGACCTCGGTCCGATGGCCTACGCCGTCCTGCATGCCGTGTCCACCCGGCTGGCGCGTGAAGGGCGGCTGCGAGGGCCGCTGCCGGCGGCCTTCGGCCCGGCACTGCGTACCGGGGCGCCGCTGACCGAGACCCCGGTGGAGCGCCCCCCGCTGGCCACTCTGCGCGAGGCCGCCTGACGGGTTCAGTCCCGCGAGCCGCGCCGGGCTCAGCGCAGCGCTGCCTCGAGCGCGGCCCGAGCCTCGCCCACCCCGAAAACGCCATCCAACCGGGCGGTGATCTCGCCCCGCCGATTGATCGTAAACAGCCACGGCTCAGTCTCCAGGTGGAACGAGTGCAGCTGAGGCCGCAGGCCCTTGGTGGGGTCGTTGCCCACATAGACCTCCTGATGGATGAAGGCGATCCGGCTGCCGAACTGGCGCTGGAGCTCGACCATGATGTCCGTCACGGGGCCGCACACCCGGCTCTTGCACAGCTCTGGAGTTGAGAACAGGAGCGCCACCGGCCGCTTGCCCAGGACCTGACCCAGGGACATCGAGTGCATGCTCTCGGGCGGGGTGCGGGTCGTGACCAGGCTGACCTTTCCGTGTTGGGAGGCGAGCGTGTCCGTGGCGATGTCGGGCGGACGCTGTCCGACACTGGGGATCGGAGTGCTCAGCGCCACGGGCACCTCGCCGGTGGCGCCGATCAGCCGAGGGCCCACCCGGGTCAGGGCCAGGACGTCGTACACGCCTGACCGGGGCACCGGAAGATCGGTCCAGTAAACAGCCTTCAGGCCTCCGGGCGCGCTGTTCTGAGCGCTCCGGAACTGAGGGGAAACGGTCGTCGAGTCGGCCGGGGCCAGGAACGGGCCCTGAGCCGGCGCCGTCGGTGTCCGGGCCAGGTACACCGCAGTGGGGGCGTAGATGAAGCGACTGGACTTGTCGGTCAGGGCGAACGCGAACCGGGCCCGCCCGGTCGTGTACGTGGAGGTCCCGGGGCCGAGTTGGGCCGCCCCCCTGACCAGGCGCACCAACTGCTTGAGCGACCGTCCTCGCGAGGCTGGGAACTGCGCTCGCCGGGGCTGCTCGGCGGCGAGGAGGTCGTCCACGACCGGAGTTGGGCTGGCCGTCCCGCTTGTCTTGGCGGGCGGAAGCCTGACCGACGCCGTCGTCCCGGTGCCGGGCGATCCCGAGCCGCCGCAGGCAGACACGACCAGTCCACAGGTGAGGGCGGTCGCCATCCCGCGGAGCGGGCGTCCCGAGGTCCCCGCTACCCGATGACCCCCCATCCAGCCGCTACTGGATGACCCGGAAGACCCCTCGCATCCACGGGTGGATGCGACAGAAGAACGTGTAGGTGCCCGGCGGGAGGTCGGCCGGCGTCTTCCAGTTCAGGCTGCCCACGCCGGGAGTCCCGTCGCCAAGCTCGCCGGAATCGAACTGGGTCTTCCCGCCGGCCAGCGGGTATGCGATCCCGTAATTCAGGTCACACGGGTTCTTGCACGAGGTGACCGTGTGGAAGATGGACGCCATGTAGAACGGATTGGGGTTGATGGGGTTGAACGTGCCGCCGGCCTGCGCATCCTTGTTGACGAAGTCGATGCTGTGGCCCTTGGTGACCGTGGGAATGCAGCGCTGCGAGCCGTGCGAGGTGAAGTCGCCGGGGAGGTATCTGAAGCCGATGATCTCCACCCTGCTCCGGGCGCATTCCGCCCACGCCGTGGGGTTGACCCCGATGTACGCGGACCCGCCGTAATAGGAGTTCTCGGCCAGGTGGCCGTGGGTCAGGTGGCCCTTCTGGTCGAGCACGTGCGTGAACGGGTTGATCGCGCCGTGGGGGTCGTTCCAGGCCTCCCACACGACCATGATCCCCATCACCTCATACCACGAGGCGAGCTTGCTGTCATACGTGGCGCTGATGCTCAGGACGTCACCAGGTTTGACCGCCGGACGCCAGTCCGTGTCTGTGGCGGACATGGCCACGTCCCAGGAAACGGGCCCGCGTTTATCGAAATAGTGCGCCCACGATCGGAACAGGCGGACCGAATCCGCCGTCAGGCCGGGGAGGAAGTTGCCGGATGGCTTGACCCCGGGCCGGGTCAGGTCGAGCTGGGTGTAGAGCCCGCCCGGATGAAGGTGCCCGGCGGTGCCGATCAGCGTCCCAGCGTGCGTGACGGTGAACTTGTTGAGCGCGCCGCCGCTGCCGTATGGATCCTTGGACATGTTCGGGTACGTGAACTGGCCGTTCTTGCCACTGCCCTTCTTGACGTTGAACACGGGATACACATGGTGATCCTGCACGTCCATCCAGATCGGGTGCGCCGGAGTGATGGTGGCGGCCAGGGGCGAGGTCGCGGGCACGAACTCCATGTCATAGGTGATGTAGACCTTGTACTGCTTGTCGGTCAGGTTGTGGATCATGTAGTTGAGGATCCAGTGGTCCTTGGCCGCGACCGGGTAGCCGTAGCCCGGCGGGAACTCGACCTGGGTCTTCTCCTCCCCTGAGGCCATGAATGGGTACAGACCGTGGCCGTTGCCCTCTCCCTCGCCGGCGGCGCCGTCGCTCAGCCATACGCCATGATGGAGGTGAACGTCCTTGGTCTGTGGAACATTGCCGCAGCACTTGCCGTTGGGCAGCGCGTAGCGAAGGTTCGGCGACATCCGAATCATGAAGCCGTCGACGTTCGGCTTGGGCACCTTGTTGTACTGCGTGAGGATCAGGTTCGCGCCCGGCGTCACCGTGTATGGCCCCGCCGCGAAGTGGAGGTGCTCGATGCCCGAGGAGGTCGCGGCAGCCGCCATCGCTGGTAGCAGGGCCAATATGGCCGCGGCCAGCACACTCGCCCCTAGAACTCTCTTCCTCAACTCGGCCTCCAGCTGCCCTGCCCTGAGCGCTGCATTACGCCTCCACTGCATATTCAAGCAGGTCCGGCAGCAGAACGTTGCAGGTTCAACTAACGGTTGACAGTCGGTGTCGGGCCTGGCACGGTTCAGGCGAGGGCCGTCGGGGCCGGCGGGAAGGGCCCCGCACCTAAGGGTGTCTGGTGATTCACAACCAATGGACTTTGGAGGCTTGACGTGAAACGTGCTCTTCTGCTGGCTCTGACCGTGTCGTGTGGCGTTGCCCTGATCAGCTCGCTCCCGGCGGCGACAGCGGCGACCCGGGTAACCGGGGCCAAGATCACCCTGGAAAAGACGAAGAAGTTCGGAAAGATCCTTGCCAACAGCAAGGGCTTCACGGTGTACGCGTACTCGATTGACACGCGCAACCACGACAAGTGTCAGAGCAACCAGACCTGCAACAGCCTCTGGCCCCCCGTGACGACCAAGGGCAAGCCCGTGGCCGGACCTGGCGTCCGTCAGGGCCTGCTGGGCACGCTCAAGCTCAAGAACGGCAAGCTGCAGGTCACCTACAACGGCCACGCGCTGTACACATACGTCGCCGACGGCGGCCCCCATCAGACGTTTTACGTCAACCAGTTCCAGGCCGGCGGTCGCTGGCCGGCCGTGAACGCCGCCGGGAAGCTGGTCAAGTAGTCCGCCAGGACCACAGCTTCCAGTTGAAGCGCGACTGGCCTGGGTACGCTCAGGCCATGTCCGCTTCTCAGGTGTCGGCGCCCGCGGCTCAGCGCGCCTGGGGCGCCGAGTCCGGCGATGATGGGGCGTTTCATCGCCAGGACAGCAGCTTCCGGGGCTGGGTGGTGGATGACCCGGCGGCTCCATTCTCACTCGAGCCGGGCCGCTATCACCTGTACGCGGCCAGGGCCTGCCCGTGGGCTCACCGCACGATCATTGCCCGGCGTCTGATGGGCCTTGAAGAGGCTGTCGGGATCTCATTCGTGGACCCGGTGCGTGACGAGCGCAGTTGGGCCTTCACGGGCGACGATTACATCGATCGGGTCAATGGGTTTGCCCTCCTCAGGGAGGCCTATCTGGCCAGCGACACCGGGTACGACCTTCGCGTCACCGTGCCCGTCCTGTGGGATAGGAAGGGAGCGACGATCGTCAACAACGAGTCGGGGGACATCCTGCGCATGCTGTGCACCGTCTTCGCGCCCCTCGCCTCACACCCGGTGGACCTGTACCCGGAGCCGATCCGGCCGGAGATCGACGCCCTGAACGAGCACATCTACGACGCGGTCAACAACGGGGTCTACAAGGCTGGCTTCGCGACCCGGCAGGCCGTTTACGAGCGCGAGGTGGCGCGGCTGTTCGAGGTCCTGGACGAACTCGATACCCGGCTGTCCGCCCGGCGGTTCCTGCTCGGGGACGCCCCGGTGGAGACCGACATCCGCCTGTTCACCACCCTGGCCCGGTTCGACGCCGTCTACCAGATCCACTTCAAGTGCTCGCTACGCAAGCTCGTGGAGTACCCCCACCTGTGGCCCTACGCCCGCGACCTCTATCAGTGGCCGGGGGTCGGAGAGACGGTGGACCTGGACGAGATCCGGGCCCACTACTACCTGACCCATCCGAAGATCAACCCCAGCGGCCTGATGGCCGTCGCCCCGGCGGCCAGCTTCCAGGAGCCGCACGGCCGAGACGCCCTATCGGCGTCGGCGCCGTAGCAGCAGGATCAGCAGCGCGCCACCCACCCAGGGCCAGGGGTTGGCCTTCACACGATCGAGCAGCACGCCGCCGACCAGCGATCCCGCGTCCATCGGCTCATTGGGCGGGGGCTCGGCTGGGCGCGGGGGCAGCGGCTGAGTTGCCGCGTCGGTCGGGGGCGGCTCGGGGGCCTCCGGTGACGCCGGGGGTTGAGGGGCGTCCGTGGGCGCCGGGCCCGAAGCATCCGTGGGAGCCGGCACCTCGACCGCAGGTGCAGCCTCCTCTGCCTTCTGAGCCGGGATCTCAACCGTGGCCGCCTCCTCCTCGCCTCCCTCGAGCGACGCCGCCAGCCGGGAGGCGAACTCCTTCAGCAGCCGCTCGGAGATGTCCTCGATCATGCCGCCGCGCCCGAAGCGGGCCAGCCGACCGGTGATGTGGTAGTCGGTGTCCACGTCGACCTTCGTTCGCCCGTCTTCGAGCGCCTCCAGCGTCGAGACGATCTTGGCCGTCGCGCCGCCCTGACCACGCTTGTCGCTTCCCTGAGCGGACATCGTGGCCGTATGCGAGGCCTCGTCAACTGACTCCATCTCAAGCTTCCCCGTGTAGGAGGCGGTCGTGGGCCCGATCTTGACCGTGAACGAGCCGTTGTAGGACCCATCATCGTTCCGGCCCGTGACGGCGGCGCCGGGCAGGCACGGGGCCACATGCTCGACATCGATCAGGGCCCTCCACACCCGCTCCACGGGCGCTGCTACCTCAAAGGATTGGTCTAGCTTCACGGCGGACGCTCTCCAGGTCTTCGCGGGTGTCGATATCCAAACCGGCCCCGCCCATCTCAGCACATTCGATCTCCCGAGCGTCGCCGAGCAGCCCCCGTGCTCCCTGATCGCCCCGAAGCTCTCGTATCCCGTCCAGGTGCTCACGGCCGAGGACCACCGGATGTCCGGGGCGGCCGTTCCACACGGCCCGCGTGCCAGCGGGCTCGCCGGCGAAACGGCCGACCACCTTCGAGCCGATCAACGGCTCGTCACCGAGCGTGACCACCACGCGCTCGGCGCCCGCCTGGCCAATCAGGAACTCAACGCCACAGCGCAGCGACGCCGCCTGCCCCTGGGCCCAGTCGGGGCAGACAAGCGGCTCGGCTCGACCCAGCTCGATCCGCTCCAGCACCCGCTCGGCCCGCGCCCCCACCACGACCACCACACGCTCGAGCGCCGCCACTGCGGCCTGAGCCCTGATTGCGTGCTCCAGCACCGGGCGACCGCCGAGGTCAGCGGTCAGCTTGAGCTCGGGACCGAACCGCGTGCCCTCGCCCGCGGCCAGGATCAGCCCGGCAACCACGGGCGCGGTCAGGCGGGGACCTGGTGGATTCGACCCTGGGCGCGCTTGAGCGGACCGCCCTCGCGGTCGTGCCGCGCCGCCACGACCTCGGACAGGATCGACAGGGCCGTCTCCTCCTTGCCGATCGCCCCGAGGTCCAGCCCGACGGGTGCGGACAGGCGCTCGAGCTCCTCCTCGTCCACGCCAGCGGCCAGCAGACGCTCGCGCCGCGCGGCCTGGGCCCGGCGAGAACCCATCGCGCCCACGAACGGCGCTGGGGAGCGCAGGGCGACCGTCAGCGCGGCGTCATCCAGTTTGGGATCGTGGGTGAGAACGACGATTGAGGTGGCGGGGTCGATCCCACCCAGCCGCTCAAACGCCTCCTCGGGCCACGCCGCCAGCACCTCCACGGCGTCCGGGAAGCGCTCGGGCGTGGCGAACCGGGCCCGCGGATCGACCACGTAGGGCCGCCAGCCGGCAGCTCGGGCCAGCGTGCACAGCGGACCCGCGATGTCCACAGCGCCGAACAGGATCAGCCGGGGCGGCGGGGCGACGACGTCGACGAACAGCGGACCGTGTCGTTCAGAGGCGTCGCGCCAGACGAGTTCGGAGGCCAGCCGCTGCGCCTCGTCGTCCAGCTCGGGCGAGCCGAGCGAACCGGTGCGCGACCCGTCCGAATCGACGATCAGCTTGGCGCCCGGGTGCGAGCCCTCCAGGAGTGTCACCTCGGCCGCCCGTCCGCCGGTTTTGGCCACCTCCTCCAGGCGACCACCCTCGTAGCGCTGGATCCACACGTCGATCTCGCCACCGCAGGGCAGGCCAACGTCCCAGGCCTCGCTGTCGGCGATGCCGAAGTGAACCAGCTGGGGCTCGCCCCCGCCGATCGCCCCCTCAGCCAGCTCCACCACCGCGCCCTCGACGCACCCGCCGGACACGCCGCCCGAGATCTCGCCTCGCTCATTGACGGCCATCTTGGCTCCCGGGGCCCGGGGGGCTGAGCGCTTCACGCCCACCACCGTGGCCAGGGCGATCTTGTCTCCCCGGTCCTTCCATCTCAGGATGTCGCCAAGAACGTCGTGCATCACACCTCCTCCAAGAGATTGGCCAGCTCCTCCAGGGAAGCCAGCGAGTTTCCGGGCAGCAGTTCGTCGGTATGGGGCACCGCGGCCCGCATCCCGCGAGTCAGCGGCTCAAAGTCGGGATGGGCGGCCAGCGGGTTCAACCACACCAGCCGGTGGGAGCTCCGGCGCAGACGCGCCATCTCGGCATCCAGTTCCGCCGGGTCACCGCGGTCCCAGCCGTCGGACAGGATCACCACCACCGCACCTCGACCGACCCGGCGGCCGTGCACGCGGTTGAGCTCGGCCAGGGCGGCACCGATCCGGGTACCTCCGGAGAAGTCCGACACGGCTGCCGCGGCTCGCTCCAGGGCCAGGTCGTGGTCACGGCCACCGAGCTCGTGCGTGATCCGGGTCAGGCGCGTCCCGAAGGCGAACGCCTCAACCCGGCGCCGGGCCGCCACGCACGCATGCAGATACTGGAGCAGCATCCGGGCGTACGGCGCCATCGAGCCGGACACATCGCACACGAGCACCACCTGACGTGGCCGTCGGCTTCGACCCCGCCAATGACGGTCAAGCGGCTCACCCGCCGTGCGCAGGGAGGCCCTGATCGTGCGGCGCAGGTCGGGCTCGTGGCCGCGGCGCCTGGATGGACGGCGCCGGCGGGACAGGCGACTCGGCCCGCGACGAGCCAGGCGAGCGATCAGTTGCCGGGACAGGGCCATCTCAGAGTCGGTGTAGAGGGCGAAGTCCCTGTGGCGCAGAAGCTCAACCGAGCTGTAGGCGGCCGGGGCCAGGACCGGCGGCTCGCCGATCTGGGGCTCGTGGCCCTCCTGTCCCGGGATTCCCACCCGGGGCAGGGCTGCTTTCTCAATCGCGCCCAGCTCACTGACCAGGCCGTCCTCGGTTGGTCGTGAGCGGTCGCCAAACACCGCATCGAAGGCCAGCTCAAACCGCTCCAGATCGGCGTGCGACGAGCACAGCACGGCGCGCATGGCGAGCTTGGCGTCCTCCCGAGACGTGGCGTCCACGGCCACAAGTGCACTATGGGCGCCCAACAGCTCACCGACCCCGATCCGGCTTCCCTGGGACCGCATCAGCGCGGCCAGCGAGCTGATCCGCTCGGTGACCGCCTCAGACACCTTCCAGCACCTTGCGCTCGCGCACGCGAACGACGTCCTCGTGCACCTTCAGGGCCGCGCCCAGGGTCTGATCCAGGTCCGCCTCCTCACCCAGGACCAGCAGCGCCTGAGCCCAGACGAGCGTCTCCCCAACGCCGGGCTGCTTGTAGAGGTCGCCCTGCTCGCGCAGGCGTCCGACCGCGGCCACCACGCGTGCTGCGACGGCCTCGGGCACTCCCGCGATCCGAGCCTTGACGATCTCTCGTTCGCGTTCCGGCGCCGGGTAGTCGATCCAGTGATACAGGCACCGCCGCTTGAGCGCATCGTGAAGTTCCCGCGTCCGATTGGACGTCAGCACGACGACGGGCCGGTCAGCGGCGGCGACCGTGCCGATCTCCGGGATCGTCACGGCGAAGTCTGAGAGGAGTTCGAGCAGGAAGGCCTCGAACTCGTCGTCGGCCCGGTCGATCTCATCGATCAGCAGAACCACAGGTCCGTCGTGCTCCAGGGCCTCCAGCAGCGGCCGGCGCAGGAGAAACCGCCGGGAGAACAGAGCCCCTTCGTCGATCCCCCCCTCGGCCGCGCGCAGGGCCAGCAGCTGGCGCTGATAGTCCCAGTCGTAGAGGGCGTGATGAAGGTCGATCCCCTCGTGGCATTGAAGGCGGATCAGCCTCGCCCCGGTGGCGGCGGCCAGCGCTCGGGCCACCTCCGTCTTGCCCACACCCGCCTCTCCCTCCAGCAGCAGGGGCTGCTCAAGCGTGATGGCCAGGTGCACGGCCAGCGCCAGCGGCCGGCCGGCCAGGTAGCCCTGACCGGCCAGGGCCTGGCTCACGGCGTCGACGGACCGAATCTGGTCGAAGCTCATGAGTCAATGATGGCAGCGAGCCGCCCGGGGGCGGCCAACTTGGAACCGCACGGGTCCGAAGTGGCCTGCGTTCTCAAGGTCCTACTCGCTCCGCGCCTCGACATCGAACCCCAGCGACGGGTGCGTCACCGCCAGCCGGCTGCGGGCGTTCTCCATCAGCGAGGTGGATGGGGGGGCTGAGGTCAGGGCCTCGACGAGCGCCTCGCCGTCAATCCGGTCGCACCGGCAGTCCACGCGGGCGGTGATCGTGGCCGTCCGAGGGATCCGCCGCAGAACGCCGATCTCCCCGAAGTAGGTGGGCGCGACCATCGTCCGGAGGTGGCGCTCCGCACCTCCCCGCTCGCCCTGGGCGGTGACCTCGACCTCGCCCTGGGTCAGCACGTACAGCGCATCCGCCGGGTCGCCCTCGGCGATGATGACCGCGCCCGGGCCAAAGCTCACCTCGACGGCAGCCGCGGCCAGACGCTCCAGCAGGGTCCGAGAAGCCGAGGCGAACATGTCCAACCGCTCCAGCACGGCCACTCGTGGAGCCAGCTCAGCCGCCCGGGCCGCCGCCTGGCGATCGATGCGCACCAGCGCCGGGAAGCCGGCCAGGCCGAGAGCAGTGGGAGCAAACGCCATGGCCAGCAGCGCGCCGTTCAACCCCAGAGCGCCGATCAGCACAGGGGTGATCACAGTGCCCAGGGAGATCGCCCCGAGGATGAACGCGAAGAAGATCCCGAACACCCGGGCCAGCTGTTCACCCGGCACGGCCCGCTGCAGCGCGGTCACGGCCAGCACATCCACGATCAGGGTCGATCCACCCCGAATGATCTGGAGGACGAAGGCGAGCTCCGGGCTGTGAATCACGGTCAGGAGCGCCGTGGGCAGGCAATAGCCCGCCGCCCCTCCCAGGATGATCGGAGCCAGCCGGGGCAGACGAGCCAGTCGGTCCATGCCCGCCGCCATGGCGATGCCGCCGATCCCCAGGCCGGCCAGCAGATACCCGAACCCATGCGTGCCCGTGCCCAGCCGCCGGGCGGACACGTCCACGAACAGGATCGTGTCGGTTCCGTACACGAAGCTGACCAGTGCGCTGAAGGCCACGAGCGTCCGGGCGGCCGGGAGCGAGGCGATCGTCCGCACCCCGACCGTGAGCTGGCGCAGCACGCCGCTCGCCCCCCCCTCGGTGACATCCACCGCCTCGGTTCGGATCCGGACTCGGGAAATGATCAGGGCCGAGAGCACGAAGCTGGCTGCGTTGACGGCGAAGGCCACGGCCGGGGAGCCGGCCAGCAGCAGCACCGCCCCCATGGCCGGGCCGGCCACCACGACCAGGTTGTCGATCGTGTCATTGAGCGCATTGGCGGCCACCAGGTCGTCCTCGCTGACCACGGAGGGGATCGTCGCGGCCACAGCCGGGCTGTACACGACGCTGGTGGCCGACGTCAGCGCCGCGAACACCAGCACGAGCACCACAGGGCCACCGGCTGCGGCGACGGCCGCCGCCCCCGCCTGCCAGGCCGCGCAGCACACATCCGATCCGATCATCAGCCGGATCCGCTCGGTCCGCTCGGCGATCACGCCCCCGTAGGGACTGAGGACCAGTGCCGGGATGAATCGCACCAGCCCCGCCGCCCCCACCCAGCCCAGCGAATCCGTACGCTGGAACACGAAGGCGAGCAGGGCCACGTTGTAAGCCCACGTTCCGGTGAGCGACACCACCAGCCCGCCCAGCAGCCGTCTCAGGTCGGGCTGGGCCAGGGCCGACCTGTAACCCCCGAACCATCTGGCCAGGGGTCCGCCCTCCGCCCTGGCCACCGCCTCCTCGCTCACTCCCCCAATCTACTGAGCCGCACCCTGAGCTGTTCAAGCATTTGACGGCGCGGCTCCACTCCCCGGCCGCGGAGCGCCTGCTCCAGGTCGGCCAGGATCGCCTCACGCGCCTGGCTGTCCGCGCTGGCCCGGGCGATCAGCTCTTCCATCACGGCGCGGACCTGTGGCAGCTCGACCGCGCTCTGCACCCAGGCCGCCGGGGGTGGAGGCAGGGCGGCGATCAGGTCCGCCAGGGTCTCTTCAGTCGGTCCGGTCATCGGGCTCGTTCCACTGGACGGGGCAGACCGGCGAATTCTTCCCTCAGGTGGCCGACCCGGCGGCCACTTCCGCCGCCCGGGCGGCAGCGGCCGCATGGCCGGCTGCCTGGGCAGCGGCCTGGCTGTCGCCGCCCACGACCAGATTGACCTGCACGAGCGTGGCCGCTGCCCGAGCAGCTGCGGCGGCGAGATCGGCCGCCACGACCGCGTCGGCCCGGAAGTCGCCTGCGCCCTGTAGCGCGATCGTGGCCGACAGCTCAGCGATGTCCGCCGCCGTTCCGGCGAGCTCCAGCGGCGGGTCGGCGGCGCTGCGAATGGCCAGCCCGAGCGCCCAGTCCCGTATCTGGTCTGCCGGCTCGGTCTCGGATGCTCGCCCCTCCAGCGCCTGCCTGGCCTGGGCGTACCGAACCCTGGCCTGCTCGGCCAGGATGGCCGAGCGCCGAGCCAGGGCCAGAGCCTGCGCGCGCGCTCCCGGCGCCTCGTCCCAGGCCTCGCGTGACCGGTCGGCCGCGGCCGCAGCCAGCGATGCGGCCATGCCGGCCACGAGGCAGGCGGCCACCCCCGCGGCCGGATGGCCGCCCGCCTCAGTGGACGCTCCCGTCAGCTGGTCCAGGAGTCCGTCGCGGGCGGGTGGCGTGTTTTCTGGCATTGAGGGAAGATTCTTCTGGATTGGCCGTCTTGTAGGCGACGTTTCAACCCTCTCCAATTGGAGGAGCACATGCAGGACGAGAGCAGCACCCCGCAGGAAGAGGAGCCCGGCCTGCGTATCGGGCGTCAGGAAGAGGAAGAGGTCGAGGGGCACGTCAGGAGCCCAGAGGAGCCGGGCGCGCGCATCGGGCGTCAGGACGACGATGACGACGAGGTCGAGGGCCACATCCGGCCTCGCCACAGCCCAGAGGAGCCCGGACGGCACTTCTGATTCTCGCCTGCTTCCAGCCGGCTTGAAAACGGGGCGCCGGGGGCGCCCCGTTTTGCGTCTGTCTCAGCGTCCCAGGACCTGCGCCAGCTCGGCCAGCAGCCGCTGACCGGCAGCGCGGCGGTCTCCCTCCAAGCCTTCCAACGCCGCCGCCACCCGGCTCACTGCCTCCAACTCGTCCCCGGCTCCCTGCACGGACGCCTGGACTCGCCGGGCGTGCAGGAGCAGGTCCAGGGCGATCGCCGCCTGGTTGGCGAACAGTCCCAGCAGATCCATCTCGGCCACGCTGAAGCGGCGGCGTTCGGGGCGGTCCAGAACGTTGAGGACCCCGAGCACGCGGTCCTCCCGCAGCAGCGGAGCCGCCATCAGGCCCTTGGGGACGTACCCGGTGCGCCGCGCCTCGTTCAGGGCGAACCTGGGGTCGGCGGCAACGTCCTCGACGACCAGGGATTGCCCTGACTCGGCCACCCAGCCCGCGATCCCGGTTCCCGACGGGATCCGGCGCCCCACCAGGGTGTCCTCGCCCTCGCCGGTCACCGCCTCGAACACCAGCTCGCTGTTATCGGCGTCGAGCAGCATGATTGAGGCTGCCCGGGCGCCGAAGATCGCCCGGGCCACCTCCACGATCGACTGGAGCAGCGGCCGGTGTGCCTCTCGGGCCGCCAGCGCCCCGGCGGCGACCGCGGCGCGCAGATCGTCCTGGGCCATCAGGCGGCCCTCACGTTGTCCGCGGTCTCCCGGAGGATCGCCTTGAGCTCAAAGGGCGTCACACCCGGGTGCTTGGCCATGATCAGGGCGCAGATTCCGGTCACGTACGCGGTGGCGAACGAGTTTCCCGCGGCGGTGATCCGAGTCCGGTCCAGCCACGCCACCTCGACGTCCATACCCCGGGCGAGGATCTCCACGGGTGGGTCGGGGTTGTACAGGAACTCGAACGGGTCATCACCGTCGTGGCTGGCCACGGAGATCACCGAGGAGAAGCGCCATGGATAGCTGCGGATGTCGAAGTTGTGGGCCGAGGCCACGAAGATCGTCCCGGCGAAGTAGGCATCGTCGGCGATGTCGTGCAGGAGCGCCGCCGTCTCACGCTTGGGTGTGGACAGGCTGAGGTTCACCACCTCACAGCCCTGCTCAACCGCCCAGCGCAGGCCGGCCAGGAGAACACTGGCCGCCCCCTTGTTCCCGGGACCGAGTACCCGGACGCTCCACAGCTGGCAGGCGGGAGCGATGGATCGGACGATCCCGGCGCAGGCCGTGCCGTGGCCCGCGACGTCGCCCGTCGAATCCTCCACCACCACGGGCTCGCCGTCGTCGCGCTTCTGTACGGCCACCGCGCGCTCCACGCTCCCCACGAGCTCGTGGCCCGCATCGATCCCGCTGTCGACGATCGCCACCCTCACCCCCGACCCGTCCGATCCGCCCCAGGCCCACTCCCGCGTGACCTGGTGGGGCCAGGAGCGCGACAGCCCGCTGGCCCTGGGGTCATCGCGGCGCAGACTCCAGGCCGGGAGCTCTTCCTCCACCTCAGCCATGGCGCGGGTCGTCGAGCAGCGCGCGGAGCTTGGTCAGACACCGGCTGATGCGGCTGGCGATTGTTCCCATCGGAATCTGGAGCGCCTCCGAGATCTCGTGATAGCTCTGCTCCTGGGCAAAGAAGCGGTCGAGGATGTCCTGGCAGTTCTCAGGCAGGGCCTTCATGGCCTCACGCACCCCCAGGGCCAGTTCGAGCCGCTCGAGCTCGCGCGACGCATTCCCCTCCACCTCCTGGACCGACTCGTCGAAGCCCGGCTGCTCGCGCCCCCGCAGCCTCAGCCGGTCGACGGCCAGCCTCCGGCTGAGCTGGCCAATCCAGGGGCGGATGGCGTCATCTGAGCGGAGCCGCTCAAGGTGCTCGTATGTCCGGGCGAAGACCTCTTGAAAGACGTCCTCGGCATCATGCTCCGAGAGCCGGTAGGCCTGGACCGCGATCGCGTATACGTACCGGGAGAAGCGCTCAACCAGGAGCGACCACGCTCGCTGATCTCCCCGGCGGCACGCCTGGACAAGCTCCTGATCTGTCGCTCCCCCAGCGAGCCGCGCTGCTCCGATGCCGGCGCCCACGGGGCCGATTCTCCCGATTCGATACGACCGGCGCAAGCGTGGCCTGCGGCGGTCGGCGTTCTGGAGAGGCTGGAGTGTCACACCGCCCGCGGCTGAGTCGAGATCGCCGGCACGGTCTGGCGGCTGCGAGCCGTGAACCCGAGGTGCCGGGGAAGCGCGAACCGCGTCCGGCGGCGGGGCTGACGGACCAAGCGCGCCTGCTGGGCCGCCTGGCGAAGCTCCTGCTGGTGGATCTGGCTTACTGCGAGTAGAACCTGGGAATTCATCTGTGAGTCCTCTCCTCTTGCGGTTCGCCCTGTGCTCTCCGCTTGTGAGACCAAGGTATGGCCGGGGTCAGGGCGCAACCACGTCATCTGACACATAGGCTTGCTCGCGTGGCCGCCCAGGAGTTCGCTCGCCACTCCTTCATGGAGTCGCTGCCCCCGCCCGACCGCCAGGCCCTGCTTGAGGCCGGCCGCCGGAAGGCGTGGGAGACGGGCGAGATGGTGATGCGCGACGGTGAGCCGGCCGACAGCGCCGTCGTCCTGCTGGCGGGTCTGGCCAAGATCCACAAGACCACCACCGAGGGCGTCGATGTGGTGCTGGGGCTGTCGGGGCCCGGAGACCTTCTGGGAGAGCCCTCGGCCATGCGCGAGGCAATCCGGTCGGCCTCGGTGACCGCGCTGGATCAGATTGATGCGCTCGTGCTCCCGGTGCCCGACTTCAGAGGGTTCCTGTCCCGGCACCCACAGGCCGCGCTGGTCCTGCTCGACCTGGCCCTGGGCCGCCTGTACGTGGCCGACGCGCGTCGGATGGAGTTCGCCAGCTCGGAAAGCCTCCCTCGGGTGACCAGCCGCCTGGTCGAGTTGGCCGAGCGGTTCGGCCAACGTCTGGATAGCGGGGCGATCGAGGTGGCGCTGCCCTTCGCTCAGGAGGAGTTGGCCTCCTGGTCCGCGTCCTCGCGCGAGTCCACCGCCCGGGCCCTGCGGACACTTCGCCAGCTGGGGTTGATCGAAACCCGCCGCCTGGCCATAACCGTGATGGATCTGGAACGGCTCCGCGCCCACGCGGCCCGGCTGTGATTACAGGCCGGCGGCCTCCTGCAGCGCGCGCTTGCACAGCACCCGGGCCAGGTGCTGCTTGTACTCAGCCGATGCGTTCAGGTCCGCCGGGGGGTCGGTGCCCTCGGCCGCCTGCTCGGCGGCCTGTGCAATGGATTCGGCGTTCAGCGGTTGTCCCCGCAGCGCTTCCTCGACCGCTCCTGCTCGCAGCGGGGTCGAGCCCATGTTGGTCAATCCGACCCGCACGTCCTGCGCCCCGCCGTCGGTGTTCTTGACCACGGCGCAGACGGCCACCATCGCCCAGTCCTCGCTGCGGCGGTTGAACTTCTGATATCCGAAGCCGAAGCCGTCCAGCGCCGGGAGCTGGACCTCGGTCAGAACCTCGTCTGCAGCGACCGCGGTCTCGAGGTAGTCCTGGAAGAACTCGGAGGAGTCCACCGTGCGCTCCCCCCCGGGCCCGCGGAGCGTCACCGAGCCCTGGGCGATCATCAGCACCGCCGGGAGGTCAGAGGCGGGGTCGCCATGGGCCAGCGAGCCGCCGATCGTCCCGCGGTTGCGGACCTGGGGGTCGGCGATCGTGCCCGCCGCCCGAGCCAGGATGCCCAGATCGGGCGAGCGCTCCAGCGTGGCGTGGGGGGTCATGGCTCCGATTCGCCAGGATCCGTTCTGGCGTTCCACGCCGCCCAGCCCGGGGACCCTGCGCAGGTCGATGAGCAGCGATGGCGTGGCCAGCCGGAGCTTCATCAGCGGCAGCAGCGAGTGGCCGCCGGCCAGCAGCTTGGCGTCCTCCCCGCCCTCTCCGAGCAGACGGATCGCCTCATCCAACGTGTCGGGGGCTGCGTAGTCGAACTCGGCGGGGATCATGCGGACGCACCTCCGTTGGCTTGACCGATGGCCTCCCACACCCGCATGGGCGTGAGGGGCATGTTGATGTAGTTCACGCCCAGCGGCCTGAGCGCGTCGATGACGGCGTTGGTCACCGCCGCGCTGGCCGCGATCGTGCCCGCCTCTCCCACGCCCTTGGCCCCCAGTGAGTTGACCGGGGACGGGGTCTCGGTTCGGTCGGTCTCAAAGCTGGGCAGCTCCGCGGCCGTGGGCAGCGCATAGTCGACGAACGTGCCCGTGACGAGTTGTCCGTCCTCGTCGTAGTGGACGCGCTCGTACAGGGCCTGTCCGATCGCATGGACGATGCCACCGTGGACCTGACCATCGATCAGCAGCGGGTTGATGGCTCGGCCGCAATCGTCGACAGCGACGTAGCGGACCACCTTCGTCTTGCCGGTATCGCGGTCAACATCCACGATGCAGGCGTGGGCCCCGAACGGGAACACGAAGTTCTCGGGGTCGTAGAAGGTCGTCTCCTCAAGGCCCGGCTCCATGCCTTCGGGGACCAGGTTGAGGTACGCCGCTCCCGCCACCTCGGCCAGGGTCATGCCCTTGTCCGGGGAGCCCTTGACGGAGAACTTGCCGTCCGTGAGCTCAACGTCCTCGGCCGAGGCCTCCAGCTGATCGGCCACGATCGCCTTGGACTTCTCGGCCACCTTGGTCGCGCACCTGGCCAGTGCCTCACCGCCCACGGCCAGTGAGCGCGAGCCGTACGTGTTCCGGCCCTCGGGGCCGGTGCCGGTGTCCCCGTGGATCACCTCGACCACCGAGGGGTCGACCCCCAGGCGGTCGGCCACGATCTGGGCGAAGGCCGTCTCATGGCCCTGGCCGTGGCCGGAGCTGCCCGTGTAAACGGTGACCGCACCGGTGTTGTGGACGCGGACCATCGCCGATTCCCAGCCCCCGGCCTGCACACCGACCCCGCCGGGACCCGTCACCCGCGACGGTGCCAGCCCGCAGATCTCGGTGTAGGTGGACAGCCCGATGCCCCGGAACACGCCCTTGGACCGCAGCTCTTCCTGCTCCCGTCGGAAGGCCGCCAGGTCGATGTGCTCCAGCAACCTGTCCAGCGTTTTGTTGTAGTCCCCCGAGTCGTAGATCACGCCCGTGGCCACGGTCGCCGGAAAGCTGTCGGCGGGGATGAAGTTCTTCCGCCTGATCTCCACCGGGTCCATCCCCAACTCGGCCGCCATCTGATCGAGTGTGACCTCGACCATATGTGTGGCCTCGGGACGGCCGGCGCCCCGGATCGCATCCGTGGGGGCCTTGTTGGTGAACACCCCGACGATGTCCGTCTGCACATTGGGGATCGCGTAGCAGCCGCCCATCACGAAGGCTCCCAACGATGGGATCAGCGGCGTGAGCAGCATGTTGTAAGCCCCGAAGTCAGCGATGATCTTCACGTGGAAGGCGGTCACGGTGCCGTCGCGCCTGGCTCCCATCTTCACGTGGGAGATCTGGTCACGGCCCTGGTGGGCCACCGCCATGTTCTCCGTTCGGGTCTCGATCCACTTGATCGGGCGCTCGAGCTTTCTGGAACACCAGGCGGCGAGCACCTCCTCGCCGTAGACCTGGAGCTTGGAGCCAAAGCCGCCACCGACCTCCGGGGCGATGACCCGGACCCGCTCCTCGCTCATCCCGAGCAGGATGGCCAGGAACAGACGGACAAAGTGGGGCACCTGGGTTGAGGTCCAGAGCGTGAGCGAGCCCGCTCGGTAATCAGCCAGCACGCCGCGGGGCTCGATCGGCGCCCCGGCCGTGCGGTGGTTGACCACCCGGCGTTCGATCACCACATCTGCCTCGGCTAACCCGGCCTCGACGTCGCCGCCCGGCAGAGACCACTCATGGACCTTGTTGGTCCCGAGCTGCTCGTGGACGAACGGAGCTCCCTCGAGCGCCTTCTCGGGATCGGTGACCACCGGCAGCGGCTCGTACTGGACGACCACATCCTCGGCCGCGTCGATCACCGCGTACCTGTCCTCGCCCAGGACGACGGCCACTGGGTCGCCGACATGGTTGACCGTGCCTTTGGCCAGCGGCCAGTGCTCGGGGTTCTTGACCTCGACGCCCGGTGGCACCCAGGCCATCGGGAGCGGACCGCCCAGGTCGGCCATGTCCTCGCCCGTGAAGACCGCGTGAATGCCGGGGCGTGAGCTGGCCGCCTGGGTGTCAATCGAGGTGATCCGGGCGTGGGCTTCGGGAGAGCGAACCAGGGCCGCCCACAGCGTGCCCGGAAGCGAGATGTCATCGATATAGCGGGCCCGCCCGGTGATCAGCCGCGGGTCCTCCTTGCGCCGGATCGCCTGTCCAACGTGGTTGCTGGGGGCAGGTGCCTGTCGCTGCTCGGCCGTCTGCGCCGCGACCTCGCTGACCTCTGTGGCGACTCCGCCGCCTGCTTCCTCGGCGCTCATGACTCGGCCCCCGCGATGGTGGCCCCCTTCACCTTGGAGGCATTGAGCACCGCCTTGACGATGTTGTGGTAGCCGGTGCACCGGCACAGGTTGCCCTCAAGCCCGTGCCGCACCTCATCCTCGGTTGGATTGGGATTGTCTGCCAGCAGCCCGGCGGCGGCCATGATCATGCCCGGGGTGCAGTAGCCGCACTGGAGCCCGTGGTCGTTCCAGAACGCCTCCTGGATCGGATGGAGATCTCCATTGGAGGCCATGCCCTCAATCGTCGTGACCTGTGCGCCGTCAGCCTGTACGGCGAGCACCGTGCACGACTTCACGGCCTGGCCGTCCAGATGGACCGTGCAGGCACCGCAGTTGGACGTGTCGCAGCCCACGTGGGTGCCGGTCAGACCGAGCTGATCTCGGAGCGCATGGACCAGCAGCAGGCGAGGCTCGACCTCCAGCTGGTGCTCGACTCCATTGACGGTCAGATGCACCGAGACCGGTGTGCTCATGTTTCCCTCTCCCTTCTCCGGGGTGAATCGCCCGTGGCTCCTCGACCTTATCTCCTGGCGGTCGCGGTGTGAAGGGGGGTCCGTGCCGGGCGCGTGACGCCCGGGGTACTGCTACGCCGCGGTCTGCGCGCTCAACGCCGGCTCACCGCGATCCTCGCCGTGGACCGACGCCATCCGCCGCATGACGGCCAGCCCGAGCAACGCCGTGGCGAGGCAGGTCAACGCGCCCAGGCCCAGGCCGGCCCGCGGTCCAATCGACTCCATCACCCAGCCGATGATCGGGCCTCCCACGGGGGTCGAGCCCTGGAAGGCCACGAACCACAGGGCCATCACCCGGCCACGCATCGCCGGCCGGGCGGTCAGCTGGAGCGTTGAGTTGCCGGTCGACATGAAGCTGATGCTCGCCCCACCGGCGAAGGCCAGCGCGGCCAACTCCAGCGGCAGGCTCGGGGCGATGGTGGCCAGGGCCACGGCGAAGCCGAAGACGGTGGCCGCCAGGACCAGCGGTCGCAACCCGGTCCGCCCCCGCGTGGCCACGAGCAGGCCCCCCACCACCGCGCCGACGCCCATCGCCGCGGTCATGAAGCCGAATCCGGTGGCGCCCACGTGCAGCCCGGTCTTCGCCATCACCGGCAGCGAGACCTGGAACTCGTACGTCAGACACCCGACGAGCCCCATCATCACCAGCGGGACGGCCAGCTCAGGCGTGCGGCGCACGTAGGCCAGACCCTCGCGAAGCTGTCCGCTGGCCCGGGGTTGCGGCGGGGTCGGATTGAGCGCCGTCAGGTCCATCCGGGCCAGCGAGCCGATCACGGCCACGAAGCTGGCCGCGTTGATCAGGAAACACTCGCCGACCCCCACGGTGGCGATCAGCAGGCCCGCCACCGCGGGCCCAACCGTGCGGGCCACGTTGACCAGCACCGAGTTCAGGCTGACGGCGTTTCGCAGGTGCTCGGGGCCGACCATCTCCAGCATGAACGACTGCCGTGACGGGTTCTCAAAGGCGTTGTTGAGCCCCAGCAGGACGGCCAGGACGCCGATCTCCCACACCTGGACGGACCCGGTCACGGTGAGCAGGCCCAGGATCAGCGCCTGGATGCCCATCGCGCTCTGGAGCGCGATCATCACGCGGCGCTTGTTCATCCGGTCGGCCAGGACGCCGCCGTACGGGGCCAGCAGCAGCACGGGCAGGGTCTGGAGGGCGATGATCGCCCCCAGTGCGGTGCTCGAGTGGGTCAGGCTGAGCACCAGCCAGGCCTGGGCGGTCATCTGCATCCAGGTCCCGATCAGGGAGACCGCCTGGCCGGAGTAGTACCGGCGGTAGTTGGGGACGCTCAGAGCGGCGAAGGTGACGCGGCCAACGCGCACGACGCGCGTCACGGCCGACCGTCCTTCAATACCTCGGCCAGCGCCTCCAGCGCCGGCAGGGCATCCTCGATTCGCCGCTGCTCCTGGCCCGACAGGCCGCGCATGGCAGCGTTCACGGCCTCGGTGCGCTCGGCCCGCATCCGCTCGGCCAGCCGCTTGCCCCTCTTGGTGATGCTGACCCAGGCGGCCCGGCGATCATTGGCATCGCTGACCCGCTCCACCAGCCCGCCTGCGGCCAGATCGGACACGACCCGAGAGAGCATCGTCGGGTTGATGCCCTCCGACTCGGCCAGCTCGGACATCCGGGTCAGTCCGGTTCTGGTCACGGTCAGGAGGATTGAGATCCCGGTGGGGGTTAGCCCCGCCTCTCGAGCCGCCCTGGTGGTCCGGAGCCGACGGGCCAGCCGGCCGATCGCGGTCCGGAGCCGCGCCGCGGTTTCGGTGTCAAGTTGGGGAGCTGTGGTGGGCAAGAGCTTGGGTTCCGGTGAGTTTGCGTCGAGTCGTGAATACTTGCTTGCTGGCAAGCATTAGTATAGCGTCAGCGCTGCCGCCCACCCGAACCGCGACCCGCGCGCACGGCGGGCCGCCCTCCCGCCCGCTCTAGAACTCCATCTCGGCCCACTCCGGCAGCACGTCCGGCAAACCCTCACTGACCCGATCGGGGAACACGGCCGGTCGCTTCTCCAGGAACGACTGGACCCCTTCGGCGGCATCGCCCGACTGGCCGCGGGCGAACATGGCCTGCGAGTCGGCTCGGTGGGCCTCCACCGGATGGCGGGCACCGAGCATCGACCACATCATCCGTCGCGCCAGGGCCACTGACACCGGGGCGGTGTTGTCGGCGATCTCGCGGGCCAGTTCGCGGGCCGCATCCAGCAGCTCATCCTTGGGGTGCAGGCTGCGGACGAGCCCTCCCTCAAGGGCTTCCTGGGCGGAGAAGACGCGCCCGGTGGCCACCCATTCCATGGCCCGGCTGATGCCCACGACGCGAGGGAGGAAGAACGACGATGCCGCCTCCGGCACGATCCCCCGCCGGGCGAACACGAACCCGAAGCGGGCATCGTCCGCAGCCAGGCGGATGTCCATCGGCAGCTGCATGGTCGCCCCCACGCCTACGGCCGGGCCATTGACGGCGGCGATCACAGGCTTGGTGCACCGGAAGATCCGAAGCGTGAACTGGCCTCCGTTGTCCCGGGGGCGACCCTCCCCACCGCGAGCCCGGTAGTCGAATGTCTCCGCGCCGGCCTGGAGATCGGCGCCTGCGCAGAACCCCCGGCCGGCACCGGTGATGATCAGGACGCGGACGTCGTCATCGGCGTCGGCCTGATCGAAGGCCTCGATCAGCTCCCGGCACATCGTTGCCGTCCAGGCGTTCAGGCGATCCGGACGATTGAGGGTGATGGTCAGGATTCCGTCAGTCAGCTCAGTCGTGATCTGCTCCATGGACTCCCCTTATTCGGTCTCTGAACGGCTGCTGTGGCGGCTGGGTGGCCACCTAAAATTGACGCCCGGAGCATATGTCAGCGCCGAAGTCCTCAACCCCGGCCAGCAAACCGACAGATCCATGACCGGGACACAGGTCGGGCTGGCGGTGTCCGTATTCGTGGCCTGCGCGGTCGAGGCCGTCGAGGCGCTGACGATCGTGCTGGCCGTCGGAGTCACACGCAGCTGGCGCTCCGCCCTGACCGGGGTCGGCGCAGCGGTCGTCCTACTGGCCGGTGTGACGGCGGGGCTGGGCCCCGCCCTGACCGCGCTCCCGATCGACGCGCTCCGGCTGATCGTGGGCGCGCTGCTCCTGATCTTCGGGCTCCAGTGGCTGCGCAAGGCGATCCTCCGGGCCGCGGGCCTGAAGGCGCGGCACGACGAGCGCGAGGCCTATGTCCACGAACGGGAGGCCGCACGAGCGGCCGGAGGCCGGCCCAGCAAATTTGATCCGTACTCGTTCACGATCGCCTTCAAGGGCGTCCTCCTCGAGGGCCTGGAGGTGGTGTTCATCGTGCTCACGTTCGGGGCCAACCAGCACGACGTCGGACTGGCCGCCGGTGCCGCCGGCATCGCCGTGGCGGTTGTGGCGCTCACCGGGGTGGCCGTCCACCGTCCGCTGGCCCGGGTACCCGAGAACGCGATGAAGTTCTCCGTGGGCGTGATGCTCACGTCTTTCGGGACGTTCTGGGGAGCCGAGGGGGCGGGCGCCCACTGGCCAGGTGGCGACGGCGCCCTGCTGGCGATCGTCCCGGCCACGGTCATTCTGAGTGGGCTGATCGTGGCCCTGGTCCGCCGACCGCGGGCGGCCGAGGATGCCGCTGTGATGAGCGCATGAGTCGGGCCCGGTCGCTGGTGCGGTTCGTCTGGGACTTCGTCGTCGGCGACGACTGGCGGATAGCGCTCGGCGTGGTGGCCGCGCTTGGCATCACCGCGCTGGTTACCGACACGAGCGTGAGCGCCTGGTGGATCCTCCCGGTGGGCGTGGCGGCGGTGCTCGCCCTGTCGGTCTGGCGCGCCGCGCGGAGCTGACGTCGAAGCACCATCGGCCGATGAGCACGGCGAGCGAGTCCCGGCACCGCCGAGCCATGGCCCACACTAGGGTTACTGTCGGCGTTCGCCGGGTAGGCGACGGCCGTTCCCCCGATCCGAGTCGTCCACTTCCAAGGAGACCAGATGGGCTTTGACCAGTACCACGAGCCGCCGGAGGAACTGCCGCCGGCCACGCGGACATTCGCCCGGATGTGCGCGTCCCTGACCGAGGAGGCGGAGGCCATCGGCTGGTATGAACAGCGCCTGGCGGTGGAGCAGGATGTCGAGGCCGTGGCGGTCATGCGCGACGCTCAGGGCGAGGAGTTCAAGCACTTCTGCATGGACCTGGAGCTGCTCCTGCGCCGGACCCCGGCCTGGCGGGAGATCGCGCAGGGAATCCTGTTTCAGACCGGCGACATCGTCGAACACGGCGAGGAGGCCGAAGCCGAGGCCTTGGAGGGCGGTGGTCCGGGCGCCGAGGGGGCGTACGTTGAGGGCTCTCTGGGGATCGGGGGCCTGAGGTGAGCAGCGGCATGAATCATCTCCTGCGCGGTCACGCGCCGCTCAGTGATGGAGCCTGGAATCTGCTGGATCAGGAGGCCAGGGAACGGCTGACGCCGGCCCTGGCCGCCCGCCAGCTGGTGGACTTCTCCGGCCCTCTGGGGTGGGATCACTCAGCGACCAACCTGGGCCGGACCGAGGCCGTGGGCTCACCCCCGGCCGAGGGCGTCTCTGCTCTGCGGCGCCAGGTGCTGCCGCTCGTCGAGGTGCGGGCCGACTTCGAACTCAGGCGCGACGAGCTCCGGGACGCTGACCGGGGAGCTGAGGATGTCAATCTGGATGCCTTGGACCAGGCCGCCCATCAGATGGCTGTGGCGGAGAACCGGGCCGTGTTCCACGGCTGGTCCGGCGCCGTGACCGGAATCGTCGACGCCTCCCCCCATGAGCCGCTGGCGCTGGGCGAGGCGACCGACGAATACCCCCGCCCCGTGGCGGGTGCCGCCGAGCGGCTCCTGTGCAGCGGGGTAACCGGCCCGTACGGGCTGGCCCTGGGCCGCGACCAATACCGCCGGGTGGTCGAGACCGCGGAGCACGGCGGCTACCCCCTGCTCGATCATCTGCACAAGATCCTCGAGGGTCCGATCGTCTGGACTCCGGGATTGGAGGGCGCCGTCGTGGTCAGCCTGCGGGGCGGCGACTTTCTGTTCGAGTCCGGCCAGGATCTGTCGATCGGCTATGACTCGCACGACCGCCAGGTGGTCCGGCTGTACCTGGAGCAGAGCTTCAGCTTCCGGGTGGTCACGCCCGAGGCGGCGGTCGTCCTGACGCCCTGAGACGGGCCGATTCGGCGCCCATGTTGATCGGCGCCGAAGGCGGGTAGACCAGCCCAATGGTTACCAGACAGATGGTCACCCGCAGTCTCCCGGCCATCCTCCTGATGATGGCGATCTCGGTGATCCTGATGCTGGCCGGCTCGAGTGGCACCGGATTCGTGCTCGGGCTGGTCGTGGTCGGAATCGCCGCGGTTCTGCTGGGATCGATGTTCGTCGATGAGGTCGGGCACAGCCGCGGCCGCCAACGCGAGCGTCGCCGTTACCGCAGGACTCCGGCCAGCCGTTACTGAGCCCAGGCTCAGGGCGCGACGAAGTCGACGATCTCCCGGATCACTGTGCCCGGATCCTCCAGGTGCAGGAAATGCCCGGTGTCCGGAACCACCACGCGACGTGATCCGGGACCGAGGTACGCCTCGGCTCCCTCCCCCAGGCCGGCCGACACGCATCCGTCGTTTTGGCCATGGAGGTAGAGCGTGGGCTGGCTCGTGGGTTCGAGCAGGGCCTGCTGATGCTCGGCCAGTTCGGGCGCATGCCCGCTCGGGTCATACATGGCTCGGTAGTAGCCGAGCGCGGCCGCCAGAGCGCCCTCTGGGCGGAGCGCCGCCTTGGCCTGCTCCAGCGGCTGGCCGGCCTTGATCCCAGGAGACCAATCGGCCCACAGACGGTCGATGAAGGCCAGGTCGTTCACGGCCACGACCTGGTCGGCCACCGGGTGCAGGAAGAAGAACTGGTACCAGAAGCGGCGCAGCTGGTCGTAGTCGAACAGCGCCTGGGAGGTCAGCGCCAGCGGCGGGATGCTCAGGGCCACGACCCGGCGCCAGCGATCCGGTGCGTACGCGCCCGCGCCGTAGGCGGCGAAGGCCCCCCAGTCGTGACCGATGATGACCGCCTGACCATCACCCCCGAATGCATCGTGCAGGGCGACCGCATCACCGACCAATGCCCCGCCCTGATAGCGGCCGTCGCCTGGCACATCCGTCGGGGCGAACCCCCGCATCCACGGGGCCACCGCCCGGAAGCCGCGGCGGGCGAGCGCCGGCAGCAGCTCTGTCCAGGTGTGAGCCGAATCCGGGAATCCGTGCAGGCACAGGGCCAGCGGTCCGTCCCCGAGCGCCAGGTATGAGAACTCAAGACCGCCCGCTGTGATCCGCTGGGCTTCCACGCCGACGTAGCCTAAGCGAGGGCAGAAAAGCATCTCTGTCCCGTGCCGGGCAAGTAAGCTCGGCTCCGCCATGAGCGGTTCGCTCAACGAGCTCGGCTGGGAACGTCGGTGGAGTGAGGGTCCGTGACCGGCGAAACAAACTCCGGAACGCTGATCAGGACCGACCAGGAGGCCAGTACCCGCTGGATTGCCGAGATCCTGGGGACGGGCCCCGTCCGGTCCATGGGTCTCGCCCCCATCGGGACGGGCCAGATGAGCCTGACCTACCGAGTCAGCGTGGACTACGGGGACCGCGAGCAAGCCGGCCCGGCCACCGTGGTCATGAAGTTGGCCGCCGACGATGAAACCAGCCGGTCGACCGGGATCGCACTGGGGATCTATGAGGCAGAGGTTCGCTTCTACCAGGAGCTGGCGCCGCGGATCGGCGGGCCGCTGGCCACCTGCTACCTGGCCCGGTTCGACGAGACCGAGGGCTGGTTCACGCTCGTCCTGGAGGACGTGGCGCCCGCGGCCCAGGGCGACCAGATCGCCGGATGCACGGTGGAGCAGGCTCGTCTGGCGGTCAGCGAGCTGGCGCGCTTACACGCCCCCGTGTTCGGTGATCCCGCGCTGGAGGAGTCCGAGTGGCTCAACCGACCGTCTCCGGTCAATCAGGCGCTGGTCACCCAGCTCGTGGATGGCTTCTTCGATCGCTACGACCGGCGGATCTCCGGCGAGCACAAGGCGGTCTGCCGGCGGCTGGTGGAGAGCCTGGATGGGTGGATGGCCGACCGGCCCTCGCCCCTGGGCCTCGTTCATGGTGACTTCCGGCTGGACAACCTCCTGTTCGGGGAGCCGGAGAGCGCCAGGCCACTGACCGCGGTGGATTGGCAGACCGTGGCCTGGGGAGATGCGATGACCGACGTGTCGTACTTCCTCGGTGGTGGGCTGTCAACCGACGATCGCCGGGCGCAGGAACGACAGCTGCTGGGCGAGTACCACTCCGCCCTGGCCGCCCAGGGCGTCCGGGACTTCAGCTGGGATCAATGCTGGGAGGGCTACCGCCGCCAGAGCTTTGGCGGCGTGTTGATGGCCATCGTCGCCTCCATGCTCGTTCGGCGGACCGAGCGGGGCGATGACATGTTCATGACCACCCTGGCCCGCCACGCTCAGCACGTTCTGGACCTGGATGCCCTGGAGCTCCTGCCCGCGCCGGGATCAGGGCGACCCGCGCCGCTGCGCCCCGAGCCCCGGGATGAGGGCAGGCACGAGCCCGGACCCGAGCAGCTGTGGAATGAGAGCTGGTACTTCGATGCGGTGGCGCCGGACGGCAGCCTGGGCGCGTATATCCGCGTCGGCCTGTACCCCAACCTGGACCGGTGCTGGTACACGGCATTTGTCTGCGGACCCGGGAGGCCGACCGTGGCCGTGGTCGACTTCGCCGCACCGCTCCCGGAGCATATGGGCCTCCATACGGAGACCGCGGAGCTCCGGGCCGACCACATCTGCCCAGTGGCCTTTGAGCTGTTCCGCACGACGCTCGACGCGACGGGTGACCAGCACGTGGACCCCGCTGCTCTGCTCCGGGGTGAGGCCGGCGCCCCGGTTCCGGTCGGCCTCGACCTGACCTGGGAGACCGACGGCGAGCCGTATGCCTACCGGCTGGCCACGCGCTATGAGATCCCGTGCCGGGTGTCCGGGTCGATCACGGTTGGCCGGGAGACGATCACGCTCAGCGACGCCCCTGGCCAGCGGGACCATTCCTGGGGCCTGCGTGATTGGTGGGCCATGGATTGGGTGTGGATGGCCGGCCACCTGACCGACGGCACGCACCTCCACGCCGTCCACCTGCGCCTGCCGGACGACCAGACGCTTGGGGTGGGCTATACACAGTCATCGGCGGCGGGCCTCTCAGAGCTCGACACGGTGCAGGCATCCGAGGACGTGCGGGCCGACGGGTTGATCGAGAGCGCGAGGATCTCATTCTCGCCTCCGGAGATGGAGGTCGTGGTGGAGCCCCTGGCCTTCGGCCCGCTGCGCCTTGAGTCAGACGATGGGCGGGTGGCTCTGTTCCCACGAGCCATGTGCCGGATCGAGTGCTCCGACGGCCGCCACGGTCTGGCCTGGCTGGAGTGGAACCGCAACCAGTCCTGACGTGGCGACCGGGGTCAGAGGTCGGCGATCCGCTGCGCCAGGAAACGCCGCTCGGGTTCCGTCCGGGCCAGGCCAAGGGCCTGCTCGTAGGCCGCCCTGGCCTCCCGGGTACGGCCCAGCCGGCACAGCAGCTCGCCGCGGGTGGAGTGGAGGTACTGGTAGCCGGCGAGGTCGATCCCCTCGACGATCTCCAGCGCCTGAAGGGTGGCGCCTGTCTCAGCCAGCGCGACAGCGCGATTTAGCTCCACCACCGGCGAGCCGGTGATTTCAGCCAGTCGGCCATAGAGCTTCACGACCTCGGGCCAGTCGATCTCCTCCTCCGTCTGGAGCGACGCGATTGCCGCCTGGAGCACGTACGGACCGCGGCCCCTGAGCGCGATCGCACGCTCCAGCACCGCGCGTCCCAACTCGATCTCAGGCCAGTCCCACAGTGAGCGGTCCTGCGCTCCGAGCAGCACCAGTGCGTCGTCGACGAAGCGGGCCCGCCGGCGGGCGTGGACGATCAGCATCAGCCCCAGCAACCCGTGCACCTCGGGTTCGTCGGGCATCAGGTCGCCGAGCACCCGACACAGCCGGATCGCCTCGGCGGCCAGGTCGATCCGGCCGCTGTATCCCTCGTTGTAGATCAGGTAGATGACCGAGAGGACGGCCTGGAGGCGGTCGGGCAGCAGATGATCTGCCGGCACCGAAAACGGGATACCGGCCTGCCGAATCTTGATCTTGGCGCGAGAGAGCCGGCGCTTCATCGTCTCCTCAGAAACCAGAAACGCCCGGGCGATTTCCTCCGTGGACAGCCCGCCGAGCGCCCGCAGCGTGAGCGCCACCTGAGCCTCCGGGGCCAGCGCGGGATGGCAGCAGGTGAACACGAGCTCAAGCCGCTCGTCCTGGATTACCGGATCTTCCATGCGCTCATCCGTGCTCTGGGGCTCACCCAACAGCCGGGCCTTGTCGGCCAGCCTGCGCTCCCGCCGGATCCGGTCAATGGCCCGGTTTCGCGCGGTGACGGCCAGCCATCCGGCCGGATTGGCGGGCACGCCGTCGCGCAGCCAGCGCTCGGCGGCAATCGAGAACGCCTCCTGGACGGCCTCCTCGGCGAGGTCGAAGTCGCCGAGGAAGCCGATCAGTGAAGCCAGGACCCGGCCCCACTGCTCTCGAAATGCCTGCTCGAGAGCGCCGCGGTCGGCGTCGCACCGGATCGGGCTGGTCGCCCCGTCCTCGGAGCCCGCAGGCGGGCCCGAATGTCTAATCGACGGTGGCGTAGCGCTCCACAAGCGGGCGCACCTCAACGCCGCCCCCCAGGCGCGTGGCCGGAATCCGCGAGGCGATCGCGATGGCCTCGTCCAGGTCGCCGGCCTCGAACACGTAGTAGCCGCCGAACACCTCCTTGGTATCCGCGAACGGGCCATCGGTGGTTAGGGTCTGGCCGTCCTGGCTCCGGACGGTGGTGGCCATCTCAGTCGGCTGAAGCTGCGCGCTGGCCAGGCAGCGCGGGTCATCGGCCAGCGCCATGTATTCGGACATGTCCTTGTCCTGGACCTCCTGCGGGAGCTCCTGATTGGACTTGGGATCGCTGTAGATCAGCAGGGCATACTTCATGGGGGCCTCCTGGCTGGTTGGTTATCACAGCTACGACGAACGAGCGCGGCCGGAGGGGACAGCGTGGCCGAAATTGTGCTCCTCGTCCATCCGTCCATTGGCGGGCTACGCCACCCGTCCAGCCTGAGCCGGACGGCTTTGGAGCCGGCCTCGGACGGCCGAGCCCATGTTGGGGACCTGGGGCGTGGGCCAACCGCACGCCCGGTCGCAAAGGCACGCCGCAAGGAGGACAGGCTTTGATGCATCGACACGGACGTGGACTGCACAGGGCGACGGGCGCGGCGAGCGCAGCACTGGCCCTGGCGACCCTGACGCCCGCGGGAGCGCTCGCGTCGGCGCCGTACCAGAACCCATTCGCCGGTGACAGATATCTGGTCGGGCGCACGGACATGGGGGTCGACGTCTGCCTTCACCACCGTGACCCGATCCGGGCGGTGGGTAACGGGGTGGTTACGGGAATCATCCATGGCTGGTTCGGGCGCGAGCCGTATCTCTGGTACCAGCTGACCGGCGGGCCGCAGGCCGGACGCTACGTGTACGTGGCCGAGCAGATCAATCATCTGGCCCACATCGGCCACCGGCTTCACACCGGTCAGCCCGTGGCCCGCTTCTCCAAGCGTGGAACATGCATTGAGACCGGCTGGAGCGCTTCCGACGGCTCGACCATGGCCCAGACCACGACCGGATACACCGAGGGCCAGGTGACCAGGGCGGGGGTGTCCTTCGCCCAGTTCCTGATTGGCCTCGGCGTCGACGGCGAGTTCCAGCTGCACCCGACGCATGGGCACGGGCATCAGCACGGTCACCGGCCCGAGTAGAGCTCCGGCTCGAAGCGTCTGTGCGTCGCCGGCTTGTGACCGCGCTTGACTCGCGCTACGAATCCGGGCATTAATCCTCCTCAACCGACCCAGAGGAGCCCCAATGGCCGACTACACCGCCAAGCAATTCGATCAGATGGAGACGATTTTCGGGGGCTTCTTCCTCCGCACCCGGGCCGAGCTCGGTGTGAGCTCGTTTGGAATGCAGATCCTCAACTTCCCTCCCAACAGCGGCGACGCGTATCCGAATCACGATCACGCCGAGAGCGGGCAGGAGGAGGTCTACATCGTGCTCGAGGGCGCAGCCGACTTCGACATCGAGGGTGAGACTGTCCATCTGGAGCCGAAGATGGCTCTCCGGGTCGGCGCGGCGACGAAGCGAAAGATCTCCTCCGGCGACCAGGGCGCGCAGATCCTCGCCCTGGGTGGCACACCGGGGGCCGCCTATGAGGCTCCGCAGTTCACCGAGCTCGGCGGGCCGGCCCCGGTGCCCCCGTCGCAGTAGGAGTCCGGCCGTTCAGAGCCGGACCTCGTAATACAGGTTGGCCGGATCCTCGAAGTCGTGCACCCGGAAGCGGGTGAAGCCAGCCTCACGCACGAGCTGCTCCAACGCTCGCGGCGGCAGGCCGATCGTCCCCAGCCCCGCACCGTCGGGCTCTGACAGCGCCGAGGACATGCACGAGGCGACCGAGAAGCCGAGGAACATCGCCAGCATCGGGTTGCGCCGGTTGCCGGCCCAGGTGTCGTCGCAGCGGATCTCCTTGACCAGCCAGGTCCCGTCCTGCGCGATCGCGCGGCGGATCGCGTCCGCGGCCGCGTCTGGCCGGGTCATGTCGTGCAGGCAGTCGAAGGTCAGGACCAGGGAGTAGTCGCCGCCATCGGGCAGCTCCTCGGCCCGGCGGTCAAAGATCTCGACATTGCTCAGGCCTGCCTCGGCGATCCGGGAGCGGGCCCGCTCGACGGCCAGGCGTGAGAGCTCATACCCGTGGAAGGTCGAGCGCGGGTAGGCCTCCGCCAGCGTGGTCAGCGCCACCGCGGCGCCGCAGCCAACGTCGGCCACGAGCGCACCGGCCTCGAGTCGCTCGTCCACGCCCTCGAGTGCCGGCACGATCACGGGCACGAGGCTGAGGCGAGCCCACGGACCGAGCATCCGCTCGGTGCTGTGGACAAAGGCAAGACCGTGGCGGTCGTAGGGCAGCCCCACGCCCGTCCGGAATGCCTCTGCCAGGTCGTCCACGACCGCCGGATCCGGCGGAGGCCCGAAGGCACCGGCGGCGAACTGCAGGCTGTCCTCCTCTCGGGTCAGGACGGTCGCGCCGACGGCGGTCAGCTCGAAGTGCCTCCCGTCCTGCGAGGCCAGCAGGTCGGCGGCCGCGTTGCCCCGAAGCCACTCCTCCAGCCACCGCGGCTGAAGCCCTGTACGGTTCGCCAGCTGATCTGCCGTCACCCGTCCAGCGCCGTCCAGTGCCCGGTACAGGCCGAGCCGGTCGCCCAGGTGGATGAGCAGTGAGACCATCTCCCCCTGCTTGTAGCTCCAGACGCGAAGGGCAAACTCGGCCACCTCTTCAGGGTTCAGGGAGACGCTGGCCATCGGTCGACTCAGAGCTCCCAGCCGAACGTGAATGACTGCCGGGTCCCACCGAGCCGCTCGTAGAAGCGATGGGCGTCCTTGCGCGCGAGGCCCGAGTCGAGCTCGAGATGAGACGCTCCACCATCTCGCCCCCACGCCTTGGCGGCGTCCAGCAGCAGAACCCCGATTCCCTGCGAGCGTCGCTGTGGATCAACCGCCAAATCCTCAACCCAACAGCGCTGCCCGAAGCGAACTGAGTTGAGCTCCAGGTAGGCGGTGCAGAAGGCGACGAGGACGCCGGCGTCCTGCGCAACCAGGATCGTGCTCCGTGGCGACCCGATCGCCTCACCCAGCCGCGAGCGAGCGTCCTCCGGGTCCCACCGCGATGGCTTTATCCCCGGCGGCGCGAACAGCCACTCGTACATCTGTACGAGTCGCTCCTCCTCGCCCGACCTCGCTTCGCGGATCTCGACCGCCATCCCCTAATCATGATGGACGGCGAGCCGGCTCAGCCGGCCGGGACAAGCGCCTGCGTGACCTTGGACGGCTCGCGGAACGTTCCCTCAATCGTCGCCGGCCGGTACTCGAACCCCAACCGGTCCAGATATCCCGACTTCACCAGGGTCATCAGGTCGTGTTCCTTGGGGCGAGCCGGAGTTCGTCCGGCGGCCGCGGGTAGGGCATCGGCGGAGTTGCCGCTCACGCTGTGACTGGGTCCTACCGCGCACGCGACGCTGACCACCGCCTCCGGCCGGGGCAGATCCGGCGGGGTCAGTCGTGGCCTGGAGCGCCAGTCGAACGCCCGGCCGATATTCGAGGCGAAGCGATCACGCTTGGTCAGGGGCCCCAGCCCGAAGCGATACTCGATCAGTTTCAGAATCGACTCGAAGGCATAGGTGGAGTGGGCAACGTGGCCCCGCTTGACGTATGGCGAGACGACGACCGAGGGGATCCGGAACCCGGTCAGCCCGAAGTCCTGGTTGATGTCCCGCGAGTTGCGAACGTCAGGGACGCGGGGACAGGGCACGTGGTCGAAGAAGCCGCCCCACTCGTCGTAGACGATGAACAGCGCACCACGCTTCCACTGCGGCGACTCCATGAAGGCATGGACCACATCGGCCATGTAGGCCTGACCGGCCCGGACGTCCCCGTGCGGGTGCTCATCGCCTGACAGCCCTGGGCCCTCACCCTCGCTGCCGCCGAAGTTCGGGTCGACGAATGACACGTGCGGCAGGGCGCCGGCCTGGCAGCGGGCGTAGTACTCGGTCACATGACCTGTCCGAGCCAGCCCCGGGGCTCCCCACAGAGCCGACACCGGAACGTCGTTGAAGAAGTAGCGGTTGGAGACACCGGCTCGCTCCAGTGCCGCGAAGATCGTCGTGTCGGGAAAGCCGGTCTTGTACTTGGTCTGTGGCGGGAGCTGGTTGTCGATATTCCCGTAGGAGGTCGCCGCGTGCATGTACTCGCGGTTGGGCAGCGTCGAGCCCATCAGCGAGCAGTGGAAGTGATCGAAGGTCGTGAACGCCTTCGCGGCCGGCTGTATGAAGCCGAGGTCGCCGTCCCTGTAGTAGGAGATCGCGAATTCGTCATTCCCCGTTTTCAGGAAGCCGTCGCACCGGCCGTGGTTCAGCTGCCGGCGACCACCAGCCCATGAGTGATCGGGGTCCGGATGCCCGCAGCCCTGCCAGTCTGGAGCCAGCGGTCGGGTCTTGAGCCTGTGGCCACTGAGGTCGACGTAGCTCAGCCCGGCCTGACGGCCGTCGGCCTCGGGCATCCAGCCGAGGTAGTGATCAAACGACCGGTTCTCCATCATCAGCACGACGAACGTGTCGATCGGCAGGCGGCGCGGCGACGGCAGGCGTGAGGCACGGCGCTGCCTGCGGGCCGCCTCGGCCACCAGGGCGTCCGGACCGAGGGCGAGCCCCACCCCGGCGCCCAGTCCGGCGGTGAGGGCCGCGCGCTGGAGAAACTCCCGCCGGCGCACGTACTCATCGGGCGCCTCGAAGGCGAGTCGCTCAGCCTGCTCGGGATCGCGCAGGTCGGTCACCGCGTCAAACGTAACGCGGGATCGACGGCGCAGGTTTGCGGTTCTGTGAACGACTGGCCGAATCTCATCCTCGGCGCTGCAGGCACGGCGGTGCTCGCCCGCGCGTCGCCGCGACGGCGGCCGGGTCGACCCCGGCCGCCGCTGTGACCTTCGCGTCTACGTCAGTTGCTCGGAATCCCGCTGGCCGGCGGTGCTGGCTGGCCACCCGTGTAGGGAGTGATCGGGCTGGACTTGGTCGGACTGGTTGTCATCGGCGAGCCGAACAGGACGATCTTGCCGCCGCTGATTTTGCCCATCTCGACGCCGTCGAACCCGCCATGGTCGGTCTTGGAGTAGCGGTACGGAACCAGACCCGGTCCCTTCCAGGACGCGCCCGCGGTGTCCACCGCGTTCACCACCGCCTGCCGGGTGAGGTTCTTCCCGGCCGCCTTCAGAGCTTGGACCAGCGTGTATGCACTGGCCATTCCGAATTCGACGTTGCCGTCCATGGGAGTGTTCGAGTCGTACTGGGCCCGGATCTTCTGAAACAGCTTGATCCAGGGGTTCGAGTTGTCGGTGGGCGACGGGATGTACCCATCCGTGATCGCGCCCTCGATCAGACCGGTTCCCGACGCCTTGCCCTTGGAGACCGTGGCCAGGAGCTTGCCGACGGTGGTCGGGTCGATCCCCACGTTTGAGATCACCAGCTGGGGCTTGTAACCGAGCTTGAAGGAGGTCAGCTGGCCGACCGCGGTATAGATCGGGACGGTGAAGTCGACGAGCACGGTGGCACCCGAGGACTTGATGGCGCTGATCTGCGGGGCCAGCGTCATCGTGCCGGACTGGTAGGGCTGCTTGGACACGATGTCTGCTGCAGGCACCTCATCCTCGATCCCGGCCAAGCCGCCCTGGCCGAAGTCGTCGTCCTGGTACAGGACTCCGACCTTCTTGCCGGCGAAATGCTGCTTGATGTACTGGCCCAGGATCTTGCCCTCGATCGTGTAGTTCGGCAGCCAGCCAAACGTCTCTGGCTGGGTGGTCCCGTTGTCCCAACACGGACAGCCAGAGGCCACGAACAGGTCAGGGACCTTCTCTGAGTTCAGGAAGCCGACGACCTTGGTGTGCGTTGGCGTGCCCAGGCCGTCGAAGATGCCGAACACGTTGTCCTGAAGCACGAGCTGATGGACAACGTTGACGGTGTCGGTCGGGTTGTAGGCATCGTCCTTGATCAGCAGGTGAATCTTCCGTCCGTACACGCCGCCGTGGGCGTTCACATAGTTAAAGAAGGCCTGAGCGGCCGGGGCAATCTCGCTGTACCCGGGCGCGGCCGGACCCGTCAGGGGTTGGTGCGTCCCGAAGGTGATGCTTGTTGCGGTGACGCCGGGCGCGTTGCTCGAGCCTCCACCGCTCGAGCCACCGCTCGAGCCGCAGGCTCCAACCAGGATGGCCACTGCGGCCGCGGCCGCACCAGCCAGGATGCGATATCTCACTTCCCTCGTCCTCCTTTGGTCGATTGGAATCACAGGTCAGGTCATACAGGGCGATCGGTGGCGATTTGGTCAGATGCGGCTTCCGTGGCGGGGAGGGCCGCGGACGCCCGCCGGCGTCCGCGAAGGCGGGCGAAGATCGCCCGACGGAGTGCACCCAGCCCGCCCTGAATCCCTCCGGGCCAGACCAGCATCAGGCCGATCAGGGCGGCTCCGTAGATGGCCAGCGGAAGGTTGTTCCTGACGTTGGTCGAGAGCGAGAAGCTGTTGGCCAGATCGTTGCTCCAGTTCGGTAACAGCACGAGCAGAGCCGCTCCCCAGATGGCACCTCCGAGCGATCCGAGCCCACCGACCACGACTCCGGCGAGCAGGTAGAGCGAGAGCGTTATCCCGAACGCGCTCGGTGTCGCGAGCTGCTGGACGACCGCCCCCAGGAGCGCTCCGCCGAGCCCGGCGCAGGCGGCGCTGACGACGAAGGCCGTCGTCTGGAGCCGGCCCACGCCCAGGCCACACAGCGAGGCTGCGATCGCGTCGTCCCGCGCTGCTCTGAGCGACCTGCCCAGCCAGCTGTGCACAAGGTTGTAGAGGACGAACAGCACGATCAGCGCCCCCAGGCAGGCGATCCAGGCCTCCCAGCGGAACAGGCTGAAATTGGACCCCAGCCAGGAGGGCGGAGTTGGAGGGTTGACCGCCAGCCCGTTCTCGCCGCCGAAGAGTCCGGAGAACTTGTCGCCCAGCGCGGGCAGCCCAATCGCAAAGGCCAGTGTCGCACCGGCCAGGTATGGCCCCTGGAGGCGTGTCGTGGCCAGCCCCACGGGGAGGCCCACGACCGCAGCAGCAGCGGCCGCCGCCGCCACAGCCGGCGCCAACGCCCAGTTTTCCTTGCCGATCAGGAGCAGCGCGGTGTAGGCACCCACCGCCATGAAGGCGCCGTGTCCCAGCGAAATCCGCCCGCCGACCCCGGCCAGCATGGTCAGACCCGCCAGCACGGCGAAGAAGTAGGCCCCGGTCGCGACCTGGGAATTGCGGTAGTCGCTGACGGTCTCGGTGACCAGGAACAGGATCAGCCCGGTGAACACGATGAGGCCCAGCGAACGCAGGAGCGTGAACCGCGCTGCGGCCCTCATACCCGCCGCTCCTTGGTGGCCGAGAAGAGGCCGCTGGGCCGGAGCAGCAGGACGAGGAGCAGGATCACCAGCGCGGCCAGCGGCGCGAGCGCCGAACCCTCATAGCCTGAGACGTAGGACAGCGCCAGGCCCAGCAGAAGACCCCCGATCACGGCACCGGGTGGGCTGTCGAGGCCCCCCAGTACGGCGGCGACAAAGCCCGAGATCAGGATCGGGTCAAAGCTGTTCGGGCCCAGGAACGTCGACGGGGCCACCAGAACACCCGCCACGGCGCCGGCCACCGCGGCCAGGGCCCAACCCAGGGTCAGGAAACGACCGACCTTGACGCCGAGCATCCGCGCCATCTCCGGCGCGAACGCCGACGCTCTCATCTGAAGCCCCACGGACGTGCCTTTGAACAACAGCGCCAGCGCCACGGCCATCCCGACCACGACCAGCACCGTGAAGGTGTCATTGGGCGCGAACAGGAGATCGGTGCCGCCGACGCGATAGCCCCGCAGTGAGAAGGCGGCCGGAAACGAGCGGGGGGTATCGCCCCAGATCATCCCGGCGACCGCGATCAGCACCGTGTACAGGCCGAGCGTGACGATCACCGCGTTCAGCGGTGGCGCGGATTCCACGGGTCGGATCAGGACGCGTTCCACCACCGCCCCGAAGACCAGTCCGGCCACGACTGCCACGGCAAACCCAGCCACGTACGAGCCGGTCGAGGTGATCACGGCAGAGGCGATGAAGGTGGTGACCATAAGCATCGCGCCCTGAGCGAAGTTCACGATCCGCGTGGCCCGCCAGATCAGAACCAGCGCGAGCGCGACCGCCGCGTACACCGCTCCAATGGAAACCCCGCTCAGCGTCAGGTCGATGAACTTGGTCATGGCATCAGAACCCCAGATACGCGTGGCGGAGGCGCTCGTCGGCGGCGATCTTCTCCGGCTCCTGATCGGCCACCACACGCCCGAGGTTCAGCACGATGCCGCGGTCGGCGACCGACAGGGCGCTGCGCGCGTTCTGCTCGACGAGCAGCACCGCCAGTCCGAAGCTGTCGGCCAGCTTGCGCACCAACTCCATGATCTGGACGACCAGCCGGGGGGCCAGGCCGAGCGAGGGCTCATCCATGAGCAGCCCGCGTGGCCGAGCCATGAGCGCCCGGCCAATCGAGAGCATCTGGCGCTCGCCGCCTGACAGCCTTGACGCGGGCTGGCCGCTGCGCTCCTCCAGGCGCGGAAAGAGGTCGTAGATCTCCTGCACCGGTGCCGCGTGGCCTCCCCGCCACAGTCCGCCCAGGCGCAGATTCTCGGACACCGTCAGCTCCGTGATGACTCCCCGGCCCTCCGGCACGTGCGCCAGGCCGCGGCGGGCGATCTGCTCGACCGACAGCCGGGTGATGTCCTCGCCGCCGAACGTCACCGTCCCCGCCGTGGGACGAACCAGTCCGGTGATTGTGCGCAACAAGGAGGTCTTGCCGGCGCCATTGGCCCCGAGCACGGCCGTCACCGACCCCTCGCCCACCTCGAGTGAGACGTCGTTCACGGCCCGCACCGGGCCGTAATCGGTGGTCAGACCGGCCACTGTCAACATCAGACCTCCCGGTCCCCCTCCCCAGTCGACCTGCCCAGGTACGCCTCGAGCACGGCCGGGTCGTTCCTGACCACCGGCGGCTCACCCTCGGCAATGACGCGCCCGAAGTCGAGTACGACCAGCCGGTCACACACCGAGGTCACCAGGTCCATGTGGTGATCGACCAGCATCACCGCGATCGTGCTGCGCAGAGTGTCGATCAGACCGCCCAGGTCCGAGAGGTCGTCGGCGCCCAGGCCCCCGGCCGGCTCGTCCAGCAACAGGAGTTCCGGCTCGCACACCAGCGCCCGGGCCAAGGCGACCCGTTTTTGGATTGCGTAGGGCAGCGCCCCGGGCAGGCGATCGACGAACTCCTGACAGCTCACCCGGTCAAGCGCCGACAGCGCGCGCTCGCGCAGCGATCTCTCGTCGAAGTCCGACCGGGGCAGACCGAGCAGCGCACTCATCAGCCCGGCCCGCCGGAAGCGCTGGGCACCCACCATCACGTTCTCGAGCACGTTGAGCCCCGCAAACAGCCCCACGCCCTGGAGCGTCCGGGCGATTCCGGCCTCGGCCAGGCGATCTGGACGGATCCCTGCCAGTGACGCGCCGGCCCAGGTGATCGTCCCCGCATCTGGGGTGACGAACCCGCAGATCGCGTTGAACAGCGTTGTCTTGCCGGCGCCATTGGGACCGATCACGCCCAGCACCTCGCCCCTTGAGACGTCGACCGACAGGCCCTCCAACGCCACGACCCCGCCGAAGGAAACGCTCAGGCCACTGACCTCAAGCCCGGACCCAGTTCGACCGTCGCTGTCCCCTGACCGATCGGCTTCAGGGTCTCCTGTGTCCACACGCGATTGAGGCAAACGCGCCACGGTGGACCCTGGCTCTAAGTGCGTATCTGACATCTAGCGCAAGCCGCGGCGCTGAAATCTATCGCAAGCAGCCGGGCCCCAAGCCAGTAGCAACGGTCTTTCTCCTGACCGTCCGGCGGTCTCACACCGGGGCCAAATTTGTACGAATCTCCCCCGATCGGTCACCGTCGGCACTAATTTGCCGGACGTGCTGAGAGAGGCGCGGTGGCTGGCGCGAATCATCTTCGCCACCGTGGTGGGGATCGGATCGACGGCCACCATCGGCCTGCTGATCTGCGCGGCGGCGAGCGCGGCGACCGTGCCCCGGTGCCGATTGTCGACGGCGGGAGCCGAGCCCACCGTCAGTCACACCCGGCCGCCGCTCGGTCCGGTGTATTTCGCCTCCGACTTCCCTCGCCTTCGTGATGATCAGTGGGGATACCCGGTCGGCGGCTTTGGTGGTTTGAGGCGTCACCGCCGGCTCACGCATACGCCGGTGATCTTCGTCCACGGCAACCAGGCCGACGCCCAGAACTGGCTCGACGTGATGCAGCAGTTCCAGAACGACGCCGGCTACACCATGCAGGAGATGTATGCCCTGTCCTACAACGGGCTCGGCAACTATTACGCCGGCCTTCCCACGCGGACGGCTCCAGGCGCGCTCGACCGGGACTACGTGGATCAGAATCCCAACGTCCTGGCCAACGGCGGCCACGGTTCCGCCGATGACGACGAGGTGCCGGATCTGTGCCGGTTCATTGAGGCCGTCCAGCGGTACACCGGCTCGGCCAGGATCGACATCGTGGCCCACTCGCTCGGGGTGACGATCGCCCGGAAGCTGATGTTCGACTATCCGGCCCTGGCCCGAGACGTCGTTGCGTTCGTGGGCATCGCCGGAGCGAATCGCGGGACGACCTCCTGTCGTGGACTCCAGACCACGTACTACGGCTGCAACGAGATCGTTCCCGGCAGCCCCTGGCTCGCGCAGCTCAACGGCCCCGCTGGGGTTCGTGAGACCTACCCCCCAACCCGTTGGATGACCGTCTACGACGGATTCGAAGGGGACCCGTTCTACGTCGGACCAGATGCAATGTCCCCGCGGCTTCGCGGCGCTGACAACCGGGCATTTCCGGGCGCCTACCACAACGACCTCCGTGTCGACCCCGCGGAGGTCGACGCCTACCTCGCCTTCCTGCTGCGCCACGGACAGCGGGGCCTCGGAGCCGATCGCCACGGTCCAGCCCGGGCGGCGCGCATCCAACTCGACCAACCGGACGGGCTGAGCGGACCTCCGCTGTGCGGAGTTCCCGCCCTGACCGGGGATCAGGGCGTCTGTCGCACTCCAGCCTTGTTGGCAGCTCGAACACCCTTACGACTGGCGGTGCGTCGCTCCGGGTAGCCCCGTGGGCGATGGGTGATTCCGACGTCGCGTTCGTGCTCGGAGGCGGCGGTGTCCTCGGCGCCCACGAGGTGGGGATGCTCAAAGCTCTGGCCGAGCACGGGATCCAGCCTCAGCTGATCCTCGGGACCTCGGTCGGCGCGATCAACGGTGCCTTCTTCGCGGCCGACCCGACCGTTGAGGGCGTGGGGCGGCTGACCGAGCTCTGGCGCGGATCGAACATTTCCGAGGTCACGGCCGGATCGGTGCTCCGGCGGATCACCACGCTGGCCCGGAGCGGTACTCACCTCGAGCCGCTCGAGACCGCTCGGCAACGCCTGGCCGCCGCTTTCCCGGTGGCGCGGGTTGAGGAGCTGCGGGTCCCCTTCCAATGCGTGGCGGCCTCAATCGAGCGCGCCGCAGAGCACTGGTTTGAGCGGGGCGAGCTGGCCGACGTGGTGCTCGCGTCTTGCGCGGTACCGGGCGTCCTGCCCCCGGTCGAAATTGATGGCGAGCACTTCATAGACGGGGGGATCGTCAACTCGATTCCGGTCGGACGCGCCGTGATGCTCGGCGCCACGACGATCTACGTGCTTCAGGTGGGGAGGCTGGAGAAGCCACTGGAGCCACCACGCTGGCCCTGGGAGGTCGGTCTGGTCGCCTTTGAGGTGGCCCGCCGCCACCGCTTCGCCCACGACCTGCACACGCTGCCCGAGGGCGTGGAGCTGCACGTGCTGCCGACCGGCGGCTCGGCCGCTCCCGCCTACAACGACCTGGCCGGTCAGATCCGTGTCAGACGCACGGCCCGCACCGTCGAGCGCCAGATCGAGGCCTCCTACAAGGCCTCGAAGCACTATCTCCAGCGTCGCTGATGCCCCCCACGATCCTGCGCCGCCCGGTCACCGTGATGGTGTGGCTACTCCTGTCGGTCGCGGGACTCGTGTTGAGCCCGTTCTTCGTGGTGCTCGCCGCCCTCGCCAGTGCGATCACGCGCCGCCCACAGCCGCTGCTGCTCGCTCGCTTTCTGGTCGCCTACTTTGCCTACGAGCTCGGAGTCCTGGTGGCGTGCGGCGTGCTCTGGCTGGCCAGTGGATTGGGCCTGCGCATGCGTTCACCGTCGTTTCAGAAGCGCCATCACGGGCTGCTGCGCTGGTTTGTCCACGGGCTGGCCGAGCACGCCCTCGAGCTGCTCAAAATCGACGTGTGCTCCGGTTCGACGCCCGACGCGGCCCGGGCACTTCAGGGTGGGGCGCCGCTGATCATGTTCAGCCGCCATGCCGGCCCTGGCGACACCGTATTTCTGATCGACCTCCTGATCGATCGTTATCGCCGCCTGCCAAGCGTCGTGTTCAAGGAAACCCTGGCCATCGACCCCAGCGTCGACCTGATCGCTCATCGTCTCCCCCATGCCGTCCTCGATACGTCCAGGCGAGAGGAGTGCGAGGCCCGGATCGAACAGGTGACCCGCGACCTACCTGCTCACGGCGTACTGGTGCTGTTTCCTGAGGGAGGGAACTTCACCGTCACGCGCCGGCGGCGCGCGATCCTCAAGCTCTGGCGCCGTGGAGAGAGCGGCAAGGCCGCCGTTGCTCTTGAGATGGAGCATGTGATGCCGCCGCATCCAGGCGGTGCGCTGGCGGCGCTGCGCGGCAATCCGGAGGCCGACGTGCTCTTCGCCGCCCACGCGGGCCTGGGGCTCGCCGCCTTCCCGCGCGAGCTGTGGCGGCGCACCCCAATTGGCCGCACCTTCCACAATCAGATGTGGCTGGCGCCGGCACACGATCGCCCGCGCGATCCAGACGAGCAGGTGAAGTGGCTGTACGCGTGGTGGAGCCGGCTGGACGAATGGGTTGCCGAGCAGGGCGCCGAGGCGCCAGCCAGCTAGCGAATCATCGTCGGGCGGCGAGGCGTGCCCGGACCAGCAGGATGTCATGGTCGGTGTGCCGGGCCGGGACCACCACCGCCGACGGCGAGCGCAGTGCTCCAGTTCCATAGACCTGCTGAAGACCGGGGTCCTGCTCAGCGGACGCATCATGGCGGGCCCAGAAGCTCTCAGGGGCGCATGACGAGGGCCGATTGAGGTCTCCCCCGAAGATCAGGGTGTGGCCGGCGGCGCGACGGGCCAGCAGCCCGCGGAGCTCGGAGCACTGCGGATCGTTGGCCGCCACCTCATCGGACTCGTTGCTGGCCAGATGGGCCGTGCAAACCTCGACCTTCACCCGGGTGGTCACGCATAGCCATCGGCGCTGCTCGATGCCTGCCTGTGCTTTGAAGGGTCGACTGGCTCTGCTCTCCATCGCCGCCCTGGTGAGGACGGCGTCCCCGAATAGCCCCCGGCCGCTCGGCTTGATGCAGGGCAGGGGTTTTCCGCCGTAGATCACCTTCGAGAAAAACAGGTGGTAACCGGTCCGCTGGGCGATCAGTGAGACGTCACCCCCGCAGGCCTCGTTGAAGGTGACAGCCTGCGGGCCCTCCTGGCGGATCCGAACCACTGCCTCCTCCACTACATCCGGGTATGCCACCTTGACGTAGCACCCCCCCAGACCGGACAGGCACAGGTTCATCTGCATCAACGTGTACGTCGGGCCCGTCGTAGACGGCCGGTGGGCACGTGCGCCAGAGGATTGGCTGCACCCCGTCAGCGTGAGAACCAGGGCACAACCCAGCGCCGCGAGAAGCCGGGCCGGGCCCTTGGGGCGACGGGCGCAGACACGAATCGTGAGTTCCGGGTCATCCGACCGTACATCCGCCATATACACCGAGACTCAGAATCAAGGCGCACGCTTCCCGTGGCGTTCTGGCAAGGTGAGGGCCTGTGCAGGCCGATGCGCAGGCGTTCTGGCTCCGCGCCCCCGGCTGCGGGGAGATCCGGCAGGTCCCGCTGCCCGACCCGGGGCCAGACGACGTCAGGGTGCGGACGATGCTGTCGGGTATCAGCCGGGGCACCGAAACGCTGGTGTTCCAGGGCCGCGTCCCACCGGACCAGTACGCCTCCATGCGGGCGCCGTTCCAGGAGGGCGACTTCCCGGGGCCGGTCAAGTACGGCTACCTCAACGTCGGAACGGTTGAGCAGGGGCCGACGGAGCTGTCCGGCCGAACGGTCTTCTGCCTGTACCCGCACCAGACCGCGTACGTGGTGCCGGCCGATGCCGTGACGATCGTTCCCGAAGGTGTGCCGCCCGCTCGCGCCGTCCTCGCGGGTACCGTGGAGACCGCCGTCAACGCCCTGTGGGACGCCGCCCCTCTGCTCGGCGATCGGGTGACCGTGATCGGCGCGGGCATGGTCGGCTGCTGCGCCGCCCGCCTGCTGAGCGGGTTCCCGGCCGTACAGGTCACGCTCGTTGACGTCGATCCGAGCCGGGCCGAGGTCGCGGCTGCGCTCGGGGTCGACTTTGCGCTGCCGGGCGACGCGGCCGATGCTCGTGACCTGGTCGTGCACGCCAGCGCGACGTCCGCGGGCCTCCAGCGCTCGCTTGACCTACTCGCCCCTGAGGGCACGGTCATCGACCTCAGCTGGTACGGCGACACCGAGGTCCGGATCTCGCTCGGTGGCGCCTTTCACTCCCGTCGCCTCGCCCTCCGGGCCAGTCAGGTCGGCACCCTCGCCCCGGCCCGTAGCGGGCGCCGCTCCACATCCGACCGCCTGGCGCTGGCGCTCGAGCTCCTGCGCGACCCCGCCTTCGATGCGCTCGTCACCGGATGGTCCCGCTTTGCCGAGTTGCCCGATGTGATGGCGCGCCTGGCGGCGGGAAGCCTGCCGGCGCTCTGTCACACAATCACCTACGACAAGGATTAGCCAGTGTTCAGCGTGACGGTCCGCGATCACATGATGATCGCCCACAGTTTCCGCGGCGAGGTGTTCGGCCCCGCCCAGCGTCTGCACGGCGCCACGTATGTCGTCGACGCGACGTTCCGGCGTGCCGCCCTGGACGCTGACGACCTTGTGGTGGACATCGGTCGGGCGGCCGAGCAGCTGCACGCGGTGCTGGCCGAGCTCAGCTACCGCAACCTCGACGACGAGGCGGCATTCGAGGGCATGAACACGTCCACCGAGGCGCTCGCCCGGGTGGTCGCAGATCGGCTCGCGGAGCGGGTGCAGGCCGGCTCCCTGGGTGACACGGCTCGGGAGTTGGACGGGCTGGTCGTCACGCTGCACGAGTCACACGTCGCCTGGGCGAGTTACGAACGGCCGCTGTGAGGACGGTGCACTTCGTCGTACCGGACGGCATCGACGACCCGGAGCGTCCGAGCGGAGGCAACACCTACGACCGCAATCTCTCCGACGAGCTGACGTCGGTCGGCTGGTCGGTCCAGGAGCACCCCGTCTCCGGCTTCTGGTCGCGCCCCCACGCGGCGTCTTTCGTCGCGCTCGATCAGGTCGCCAGGCGAATTCCCGACGACTCCCTGGTGGTGCTCGACGGGCTCGTCGCCTCAACGGCCCCCGAGGTGGTGGTGCCGCACACGCGCCGGCTGCGCCTGGTCGTTTTGGTGCACATGCCACTGGGGCACCGTCCTGGAGACGGGGACGCCGAGGACATCCGGGCGCGCGAAGGAGCTGTGCTCTCGGCCGCCATTGCCGTGGTCACGACCAGTGGCTGGAGTCGGCGCCGGCTGATGGAGCTGTACGAGCTGCCCGCCGACCGCGTCCACGTCGCGCAGCCCGGGGTGGACGCCGCCGAACTGGCGCCCGGAACCGACACGGGCGAGGCGCTGCTGTCCGTCGCGGCGGTAACCCCAGACAAGGGCCACGACGTGCTGCTCGACAGCCTGGCCGCGGTCTTGGATCTGGCCTGGCGATGCGTCTGTGTGGGCAGCCTGGACCGCGAACCGGAGTACGTGGAGGAGCTGCGTCGCCGCTCGCTCGCCGGCGGGCTGGCCGATCGCGTGCGTCTTGCCGGCACAGCGACCGGAGCCGCTCTGGACCGCGCCTACGCGGACGCGGACGTGATGGTGCTGGCGTCACGCGCCGAGACATACGGCATGGTCGTGACCGAAGCTTTGGCCCGTGGCCTGCCGGTGATCGCGGCCGACGTCGGCGGCGTGGCGGAGGCGCTCGGTCAGGCCAGTGACGGGATCCGGCCGGGATTGCTGGTACCGCCGGGCGACCCGATCGCCCTGGCCGGCGCGCTCCGGTCCTGGCTCGGCGATGCCGAGCTGAGAACGCGGTTGCGCCGGGCCGCCGGCGAGCGCCGGGAGTTGCTCCGCCGGTGGTCGACCACCTCGTCGATCGTTGCCGAAGTCCTCATCGGCCTCGAGCGATGACGGCCGAGGACGTCCGCGTCAGCACCAGATGGCTGGCCCTGCGCGAGCCCGCCGACGCTGCGGCTCGGTCCCGCGACCTCCCGGAGGAGCTCCTGCCAGCGCTCCCGGGGACCGACCGACAGGTGATCCACGACCTCGGCTGCGGTACCGGGGCGATGGGCCGCTGGCTCGCTCCGCTGGTGCCCGGCCCCCAGCACTGGGTCCTGCACGACCGCGACCCCGAGCTTCTGGAGGCGGCCGTCGCGGACCTGCCCGGTCCGGCCGCCGACGGCGCGACGGTCACCGTCGAGACAAGGCAGTCCGATATCAGCCGCCTGGACGCAAGCGATCTCGCGGGCGCGACCCTCATCACCGCATCGGCTCTGCTGGACATGCTGACAGAGGTCGAGGTGGCTGCCCTGGCCCGCCTGTGTGCGGCCACGGGCTGCCCGGCACTGCTCACGCTATCCGTCGTCGGCCGCGTCGAACTGGCTCCCACCGATCCACTGGACCGCGCCGTGGCCGCCGCGTTCGATGCCCACCAGCGCCGAACCACAGAGAGGGGCCGCCTCCTCGGACCGGATGCTCCTGCGTTGGCGATCGAGGAGTTCAGCCGGCTTGGGGCAGAGGTCCTCGACCGGTCCAGCCCGTGGCGGCTCGGCGCCTCACACGGCGATCTGGCCCTGGAGTGGTTCACCGGCTGGCTTGGGGCAGCGTGCGAGCGGGAACCCGAACTGATCGCCCGGACGACTGACTACAGGGGCCGGCGCTCGGCCGAGGCCAGCGCCGGGAAACTGGCGGTCACCGTTGGTCATGCCGACCTGCTGGTCCTACCCGGCCGGGCGCCGGATGCCTCGAACTCACCCCGCCGATAGTGGGACGTCGAGCGTGTGGGCACCCCGTGCCGCCTTCGTGGCCAGGTAGCGGGCGTTTGCGTCCGAGAGATGCACCCCGGTGGGCACCCGGGCGGCCACGTGGACCCCAAACCGCCGGAGTTGCAGCGCCTTGTCCGGGTTGTTGCTGAGCAGGATGATCTCCCTCACTCCCAGAGCCTCCAGCATCTGCGCCGCCACCAGATAGCTGCGCTCGTCCTCCCGGTGTCCCAGCGCCAGATTCGCCTCATACGTGTCGAGCCCCGTGTCCTGTAGTGCGTAGGCGTCGAGCTTGGCGTACAGCCCGATCCCCCGCCCCTCCTGTCGCAGATAAAGCAGGTAGCCGCCGGAGTCGGCGATCCGCTGCACCGCCTCGCGCAGCTGGGGACCGCAGTCGCACCTCTGACTGCCGAACGCGTCTCCGGTGAGGCATTCGCTGTGAGGCCGGACCAGCGGCACCCGGCCCGGGGCACTTGCGGTCAGAGGTGCCGTCCGATCGCCCAGTCCGAAGGCGAGGTTCTCCTGGCCGTCGACGAGCCCATCGAAGCTGAACACCCGGGCCGTCGTGGTGTATCCGTCGCTGAAGCGCAGCGGCACCTGCACCTGGGTACGGATCGTCGCGGTGGGTAATGACGGCGTGGACATCGGCTCCTTCCCTCAGCTGTCCTGAAACCGTGGCGAGAGCGCATAGCGCAGCAGCACCACGTCACCGATCTGGCGCACCTCGGACAGCGTCGCGCGGCGGCTCGGGTTCCAGGGGAATCGGCCGTCGCGGACGAACCGCGGGGCTCTGGAGTCGCCGACGAAGAAGGGGGCCACGACGAGCTGCAGCTCGTCGACCAGGTTTCCGGTGAGGAACTGAGTGTGCACCTTGCCGCCGCCCTCCACCATCAGCCGCTCGACCCCCCGGTCGCCGAGGTCCTCGCTCAGCCTCCGCATGTCCACAGGCTGGCCACCATCGAGCACCGTGGCCACCGGCCCGAGCCGCGAGCGGGCGTCGAGGACCCGCTCGCTCGTGCAGTAGACAAGCTTCTCCGTCTCGCCGGTGGCGAAGAAATCAGCCTGGGGATCCAGCTCCGCCCGCTCGGTGACCGTCACCTTGGTCGGGGATGGCGCCAGCCCGCGAGCCCTTCGCTCCTCGCGGCGAGCCTTCGAGCGCACGAGCAGTCGCGGGTTGTCGTTGCGCACCGTGGCCGCGCCCACCAGGATCGCGTCGCAGGAGGCGCGGACCGCGTCGACCCTGTCGAAGTCCGCGTCGTTGGAAAGCTCCAGGCGGCGCGGTGACGCGCTGCCGAGATATCCGTCGATGGACAGCGCGCAGCTCACCAGGGTGTAGGGACGATCATGCATGGGCAGCTCCCTCAACCAGCGGCCGTTGCCTGCGCCCCGGAGATCTCTTGTGTTGCGTCCGCTTGGGAGATCGCATTCGGCGAGACCATGACACCAGCAGGACCACGGCACCCGGCAGGCAGGCGACGAGCACCATCACACCGTAGACGACCGCCGTGGCCACGCCCTGGCCCGCACTCAGACCCGCCGCGCCGAACGCCCACGCCGCCGCGCCCTCCCGCGGCCCCCAGCCACCGACGCTGGGCACAACCATGACCGCCAGCACGAGCAGGGTCAGCGGGAGCAGCCGGGACAGCGGGGCGGTGGACCCTGCCGTCCGCGCGGCGATCAGGAACGTGGCCGCGTGGCCGCCGACCACGACCGCTGAGGTGACCGAGATCCCGAGCCACGCTTTCCGGCCGAGCACCTTGCGGACGTCCCCGGCCACTGCGCCCCGGACGCGTCCCCACGCCGAGCGCTCAGCGCCGCGGCGCACCCGGGCCAGGAGGAGGGCCAGGGCGGCCGCGGCACCGAGTCCGCTCGCCAGCAGCGGCATGGACGAGTGCACGGGCGAGGGCAGCGCGAGCAGCACGGCCACGGTCAGCACCACCTGCACGACCTGTCCGACGAAGCGTTCCCAGGCCACTGCTCGCAGGGCTCGGCCGACCGCGCTCACCTCGCGACCGTGGCTGACACCTCGGTGGACGTCGCCCACCACGCCGCCCGGCAGGGTGACGTTGAGGAACAGCGACCGGTAGTACGCCGCCACCGCAGCGGGCAACGGCAGGTCCACGCCGAAACCACGGGCGACGATCTTCCAGCGCCAGGCACAGCACAGCGTGGTGGGCACAGCTAGGACCGCCGCCGCCACCAGGGCCTGGGCATCGACCGTGCGCACGCCATCGAGGAACGGACCCGTGCCCAGCCGCCAGACCAGGACGCCGAGGATCACGCCGGAGGCCACGAAGCGGCTCCACGCCCAGGCGGTCCGGCTCATGCCACCACCTGGTTCGTCGGAGCATGACTCGCCGGGGCCGACCGTGACCGCTGCCCCAAAAACGGGGTCTCGAAGGCCGCGGCGAAGATCCGCGCCAGCACGATTGTCAGCGGGACGGCCAGCGCGGCCGTCAGGAGGAACGCCGTGGGACCGTGCTGGAATCGGGGGGCCACGACCTTCTCATAGACGACGACGACAACCGGGCCGTGCAGCAGGTAGATGCTGTAGGACGACAGGCCGAGCTTGCGAAGCGGCCGCGAGTCGAGTGCGCGCCGGAGCACAGCGGCGTGTCCCGAGGCCAATGCGGCCAGAAGGCACGCGATCGCTGGGGCTAGCGTGAGGTCGACCCAGTACAGGTGAGCTGGATCAAGCGTCCACGCCGAGCCCCGCCACAGAATCAACGCGATCACGGGCACCACGGCGCCGAGCGCAAGCCAGCCCCAGGGCCACGACCTGCGAGCCGTGCTCGCACTCACGATGCCCGCGGCCAGGACGCCCACTGCGAACAGCGCGGCCAGGTCGGGCGCCGACTGAATCACGAACGTATCCAGACGTGAGACGTGCGGCCCCACGAGTCCCACCGCCGACACGACGAGCGCGACCGTGGTGACCATGACGACGGCACCGAACCGGCGGACCACAAGCAGCAGCAGGGGGAGGAGGATGTACAGCTGAGCCTCCACGGCCATCGTCCAGAAAGAGCGGTTGGGGCTCGGCGCCCCGGTGAAGTTCTGAACGAGCAGGCCGTTGACGAGCACTGTTTTGGTGGTCGGCAGTGCCTGCCCGGGAGGAGGGATGATCAGCCACGCCACCGCCAGGCTGAAGGCCAGGGCAGCCCAGTACGCGGGGAGGATTCGCCGAGCCCGGCGGTACGCGAAGCGGGATATGCCATCCAGCCGCCAGCCATGGCGGGCTGGTGACAGCGAGAGAGAGAAGCCGGACAGCACGATGAACACGACGACCGCGAACCGCCCGTAGATGAACCAGCCGGCCCAGGCCGGCGCATTGTCCACGGGGTAGCCGGGGAAGGCCCGCTCGAAGATGTGGTTCATCACCACGTACAGCGCGGCCAGGGCCCGGATCCCGTCCAGCCCGGCCAACCGCTGTCGCGAAGTCCCGCTGGCGGGACCCTCCACCGGGCCTACAGCTGCATTCACGGCGAGCTACCGATCCCGGGTTGCGGTCCAAACGTGGTCAGGAAGCGATCGCGGAAGGCGCTCTCCGGCCAGACCGGCGCATGCGAGCTCGGGCGGAGGCCATCGCTCCAGCCCCACCCGTCGATCCGCTTGAGCACCGCCGGGTCGCGGGCGATGACTGAGATTGGGACGTCGTGGCCGGGGTCATCCCCGCTCACGACCGTCCAGGGCTGTTCGTCACCGAGGGCCACCACCACCAGGTTGGGGTCCCGGTAGTGCGCCAGGAATGAGACCAACGCCTTCATCGAGTATTGGATCGTCTCGGCATACGCCTTCTGGATGACCGCCGATCCGTTTATGTCCAGCCACGTCCACTCGCCGGCAAAGCTGACCGAGCCATTGCCCGTGTCCCTCGTCCGAATGTGGTTGAAGATCGAACCGTTGCCGACTTCGCTCCAGGGGATCATCTGAGGGATGCGGGTCCACGGCGTGTGGCTCGATACGAGATTGACCTGCGCGAATAGGGGACGGCGGTGGCGCTTGGCGAGTTCGAGGCGTTGCAGGGCCGCGAGGACGTACTGGTCGGGCATCGGTGCATAGGCGTACTTCGGACCGCGGTAGCCGACGTCATACCGGTTGTAGAGCTTGTCGAAGTGGTAGAAGGTCTTGCCGGGAGGCCAGGCCCGGTCGTTCGCCGGTGCGTCGTAGATCGTTCGCCACCCGGCCCGGTTGAACGCGTCGCTGAGCGTGAACCGGTGACTCGCTATCAGCTCGTCGTAGCGTTGCGGAGTGTTGGCCCAGACCCCCGCCTGGAGCGATGAGTGCGCCAGCCAGCTGATACCGCCAAAATTCGGGGCGGCCACGAAGGCGCTCCGCGCGGAGAAGCCGGCGGCCCGCAGCCGCTTGGTCCCGCGGGCCAGGACGGCGTCGATCGCCGGTGAGAAGGAGGAGCCCTGGACCGCGACCTTGCCGTAGCTCTCGACGAAAACGAGCAGGACGTCCTTGCCGCGCAGGCCGGTCAGGAGCTGATCGCCTGGAGTGGCGGCGAGCCGATCCTGGCTGATCTGCTTGGCGAACACGCCATGGTCGTGGATGTCTGCCTGGAACTGATTCACCTCACCGATCAGGAGGCTGGCGGTACTTGTCGAGGCGATCGGGGTGTCCGACAGGAACTGAGCACCGAACGCCCAGCACAGGACCCAGCCCGCCGCCAGTCCCGCGACCGTCCTGAGCGACCAGATCCGGTGCTCGGCCACTATTCGGGTCACCCGACGCAAGGCCAGCGTCCCGAGGACGGGTAAGGCTATAAAGAGCAGCCCGACAATGACCAGGATCGTGGTTGCCTCGGTGCTTCGGAGCGAGGCATACAGCGTCTCGACGCCCACCCCGGTGTAGCTCACATCCTGATAGGGGTCAAACGGCCGGTCGAACGCCGCGAAGAACCCCATGTTGAGGATTTTCAGGAGGATCACCAGGCCGATGAGGGGCCCGACCACCCAGACCAGCGCGCGTCGAGCCCTGGGGGACAGGACTGCCACAGCGGCAATGAGGATGAAGCCCTCGAGTGGCAGTCTGAGGAACGCGCTCGGTGTGAACTGAATCGGTCGATCTGGTCCGACCAGGGCAGCCCACACGAACAGGAAGGCGAGGATCGTGAGCGCTATGGCCGTTCCCGTGCGGAAGCCCCCCCGTTCGGGAGGGGGGCCATCGGGAGCTGTGGCCGTGGAGTCCGCATCCGCGGCCCGGCGGCGGCGTGTCGCGATGCGGTTGATCCGCAGCCACCAGACGTCGCGGCCGAAGGACTCGGCCAGGAGTACAAGCGCGCCGAGGAGGCCGACGCGGGTGACGGGTGAGGGCAGCACGTCCGCGGCCGCGACCGCCAGCAAGATCCCCTGGGTGGCGGCGACGAACTTGCGCCAGTAGCGCGGCGGAAGGGGCTCGCGCAGCCACGGCAGGACCCATCCGGCGGCCAGGAACGCGTAGCGTGCCGCCCCGGTCAGGAGCACCCAGGCGCCGGCCGAGCGCGAGACATACACGCTGAGGACGAGGATCAGGAAGGCGTCGACCTCGCCGTCGAATGCCGAGCCCAGGCTCCCGGTCGTCGTACGTCGGGCCACCCATCCGTCGACCGCGTCCAGCGCCAGCGCGACTGCCGTGATTGACACCAGCATCGCGACTGACACGTGGTGTTGGAACGAATCGGCGACGAGCGCCGCCACGACGGCCGCGAGCGTGGCCCGACCCAGCGTCACCCGGTCAGCCGGGGCCAGGCGATCGGAGCGGAAGTGAGAGAGCGCGCGCGCCAGGCCCACATTCGTAATCACGGCGCAGGTGATTCCCACTGCCCAACCGGTGGCCGTCAGGCCGCTGCCGCTGAGCGAAACGGCCGCCAGCAGCATTGAGATCAGCGACAGATGGGCGATCAGCCGGGTCGCCGGGCCTGTCTGAACTGCTCGCCACCGGCGTCGGGGCCAGGCTGAATCGGTTGTGGTGCGAACTGAGTCGCGGGCAGACGTGCCTAGGGCAGCGACCGAAGCCGTGCCCCCCTGGTTGGGCTCCATGCCCAGAAATGACGCCACCGTCCCGGCGATCCTTCCCTCCCCGGGCCGCCCGGTCCGGCAGCGAACAGGCGATTCGTATGATGTCGGCGTGGGCAGGCGATGAAGCAGGACGAGCGCGCTCCGTTCGTCCACGCCCTCCAGCGAGCTCGGGTGGCGGCGTACCCCCCGGGGGAGTTCGTCGAGCAGGAGAGCTTCATGCGTGCCAGCGAGATTCGGGCGCTCGCGGACCGGGCCGGCATCGCTCCCGGGGTGACCGTGCTGGACCTGTGCTGTGGAGCCGCCGGGCCGGGGCGGTTCATCACCCGAGAGCTCGGCTGCACCTATCTGGGGGTGGACTACAGCTCCAGCGCCATTGACCTGGCGCGGCAGCGAGCGGGCGACCTTCCCTGCCAGTTCGAGGTCTCGCGGATTCCTCCGATCCCAACCGGCCGGTTCGACGTGGTCCTTGTGCTCGAGACGTTGCTCGCCTTTCCCGAGAAGGAACAGCTGCTCGAAGAGATCTCCGGAGCGCTCACTCCCGGCGGCCGATTCGCCTGCACGATCGAAGAGGGTCCGCCCCTGACGGAGTCAGAGCGAGAGCTCATGCCCGACGCCGACACGGTCTGGCTCACCCCGCTGCCGGACATGCTCGGTCACCTGGAGCGGGCCGGACTGGTGGTCCGCTGGCAGGAGGACCACAGCCGGTCCCACCGTGCCGTGGCGGACTCACTGTTCGACGCGTTCGCCGCCGATGCCTCGGACATTTCCGGGCAGATTGGACAGCGGGCACTCGAGGAGCTGCTCGCAGCCCACCGGCTATGGAGTGACTGGCTACGGGAAGGGCGGGTCCGCAAGATCGCCCTGGTGGCGGAGAGGCTTTAGGGGCGCAAACCGACCCAGCGGAAATCCGATTCCGCGTGTCATCCTCAGGCCTGCCGGGGGTCTCAGGCCGGCTATTTCCTGGATCGGCCCCACCTGAATGTTCCGCTGAGGGACTGTCCGTCGATGGTGCACACGTGCGGATCCCCGAAGGTCGCATCGCACGTCTGCCGCGGGCGAAACTCGGTGTTCTGACCGAGCTCGACCTTCTTTGTGATGGCTGCCCCCTTGCTGAGTCCGAGCTGCTGCCCACTCATCGTCGCTCGTTTCGACGTCCGAGCACCGCGTAACCAACGACGCAGACGGCACGCACGGCCCCATCGCGCGGACCGTACCGCGATCCCGGGAATCTTCGGACGCGTGTGATTGTCAGGTTTGGGTAGGGATCCCGCGAGACACCGCACGTCATGGCCGAGCTTGAAGCGATACCACGTGGGATGCGGACAAGGATGCGTCCGAGCACCAGGAGCGCGCGAGATTCCTCGTTCGCTCGCCTGTTCGCCCGGTTCGCCGTCACCGGGCTGGTGGCGGTTCTGCTGATCGGCCTGGTCGGATTCGCGTTGATCCGGCACTCCGCGACCGCCAGCGCCCTCCGGCAGGCCAAGGAGCTGACGGCCCTGGCAGGCCGGGGCATCGTCGAGCCGATACTCACACCACGCCTGCTGGCGGGCGATCACGCGGCTCTGAGCCGCCTGGATCGAACCGTGCGTCGCCGGATCCTCCATGGCACTTCGATCGTGCGGGTAAAGATCTGGGACGCCCGCGGGCGGATCATCTACTCGGACGCGGCAGCGCTCATCGGCGCACGCTTTCCGCTCGGCCCCGAGGAACTGGCCGTTATCCACCACGGCGGTATCGCTGCCGACGCCAGTGACCTGAATCGGCGTGAGAACCGCACCGAACGCGGCTTCGAAAAGCTGGTTGAGGTGTACGTCGGCGTTCGAGCCACGGACGGGACGCGCTTGCTGTATGAGGACTATGAGCGCTCCAGCACGATCTCAGCCAGCAGCCGGCGACAGTGGCAGGGTCTGTTGCCGGCGCTCGGGGGTGCGCTTGCCGTCCTCTACCTGATTCAGCTGCCGCTCGCGTACTCGCTGGCGCGGCGTCTACGGCGCCGACAGCAGGAGCGCGAGGAGCTGCTGCGCCGGGCGATCGATGCCTCGGACCTCGAGCGCCGCCGGATAGCGGCCGACCTGCACGACGGCGCGGTGCAGCGCCTGGCTGGCGTGTCACTGTCGTTGGCCGCGGCGGCCGGCCGCAACGGCAGCTCCGAGGAAGATCGGGACCGTGGTATGCGTGCGGCGGTGTCCGAAGCCGCCGCGGAAGCGCGCGAGACGATCCGCGAGCTGCGCACACTGCTCGTGGACATCTACCCCCCCACCCTCCAGAGATCCGGCCTGCCAGCGGCGCTGAGCGATCTCGTCGCGCCCCTGCGGGCCGCCGGCGTGGCGGTCATCGTTGATGTGCCCGAGGATGCGCCCCTCACCGATGACACGGAGGCGCTGTTCTACCGAGTGGGGCAGGAGGCGATCCGAAACGCCCGTACCCATGGCCACGCCTCCGAGGTTCGGATTGCGCTCGCGGCCGGGGCGGATACCACCCGGCTATCGATTGAAGACAACGGACGTGGGTTCTCCCATCGTGGCGAAGAGGAGCCCGAGGGCCATTTCGGACTGCGCCTCATGCACGATCTGGTCGATCACGCCGGCGGCCAGCTCGAGATCCACTCAGCCCCGGGGCGTGGTACCTCAATCGCCGTCGTGATGCCGTCGCCATGATCCGCGTCGTGATTGCCGACGATCACCCGGTCGTCCGCAGAGCCCTGGCCCAGCTCCTGGACAACACCGATGAGCTCACCGTCGTGGGAACCGCATCCGATGGGAGCGAGGCGGTGGCCAGAGCCCTCGAGCAGTCGCCGGACGTGGTGCTGATGGACCTCGAGATGCCAGGTCAGAACGGAATTGAGGCCACCCAGGCCCTGGCGGCAGCCGGGTCGGAGGCGCGGGTGGTCGTTCTCACCACATTTTCAGACCGCAGGCGCATTCTCGCCGCCCTGGACGCAGGCGCGGTCGGCTACCTGCTCAAGGACGCGGAGCATGAGGAGATCATCCGCGGGGTGCTGGCGGCGGCCGCCGGGGACGCCCCACTGGCCCCGCGGGCGGCTCGTGAGATGCTGGAAGATCGCGCGGAAACCGGGCCCGACCTGAGCGCCCGCGAGCTCGAGGTGCTCAGGCTCGTGGGGCGCGGCCTGCCCAACAAGCTGATCGCGCGCGAATTGGAGATCAGCGAGAAGACGGTGAAGGCTCACCTTACGAGCGTGTTCGCGCAGCTCGAGGTGACCGATCGCACGCAGGCCGCGCTGTGGGCACAGCGCCACCTGGCGTCCGACTAAGCCAGTCCAGGGAAGCGCGGCGGCATCGCCTGCCGATGCCGCCGCCATCCAGCTACCGGTGGTTGGGTCCGTCGTCGCTGCCGCGGCGGTCGCCGCGGTCGTTATCGGCACGGTCATGCCGGCGGCGATCATTGTCGAAGCGGTGATGCCGGCTGTGGTGGCGCACCTGATGCTGGCGCTGCTCGTGGTTGGCCGGATCATCGCTGCCGCCTCGAGCCTGAGCCACAGCCGGTACGGCGATGGCACCGGCGACGGCGAGGGCGGTCAATGCTTTTGTGTAGCGAGAGTCCATGTCGGGGATTCCTCCTGGTTTTGGGATTGCCATGTCTGGCTTCCAGAATGCCCCGGCACGGGTCTGGGTTTCAATTGGACCTTGGTCGGGTCGAACCGCAGACTGCAGGCCGATACTCCACCGTCGCCCGGACCGCTACCGCCGACCGTTATTTCACCTAGCGGGACGAGGACTCGTTCAGGCTGACGGCCGCTCGGATGAGGGCGACGAACGCCTTATCGTCGATCTCATCGCCTTCGTGGAGGTCGATTGCGCGGCGAGCGTTGCCCTCAAGGCTGGAGTTGAAAAGTCCCGAAGGATCTGCCAGCGACGCCCCCTTGAAGAAGGTGAGCTTCACGACCTGTTTGTAGGTCTCGCCGGTGCAGATCATCCCGTGGTCAGACCACACCGGAACTCCCGGATTGGTGGCCTTTTTCCACTTCCAGTCCTCCACCACATCGGGTGCAGCCTGCTTGATGAGCGCACGAACTCTGGAGAGCGTCGCGCTTCGCCAGTCGTCCAGTCCTTCAATCGTCGCGTCTATCAGCTGGGATGGGGTCTGTTCCTCGGAGTTCTTGGTCATGGCATGGACGGTACCCCTCTGGGTCAATGGTGTCGTGCGACTCGGCCACGCGACGCCTTGCTCGGATCACGCCTACGCGCAGGGCATGTCCGCGCTGCGGCGAATCTGTAGAACCATGGCTGAGGCGTGGGTGTATCTGCTGCGCTGCTGCGACGGATCGCTCTACACCGGCTGGACGGTCGACCTCGAGCGCAGGCTCGCGCGCCACCGCTCCGGCGCCGCGAGCCGCTACACCGCCAGCCGTCTGCCCGTCGAACTCGAACTCGCGATCCCGATGGCCGGCCGCGGCGCCGCCCGCCGCGAGGAGGCGCGCATCAAGCGCCTGCCCCGCCGGGCGAAGCTCGCGCTCCTGACCGGCGCCCAGACGCCGGCGTGAGCCCGCCGATCGACCCGTCTCACAACCCGATCCTGAACGCCCCGGGCAAATGCTGGCGCGCCTTCAAACGCCTGACACAGATCAGCTTCCCGCGGTCCTATCCGATCGTGCAGTTCCCCAACGCGCCGCTGATCCTCGCATTCGCCTCCGGGCTCCTCGCCAGCAACAGTCACGGGCTCGAGCGCTCATACGCCCAGGCCATCTCATACCTGGCGATGGCCGTCTGGGCATACCTGGAGCTGTTTCACGGTGTCAACACGTTCCGGAAGCTGCTCGGGCTGGCGTACACGATCTCGACTGCCGTGCACCTCGCCAACGCACTCCACCACTACTGAGGGCCCACCTCAATGCGGTCGGAGAGCCATCACGAGCCACGAGCTCGCCGGCCACCGTGTAGCCGCTTGCCTGGCCGTGGTCCAACGGGAGACAATCGGGGCGATGGCGGCTGTCAGCTTCGATCCAGATGGGCTCCGGGAACGGTACCGGCGCGAACGCGACAAGCGCATCAGAGCCGACGGAAATGACCAGTACGTCGACATGGCAGGCGATTTCGCGCCCTACCTCGACGATCCGTACACGACGGCGGACCCGCGTCCTACGCTCGCCGATCGGGTCACGGTGGCGGTCATCGGTGGCGGCCTGGCCGGCCTGCTCATTGGCGCGCGGCTCAAGGAGGCGGGCGTCGAGGACATTCGCATCGTGGACAAGGGCGGCGATTTCGGCGGTACGTGGTACTGGAACCGCTATCCGGGTGCCCAGTGCGACGTCGAGTCCTACATCTACCTGCCGCTGCTCGAGGAGACCGGGTACGTCCCGACGGAGAAATACGCACACGGCCCGGAGATCCTGACCCACTGCCGTCGGATCGCCGAGCACTACGACCTCTACCGTCAGGCGTGCCTGTCAACTGAGGTGACCGGAGTCGAGTGGGACCGCGATCGGTCGTGCTGGACGGTGAGGACCAGCCGCGGGGACCGATTTTCGGCGCAGTTCTTGGTCGTTGGCAGTGGGCCGTTGCATCGACCCAAGCTTCCCGGTGTCCCGGGACTTAGTTCATTCAAGGGCCACTCGTTTCACACCAGCCGCTGGGACTACGAATACACCGGCGGCGACTCCAGCGGCGAGCTCGAGCGCTTGCACGGCAAGCGGGTCGGGATCATCGGGACGGGCGCGACGGCTGTGCAGGTGGTTCCGCATGTGGTCGCCGCCGCCGAGCACCTGTACTTGTTTCAGCGCACGCCTTCGTCGATCGACGTGCGCGGGAACCGTCCCACGGATCCGGACTGGGCTGCTTCGCTGAAACCGGGCTGGCAGCGGACCCGCATGGCGAACTTCACGACGTTGACCTCGGGCGGACTGACCGACGTCGACCTGGTCATGGACGGATGGACCGACATCATCGGCAAATTCGTCGCGATGTTGCGCGAGGGCAAGGCTGCCAGAGGAGCCGGCAGCGTCCTCGAGCTCGCCGACTTCGAGAAGATGGAGCAGATCCGCGCTCGGGTCGGCACCATCGTGCAGGACCCCGTGACCGCCGAGGCGCTCAAGCCCTGGTACCGGCAGTTCTGCAAGCGACCGTGCTTCCATGACGAGTACCTGCAGGCGTTCAACCGGCCCAACGTCACGCTGGTCGACACCGACGGACGCGGTGTGGAGCGCATTACCGAAGCCGGCGTCGAGGTGGGAGACACCGAGTATGAGCTCGACTGCCTCATCTTCGCCACGGGCTTTGAGGTCGGTACCGCCTACACACGCCGCGCCGGCTTCGACGTGCTCGGCTCGCGTGGCACCCCGCTGTCGGAGTACTGGTCCGACGGCCTGCGCTCACTGCACGGGATGCACGTGCATGGGTTTCCCAACATGTTCGTGGTCAGTCACATGCAGGGGGCCTTCACCGTCAACTATCCGCATCTGCTCGACCAGGCGTCGACGCACCTCGCGCACATCGTGCGCCATGCGCTCGACACCGGCCTGCGGGAAATCGAGGTGACGGCCGCCGCCGAGGGCGAATGGCTGACAATGCTGGCGGAAGCCGCGCGTGACGTTCGTTCCTTTCAGGAGCAGTGCACACCGGGCTACTACAACAACGAAGGGCAGCCTGGTGGCGACGGATTCCTGGTGAGCTCTTACGGCAAGGGCCCACTTCCGTTCTTCGAGCTCCTCGCTGCATGGCGCGAGTCCGGGCAATTCGAAGGACTCGAGCTGCGTTCATGAGCGGCGCGCCGTACGCTCGAGCCCGCCCTGCTCACGCAGACGCGATCGGCAGTTCAAGTGCCACCGTCAAATGGCCGGGATCTCTCGGTGGCCGGTGATTCCGTGTCGGATTTCGGGAATACAGATCCGATGAACCGGGCAATGAGCACTGGGACTGCGGCAGCCGCCCCGCCGGCGCTGCGCCAACTGGTTGAGCGCTACAGCCCCGAAGTGTTCGAACTCGGGCGCCCCCATGCGAGGATCCGTCTCGCGGGTGCGGGCTCGCTGCCGTTCGACGTGCTGCTCGCCGGCAAGACGGCGAAGCTGGTGCCAGCCGACCGCGGCCAGCGCCCGGATGCCATGCTGCGCGCCGATCCCGGCACGTGGCGGAGCATCGCTCAGGATCTTCGCGGCGGGATGGACGCGTTCCGCCGCGGGCGGCTGCAGGTCCGCTACGACCTCCACCTCGGGATCGGCTTTCTTGCCGCCACGGCGGACGCGCAGCAGGGAGGCCTGCGACTGCGCACGATCCGCACTGCGAATGGCAGGATCTCGATCTCGGAGGCCGGCGCGGGTCCTGCGGTGGTGATGATCCACGGGCTCGGCGCCACGAAGGTCTCATTCTTGCCGACGCTGGCCGCGCTCGCGCCCCATCACCGCGCGATCGCCGTCGACCTACCCGGGTTTGGCGACTCGGACAAGCCGATCCAGGTGCCGTACAACGCGCCCTACTTCGCTCAGACGATGACCGCGCTGCTCGACGCGCTTGAGCTCGACCGCGCCGACTTCGTCGGCAACAGCATGGGCGGTCGTGTCGCGATCGAGGTTGGCCTGCGCGCGCCCGAGCGCGTACGGCGCATCGCCCTGCTGGCGCCATCGCTGGCCTGGCTGCGGGACCGGCCATGGTCGCCGTACCTGCGCTGGGTGCCCCCGCAGCTGGGGCTGATCCAGCCGGCCCCGCGGACGATCGTCGACGGAATCGTCCGCCGGCTCATCCCCGGAGCCGACAACGAATGGACCGCCGCCGGGATCGACGAGTTCCTGCGCTCCTACCTGACCCCGCGAGGCCGCGCCGCGTTCTACGCTGCGGCCCGAAACATCTACCTCGAGGAGCCTCACGGACCGGACGGGTTCTGGACCCGGCTGCCGGGCCTGAAGCCGCCGAGCCTGTTCGTGTGGGGCCGCAAGGACCCGATCGTCCCGATCAGCTTCGCCCGACACGTCCGTGAGGCGCTGCCGCATGCCGAGCATCTAGAGCTCGACTGCGGGCACGTGCCGCAACTCGAGCGCCCAAAGCAGGCTCACGAAGCGTTGCTGAGCTTCTTGGCGGCCGGAAGCGGGTAGTCGTTGCTCGGGCCGCGCCGCACTTCGTTGATCTCTAGTCAACCTCGTACGAGCGCGCGGACATTCCAGGCGCCAATCCAGAGTCGCGCGGCGACGGCGGCGTTGTCGGCCGCGAGCTGCTGGTAGACCAACCACTCGGACGGCCAGAGGTCGCCGACCGCGCTCGTGTCGGAGATGCCACGGAAGGCGATGAACGGCACACGGTCCGCCTGCGCGGCGAGCATCGCGGCCGTGGTCTGCTGGTCATCCGCGACATACATGGCGCCGGACGCTGTGTCTGACTGGTTCGATGCGGCACGCCGCGCGGACGGCGACGGCGGGGTGACACGGGAAAGCAGCTCGGCCGCATTCGGGACGAGGACGCCTTCCCATGCGGCGAGTGACGCCATCTTCGCCGCGGCCGTCGACGTTCTCGCCCCGGCGGTCACACCGCTCTGGACCAGCGCCGGCATCGACGCGGGCGGACACGGGTTGCAGCCGTCGAGCATCCCGCCATCGGCGAGACACCGGTCGCTCCCGCCCGTGTTGTCGGTCTCACCGCGGCCGCCGACGATGACCCTCGGGGACCGCAGTGCCGGCACGAGCTTGAGGCTGTCGACGAGCCCCGAGCAGGCGCACGGACCATCGTCGACCGCCGCGATGTCGCCGAGCTCCGACGTGGCCTGTCCGGCGATCGACCTGGCGACCGCGAGGGCCTTGGCGCTGACCTTCGCGGAGGTCCGGCCGTGGGCGAACGCCTGCCCGTCGTATTCAGTCCAGCGGCTGGGGACTGTCACGTCCGCGAGGCCCGACTCGCCGCCCCCGCCGGCGGTGCCCTCGAACACGACCGCGCTGAGGCACGAGAACCGACTCAGAGCAAGCTCGGTGATGGCGTAGGTGTCGGCGGGCGATTGTCCGGCGATGCCCAGGACCACGCGACGGCCCTCGAGTCGGCCCGAGTAGAAATCGTGTCCCTGCACGGTCGTCGGCTGCCCGGGACCGAGCTTCTCCAGCGACAGGTTGGTGCTGACCTCCGAGGGATAGGAGCCCAGCAGCAGGACGCGGGGGCTGGCACAGGACATGTTCGACTTCCGCCTTGGCCGCTGGGTCGCACCAGCCGAGGGCACGACGACAGCTGCCAGGACGGCAACGAGAACAGCGAGTCCGGGGCCCCTGCCGAGCATGCCGTGCAACCTACCAGCGCCTGGTGCCGGTGAACGCCGGTCCAACGGTCCCCAACGTCGGGCGACCCGCGGCAGCTATCGGACAAACGCGGTCGGGAAGGCGCAGGGTGGGCTCGCGCCGGAGCGGGGCCCAACTCGGTCTGCATGGAGGCGGGGCGGCAGAGAGCCGCCCCGCCTGCTCAATCAGGGGTTGTTGCTGACGCTAGGCGGACCGCGAGCCGAGGTCGCGGGTGCCAGGCGCTCATGTGGTTGAACCGCTGAGATCGCCCTGAGTGGGTTGGATGAGAGCTCGCGACCAGCTGCCAACACGGTCAAATCGGCCGGATAGGACGGGGCGATGTGGTGTTTGTGTGAGCTGAACGCGGCCCCGTGCGGCGCGATCCAGTAAGACGCCGTGCCCCGTCTGACCGAAGCGCGCGCCCGCGCGATCGCCGGGAGCACCATAGGCAGCGCCAGAACGAACGTGCTCGCTGCGATGGCGGCTGATGCCATCACGCGAGTCCCGCGCTCTTGACTGGCGGAGCGCTCAAAAATGCGATCTCTCATGGCCTGCTGAAGATCGCAGGAGGGTGTAAGTCCGCCGTGAGACTGGGTTCTGAGTTCCGTAAGGAGAGTGCTCCTCGAGGCTCCTTCCACCCAGACGCAGCGGCCTAGCACCGTCCCCGTCACACGGGTGCTTTCGCGTGCCAGCCGTCGATCGGGCAGCGGCATGTACCGTGCTCCTGATGTCCGCGAGAGCGCAGCAGGACCGTGTGGTTGTCGCGCTTGCGGCGGTCACCTGCGGACGGCTCTCCCACGCCGCAACCGTCCGAGCCGGCCGGGGACAGTGCTCGGCATCAGCCGACCAATACCGCGTGCGGGTGACCGAGCCGGGAACAATCGATGCAAACGGCCCGACCGGCGAACACACCCCGGAGGTCGTCCTGGAGCACTGGGGCGGCGACGCCGAGATGCTCGCTCTGAGCTCGCCGGTAGCGCGACCGGTGGCACCGTCTGGACCGCTCGAGCGCGCGCGGGTAGCCGCCCGTACGGTCAACTACTATGACCTCGACTCGCTGCAGATCGCGTATTCGGACGGGGCTGAACTGTTGGCGAACAGGATCGAGCTCATCCTGTACGGACCGCGTCGGGGCTTTCTCCGCCGACGAAACCGGCTCCTGCACGCGGCGGTCAACGAACTTCTGTAAGCGCTCACCTCCCGTCGTCCGCGGGCGGTGCCGAGAGGCCACGACCCAGCGAGCCCTGGCCGCGGAGGAGCCGCCGGCTCGGACCCGGACCGCTCCTCTCGCATGAGCGGGGCCGCCCGGCCGGGAGTCTGTCACCGAGCAGTCCGTGACGCTGAAGCTTCGGAATCACCTCGAGCCGGACGGCAGGCGCTAGTGCGACGTCCGTCGTAGGCCACCAGACGAGCGACGCGATTTCGGCGGCCGCCGCAGGCCTGCCGTCCAGATCCGTGAGGTAGACGGTCATGTGCATCTCAACGCCCTCTAAAGCAGCTGGAGCCCGGACATCTGCAAAGAGTCGCGGCTGGACCAGTTCACAGCCGAGCTCCTCTCGGACTTCGCGGGCCAAACAGCCCAGTGGCGCCTCGCCTGGTTTCGGCTTCCCGCCTGGCAGGTAGTGGACCGTGGGTGCCGCATGTTTGCTCACGAGCAGCAGGCCTCGATCGCGCAGTACCGCAGCCGCGATAACGCGCAAGTCGGTCACGCGCGCATCGTCTCACAGGCGACGGCGCCAACAAGCTCGCGAAAAGCAGGTCTTGGCTCGGCCGGTGCCTCTGCTCCAGCCGACGAGTGAGCGGATCTCGCCCGGCTCCGGCGCCCCGGAACGCAGAACGGCCCGCACGATGGCGGGCCGTTCTGTGAAGCGAGTGGTGCTCTAGATGGTCTGAACGTTCGCTGCGGCGGGTCCCTTTGGACCCTGCTCGGCGTCGTAGGACACCTTCGCGCCTTCGGCGAGCGACTTAAAGCCGCTGCCGGCGATCGCCGAGTGATGCACGAACAGGTCCTTGCCCTGATCGTCGGGCGTGATGAATCCAAAGCCCTTCTCGTCGTTGAACCACTTCACGGTTCCAGTTGCCATGTGTTCCCTCCCGGGAGATTGTGTGTGCTGCGAAACGCGAGAGGTGCTTAGGGCAACAACTACGAACGCTGGCACTACTTCGCCGGGCCTGATGCCCGACCTTGGCGATCAGTGTAGTCATCTTGCCTGACGCTCCGTCGGGAAACCCCACCTGCGAGTCCAAAGCACACCAAGCCCCGGCCGCCCGGGCTCTGCCGTGCTTGCGAGCGTCGCGGCCGAATTCCTGCCTGCGTGTGGAACCTCGGTCAGGGGACGGTGTGGCCCGTGCATGGTGGCTGGGGTCGCAGAAATGGTGTCGGTGGTGGGACGGTGGTGAGCAAGCGGCGCGCGGTGTTCAACGCCCAGGTGTCGAGGCTGGCGACCCGGCCCGAGAGACCGCGCAGCCCGCCGTACTCGCGGATCATGTGCGCCCGACGTTGACGACGCTCGACGTCGGCACCCAGTAATAGGCAGTCGGGATCGTTGACCCAATAGTGGCCGTGCTGGTAGGCGCGTGCCAGCACGGACAGCTCCGCGGACTCACCGGCGGGCTGACTCATGTCTCCCTCGGGTGCCGACCACCGTGCCCACGTGTCGGCACTGACCCTCATCGCGTCGACCATCCCGACCGACAGCAGCAGCGGCGCGCCGCAGCCGACAAGGTACGGTTCGGCCCCGACCACCGAGCGCACCTGCGCCAAGCCGCGCCGGTATGCCTGGCTGCTCGTGAGGGAGGTGTCATAGCGGCGACCGTCCAGCGCCCCGGCATACAGGAAGTCGAGCTTGAAGAAGTCAATGCCGAGCTCGACAAACCGGCGGAGAACCGAGGTCAGATACTCCTGGGCGCCAGGATGTGTCACGTCGAGCGGATGGCTATCCCCGCCCGTGGCGGCGGGCGCGCCGGACTCCGAGCGCACCAGCCAGTCTGGATGCTCGATGGCGATGCTCGATCGGGCTCCCACCAAGAATGGGCAGATCCAGATCCCGGCTCGGTGGCCGCGCGCACGGATCCGTTCGACGATCCCCGGCAAGCCCTTGAACTGGGCCGAGACGGTCAACCAATCGCCCACCTCGCGCTGATAACCGTCATCGAGCTGGATTACATCGACCGGCAGCCCCCTTGCCGCGATCGCCTCGAGATTTTCATCGATGTCGGCCTCGCTCACCGCCTTGAAGTACTCGTACCACGAACACCAGATCGTCGGTGCCGGCCGGATCCGGC
>DASXCS010000052.1:0-40278 GCA_036490975.1 Solirubrobacteraceae bacterium
CCTGTCGGGCGTCGCCCGATCCGATCATGACCGTGTGGACCGGATCGTCGCGCTTGATCCGGGACACGAAGGCGGCCACGCCATCCCTGTCGCCCGGGCCGAGCATCGAGTCATCGGCGGCGTAGTACCCGTACGTTCCCGGGAGCTGGGCCAGCCAGCTGATCATGTAGTCGAGCACCGCGCCGTTCTGCGTGCAGCCACAGGCCGTGGCGAAGCCGGACACATAGCCGTCGATCTGCGTTCCGCTGGCCGGGCTCTGCCACCAGATCGGGTTGCTGAGCTCCCACATCACAGACATCCCCATTGAGTGGGCGGCCTGGGCGTACGTGGAAAGGGAATCGAGCGACCCCGACCAGGCCGTGATCAGCACGACCTGAATGCCGCCCTGGTGCATCGCCTGCAGACGCTGAACACAGGTGGACATCTGGGTGTCCAGGGCACAATTCTCAAACACGCCCTCGGGAGGAAGCGGGTTGGCGGCCGCCGTCCCCACGCCGGCCCCGAACAGGCAGGCGATGGAGGCGGTCAGTATCAGAACCAGACGCCATTGGGCAAGGCGGGGGGAGATCCGGGGCACACCCGGTGGATCGACCCCCCGGCCGAAACCGCCTGCGCTTACACCGGTTTCTGGCCGATTGTCCTAGAGGCGCGTCTGGACGCTTGTTCTAGCCGTGGAGCGCTCTGACGGGGGAGCGTTCCCGCCCTGAGCGCAGGGAGGGCGGGCGCCCAGCGGGAGCCCGCCCTCCAACAGCTCAGCTAGTGACTACTCCTCCTCAGCAGGCCCGTCGTCGGGCAGGTCGAGCTCGGCCAGCTCCTCGGCGAAGCCGAGGCCCGAGCCGCCGTTGCCGCCGATGTGCTCCAGGTCGAGCAGATCCTGATCCAGTCCGCCGAAGCCGCTGACCCCGTCGCCGTCGGACAGCCCCAGTTCGGCTGCCAGCTCGTCGTGGTCCAGCAGCCCGGACTCGTCGATGCCGCGGGGAAGCGGCTCGGAGGGCTCGATCTCAATCCGGCGGTAGCGCTTGAGCCCGGTGGCGGCCGGGATCAGCTTGCCGATGATCACGTTCTCCTTGAGCCCGTTGAGCCGGTCGATCTTGCCCTCCAGGGCAGCATCGGTCAGGACCTTGGTCGTCTCCTGGAAGGAGGCGGCGGACAGGAACGAGTCCGTGTTCAGCGACGCCTTGGTGATCCCGAGGATGATCTCCTCAGCCTGGGCGGCCTCGCCGCCGGCGTCGATCACGGCCTGGTTGATCCTGGCGTACTCGTAGCGGTCCACGAACTGGCCGGGGAGCAGGTCGGTGTCGCCCTTCTGGTCGACCCGAACCTTCTTCATCATCTGACGCACGATCAGCTCGATGTGCTTGTCGTTGATGTCCACGCCCTGGGACACGTAGACCTCCTGGACCTCTCGGACCAGGTACAGCTCGGTCTCAGTCCGGTCGCGGACGGCCAGCAGCTCGTGCGGATACAGCGAGCCCTCGTTGAGCTGGGTGCCCGGCTCGATCTTCTGCCCGGCGTCGACAAACAGCCGGGTCCGACGGGGGAACGTGTGGCGGTGCTCCTCGCCGCCGTCATCGGTGATGACCACCGTGATGGCCTTGTCGGAGTCCTCGATCGACACCTTCCCGCCGACCTCGGCGATCTTGGCCAGGCCCTTGGGCTTGCGGGCCTCGAACAGCTCCACCACGCGCGGCAGGCCGTGAGTGATGTCGGCGCCGGCCACGCCGCCGGTGTGGAAGGTCCGCATCGTCAGCTGGGTACCCGGCTCGCCGATCGACTGGGCGGCGATGATGCCGACCGCGTCACCGATCTGGGCCAGGTTGCCCGAGGCCAGCGACCGTCCGTAGCAGGCCTGGCAGACGCCGGTGGGGGCCTCGCACTTGAGCACCGAGCGGACCGGCACCGCGACCACGTGGTTCTTCTCTGTGTCGTCGTGCCAGGCCTCGACCAGGTCGGCCAGCTCGCCACGATCGATCTCCTTGCCCTTCTCCACGATCACCCGGCCGCGCTTGGTCTTGACGTTATCAGCGGCGATTCGGCCGATCAGGTTGTCGTTGGGCTCGCCCGTGGGACGCAGGTTCCGGGTCTCAGGATCGACCTCCAGCTTGGTCACGGGCATCCCGATGCTCTGCTGGGTACCGCAATCCTCCTGGCGGATGATCACGTCCTGGGCCACGTCCACCAGCCGCCGGGTCAGGTACCCCGAGTCGGCCGTCCGCAGCGCCGTGTCGGCCAGTCCCTTGCGAGCCCCGTGGGTCGAGATGAAGTACTCGAGCACGCTCAGGCCCTCCATGAAGTTGGCCCTGATCGGACGCTCGATGATCTCCCCCTTCGGGTTGGCCATCAGACCCCGCATGCCCGCCAGCTGCCGGATCTGCGAGAACGAGCCGCGGGCCCCGGAGTTGGCCATCATGAAGATCGGGTTGAGTTCGTCCAGATGGTCGTACAGGGCCAGGCCGACCTCGTTGGTGGCCCGATCCCAGAGCTTGGTCACCGCTTCGTGACGCTCCTCCTGGGTGATCTCGCCCGCGTCGTACTGGCCCTCGAGGACCTGCAGCTGCGTCTCGTAGCGAGCCAGGATCTCCTGCTTGTTGGGCGGGGTCTGGACGTCGTTCTTGGAGATCGTCACCCCGGCCTGGGTGGCGTAATGGAAGCCGATGTCCTTGAAGGCATCCAGGACCAGTGAGATCGTGGCGGCCCCATAGGCCTGGACCAGGTCGTCCACCAGCTTGGTGGTGTCCTTCTTCTTCATCGACCGGTTGATGAAGACGTACAGGCTGGGGTCGAAGTTGTCGCCCAGGGCCTGGGCCACCGCCCGCTCGATGTTGTCGTTGTAGATGATCCGGCCGACCGTGGTCAGCAGGTGACCTCCCTCAAGACCCAGGGGCCGGTACTCGGCCAGGTCGTGAAGCTTGACCACGCCGTGCTCGTAGGACCACTCCGCCTCCTGGGCGGTGCGGTACACGTGCGGCCGCGGCTCGTGGGTGGCCGGGTCGATCTTCTCCAGCTCCTCAGCATCCGGACCATAGGTCAGGTAGTAGGCGCCCAGGACCATGTCCTGGCTGGGCGTGGCCAGCGGCGCGCCGTGCGCCGGGGACAGGATGTTGTTGGAGGACAGCATCAGGATCCGGGCCTCTGCCTGGGCCTCGGCCGAGAGCGGGAGGTGGACCGCCATCTGGTCACCGTCGAAGTCAGCGTTGAAGGCGTGGCAGACCAGGGGATGAACCTGGATCGCCTTGCCCTCCACCAGCACCGGCTCGAAGGCCTGGATGCCCAGGCGGTGCAGCGTCGGCGCCCGGTTCAGGAGCACCGGATGCTCGTGGATGACCTCCTCGAGCACGTCCCACACCTCGGGGATCATCGAGTCGACCATCTTCTTGGCCGCCTTGATGTTCTGAGCCGACTTGCGCTCGACCAGCCGGGCCATGATGAACGGCTTGAACAGCTCCAGGGCCATCAGCTTGGGCAGACCGCACTGGTGCAACCGGAGCGACGGCCCGGACACGATCACCGACCGGCCGGAGTAGTCAACGCGCTTGCCGAGCAGGTTCTGGCGGAACCGGCCCTGCTTGCCCTTGAGCATGTCGGACAGCGACTTCAGCGGCCGATTGCCCGGGCCGGTGACGGGACGGCCGCGCCGGCCGTTGTCAAACAGCGCGTCCACCGACTCCTGCAGCATCCGCTTCTCGTTGTTGACGATGATCTCCGGAGCGCCCAGGTCGAGCAGCCGCTTGAGGCGGTTATTGCGGTTGATGACGCGCCGATAGAGGTCGTTGAGGTCCGAGGTGGCGAAGCGACCGCCGTCCAGCTGGACCATCGGCCGCAACTCGGGCGGGATCACGGGGACCGCCTCCAGGATCATCATCTCCGGCTTGTTGCCCGAGTTGATAAAGGCCGAGACGACCTTCAGGCGCTTGACCGCCCGGGCCTGCTTCTGGCCCTTGGCCGTCTTGACCTGCTCCTGCAGATCTGCCGCCTCGTCGTCCAGGCCCACCTGCGCGAGCAGGTCGCGAACAGCCTCGGCGCCCATGCCTCCGCGGAAGTACTCGCCGAAGCCATACGGCGAACCGAAGCGGTCCTTGAGCTCACGGAAGGTCGTCTCGTCGTTGACGATGTCCTTGGGCTTCATCGTCTTGAACAGCTCCCACACCTGACGCAGGCGCTCGGCCGCGTCCTCGATGTAGGCCTCGGTGTCGTCGATGTCGGCCTGGAAGCTCTTCTTCAGGTCCTTGCGGAGCTTGTCCAGCTCCTCGTCGGAGGTCTTGGCGATGTTGATCCCCAGGCCCTCCACCCAGATGTGATCCTCGTTTGAGAAGTCCCGGGCGGTCTTGCCGCCGTCCAGGTACTGCTCGCGCCGGGCCAGCGACTCCTTGAGCTCCAGGATCCGCTCCTCCTTCTCGGCCGCGTAGGCGTCAAGGACCTTGTTGACCTCGCCCTCCAGCGAGTCCAGGTCGTTGCCCCGAGCCTCGTCATCCACCCAGGTGACGACCGAGGCGGCGAAGTACAGGACCTTCTCGAGCTCCTTGGGCGCCATGTCCAGCAGATAACCGATCCGGCTGGGCACGCCCTTGAAGAACCAGATGTGCGACACGGGGGCGGCCAGGTCGATGTGGCCCATGCGCTCGCGGCGGACCTTGGAGCGAGTGACCTCGACGCCGCAGCGCTCGCACACGATGCCCTTGTAGCGGACGCGCTTGTACTTTCCGCAGTAGCACTCCCAGTCCTTGGTGGGACCGAAGATGCGCTCGCAGAAGAGCCCGTCCTTTTCGGGCTTGAGCGTGCGGTAGTTGATCGTCTCAGGCTTGGTCACCTCGCCCGAGCTCCAGGATCGGATCTGCTTGGAAGAGGCGAGTCCGATCTCAATCGCGTCGAAGTTATTGATGTCGATCAAAGTGATTCCTATCTGCTTGAAAACGTGGTCGGACGAGAGCGGCGGCGGCCAGCCGCGGCCGTCATGCCTCGCCCTCCTCCAGCACGCCCTCGGCCTCGCCGGCCGGGACGTCCTCATCGATCATTGGGTCTCCGTTTGAGGCGAAGTCCTCCGAGGCCAGCTCCTCACCGGGCTCGAGGTCGGGGTCCTCGACCTCGACCTCCTCCTCGGAGGCCTCGACCGTCTCGCCCTCGTGCTCCGCGGTCTCGTCAGCGGCGGCGCCGTCGGTGGCGCGAACGCCACTGAGGTCGATGCCGAGCTCTTCTGCGGCCCGGAGCAGGTCGTCGTCCTCCTCGCGCATCTCGGCGCGCTCGCCCTCCTCGGAGACCACGTTGACGTCCAGGGCCAACGACTGCATCTCCTTGAGCAGGACCTTGAACGACTCGGGGATCGAGGGCTCGGCGATGTTCTCGCCCTTGACGATCGCCTCGTAAGCCTTCACGCGGCCGACCGTGTCATCGGACTTGATCGTGAGCATCTCCTGGAGGGTGTACGCGGCGCCGTAGGCCTCGAGCGCCCACACCTCCATCTCGCCGAAACGCTGGCCGCCGAACTGCGCCTTACCACCCAGCGGCTGCTGGGTGACCAGCGAGTACGGGCCGGTGGAGCGAGCGTGGATCTTGTCATCGACCAGGTGGAGCAGCTTGAGGATGTACATGTGACCGACGGTCACCTGCTCCTCAAACGGCTGACCGGAGCGGCCGTTGAACAGCCTCACCTTGCCCGAGGCCTGCTCGCCGACGCGGCGCTTCTTGTCCACGTCCATCCGGATCCGGCCCTCATGCTCGTCCTGCCACTTGACCAGGGCCGTGTCCACATCGGTCACGGTCGCCCCGTCGAACACCGGCGTGGCCACGTAGACCTTGGCGGACGACCCGTCCCGGCCATTGCCCTTGTGAGCCTGGCGGTAGGCGTCTGAGCCGTCGTCGTACCAGCCGTTGGCCGCCACCCAGCCCAGGTGGGTCTCCAGGATCTGGCCGAGGTTCATCCGGCTGGGCACACCCAGGGGGTTGAGGATCACGTCCACGGGGGTGCCGTCCTCCAGGAACGGCATGTCCTCGACGTCCACGATCTTGGAGATCACGCCCTTATTGCCGTGGCGGCCGGCCAGCTTGTCGCCCTCGGCGATCTTGCGCTTCTTGGCCACGAACACGCGGACCAGCTCATTGACTCCGGGTGGGAGGTCGTCGCCGTCGGCCCGGCTGAAGGTCATGACGTCGATCACGACGCCGCCCTCGCCGTGCGGGACCTTCAGCGAGGTGTCGCGGACCTCGCGGGCCTTCTCCTTGAAGATGGCCCGGATCAGCTTCTCCTCCGCCGTCAGCTCGGTCTCGCCCTTCGGCGTGACCTTGCCCACCAGCAGGTCGCCGGAAGCCACCTCGGCGCCGATGCGCACGATTCCCCGGTCATCCAGGTTGCGCAGCGACTCCTCGGACCGGTTGGGGATGTCGCGGGTGATCTCCTCGTCGCCCAGCTTGGTCGTCCGGGCGTCGATCTCGTACTCCTCGATGTGGATCGAGGTCAGCTCGTCGTCTGAGACCAGCCGGCGCGAGAGGATGATCGCGTCCTCGAAGTTGTAGCCCTCCCAGGACATGAAGGCGACCAGCAGGTTCTTGCCCAGCGCCATCTCGCCCTGATCGGTCGCCGACCCGTCGGCCAGCACGTCGCCGGCCTTGATCGTCTGGCCCACGCCCACGATCGGCTTCTGGTGGATCAGCGTCCCCTGGTTGGAGCGCATGAACTTCTGCAGCGGATACTCGACCTGGGAGCCCGACTTGGAGTCCACGACGATCTGCTCGGCGTCGACGTAAGCCACGGTGCCGGCCTCGTCCGCCACCACCAGGTCGCCGGTGTCAATCGCCGCGCGGCGCTCGATGCCGGTGCCCACCAGCGGGGCGTCGGTCACGAGCAGCGGCACGGCCTGGGCCTGCATGTTGGAGCCCATCAGCGCCCGGTTGGCGTCGTCGTGCTCCAGGAACGGGATCATGGCGGTCGTGACCGACCAGATCTGCTCGGGGGAGACGTCGATCAGGTCGACGTCCTTGGGACGAGCGGTGACGTAGTGGCCGGCCTGGGTGCGGCAGACGACCTCCGGGCCGCTGAGCTTGCCGTTCCCGTCCACCGGCGTGTTGGCCTGGGCGATCAGTTGCTCCTCCTCCTGGGTGGCATCCAGGTGGAGGATCTTGTTCGTGACCACACCGTTGTCGACCACCCGATACGGGGTGGTGACGAAGCCGTGCTCGGACACCTCCGCGTAGGAGGACAGCGAGCCGATCAGGCCGATGTTCGGACCTTCCGGAGTCTCAATCGGGCACATGCGCCCGTAGTGGGTGGGGTGAACGTCGCGCACCTCGATCGGCGCGCGCTCGCGGGTTAGACCGCCCGCGCCCAGCGCCGACAGCCTCCTGCGGTGCCTGAGGCCCGCCAGGCTGTTCGTCTGATCCATGAACTGGCTGAGCTGTGAGGAGCCGAAGAACTCCTTCAGCGCGGCGACGACCGGGCGGATGTTGATGATCGTCTGCGGCGTGATCGTGTCGGCGTCCTCGGTCGTCAGACGCTCGCGCACGACTCGCTCCATCCGGTACAGGCCGATCCGGAAGGCCTCCTGGATCAGCTCACCGACGGTGCGCAGCCGGCGGTTGCCGAAGTGCTCGTACTCGTCGAGGTGATCCTCGACGGGCTCGCGCGGCATCGTGATCGCCTCGGCCGCGAAGTCCTTGATCTCCTCATCGGGCTCCTCGGGCATCCCCAGCAGCTTGGGCAGCGAGACCAGCTCCTTGACCAGCGCGATGATGTCCTCGTGGGTCAGGACCCGGGTATCGAGGTCGATATCCAGGCCCAGGCGCGAGTTCAGCTTGTAGCGCCCCACCCTCGTGAGGTCATAACGCTTGGGGTCGAAGAACAGCTGGTTGAGAAGCGCCTTGGCGGCGTCGATCGAGGGCGGCTCGCCCGGGCGCTGCTTCTTGAACAGCTCGATCAGCGCGCCCTCCTCGCTGCGGACCATCTCGGGGTCCGAGTCGATCGTGTTGCGGACGTAGAGGGAGTTGTCGAAGAGCTTCAGGATCTCCTCGTCGGAGACGTATCCCATGGCCCGCAGAAGCACGGTCACCGGAAGCTTGCGCTTGCGGTCGATGCGGACGTAGACACGGCCCTTCTTGTCAATCTCAAGCTCGAGCCACGACCCGCGGGCCGGCATCAGGTTGGCGATGAAGACCTGCTTCTCACGGTCCTTGGGCTCCATCACGTACGCGCCGGGGGAACGGACCAGCTGCGTGACAACCACGCGCTCAGTCCCGTTGATGACGAACGTGCCCCGGTCGGTCATCCAGGGGAAGTCGCCCATGAACACCGACTGCTCACGGATCTCACCGGTCTCCCGGTTGATGAATGAGACGGTGACGGTCAGGGGCCGGGAGTAGGTGAGGTCCTTCTCACGGCACTGGTCAAGGTTGGCGACGGGCTCGTCGAACTTGAGCTCGCCGAACTGGACGGCGAGATTGCCGGTGTAGTCCTCAATCGGCGAGACGTCGTCGATCGTCTCGCGCAGACCACCCTTCTCAGGGTCGGTCAGCCATCGGAAGGACCTGCGTTGGATGTCGATCAGGTTGGGGACATCGAGAACCTTGTTCAGACGCGCGAAGCTGCGGCGCGTCCGGGGGGCTTGAGTGGTTGCCAAGACGGCGACTCCTCGGGCGTCGAGAGGGAGGGAGAGACCGCGCTCGGAGGAGCACGGGTCACCCCCTCAGGGGCGCCTTAACTCATTCAAAGCGCGACCAGCAAAGATAGCACACGGCATCAGCGCCCTGTGTAGGACTGTTCGGCTCTCACGGACCCCGCCCTGGGACACCCGCGTATGTGGCGCGGATCCGCTAGTTGGGCGGCTACGACTATCGGCCGACGGCGGGAGTGTAGGGGGAAAACCGGCGTTCGGCAAGCCGCCCGCGGCGGCGTGGACGAATTCCCTACCTGGTGAGCGTGAACGCCCGCGGGTGGGATTTGGGCCCTGATGCACTGCGGGCCCGCCACCCAGGAGAGCGACGGGCCCGCAGGCGATGAGGAGAGTCAGCGAAGCATCCGGGGGTCTACATAGAGGTTGTAGACCTGGAGCTCGCTGCTCTTTTCGTCGGCGGAGAAGGTGAACTGCACATCTCCGGTACCCGGGTTCCCTGGCGCGACCGGGATCTTGTGTGTGATCTTCCAGTCGGCCTTGCCGGGGACATCCATGTGGTGACCGGGGCCCCCGTCGACCGGGGAGACGGTGAACGTCACCTTGGGCGGCGAGAGCTTCGGCGGTGGCGGCGGGGTGGGCCCATCCCCCGGTGGGGGCGGTGGCGCGGCCTTGCCCGGCGCCGGGCCTACGACCCGGCTCATCATCCGGCCGAACGGGTATCCCGTCGACACGCACATGGCCGGGCTGACGGCGGTGGAGCCGGCAGGCAGGTCCAGGACCTCGCCCGTGCTCCCGTCGTCGAGCGTCGTGGTCAGGATGGTCGCCCCGCCGCTCAGGACCCAGCCAGTGCCGTCGAAGTTGTCGGCGCTCTCGCCCGGCGCCAGCGTGTACGACTGACTGTCACCGAAGGAGAGGAAGGGCTGGGAGAACTGCTCATCGGGGCAGGGCGCGGAAGGCGCGGGCGCCGCAGAGGCAACCCCGAGGGGCAGCGCGGCGAACGTCCCTAATACGACCCCCAGACCGATGAGACGTCGGCTGAAAAGGAACTTCTTCATTCGTACGCACCTTCCAGGTGTGCACTGGCAACCGAGCTATCTCCCGTCTGGGAGACCTCTAGCTTTGCGTCCCCGGCTCGCGCTGGGTTTGCCCTTTTCAGTTGGTTTGCTCGCCTGGGATCGGCCCGAGCCCCCGACGGCTGGTCCGATAGGGGGATTTCTGGACAATTGTCCGATCCCGGCGGCGCGCCGTTGTGTCGATAAAGGCTCCATGGCGCTCGAGCCAACGGTCGAAGAGCAGGACCTGCTGGCCGACACGCTGCGGCGTGCCTCCGCCCGGATGAGCTTCCGCGAGCGCGCCGCCGAAACGGTGGCCGGTGTCGGGCTGTTCGCCGTCACGGCTGGGTTGTGGCTGGCAAATCCCCCCCACGCGTTCTCCCTGCTGGCCGCGGCGACGTGCCTGGTCGTGCTCGTGGTGGCCACGATGGTCCGGTTTGAGACCCCGTTTGGCTTCACGGCGCCAATCCAGCTGGCCTTCGTCCCACTGCTGTTCGCGATGCCCGTGGCGCTGATTCCACTCGCGGTGGCCGGGGCGCTGATCGCCGCGCGCAGCCCGGATGTGCTCCGGGGCCAGGTACCAGCCATGCGACTCCTGCACACCCCCGCCAACGCCTGGTTTGCCATCGGACCGTGCGTGGTGTTCACAGTGGCCGGCGTTTCGCCGGACCATGCCAGCGCCGGGCTTCTGATCGTCGCCCTGCTGGCTCAATTTGCCATCGACTTCTTCGTCCTCTCCCTGCGCCTGACGATCGAGCGCAGCGCCACCCTGGCCTCACAGATCCGTGAGAGCTGGGTCTACGTGATCGACGCCGCGCTGGCCTTTCCGGCCCTGGTTGTGGCGGCGGAGATGGACCGCTACCCGCTGGCCCCCCTCGCGCTGGTCCCGCTGCTGGCGATTCTGGCCATCTTCGCCAACGAGCGCCGGCGCCGCCTGGAGAGCCTGCTGGAGCTGGGCAGCGCCTACCGGGGAACGGCACTCGTCCTGGGCGACGTGGTCGAGGCCGATGACGGCTACACGGGAGAGCACTGCAAGAGCGTGGTGGAGCTGACCATGTCCGTGGCCGGCGAGCTGGGCCTGGGCGCCGCCAACCAACGCAACCTCGAATTCGGCGCCCTCCTGCACGACGTGGGCAAGATCGCCATCCCCAAGTCGATCATCAACAAGCCCGGCAAGCTCGACCCCGAGGAGTGGTCGATCATCAAGACCCACACGATTGAAGGTCAGAAAATGCTCGAACGCGTGGGAGGGTTCATGCGTGATGTCGGGCAGATCGTCCGCTCCCACCACGAGCGCTGGGACGGCACCGGCTACCCGGACGGCCTGGCCGGCGAGGCGATCCCGATCGAGGCCCGGATCGTCGGCTGCTGCGACGCCTGGAACGCGATGCGGACCGACCGGTCCTACCGGAAGGCGCTGCCCTATGAGACGGCCGTGTCCGAACTGCTCGATAACAGCGGCACGCAGTTCGACCCCCGGGTGGTAAGCGCTCTGCTCCGGGTGGTTCAGGACGTCGGCGACATCCGGCCGCCAGACGTCGAGGAAATCCGAATCGCGCCGTCCCTGTCCGCGCTCGCCACGGCCAGGCCGGTGCCGGCGGGGATCACCTAGGAGGCGGTGAGGCGGCGCCAGCGGGAGCTGTCTGCACACGCTCGGCGGCCCGCCGATCGCGTGTGCAGAAAGGGGCGATATTTGCCCGTTTCTGCACACAATCCTTGCCCCGGCGATCGAAAGTGCAGGAATGGCTTAACGCCCGAGCCACACGGATCTGCGCCAGAGTCACGCCGGCGGAACCTCACTTCAGCTCGACGCTGGCTCCGGCTTCCTCGAGCTCGGCCTTGAGCTTGTCGGCCTCCTCACGCTCGATCCCTTCCTTGACGGCCTTGGGAGCCTCGTCCACCAGCGCCTTGGCCTCCTTCAGGCCCAGGCCGGTGGCCGCACGGACGACCTTGATCACCTGGATCTTCTTGTCGCCCGCACCGGTCAGGACCACGTCGAAGGTGCTCTGCTCCTCGGCCTCGCCCGCGCCGTCGCCGGCCCCACCGCCGGCGGCAGCCGGGGGAGCCGCAGCAACCGCGGCGGCGGATACGCCAAAGGCGTCCTCAAGCGCCTTGATGCGCTCTGAGAGCTCGAGCACCGAGATGCTCTTGAGCTCGTCGATCCACTCCTGGGTGGTGGCCATGTTTCCTCCTTATTCCTCGGACGCCGGGGCGTCGGAGCTCTCTGTGTCAGGTTGTTCAGGTTCTGCGGCAGTGTCATCTGCCGACGCCTCCGGCTCGGCCTCAGCTTCGGCCTCCGGCTCGGGAGCAGGGTCAGCTTCGGCCTCCGGCTCGGGAGCAGGCTCAGCTTCGGCCTCCGGGTCGGGAGCAGCCTCGGCCTCCGGTTCGGGCTCGGCTTCAGCCTTCGGCTCCGGCTCCGCTTCGGCCTCAGGCTCCGCAGGGGCCTCGGCCTCTGGCGCGGCCGGAGCCTCGCCGCTGACCAGGCCCTGCTCTGCGATCTGGCCGAGCTGGATTGCGATGCCGGCGATCAGCGCGTTGAGCGTCCGGACCAGGCCGGAGAGCGGCGCCGCGATCGTGCCGACCAGCTGCGCGTGCAGGACATCGCTCGCGGGGAGACGGGCGATCCGCTGCACCTCCTCGGAGGTCAGGGGATCACCGTTCAGCAGGCCGCCCTTGAACGCCAGGGTGCCCAGCGTCCGGGCCGCGTCGTTGAGCGCCTTGGCGGCCACCGCCGCATCACCGCCGACGAAGGCCAGGGCCGTCGGTCCTTCAAGCATGGGTTTGAGCGCCTCCGCCCCAGCCTGGTCCGAGGCCCGCTCGGTGAGCGAGTTCTTGACCACGCGGAACACGGTCTGGGCCTCGCGCAGGCGGGTGCGCAGGTCGGCTGCGTCGGACACGGAGATGCCGCGATAGTCGACGGCGAACACCGCCTCCGCGTCCTTGAGCTGGCCCGCCAGCTCCTCCACCAGTGCTGCTTTCTGTTCTTTGTTCATGGTCTTGTCTCCAACAAAAACGCCCGCTCTTCAGGCGGGCGTCTGATTCCGCCTCACCGTCCGTACGGAGGTGAGACCGGACCGAGATGCTCCACCTGCCTCGGACTTACGCGCCTGGCGCGGCCGAAGGTCTTGGGCTTCGCTCTTGTTCTCAGATCTTACGCTGAGCCAGCTCCTGGGTGATCCGCGGGGCCGCTCAGGCCGCCACGGGCTCCTCGATGATGTCCCGGGTCCGGGTGGGATCGACCTTGATGCCGGGCCCCATCGTCGTGGTCAGGGTGACCGAGCGGAGGTAGCGTCCCTTGGCCACTGAGGGCTTGGCCCGAACCAGCTCGTCGATCACGGCGGCATAGTTCTCCAGCAGCTGCTGGCCGTCGAAGTCGCGCTTTCCAATCACCAGATGGACGATCGCGTTGCGGTCGGTCCGGTACTCGACCTTGCCCGCCTTGGCCTCCTCCACGGCCTTGGACACGTCCATCGTCACGGTCCCGACCTTGGGGTTGGGCATCTTGCCCGCCGGGCCGAGGATCCGGCCCAGCCGGCCCACGACCGGCATCAGGTCAGGCGTCGCTATCGCCACGTCAAAATCGTCAAACCCGTCCTGGACCTGTTGCGCCAGGTCCTCGGCCCCGACCACGTCGGCGCCCGCCTCCTCGGCCTCGCGCGCCTTGTCGCCCTGGGCGAAGACGGCGATCTTTACCTCCTTGCCGAGACCGTTGGGCAGCGCCACGGTTCCCCGCAGCTGCTCATCGGCGTGCCGGACGTTGAGGCCGGTACGGATGTGCACCTCCACGGACTCATTGAACTTGGCGTGCGAGAGCTCCTTGACCAGCGCCACCGCCTCGGCCGGCGGATACTCGCGCTCGCGGTCCACGCGCTGGCGCGCATCCAGATGGGCCTTGCCGTGCTGGGCCACCTAAACCACCTCCACACCCATCGAGCGCGCCGTCCCCGCGATCACCTTCGCGGCCGCGTCGATGTCATTCGCGTTGAGATCCTTCATCTTGCGCTCGGCGATCTGGCGCAACTGGTCCTGGGTGATCCTCCCGACCTTGTCCCGGTTGGGCTCGCTCGATCCCTTCTCCAGCGACAGCGCCTGCTTGATCAGGACCGCCGCGGGCGGGCTCTTGGTCACAAACGTGAACGAGCGGTCCTCGTAGACCGTGATCACCACGGGAATGATCGTGCCGGCCTCCGACTGCGTCTGGGCGTTGAAGGCCTTGACGAACTCCATGATGTTGACGCCGTGCTGGCCCAGGGCGGGGCCCACCGGCGGGGCCGGGCTGGCCTGGCCAGCGGGGGCCTGGAGCTTGATCTGGGTTAGGACTTTCTTGGCCATTGGTCTCCTTCAGGACCTCAGATCTTCTTCACCTGGTCAAAGCTGACCTCCACCGGGGTCTCACGCCCGAAGATGGAGACCAGCACCTTGATCCGCTGTGCGTCCTCGTTGACCTCTGAGATCTCGCCCGAGAAGTCTGACAGCGGACCGGAGATCACCTTCACCGACTCGCCGATCGAGAACTGGGCCCGCATCCGCGGGCGCTCAGCGGTCTCCTTGTGCAGCAGACGGTTGACCTCGTCCTGGGTCAGGGGCACGGGCTCATTGGAGGCGCCGACGAAGCCGGTTACCCCGGGCGTCCCCTTGACCAGCATCCACGAGTCCTCATTCAGGTCCATGTTGACCAGCACGTAGCCGGGCATCGTGCGCTTCTCCACCGTGACCTTCTGGTTGTCCTTCATCTCCGACACCGACTCGGTGGGCACGACTATCTGGCGCACGGCGCTCTGCTGACCCAGCGAGACCACACGGTGCTCGAGGTTCTGCTTGACCTTGTTCTCGTGGCCGGAGTATGTGTTGACGACATACCAGCGAAACATTTACGACTCGCGATCGAGGGGTACGAGGGCTACTTGCCCGTGAGGATGTAATTCATGAGGTGCGAGGCCGCTGTGTCGGCCACGCCCAGGAACACGCCCGCAACGATGACGAAGCCGAGCACAACTGCGGTGGCCTGCATCACCTGACGACGATCGGGCCACTGTACTCGCTGGAGCTCTCGCCAGCTCCCCTCGAGGAAGCCAATCAGCCGCGCGCGTGGGCGAGGCCGAGGCTCGGGGACGCCGGGCCGCCCGGGGAGAGCCACGGCGCCGCCCGGCGGTGCTCCGCCGCCGGGGCCGTCGGCCGAAGCGGTCAGCTCCTCGTCCTGGAGGTCGGGCTCGTAGAGCTCGCCGTCGGGCGGCGGCTCGCCGTCAGACGCGGCCTCCGCCCGAGCCAGCTCCAGCTGGGCGTTGGCCAACTCCACGTCAGGGGCGGCGTGCTCGATCGGCGAGGGCATGCCCCCGCCGGTGTCGCCCCGAGCCGCAGCCACGCGTGAGCGGCTGGCCACCGGCTGGGGTCGCCGGTCGCGCCTCTCCTTCGCACGTTTGCGGTTGCGAGCCATCCCAGGGTCCTAACGCGTCTCGCGATGATCCGTGTGGCGTCGACACCAGCGGCAGTATTTGCGCAGCTGGATGCGCTCCGGATTGTTTCGCTTGCTCTTATTCGTTTGGTAGTTCCGGCGCTTGCAATCCTCGCACGCGAGGGTTACAGCAATCCGGACGTCTCCACGGGCCATCTTCCTGCCTTGAGTAGGGCGTTATCAGGACTTGGGACCGGCTCGCCCGGCGCTGGCAGGCAGCGTCACCGGCGCCCTGAGCAGTGTAGCTGCTAGGCCAGCTCGCTAGGCACGATTTGGAGATCGAGCCAGCTCCCGGACCGCAGCAGCGATAGCTGCATGGGCCGGCCGATGGCCGCCTCGTTCATCAGCCGCTGCACGTCGTCGGCCCGCTCGACGGCCACGTCATCGATCGAAACAATCAGATCCTCGACCCGCAATCCGGCCCGTTGGGCCGGCCCTCCGGGCGCGACGCCCACCACCTCGAGCCCCGTCTGGCGCCCCACCCGCGCCCGGGCCTGCGGAGGAAGCGGACGCGGGCCTCCGGCGATTCCGATGTATGCGCGCCTGACCCGGCCCGAGCGCATCAGCGTCCCCACGATCTGGCGGGTGGCATCGTTGATCGGGACGGCCAGGCCGAGGCCGACGCCGGCCACGGCGGTGTTGATGCCGACCACTCGCCCGGTGCTGTCGGCCAGCGCGCCACCGGAGTTGCCCGGATTCAGAGCGGCGTCGGTTTGGATCACGTTGTCGATGAAGCGCACGGCGCTTCCCGACCGCGCCGGCAGCGAGCGGCCCAGGGCGGACACCACGCCCGCGGTCACCGAGCCGGCAAAGCCGTGGGGGTTGCCGATGGCCACCACGAGCTGGCCCACACGGAGCTGGCCGGCCTCGCCCAGCTCGGCCGCGGTCAATTCGCCGCCCTCCACACGCAGTACGCCCAGGTCGGACAGGCGATCCAGCCCGACGACCTCGAAGCTCAGCTCCTGGCCATCGACGAACGCGGCCCGCCCGGCCCTGCCCGGGCCGCTGACCACGTGAGCCGAGGTGAGCAGGAATCCATCCGGCGTCAGGGTGACCGCGCTTCCCGCGCCCGCGGGGACGCGCCCGCCGCCCCGGCGCCGGGTCACCCGCAGATTGACCACCGACGGTGCCAGCAGCTCGGCCACCCTGACCACGATTCGCGAATACGCGTCCAGGGCCTCGGCCTCGCGCAGCTCCGGTGACTGGTCGAGGACCGTCATCACACGCCGTCGAAGGACACGGTCAGCCGCAGCTCCTCCGCACCACGGACGACCGTGAGCTCCAGGCGCCGGGCCGAGCGGGCGTCGTCCAGCGCCTGGTGCAGACCATCGAGGCCGTCCAACGGTTGACCCGCCGCGGCCACCAGCAGATCGCCCCGGTTCAGGCCGGCCTGGGCCGCTGGGCTGCCGTCCTGCACGGCCCGGACCAGTATCCCGTCGCGCTCCGGCAGCCCGACAGCCGAACGCAGGCGTCGGGCCAGCGCAGGCGGGGCGACGGCGACTCCCAGACGGAGCGGCCTTGGCTGCTTCCCCTCACCCAGGGCCTGCAGCCGCTCGGCGAGCTTCCCGTGGAGCGCCGTGGCCAGCACCAGGCCCGGGCTCATGCGCACACTGTTGATCCCCAGAAGCCCACCGTCCAGGGAGACCAGGGGCCCGCCCGAGGAGCCGCGGGGAAGCGGCGCCGTGTGCTCAATGGCGTCGCGGACGCGCCGGCCGCCGGGGCCGCGGAAGCTGGCCTGGGCGGAGGTGACAAACCCGGGCGCGACGTGGAGCCCGCGGCCGCCCGGATTGGCCAGGGCGAGCACCGCCCGCCCGACCGCAACGCCCCCGGCATCGGCCTGGGGTGGCTCGATCGGCTGTGCGTCGCGCGTGTCGACCGCGATCACGGCCAGGTCCAACTCCGGGTCGTAGCCGGTGACCCGGCCGGCCTCCGAGCCACCGCCGGCAAAGGTCACGGCGAGCTCGTCGTCGCGAAGATTGTGGGCGTTGGTCAAAACCTTTCCCGGGGCGATCACGACTCCGCAGCCGCCGCCCCAGCCCCGTCTGAGCCCAACCACGGCCGGGCCGAGCCGCTGGGCCGCCCCGGCGATGGCTGACTCGAGCTCCTGCACCGTCATACTGGCGCGATAGGATAGCAACTTGCAAGTCGCAAGTCGCCCCCCCTCATGCCCGAGTCTCCCGCGATCACCCCCGACCCCCTGGACGCACCGGCGCTCGATGCTGCGCTGGCCGCGGTGGGGGATCGCTGGACACTGCTTGTGGTCAACGCTCTCCTCAGCGGTCCTCGGCGGTTCGGTGAGCTCCAGCAGGAGATCCCCGACATCGCGCCCAACATCCTGACCCAGAGGCTTCGGCGGCTCGAGCGCGATGCCCTGGTCGTGGCCCGGCCCTACTCCACGCGGCCGCTGCGCATGGTCTACGAGCTCGGTGCCGCGGGGGCCGAGCTGGCCGGCGCGCTTCGGCTCCTTGCCGGCTGGGGGGCCCGGAATGTCAGCGGCGCGCCGGAGCCCCGACACTCGCTCTGCGGCACCCCGATGGAGGCCCGGTGGTGGTGTCCCACCTGCCAGCAGCCGTCGGCCGAGGACCCCGGCGAGGACCTCCACTTCCTGTAACGCCGTTCTGGCTCACGGGCCTGGGTCACCTCCGGGCCGGCGAGTGGCCCTGATGGATCGTGCACGGCACGGGCCGGGAGGCAAGAATGCCCGGGTGCGCCTGCTGGGCTTGATGATCTCGATCGGGATCGTGGACTCGCTGAACCCGTCCACGATCGGCCCGGCGCTGTACCTGGCCCACGCCGAGCACCCGCGCCGCCGGGTGGCCGAGTTCACGGCCGCCGTCTTCACCGTCTACCTCGCCGGAGGCGCGGTGATCGCGCTCGGCCCCGGCCAGCTGATCCGCTCCGCACTGCCCCATGCCCACGCCACCCCCCGGCACATCGCCGAGATCGTGGCCGGGGTCATCCTGATGGTGGCCGCGGTGATCGTGTGGCGCAGCCGCGACAGGATCGTTCGCCGTGGGCTGCCTCAGGCTCGCGGCCGGCGGTCGAGCATCCTGCTGGGGGCGACGATCACTGCCCTCGAGCTCCCGACGGCGTTCCCCTACTTCGCCGCCATCGCGGCGATCGTCGGCGCGGGCCTTGACCCCGGGCGGACCTTCGGGCTGCTCCTGGTCTTCAACGTCTGCTTCATCCTGCCGCTGCTGGGGATCCTCGGCATCCTGACCGTGGCCGGGCCCCGCTCCGAGCGCCTGCTGAGGGTTGGGCGGACGTTCATGGAACGGCGCTGGCCCCATATCCTGGCCGTCCTGGTGATGGTCGTCGGCCTAGCCGCTGTCCTGCTCGGGGCCACCGGTCTGGCGGCGCAGAGCACCGGCAGGGTGGGGCGCTTCTTCTGCCACCTCAGGCATCTGCTGCACCTCCACTGCCGGCCTTAGCCGCTGGGGCTCAGCCGGCCGCGCCACCGTCGCGGCCCCGGCGAACCATCCGGCGCATGCCGGCGATCCAGCGGTCGTCATCCGCACCCCGCCGGGCCATGTACTCACCGACCTTGGGGTGGGGCAGGATCAGGAAGCGCTCGTCCCGGATCGCCTGGAAGACCGACTCGGCCACGTCGGCGGGCTCGAGCAGCTCGTCGATCAGGAGCGCAGCCGCGCCGACCGTGTCATCCATCGCCCCATCCAGCATCGGCGTCCGGACTCCCAGCGGACACAGGCACGACACCTTGACCCCAGCGTCGCCGTACGTGATCGCCAGCCACTCGGCCACCGCCACCGCGGCGTGCTTGGTCACGGAGTAGACCTGCGCCCCGACCTGCGTGAGCAGCCCGGCGGCCGACGCCGTGCTCATGAGATATCCGTCGCCTCGCTCCACCATCTCGGGCAGCAGCGCCCGGGCGGCCCACACGTGGGCCATGACGTTCACCCTCCAGGCCGCGTCCCATTCGTCGTTGGAAGCGTCGGGCCCCCCGGGTGGGCCCGGGACGCCGGCGTTGGAGCAGAACAGGTCAATCGGCCCGGAGAGCTCGCGCGCCCGGTCGATCAGCTGGACGATCTGATCCTCGCGGCCGACATCGACCTGCACCGCCTCGCCCCCGACCTCGCGGGCCACCGCCTGCGCCCCCTCCAGGTTCAGGTCGGCCAGCACGAGGGCCTTCGGACCCTCCTGGGCGAAGCGGCGGGCCAGCGCCGCGCCGATGCCCGATCCGGCCCCGGTGATGACGACAGTCCGGTCTGCGAGCTCCATCTTGCGCGAAACACTAGTGTTCCTGGCCAGAGATGGACTTCGAGGCCAGCGATCGCAGCAAAGAGCTTCAGGAGCGGCTGCTGTCTTTCATGGACGAGCATGTGCTCCCGGCCGAGTCCGTCTACCACCAACAGCTCGTCGAGTCGGGGCACCCGCACTTCCATCCGCCCGTGATGGAGGAGCTCAAGGAGCGAGCTCGCGAGCGCGGGCTGTGGAACATGTTTCTCCCCCACGAGGACGCCGAGCTCGGGGTACCGGGTCTGAGCAACCTCGACTATGCACCGCTGGCCGAGATCATGGGCCGCAGTCACATCGCCTCGGAGGCAACCAACTGCGCGGCTCCGGACACGGGCAACATGGAGGTGCTGACGCTGTTCGGCTCCCCGGAGCAGAAGGAGCGGTGGTTGCGGCCGCTGCTCGAGGGCGATATCCGCTCGGCCTTCATCATGACCGAGCCCGAGGTCGCCTCCTCCGACGCCACCAACATCCAGCTCCGCATCGAGCGCGACGGCGACGACTACGTCCTCAACGGACGCAAGTGGTGGTCCTCGGGCGCGATGCGCGACCGCTGCAAGGTCATGATCGTGATGGGCAAGACCGAGCCCGACGGACCGCTGTTCCGTCAGCAGTCGATGATCCTGGTCGAGCCCGACACCCCGGGAGTGAACATCCTGCGCAACCTTCGGGTGTTCGGCTACGTCGATCAGGAGAGCCACGCCGAGATCGTGTTTGAAGACGTCCGCGTCCCGGCCCCGAACCTGATCGCCTCCGAGGGCGACGGCTTCCTGATCGCCCAGGCCCGGCTCGGTCCCGGGCGTATCCACCACTGCATGCGCACACTGGGCGCCGCCGAGCGGGCGCTCGAGCTGATGTGCCAGCGAGCGGCTTCGCGGGTCACGTTCGGCCAGCCGCTGGCCGAGCGGGGCAACGTCCAGGACTGGATCGCCGAGTCCCGGATCGAGATCGAGATGACCCGGCTGCTCTGCCTGAAGGCCGCCTGGCTGATGGACACCGTTGGCAACAAGCACGCCCGGACTGAGATCGCCGCCATCAAGGTGGCCGCGCCCAACGTCGCCCTGAAGGTGATCGACCGAGCGATCCAGGTGCACGGGGGCGCGGGAGTATCCGACGACTTCCCGCTGGCCATGATGTACGCCCATCTGCGCACGCTGCGGCTGGCCGACGGTCCCGATGAGGTCCACAAGCGGACGATCGCTCGCCACGAGCTCCGCAAGGTGGCCCAGCCAGACGCCGTACCGGCCTAGTAGCGAGCGCCATACTGGGGCTGTGCCCCAACTCGCCCGCAGGCGCGGTCCTGCCGCCCCCTCCCGGCGTCGCGGCCGGGGAGCGGATCCCGCGCGGCCCAAGCTTCCCCGGTCCGCCTGGACCAGGCTGGCGGCGTGCACGGGAGCGGCCGCCCTGCTCCAACTCGACGGCACGCTGATCACCGTGGCGCTGCCCTCGGTCGGCCGGGGCCTCCACGTGACCGTGTCCTCCACGGCCAGCGTACTCAGCGCCTACTTCGTCGCCTACGCGCTGGTCCTGCTTCCCGCCGGGGCGCTGGTTGACCGCTTCGGCGCCCGGCGGCTGGCCCTGATCGGCCTGGCCGTGTTCGCGGTCGGGGCCGGCGCGGGCGCGGTCGTGGACGACTTCAGCCTGCTGGTGTTCACGCGCGTCGTGCAGGGCGTCGGGGCCGGGCTGGTCAGCCCAGCCGCGCTGGCCGCGGCCGTGAGCGGCTTCCCGGCCGAGCGCCGGGGCAGCGCGCTGGGGATCTGGGGAGCGAGCGCCGGGGTGGCCAACCTCGTCGGTCCGCTGCTCGGCGGTCTGCTCACGGTCGGCTTTGGCTGGCGGGCGGCCTGGTGGGCGCTCGTGCCGATGGCGGTCCTGGCGGCCTGGGGGATCGAACGGCATGTCCCGAGGTCGCTGCACTCCGAGCGCTCCTCGGGTCGCCAGCCGTTGGTCAATCCAATCGTCCTCACGGCCACGCTGGTCGCGGCATTGACCTTCGGGGTGATGATCGGATCCTTCTTCCTGGCCGAGCAGTATCTCCAGCGAGCGGCCGGCTTCTCGGCGCTCGGGGCGTCGGCCGCGTTGATCCTGGTCGCCGTGCTGGTGGGGGTCGGAGCCCCGCTGGCCGGACGACTCGTGGATCGCCACGGTGAGCGCCTGCCTGCGCTGTTGGGTTTTGCCGGCACGGGCCTGGGTCTGGCCGTGCTGGGGATCCCCGGGGTTCCGCTGCACAGCCCGCTCACGATCCTGCCTCTGGTACCCGTCGGATTGGGCCTGGGAATGCTGTTCGTACCGACGTCGCGAGCCGCTCTGAACGCCACTCCGCCGGCCTTCCACGGCCGGACCTCGGCCGTCCTCTCGGTGGGCAGACTGCTTGGGGCCGCGGCCGGTGGCGCGCTCGGCGGCCTCGCGCTGTCGGGCGGGGCCGATGCTTCGACGGTTCACGACGCACTGCTGGTGGCCTGCGGCATCTGCCTGCTGGTCGGACTGCCCACGTCGCTCCGTCTCGGTGGTCCTCGGCCGCTGGGGCCGGCGGTGCGGACGTCCGGAGAGACCGCCTGATCGTGGCTCGTCGTAGGCAGGGGTTCCGTCCCGCGCGGGTCGTGACCCGCCACCCCGGCCTGGTCGCGGCCTCATCGGCAGCGGCCGTGGCCGGCCTGTCGGTGACCCAGCGGCTCATCCGTCAAGGCTCCTCCGATCGGGCTCTCAAAGCTCGGCGCAGGTACCGGATCGCTCCCAAGCGGGGAACGGGGCCGGAGCTGCGCCGCGTCGCCGCAGGTCAACTCGAGATCGCACTCGAGGCCCTCGACGGCCAGCCTCCGACCAGCGAGGGAATTCATGAGGCCCGCAAGGCCCTCAAGCGCGGCCGAGCTCTGCTGCGAGTCAGCCGCCACCGGCTGGGCGGCGAGGTTTTCCGGCGCAACAACGACAGCCTGCGCGACGTCGGCCGGGCGCTGTCGGCCGCTCGTGATGCTCAGGTGCTGGGCGAGACCGTGGAGAGCCTGGACGCCGAAGCCGACGGCTCGCTGCCCGCCGGAGCGTTGAACCGCCTGCGCGATGCGGTGCAGCCCGAGACGGTGCCCGAGTCCGCCGTCGATCTGCCGACGGCCCGGAAGGCCATCTCCAACACCAGGGCCGGCGTGGCCGGCTGGCCGCTGCCCGAGGGCGGAAGGCCATCAGCCCTGGCTCCCGGGATGAAGCGGATCTACCGCCAGGGGCGGCGAGCGCTGCGACGGATTGAGAACGACCCGGGCGACGAGCCCTGGCACGAGCTCCGCAAGCGAAGCAAGGATCTGTGGCACGGAGCCCAGCTGCTCGAGGAAGTTCACCCGAAGCGAATGAAGAAGCTGGCCAAACGGGCCCGCCGGCTGTCCAAGCTCCTGGGCGACGACCACGATCTGGCCGTCCTGCGGCAGCGGATCGAGGGGCACCCGGCGCCGCTGAGCCCGGATGAGCTGGAGCTGATCGACGGGCTGATTGACCGCCGCCGGGGAGAGCTTCAGGGCCGTGCTCGGCGCCTCGCCGTGCGCCTGTACCGCCGCAAACCGGCCAAGGCCGTCCGCCGTCTGGGCCTCTAGGCCTCGTCAGCCTCCCAGCGCTCCCGGGTCACCGGGCACGTCGACGGCGTACTCCTGAAGCACCTCCAGCGGCACGATCTCCAGCGCCCGCTCGTGCGTGGCGGCCAAAACCACGTACGCCGCGACACCCGCCTCATGGGCCCTCAGCCAGTTGCGCGCCGTGACGCACCAACGGTCACCCGGCACCAGCCCGGCGAAGCCGAACTCCGGCACCGACGTGCTGAGATCGTTGCCGATCTGCTGCTGGTAGTCCAGAAACTCGGAGCTGACCACCGCGCAGATGGTGTGGCTGCCCAGGTCCTCAGGCGCCGTGTTGCAGCAGCCGTCTCTGTAGAACCCGGTCAACGGATCCAGGCTGCACGTCTCAAGCTCCCCGCCGAGCACGTTCCGATCCACAAGCCGAAAGTATCCCGCTCGCCACCGCGTTGCTCTCTTGGAACGACAGCGGGAAGAGGAGGCGGCTGGTGCGCAAGTACGTGACGGTGGTTTTCGGGTCGATGGCGGTGGCAGCCGCGCTGATCTCTCTGACCAGTCCGGGAAGCGCGGCTCAGGTCGGCCGGCGCGGCGTCGCCCGCCGTGCGGGAAAGATCACCTTCTCGGTGCCCACGCTCGTAGACCCGATCCACCCCTACGGGGAGCCGTCGATCAACTTCAATATCCCCCGGAACCAGCTGTTCGCCAGCGGGCCGACGGGCACAGGGACGCAGCGCAGCGAGTGGGAGGCCTCGGCTGACGGCGGTCGCACGTTCCGCCTCATCAATCCGGGCGGCGTCCCAACGGCCTTTCAGAGCTCTCCCGGACCCAAACCAGGCGGCGGGGACACCGACATCAACTTCGACCGCTCAGGCAAGGAGTACTTCATCGACCTCTATGCCCTGGCCTGCCTGCGGGCCGCCACAACAGCCAACGGAGGTGCCACCGCACAGCAGAGCTTCAACGGTTGCGGCGGTCATCTCGGAGCCGACCGTCAATGGCTGGCCATCTACGACCCGGCCCCGGGAATTGCGCATAAGTCGGCTTACCATGGAAAAACCCCACTGATCTACGAGGAGTACAACAACCTCGTTGGCAACGGGGGAAACGGCGACGCCCAGTGGAATAAGAGCACCGACGGGCTCAACTTCACCAACGCCACCACCGGCGTGACGCCGGCCAACGAGGTCAATTACAGCCCGTTTGGCTCCGATGGGTACCCGGCGATCGACCAGGTGACCGGCAAGGTCCTCCAGGCCGCTGGCAGGGCCACCGGCAACACGTTCGCGCTTGACCTCAACATCGGCACGCCGGACTCGAGCGGCAATCTCACGTTCCTGGACAGGCCGACGTCCAGCGGCGGCGGACAGAACACCGCCGGACTGATCCCGATCGCCACCAAGCTGCCCAGCGGGCCGGACACGCTGTTCTCGGTCCTGTCCATGGACACGGCCCGCAACCTGTTCGTGGTCTACACGGTTAACAACACCAACAAGCCCGGGGAGGATCAGACCTGGGTCTCGGCGGCGTCGGCGGCCTCCGGCTGGAAGAAGTGGACCAAGCCGGTTCAGGTATCGAATGCCTCCACGAAGACCGGTGACGCCGTGAACGTATTTCCCTGGATCAAAGCGGGAGGGCCGGGGCGGGCCGACGCAGTTTGGTACGGCTCGAACAAGGCCGTGGATCCCAGCACCCAGGCCAACCAGGCTTGGAACGTCTTCATGAGCCAGCTGGTCTTCCCGGTCAACTCGCAGGGGGGTGTCACCGGGCAGCCTCCGACGACCACCCTGGTCAAGGTGAGCCCACACCCAGCCCACTACAACGACATCTGCCTCCAGGGCACGGGCTGCATCACCTCGCAAGGCAATCGCAACCTGGCCGACTTCTTCTCCATGACCGTCGATAAAAGCGGCGCGGCGGAGGTCATCTACAACGATACCTCCAACGGGCTCGTACAACCCGGCTTCACCCCCGGCAACGCTCAGCTGGCGGACCACGACGGCGCCGCGCTGGTCACGGTGGCCCGGCAGGCCTCGGGCATGGGGCTGTACGGGCATACGGTGAGCGGTTCGTCAAGGCGCCCCGTTTTGGGGCTGAAGGATCCTGCCGGAGACGCTCTGTATCCGGTCATCGGGGGCAAGAACGTCCCGGGCATGGACATCCTGCGCAGTTCGCTGGCCTACATCTCCTCGGGTGGACCCAAGCTGCGGGTCACGATGAAGGTGGCGGACCTGAAGGCCCCTTCGACAACCGCGAGCCGGATCCCCAGCACCCAGCTCCTCGAGTATGTGACCCGGTGGCAGCTGGGCAACACGCTGTTCTACGCGGGCATGTCGACAACGGGCTCCGGCTCACAGTCCTTCTACGCCGGCAAGACGCAGTCCGTGGACCTGTGCTCGGTCAGCGCCTGCGACCCGCACGTGCTCACCTACCCCGAGTCCGGCTCAGGGGGCACGTCCGAGCATGGGACGGTCTCATGTCCAAAGAACCCGTCGGCCACGCACCCCTGCGCGATCACCATCTTCGTGGCGAGGGGCGACATCGGCAATCCGAAGGCGGGAAGCCTGCTGGAGGAGGTGGCCGCCTACGCGTTTGCCGCCTCACATCCCCAGGGCGCTACGAACAACGTCCAGGCGCAGGCCGACAGCGTTCCGCTCGAAATCGATGGCGCCTGCTGCTACGACTTCAACGGCACCTCGGTCAAGCCGCCGCCGGTCGGGCACCGCCCCCACAAGACGCGCCACCATAAGAAGCACCACCGCCATCACCATTTCAGCCGCCGCCCTAAGCACCCCCGCGGATTCACCGGCTGAGCGGACGACGGTCGGGTCGTACCTCCTAGGATGGAGTTCCGGGCCGGTGACCGACCAGGACACGGCGCATGATCTCCACAAACCAGCTCAAGAGCGGCAACCACATCGAGGTGGACGGGATCGTCTACCGGGTGCTCGAGTTCCAGCACGTCAACCCGGGGAAGGGAGCCGCCTTCGTGCGGACCAAGCTCCGCCGGGCCAGCGACGGCAACGTGATCGACAAGACATTCCGGGCCGGCGAGAAGCTCAGGGACGTGCGGACGGAATCCAAACGCATGCAGTTCCTGTACGCCGACGGGCAGGCGGCCCATTTCATGGACACGGACACGTTTGAGCAGATCACGCTGCCCGAGGAGGAGCTCAAGGACTCGCTGCGGTGGATCAAGGCCAGCGATGAGGTGGACATCCTGTTCATCGACGAGCAGCCGAGCGACGTCCAGGTTCCGAGCGCCGTCGACCTCGAGGTGACGCAGACCGACCCGGGCGTCCGCGGCGACACGGCCTCGGGCGGGGGCTCGAAGCCGGCCACGCTTGAGACCGGGGTGGTCGTGCAGGTCCCGCTGTTCGTCTCTGAGGGCCAGCGGGTGCGGGTGGACACCCGCGACGGCAAGTACCTGTCGCGAGCCTGAGCCATCCTGGCGCGACTGCGCGCGGCTCCGGCGCCCCACTATCGTGGCCGTCATGGAGATGGTCTACGGCAAGCATTCCGCCCGCGCCGTCTTCCTGACCCGCCCTGAGGCGGTGAGGCGACTGCTCCTGAGCGGCAAGCCGGAGTATCACCGCGAGCTCATCCAAGTGGCTCGCGCGGCCGGTGCCACGCCGGAGTTTGTTGCCTGGCCCGAGTTCCGGCGGGCGACCGGACTCACCGACGACGACAAGCACCAGGGCGTGTGTGTTTTCACCGCGCCCCGGACGGTCTACGGCGAGCACGACCTGGACCGGCTGGCCGACCGCCGGCTGGTCGTGGCGCTCGACCAGATCTCCGATCCCCAGAACCTGGGGGCGGTCCTGCGCGCCTGCGCTTTCTTCGGCGCCGACGCCGTCCTGCTGCTCAAGAACCGTTCCGCAGAGCTCACCCCCAAGGTGGCCCGGATCGCCGTTGGTGGCGCCGAGTTCGTCGACGTGTTCCGCGTCACGAACCTGGCCCGGAGCCTCGACATCCTGCGCGAATACGGTTACTGGGTCTACGGGCTGGATGAGCACGGTGAGCACGCGCTCCGGGGGACCGACTTCGACAGCCAGACGGTGCTGGTGATTGGGGCCGAGGGACAGGGGCTGCGTCAGCGGACCCGCACGAAGTGCGATGTGTTGGTCCGGATCCCGGGCGGGCGAGATGGCGTGGAGAGCCTCAACGCCGCCGTGGCCACCGCGGTGGCGCTGGCCGAAATCTCCTCCCGCCATCCGGCCGCCGAGGAGCCAGGAGGAGTGAATGGGGACCGAGGCGCTGTTCGAAAGCCTTGATTTTGTGTACATGCCGAGCCGTGACGCGGCCGCCGACATAGCCCGCTTCGTCGACGGGCTGGGCGGATCGCTGGTGTTCGCGATCGAACGGTTCGGCACGCGCGTGGCCATGGTCCGGTTGGCCGAGGACGGGCCGGCCGTGCTCCTGGCCGAGCACCTCGAGGGCGACGCGCCGGTGCTCGTGTACCGGGTGGCTGACCTCGACCCGACGCTTTCAGAACTCGCCCACCGGGGCGTGGAGGTGGCGGCGCACTTCGGCATTCCCCATGGGCCCGGTGCGGAGTTGGCAATCTCCGGTCCCCAGCGGATCGCGCTCTACCAGCTCACTCGGCCCGAGGTCGCCGAGCGGCTGGCGGGACGTAAAGACTTCTAAAGCCGGTTTTGGTGAGATTGGCGGCGGGGCACGCAGGGGTAGGCTCCCAGCGATTCAAGCGATGCTCCGGGGACGTTCGTATGTGACCCGGGCGGAAGGGAGGCATTGATGACCCGACGTACGTTGAGACGAGGGCTGACGGCGGTGGCCCTCGGTGCCGCGCTGGCGCCGGCCGTGGCCCTGGCGGGCAAACCCGTCACCTCGGGCGACCAGAAGCTCCAGGTCAAGGCCAGTCTCAGCCCGGCGAGGGCCGGGGCCAAACCCGCGACCCTCGGAGTGCAGGTCTCATACACCAACCCGAAGAGCCCTGGGCAGCAGCCTCCGTACAACACGAAGAAGCTGATCTTCACCGGGCGCTACCTGGTCCATCCCTCAACCGTGCCGGCCTGCAAGCTGAGCTCGAACATGAACGCAGGCGGCAAGACATCCGGCTGCCCGGCCAATACGAAGGTCGGGACGGGGACGGTCGTCGTCAACGCGGCCCCGACAATCAAGCAGCCGATTACCGGCAACGTGACGATCTACAACGGAGTCAACGACAACGGGTCCGGTGGGCATCCCAAGGGTGCTCAGGCCTTGTTCCTGTACGTCCAGACGTCAGTCCATGTCAACGTCACGGATGTCTTCTACATCCACAGGTCGCCGAATGGCGGAACGACCCTCATCGCAAGTGTCTCCAAGCCGAAGAAGCCTGGAGTCACGCCCGGGAGCTTCACCATTCAACACATCAAGCTCTCGGTCTCCGCGGGTACGGCCGCCAAGCCGTACCTGTCGGACGCGACCAGCTGCCCCGGCAGCTGGCCCTTCTCGTTCACGATCGACAACTGGTTCAACCAGCCGTCGGTCACCGCCCACGACAAGGTCGCGTGCACCAAGTAGCTGAGCGCCCAAGGAACGGCGGTTGCTCTGCGGCCGCCGTTCTCGGGGGCGCTACCCGACGCAGCTCTCGATCTTCTTGAGCTGGGCCGAGAACGCGGCCTCACGGCCGCTCGCGGTGCCGGCCGCCTTGAACGCGTACTGGGCCAGGTGCGCCGTCGGCTGGACCGTGACGCCGCCAATGGCGTCCGCGTGCGTCCCCAGCCCCTTCGCCTTGGCGTTTGGCGAGCCCTTGGCCAGGCTGGCCGACTTCCAGAACGCGACGACGGCGTCCGCGTTGTCGGCCCCAACTGACGGCTTGACCCCCTGCCGGCCCACGAGCAGCTCGCCCGTCTGGCCCGGCCCCCGGTTCTCCGGCCCGTCGTTGGCGATCTGTGACGTGGGCACGACGGTCACGCCGTAGCCGGCGCCCCGCAGGCATGACCCGACCCCGGCCACGGTGTTGCCACTCCCCGAGCCACCGCCACCCGAGCCGCAGCCGGTCGCCGCGGCCAGCGCCAGCGCGCCCATCGCCGCAGCCAGAACCCGTGCGCGGTATCCAGACAAGGGGCGAAATTGTAGGCGGCCTGGGCGTTCGTTTGAATTAGCGGCGGGCCTTTAGCCCTCCGCCTTCAGCGTGGGAACCGTCACGTTTCCTGAGAGCTGGACCACGGACGGTGCCCGATTGGGCGCGTAGGAGTCCGTCGAGGTTGAGACCTGGAGCTCCAGGGTGTCCCCCTTTGGCAGGTCATACGCGACTCCGGGGAGATCGACCGAGAATGGCTCGGACGCGGGCGCGTGAGCATTCGTACCCAGATCCTGCTGGTCGAGGTTGTCGACCCGGAGGGGCGTGGTCTGGAGGTCCAGGACATCCCCGGTGCTCTTGTCGATCAGCCGGAAGAACAGCTCGGTGGCCGCGCCGTCGACCGTGACATTCCCCGAGACCCTGCCGATGCCCACGATCGGCTCGTCGGCCGTCGCGGAGGCGGTCAGGACCGGAACTGTGACCTGGCCCGGATCGCTCGAGTTGGTCGCGCCGTCGGTGACCGCCGTATCCTCGCCCACCGGCCCGACACCGCTCGGGAGGTTGTGATCGACCAGAGTCCCGGACACCGGAGCTGACACCAGCCTCGCGGGTCCCGGAGCGGCCGTGGTCGGGAACGTCGACAGGGGATAGAAGTTCCCGTTCTGGTCCTGGTAGACGACGACCTGCCCCTGGGCCGGCATGCCGTCCGGCCCGACCTTGGTGCCGGTGGAAACCTGCTGGCCTCGCAGGTAGTGGTTGAACCAGTCGATCGCCTGATTCTCGTCAAACGTGCCCGCCGACTCACCGGCGCCGAGCGGACTCGACTTGGAGGCCGTGTCGCCATAGCCCGCGCCCGTGGGGGCAGCGCCGGTGGGGCAGCTCACATGTCCGCCGCAGAAAGCGATCAGCTTCACCGGCAGGGTGGGATGGCGACTCTTCATCAGCAGGTAGTTGTTCCACGCGTCGTTGAGGTTGAACAGCGTGTCCACAGTCCCCTGCTCGAGCAGGGTGGGAATGTCCGGCTGATGCCCCTGCGATCCGGCTCCGTACACCGCCATTGAGCGCTGGCCGAACCACCCCAGCGTCGTGTGGTCGGGATAACCGAGTGCGCCACCGGTGACCTCCGAGTAGTGGATCATCGGGTCGTAGCCACCGACCTGCATGCCACCGTCGCCACCCGACGTGAGGGCAAACGGGTTGCCGCTGGTCAGCGCCGCCTGGTTGACGGATCCGCTGTCACCCTGCGCGTGCTCGGCGCCCTGCTCGGCCAGGCCCGCTCCGTAGAGGAGCTCGCCCCATCCCAGCTTGATCACATTGTTGGGCCACAGCGACCAGTTGAGGTTGTTCCACGTGATCACCGGGACGATCGCCTTGATCCGCCTGTCGAACGCGGCGGCGGCGAACTGGATGCCCCCACCGTAGCTCCCGCCGGTCATGCCCACGACCGGCCGGCCGACCGTGTTGGCGCCAGGGTGGTCGTTGACGTAGGCCGGCTGGCCGCGCCGGCCACCCGTGTCCACCGTGATCTCCGGACGACCCGTGATGACCTGGTCGATCAGCGCGGATACGTCGCGGCCTTCGGCGTACGGCGCGTCGACCTCGGCCACGCCACCGGACTGGCCAAATCCCCTGGGATCCCAGGTCAGCTCCGCGTATCCGTCGGCGATCAGGTTCTCATCCGGCGCGGTGGAGCCGGCGCTGCCCCAACCGGGTCCCTCCATAATCGGAATCACCGAATGTGCTGCCGGGCGCAGTGGCTCGAACAGGTTGTAGACAATCGCCGTGCCGTCGTAGCTGATGATGCAGCCACGGGTGTAGCTGTAGGACGGCTTGGCGATAACCGTGCTCGTGGACGCATTCGGGCACGACTTGGCGCTGGCAAGACCGGGCGTGATCCCGGCGAATCCGATCGCCCCTGCACTCAGCGCGCCGACCACCAGCAGACGGTGTCTCAACACTTCGGTCCCTCCTAGCTCGGAATAGATCGCGGCGACGGCCCGCGCTGTCCGCGCCCGCCATCGGCCAGCCTGGTTCACTCCAAACAACGGCGAGCGCGGTGGTTTCTTGTGTCCGAACTAGGTCGCCGCTCGCCCGCGGGCGGCTGTCTTCCCGCCGCCGACGGCACCGGCATCGAGTTGGTTCACGAGGTCTCTGATCCGACGCCTGATTTGGTCTCGGATCAGGCGGACCTCCTCGAGTGGCTGCCCGGCGGGATCCGGGAGCTCCCAGTCCAGGTACTGCCTGCCGGGTATGACCGGGCATTGATCGCCGCACCCCATCGTGATGACCAGGTCAGCTTGCTCGGCCAGCTGACGGGTGAGGAGTTGTGGCCTTCGGTCGCTCAGGTCGAGGCCGAGCTCGTCCATGGCCTCGACCACCTCAGGGTGAACGCGTTCGGCCGGGGTGGTGCCCGCGGACAGGACTTGGTGACGGCCCTGGGCAGCGTCCTCGAACAGAGCCTGGCTCATCTGTGACCGGCCGGCGTTCTGGCGGCACACGAAGAGGACGGTGCTCATGAGGGGTGCGGCACGACCACCGCAGCGGCGTCGGCCGGTTGGATGTCGGGGTACAGCGCGCGAATCCCGACCACGGCGATGGCAGCCCCCACGAGCTGGGCCAGGATGAAGCCCGGGACTGATGCCGGAGCGATCCCGGCAAAGGTGTTCGAAAACATGCGCCCGATCGAGATCGCCGGGTTGGCAAAACTCGCGGAGCTGGTGAAGAAGTAGGCGGCGCCGATGTACGCGCCCACAGCCGCGGGAGCGGAGGCCAGGCGTCGGGTGCGGGCCAGCGAAAAGATCACGAGCAGGAGCCCGACGGTGGCCACCACCTCTGAGAGCAGGTGGGCAGGGGTGGCTCGGTGGTCGGTTGAGATGCTCACGGCGGCCCTGGCGAACATGGCGTTGGCGAGGATCGCGCCGAGCGCGCAGCCGATGATCTGAACCGGGATGTAGGCCAGGGTGTCGCGCCAGGTGAGTCCGCCAAACGCTGCGTCGACCAGCGACACGGCCGGGTTGAAATGGCCGCCTGAGACGGGCCCGAACATCAGGATGATCGCGAACAGCCCAGCCGCCGTCGCGGCGGCGTCCTCGAACAGCTGAAGGCCGACGTTTCCTGGTGAGAGCTGTTGAGCTGCGACGCCCGCGCCGATCACGACGGCGGCGAGCAGCGCGGCGCCCAGGAGCTCGGCCAGGAGTCGTCGAGACAGCGGAGGTGCCGTTGCTGAAGCGGGGCGACGTGCCATGGCGCCGAGTCTATGTATTGACGAGCATCAGTTCAATTGATATTTATATATCGATGTCCTTCGATCTGGAGCTGGCCCCCAAGCACAAGCGTGCGCCCGGCGAGCGCTGCTGCGAGCCCGTCGTCTACCCCGATGTCGAGCGCGACCAGGCCTCGCGCATGGCTGAGGTGGCCAAGGCGCTGGGGGATCCGATCCGCCTCCAGCTCGTGGACGTGTTGCGAAAGCACGCCGGAAAGGTGTGCGTGTGCGAGCTCGTCCCCCTGTTCGACATATCCCAGCCCACCCTCTCCCACCACCTCAAGAAGCTGAGGGCGGCGGGGATTGTCGATTCCGAGCGGCGAGGGCTGTGGGCGTACTACTACGTGAAACCTGAAGCGCTGAAGGAGCTTTCGACATGGCTGAGCTGACCGACATCCGTGAGAGCGTCCGCGAGCGCTACGCCGCCGCGGCCACGAGGGCTGCTGGCGCGGGTTCTTCCCAAAAGGACGAGGGGTGCTGCGGCGGGACCGGTGCCTCGTGCAGCCCAGCAGACGCCGCCGGTGTTTTCGGAAGCACGCTCTATGACGAGGCCGCGGGCACCGATGTCCCTGAAGCAGCGCTGAATGCCTCGCTGGGCTGCGGCGTGCCGACAGCCGTGGCAGATCTACACGAAGGCCAGACGGTGCTCGATCTGGGCTCGGGCGCCGGTGCGGACGTGCTGATCTCCGCCCGCCGCGTCGCCCCGACCGGCAGGGCCATCGGACTCGACATGACCGAGGAGATGCTCGAGCTCGCACGGGCCAACGCCCGCCAGGCGGGGGTCGAGAACGTCGAGTTCCTCAAGGGCTATCTCGAGGACATGCCCCTCCCCGACTCCAGTGTCGATGTGGTCATCTCGAACTGCGTCATCAACCTCTCCGGCGACAAGCCAAGGGCCCTACGCGAGGCCGCCCGGGTCCTGCGACCCGGTGGGCGCTTCGCCGTCTCCGACGTGATTGCCGACCCCGGGATGGATGAGCGCACGCGGACGGACATGGCTGCCTGGACGGGCTGCATCGCTGGCGCACTGACCGAAGAGGAATTCCGAGCCGCCCTGCGGAGCGCCGGGTTTGAGGAGATCGAGGTCCAGGAGACCCACCGCGTCCACGAGCACGCCGGCGCCGCGATCATCCGGGCCCGGAAGCGGGCCGGCTGATGGGGCCCGAGCTCCAGCTCAACGATCCGGAAACGCTCTACCGGCGCTGGGAGGACTCGCAATGGTCCCACCTACACAGTCGACCTGACCGCCGACCAGCGGCAGTGGCCGGTTATTGACCAGCAGCAGCGCGGTGTCATCCACTTACGTCCTGGCGTCACTGGTGGTCGCCAAGGAGCACAGGAGCGAGCGCGTGACGACGTACGATGGCTGTGATGGACCCGCTGGGACCGCTGATTCCTGACGACAGCTCGCGCCGTTCCAGAGGGATCCGCCGGGTGCGCGGTATCACCCTCGAGGTGGTCGCGTTCATCGTTGTCACCTCGCTGTCACCGTTGCTGTTCGTGGGCGCCGCCGCGCTTGACATCGCGTTCTGGGTGCAGCGCCGCAAGCCTTGGATGACCGTCCGCCTGGTCGCCATGCTGTGGTGGTTTCTGGTTGGGGAGCTTTATGGGCTGGTCGGACTGCTCTGGATCTGGGCGCTCTCGGGCGGTCGCGACGGCCGCCTTCGGCGAGAGCGCGTGTATCGCCTCAAGCGCCGGTGGCTTGGCAGTCATCTGGCCGGCATCCGGCGAATATTTGGATTGCGGTTTGAGACCGAAGGGCTTGAGCTGGCTGGGCCGGGACCAATTCTCGTGCTGATTCGCCACGCCAGCATCATCGATAACACGCTGCCGGATGTGATCGTCGGCCGCGCTCACGGGCTCGGCTTCCGGTTCGTGATCAAACGAGAGCTTCAGATGCTTCCGACGATCGACATCGGGGGTCGCTGGGTGCCGACGCTGTTCGTCCGCCGCGCCTCAGGCGACACCGCCGCCGAGCTGACGCGGATGGGCGCTTTGACCGTCAACCTGTCCTCCGATGAGGGATTGCTGATCTATCCCGAGGGCACCCGCTGCACCACCGAGAAGCTCGCCCGCGCCAAGGCAGTCATTGCCGAGCGTCAGCCGGAGATAGCACCGCTCGCCGACCGCCTGAGGTACGTCCTGCCACCTCGCCTCGGCGGCACTGTCGGGCTGCTGGAATCCTCACGCGGTGCCGACGTTGTGATCTTCGGTCACGTCGGCCTCGACGGCTTCGAGTACATCAGCGACATCTGGTCGGGCGGATTGGTGGGCACAACCGTCAGACTGAAGTTCTGGCGCTTCCCCGCCGCCAACGTGCCGAGCGACCGCGACGAATTGGTGACCTGGCTCTACGACCGCTGGCAGGAGCTCGATGACTGGATCGGCGAAATGCGCTCAGAAAGCAAGCTCGGAATGAAGGCCGCTGCGTAGCCGGCGACCCGGGCCTCAGCTAAGCGCCCGGGACCCAAACACTTGGCGAACCACACGTTGGCGGCTCGGCCGTCGGGCTGCTCGTGCCGATGATCTCGGTTGCATGAACTGGCGGGATTGGCGCAACATCGCCCTCGGCTATCACTTCAATCGAACTCACAGCGAACGTCGCGCGGCCGGACCGTAGCGCGAAACGCACTACAATCATTTACTTGCTATGTCCCCTCCACCGGTCTCTTTGCGCCTCGGGCAAGATGGGTTGAGCGCTCTGGACGAGATCGCGCGTCGCCGTGGGATCACACGTGCCGAGGCTGCCCGTCAGGCAATCGCCGAAACGGCTGCCCGCGAGCGCCGACGCGGCGGTCTTGCCGCTGAGGCCCGAGGCCTGATGCACGATAAGGCGTATGTGAGCGAGGCCCGTGAGGTCGCCGCCCTCATGGAGCAGCTGCGTGGTTCGCGGTGACGTCCACGCGATCAAGCTTCCGCGAGGTCGAGGCCGGGTTCAACACGGCCGCCGTTACGCGGTAATCGTTCAAGCCGACGACCTGTTCGCCCTATCAACCGTCGTCGTGTGCCCCACGTCCACAGCGGCCCCCGCAGCGAGCTTCCACCCAGAGATCGCACTCGGGGACGAACCGACCAGGGTCCTGTGTGAGATGGTCGGGGCGATCGACGTCCGAAACCTAGGTCGCCAAGAGGGCCACCTCGACCACGACGAACTCCGAGATATCGACGACGCGCTCCTTCTCGTACTCGGCCTTGGCTAGCTACACCGGCGCTGTCGCGGATCGACACCGAGAAGCCAGGTCGTAGCCCGGAGGGGCGCTAGGAGCTGCTCGCCTTCGCTGTTCGAGGCGAGGTCGACAGCGACGTTGACGGCTTCAGAGTCTGGGACACTCCCATGAGATGAAGGGGCAATGTGCCATAGCTGCGGGCATGATCGCGCTCGCGATAGCGGCGGGTTGCGGAGCCAGCGCCGCGTTCGCGACGGCGGAGCATCGCGGTTCTAAGGGGACCATCGTCGGGCACGTGCGGTTTGGCTCGCGCCGCGGCAGCGGAGTGATGAAGGTGTTCACTGCCACCGGTCGAGTGGTCGCGCACCGTGACTTGCGCTGGGGCCACAGTCATTTTCGATTCGTCCTCAGGCCAGGCCGCCTTCGGCTGAAGCTCAACTTCACCGATGGGTTCGCCTGTGGCCCGTACAACGCGACCGTACGCGTTCGGGCTAACCGCACCACCCGCGTCGGCTGGGCCGAAGCCTGCGGTACCTACTAGAGACGGTACCCATGAGCCGCCCCGGGTTTCGCGGGGAAATAGACTGCCCCCAGCAGATCCCGGTGTCCGGGCTGGCTTCCGAGTTCAGAACGGAATGCAAAAGCCACCCGCCGGCTGCTCAGGCTCCTCGGTTGATCGATCAGGGGCAGCCGCTGGTAGCCCGAGCGGGCGAGTACTGCGTGCCGCGCCGATCCGAGTATCAGTCAGGCGCCCTCTTTCTCAGGGCATCGAGCGCTTGGCTCAGAGTCCAGCGCTCGCGCACCTCGATCGCCTTGCCATCGCGCATCTTGAATACGTGGGTCTCAAGCATCGCTACTTGTTGCCCGTGGGCCAAGACCGTCTGCTCTGGGTGGAGGGGAGGTAATAGAGTGGATCTCCCGAGGGATGGAGGTCCCGATGCTCGTGGTACGCCGTCACCTGACGCTCGCCAGCACGGCGGCGTTAGTGGTTCTTGTCCTGGCGGCTGCCGGCGGTGGCTACGCGCTCGCGGCGACATCGGGAAGTCCCATCATTCGAGTCTGCGTCGGCAGCCGCGGCGCGCTGCACCTGCCGACGGGTCGCGGGTGTCCTCACGGCCAGCGCACACTCGCCTGGAACCGAGCGGGGCGCCGCGGTGCGACCGGGCCAAGCGGCACCAACGGCCGCGACGGTATCAACGGAAACGATGGCGCAGCGGGTGCCACAGGCCCGCAAGGACCGCCGGGGCCGCCCGGGTCTCCTGGCCCTGCCGGCCCGAGCGACGCGTTTACGAACTACGGCTCAGTAGCGACGATCTCCGTGGGGACCACACAGACTGTTGCGAGCGTCACGCTTCCCGTCGGCCAGTACACGCTCTCCGCAGACGTCTCGTTCTCCGACGCGGGCGCAGGGGCCAACGGCACGGGCTTGGCCTGTAAGTTCGTCTCCGCCGGCATGGTCCATCAGATGCAGACGGAGGTCTCCCCCGGAGCCTTCGCCGTAGGTGGTTCCCTGATGATGCCCATCGTCGGGGACGTCACGGTCAGCGTCGACAACACGAGCGTCTTCGTGCGGTGCAGCCCGGCGGGCGACCCCGCTGCAGTCGTGGCGTCCTTGATTGCCACTCGGGTCCAAACCCTCACTCCCTCGTTGTAGAGGCAGTCCGGATGAGCCGGCCGCCACCCGCGCCCGCACCGCGGGCGTGGCAGCGGCCCCTCGAGCGAGCGTGCTCAAGGGCGGAAACCAAGAGAGACGACGACCGGACCCGAACCGCTTAGCCAGACCTGAAGAGCGGAGCTGGGTCGGCTCGTGTCGAGTTCTGGACCCGCGGCGTCCTGCGCCAAGCGTGGCTCAGCAAGCCGGAAGGCCTCAGCCACCAGCCGTGCGTCCTCCGCGCGGGGGGCGTAGTGGAGGTACTTCATCGTGGTCCTCGAACCATCCGCCAAATAAAAACCCCGCCTTCACGGGGATTTCATAAGCCCTCTGTCGGACTCGAACCGACGACCCCTTCCTTACCATAGCCTCGCTAGGGGTCGAAAACCCTTCTGCTCAGGGCAGTTCGGTGAGGTTGGATGAGATTGGATCGGGTCATATTTGCTCAGTTCGGGACATGGTTGGGGACACGGTTTGCGAGTTCTTCGGAGTAAAAGGGCCGAGGTGGTACGGCGTTCAGCTCGGGACATGACCGCGTGAGCTCCGCCACGGACCGCCGCGGCCACGGGGCCGCCGCGTCACTGATTCGAGAGCAGCGAGGGCAGTGACGCGGCGCGGTACAGCCCGCGGTCTCGGGAGAAGTCACGGCTTTGTAAAGGTTCCGCCCGGGTGATGGACACCCCGTGTGATGGGGTGTAGCTTGGGTCGTGTAGACGTCCGTCTCGGTCCCTGACCTTCTAACCGGCGCGTTAGCTTCGCGTCGAGGCCTCGTTTGAGCGGCTTTCAGGGAATCCCCCGGCTGGTTTGGGGAGACCTACGTGTGATGCGATGCGCTCCTCTGGTGCGCTCCGTCTTCCAGCAACCCGGGTCGTTGCTGGCTTGACGCGAGTGGGTCGACCACCATCAAAGCCGGGAAGCTGATCCTCCACGAGGATCGTTCCGGCGCCTCAAAAGAGGCACTCTGACCCGACCGCCTTTCCACCACTTGGCCTCACCTCGTGGTGGATCGAGCGCCCGGCTTCCCCCGCCGGCACTCGATGGCAAGAACACTTACCCACCAGGGGGACAGCAGAGTTCTCCAGCCTCGCCCTCGCCGAAGGTTCCGCTCCCCCTTGCTTGTGGCGGAGCGAGGTCGCTGCGCGAGGTCGTCGCTCGCCGGCACGGACGCCGGCGAAACCGGCCACGGACGGCCGAGCATCTCGCTGTAGCTATTAGCCCGGAGGGGGAGGGATGGCGGATCGGGCGCGACTGTTGGTTTCGCCTCGCGGGGTCTTTACAGCCCTCTCGGTTGGGCGTAGAGTGGCGTCTGCCTGCTGGGAAGGGGCGCGACAGGCTTCCAGGGAAGGAGGAACAGCGTGTTGGGGATGAGCGGTCGGTGGGGTGGTGTGGGTATGGTTGGGCTGGTGGTGGGGGTGTGCTGGCTGGGGTTCGCTGCGGCTGCGGATGCGGGGATCACGCCTGTGCCTGGCTCGCCGTTTGCCACTGGCGACATCCCGTCCATTGAATCGCTGGCCTTTAGCCCGAGTGGGGGACTGCTCGCTGTCCCCAACCAGAACGGCAAGACGGTGTCGGTGCTCTCGGTCAATCAGAGCACGGGGGCGCTGACCCCGGTGTCCGGCTCGCCATTCGCCAACGGCGGCGCGGAACCTGAGTCGGTGGCGTTCAGCCCGGATGGGAGGTTCCTCGCCACCGCCAACATCATCGCCGGCACAGTTTCGGTGTTCTCGATCAATCCGAGCACGGGGGCGCTAGTGGACGTGGGCGCCTCACCATTCCCTGCTGCCGGCCATCCTTACTCGCTGGTGTTCAGCCCGGTTGGGGGGCTGCTCGCGGCTGCCAATCTCCAGGACAACACAGTGTCGGTGTTCTCGGTCGATCAGACCACGGGGGCGCTGACCCTGGTTTCCGGCTCACCGTTCGCCACCGGCGCGCAGCCTGACGGGGTGGCGTTCAGTCCGGATGGGGGGCTGCTTGCCGTCACCAACGGGCCCGATAACACGGTGTCGGTGTTCTCGGTCAATCAGAGCACGGGGGCTCTGACCCAGGTCTCCGGCTCGCCATTCGCCACCGGTGGGTTCCCTGAATCGGTGGCGTTCAACCGTCGTGGGGGGCTGCTCGCGACCGGCAACACTGTCAATGGCGGGACGGACGGCACGGTGTCAGTGTTCTCGGTCAATGAGAGCACCGGGGCGCTGACCCAGGTGTCCGGCTCACCATTCGCCACAGGCCCAAGCAGCGGCATTTCCTCGGTGGCGTTCAGCCGGGATGGGGGGCGGCTCGCCGCCGCGAATTACCAGGCCAGCACGGTGTCCCTGTTCTCGGTCAATCAGGGCACGGGGGCGCTGACCGCGGTGTCCGGCTCGCCGTTCGCCAGTGGCGGAAACCCTGCGTTCCCTGTCCTGGTGGCGTTCAGCCCGCACGGGAGGTTCCTCGCGACCGCCAACGAGGGCGGCACGGTGTCAATGTTCTCGGTAGATGTTGGTGGGGGTTTCGGTCCGTCTGCCACGTCGGTTGGTTTGCCTTCCTCCTCGTTGGACCCGTCTGTGGCGGGGCAGGCGGTCACGTTCACGGTGAACGTTTCACCGGTGCCGGATGGGGGGACGGTGCAGTTCACCGATCCGGGGACGACGATCCCCGGCTGCGGGGCGGTGCCGGTCGACACATCGAACGGTCAGGCGAGCTGCACGACCACGTTCTCTACCCCGGGCAGCTACGGGGTGCAGGCCGTCTACTCCGGAGACGGATTCTTCGCCAGCTCTCAGTCGTCGGTGCTCACACACACGGTCGCCTCGCCGCCACCGCCCCAGCCCACGCCGACCTTGCTGCGACTGAGCTCCTCCACCAACCCGGTGTTTGTGCGCCGACAGGTGACCTACACCGCCCACGTTACCCCGGTGCCAGACGGGGGGCACGTGACCTTCTTTGACAATGGCCACGTGATCCCTGGCTGCGCGAACCTGCCCGTCATCGCCACGGGCACGGCCACCTGCAAATGGGCCTACAGCTGGGCGGCCGCCCGCACCATCAAGGCGCGCTACACCGGCACCCCCCGCTTTGCCAACTCAGCCGCCAACAAACTCATCGAAACCGTCAAGCGCCGGCCGCACCACACCCACTAACCAGCCCACCACACACGAGCCCCTAGCGCCAAAGCAGAAGCGACCCGAGGGTCGTCACACTGCCCCTCTGATCGAAGACGAGAAGACGTTTCCCTGGGCAGCGTGGGCTATCCGTCACCGCACGAACAGGCTGGCGATGATGTTCGCAGCG
>DASXCS010000053.1:0-61169 GCA_036490975.1 Solirubrobacteraceae bacterium
GAGGTCCATGTCCTGCGAGCGGACGTAGCGCAGGGCCTTCTCGATCGGGGGCACCGGGATGAGCTCGCCGCGGCCCAGCAGCGCCATCATCATCGCGCCGCTGGCGGCGATCTCCTCGGCCTCCTCGTCGGTCTCCGCGCACACGACCCAGACGCCGATCGAGACGCGCGGGTCCTCGGCCTTGGCGCGGTAGTCGGCGACGATGGGAGCGCCGTCGCGGTTGATGAAGTCGGCGAACGAGTAGGGCAACCCGAGCTCGGCCGCCCAGATCGCGCTCTGGGGCGACGAGCCGAGCAGCCATGGCTCCGGGGTCTCGGGCCGGCCGGGGAGGATCTTCGCGTAGCGCGTGAACGGGTGGTTCTTGGGCAGGCTGTCGCCCAGGTAGCCGAGCAGCTCGGTGAGTTGCTGGGGGAAGTCGTCGGGGGCGGCCTCGCGGCGATCGCGCTGCAACGCGAACATCGTCATCGGGTCGGTGCCGGGGGCGCGCCCGATGCCGAGGTCGATGCGGCCGGGGTAGAGGCCGCTGAGGATGCTGAACGACTCGGCGACCTTCAGCGGGCTGTAGTGGGGGAGCATGACGCCGCCGCTGCCGACCCGGATGCGCTGCGTGGCGGAGGCGATCGGTCCGACGAGGACCTCGGGACTCGGGCCGGCCAGCGAGGGCCCGCCGTGGTGCTCGGCCACCCAGTAGCGGTGGTAGCCCAGGCGGTCGGCCAGGGCGGCCAGGTCGAGCGTGTTGTGGAGCGCGTCCGCGCCGGTTGATCCTTCGGGGATCGGGGACTGGTCGAGGACGGACAGGCGCATACGTTGATCGTAGGAAGCTCGGGCGCCGGCGCCGGGCGGGAGCATCCGCCGCGCCTGCCTCCGGGACATGTGAACGGCAATTCAGCGCCGAAGGGGGGCGCGTAAATGCCAATCTTCGTCGCGGAGGGGCATTCTCGCGGGTCCGCCCGACCTCCGCCGCGCCCTCAGCGCAGCCAGGCCGGCCCGAGGCCAAAGATGGCCGCGACCGCCAACCCGGCCACCAGCAGCGCCCCCGCCCGCCGCGTGTGGGTGAAGCAGAAGGCGGCGAACCACAGCGGCCAGATCGGGAACCCGCGAGGTGGTCGCTCGGGACGCGCCCGGCCCAGCGCCCGCGCGGCTCGGCGGAGCAGCGGCAGCGCGCCAACCACAGCCAGCGATGGCCAGGGCAGCGCGCTGACCAGGACGCACACCACGACCGTCACGTAGAAGGCGATCATCAGCCCGACCGTGGCCGTCCGGGCCCGGCGCTCGCCCAGCATCACTGGCAGAGTTCGGACCCCCGCCGCCTCATCCCAGGGCAGCTTGTCGATGTGCTTGCCCATCAGGACAGCCGTGCACAGAAGGCCGTACGGGACCGACGCGGGCCACACCTGCCACGGCACACTGCCCGTGGCCGCGTAGTACGTGCCCGCGATCATCAGCGGTCCCCACACGGCGAGCACATCGAGCTCGCCCAGTCCACGCTTCTTCAGGCGCAGCGGCGGCGCGGTGTAGGCCACGTTGAGGGCCAGACCGGCCAGGCCGAACACCAGCACCAGCCAGCCCCGGGCCCCGATCAGCACGGCCAGAATCACGACATCGGCCAGGTTGACGGCCAGGGCCGCCCTGACCAGCCCGTCCCGGCTGATCATGCCGGACAGGATCGGGTGGGGGGCGTACAGAGCGCGCGGGTAGTCGTCGCTGTCCAGCCCGGCGTCGGTATCCAGCAGGTCGTTGAGCAGGTTGTTGGAGACGTGCGCCAGCACAATGCCGACGAACGACAGCGCGAACCATCCGGCCGCGAAGCCGTGATGGCGAACGGCCAGCAGCCCAGCCACCGCGCCGGCCGTCATCGTCATCGGCAGCACGCCAGCCCGCGTGATCACCAGCCAGCGCGAAACACCGTCCAGCTCCCCGGCGGGCGGGTTGACCGTGCTCAGGGCGTGGCGCCATCGGGCCAGCCGTCCGGGGGCGGGGATCGGGGGTGCGGTCTGACTCATGAGGGCGTGACGGTACCTGTCCGCCTTCGCCGGGTGCAATCCGATCATTCGTTAGCGACGGTCGCGAATGACGCCGGCCAGCGACGAGGGATACAACGCCCGAGGATCCCATCCTGTCCGAGGACAGCTCGAGAAACCTCAGTCTCGGCCGTCCCGGACGGGAACCTGTTGCCCTACCGTGGGGTTACCTCGCCGTCGAATTGAGATCGACGCGCGTGTAGGTTTCCACCATGCAATACCGCACGCTGGGCCGCACGGGGGTGAAGGTCAGTCCGCTCTGCCTCGGAGCGATGATGTTCGGAGCCTGGGGCAACACCGATCACGACGACTCGATCAGCATCATTCACCGCGCGCTCGACGCCGGGATCAACTTCATTGACACGGCTGACGTCTATTCAAAGGGCGAGTCGGAGGAGATCGTGGGCCAGGCGCTGGCTGGCGGTCGCCGGGACAACGTGGTCCTGGCCACCAAGGTCCATGGCCCGATGGGCGATGATCCGAACGAGTTCGGCAACACCCGCCGCTGGATCATCCGGGAGGTGGAGAACAGCCTCCGCCGGTTGAAGACCGACTGGATCGACCTGTACCAGATCCATCGCCCGGAGGAGGACACCGACGTCGAGGAGACTCTGGGCGCGCTCAGCGACCTGGTCCACGCCGGCAAGGTCAGGTACATCGGCTCCTCGACGTTCCCGGCCAGCCAGATCGTGGAGGCCCAGTGGGCGGCCCGGCAGAGGGGGCTCGAGCGCTTCGTATGCGAGCAACCGCCGTACTCGATGCTGATCCGCGCGGTGGAGGCCGACATTCTGCCCACGTGCCAGCGCCACGGCATGGGCGTCATTCCCTGGAGCCCGCTGGCCGGCGGCTGGCTGTCGGGGCGGTGGCGGCTGGGCGCCGAGGGCCTGACCTCACGTCGTTCAGCGATGCTGCCCGCCCGCTACGACCTCTCGCTCCCGGGCAATCAGCGCAAGCTCGAGGCGGCAGACGCGCTGGGCAAGTTGGCCGAAGATGCCGGTCTGACCCTGATCCAGATGGCACTCGCCTTCGTCATCCGCCACCCCGCCGTGACCGCGGCGATCATCGGTCCGCGGACGACGGAGCACCTGGAGTCACAGCTCCCCGCGGCCGACGTCGAGTTGCCCGACGACGTGCTCGATCGGATCGATGAGATCGTCCCGCCTGGGAGCACTGTCAACCCGGCCGACACCGGGTGGCAGAACCCGGCGCTCTCGCCGGCCGCTCGGCGACGCTGAGCGTCGTTACGTCCGGCGGGGAGGTCATCCTCCGCTCAGGATCGGATTGCTCCACGGACGGGGAGGGAGAGCGCGTGATCGATACAGAACTGACCGGTGCTGGACCCGTCGAATACCTGGCCTGGCTGGTGTACGAGCTCCTGGATGCGCACCAGGACACGACGCGCCTGGCCGAGGGACCTGCCGATGAGGAAGGCTGGGCCGCCCACCTGGACTACCTCCGTGACCTCCAGCGCGTGGGACGCGAGCGCCTGGCTCGGGCGGGCATCGTCGCGGCGTAAGCCACGGGGGTCGGGGCGTCGTCGCGGCGGCCTCCCCGGGGGCCTCATGCGGACGAGCTGGGGGTTTGGAGCTCAAGCCGACTAGATTGCCGCGCGCACCGTCAGTTCTCAGAAAGGGATCGCATGGCAGATCGCGCCGCACTCGTGACCGGGGCCTCCCGGGGAATTGGACTCGCTCTCGCCGACGCGCTGGGCGAGGCGGGATTCGGACTCACGCTGACCGCCCGCAAGCCGGACACGCTCGAGCAGACCGCTCAGGAGCTACGCCAGAAGGGCTACGAGGTGGAGTTCCAGGCCGCCAACATGGCCGACGAGGAAGCCATCCGGGGCGTCGTCCAGCTGCACCGGGAGAAGTACGGACGCCTGGATGTCCTGGTCAACAACGCCGGCGTCGGGATCGGTGCGGCAGCGGGCGAGCACCAGAGTAAGTTCGTCGACCTCCAGCTGGACGTCAACCTCCGGGCGATCATCCTGTTCTACCGCGAGTGCGCGGAGCTGCTGAAGGCCGCCGGCGGAGAGCATCACCAGGCGCTGGTCGTGAACATGGCGTCAATCGCCGGGAAGTCGCCCTCCCCCTGGCTGTCGGTCTACTCGGCCACCAAGGCGGCGGTGCTGGCCTACACCAGCGCCATGAACAAGGAGCTGAGCCCGGACGGGATCAAGTCCGTGGCCTTCTGTCCGGGATTCGTGGACACCGACATGACCGAGTTCGTCCGCGGCACCGTGGCCCAGGAGGACATGATCAAAACCAGCGACATCGCCGAGGCCCTGCGATTCCTGCTCCGCGTTTCGCCGGCCTGCGTGGTCCCCGAGATCATCTTCCAGCGCCCGGGGGACGACGTATAGGGCGGCGGACGCGCGCCTTGGCCGGCGAGCCAGGTGGCGGAGGGTCAGAGCGGCGCACAGCGCCGATCGAGCTGTTCTGGGACCTGGTCTTCGCCTTCGCCATAACCCGCGTTACGGCGCTGCTCGTGGCCGACCTGTCGTGGCGTGGGTTCGGCCACGCGATGCTGGCGCTGGCGCTGGTCTGGTGGGCCTGGTCGGCCTTCGTCTGGGTGACCAACGCCCAGGATCCCAACACGCCCAGCTTCCGGGCGGCGCTGCTCCTGGGCAGCGCGCTGATCTTCATCGCCGGACTGGCCGTGCCCACAGGCCTACGGGAGCGAGGGCACGCTGTTCGCGGCCACCTACGCCGGCGTGCGGGTGCTCCACCTGGTGCTGTACGTGGACGCCTCCCGCCGGGGTCAGGCCTCGCTGTCGGCGATCACCGGCTTCGCCGTCACGGTGACGATCGGGATGGCGCTGCTGCTCGCGGGATCGTTTGCCGGCGAAGGTCTCCGCATCCCGCTGTGGGTGGCAGCCGCGGCGATCGACTACGCCGGCCCGGCCTGGCTGACCCGCGATCGGCTCCGTGAGCTCCAGCAGGTGGCCGTGGCCCACTTCGCCGAGCGCTACAGCCTGTTCGTGATCATCTGCCTGGGCGAGTCAATTGTGGCCATCGGCATCGGGGCCAGCGCAGGCGGCCAGTCCCTGAGCGCCGCCTCCGTGACCGCGGTGACACTGGCCCTACTGATCGCGATCGGCCTGTGGTGGACCTACTTTGATCGCTTCGCCACCGTGGCCGAGGAGCGGCTGCGTGACCACCACGACCCCGTGATCGCCGCCGCCGACGCGTACAGCTACCTCCACCTGGCGGTGGTGGCCGGGATCATCATCTTCGCCGTCGGCGCCCGCGCCGCCACCGCACACGCAACGGCACACCTGTCCGTCGGGGCGCGTCTGGCCATGTGCGGCGGGGTGGCCACCTATCTCCTGGCGCACGCAGCGTTTCTGCTCCGGATGGTCAGACGGATCCACCCAGGAGAACTCGTGGCCGCCGGCCTCGCGCTGGTCGTTTTTGCCTTCTCCGGAGGGCTGCCGGGCTGGGCCGCTGCCGGCGTGCTGACAATCGACTTGGCTCTGCTGGTCGGGTACGAGATGATCAGGGCGGCAAAGATCGCCCGGCGATAACGCGACCGAACCCTGCAATGACGCCCGAACGTCAGGCATTAGACGATTCGACAACCCGCGGAACCGTTTACACGGTTGGCCACTCGACCCGCTCGATTGAGGAGCTGCTGGCGGTGCTTGACCAGGCACGCGTCGCGACGCTGGTCGACGTGCGCACCCTCCCCCGGTCCCGGCGCAACCCCCAGTTCGACGGCGGCACGCTGGCGGACACGCTGTCGCAGCACGGCATCTCCTACTGGCACGAGCGGGCCCTGGGCGGGTTTCGCCGGCCGCAGTCAGGCTCGCCCAACTACGGCTGGCAGCAGCCCGCCTTCCAGGGCTACGCCGACCACATGGCCAGGCGGGAGTTCCTCGAGGCGCTGGAACGCCTGGAGGTCATGTCCGCCGATCAACCCACGTGCATCATGTGCGCCGAGGCCCAGTGGTGGCGCTGCCACCGGCGGCTGATCTCCGACGCGCTCACCGCCCGGGATTGGCTGGTCGTACACCTGGGCCTGGGCAGGCCGGCCGCACACGAGATGACGCCGATCGCGGTCGTCGGGCCCGATCTGTCGTTGACCTACCCTCCGTTTCAGGGGTCGCTGGCGCTGGACTGAACGGGCACTGCCACGGGTGATGAGGGCGGTCGCCGCGCGGCTCTCGCGATTGCCACCAGACGGCCCTGCGACACGGCGACCCCGACCAGCAGCACGGCCACCCCGACGGGCTGATTCCAGTGCAGGGGCTCGTTCAGGACGACCGCCCCGAGCACGGTCGACACGACCGGGATCACGTACGTCACGGTCGACGCCACGGCCGAGCCACGGGCCCGGACCACCGTGTAGTTGAAGACGTAGGCCAGCCCGGAGCCCAGCGCGCCGAGGGCCAGCAGGCTTCCCCATCCCTGGAACCCGATGTGGGCTGTGGGGGCATCAGCCAGGGGTAGGAACAGAGCCAGGACGACCGACGCGCAGCTCAGCTGAGCGGCCGAGAGCACCACCCCGCTCTCGGGCCGGCCGGCCAGGTAGCGGCGGGTGTACGGAAACCCGAGCCCGTAGCACAGCGCCGCGCCGGCGCAGGCCAGGTGACCTGTCAGCGCGCCGCCGCCCAGACCGCGCCACGGACCGAGCAGGACCGCCACCCCGACGAAGCCGACCACGATCCCGGCCCGCCGTCCGCGGCCTGGGCGCTCCTCGGGGAAGGCAGCCAGGAGGATGACCAGGACCCACAGCGGGGTGGTCGCGTTCCACATCCCGGCCAGGATTGAGGAGACATGCTTCTCGCCGAAGGCGAACAGGGTGAACGGGGCCGCGTTGAACAGGGCCGCTGCGACCAGGCAGTGGAGCCACAGCCGCCGGTTGCCGGGAAGACGCTCCCGGCGAAGGAAGACCATGGCCAGGAGCGTGATCGCCCCCAGCGTCACCCGCCCGAAGGCCACCCAGAGCGCCGGCCAGTGCCGGTCCAGCACCTTGATGAACAGGAAGCTCGAGCCCCAGATGACTGAGGTCAGGGTGAACTGGAGTCTCCAGTAGGAGTCAAGACGCGGGCCCATCGAGGTACAACGATTGTGGCGGGCAGTCGTGTGAGGGTGGGCACAGAGAATCGGCCGCTTCCTGGTAGTGCGCCCTGACACGCAGTAGCATCCGCCGACCAAAGCACGAGGGCAGCGAGGGAGTCATGACTGCAACCCGCCGTGATGTGGACAGTGTCGACCTGAAGGACGCTCTGGTCATCGAGCGTGAGCTGTGGGCCGAGGGGCCGCCACACGCCCTGTTCAAGCGCCTGCGGTCCGAGTGCCCGGTCCATTGGAGCTCCGAAGTGCCCGAGTTCCCAACCGAGGCGGGTTACTGGTCGATCACCCGGGCCGATGACATCCACACGGTCAGCCGCGACTGGAAGACCTATTCCTCTGAGCTCGGAGGCGTCACCGCGGCCACAGAGGGCTTCCCGATCGAGTTGCTGCGGGCGATGTTCATCGGGATGGACCCGCCCAAGCACGACCGCCTGAAGATGCTCTTCCAGGCGGGCTTCACCCCCAAGCGGATCGCTGCCCATGAGGCGGCCGTGCGCCAGATCGTGCGCGACGTGCTCGAGCGGCTGGACGGTCGCGAGCGGTGCGACCTGGTGACCGAGGTGGCCCAGCCGGCGGTCGCGCGAGTGATCGGCAGTTTTATGGGCATTCCCGCGGAGGACGACGAGGCCTGGGCCACGCTGATGAACGCGGTGCTGGGCTCGGGCGATGAGGACCTCAATCCCGACGGCGTTGAGGCCGTGCAGACGAAGCTCATCCCGCAGATCTTCGAGCACTGCCGGAAGCTGATCGCCGAGCGTCGCGAGAACCCGACCGATGACCTCACCTCAGTGCTCGTGCACGCAGAGATTGAGGGCCAGAAGCTTGAGGAACACGAGATCGTGATGGGCTTCTTCCTGCTCGTGGCGGCCGGCAACGACAGCACGAAGTCCACATACTGCAGTGGCATGCGCGCGCTGATGGAGAACCCCGACCAGCGCCAGCTGTTGCTCGACGATCCTTCGCTGATCCCATCAGCGGTGGAGGAGGCACTGCGCATGTTCCCGGCCTTCGCCCACTTCCGCCGCACGGCGACGTGCGACACCGAGCTGGCCGGTCAGACGATCCGCGAGGGAGACAAGGTCGTCATGTGGTACGCCTCCTCAAACCGGGACGAGAGCCGGTACGAGGATCCCGACCGCTTCGACGTCACGCGCAATCCCGAGCACCAGGCCTTCGGTGCCGGCGGCCGGCACTTCTGCCTCGGGACGGCTCTGGCTCGACTGGAGCTCAACAGCCTGTTTGAGGAGACGCTGGCCCGCTACCCGGAGATGGAGATCGACGGCCGGATGGCGATGGCTGAATCTCCGTTCATCAACCAGCTGAAGACCCTGCCGGTCCGCCTGGGCCCGCGGCGCTAGCCCGCTGGGCCCGCGGCGCTAACCCCGCGGGTCGTACTTCAGGAAGGGCGACTTCGCGGCGCCCTCACGCTCGTCGGCCTGGATCACGTGGATGACGGCGTTGATCAGAGCCAGGTGGGTGAACGCCTGGGGGAAGTTGCCCAGCTGCCGGCCCGTCCTCGGGTCCACCTCCTCGGCGTAGAGACCAAGCGGACTGGCGTAGCCCAGCACGCGCTCGCACAGATCACGAGCTCGCGGGAGCTCGTCGATCAGGACCAGCGCGGCCACCAGCCAGAACGAGCAGATCAGAAAGGTCCCCTCCTGCCCGGACAGACCATCGTCGGTCTGGTCAGTTCGGTACCGGAGCACCAGGCCGTGCTCGGTCAGCTCCTCGGCAATGGTCAAGACAGTGTTGCGCACCCGCTCGTCGGTCGCGGGTAGGAAGTGGACCAGGGGCATGAGCAGGACGGAGGCATCCAGCGCGTCGGTGTCGTAGTGCTGGACGAACACCCCCCGGGAGTCGACACCATTGGCGCACGCGTCCGCGTGGATCTCATCGGCCGCGGCCCTCCACCGTTCCGCCCGCTCGGTGTCCTCGCGCAGCAGGGCCAGCCGCGCTCCTCGGTCGCAGGCCACCCAGCAGAACATCTTGGATGAGGTGAAGTGCTTGGGCTCGCCCCGGACCTCCCAGATCCCGCGGTCGGGCTCCTGCCAGTGCTCGATCGCCGCCTCCACCTGACGGACCAGGACAGGCCACACCCGCTCCTCCAGTGCGTCGCGCGAGCGTGTGTGCAGGTAGACGGAGTCCAGCAGCGCCCCCCACACGTCGTGCTGGCGCTGCTTGTGGGCGGCGTTGCCGGTTCGGACCGGCCGGGCTCCCTCATACCCGGACAGGTGGTCGAGCACGTGCTCGTCCAGGTCTCGCTCGCCGTCGAGGCCGTACATGACCTGGAGATCAGCGTCGGTGTCGGCCACGTCGGCGATGAAGTGAAAGAAGTCGTTGGCCTCCCAGTCGAAGCCCAGCGTGTACAGCCCCCAGAGCATGAAGGTGGAGTCCCGGACCCAGCTGAAGCGGTAGTCCCAGTTGCGCTCGCCGCCCGGCGTCTCGGGCAATGAGGTGGTGGCCGCAGCGAGCAGAGCCCCCGTGGGAGCAAACGTCAGGCCCTTCAGCGTGAGCGCGCTGCGCTGCAGATACTGGCGCCACGGATGGTCCGGGAACTGACCCCGGTCCAGCCAGTGCTGCCAGTGGTGGGCGGTCCAGACGAGTCGTCGGTAGGCCTCGTCGAAGTCCTTCGGCGGCTCGTGGTGGCTCCAGGACAGGGCGCAGAAACGTTGCTCGCCTTCCTTCAGCCGGTGCCGGGCCGTGGCGCGCGGGCCCTCGATGCCCAGGTTGAGGTCGCTGGTCAACCGCAGCTGCGTCCCCACCTCCTCGCAGCTCACGATCGCCTCGTGATAACCCTCGCCGGGGTACTCCCAGCGCTTGCGAATCCGGCCGTAGTCGAAGGCCGGCTCGCAGTCCATGGTCACCTCAACCTCGCCGTTGACGCAGCGCATGGTCCGGAGAAACACGTGCTCGGCGTCGTAGTCGGTGGGCGTGCGCCGGTGGGTGTGCGAGCGCTCCTCCTCGTGGCGCCAGGGGCCCATCAGAAGCACGTCGCGCACAATCACCCAGCCGGCCCCCGTGGCCCAGCTCGTCTCCAGGACCATCGTCCCGGGGAGGTAGCGGCGCGAGGCGGGCACGCCGATTCCCGACGGGCCGACCCGGAAGTAGCCCGCGCTGCGGTCGAGCATCGCCCCGAAAATGCTCGGCGAGTCCACACGGGGCAGGCACATCCACTCGACGTTGCCGCTCGGAGCCACGAGCGCCACCGACTCGTTGTCCGACAGGAACCCGTAATCGGCGATCGGCGGGAAGGCGCTGCCCCCGAGTGTGGCGTCGGGGGCCTGCTCTGACGGCACGCCGGTGGCGGGACCAACCGCGACTCCATCCAGCCCTTGCATCGGGGCCAGTATCCCGGTCGGAGCGGGCCGGGGCAACGGTTGCACGGTGTGTGGCGGGCCGGTTGCGTTCCCGGGGTGCAGGGAGGCGCCAGATGGGACGGCGCGAGGTACCTGACGTCACCCGGTTGGCCAAGCCTCGAATCAGTGTGACGTTGGGGCCGCATGGCGCCCCTTTTGTCACTGGAAACCCGTGTGGCGGGGTCGGATGTGACGTTAGGGCCTACCTCCAGTGACCAGCCAACCGGCCAAATCCCAGGCGACCGTGCAACCCCTTGTCATCATGGAACGGAACATGAGTGCCCTCCGAGCTCAACACGGCACCGGCGCAAACGGCCGCGGGCCCCGGTCGTGGGGTGGGCGGGACCGCGAGCCCCCGGAGCTGATGGATCCCACGCGCAGGCGAGACACGCGTCGGATTCTCGAGCTGTTCAGGCCGTACCGGGTGCGCCTTGGGGCGGTGCTGCTCCTGATCGTGGTCTCGGCCGGGGTGAGCATGCTCAACCCGTTCCTCCTGCGGAGCGCCCTGGACAACGGGCTGTTCAAGCACAACGGCACCGTGCTGACCGAGACGGTGCTGGGGATGATCGGCGTGGCGATCTTCTCCAATGCCACCGGGGTGTGGCAGACGTTCATGTCCAACGTGGTCGGCCAGCGGGTCATGCACGACCTTCGGGCGGCCGTCTACCACCACCTCCAGCGGATGTCGCTGGCCTTCTTCACCCGCACCCGCACCGGCGAGGTGCAGTCGCGGATCGCCAACGACATCGGTGGGTTGGAGAGCGTCCTCACCACCACCGCCACCTCAATCGCCCAGAACGCCACCACCGTGATCGGAGCGCTCGCGGCGATGCTGCTGCTCGACTGGCGCCTGGCCGTGATCTCCTTGGTGTTCGTCCCGCCGTCGGTCTACATGACCCGCCGCGTCGGCCGGGTCCGGCGCCGGATCACCGGGGAGCAGCAGCGGCGGCTGGCCGACGTGAGCGCCCTGGTGGCCGAGTCGCTGTCGGTCTCAGGGATCCTGCTGGGCAAGACAATGGGGCGGGGCCAGAACCTGGCCGATCGCTTCACGGAGGAATCCAAGGGGATCGCCGATCTGGAGGTGCGCTCGCGGATGGCCGGCCGGTGGCTGATGGCCACGATCCAGTTCGCCTTCGCCGCCCAGCCGGCGATCATCTACTGGCTGGCCGGTCAGAGCTTCGTCGGCCACTCGATCTCGATCGGAACGGTGGTGGCCTTCACCACCCTCCAGACCCGGCTGCTGTTCCCGATCCAGAGTCTGCTGGGCGTTCAGGCCGACCTGTCGGCCTCGCTGGCCCTGTTTGACCGCATCTTCGAGTACCTCGATTTGCCGGTCGAGATCGTGGAGGCGCCAGATCCGATCGTCCTCCGCCCCCGCGAGGTGCTGGGCGACGTGGCGTTCCGGGGCGTGTCATTCCGCTACGGCGACGCCTGGACGCTGCGTGAGATCGAGCTGACAATTCCGGCCGGTACACGCACGGCGATCGTGGGTGAGACCGGAGCCGGGAAAACGACCCTGGGTTACCTCGTGGCCCGCCTGTATGAGCCCCAACAGGGCCAGGTCATGATTGACGGATTGGACGTCCGCCAGGTCTCACTGGAGTCGCTGGCCGCAACCGTGGGCGTCGTCTCTCAGGAGACCTACCTGTTCCACTCGAGCGTCAGGGAGAACCTGCGCTTTGCCTGCCCGGAGGCCAGCGACGAGGAGCTCGAGGCGGCCGCACGGACCGCCCGCATCCATGACCTGATCAGCTCGCTGCCCGAGGGCTACGACACCGTCGTCGGCGAGCGGGGATACCGGTTCTCGGGGGGCGAGAAGCAGCGCATGGCGATTGCCCGGACGATTCTGCGCAACCCGCCGGTGCTGGTCCTGGATGAGGCCACGAGCTCACTCGACACCCAGACCGAGGCGGCGATCCAGGCCGAACTCGAGCGCCTGTCCGAGGGCCGGACCACGATCACCATCGCCCACCGGCTGTCGACGGTCCGGGACGCCGATCAGATCGTGGTCCTGGACGCGGGGCGGATCGTCGAGCGCGGCACCCACCAGCAGCTGCTGGACGAGGGCGGGCTGTACGCCGCGCTCGTGTCCCGAGATGTCACCGAGCGCGTCAGCGCTTCCTGACCCTCTCGGTCAGCGTGCTCGAGCTTGAGCGGGCGAAGATTCCCGCGCCTGAGTAGGTCGCCCTGATCCGTCGCGCTCCCGTGGAGTGGTAGGTGACCGAGCAGGTCGCCCTGCCCGTGGTCCCGTTCACGTGCACCGCGCCACAGCCCTTGATCGTCGTGCCGCCGCTGGTGAATCTCACCGTCCCCCCTCGCGGATGCGGGCTGACCGTCGCCGTGTAGGTCACCTTCCTGCCCACCTTGGACGGATTGTGCGAAGAGCTGAGCTTGGTCGTCGTCGTCGTGGGGTGAGAGAACTTCGCCGTCACAGTCCGGGCCTGAGTCATCGAGACCTGGCAGGTCTTGGAGGGCCCCGTGCAGGCTCCTGACCACCCCGCGAACACCGAGCCGCTGGCGGGATGGGCGGTCAGCGTTACGTTCTGTACCCCGAAGAACAGCGCGAAGCAGGTCGATCCGCAGCTGATCCCGGCTGGCGAGGACGTGACGGTCCCCGTGCCGGCACCGGACTTGGTGACGCGGAGCGTCGGGCCCACGCTGAGGGCAGCGTAGTTTGATCCGTAGGAGGTCCTGTAGCCAAAGCTCGAGCCCGGCGTGAAGGCGCCCGTCACGGTCGAGAAGGTGCCACTCACAGTTCCGTTGGTGGCCAGGATCGTGTCCAGATCACCAACGTTCGGATTTGACACTGTGGCGATGGCCAGCGTGCCGCTGAGTGAGACGCTCCCCGTCGCTCCCAGCTGGCTGTAGCCCGTTCCGACATTGGATGGTCCGCCAGCTCCATCGACCACCTCGGTCAGCTTGCCCCCGAACGCCTGGGCATAGCTGCCGTCGAACGTCATCAGTCCCGGGCTCGACGTGCTTCCCGGAATGATGTTCGCTCCGGTGTTGCTCACCGACCCGTTGACGATCGCGGCCGTGGCCTGCGTCTGGCCACCCCCGGTCAGCACCCCTCCCTGGAGCTGGAACGTGGCCCCACTCCCTGATGTGTCGAGGATCGCGCCCGGCGCGATCGTGGTCGTCCCGGCGGTCTGAGTGAGCGTCGCGCCCGAACCATCGAAGGCCGTGGCGCCATCGACGTTGAACGTCCCCGAGTTGGTCAGGTTGCCGTCGATCTCGCGGGTGATACTGCCCGGAGTCGAGGCGGCGGTGAGCGTGCCCGAGTTGATCAGCGTCCCGCCGACGATCTTGAGGCCCGAGTCGCAGGTACCACCGAGAGTCAGCGTTCCGGCGTTGGTGAAGCCTGCGCTCGCCGTGACCAGCGTCTGCGACGGGCACCCGGCGACTCCGTTGATGTTGAGGCTCTGCCCCGCCGCGAGGTCCCCGCTCAGGTTGACCGTCCCCCGGGCTTCGATGGCGCTCGCCGCGGTGCCCGTGTAGGCCAGGGTGGGCGCGGGAGAGCCGAAGCCGCTGTTGTCAACGATCACCGCCGGGTGAGCCGGATTCGGCGACGAGGGGCTCATCGTCCCCGCGCCCTGCGTGAAGGTGGCCTTGGGTCCCACGCTCACATCGCCGGAGCCCCCGTTGTTGGTGATGAGACCGCCGGAGTCGTTGGTCAGGCTGGCTGTGTTGCCGCCATTGCCGATCGTCAGCACGGTCCCGTTGGGCACGGAGATCATTCCCTGGTTCTCCACTGCTCCGCCCGACCACAGCAACGGCGCGTTGACCAGGACGCTGCCCGAGTTGGTGGCGTTGGCGAAGATGGCGCGGCCTGAACCGGAGTTGGTCCCGGCAGCGGACGTGATCGTGCCCTGATTGGTCAGCGTCCCCGCCTCGACGGTCAGCGACGAACCGGCCGCCGAGCAGGCGGTGCTGCAGAGCTCTGTCAACACGATCGACGAGGTCGAATCGACAGAGGCGTTGCCGGTGGCCACGTCCAGGCTCCCCAATGTGCTGTCTGTGCCGCCGGCGATATTCAGCGTGGACCCCGTGAGCGTGAGGCTGCGAGCCTGCGCTCCGCCGCTTCCGCCGTCACCGTCGATGTTGACGGTGGAGTTGTTGATGCAGACGTCGCTGGTGTTGGTCGGGAGGCCGGCGCTCCAGTTGCCCATGATGTACCAGCTGCCGCCGGAGGCGCCGGTCCAGTTGTCGGTGCAGGTGGCCGCCTGGGCTGCCCCGGCACCCAGCGCCAGTACCGCAATCATCGCCGCGAGCCCCGCGACCCACGCCCGACCCGGCTTCAGAACTGCCCCCATCAGACCCTCCTTCGTCGACGACTGCTTCGCGGCGACACTCTAACGCCAGGCCCAAGCGGCCACAAAGGCGGGCTCCTGTATCACTATGTCTGTATGACCGCGTCCGCCACGCGCGCTCCCCGCAGCGCCGGGATCCTGCTCTACCGGCGCCACGGCGACGAGCTCCAGGTGCTCCTCGTCCACCCGGGTGGGCCGTTCTGGGCCCGTAAGGACCACGGCGTGTGGTCGATCCCGAAGGGGGAGTACGGATCCTCGGAGGACCCGTTGGCCGCTGCCCGGAGGGAATTCGAGGAAGAGCTGGGTACGGCGCCCCCTGGTGGAGCGGCCCACGACCTGGGAGCGATCCGCCAGCGGGCGGGCAAGCTTGTGCACGCGTTCGGCCTGGAGGGAGACCTGGACGCCGGGGCGATCACCAGCAACACGTGTGAAATCGTGTGGCCCCCTCGGTCGGGCAGGACAATCACGATCCCGGAGGTCGACCGGGCCGAGTGGTTCGCGCTGGGAGAGGCTCGGGAGAGGATCCTCCCGGCCCAGGCCGAGCTGCTCGACCGGCTGGCGGAGCGGGTATGAGACTTCCGATGATCGCCACCGGTGACCCGGTCAGCCCCACGGCCCACTACACCGGCTATGTGTGGGCCCGCAACGGGCTCTCTCCGCCTGAGCTGCGGACAATCGAGGGCCGGGTCCTGTTCGAGTCGCTGCGCCCGGTCAACACGGTCAACTCGCTGCTGGGCCGCGGGAGTCTGGAGCAGTACCTGCTGGCTCGGCACCGGGCGATCGACCTGCTGGTGGAACGGGCGGTCGAGAATCACGGCATCAGGCAGGTGATTGAGATCGCCTCCGGTCTGTCGGCCCGCGGGTGGCGCTTCAGCACGCGCTACGACGAGTTGACCTACGTCGAGGCCGACCTGCCCGAGATGGTGGCCCGCAAGCGGGAGGCTTTGGATCGGATCGACGGCCGCTCGTCCCGCCACCGGGTGGTCGAGGTGGACGCGCTCAAGGACTCGGGACCGGACAGCCTGGCCTCGGTGGCTGGTGAGCTGGACCCGGGCCAGGGGCTGGTGATCATCACCGAGGGCCTGCTCGGCTATCTCCCAACCGACGCTGTGATGGCGATCTGGCGCCGCTGCGCCACCATCCTGTCCGGTTTCAGCTCCGGGCGCTACATCTCCGACGTCCACCTGTCCTCGCTCCAGACGCTGGAGGTGAGGGCGTTTCGAGTCCTGCTGTCGGCGTTCGTGCGTGGGCGGGTGCACCTGCATTTCCGCGATCCCGGCGAGGTCGTGGACGCATTGACCGAAGCCGGCTTTGCCCACGCCGAGGTCCGCCCAGCGTTTGCGGTGGCCGGACTGGCGGGGCGGCCCGGTACTCGTTTGGCATACATCCTGGAGGCCTCCTCATGATTGAAACGACCCTGTACAGCGACCCGGCCTGCCCCTGGGCCTACTCCGAATCCCCGGCCCTGCGGGTGATCGAGTGGCGTTACGGAGATCAGCTCGACTGGCGGCTGGTCCTGATCGGACTGACCGAGGACGCCGCCCAGTACGAGGCCCGCGGGTACACCCCGCTGCGGGGCGCACTCGGCCAGTCGTTCTTCCGCCGTCGCTACGGGATGCCCTTTGCTCCGGTTCCGAAGGCCCGCCTGAGCGCCACGGCTCGGGCCTGCCGGGCGGTGATCGCCGCCAGGATCGACCAGCCCGGGAGCGAGTGGCGGGTGTTCCGGGCCATCCAGCTGGCCAACTTCACCACGCCGCTGATCCTGGACGACGACGACCAGTTGGCGCAGGCTCTGGATCGTGTGCCCGAGATCGACGGTCGGGCGGTGGTATCGCGGATCGACGACTCCGATGTCCTGGAGGCCTACAACCAGGACAAGCTCGAGAGCCGAAGCGCAGCCGGGTCGGCGGCCGAGCTCCAGGGCAAGACCAGAATCACGGACGGCCCGGTCCGCTTCACGGCGCCGTCGGTCACCTTCGAGCTGGGCGGCACCCGGCTGGTGGCCGGGGGGTTTCAGCCCGCGGACGCCTACGACATCCTCGTGGCCAATCTCGACCCAGAACTGGATCGCCAACCGCCCCCGGAGACTCCCGAGCCGCTGCTTGAGCGTTTCTCGGACGGGCTGACCACACAGGAGGTCGCCGCGCTGCTGGCCGGGAACAACCAGGCGCCGGACCGAACCGCGGCCGAGGCGGCGCTGCTCGAGCTCGTGGCCGACGGGCGGGCCGTCCGTCAGCCGCTCGGCGACGACGCCCTCTGGATCGATCCCCGGGCTCCGCGGCCGGGTCCCGCCGCGGCGGTGGGCTCGGCTCAGGCGAGCTCGAACCGCAGCGGCAGCGACTCGAGCCCGTAGATCCCCGACGCCGAGCCAAACTCCGGCTCGCCCGCCAGTGACACCCGGCCGATCCGCCGGGCCAGGAAGGCCAGCGCCTCCTGCATCTCGGCCCGGGCCAGGTTGGCCCCCAGGCAGTAGTGGATCCCGGCGCCGAAGGTCAGCACGCGCCCGCCGTCGCGCTCAGCCGTGATGTCGAAACTGTCCGGGACGACGTCGCCCCGGTTGGCGTGCCAGGCTGAGACCAGCAGGACCGACCCGGTCGGGAACGTGACCCCGCGATACTCGACCTCCTCGACCGTTATCCGGGCGGTGAACGGCGTGATCGGCTCATACCGCAGCGCCTCCTCAACCGCCGGTCCGGCCAGTCGCTCGGGATCGTCCCGGAGCGCCCTCCACTGCTCGGGGTGCAGGGCGAGCAGGCGCATCGCGTGAGCCAGCTGGCTCTGGCTGGTGTCGACGCCCCCGACCAGGATGTTGAGGATCAGGTTGCGCAGCTCGTCGTCGTCGAGCCGCTCGCCCTCGCTCTCGGCCTGGATCAGGGCCGAGATCAGATCCTCGCCCGGAGTCTGGCGGCGGTGAGCGATCAGCTCGTCCTCGTAGGAGTAGAACTCGCTCACCGCCTCCTCGATCAGCTCGCGCTCGGTCATCAGGCTCCCGGCGTCGAACTGCCGCTGGATCCAGTTCGACCAGTGGTACAGCCGGGGCGCATCGGACAGCGGAGCGCCCATCACCTCGGCGATCACCATCGCCGGGTAGGGCTTGGCCAGATCGGCGACGAAGTCCAGCTCCAGCCGGCCCTGAGCGTCGGGCCACAGCTCCTCCATGAACCGCCTCATGGCCGGGCGGTAGCGCTCGACCGCCCGGGGCGACAGCGCCGGATTGACGAGCTTGCGCAGGCGGCTGTGGTCGGACCCGTTGACGTTGATGATGTTGCGCACGATCTCCTCGTGCAGCGGGCCCGCAGTGATCCCAAACAGCTCCGCGATCGTCAGACCCGGAAACACGGCCGCCCGTGTGCGCAGGAAGAACTCGGCCGCCTCACGCTCCAGGATCGTGTAGCCGAACGGGTTGCCGGCCAGCCACCCGTCGTATCTGTCCAGCCCGTCCATCGCCCGGCGGTAGCGATCTCCACGGAGCTCCGGGTCGGTGTGGTCAAGCTGCGGGAGCTCGAGCTCGGCGGCCAGCGGCACCGGGCGAGCGTACACCCACCGGCGTATGGGGCCCCTAGACTCGATGGGTATGGCGGACCGGCTGATCACTCGCACGGTGGGGCGCGTCGGCGCGCTGCGGCGCCTGCCCGTGGCCAGGCTGATGGCCGTGGCCGAGCTCGTGGTCCTGGCCCGAGAGCACATCCAGAAGCTCGAGCCCGATGAGCGGCGCCGGTTGGTCGAACTCGTGCGTCATGGCCGAGGTCGGCCCGGCAACCTGTCAACCAAGGAGCGGCGGGAGCTGGGCTTGCTGCTGGCCAGGGTCGAGCCCCGGGCCTTCGTCCAGAACGCAGTGGCCAAGGTTACCGGCGTGCCGGTGGCCGGCAAGCGGCGGGGCAAGCGCTGAACCGGCCGCTGATCGACGTCGATCAGCTCGCCCGGCTGCCCAGATCGTGCTCGGTGCTCGACGTCCGCTGGGACCTCGGCGGACCCCGTCGGGACGACTATCTGGCCGCTCACATCCCCGGAGCGGCGTTCATCGACCTGGACTCCGAGCTGGCTGGGCCGCCGGGGGCCGGCGGACGTCATCCGCTCCCGGAAGCCGAGCCGTTCAGCGCCGCGATGCGCCGGGCCGGTGTGCGCGACGGTTGCCCGGTCGTCGTATCCGACGCGGCCAGCTCGATGGCCGCCGCCCGGGCGTGGTGGCTGCTGCGCTACTTCGGCCACCGCGAGGTCGCCGTGCTGGACGGTGGGCTGGCGGCGTGGGTGGCCGCGGGTCACCCGGTCGTGGACGGGCCGAGCGACGTCGAGCCGGGCAACTTCACCGCTCGCCCCGGAGGGATGCCGGTGCTCGAGGCCGACGGCGCAGCGGAGCTGGCCCGAAGAGGTGTGCTGCTGGATGCCCGGGCGCCCGAGCGGTTTGGTGGTGAGCAGGAGCCGATCGATCCGGTGGCCGGCCATATCCCCGGAGCCCGGAACCGGCCGAGCGCTCGGAACGTTGGCAACTCTGGGAAGTTCCTGGATCCGAGGGATCTGCGCGCGCAGTTCGCCCACGACGGTGTGGGCGAGGGCGTCGAGCTCGGCGCCTACTGCGGCTCGGGCGTGACCGCCGCCCATGAGGTGCTGGCGCTTGAGCTGGCCGGCTTTCCGGCGGCGCTGTACGTGGGGTCGTGGAGCGACTGGATCACTGACCCGGACCGGCCGGTGGCGACGGGCCGCGGGTCTGGATGACCCTGACTCCCGACCGCGGGGCGAGCGTGATGCCGCGGAACACCGTCTGTTCCAGCTCCGGGCTCGCGGCCCGGAGCTCAGACCGCTCGAGCACGCGAGCCAGCACGGTCCGCATCTCCACCAGGGCGAAGGTGGCCCCCAGACACCGCCGGGTCCCGCCTCCGAACGGAATCCACGTGTAGGTGTCCGGGGCGTTCGGCCCCAGGAACCGCTCTGGCCGGAAACTGCCCGGCTCGGGATAAAGGTCTGAGCGGCGGTGGACGACCCGGATCGACGGGTTGATCTCACACCCCTCCGGGATCACGTAGCCGTTCAGCGCGAACGGCTCGCGGCGTACGACCCGGCCCACGCCGGGTATCACGGGCCGCAACCGCAGCGACTCCTTGGCCAGCGCATCCAGGTACTCGTCGTCTCGCTGCAGCGCGCGCTCGAGCACCGCCGGGGTGTGGAGCATCAGGTCAAACGTCCAGGCCAGGGCCGTGGCCGTCGTCTCATGCCCGGCCAGCAACAGCGTCAGCAGCTCATCGCGGACCTCGCTATCGGAAAGCCGCTGCCCGTCCTCATCCTCGGCCAGGAGCAGCGCCGAGAAGACATCGTCGCGGGCCCCCAGATCCGCCTCGGACCGGCGGCGAGCGATCTCGGCGAACAGAATCTCATCCACGGCCCGGCGGGAGTCCTCGAACTGGCCCGGCGGCTCTCCGTTGCCTCGCAGCCGGGCCAACGCCTGGAGCAGCAGCAGCCCGCGGGGGCGGGCCACCGGGTCGATCATCGCTCGAAGGCGGCGCCGGAGCTCATCCGCCTCGGCCCCCGGCTCATAGCCGAAGACGGCCCGGGTGATAACCCCGAGGGTGAGGGCCTGCATGCTCTGGTGCAGCGGGAACTCCTGCCCGACCGGCCAGGAGTCGATCTCCCGGTCGGTGGCCTCCCGGATCACCTCGGCATATCCCTGCACGCGGGCGCCGTGGAAGGCGGGGAGGAGCAGCCGGCGATGGCGCAGGTGCTCGTCCTCGTCCAGCAACAGCACGGAGCGCTGGCCGAGGATCGGCCCGAGCAACGCGTTGGCCTCACCGGCATGGAGGCGGTGCCCCGAGCCCTGGAACACCTGCTTGACCAGCGCCGGGTCGAACACCATCACGAACGAGCTGTCGAACAGCGTGCTGAAGGAGACGACATCCCCGTAGCGGCGCCGGCAGGCCTCCAGGAACCTGGCCCCTCCGAGCAGGAAGCCGGCTGTCTGCAGCACACGCGGAAGCCGCGGGCCGGGCGGAAGGGTGGAGGGAGCCGAGGTCATGACGCGGGTGATGGCGGATGATGCTCGCTTTGCGACTCCGCCGCGCCCGCACCCAGGTCGGCCAGCGAGAGCTGCTTGGCCGGCGGACCCTCCAGCGCCCGGACCACCGAGCATCTCAGATCGCCATCCACGTGGAGGAGCTCGCCCGGCTGGAGGGCGCGCCAGCCCGAGTCCTCGTCCATCATCTCGCTGGCCACGACCACGGCCCGACGCCCGGCCAGCTCACCCGAACGGACCCGGATGCTGCCCCTCGCGCTGGCCTGTTCCAGATGGCGGCGGCCGCTGGTGCCTCCGGCCAGACGCTCGAGCATGTGGAGCTCGTGGACCTTGGGGTAACGCAAAGCCCACAGGTCCGACGCTGTGACCAGGATCAGATTCAGTGCGAATACGGGGAGGTGCTCGGCCACCCAGCTGGCCGCTGCAGTGATCCCCTGTCCCACGTCTCCGGTCCGCTCGATCTCGCGCGTGACCAGGGCGAAGAACCGCTCCGAGTCCGTGTCGCCCTTGACCAGGGACATGTCGGGCCCGAGCTCCCGCTCCAGGGCGGGCAGGTCCTCGATCACCCCGTTGTGGGCAAACAGGCGGCCCTGCTGCTCAAACGGATGCGTGTTGGCCAGGGTCAGCCCCCCTGTGGATGCGTAGCGGACGTGGGCCACGAACGTACGCGAGCACACCTCGCGGGCTCGCCGAGCGAACTCCTGATCCTGGTAGGCGGCCAGTGGCGCCTTGTACACGGACGGCTGGCCCCGGCCGTCGAACAGCCCCAGCCCCGTCCCATCGGGCTCTCGCCGGCTCTGCTCGGCCAGCGAGTCGGGGGCTTCGAGCAACCAGAACGTGGCCGTCACCGGCCGACGGCCACCGGCCATCCCGAACAGTCGGCACATGCCCATCCGACGGTATCGAGTCTGCCCGGCCCGGGAAGCCTGATCCTGGACGGGTTCTGAGCCGCTTAGGAGCGACTGAGGCGCTTCAGTACCCTCCAGCTAGGACCGTTCTCCACTCCCGAGGCCCGACGTGAACAAGTTCCTGCGCACCACCTCCACCAGTCATCTTCTCGGCGCAGTGCTGGGCGCACTGGCCACCGTTGCCGTGGGGACGACGATCGCGATTGCGGCGATCGGCGCCGGTCCGGTACCCAGGCGTGAGCCGCTGGCCCGGGCCATCCGCCAGGGCCTTTCAGCCCCTGCGCCGAGCGGGGTTTACGCCCAGATCACCTTTACCAACAACCTGATCGAGTCGAGCGAGATCCAGGGCAGCGATCCGCTGCTCACCGGCGGAAGCGGTCGGTTGTGGTGGACCGGTCACCATCTCCGTCTCGAGGTCCAGGGAGATAACGGCGACGCCCAGTTGGTCGTCAACGGCCGGTCGTTCTGGGTCTACGACCCGGCCCTCAAGACGGCGTATGAGGGCACGCTTCCCGCACGCCCCGTTGTCAGCTCGGAAACCGCTCACCACGATGGCCTGCCGTCGATCGCCCAGATCCAGAAGGCTTTGAACGGCGTGGCCCGCCACCTGGCCCTCAGCGGCGCTCGCCCCGAGGACGTCGCGGGACAACCCGCCTACAGCGTCCGGATCACTCCCAGGCATGACACCGGCCTGCTGGGGACGGTCGAGCTGGCCTGGGATGCCCTTCACCGGGCACCGCTGCGGATCGGGCTGTACGCCCGCGGCAATTCGACCCCGGTGCTGCAGCTGACCGCCGGCGACATCTCATTCGGGCCCCAGGCCAGGTCGGTGTTCTCAATCAGCCCGCCCGCCGGGGCCAGGGTCGTCAGGCTGGCCACCTCCCGACCGCGGAGCAATCGGCGCGGACCGGGCCGGAGTCTCACCTCATCGGTGACGGGCGCCTCGGCCGTGGCCCGCCAGCTCCCGTTCGCCCTGGCAGCCCCCGCGCGGCTGGCCGGCCGATCAAGGGCTTCGGTCAGACTGCTCCGGGTCGCGGATCACCCGGCGGCGCTCATGGCCTACGGGCACGGCCTGGGCGCGATCCTCGTGCTCGAGCAGACCGGGGCCCGGACCAAGCCGATCCAGGCCCCGTCCGGCGACGGGCCCGGCCTCTCGCTACCGACGATCAAAGTCGGCGGTGTCACCGGTCAGCAGCTCCAGACCGCGATCGGGACACTGGTGCGCTTCACCCGGGCGGGCGTGGCCTACACGGTGGTCGGATCGGTGCCGAGCTCGGTCGCCGACGCCGTCGCACGCGGGCTGTGACCGCCGCCACCGCGCCTCCACTGGAGGTCCGCGGTCTGGTCAAGCGCTACGGCCAGCTGACAGCGGTTGGCGGCGTCGACATCACGGTCCGCGAGGGAGACGTGTACGGCTACCTGGGCCCCAACGGCGCCGGGAAGACGACCTCGCTGCGAATGATGCTCGGGCTGATCCGGCCCGACGACGGCACGGTGCGGCTATTTGGACGCGACCCACAGGAGACGGTCCAGGCTCTGGACGGGGTGGCCGGCTTCGTTGAGGCGCCGACCTTCTACCCATACATGTCGGGGCGACGCAACCTGGAGCTGCTGGCCGCGTACGACGGCCACGGAGCCACCGAGCGCATCGAGGGGGCGCTGGAGACGGTGGAGCTGGTCGGCCGAGCGGGCGACCGCGTGGGTGGGTACTCGCACGGGATGCGCCAGCGGCTGGGGATCGCCGCCGCCCTGCTTCGCGAACCCAAGCTGCTCCTCCTGGACGAGCCCACCACGGGACTGGATCCGGCGGGGATGCGGGACATGCGGGTATTGATCCAACGGCTGGCCGGCCACGGCCTCACGATCGTGCTCTCCAGCCACCTCCTGACCGAGGTCGAGGACGTGTGCAACCGGGTCGCCATCGTGCGTCTGGGCAAGATCGTCTACGAGGGCGAGATCGCCCAGCTCAAGAGCTCCGCCGGGACCAGCTACCGCCTGCTGACGACCGACGATGACCGCGCCCTGGCCGTATGCCGGGCTCAGCCCGGGATCACCGACGTCCGGCGCAAGAACGGCCGGATCTGGTTCTCCGCCGACGAGCACGCCACGGCCGAGCTCTCCCAGGCCCTGGTCGAGGCGCACGTACTGATCCAGGCGCTGGTGCCGCAGACGGCCACGCTGGAGGACCTGTTCTTCTCACTCACCGAGGGCGAGGCCGGCAAGCCCGATGAGCCGGCGGAGGAAGAGCCGGTGGACGTCGCGGGGGCCGCATCGTGAGCGTGGGCGCGCCCGGGGTGTGGACGGTGTACCGGTGGGAGCTGACCAAGCTCCGCTTCCAAAAGCGCACCTACCTGGGCCTCGGCGCGGCGGCCCTGGTCCCGGTGATCTTTGTCGTGGCCCTGCACTTTCGCCACGACCGCCACGGCGGTGATTTCGCCTTCTCCTCCTACCTGAGCCGCAGCGGGCTGGCCGTGCCGCTGGTCATCCTGCTGTTCGGCGCGATCTGGATGTTCCCGCTGATCACCGCCCTGGTGGCGGGCGACATCTTCGCCTCCGAGGATCACAACGGCACCCTGAAGACGATCCTCACACGCTCGCTGGAGCGCTGGCAGATCTTCGCCGGCAAGGCTCTGACCGCGGCCACGTACGCGATCGTGGCCATTCTGCTGGGCGGGAGTGTGGCCGTGATCGCCGGCAGCATCCAGTCGGGCTTCAATCCGCTGCAGAGCCTGTCTGGAACGATCGTCTCGGCTCCACGGGGGCTGGAGCTGGTGTACCTGTCACTGCTCATCTACCTGATCCCGATCGTGGCGATCGTGTGCGTGGGCCTGCTCCTGTCCACTGTCTTTCGCAACAGCGCCGCCGCCGTGGTGGGCACGCTGATGTTCTCACTGCTGATGCAGCTGATCGGGATCCTGCCTGGCCTGGGCGCCACCCGGCCCTACCTGCTCAGCACCCAGTTCAACGCCTGGCAGGGCCTCCTGCGCACCCCGATCGACTGGGCGCCCGTGATCCGGGCGGCGTGGGTATGCGCGCTGTACGCGGTCCCGGCCGTGGGCGGGGCCTACCTGACGTTCCTGCGCCGCGACGTGGCCGGCGGCTGAGCGGGCGCCCACCCGGCCGCCGGCCAGCGCCTCGGGCTGCTACAGGTTGAACGGCTTGAGCATGTCGGCAGCGGTCGTGGCCTGATTCCACTCCGGCAGGCCCAGGAGGTCCTCCGAGCCCTTGAGCAGCGAGTAGTGATTGAGCAGCCGGGCCACGCGCTTGCCGTGCTTGACCGACGGGGCCACGACGATCATCGGGACCCGGCAGCTCTGGTCGGTTGTGTTCGTGGCGCACGCCTCACCACCCGTTCCGCCCGCGCCCTCATCGAAGCCGATGAAGATCACGGTGTCGTGCGCCTTGTAGACCTTGGTCGAGACGAGCTTGGGCAGCCACAACTTGAGCCAGTTGTCTCCCGTCACGACGATGTTGCTGGCGCCGGGACAGCCGGCAGCGTTGTGCATGTCATCGCACAGGTTGGGGGTGACCCAGGCATAGGCCGGCGCCGTGTTCTCGCTGGAGAAATCGTGCAGCAGCGGAGAGCTCGAGGTCGTTCCCAACGCCACGTCGCGGCTGGCGCAGTCGGTCAGGTCGGTGTAGTAGACGGCCGGGTTGTGCCGCGCGGCGTAGAACCCGACGTTGGCCCTGTCGCAGTTGGAGGGCATCGACTCGTTGTAGCCCTTCCACAACCGCTTGCGGACACTCAGCTGCTTGAAGATGTTGTTGGACTTCGACTCGCACTGGGCCGAGGGCGTGCAATCGCTCACGAACGGGGTGGTCACCTGGTGCAGCGTGCCTCCGTCGGTGGCGGCCAGGTACTCGGGCAGGCTCGGGTGGCTGATGTTGTGGTAGTTGGTGGCCAGGCCGCAGGTGTTGGCCACGCTATTGAAGGTCGGAGCGGATGGGGAGCCGATGATCTGCTGGTAGGAGTGGTTCTCAAAGAAGATCACGATCACATGCTTGTACTTCGGGACGGTGGTGGTCAGGCCGCACATGGCCGGAGTGGCCTGGGCCGCTCGGGGAGCGTGTCGCGCCCGCTTCGTATGCCCGTCGGCGAGGGCCAGCCCGACTCCCACACAAGCGAGCACAACGCATACGGCTGCTGGTCCGACCAGGATCCTGCGCGACATTGCTCCCATCCTTCCTGTCGAATTACGCCCGCGCCCTCGGCCGCTCCCGAGGCTATCAGGGCAGGACCCTGGTACGTGCCGACCCTAACACCAGCGGATCCGCCCCGGACCTCAGGCGGTCACGCCGACGAACCGCTCTCGCAGATCGGTCTTCTTGAACTTCCCGGTGGCCGTCCTGGGAATGGCATCCACGAACTCGAACCGCTCCGGAAGCTGCCACTTGGCGAAGTTCTGGGCCAGGTGCTCCCGGAGTTCCTCTGGGCTGGCCTGCGCGCCCTCTCGCAGAGCAATCACCGCCAGCGGCCGCTCTCCCCACCGTTCATCGGGGATCGCGATGACCGCCGCCTCGGCCACGGAGGGGTGGGCCATCAGGTGGTTCTCCAGGTCGACCGAGGAGATCCACTCGCCCCCTGACTTCACCAGGTCCTTGGAGCGGTCGCTGATCCGGATGCAACCCCGGGAGTCGATCTTGACCACATCGCCGGTCTGAAACCAGCCGTCGTCGGTGAACTTCTCGGCCCCCTGACCCCGGTGGTAGGCCGCCGCCACCCACGGGCCGCGGACCTCGAGCTCCCCCATTTTCTGGTCGTCCCACGGGATCAGCTCACCGTCGTCCCCCCGGGCTCGGATTTCGACGTACGGCGAGGGGATCCCCTGGCGGACGCGGTACTCGTACTGCTCGTCCTCAGATGCGTCCTCGAGCTCCAGCGGCAGCCGGCAGATGGTCCCCATCGGCGAGGTCTCGGTCATGCCCCAGGCCTGGATGATCGTCAGCCCGTGCCGGTCGAACCCTTCGAACATGCTCCGGGGCACGGCCGAGCCGCCGACGATCATGAGTCGCAGCGCGCTCAGATCCCAGCGCTCAGGCTCCTTCTCCAGCGCCTGGAGCACCGCCATCCACACCGTGGGGACGCCGGCGGTGATCGTCACCCTCTCATCCGCCAGCAGGTCCAGGACGCTTTCCGCGTCCAGGCGCGGGCCGGGGAGCACGAGCGACGTGCCGGCGAAGCCGGCGATGTATGGGAGCCCCCAGGCGTTGGCGTGGAACATCGGTACGACCGGAAGGATCGTGTCGCGGGAGGAGATGGCATGGGCGTCCGGCAGCGCGGCCATCAGCGAGTGCAGCACCAGGGCTCGGTGCGAGTACACGACTCCCTTCGGCCGCCCGGTCGTGCCGGACGTGTAACACATGGAGCAGGCCCGACGCTCATCCAGCCTCTCCCAGCGGGCCGGCTCCGAGCCCTCGATCAGCGACTCGTAGCTGACCGTGCCCTCGGGCGTGGAGCCCGAGTGGGAGACGACGATCACGTGGTCGAAGTCGTGGGTGCCCTTGAATGACTCGAAGACGTCGAGCAGCGACTCGTCGATGACGATCGCCCTGTCCTGCGCGTCGGACACGATGAAGCTCAGCTCATCGGGATGGAGGCGGGGGTTGAGGGTGTGCAGGACCGCCCCCATCAGCGGGACGCCGAAGTACAACTCCAGGTGCTCGGGCTGGTTCCAGAGCATCGTGGCCACCGGGTCCCCCTCGGAGATCCCAAGCTCAGACAGTCCCGCGGCCAGTTTCCTGGCTCGCAGCGCGCACTCCCCCACGGTCGTGCGGTGGATCTGGCCATCGGGCCGGCGCGAGACGACCTTGCGGCTCGGGGTGAGCTGCTCCGCTCGCTCGACCACCGCCGTCAGGGTCAGCGGATAGTCGTCCATCATCAGCCCGTTCAGGTTGCCGTCGGTCATGGTCTCCTCCGGATCGATCTGTCCCTCGTCCAGCCGCACAGGATACGGTCCGGTGGCCAAGCTGATGCCTGAATCCCGTCCTGTCGACCCCTATCCCCCGCTCGCCTGGTCAGGGTGGGGGGACCCCACGCAGGTTCCGCTGCTCCCCGACGCCGTCCGGGAACTGCTGGCCCAGGGACTGGGGGTTCGTGCCCCGGCCACTGGAGCGGCATCGTTGGAGGCGGTGACACTGCCCGAGCCGCGGCTCGCCGGATCGGTCCGCCAGGCACTGGAGTCCGTGATCGGTCCAGAGCACGTGCTGGCCGACCACGAGTCCCGCGTTCGGCACACCCGCGGCAAATCCACGCCCGACCTGCTCCGCATCAGGGCGGGCGAGGCCAGCGACGCACCCGATCTGGTGCTGGTCCCGGGGAGTCACGAAGAGGTGATCGAGCTGCTGGCGCTGTGCTCCTCGCACCGTGTGGCCGTCGTGCCGTTCGGTGGCGGGACGTCCGTGGTCGGCGGGCTGGCTCCCGAGGCCGACGGGTTCTCCGGGCTGGCCGCGATCGACCTGCGACGGATGAACGCGCTGTTGTCGGTGGATGGGGTCTCCCGGCTGGCCGAGCTCGAGCCCGGCCTACGCGGACCGGAGGCGGAGGCGCTGCTGGGCGAACACGGCTACACGATCGGGCACTTCCCACAGTCGTTCGAGTACGCCACCGTGGGCGGGTTCGCGGCCGCGAGGTCCAGCGGCCAGGCCTCGGCCGGATATGGCCGGTTCGACGAGCTCGTGCTGGGGCTTCGGCTGGCCACCCCCGTGGGCACCCTGGCGCTGGGACGGGCACCCAGATCGGCCGCCGGCCCTGACCTGCGCCAGCTGGTGCTTGGCTCCGAGGGCGCGTTCGGCGTGATCACCGGGCTGACCGTCGCGGTCCGACCGACTCCAGCGGAGCGGGTTTACGAGGGCTGGCGCCTGGGGTCATTTAAGGAGGGCATGGCGGTCCTCCGAGCGCTCGTCCAGGACGGTCCGCGGCCCACCGTCCTGCGCCTGTCAGATGAGGCCGAGACCGGGCTGAACCTGGCCCGGCCGAGTGAGGTCGGAGGCCCAGCGGCGGGCGGCGTGCTGGCGATCGTCGGCTATGAGGGCACGGCGCAGGACGTGGCCACGCGGCGGTCTGCGGGCACGGAGGTCCTGTCTGGCGCCGGCGGGCAGCTCGAGCAGGGAGCGGGCGAACACTGGGCCCGCGAGCGCTACCGCGGCCCGTACCTGCGCGACGCCCTGCTGGCTGCCGGAGCCCTGGTGGAGACCCTTGAGACGGTGACCTTCTGGTCCTCTGTCCCCCGCCTGTATGAGGCAGTGTCAGGCGCGCTGCGGGAGTCGCTGAGCGCCCGGGGAACGCCGCCGGTGGTCCTGTGCCACGTCTCGCACGTCTACCCGGCCGGAGCATCGCTGTACTTCACCGTGGCGTGCGCCCAAACCGACGACCCCGTGGCCCAGTGGCGGGCCGCCAAGGCCTCGGCCAGCGACGCCATCCTGGACGCCGGAGGCTCGATCACCCATCACCATGGCGTGGGCACCGACCATCGTGAGTGGTACGGGCGGGAGATCGGCGAGCTCGGGGTGGGCCTGCTTCAGGCGGTGAAGGCGCGGCTCGACCCGGCCGGGATCATGAATCCCGGTGTGCTGGTCTCGCCATCGGATTGAGCGGCCCGATGCGCGGAGCGGCCGTGGCGATCGACGCGGAGGGTGCGCGAATAGGACGATGGCGCCTAGGTCCGAATAATTCGGACCTAGGCGCCAAAGAACGCGTGATCTACGCCGGCCCGTGGCGGTAGCGCACCGGACTTCCCCTAGCGGCGGATGACCCGGCCGCCGTGCCGGGGGATCATCGTCACGTTGCGCTGGAGCGCCGGCTCGGATTTCGGATCCGCCGGCTCCAGGTCGGTGTGCCGGGCCACGGCCGCCAGGACCACGCGCTGCTCGGCCATCGCCAGCGAGGCCCCCAGGCACCGGCGGATACCCCCGCCGAAGGGCATCCATGTGTACGTTCCGGGCTTGTGTTCCAGGAACCGCTCGGGACGGAACTGCCCGGGATCTGGATACACGTCGGGGCGCTGATGGAGAGCCACGATGCTCACGGCCACGGCGGTGTCGGCCGGGACGACGTAGTCACCCAACTGCCAGCGGCGCTTGACCAAGCGGACGATCATCGGAATCACCGGGCGCACCCGCATGCCCTCGTGAATGGTGGCCTCGACGTATGCCTCGGCCTGCTCGCGATCGCTGGAGCGGACGACCTCGCGCAGCCGGGCGTACGGGTTCGGGCTGCGCACCAGCCGCTCGAACGTCCAGGCCAGTGAGTTGGCCGTCGTCTCATGGCCGGCCAGGACGAGTGAGATCAACTCGTCCCGCACGTGCTCGTCAGACAGCGGCTGTCCATCCTCATCCCGGGCCTCCAGGAGCAGCGACAGAATGCTGCCGTCGCGGCTGGGACCGGCGTCTCGACGGGCCCGGATCGCCGGGTAGAGCTGGTTGTCCAGCCGGGATAGGACGGCGCGCATCAGGCCCCGCGGCTCGGACCGGCCCAGGTTCATCAGCTCGATCAGCTGCCAGGCCGGCTTGGTGGACAGCCGCTGGAGTCGGCGGATCGTCTCCCGGATCCGGTGCTCGGGCGTCCCCGGAGCGGGATGCCCCTGGATCCCGAACACCCCGGCCATGATCACGTCCAGCGTCACGGACTGCATCCGCGGGGCCAGGGCGAAGGGGCGCCCGGTGGGCCACGTGGCGATCTCCCGCTCAATCACCTCGGAGATCATCTGCACGTATCTGGCAACCGCGTCGCCGTGAAATGGCGGCAGCAGCAGTTTGCGCTCCCGCATGTGGCGCTCACCCACCAGGACCAGGACCGAGTTCGGCCCCAGGATCGGTCGCAGCGGCGACTCCCCGGTGAGCGATGGAGCGTCCTGCGGTCGGGCCTTGAGCAGCGACTGGACGTGATCCGGATGGCAGGTCACGGCCATCGGCTCATCCCGGGAGATCAGGTTGAGCTGCCACACGTCACCCAGCTCCCGGCTCGGGGCGAGCATGAATCGCAGCGGGCGCATCCCGAACCGGATCGTCTGTGTTAGGCGGGCCCGGCCGAGCGAGGGCGGCATGCTGATCGGTCGATCATCGTCGACCGGCCCCGCGGGAGAGGCGGGCGCCGACGGTGCGCCGGTCTGCGGGTCCTGCTCCTGGGGCGGTGCGGTCTCGGTGGCCATGGCGATCAGGTGGGATCGGGCGGACCGGCGCAGGGGCCTCATCCGCAGGCTCCACGATACGCTAGGTCCGGCCCTGGAGAGGTGCCGGAGCGGTTGAACGGGCGCGACTGGAAATCGCGTAACGGGGGTTAACCTCGTTCGGGGGTTCGAATCCCCCCCTCTCCGCTGCGATGACCAAATCCGACCTGACAAGTGCGGCCGAATTACTTGAACAGGCCCGAGCCCGGCTGACGCGGGTCTCGCCGAGTGAGGCCGAGGCAGCGGTCCGGGCCGGGGCGCTGCTGATCGACATCCGTCCGGAGTCCGAGCGCCAGCGTGAGGGCGCGGTCCCGGGGGCGCGGTGCATTGAGCGCAACGTGCTCGAGTGGCGCTGTGACCCGAGCAGCGAGTGGTCAGACGCTGAGGCCGTGGCCGACCCGCAGCGTCGCGTGATCCTGATGTGCGCCGCGGGCTACCAATCGAGCCTCGCCGCGGCCACGCTGCAGCGGCTCGGGCTCGACCGGGCCACGGACATGGTCGGGGGGTTCGAAGCCTGGCGGGACGATGGGCTTCCGGTTGAGGCGGGGCCGCCGGCCGGCCAGTAGCGGCGTCACACCGGGTTCCCGCACGACCTTGCGGCGCCGTGATCGCGCTCAGCCCTGGTCAGCGGATCCGTGCCTCATAATCGCTAGCCATGGGCGCGCCCGCCACCACCGTGGACGCGCTGGTCCTGGACCTGCTCGAGTGGATTGGTCCGGAGCGCCGGCCTTACGCCGACACGCTGGAAGCGTGGAGGACATCCTGCCCGCGCCTACCCGTGTGGGAGGAGGCAACGGACCGGGGCTTCATAACTCGGCGTCACGAACCGGGCCTGGGCTCATTTGTCTCAATTTCCGAGGCCGGGGCGACCCACCTCAGGACCCACCGTAGTGCTCCAAACGCCAGCGCCGGCGTGCCGAGAAAGCCGGAATAGCTGCCGCTAAGCGACAGCGGTCTCGATCAGGAGGCACAGGCAGACGGAGCCTCTACCCCAACCGGTAGCCGAGGTGCACGACTCCGCTGTCGTATGACTCGCTCGCCGTCAGTGCCAGCCGGCTCTGCGCCGCTCCGTCTTCGAACAGCCGCAGGCCCGAACCGAGCACGATCGGAAAGACGAACATGTGCAGCTCGTCCAGCAGACCGTCGGCCAGCAGCGCGCGGACCAGGGTCCCGCTCCCGCTGACATAGAGGTCGCCGTCGATCCGGTCCTTGAGCGACCGGATCGAGTCGGGGTCATACGGCCCCAGGATCGTCGTGTTATGCCAATCGGCGCTCTGGAGGCTCGAGGACACGACGTACTTGGGCGACTCGTTGAAGAACGGAGCGCCCGGGTCGTCCTGCGCCGTGCGGGCCGACCAGGCCGGAGCGAACTCCTGATAGGTCGTGCGCCCGAGCAGGATCGCCTTGCTGCCGGCCACGATGGCGCCGATCGCCTGACCCATCTTCGGGTCGAACGGAAAGTCGAACGTCCAGGTCGGCGTCTCCATCACGCCGTCCAGCGATACGAACTCGTGTACCAGGATCTTGCCCATCGTCGTCTCCTCTCGGGTGCCGTCGCAGCATCTTGCCGAACTGCCACTTAGACCCGTTCCCGGCCTGAGAATCATCGGGCCGCGAACCACCGCCTACGCTGAGCTCCCATGGAACGGTGGCTGAACGACGAGCGAAACGCACGCGTGTACGCCGTTTTGGGCGCGGCGGCGATCGCGTTCTCAAGCATCCTGGTCCGACTGAGCCACGCCTCACCGTCGACGGCCGCGATCTTCCGCTGCGCCTACGCGCTCCCCGTCCTCGGCCTGCTGGCCTGGCTTGAGGACCGGCGCCTCGGCAGCCGGCCGTGGGGCGAGCGGCGGTTTGCCGTCGGCGCGGGCGTGTTCTTCGCCGCCGATCTGATCCTATGGCACCACTCGATCGGCGATATCGGTGCCGGGTTGGCGACGGTTCTGGCCAACGTCCAGGTCGTGCTGGTGCCGCTCACCGCCTGGATCTGGTTGTCCGAGCGCCCGGGCCGTCAGGTGCTGGCCGCGCTCCCGCTCGCGCTGCTCGGCGTGGTGCTGATCTCCGGCGTGCTCGAACACGGCGCGTATGGCCACGAACCCACCCGCGGGGCGATCTTCGGGATCGCGGCCGGGATTGCCTACGTCGGCTTCCTGCTGCTGCTGCGACGCAGCGGCGCCGACACGCGCCGGCCGGCTGGGCCGCTGTTCGACGCCACCGCCACCGCCACCGTCTTGTGCGTGATCGCCGGGGAGATCATCGGCGACGCCCATCTGGTCCCCAGCTGGCCCGGGGCGGGCTGGCTGATCGTCCTGGCCCTGACCTCTCAGGTTCTGGGCTGGCTGCTGATCACAATTTCGCTGCCCCGGCTACCGGCGGCCATGACGTCGCTGCTGCTGACAATCCAGCCCGTCGGGTCGGTCGGGCTGGCGGCGCTGATTCTGAGCGAAGCGCCCTCGGGGCTTCAGCTCCTGGGGGTGGCGCTGGTGCTGGCCGGGTTGCTCGTCGCCACGACGCCGCGGCGGCGGGTCCGTGTACCGGCGTCGACTACTGCTCTGGCGAGGCCTGGGTCGGCGTCGCGGCTGGAGTAGGCGAGCCGGAGGCCTGGGCCGTGATCAGGGCGGGGCTGTCCTCCGCGTCGTGGGACGACTTGCCGCTGATCGACTCCCGGAATTCCTTGATGCCTTCGCCCAGCGACCGTCCGAGCATCGGCAGCCGCTTGGGGCCGAAGATCACCAGCAGTACCACGAGGGCGACGATCGCATCGGTCAGGGGGTTTCGGAACATGCTCAGGCCTCTCCGACGGTTGGGAACGTCCAAGCGTACAGAGGGTCCGTTCACCTAGCCAACCACGCCCGGACTCGGGACGGTGAGGCGAGGGCGGAGAAATCGCCCTGATCACGGATCCGCTCCGCGGCCGACGCCATCGCCTCCACGGCCGTCCAGGTGAGCGAGCCTCCCACGCTAATGCGCTGCGCTCCGGCATCGACGAGCTCCTGGACCGTGGCCGATGGGTAGGCGAGCACGTTGACCGGCCTGTCCACGGCCTGACACACAGCCCGGATCTGGTCGGCGCCGCGCAGCCCCGGGGCAAAGAGCACATCGGCTCCCGCTTGCTCGTACGCCTTGAGCCGGGCGACGGTGTCGTCGAGGTCGTCGCGCCCCCGGATCAGGTTTTCGGCCCGGGCGGTGAGTGTGAACGGAACGCCCAGGCTCCGGGCCATCTCCGAGGCGGCGGAGATTCGAGCCACGGCCTGGTCCAACGGATAGATGCCCTGTGACGGATCCCAATCCTCAATCGATCCGCCGACCGCGCCGGACCTGGCGGCGGTCTCAATCGCCCTGGCCGCCGCCTCGGGCTCCTCCCCGAAGCCGTTCTCAAGGTCGACGGACACGGGGAGTGAGGTGGAGTCCGACAGACGGCTCACGTGCTCGGCCAGCTCATCGAGGCTGACCCCACCGTCGGGCCGGCCGAGCGTGAAGGCGAACCCCGAGCTGGTCGTGGCAAGGGCCTTGAAGCCCAGTGCCTCGAACACCTTCGCCGCTCCGGCATCCCACGGATTGGGGATGACGAATGGCTCGCCCCGGTGTAGCGCGGCAAAAAGCTCGCCCTTGTGTCGCTGATCGACGGTGATCGTGGCAGCCTAACGATCGTCCGGCGCACAGACACAGAGAGGAATCCGATGTCCACGTCACCCACAGACTTCAACGCCCAGGTCATCCACGAGTTCCGGGCCAACCAGGGCCGTGTGGGCGGGATGTTCCAGAACATGACGCTGCTGCTCCTGGGCCACACCGGAGCCAGGTCGGGGCAGGACCGGGTCAACCCGGTCGCCTATCACAAGGACGGGGACCGCTACGTCATCTATGCCTCCAAGGCGGGGGCGCCCCGCCATCCGGCCTGGTACCACAACCTCAAGGCCCACCCGGAGGCGAGGATTGAGGTGGGCGAGGATGCCCTTGACGTCGTGGCCAGCGAGGCGGAGGGTGAGGAGCGCGAGCGCCTGTTCGACGCCCAGGTCGAGCGTTCGCCCCAGTTCGGCGAGTATCAGCGCAAGACCGACCGCGTGATCCCGGTCATGCTGCTCACGCCGCGGTAGGGCGTCGAGCGCAGCCCGGTCCGGGGGCCTCAGCCTGTGCGGCGGCTGTCGATCTGGTACTCGACCCGCGTCCCGTTCACGCTCTGGATGACCAGGTACGCGGTGTACTTTCCGTCCGGACCGGTGAAGTGGCATTGAAGTTTCCCGCCGACCTTTGCCGGCACGCCCGAGGGACAGGTGACGTCGTGGGGGCGGAAACCCGTGTGAACAAAGATCGACCTGGCCACCGTCGCGGCCGTGGGCTTGGCCAGAATCACCGACCCACCGCAGGCGGCGAGGGCCGGCGAGAGCAGGACCGTCAGAACGAGAGCCCGGCGCATCTCGCCGCCGATCCTATCCACCGCTCCGGAGCTAGAGTGCAAAAACATGACCGTGGTTGTCCTCACCGGGGCCACGCGCGGGATCGGGCGCGCGGCGGCTGTCGAGCTGGCTCGGCAGGGAGTGGAACTGGCGCTCGTGGGGCGCGAGCCGGCACGGGTGCAGGAGGTGGCCCAGGAGGCCGAGGCCTCTGGTGGTGGTGCGCCAATCCACGGGCACGTGGCCGATCTGACTTTGATGTCCGATGTGCGCGCGCTGGCCGCGGAGCTCGGCCAACGCCACGAGCACATCGACGTGCTGGCCAATAACGCGGGCGCGCTGTTCGCCAACCGCCAGGAGACCCCAGAGGGCTTCGAGCGAACCTTCGCCCTGAACCACCTGGCCCCGTTCCTACTCACCAACCTCCTCCGCGACCGCCTGGCCGGCGGCCGGGTCGTGACCACAGCCTCGGACGCGCACGAGTCCGGGCGCCTTGATCTGGACGACCTCCAGTCTGAGAAGTCATTCGCGGCGATGCGCGTCTACGGCACCTCAAAGCTGTGCAACATCCTCTTCACCCGCGAGCTGGCCCGACGGGCGCCTGAACTGCATGCCAACTGCTTCCACCCCGGCGTGGTTCGGACGGGCTTCGGCAAGAACGAGAACGGGATCTGGAAGGTCCTGACCACGCTCGGCGCACCGTTCTTCCGCTCTCCCGAGCGCGGAGCGCGGTCGTTGGTCTGGCTGGCTCTGAGCGAGGAGGGCGGAGCGCTATCCGGCGAGTACGTGGAGGATGAGAAGGTGTCCAGCCCCAGCCCGCAGGCCCAGGATGACGAGCTGGCCCGGGGTCTGTGGGAGCGCAGCGCGGACCTGGTGGGCCTACCTGCCGACGCGCTGACGTGATCAGGCCGGCGGGAGGCTGTCAGGCGCGCCGTGGGCCCGGAGCACCTCTGGAAGTACGACCGATCCGTCCGGCTGCTGGCCATTCTCCAGCAGCGCGATGATCGTCCTGGAGCTGGTCACGGCGGTCCCGTTGAGCGTGTGCACGTGCTCCGGGCGCCCGTCGCCCCCAGGCCGGTAGCGGATGTCCAGCCGGCGCGCCTGGTAGTCGGTGGTGTTTGAGCACGAGGTCAGCTCCCGGTAGCGGCCCTGGCCGGGGAGCCACGCCTCAATGTCGTACTTCTTGGCCGCCGACGCGCCGAGGTCGTTGACCGCGATCGCCACGACCCGGTAGGGGATGGCCAGCTCCTGGCAGATCGATTCCTCGATCGCCAGCAGACGCTCGTGCTCGGCCTCGCTCACGGAGGGCTCGACGAATGAGAACATCTCGACCTTGTCGAACTGGTGGACGCGGAAGATTCCGCGCGTGTCCTTGCCGGCGGCGCCGGCCTCCCGGCGAAAGCAGGCCGACAGTCCCGCGTAACGGCGCGGCAGCTGGTCGATCGCGAGGATCTCGTCGTCGTGCAGCGAGGCCAGCGCGACCTCGGAGGTCCCGACCAGGAACAGGTCGTCGTCGGGCAGCCGGTAGATCTGCTGCTCGGTGTCCGGGAGGAATCCCGTTCCGTACAGCGCTCGTTCCCGAACGAGCACCGGTGGTGCGACGGGCTCAAACCCCTCCCCGCGAAGCTTGCGCAGCGCGTAGCCGACGACAGCCAGCTCCAGCAGCACCAGGTCACCAAGGAGGTAGGCGAAACGCGAGCCGGAGAGCCGGGCGGCTCGTTCCATGTCGATCCGCGGACCGGCCAGCTCGAGATGGTCGCGGCCGTCCGCACCGGCGTCCCCCACCTCCTTGAGCACCGTGTCCTCGTCAGGGGCGTCGGGTTTGGGGAGGTTGGGCAGCGAGGCCAGCAGCGCCTCGCGCTCGGAGCGGAGCGTCCCCTCCTCCTCCCCCAGGGTTCGGGAGCGCTCGGCCAGCTCGGAGAGCTGCTGGCGCTCCTCGGGGGTTGGGGCTCCCCTGCGGCCCTTGCCGGCCCGGTTGCGCTCGGCCTGAAGCTCCTCGAGTTCGGTCCGGACGGCCCGCCAGCGCCCGTCGACCGTCAGCAGCCGGTCGACCGCCGCCGCCGCGTCAGTCCCACGGCGGGCGAGCGCCGAGCGCACCGTATCCGGCTCGTTACGGATCAGGCGGATGTCGAGCACGAGGCGCGGCTACTTGTGCCGGGACTTGCGCGCCTTGTGCTTGCCCGACTTCGGGGCCGCGGACGTCGTCGTGGTCGCGGCGGTGGTGGTCGTCGCGTTCGACGCGGAGGTCGCGGTCGAGGTCGCGGTTGCGGCCGTCGTCGCGGCCGCTGGAATCGACCCGACCTGCAGGGTCTGGCACTTGACAGTCCCAGGCACGCCGGGGGCCTGGCGACCGGCGTAGGTAGCCACGAATTTGGCCACCTCCACCGCATCGGAGCCGGTCACGATGTTCTGAGGCATGATCTGCCCAGAGAAGCCCCCGTTCTCAATCGCATACAGAACGCGGGTGACCGGGCGCTCGCAGCGGACATTGAAGTTGGGCCCGTTGTTGTACTCCTTGGTCCGTACGAACTGGGCCGAGCCGTGGGTCGCCGCGTAGGACAGCGTGTGACAGCCCGCACATCGCTGGTTGAACAGGACCGCGCCCTTGTACAGCGGGTTGCTGGGGGCCAGCGCGATCTTCTCGGTCCCGCAGGCGCTCGTCAGCGCTCCGATCGCGAGCGCAGCGCCGACGATGAGGAGGAGCTTGAGGGGGCGGCTCATGCGGGGCGAGATCATACGGAAGCATCTCGCCTCGCCTCGCCAGAGCAGTCATGCCCGGGGCTGAGGCCGCCAGCGCACGGGCGGGCCGTGGTCGCGGCAGCCCGCCAGGACACGCTCCTCACCCGGTGCGTCCGTGAGCGCCGTGAGCGCAAAGCCGGTCACGTGATCGTGACCCGGCTCCATGGCCGGCCAGACGGCCGGACGCCCGGGATCCACGCTCACCGCCTGGAGGATCGATGCCTCGATCGCCGCCCACTCCTGCGCCTCGATGTACTGCCGGAAGACTGAGTGCCAGATGACGGTCAGCTCATCGGGCCAGATGTACGACAGCAGCGTGACCCGGTCCTCCGGGTTACCCGCGCGCAATGGATTGGCGTCGCACGGCCGGCGAGCACGAGGTGATGCAGAGCGGCCAGGAGGCGGAGCTGGGGGACCGAGCGCGGCGGCGTGGACTCGGAAGCGGTCGGCCAGCGACCGTTGCACTCCGTTCTCAGCCATATGGCCTGAATCATCGGGCAGGGGCCGTGCCCAGCGCGGCGAAAGAAGTCCTACCCGGTGCCGGCCGAATGCGACGTTCGCTTCCGTTCCTCCACGCGATCGTCCTTCACGGCGGCAACCAAGAAGCCGGTACCGGGTCCAATTCCGCTGTACCTGTCGGCGATCCACGGCATGGTCACTTTTGCGGACCTGTCCGCAAAATCGCCCACCTCCACCGAGCCGCGCTATAACCCGCCCAGCCGTGTCCGCCGTCCCCGAACTCCCCGAACAGGAGCTGTTCCGCGAGGTGTTCGGGCGCTTTGTCACCGGGGTGGCCGTGATCACGAGCGCCACGCCGAGCGGAGCCGGGGGTATGACGGCCAACGCCCTGTGCTCGTTGTCGTTGGAGCCGCTCCTGGTGCTGGTCTGCTTTGAGAACGGCGCCCGTACGCTGCCGATCGTCGAGGACGCCGGCCGCTTCGCCGTCAACCTCCTGAGCTCGGACCAGGGGGAGCTGGCCGGCGTGTTCGCCTCCAAGCTTCCCGAGGCCGAGAAGCTCGACGGCGTGGGCCACCGACTGCGTGACGGGATGCCGATCATCGACGGCACCCTGGCCTGGACAGTGTGTGAGCTCCAGGAGCTGATCGCCGGCGGCGATCACACGATCGCCATCGGCCGGGTCGTGTCAATGGGGCTCGGGAGCGGCGAGCCCCTGCTCTGGTTCGGGGGCGCCTACCACCCGTGGCCCTCGGCCAACTGCAGCCAGGCCGAGTTCACGTAGCCGTCTGGGCTGCCCGCGCCAGCAGCACCACCACAACCAGCGCGGCCAACGTCATCACGCCGACCTCGCGTTGGACGATCGTGGTCACGAGCGCGCGCTGCTGCTCGTCGGGGAGCTTGCCCACGGCGCGCGCGGACTCGATGCCCCGGTCGTCCAGCACCATCTGAGCGCTCGCGGCCCGCAGCTGCTCGGCGATCAGCGAGACCAGCAGCGGAAGCGCCCCGTAGAGGTAGTGAAGGTTGGACGCCCTGTGGCCCAGCGCCAGCAGCACACCCCCCAGTACGACCTGGATCACGACGGCCAGCTGGCCGGCCCGCAGCAGCCACCAGAACCACCGGTCCGAGCGGGCCCGCCACCATTCCCACGCCCCGACCACGGCCACAGCTCCGTTGAGCGCGATCGTCAGCACCCCAACCGCGATGTGGACGTCCTTCACGCGTGGCCACCCTCGGAAGAGGCGGCCGGGGTCCCGTGAACGGGACTCGTGATTGCGCCCTTCGAACGGGTACCAAGCCCCGTGAGATAGCCGCATTTCGCACTAAGTAACACTCTGTTACAAGCCTCGCCGCGTAGTGGTATAACCGCCTGTCGTGCTCCGTGATTACCTGCCCGCGATCGTATTCCTCATCCTGGGGGCAGCGGTTGGGACGCTGTTCGCGGTGCTCAATCTGTTCCTGGGCCGGCGACGCCCCAACCGGTCGAAGGACGAGCCGTATGAGTGCGGCCTGCCCTCGGAGGTCCAGCGCGGATTCCGCTTCGGGATCAGCTTCTACATGGTCGCGATGCTGTTCATCCTGTTCGACATCGAGGTCATCTTCCTGTACCCGATCGCCGTCGACCTGCGGGCCTTCGGCACCTTTGCCATGGGCGAGACGGTCGTGTTCGTCGTGCTGCTGACGGTGGCCCTGGGCTACGTCTGGCGCCGGGGCGCGCTGGAGTGGAAGTGAGGCGCGCGGGAGCGCCAGTGGCCCCCGCCGCAAATACGATCGCATTCGAGCCGTCTCGTACTCACAGCGGGAACCACCAATGCCGCTGAGTCGCGAGCCGCTTCCGGAAAACTTTCGCTCCCGGCAGCTCCAGGCCCGGGACATGCTGGCCGGCGCGCTAGAGGGCGATGACCTGGACCGCTACCTGGAGGAGCGGGTGATGACCACCACCATGGACCGCGCGGTGGCCTGGGCCCGGGGGAACTCCTTCTTCCCGCTCACCTTCGGGCTGGCCTGTTGCGCGATCGAGCAGATCCACATCGTCGCGTCGCGGGTGGACATCGCCCGCTTTGGCTGGGAGGCGTTTCGAGCCTCCCCGCGGCAATCCGACCTGATCATCCTCTCGGGTCGGGTGTCGATCAAGATGGCCCCGGTCATCCGCCGCATCTACGACCAGATGCTTGATCCCAAGTGGGCCATCTCAATGGGTGCCTGCTGCTCCTCCATGGGCGTGTTCAACAACTACGCGCTCGTCCCGGCCGATAAGTTCCTGCCGATTGAGGTTCACGTCCCCGGCTGCCCGCCCCGGCCCGAGGCGCTGGCCCACGGGATCCTCCGGCTGCGCTCCAAGATCCAGGGCAATCCGCCGGCCGGCTGGCGCGAGCGCTACGAGGCAGAGGGAACCGAGGAGATCCTGCCCGGCGAGACCAATCTGGAGTCGCCGTCCATCAACGTTCTGAAGCCCGGAGACACCGCCGGTGCCTGACGCGACCGAGTTGGAACTGACCGCCCAGGAGCTCCGCGAGCGCCAGCCGGACTCGATTCTGGACACCGAGTTTCAGCGCGACCGGGCCACGCTCGTGGCCAACCCGGAGTCGGTGAAACTGGTGCTGGGCCACCTGCGCGGGAAGGGCTACGGCTTTCTGGCCAGCCTCCACGGCGTCGACTACTACCCGGAGGAGCCGCGCCTGGGGGTGCTCTATGAGCTGCTCGACATGACCCGGGTGGACCGCATCTCGGTCAAGGCGCGGGTGCCCACCGACGCCGCCCGTATCGACTCGGTTTGCGGACTGTTTCCGACCGCCGAGTTCCAGGAGCGGGAGGTTTATGACATGTTCGGCGTCCAGTTCTCGGGACACCCGGACCTGCGGCGGATCCTCATGCCCGAGGACTACGAGGGTCATCCCCAGCGGCGCGACTTCCCGATCGGCGGCGAGCCGGTGCTGTTCACGTTCAACGAGGAGCAGTCCTACGGGAAGGACGTGTAGTGGCCGGCGCGCGCGCGGAGTACCGCTGATGACGTCATTGACCGAGGACCATCGCCGTCGCGAGGAGTCGATAACGCTCTCCTCCGAGCCCGCCGGCCAGGGCGAGACGCAGGAGCTGATGACGCTCAACATCGGCCCGCACCACCCGTCCACTCACGGCGTGCTGAGGCTGCTCACGACGATCGAGGGCGAGGTGGTCCGCGGAATCACGCCGATCGTCGGCTATGTCCACACGGGGATCGAGAAGACGGCCGAGGACAAGGCCTACTGGAAGGTGATCCCGGTCATCGAGCGGATGGATTACGTGAGCTACTACTTCAACGCGATGGCGTTCTGCGGCGCGGTCGAGGCGCTGCTCGGCGTCGAGGTCCCCCCGCGGGCCCAGTACCTCCGGGTGATTCACCTGGAGCTCAACCGGATCGCATCGCACCTGATCTGGCTCGGCACCAGCGCGCTCGACCTCGGCGCCATCTCAATGTTCTGGTACTGCTTCCGGGAGCGGGAGAAGGTCCTGGATCTCTTCGAGATGTCCTCGGGCCAGCGGATGCACACGCGATATTTCCAGGTCGGTGGAGTGATGGAGGACATCCCGCGGGGGTTCGCGCAGAAGCTTCAGCGCTTCCTCAACGAGATGCCCAGCCGGGCCGACCAGTACGCCGACATGCTCTCCCAGAACCAGATCGTGATCGAGCGCCTGCGGGGCACGGGCACGGTCGACGAGGGCACGCTACTCGCGCTGGGGGTCACCGGCCCGTTGCTCCGGGCGGCCGGCAACCCCTGGGACCTGCGCAAGGCCCAGCCGTACTCCAGCTACGACCACTTCGAGTTCAAGGTTCCAGTCGGCAGGGTCGGCGACAACTACGACCGCTACCGGGTCCGGCACGCCGAGTTCTACGAGTCGACAAAGATCATCCAGCAGGCGCTCGACGGCCTGCCCGAGGGCCCGTTCATCACCACCGACCGCAAGGTGGCCCTGCCCCCCAGGCATGAGCTGGCCACGAGCATGGAGGCGCTGATCCACCACTTCAAGCTGGTCACCGAGGGCTTCCGGGTCCCACCTGGAGAGGTCTATTACCCAATCGAGGGTCCCCGGGGGGAGTACGGCTGCTTCGTCCGCTCCGACGGCTCGGCCAAGCCGGCCCGGGTGCACATGCGTGACCCCAGCTTCGTCAACCTCCAGGCGCTGGCCCCGATGGTCAAGGACGGGTACATCGCCGACCTGATCGCCTCGCTGGCCATGCTCGACCCGATCCTGGGGGGGATCGACAGATGAGCGCGCTGGGCCGTCCCGCTGTCCCTCGCTTTGCCCACGGCTCCCGGGTCCCCGGGTGGGACGAGGCCGTGGACCTGCAGAAGGACCCCGCGGTCATCCCGGACCTGGCCAGCACCGCCGTGCCGGATGACCTCCGCCACAAGATCGAGCAGGCCATGGCCAAGTATCCCGAGCACCACTCGGCGGCGATCCCGGCCCTCCACGCCGCCCAGGATGTCCACGGCTGGTGCTCGCCGGAGGCGATCGACCAGGTGGCGGCCGTCATGGGGGTCACCCCTGCCTATCTGACCTCGGTGGCCACGTTCTACGACATGCTCGAGACCGAGCCCCGGCCCCGCCACCACGACGTCTACGTGTGCACGAACATCAGCTGCTCGCTGCGGGGCGCGGACGACCTCTACGAGGCCATGATCGCGGCCGCGGCCGGGCACGCGGACGTGCACGTCCGCGCCTTCGAGTGCCTGGGCGCCTGTGACATCGCCCCGATGGCCTCCGTGGACGGCGAGTACGTGGGCCCCCTCACGGCCGAGGACGCCGCCCAAATCATGGAGGACCTGGGCGCCGGGCGGGAGGTGTTGGCGGAGAAGCAGCTGCGCTATCGCAAGTGCGCGGACCCCGGCGTGGCCGAGGGCGCAGATGAATTCTCACCGCCCGCTGGGCCGCGGGCGGACACGGCCGGGCTGGAGGACGAGTGAAGATCCTCTTTGACCGGATCGATGAGCCGGGCCTCAACACGCTCGAGGTCTACGAGCGCCGTGGCGGCTACCAGGCGCTCCGCAAGGCGCTGGCCATGGCTCCCGAGGAGGTCCTGCAGAACATCTCCGATTCCGGGCTTCGGGGCCGCGGCGGCGCCGGCTTCCGAATGGGCCAGAAGGCTGGGTTCCTCCCCCACGGCGAGATGGACAAGTATCTGGTCTGCAACGCGGATGAGTCCGAGCCGGGGACGTTCAAGGACCGCGAGCTGATGCAGAAGAACCCCCACACGCTGATTGAGGGGATGGTCATCGCCTCGTGGGCCGCCGAGATCGACCGCGCGTTCATCTATATCCGGGGCGAGTACGAGCAGCAGGCCGAGATCCTCGAGGTGGCGATCGCCGAGGCGCAGGGCGCCGGCTACCTGGGACAGCGAATCCTGGGCTCCGACCATTCGCTCACCCTGGTCCTGCACCGGGGGGCGGGCGCCTACATCTGCGGCGAGGAGACCGGTCTCCTGGACTCGCTCGAAGGCAAGCGAGGCAACCCACGGCTGAAGCCCCCGTTCCCGGCCATCGAGGGTCTGTACCACGGGCCAACGCTGATCAACAACGTGGAGACGCTCTCCACGGTGCCCCACATCATCCGGATGGGCGGGACCGAGTACGCCAAGATCGGTACCGAGACGTCGACCGGGACCAAGCTGGTGTCGGTGTCCGGTGACGTCCAGCGGCCAGGCAACTACGAGATCGTGCTGGGCACGCCCTCCCGGGAGATCATCTACGACCTCGCCGGCGGCCCCCCGGAGGGTCGTGAGGTGAAGTTCTGGTTCCCCGGCGGGTCGAGCGCACCGGTGCTGACCAAGGACGACCTCGACCTGGCCTACGACTTCGACACGATGGCCAAGGCCGGGTCGATGCTGGGCTCGGGGGCAATCATTGTCGTGGACGACTCGCACACGGTGCTCGAGGTCGCGCTCAAGCTGGCCAAGTTCTACGCCCACGAGTCCTGCGGCAAGTGCGTGCCCTGCCGCGAGGGCACAAACTGGACGGTCAAGATGCTCCAGCGGATCGAGGCCGGCGAGGCCACCCCAATGGATCTGGACCTGATGGCCTCAGTCCAGACTCAGATCATCGGCAATTGCCTGTGCGTCCTGGGCGACGCGATGGCGATGCCGATCGGGTCGATGGTGGAGAAGTTCCGCGACGAGCTGGGGGCCGAGATTGAGAGCGCCCGCGAGCGGGCCCGTGCCGGGGACCTTCAGGACGTCATTCCACTGGGCGTGGCCGACAAGCATGCCGGACCGATGCCGGTGCATTAGTCATGCCGCGTCCTGAACAGAAGGTCATCCAGCTGACCATCGACGGCCGGGAGGTCCAGGCGCCCGAGGGCATGATGCTGGTCGACGCGGCCAAGCACGGCGACGTCGACATCCCGTACTTCTGTTACGAGCCCAAGCTGGGCCAGCCCGTTGGAGCCTGCCGGATGTGCCTGGTCGAGATCGAGGGCATCCCCAAGCTCCAGACCTCGTGCTCGACCCCGGTCAAGGACGGGATGGTCGTCCACACCCAGACCGAGCGTGTTCACCACGCTCAGAACGCTGTCGTGGAATTCCTGCTTGTCAACCACCCGCTGGACTGCCCGGTGTGCGACAAGGGAGGCGAATGCCCGCTTCAGGACATCAGCTTCGGCTGGGGCCTGGGCCGGTCTCGGGTGATCGAGCCCAAGCGTCACTTCGTCAAGCCGCTGGCCCTCTCGCCGGTGATCGCGATCGACCGCGAGCGGTGCATCCTCTGCTACCGGTGTGTGAGGTTCTCTCAGGAGGTCGCCGAGGACTACCAGCTGGTCTTCGCCGAGCGGGGCGCCCACACGTTCGTCTCCACCCACGATGGCCACCCGTACGTGGCTCCGTTCAGCGGAAACATCATCGAGCTGTGCCCCGTCGGGGCATTGACCTCCAAGCCATACCGCTTCCGGGCCCGTCCCTGGGACGTGGAGGGGGCTGGTGGCGTCTGCATGCTGTGTCCGGCCCAGTGCAACGTCGACTTCACCGTCCGCGACGAGAAGGTCATGCGCGTGCTGGCCCGCAACCCGCCCCACGAGGGCGTGGACGACGGATGGCTGTGCGACAAGGGCCGGTTCGCCTACCAGGCCATCCACGTGGACGAGCGAATCACTGCTCCGCTGGTCCGGGACGGCGGGGAGCTCCGCGAGGTGTCGTGGGACCGAGCCTTGGAAACTGCGGCGGGCCTGGCCCGGCACGCCGGCCGCGTGGGCGCGCTGGTGGGTGGCCAGGCCACCAACGAGGAGGGCTTGCTGATCGGGCGCCTGGTCCGGGACGGCCTGCGGTCCGCCGATCTGGACTGCCGAGTCGGCGGCGCGCCAGACCTGGGCACGGCTCGTGCCCTGGCCGCGCCGAGCCTCCAGGCCACGGTCCCCGACCTGGAGTTCGCCCACACGGTGGTGGTGGTGGGCTGCGAGCCGCTGGACGACGCCCCGATCCTGGACCTGCGGATCCGCAAGGGCGTTCGGCGGCGGGGTGTGCAGCTCGCCGTCGCCACGGCCCGGCCGAGCGCGCTTGACTCGAACGCCCAGACGGTCGTGCGGTATGACCCCGGCGAGGAGGCAGCCCTCCTATCGGGTCTGGCCGACGAGCTCGAGGGCTCCGGCGAGCCACGGTCCTCACTGGCCAAGCTGCTGCGCGGGGGCGGCGAGGACGTCGTGATTGTCTGGGGCGAGCGCCTACCCACCGACGCGCTTCCCGCGCTGCTCCGAGTCGCGCAGGCACTCGGCTTGGCCGATCACGAGGGTGCGGGCCTCCTGGAGATCCCCGCCTTCGCCAACGGACGCGGGCTGCGGGAGGCGGGTGTGCTGCCCTTCGCCGGCCCGGGATACGCGGAGGCCAGCGCCGGACGGGGCGCGGCTGCGATCGCCCAGGGCGTGGGCGACGGAGACGTCACGGCCCTGTACCTGTTTGAGACCGACCCGCTGCGCGACCAGAGTGACGCCGGGCTGTGGCGCCAAGCGCTCGACCGAGCGGGACTGGTTGTGGCCCACGCTTCCCTCCTGACCGAGGGCCTTCGTGAGCACGCCAACGTGATCTTCCCCGCCGACTCGTACGCCGAGAAGGAGGGCACGACGGTCCACCCGGATGGCCGGGTGCAGCGCCTGCGCACGGCGATCGGGCATCCGGGCCAGGTGCGGCCCGGCTGGTGGGCGATCTCCGAGGTGGCCAAGCGCTGCGGGCTCGACCTGGGCGTGTTGACCAGCCCGATGGCGTTCAAGCAGTTGGTGCAGGCGGTCCCGTTCTACGCCGGGCTGACGCTGGAGGAGATCGGTGGGCGGGGGGTTCGGTGGGCCGAGCGGGAGGCGGCGAGCGCGATGCCCGACGCGCCGGGCGATGTGGGAAGAAACTCGGACATGGTCCGGGAAAATCCCCAAACCTCGGCCCCAAGCTCCAACGGCCACCTCCGCCTCGGCACCTACCGTCCCATATGGGCCTCCCCGGAGGTGGAGATTTCGCCCGCGCTCCAGTACACGATCGCCCGCCAGCAGGCCGAGCTCTCGCCCGAGGACGCGAGCCGCCTGGGCATCAGCAGCGGTGACACGATCACGGTCTCTCAGAACGGGACGAGCCTGTCGGCCCCGGCGGTCATCCGTAGCGGCGTCCCGGCGGGCACGATCTTTCTGGCCACCGGGACCGTGGACGATTCGGCCAACGTGTTCACCGCGCCGGACGTGGAGATCCGCAAGTGAACCTGCTCGCCGACGTCAACTACTACGAGCCGTGGTGGATCCAGATCCTCAAGGTCCTGGTCATCTTCGGCGTGACCTTCGCCATCCTTCCCATCCTCACGATCTATGAGCGCAAGCTGCTGGGCCGCTTCCAGGCCCGCTACGGCCCCAACCGGGTTGGTCCGTTCGGGCTGATGCAGCCGCTGGCTGAGATCGTCAAGTTCGCCACCAAGGAGCCCTTCCGGCCCAACACCTCGGTCCCCTACCTGTACCGGATCGCACCGGCGATCTCGATCCTGACCGCCGTCTCCGCTCTGGCGCTGGTGCCGTTCGGCAGCGTCCAGCACATCGGAGGCCAGCGCGTCGGCCTGTACGGGATCGACGTCTCGGTCGGGCCGCTGTACGTGTTCGCCTTCGCCGGGATCTCGTTTTACGGGATCCTCCTGGGCGGCTGGGCGTCGGGCTCCAAGTACTCGTTCCTGGGGGCGATGCGCGGGGCCGCCCAGCTGATCTCCTACGAGGTCGCCCAGGGTCTCTCTCTGGTGGGCGTGATCATCACCGCCCAGACACTGTCCCTGACGGGGATCGTCCACGCCCAGACGGGCTTCTGGTACGTCGGCCCCCAGGTCGTCGGCTTCCTGATCTTCATCGTGGCCTCCTTCGCCGAGACCAACCGGGCGCCGTTCGACCTGGTGGAGGCGGATGCCGAGCTGGTGGCCGGCTACTTCACCGAGTACGGCGGCACCCCGTTCGTGGCCTACCTGTTCTCCGAGTACATGAACATGATCGTCGTCTCGGGCATCGCCGTGACCCTGTTCCTGGGGGGCTGGCTGCTGCCGGGAAACCCATCGATCCCGGGCTGGATCGACCCGTTCATCGTGATCGCCAAGATGATGCTGGTCATCAGCTTCTTCATCTGGATCCGGGCCACGCTTCCGCGCCTGCGCTACGACCAGTTGATGTCGCTGGGCTGGAAGATCCTGCTCCCCCTGGCCACCCTCAACCTGCTCGTGACGGCGATCGTGGTGGCCACGTAAGCGCCCCGCTGCGCAGGAGGACAACCGACCAATGACCCCATACGACCCCTCAGCCGACACGATCGAGGTTATCCGCGAGCCTGCCCCCGGAGCGGCCGCCGGCGCGTACCGTGCCTTCGGGGCCACCCTGAAGGGCCTGCGGTCGACCTTCGCCCGGATCATCGAGGGTCCTGTGACGATCCAGTACCCGGAGGAGAAGACGCCGGTGTACCCGCGCTTCCGGGGCCGCCACAAGCTCCATCGCTTTGAGGACACAGGGCTTGAGAAGTGCGTCGGTTGCTCGCTGTGCGCGGCCGCCTGCCCGGCGGACTGCATCCGGGTGGTGGCAGCCGAGAACACGCCCGAGCACCGGGTATCGGCCGGCGAGCGCTACGCCGCCGTGTATGAGATCAACATGAGCCGCTGCATCTTCTGCGGGTACTGCGAGGTGGCCTGCCCCTTTGACGCGATCACGATGGGCCACGACTACGAGCTCTCGGACTACACCCGCTCGGACCTGATCTTCACCAAGGAGATGCTCCTGGCCGATGCGATCGAGCGCACGCCGCTGCGCACGGAAGAGGAGTAACCGGGCTTGAGCCAGGTCCTGTTCTTCCTGACCGCGATCGGTGCCCTGACCGGCGCCGTTGGCGTGGTCATGCTCCGCAATCCGTTCTATGGCGTGCTGTCGCTGGCCTTCCACCTGGTCTGCCTGGCCGGGCTGTTCCTGCTCCTGCGGGCCGAGTTCGTGGCCTTCGTCCAGGTGGTCGTTTACGCGGGAGCGGTGATGGTGCTGTACGTGTTCGTGGTGGCCTACGTGGGGGGCGGTCAGTCGCTGCCAAGCGGCGCCGTGCTCCGAGTGCTGGGACCGCTGTTCGCCGCCGGGCTGGCCGCCGAGCTGTGCATAGCGATGCTGGGCTCGGCGCTTCAGGGGATCCACAGCCGGGGCGCGCCGTTTATCCAAGGCTTTGGCACCCCGGCCCACATCGGCAAGCTGCTGCTGACCACGTACCTGTTCCCGTTCGAGGCCGCGTCGATCCTGCTGCTCGTGGCCGCCGTGGGGGCGGTCGTTCTGGCCCGCCGCCGCCGCGGCCTGGAGGGCGACGAGTCACCGCCGATCACCGTCAGCGCACCCCGCCCGGCGTACACGGGGACGATGGCCGAGGCAGCAGGGGTCCGTCCCGCCGGCCACGAGGAGCCGATGGAACCTGAGGGGGAAAGCGTTGGGGGCCCACCGAGGACAACGACGCAAGGGGGCTGGTGAGCGTGGCCATCGGCTGGTACCTGGCCGTGTCGGCGATCATCTTCTGCATCGGCGCCGGCGGCGTCATGGCCCGCCGCAACCCGCTGACGATCCTGCTCTGCCTGGAGCTGATGCTCAACGGGGCCAACCTGGCGCTGATGGCCTTCGCCCGCATGTGGGGCGGAGAGGACGGTCAGGTGTTCGCGCTGATCGTGATGGTGGTGGCGGCCTCTGAGGTTGTCGTCGGGTTGGGGCTGATCGTGGCGCTCTACCGCCGGCGCCTACCGGTGGACGTCGACGAACTCTCGGAACTCCACGGCTGATGGCGCTGACCACCTTCGCCTGGCTGGTCCTGCTGTTCCCGCTGCTCGGGACGGTCACGATCGCGCTCGGGCACCCGAGGCTCCCGGGTCGGAGCGCGGGCTGGCTGGCCACGGCGGCCATCTTCCTGTCCTTCCTCTTCAGCCTGGCCACACTGATCTCACTGCTCAGCCGGGATCCAACCCACCGGCAGGTGACCTCGAGCCTGTGGAGCTACGACTTCACCGCCGGTCTCGACGCCCGGATGCAGATCCTGGTCGACCCCCTGTCGGTGTTCATGATCCTGGTCGTCTCCGGGGTCTCGACGCTGATCCACCTGTACTCGGTGTCATACATGTGGCAGGACCAGGGCTACCGGCGCTACTTCAGCTATCTGAACTACTTCGTCTTCTCGATGCTGCTGCTCGTGCTGGCGGGTAACTTCATCCTGCTGATCGTGGGCTGGGCCTTCGTCGGCGCCGCCTCCTATCTGCTGATCTCATTCTGGTACCGGCGGACCACAGCCACGCGGGCCGGGCTGAAGGCCTTCGTGATCAACGTGGTCGGCGACGTGGGGCTGGTGCTGGGGACGTTCTTCCTCTTCCGCCACACGGGTACGGTCGGCTTCCTGAAGACGTTCCACTCGGTCCACCACGTCTTCCACACCAACAGCACCGACCTGGTCGCGGCCTGCCTCCTGCTGCTCGTCGGGGCGTTCGCGAAATCGGCCCAGTTCCCGCTGCACACGTGGCTGCCCGACGCGATGGAGGGGCCCACCCCGGTCTCAGCCCTGATCCACGCGGCCACGATGGTCACCGCCGGCGTGTACCTGATCGCCCGCATGCACCCGCTGTTCGAACTGGCCCCGACGGCCGCCGACGTCGGCGCAGCGATCGGTGGCTTCACGATGGTGCTGGCGGCCACGATCGCGCTCGTGATGACGGACATCAAGCGGGTCATCGCGTACTCGACGATGTCCCAGATCGGCTACATGATCATGGGCGTCTCCGCCGGGGCATACGCGGCCGGGTTGTTCCACCTCATGACCCACGCCTTCTTCAAGGCGCTCCTGTTCATGGCCGCCGGCTCGATCATCGGCGCCATGGCGGGCGCCCAGTCGCTGGACCGGATGGGTGGCTTCCGCAAGGCGCTGCCGTTCACGTTCGCCTGTTTTGTGATTGGCGGGCTTGCCCTGTCGGGCCTGCCGCCGTTTTCAGGTTGGTTCTCGAAGGACGACATCCTCGCCTTCCTCGATCACCGAGGCGGCGGCTTCCTGGCGCTGGGCATCATCGGCTACGCCGGCGCCTTCCTGACCGCGCTGTACACGTTCCGGATGATCTTCCGGGCCTTCTTCGGCCACGCGGTGTATGAGGCCACCGAACTGGAGCAGGGCCACCTGGCCCACGCCGACGTGCCCCGCAACCCGCTGACGGGCGAGGAGGAGGACAACGACGTGGGCTTCCCGGGGCCCGGGCACTTCATCGCCGAGCGCGAGTTTCCGATGAAGCTGGCCATGGGCACATTGGCCGTGCTGGCCACCGTCGGCGGCCTGGTCCAAATCCCCGGCGTCGACAGCGCCGTCGAGCGCTTCCTGGAGCCGGCGTTCGCGGACTCTCGCTTCGCCCACACCCAGGTCTCGACGGGGGCCGCCTGGGTCGGTTTGCTGATCGGCGCGCTCGTGGCCGTCGTGGGCATCGCGATCGCCTACCGGATCTGGGTGGGTTCGCCGGGCATCGCGGTCCGAGCCCGTGAGCGGCTGGCCGCCGTGTACCAGTTCCTGAGCCACCGCTGGTACGTGGACGACGTGATCGACCTGCTGATCGTCCGCCCGGCCCTGTGGTTCGGCCGGCTGGTCGACTTCGTCCTGGAGCGGGTCGTGATCGGCGGAGTCGTGACCGGGGGCCCGCTCGGCGTCGTCCGGGCCGGCTCAGTCGCCGTCCGGCGCGTCCAGACGGGCTATCTGCGCTACTACGCCGCGGCAATGGTCATCTGTATGTCCGGGATCGCGGCCTACTTCCTGGTCGCCAGCACATGACCCTGTCAATCCTGATCTGGCTGCCCCTGGCCGTGTCCGTCGGCGGCCTGGCCGTGCCGCGGCGCCTGGTGGGCTGGGCCTCGGTCGTCGGAAGCCTGGTCACGCTGGGGATCGCGCTGTCGTTCCTGATCCGGTTCCAGAATGGCCACTCGGGGCTTCAGTTCATCACCGACAGCGTCTGGATCTCCTCGCTGGGGATCCATTACAAGCTGGGCCTGGATGGCCTCAACGTCCTGCTGGTCGTCCTCACCTGTGTGCTCTTCTGCGCCTCACTGGCCTGGTCGGCGTTCCGGGACTGGGAGCGCCCCCAGCTCTTCTATTTCCACCTCGGCCTGGCCCAGAGTGCCGTGCTGGGCGCCTTCTGCATCCAGGATCTGGCCCTGTTCGTGGCCTTCTTTGACCTGATGCTCGTGCCGTTCTACTTCCTGGTCGGGATGTGGGGCGGCCCGGAGCGGATCCGCGCCACGACCAAGCTGATCATCTACACCCTGGTCGGCTCGCTGCTGATGCTGGCCGCCGCGGTGGCCACCGGCGTGCTCGCCTCCTCGGAGCACGGCACGCCGCTGACCTTCGCGCTGTCATCGCTCCAGCACCTGCCGCTGTCTCACTCGACACAGGAGTGGATCTTCGCCTGCTTCGCGCTTGCCTTCCTGATCAAGATGCCGCTGGTCCCGTTCCACGGCTGGCTGGCCGACGGGTACAAGCAGATGCCGATCCCTGCCGTGGCCGTCTTCTCGGGCGTGGTCTCAAAGGTGGCCGCGTACGGGTTTCTGCGGATCGTGGTCTCCCTGTTCCCGTACGCCGCCGTCCACTACCAGACGCTGATCCTGGTCATCGCGCTGGTCTCGATCGTTTGGGGCACGGCCGCCGCCTTCACCACCCCGGACGCCCGGATGGTCGTCGCCTACTCGAGCGTGGCCCAGCTCAGCTTCATCACCCTGGGGATCTTCTCGCTCCAGCCCCAGGGCGATCAGGGGGCGGTCCTTCAGATGGTCAACCACGGCCTGGTCACAGCGCCGCTGTTCTTCGTCGTGGCCGCGCTGGCTGCCCGGGCCGGCGGCTCTGAGCGGCTCAAGGACATGGGCGGGATCGCCTTTCGGGCGCCGGTGCTGGCCGGGTTGTTCCTGGTCGTGACCCTGGCCACGCTGGCCATGCCGGGATCGTCGAACTTCATCGGCGAGTTCATGATCCTGCTGGGCACGTTCAAGGCCCACCTGGTGATCGCCATCATCGCCTTCGTCGGGGTCGTGGGCGCGGCCTTCTACTCGCTTCGCCTGTTCATCTCCTCGGTTCACAACCGCGTCACGCCGCCGGTGAAATCGTTCGATCTGCGCCTTCCTGAGCTCGCCGCGCTGGTCCCGCTCGTGCTCGTGATCCTGGCCCTGGCCTTCTATCCGCAGTGGGGGCTGCGCCGCTCGGCAGCCACGGTCAGGGCGACGTTGGCCCCGACCCGTGCCCAGGCGGCGCTCACCGCGTACCAACCGATCAGGACCATCACCCCATGACGCTGCTCGCGACCGCCCATCTCCACGGACCCCATATCGACTGGGCCGGCTTCTCGCCCCTCGTGGCCCTCAGCGGCGGCGGCGTGCTCCTCCTTCTGCTCGGCCTGTTCGGAGCCCCGCTGATCCGCCACCGGATCCTCCCGGGGGCGGCGATCGTCGTCCTGGCCACGACGATCGGGCTGGCCATCTGGCGCTTCCATCATTCGGCCGCGCTTATCTCCGGGGCGCTGCGGATCGACGACCTGTCGCTCGAGCTGATCATGCTGTTCTCCACAGCGGGGATCGCGACGGTGCTGATGTCGGCGCGGTCGACGGCCGCGCACGAAGCCGGGCACGGCGAGTATCACGCGCTGCTGGTTCTGAGCATCTTCGGGATGGCCGCATTTGTGAGCGCTCAGAACCTGATCACGCTGTTTCTCTCGATCGAGCTGCTGTCGATTCCGCTTTACATCCTGTGCGGGTCGGAGTCCCGCCGCGAGGGCTCGCTCGAGTCCGGGCTGAAGTACCTGATCATCGGCTCGGTCGGCTCGGCCACGCTGCTGTATGGACTCGCCCTGGTCTACGGGGCCACCGGGCACACCGACTTCGCGGCGATCGGGAACGCGCTCTCGGCGGGCAAGCTGTCCGGGGGCGTCCTGGGCGACCCCATGATCTTCGCCGGGCTCGGCCTGGTGATCGTGGGCTTTGCCTTCAAGTCCTCCGTGGCCCCGTTTCACCAGTGGACCCCGGACGTGTACGAGGGCGCGCCGACCCCGATCACCGCCTTCATGGCCACGGCCACCAAGGCCGCCGGCATCGGCGTGTTTCTGCGCTTCTTCGACGTCGCCGCGATCGGAGCCCAGGACACCTGGGCGCCGATGCTGGCCACGCTGGCGGCGATCACGATGCTGGTGGGCAACGTCGGGGCCCTGAACCAGTCCTCGCTCAAGCGGATGCTCGGCTACTCCGGCGTTGCCCAGGCCGGCTACATGCTCTGCGGGGTACTGGTGGGCAGCCAACTGGGCATCCAGGCCGCGGTGCTGTACCTGCTCGCCTACCTGGCCATGAACCTGGCTCCGTTCGCCTGCATCGTGGCCCGTGAGAACGAGGATCCCGAGCTCGGGGACGACATCTCGACCGTGGCCGGGCTGGGGACCCGCAACCGCTGGCTGGCCTGGTCGATGACGATCGGCATGCTCAGCCTGGCCGGGATCCCTGGGACCGTCGGCTTCGTGGCCAAGTTCCAGCTGATCCACGCGCTGGTCGACGGCGGCTATACGTGGCTGGCGATCGTGTTGGTGGTGGGGTCGATGATCTCGCTCGGCTACTACCTGCGCGTCGTGGCGATGATCTGGATGCGCGGCGAGGTCCGCGCGCCTGGACCGGTGGCCGCCGAAGCGCTGCCGGGGCAGCTGGCCCCAATCGCGGGCGGATCGCAGGAGGCGGACGAGCTGGCGCCGGTGGCCGCGGGTATGCCCCCGCCCTCAGGCCGCAGCGCCGCCATCGCTCGCATCATGCCCCAGCCGGCGCTGGTGCTCGTGGGCGTCGTGTTTGCCGCCGCGGTCGTCTTCTTCGGAATCATTCCCTCGCCGCTGTTCACATTCGCCTGGCACGCCGGCCACGCGATCAACGGGTTGTTCTGAGACCCCGCATCACGTCAGTGGCTTCTCCAGCCAGTGGTCGGCGAACGGCTCGTCGTTGAACGGCGCCACCTCCACCCAACCGGTCGCGCGATACAGCTCCAGCGCCTCGTGCAGGACGGCACTGGTCTCAATGTGAGCCACGCGGGCGCCGCCCGCCCGAGCGCACTCCTCAAGCGTCTGGAGCAGGCGCCGCCCCAGTCCCAGTCCCCGGATGTCCTGAGCCAGCCACATGCGCTTGATCTCGGCCGGGCTGTCGGGGTGGAGCTTGACCGCGCCGCAGCCGACCGGTTCCCCGCGGAGGTAGGCCACGACGAAGTGGCCAGCGGGCGGGCGAACCTCGTGCGGGAGCGCGGTCGCCCCGACGCTCGGATCAAAGCCGCGCTCGGAGCGCCGGTTGAGCTCGGCCACGTACTCGGCCAGGCAGTGCTGAGCATCGCCGTGTTCGGGATCGATCGGCCGGATGTCCACACTGGCCGCGGTGAGCAGGCGCTCTATCTCGCCCATCGCCGCCACCAGGCGCTCCCGCTGGCGCGGACTCAACGGCGCCAGCAGGGATCCGGCCAGCTCGTCCGAGCGCCGGTCCAGGCGCTCGCGCTCCCGGCGGCCCGCGCTGGTCAGGCGGGCCACCCTGATCCGTCGGTCGCGGTCGCCGGGAGCCACCGTGATGAGATCCCCGGCCTCCAGCGAGCGCAGCAGCCGGCTCAGGTACCCCGAGTCCAGGCTCAGCCGTGAGCGAAGCGCCCGCACCTCGCCGCCCCTCGGCCCGATCTCCCAGAGCAAGCGGGCCTCACCAAGCGGCCGGCCCAGGCCCAGGAAGCGGTCGCTGAGCGCGCCCGCGCGCTCGGTGACCAGCCGGTTGAATCGCCGGACCTGGTCGATGGTTGCATCGGACATTATCTGACTTTAGTCAGATAATGTGATCAGGTCAAGCCGGTAGCGCCCGGCGGAGTCACCGTCCCTGGGGTCCCGGACCGGCGCCAGCCGGGAACGCGACCGTGACGATCAGGCCGCCGTCGGGCCCCGGCGTGGCGTTCACGGTGGCGTCGTGAGCCGTGGCCACCGCCCGGACGATCGACAGGCCAAGACCGTGGTGCCCGTCGCCGGCCGCGCGATCGTTTCCCAGCCGCCGGAACGGCTCGAACAGCTGCGCAACCTCGCCGGGCGCGACCCGAGGGCCCGTATTGACGACGGTGAGCGAGGCCACCCCCGCGGCCGCCGCCGTACGGACCCGGACCCGGCCCTCGGGCTGGTTGTAGCGAGTGGCGTTGTCAATCAGGTTGACCACCAGCCGCCCGATCAGGGCCGGGTCACCACTGGCCTCCGCCGGCTCAAGCTGTGAGGAGATCGTCAATGACGCCCGCTCGAGCTCCGGGGCGCAGGCCATCAGCGCGTCGCGGGCGACCACGTCCAGATCTACGGGCTCACGGTTCTCCAGCCCCCGCTCGCTTGTGGCCAGGGTGAGCAGGGAGTCCAGCAGGCGCTCATGGTCGCGCCCCGAGCTGAGCGCCTCCTCGCAGGCCGCTCGGAGGCTGGCCGCGCTGGCCTGGGGGTCTGAAAGTGCCACCTGCAGGACCGCCCGCTCCACCGTCAGCGGCGTGCGCAGCTCGTGGGCGGCGTTGGCCACGAACCGACGCTGGGCCGCGAACGACCTCTCCAGCCGCGCCAGGAGATCGTCGAATGTGTCGCCGAGCTGCTTGAACTCGTCCTCAGGACCGCTCAGGGCGATTCGCTGGTGCAGGTTGCCGGCCGAGATCGTGCGGGCGGCCACGGTCATGTCGCGCAGAGGACGAAGCACTCTGCCGGCCAGAAACCAGCCCAGCAGCGCCGAAGCAGCCGCGGTGAGGGCCAGGGTGGCCCATGCCCCGGCCAGGAGACGGCTGACGTCGGCATCGTGTTGCTGGGATAGCACGACGTGGATACCGGTTCGCACGGCCGGAGCGGGCACGGCCCGTGTGACGTCGATGGCCGCTCCACTGGAGCCCAGGAGGTAGATGACCACGACGACCGCCGTCCCCAGGGTCAGAAACATGCCCGAGTACAGGAGCGTGAGACGCAGCCGGGCGCTCCGCGTGGGCAGGCGCAACCACCGCCGGGGAACCATTGCCGCGGTCGCCGTGGCCATCAGATCCGGTAGCCCGCTTCCCGGACGGTCTCAATCATCGGCGGCGGTCCAAGCTTGGACCGCAGCCGGCCGATCGTCGTCTTGACGGTGCTGGTGAACGGGTCGGCGGCCTCATCCCACACACGGCAGAGCAGCTCCTCAGCTGAGACAACGCGGCCGTCGGCGGCCAGCAGAAACTCCAGCAATGAAAACTCCTTGGGGGTCAGGCTGAGGCACCGGTCTGCGCGGAAGGCCACCCGTCTCGCCGGGTCGAGCATGACATCCCCCCGGACGAGCTTCGGGGGAACAGCCCTGGCCGCCCGCCTGCCCAGCGCCCGCACGCGCGCCACCAGCTCGACGAACTCGAACGGCTTGGGCAGATAGTCATCGGCGCCCAGATCGAGGCCCCCGACGCGGTCCAGGATCGTGCTGGCGGCCGTGAGCATCAGTACGCGACTCTCGCTGTGCCGGCTGACCAACGTCCGGCAGACCTGGTCTCCGTGGACTTCAGGGAGGTCACGGTCGAGCACGATCACGTCGTAGGGGTTGAGCGCCACGTGGGCCAGCGCGTCTCGACCGTCCAGCGAGACGTCCACGGCCATGCCTTCACGGCGCAGTCCCTCAGCCACGGCTCGGGCGAGCCGCCTTTGGTCTTCGACGACCAGGACCCTCATCTCGTCGGCAAAGCATCTCGCACACACATAACAAGCAGGTAACAGCGCCGGTCACCGAGCTGTCACCGGGTCGTCTGTACAACGTTCCCAATGTGCGGTCAAAGGGCGATCACGGGGGCAGCGCTGGCCGCGATTTCGGCGGCGCTGGTCGCAGGGTGCGGCTCGAGCTCGCCCACGGCAGCTACCCGGACGGCGAATGACCCCGCTCAGGGGGCCTACGCCTTCGCCCGCTGCATGCGCCGGCACGGGGTGAGCAACTTCCCCGATCCTGTGGTGAGCACCAATGGCGCTCAGACGTCGATCCAACAGGTGGCGCCGCAGGGTGTGGTCGACTCCCCCGCTTTCAAGTCGGCTCAGAAGGCGTGCGCCAGCCTGCAGCCCGGGCCAGGAAACGGCGGCTCCTCGACTCACCAGGGTCCCGGCAAGGCCGTCCTACTGGCCTTCGCCCGCTGCCTGCGGGCCCACGGGCTCCCGAGCTTCCCCGATCCCAACGCTCAGGGTCAGATCACGTCGGAGATGATCAGCGCGGCGGGGGTCGACCTTCATGCCCCGGGCCTCCTGACCACGGCCAAAGGCTGTCTGGGCGTCACCCACGGCGCGCTCACCATGGCCCAGCTCGTGGCCGCGGTGAACCACCACTGAACGCGGAGTGGGTAACTTCGAGTCGGCTTGACGTCGATTCTGAACGCGCGCCTGACGGCGCAGCTGCTCTCCGGGCCACCCGCGCCGAGCGCCGTAGAGGCCACCCGACACCTGTTGGCCGTCCAGGGCCAGGACCAGCGGGGGGCCCGCCTGGCCGTCCGGGCCCGCGCCTCAGACGGTCATGGCTCGGACGTGGACCGGGCCCTGACCACCGAGCGCTCGCTGATCATCACGTGGGTCAACAGGGGGACGCTGCATCTGATCGCCGCTGAGGATGAGCCGCTGCTGCACCTGCTGACCACGCCCCAGCTGCGGGTAAGCAGCGAGCGGCGATTGCGGCAGGAGGGCGTCAGCCCGGGCGCCGCCCGGCGCGGGATCGCGGCGATCGTCGGGGCACTCGGCCGTGACGGTCCGTTGACCCGAGCCCAGATCCGGGCCCTGCTCGAGCGCGCCCGGGTGCCGGTTGCGGGCCAGGCGCTCGTGCACATCCTGTTCAGCGCCACGCTCGACGGGCTGATCGTCCGCGGGCCGATGGTTGACGGTGAGCACGCCTTTGTCCTGGCCGCCGAGTGGCTCGGCCAGCGGCCCAAGCTCGACCGCCAGCGGGCCCTGGCCGAGCTGGCCCGGCGCTACCTCCGCGGCCACGGGCCGGCGGATGAGCGAGATCTGGCCCGCTGGGCCGGGTTTCCGCTCCGCGACGCCCGGGCGGGACTCGAAGCGATCGCCGCACAGCTCGTTCAGCGTGGCGACGGCCTGGTCGACCTGCCCCGCCCGGAGCCGGCGCCGCTGCCCCCGCCACGGCTGCTGGGTCCGTTCGACCCGCTGCTGCTGGGCTGGCGCTCGCGGGAGTTCGTGCTCGGCAATGCGGCCGGTGTGGTGACGGTCAATGGAGTCTTCCGTCCGATCGCCCTGATCCGCGGACGCGCCGCCGGCTCCTGGGCGATGCCCCAGGGCCGGGTGAAACTCGACCTGTGGGACAAGCAGCCGCGAGCGGTGGTGGCTGCCCTGGAGCGCGACGCGGTGGCGGTGGAGGCCTATTTGGGGCCGCGCTGATGCGGCGCGGCCGCTCGGGCGAATGCTAAAATGTCTTGACAGGCATATAACCAATCCGGCATACTATCTCCCATGACAGAGCTGGCCGCCCTTCAGGTCCTGGGCGAGCCCCGCCGGGTGGCGATCCTGGATCTGCTCAGGGACGGTGAGCGACCGGTCCACGACCTGGTGGGCCTGCTTGGGCTGAGCCAGCCGGCGGTCTCCAAGCATCTCCGGGTGCTTCGGGATGCCGGGCTGGTGCAGGCGCGGGTTGACGCCCAACGGCGCCTGTACCGGATCCGGCCCGAGCCACTGGCCGATCTGGACGAGTGGCTGGCGTCCTACCGCGAGCTCTGGACCACCCACCTGGATCGCCTGCAGGAGCATCTCGACAGAGGGAGAGAGACATGACCGACGCAACCCTGATCACCGATGGCACCCGACCCGCCGTCCGGCTCGAGCGCCAGCTCGACGACCCGCCGGCCACCGTCTGGAATGCCTTGACCCAGCGTGAGCAGCTGCAGTCCTGGTTTCCCTGCGACGTGATCGTCGAGGGCGAGCAGTGGGTCCCCGGCGCGAGCATCACGTTCCCCTTCCCGTCCAACGTCATCGACATGACCCTCACCGGCGAGGTCCTGGAGGTCGATGAGGCGCGGCTGCTGGCCTTCACCTGGGGCGATGACACGCTGCGCTTCGAGCTCTCGCCCTCCGGGGCCGGAACCCTGCTGGTGCTGATCAACGAGCTGGCCGCGAGCTCGGCCGCCCGCAACGCGGCCGGCTGGGACACCTGCCTGGATCGCCTGGCCGGCCTGGAGCCGACTCCAGACGCCTGGCAGCCGCGCTTTCGGGCCTATGCCGCCCGCTTCGAGCCATCGGTCGGGTCGCAGGAGGGCCCGCCGGCGGGATACAAGGGTTAGCCAGCCAGGCCTCGGGTAGCCATAGGCCGTGGAAGAGCGGCGGTCAGATACCGAGGAGACCTTCGGAGACCAGAGCCCCCCAGGCCAGGTCTCCGACCAGAACCAGGAAGAGCCCTCGGCTCCCCAGGACTCAGACGGCGCCGCCGACCCTGACGGGGGCCGAGAATCGACCGAGGATCCTGGCGCCGCCAAGGAGGGCAGCCAGTCCACCGGCCATCCTGACAACGCCGGTTAGAGGCACCCTCCGGGTCGTCGGCATAACGCCGCGCGGCCCGCTCGCGAGCCCTCCGACACCGGCGCTACGATCAGCCGCCCGTGCAGTACCCGGTTGAGAGCTTCACCCCCGCCGAGCAGGAGCAACTGCGTCCCCATTTCACGAACCTCGAGCGGCCGGTGTTCGCGCTGGTCAACCTGCCCGAGACGGTCAAAGGAGCGCTGTTCGCCCGCTACTCGCGCTACCACGGGACACTCAGACGGCTGTTCCTGGACGAGTTCGCCGACGGTCTCCCGACGGGCGATGGCTGGGACAGCTCGGAGAGCCGGCGCGCCACGGAGCTGTACGAGCGGATCTTCCTGGGCTACGGCGATGACTCCGTGGCCCAACTGGGCGGGGCCCACGTGGCCTGCGAGTGGGTGTCAAATGTGCTGACGAAGGTTCTTCAGCGCCCTCGGCTGGCCGCCTACCTCGAGCAATCGACCCGGTACATCCCCTACGACACGCCGATGCCTGAGCCCCCCGCGGGGTATCGCTACTACCGGGACCCCGAGCTCGGTCCGCGGTACACCGCGGCCATGGATGAGCTGTTCGCCACATACTCCCGGTCCCTGCCCCGGGTCGTCTCCTGGGCGCAGGGGGAGTTCCCGCGAACCGGGGACGAGCCCGAGGCCGCTCACACCCGGGCCATCAAAGCCAAGGCGCTTGACCTCCTCCGTGGCCTGCTTCCGGCCGGCTCTCTGTCTCACATGGGGATCTTCG
>DASXCS010000054.1:0-1794 GCA_036490975.1 Solirubrobacteraceae bacterium
ATGGTGGGTCAGGAACCTCGACCAGGTCATCGCCCCCTGGGTCAAGGACCGCGGCTACGACTGGGAGTTCACCATCACCGAGCCGCCGTTCGACCTGTGGTCGCTGCAGGGTGAGATCCCGCCGCCGTTCGAGTCCATGGCGGAGAAGCGCTGGATCAAGGAGAACAAGGCGACCCCCTACGACCACGCGGAGAAGCTCCCGGTCAACCTGGCCCTGGCCCCCGGCACGACCGGCGAGTGACTCCCACTCAAACAGCCCGAATATCTCTAACGGCTTGCCCGGCGCTGGCGAGGAAGTGAGCTTCATGACTTACGTCACAATCAATCCCGCGACCGGAGAGACGGTCGCAACGTTCGCGAACATCACCGATGCCGATCTGGACGCCGCCCTGGACACGGCTCAGTCCTGCTACCGCAGCGACTGGCGGCACCGCCCCATCGCGGAGCGGGCCCGCATTGTCAAGGCGGCCGCGGCCGGGCTGCGCGCCAACGCGGCTGAGTACGCGCAGTACGTCACGCTCGAGATGGGCAAGCTGATCGGGACCTCGGAGGCGGAGGTCGGCCTGTCGGCCGCGATCCTCGACTACTACGCCGACCACGCGGAGACGTTCCTCGCCGCCCAGGAGCTGCCGGAGTCGCCGGGAGCGGTGGTCGAAACCGAACCGATCGGGGTGATCCTCGGCATCGAGCCCTGGAACTTCCCCCACTACCAGCTGGCCCGCGTCGCCGGGCCGCAGCTGATGGCCGGCAACGTCCTGGTCATCAAGCACGCCGAGAACGTCCCGCAGTGCGCGCTGGCGTTCGCCCGGCTCTTCGAGGCCGCAGGCGCCCCGCCCGGGGCCTACACGAACGTGTTCGCCAGCGTCGGCCAGATAGGACGGGTGATCGAGGACCCCCGGATCGCCGGGGTCACCGTTACCGGCAGCGAGCGCGCCGGGTCCGCCGTAGCCGAGCGCGCGGGCCGGATGCTCAAGAAGGCGGTCATGGAGCTCGGCGGCAGCGACCCGCTGATCGTCCTGGAGGACGCAGACCTGGCGCATGCGGTCTCCGGCGCGCTGTTCGGCCGGATGTTCAATACCGGGCAGAGCTGTGTCTCCTCCAAGCGCATCATCGTGGTCGGCCGGGAACGCGGCGAGGCCTTCCTGCGGGAATTCAGCGCCGGCCTGGGCACCTTGCACGCGGGGGATCCCGCGGACCCCGGAACCACCCTGGGCCCGCTGTCCTCCGAGCGGGCGCTGGACCTGCTGCTGGAGCAGATCCGCATCGCCAAGGACGGCGGAGCGCGGGTCGCCCTCGGTGGCAGCCGGATCGACCGCCCCGGCTACTATCTGGAACCGACGATCCTGACCGGCATCAACGAGAAGAACCAGGCGGCGGACCTGGAATTCTTCGGCCCTGTCGCATCCTGCTACGTCGTGGACACTGCCGACGAGGCCATCGAGTTGGCCAACGCCACCCCGTTCGGTCTCGGCGCCTCTGTGTTCACCAGCGACGTGGACCGGGGCCGCCACGTGGCCAGACAGATCGAGAGCGGCATGGTCTACATCAACCAGCCCGCGTGGACCGGCCCCGAGATCCCCTTCGGCGGCATCAAGAACTCCGGTTTCGGGCGCGAGCTCGCGGAACTCGGGTTCGGCGAGTTCGTGAACCGCAAGCTGGTCAACGTCGCTCCCCCCGGTGCGCCGCCGTGGGGCCCGGTGGCGGCCTGATCCGCGATGAGCGTCGTCATTACGGTGGCACCCACCGGGCCGATCGCGTCCAAGGCGGACAACCCGGCGCTCCCCACGCAGCCGC
>DASXCS010000055.1:0-162350 GCA_036490975.1 Solirubrobacteraceae bacterium
CGATAGGATCCTGGGCGGCCGATACGGATCGGGGCAACACCGAAGGAGGGACCACATGGGGCTGTTTGGCGGTGGGAAGCGTAAGCGCAGGTTGGAGGAGGCGGGCGTCAACGCTCCGGCTCAGATTCTGGACGTCCAGGACACCGGGGTGACCGTGAACAACAACCCCCGCGTCAAGCTCACCATGAGCGTGACGCCAGCAGACGGCGTGGCGCCTTTCCAGGTGTCGATGAAGCACCTCGTCTCCCGGGTCGCGGTTCCGCGCGCGGGCGATGCATTCATGGTCCGGTACGACCCCGAGGACCATGACAACTTCGCGCTCGTCGGCGCCGTCGAGGCGCCTGGGGCGCCGGCAGCTGCGGCGGACCTTGATGCCGTGAGCGCTGGCGACATCGCGGCTGCAGCGAGCTCCAACATGGGTCAGGTGCAGCGAGGCTCAGCGGCCGAGCTGCTGGCGGGCGGACAGCGGATGACCGCGGTCCTGCGCGAGTTCTCACCCACGGGCAAGACGGTCGGCGATTCCAATCCCGCCGCCGAGAATCCGAGCGATCCGGTCTATGTGTTCAAGATGGAGCTTCCGATTGCGGGCGGTACTCCGCTGGAAGCGGTGTGTCTGAACCGGGTGCCCACCGGCAAGGTGACTGAGCTCGGGCTCGGCCGGCAATTGAACGTCGCCGTCAACCCGGCCAACCCCACGCGAGAGGTAGCGATCGACTGGGACAGCTCGCCGGTGTAGGCAGCCGGACGGCTCGGCTAGCTGGTGAAGTTGAGCAGCAGGTTGGCGTTCTTGCAGCTGTCCTGGCTGGTGCTCAGGTCGTTCAGCTTCAGCGTGCCTGTGGCACTCAGCGACTGGCCGTTGCCCGAGGCGACGTCCTGATTGGAGACCACATCGGCCATCCAGAAGTTGGATGTGTTGGTGTCCGAGGCGCCCGTCTCCACCGACTCGCACGTGGTGATCTCATGGCCGCTCGCACACGTGCCACCTGAGAAGGTCTGGTCGCAGGCCACGATCGAGGCCAGGTGAATCGTTCCGACGTCCTGATGACCCGACGACGGGTTGTCGGCCGTGAAGGAGACGGTGCTTGACGTACCCGGGTAAAGAGAGCCGGACGTCGACCCGTGGAGGGTCAACGCCGAGCTGGTGCCGACCGAAGCCGTGCCCGTGCCCGAACCAGACGCCGTGAAGTAGGCCACGGCAGCGCCTCCGAGGGCCAGCGTCAAGACGACGGCGCTAACGGCGATCAGAGTCTTGCGCTTCTTGGATGCGGGCATGGGAGGTCTCCTTGGTCGCGGTATCGGGAGCGATCCAGCGGCGTATCGGCCGCCTCCGACCGCCCACGCGGTGAGATTTCTCCCCACGCCAGCGCACCAGTTCTCGGTGTAACTCTATCGGCAGGGGTCAAGCGTCGTGACGTTCCGCCCCGGCCTAACATCACCTCCCGCTATGGACTCTGTTCGTGTCAGCGGTGCCTCCGTCGCGGTGACGGGAGGGGCCCACGGGATCGGCGCTGCGATCGCTCGGGAGTTCGCCCGCCACGGGGCCCGGGTGGCGATCGGCGACCTGGATGAAGAGGCTGCCCGGATGCTGGCGGGCACCCTGGATGGGCCTGCGATTGGCGTCGCCCTCGACGTCAGCAACCGCGACTCGTTCAGCGCGTTCCTGGATCGGGCGGAGCAGGCGCACGGTCCGCTCGCGGTGATGGTCAACAACGCCGGAGTCGATTGGGTGGGCCCGTTCCATGACGAGCCCGACGAAGTGAGTCAACGCGAGCTGGCCATCAACCTCCTGGGCCCGATCCACGGCTCGCGGCTGGCCCTGCAGCGCATGCTGCCGCGCGGACAGGGCCATGTGGTGAACGTGGCCTCAGGCGTGGGCCGAGTGCCCCTGCCGGGCAGCGCCGTTTATTCAGCGACCAAGCACGGCGTGGTGGGCTTGACCGAATCGCTGCGCCTGGAATACCGCGAGAGTGGAATTGGCTTCACGCTCGTCCATCCGGCCCAGGTTGAAACGGCGATGATTGACGGCCAGCCCAGGCCCCGGCTGCTGCCCGTCGTCACGCCCGAGGACGTCGCCAAGGCGGTGGTCCAGGCCGTTGAGACGAATAGGTTTGAGGTCTGGGTCCCCCGCAATCAGTGGGTTTCCGTCAAGTTCGGGAATCTGGTCCCGCGTCGGCTGCGGGAGCGCGTGCTGCTCGCCCTCGGCGTGGGCCGGATCGCCGGCGACGCCGACCTGGAGACCCGCCGCGGCTATCACGAGCGCATGTTCGGCAGCCGCTGAGTTGCGATCCGCCGGCCTGGTGGTTGCGAGTTCACGGACTTCGAGGGCACGCTGGAGGTCGGCGATGACCTCAGCAGCGCCAGGGACCTTGGCACCGTCAGGGTCGAGTCCGTTGACACCAGCGAGCCTCAGCGTGACGAGCACCTTCGCTCCGCTGACTTCTTCGACGCCGCCCAGCACTCCGAGCTTCACTTCGAGTCCACCGCGATCGAGGCCCTGGACGAGGATGAGTTCCGCATCACGGGTCAGCTCACGATCCACGGCGTCACCAATGAGATCGTTCTTCACGCCGAGGCGCAGGGGACAGATATCGATCCCTGGGGCAACGAGCGCGTCGGGCTTGAGGTCACCGGCCAGCTGTCCCGCGGCGACTACGGGATGCAGTTCAACCAGATGCTGGGCAGCGGGAACATGCTCGTGGGCGACAAGGTCAAGATCGCCCTCGACATCTCCGCCGTCAAGCAGACCTCGTAACGCCGCCTGAGCTGTTGGTGGCCCGCGGCCGTCACCCCCGAGCGTGGAAGACCGACTCGACGTTGGTCCCGTCAGGGTCGAGGACGTAGGCCGAGAAATAGCCCTCGTGACACTCCGGTCGCTCCCGTGGACCGCCGTTGTCACCGTATCCGGCTTCCAGCGCGGCTTCGTGAAACCCTGTCACGGTCTGGCGGTCCGGCGCGGGGAAGGCCAGGTGCAGTCCCGCCGTGGGCGGCCGTCCGTCCTGCACCAGTGAGAACGTGGCCCAGGCCCCTCGAAACTGAACCCCGGCGTCCCACCGGCGCCCCGGGCGCAGCCCTACGTGCCGGGCGATGACCTCGTAGAAGGCGGCGGTAGCCGCTAGGTCGGACACGCCGATCCACAGGTGGTCCACGTGTCCACCGCGGCGCACGTCCTGATGGTGAACCGCCTCGGCGCTGTTGCCGTCCGGATCAAGCAGGAACGCCCCGTAGTAACCGGGGGTGTACGCGCGTTCCCCAGGCGGCCCATCGTCCGTGTGCCCCGCGTCGATTCCGGCCTGCCAGAAGCGGTCCACCTCGGCACGTGATGCCGCCACAAATCCGACGTGCAGATGGCGGGTCGGCCCGCGCTCTGACTCTCCGGGGAGGATCGAAAAGTCATCCCACTCAACGAATTCATCCGACGTATGTGTGGGCTCTATCCCGATCGCCCCGAGCACCGTGCGGTAGAAGGTCACCGACGCGGCGAAATCTGAGGCGTGAATCGTTACGTGATCAAACACGAGATGACTCTGGCACAGCGATGAAACCCGAGCACGACCAAATCACCCGGCGTGCGCTGCTCCTTGGTGCCGGCGCGGGCGCGGCATTGACCGCGCTCCCGTTGGACGGGTGGCCGCCAGAGGCGCTGGCTGCGCTGGAGCCCCATCGCCCGAGTCGTCTCTGGGCCCTCGGAGGCGAGCTTCAGTACTTCCGCTCAGACCCCACGCATCTCAACGCGCGTCTGGCCCGTTGCGCCGAGGCGGGTTACACGACGATCCAGAGCTACGTGGCCTGGAATGTGCACGAGCACACCCGGGGGCGGATCGACTTCACCGGGCAGACCCATCCGCTGATCGTCAACGACCACGCCGACCAGTACCAGATAGAGACTCCCGACGATCAGTCCGGTCACGGGGGCGCCCAGTCGGAGGTGATCGCCAACACCGACCTGAAGGGTTGGTTGGAGATGCTGGCCGGGCACGGATTCCGAGTGCTGCTTCGACCCGGCCCATTCATCTCGGACGAGTGGCGCAACGGCGGTCTGCCCGACTGGCTGCTTGAGGCCGGATACCCGGACATGTACATCCGCGGCCCTGACGGTACGCCGCTGACCCCGGGGGCCCCGTTCGATACTCCCCCCGGGTCGATCCTCCTGGGCGGCGGGCCGCTCTACTACTTCCCCAGCCCCAGCTACGCGTCCGACCTATACATGGACGAGGCCCGGCGCTGGCTGGTCGCCTTCGCGCGGTTCGTCAAACCCTGGCTGGCGACCAACGGCGGTCCGGTGGTCGGCATCCAGGTGGACGATGAGTGCTGCTTCTTCTACCGGTTCGGTCCGTTTGAGTGTGACTACCACCCCGCAATGGTCGCCCGGTACCGGGCCAAGACCGGCCAGGACCCGCCCTCTGGATATCCCCCGCCTGGGGGACCACCGTCGGCGCTGCGTCCGGCCTTCACCTGGCAGCGGTTCAAGGGCCAACAGATAGCCGACTACCTGGGGCGGCTGGCCGGTGACCTGAGGGCCGCCGGCGTCGGCGTACCGATCTACCACGAGCACGAGCTTCAGCTCTCTGGGCCGGCGGGCTTCTCCCAGATCGGCACCGCCCTGGACGCGCTCGACCCCGAGTTCTACAACGGCGACAGCGGCCCCTGGTCGGTTCCGCTCAACGAGCTGGACGCGGCCACGGTACGTGCGGCCCAGCGCCACCGGCGGAGCCTGATCGCGGTGGAGATGCAGAACAGCGACCTGCTCCTGTACACGATCCTCCTCGGCGAGGGGCTGGCCGGCGGGCTTCAGTTCACATACACCGACGGAGTGCCCGAGGACGGCTTTGAGGAGATCGCCCGGCTGGGCAGGACGATCCGCGCCGCGGGCGAGCGGCTGGCGGTGACGCGGCGCCGAGTTGACACGGCGATCGTGTGGTGTCCGAACCTGCTCTACGCCCCGTATGAGTCCCAGCGCTACGGCTTTGAGCGCGACGTCCGCGGGGTGGCGGAGCGGGACATCCCGGCGCTGGCCACGGCGATGATCAGAGCTGGCCTGGCCTTTGATCTGCTCGACACCGACGTCGCCCTCGCGGCCGACTACCTCGACTACCCCACGATCTGGCTGGTGGCCAGTGACCTGCTGCCTCGGGCCCAGCAGGAGAACCTGGTGGCGTACGTGGAGGCCGGCGGGCGGCTGCTCTGCTGGCCTGCGCCGCCGTCGCTGGATGAGCACCTCAAACCGTGCACGGTGCTTCGCGACTATCTCTTCACCGAGCGTCGAGCCCGGTTCTACAGCGGGGACGACCAGACGGTCCACGTTCTGGGCCAGGCCGTGCGCGTGTTTCGGGGTGTCCAGACCTTCTCGCTGTCGGCTTCGGCCCGGGCCTTCGCGTACCACGCCGGCAGGCCGTGTGGCTACCGCCGCAGCCGCGGGCGGGGCGAGGCCTGGCTGCTCGGGACCTGGCCCGTCGCCGATTCGGTCCCGGGACGGGCCTCGAACGTGTTCGAGCTGCAACAGCTGCCGTCGTCGTCCTCCACGGCCGACGTCGCCGCCCGGGCGCGGGAGTTGGCCGGAAAGCACCTTGGTGCGGCGGCGGCGGCCAGGGTCGGCGAGACCGTGGCCCGGGCCGGATCGGGACGACCGGAGTACCTGGTGGTCTACGACTACCCCAACGAGCGGCGCGGGGGGGAGGTGGGCACCGGCGGCACCGTGGCCTACTGGGACGGCGATGACATCGTGCCGGTGGTCGAGCTGAACAGCGCCGAGCAGCCCGTGAGCGAGGGCGTCGTTCCTGAGGGGGCCGGTGTCCGTGTGCCACCGTACCGTCCTCTCACCCCGGCCCACCTGCGGCTGGTCAGGGGGCTCCATGGAAAGCCCCCGCGCGTGCGGACCAGTGATCCCAGGGTGCAGGTGCGGGCGCTGGATTGCCGGCGCCCGCGGTCGACCACGCTCGCCGTGCTGAACCGGTTCCCCGAGGAGGTCCGGACGGTGATTGAGACCCGCGCGGGCGGGCGGGCGATCCGTCTACCAGCCATCGGAACGCTCAGGCTGCCCGCTCGGGCGAGCCTGCTCCTGCCGGTCGACTACCAGCTCCGGTCGGGAGTGACCATCACCCAGTCGACGTTGCAGCTTCTGGGTCACCGGCTCGCTGGGCACGAGCTGGAGCTCGAGCTGTACTCGCCAGCTGGCGGAGAGGTGATCGTCTCATTACCCGGACGAGTACGTGTGGCCAGGGCTGGATCCCGGCCGGTTGCGGTCCAGCAGTCCTACCGGTCCGGAAGAGTCCGGGCCCGTGTGGAGCTCGGACCCGGAGAGCACAGGCTGCTCCTGCGCTGGCGCTGAGTCGCGGCGCTGCCCGGCTAGACGTAACCGCGGTCGAGCTCGGTGACGATCTCCGCCACCGCGATCCGCATGTCAGCCACGTCGGCGCGCAGTGCCGCAATCAGCCTGTCCATAGCACGTCGCATACCCTCCCCATCGGCCGCCGGCGGAGCACACTTGAACTGAGAGCTGAAACCTAGTGCTCGTGTCCAGCCGCGACCGCGGCGACGGTCCACTGGGGCGCCGGAGGCACCGCGGGGGCGGGCCCCGGAACCAGCATCGCCAGGCGGGCCAGGTAGACCGCCATCAGAATCTCGCCCCCGGTGCTCAGGACGTAGAGGTATGAGGGAGAGATCTGACCGACCGCCGAGAACAGGACCAGAACGGCTCCGTTGAGCAGCAGCGTCTTGACCGGGAACCGGTCCTCGAGCGCCTCCCACGTGGCCAGCGGGATCAGGAACGAGGCCCAGTAATACGCCTCCTGCGTCGAGTCAAGTGCGCACCGCAGTAGGCCGAACAGCACCAGCAGGACCAGGGGCTGCGGTGCTGCTCCACGGTGCCGAGCCCGGGCGTACCAGAGCGTCGCGAGGAGAGTCGCACACGTGAGCGTCAGCAGGGTGGCCGGTGTGCGAGTCAATCCCAGCGGCATCACCCGGGCCACGGACAGCTGAGTCCCGGCGTGGAGCGGTGAGGAGACCGGCCAGAGCAGACTGAACGGAGTCAGGAAGCGCGTCGCGCCCTCGCCGTGCAGCGAGCGAAGCAGGGCGGCGGGGTCTGCCAGCCAGACGGTCCCGCACAGCACCAGGAAGACGCCGCCGGCGATCGCTGCCACCTTCAGCCGACGCTCGGGGAGCGCAAGCATCACCGGCACCAGCGCGATCACCGCCGTCTCCTTGGTTGAGATAGCCAGCCCGAGCAGCAGCGCCGCCCATCCAGCCCGGCCGCGCATCGCCACCAGCACAGCCACGGTGGCCAGCAGCGCGGACAGCACCCCTTCCGGATGCCCCCCGTTCAGGACGTTCTGGACGATCGGACTCAGGACCACGAGCAGGACAGCCGCCAGCCGGAGCGAACGGTTCTGCTTGGAGAGCCCCGGCTCCGATACAAGCCACGCGCCGCCCAGGGCGAGCGGGAACAGGCAGACCAGGGCGCCGACCTGGTAGCCCACCAGACTGCCCGTACCGAGTGCCGAGGCCAGGGCGACCACGGGAAGGCGGAGCAGGATTGACGTGAGGCCTATGACCGGCTGTTGGCTCACGTACCCAGCCAGGCTTCCATGCAGGAGGGCCTGGAGGCCGGGCCCCGCGTTGTCTCCTCCCACCGGGCCGCGTACCTGGTAGTCCCCGGTGCTGGTGATCGAGAACGCGATCAGGCCAAGCACCACGAGCAGCAGCCCGCCGATGAAGACGGCGAACCTCAGGCGCTCGCCCCTTTGCGCTCGGACCCCACGCCTCATAGGTGAACTTTCGACTCGGTCAGCTGGAACCTTGACGTTGGCGGACGCTCGGTCGATCAACCGCCCTGGCAGAACCAGCGGCCTGGTGTTGTACTCCCACTTGACATACCCCTGAGTATGTGATTTACATACCAATGGGTATCTGAAATGGAGGGCTCGATCCACACGTTTCTGTTCGCCGACCTGGTCGGATACACGGCGCTGGCCGAACTCGAGGGCGACGGTCGGGCGCTGGAGGTCGCGCTGGCTCTTCAGCGTCGGGTCGGAGGCCTGCTGGCCGAGCACCGGGCCGACCAGGTCAAGGCGATCGGGGATGGGCTGATGCTGCGCTGCAGCGACCCCGCGGATGCGGTTGCGCTCGGACTGCGGCTAACGGATGAACTGTCTCGGGAGGACGACTTCCCGCCAGTCCGTGTCGGGATTCACACCGGCCCGGCGCTGTCCGCGGGAGGTGACTGGTACGGGCGCGCGGTCAACGTGGCCGCCCGGCTGTGTGCCTCGGCTCCCGGGGGAGAGGTGATGGTCTCCCAGGCCACGCGAACGGCGGCTGGAAGTCTTCGCGGCGTGGACTGGGGCGAGCGCGAGCTCCACTGGTTGCGCAACATCTCCCAGCCGATCGCGGCGTACTGTGCCACCCCGAGCCCGGAGCCGGCCCGGGCCCCCAGGCGACTGATCACAGCCCTGACAGATGGCTCGAGTTGGCGGGCCATCACCCGAGGCTGCCGCGTCGATCTTCCCGGGGAGGCGATCGCATGACCAGGGCGCCAGTGCTCCCGCCGGGGCCGGCGATGGCCCCACCCCTTCAGACGGCCATCTGGTTCCGGCGCGCCCAATGGATGCAGGCCCAGTGTGCGGCGCGGTTCGGCGACACCTTCACCCTGAGGCTCCTGCACGAGGACCCGTGGGTGATCCTGTCAGATCCCGAGCACGTCAAGCAGGTGTTCACGGGCGACCCCAGGATCTTTCACGCCGGTGAGGGCAACCGCATTCTGCTGCCGGTGCTGGGGGCCCATTCGCTGCTGCTGCTCGACGAGGACGAGCACATGCGTCAGCGCAAGCTCCTGCTGCCCCCATTCCACGGGGCCCGAATGCAGAGCTACGAGGCGCTGATGCGTCGGGTTGCGGCGGCGGAAATCGACACCTGGCCGAGGGGCGAGCCGTACCGGCTTCGGCCCCGGATGCAGGCTCTCACGTTGGAGATCATCCTGCGGGCGGTCTTCGGGCTCACCGAGGGCGAGCGGATCGAGCGGCTGCGCTGCGAGCTGCGCAGCCTGCTCGACGTGCTCAGCAACCCCAGGACGATTTTGCTGCCCATCCTCATGGGCCCGGAGCGACTGGCCCGGTTTGGACCGTTCCGACGCTTCCTGGGACGCGTCGATCGGCTGCTTTATGACGAGATCGCTGAGCGCCGCGAGTCGAGCGACCTGGACGAGCGCGGGGACATCATGTCGCTGCTGCTGCAGGCGCGTGACGGCGACTCCGGAGAGCCCATGAGCGCCGTCGAGCTGCGAGACGAGCTGCTGACGCTGCTGGCCGCGGGCCATGAGACGACGGCCACGGCGCTGTCCTGGGCCGTCGAGCGCCTGGCTCGGCACCCGGACAAGCTGGATCGTCTGAGGAGTGAGGTCGCCGCGGGCGGCACCGCCTACCTGGATGCCGTTGTGACAGAGACGCTGAGGCTGCGCCCCGTGATCTCGCTGGTGGCCCGGCGGCTGACCGAGCCCGTTCAGATCGGGGACTGGCGTCTGCCGGCGGGTGTCACCGTCGCTCCTTCGATCTATCTCGTGCACCGGCGACCGGATGTCTATCCCAACCCCGAGAGCTTCGAGCCGGAACGATTTCTGGACAAGGGGGAGCCGGATGACACGGGCGCCGCCCAAACAGGCCAGGCCGGAGGCCGAGCGGGCGGCAAGCCCGGGACCTACACATGGATTCCCTTCGGCGGCGGCGTCCGGCGCTGCCTGGGCGGTGCGTTCGCCCAGTTTGAGATGGGCGTGGTGCTGTCAGAACTGGTCAGGCGGTGGGACATTGAGCCGGTCCAGCCGGCCTCCGAGCCGGTGCTCAGGCGGGCCATCACCGAGACCCCGCGCCACGACGCCGAGGTGGTGCTGGCATGACCACCTCGAACATGAGTCGGCGGGAGAAGCAGCAGCACACCCGCAGCTCGCTGCTCAAGGCGGCCGGCAAGGTGTTCTGCCGGAGCGGGCTGGAGGGAGCGTCCGTGGATCAGGTGGCTCAGGCGGCGGGGTACACGAAGGGCGCCTTCTACGCCAACTTCAAGTCCAAGGAGGAGCTGTTCCTGGTGATGCTCGACGAGCGCTTCGCCCGCGAACTCGAGCGCATCGACGCGGCGCTGGCCGGGTCAGGCGAGCCGCACACCGAAGCCCGGGCGGCGGCGGCCGACTTCATCCACTTCGCCGGCGATGAGGATTGGCCCCGCCTGTACTTCCAGTTCGTGGCCCACGCAGCCCGCGACGACGAGTTCAGACAGGAGCTGGCCACCAGACAGCAGGCCATGCGCGAAAAGCTGGCCGAAACCTTCGCCCGCTGGAAGCAGGGTGTGGACCAGGATGGTCACCCTCCGCTGCCGATGGAGGAGGTAGCGGCGATGATCTGCTGCATGGCCGACGGTTTCCTGGTCGACCGGATGATTGAGCCGGGGCTGAGCGACGAGCTGTACGAGAAGATGGTCGACGTCTTCCTGCGCGGGCTCGAGGCGCTCGGGTCCGAGGCGGCGATCAGGACTCCGTTCGGGCGCCGGCCCGCAGACAGCGGATGAACTCCTCCATGTAGGGCAGAGCGCCGGCCGCGCCCACCAGGCCCAGGATGGCCGCGCGATAGCGAACACCCAGCGGCCGCCGCTTGAGCCGTATCTGCCATTCCGGTTTGCCGCCCCGACCAAGCGCGCTCAGCGCCTGGTCCCAGTGCAGGGTGGTCAGCATCATCGTGGCCATCAGCGGAACCCGTTCCAGGAAACCATGGACGTGCTGCTCGGTGGGAGTCACTCGGCGGCGGCCGTCCGCGTAGGCCACGTCCCAGATCGCGGTCAGCTCGTGGAGACCGAGCGTGGCCCAGCTCACGGCCAGCACCCCAGCGTTCGCTTCGCAGAACAGCCCGAGCAGGGTGGGCAATCCGCCCTCGGCCATCATGGCCAGATGAATGGCCGATTCCCCCGCTCCCGCGCTGTGCTCGATGTCGCTATGTCGGTGGCACCACCAGTCGGCCAGGCCGGCCGTGACCCAGAGCGGGAGTACGACGCCCTCCAGCGCCCGCCGGGTGGCGTCGTCGATCCCCTGGCGCCGGCGCCGCTCGCTGGGCAGCTGATCCCGTAAGGCCATGGAGGCCAGGCTACCCACTGGACGGCCTTAGCTTCCAATCCCACCCTCAGCGGGTAGGAGCGTCGTGATGGGTTCTGACCACGACGAGTTCAACCGGCTGGTGGCGCTGCTCGATTACCCGATGTTCATCGTCACCACGGCGGCGGGCGACGTCCGATCCGGCTGCCTGGTCGGGTTTGCCACCCAGGCCTCGATTCACCCGCCGCGCTTCCTGGTCTGCCTATCGGTCAAGAACCTCACCTACCGGGTGGCCGCGGAGGCCGAGGTTCTGGTCGTCCACCTGGTCCAGGACGGGGCTCGGGAGCTGGCCGAGCTGTTCGGGGGTGAGACCGGGGATGACACCGACAAGTTCGCCCGCTGCCAGTGGACGCCGGGGCCCGGCGGAGCGCCTGTGCTGAGCGAGCTGGAGAACTGGTTCGCCGGTCGGATCATTGGGAGGTCGGACTTCGGAGATCACTCCGGGTTCCTGCTCGATCCGGTGCAGGAGCGGGCTGCGTCCTCGGAGGGAACCCTGACCTTCCACGACGCCCAGGAGATCGAGCCAGGGCACAAGCCGTAGCCCCAACCTGGCCTGACGGGGTACAACATCCCGGTGAAAGTCGTGGGCCGGGTCGACCAGTACCAGCGCCGGCACAGCTGGCTGGGCTTCCCGCTGGCCGTGATCTACAAGTACTTCGATGACCGGGGCCCCTACCTGGCGGCTCTGGTCACCTACTACGCCTTCGTCTCGCTGTTCCCCCTCCTGCTGCTGGCCTACAGCGTTCTGGGGTTCGTCCTCCAGGGCCATGCCGGTGTCCGGAGCGACCTCGAGCATTCCGTGCTCTCCAACTTTCCGGTGATCGGGCCCAGGCTGAGCCAGCACATCGTGACGTTTCAGGGCAGCGGCGCCGCCCTGGCCATCGGCATCGTGGGCACCCTGTACGGCGGACTGGGGGCCATGCAGGCGGCCCAGGCCGGCTTCAACCAGATCTACGGCGTGCCCCGCAACAAGCAGCCCAACCCGCTCAAGTCCCGGCTTCGCAGCTTGGCCCTGCTCGCCCTCCTGGGCTCAGGCGTGCTGATCTCCACGGCCATCGCGGTGATCCTCTCGACCGCCAACGGGATCTCGACCAATCTGGGTGACGCGGTCCACGTGGCCGGCTATGGCCTGAGCTACGTGGTCAACGTGGCCCTGTTCAGCGCGGCCTTCAGGCTCCTGACCGCGCGGGACCTTGGCCTCAGGCAGGTTCTGGCTGGCGGGATGGTCGCGGCCGCGCTGTGGATGCTGGTCGAGTCGTTCGGCAGCAGCTATATCTCGCACGAGTTCAAGCACTCGCAGCACTTCTACGGAATCTTCGGGGTCGTGCTGGTGACCCTGGCCTGGCTCTACCTCCAGTCGGTGATCCTGATGCTTTCGGCGGAGATCAATGCGGTGCTGGATTACCGCCTGTGGCCTCGCTCGCTGCTCACGCCGTTCACCGACAACGTCCAACTGACCGGCGCCGATCGGAGGGCCTACCGGCAGTACGCCGCGGTCCAGCAGTTCAAGGGCTTTGAGACAGTTACGACCGAGTTCGAGCCGGCTCCCGACGGCGATCCTCCGGGCGCGGCCTCACAGACCGCGCCCGGGGAAACTCCTACTTAGTCGGCTGGCCGGTGAACCCGCGCGGGTGCCTGGGTCTGCGGCTGATCCTTCTGCCGTTGCGCTCGCACACCGTCTTGGTCTTGCCGTGCACACGCCTGCTCACCTTGTGCTGACCGGTCGGGCAGCGAAGTGCGTGTTTGCGATGCCCGCCGCCGCTCCGACTGGAGGACCTGGTGAACGTGTACGTCCAGTCGCTCCGGCCGTACGTGGCGATCAGGAACTCGTTGGGGTTGCCGGGATCTACCCTGAGGGTGAACACCGGGGCCGCCGGCAGCCCGCGCCCGAGCACCGCGTACGTGGGGCCGCGTCGGCGAGCGGCTCCGGCGCTCCCGGCCCGCGCGGCGGACGTCTGGATGTAGACGCCGAGGTCGGTGGCCACCAGCAACTTGCCGTTGTGGACCGCGGTGTAGTTGGCCGAGATGTCGGGCAGATTGCCGGAGATGTTCGTGAAGTGCTGGCCGTGGTCGTGTGAGACGAACACGTGGCCAACGCCGACGTTGCTGACGTCCTCTCCGAACGACCCAGGTGGAATCCACCGGCGCTCGTAGCCCCCCAGGGTGACGTACACCGTGTTGGGGTTCTTCGGATCCTCCTGAATTGAGTTGATGTAGCGCCCCGGCAGCCTGCCGTTGGCCGTGCCGCAGCCACGGCAGAACGCCGCGGCCTTATGCCAGCCATTCGACGTACCGATCTTGGGCGGCTTGCTCCCGCCCACGTTGGTGGCGATTCCGTTCTGGAACGGAAGGTGCTGTGTGGCCGGATCGCAGTAGCCGCAGTAGCCCGCGTACTCGCTGGCCCCGCTGACCGCCAGGGCCGAGGGGACATTGTCCGATCCGGACGGGTGGGGCAGCGTGTCGAGGTCGTACACGGACTTCCAGGGAACGTTCACCACGCCGCAGTTATTGGCGTTTCCGCCATCGGGCGACGCGCACGGATCCGCGTAGGCCTTGGTGGCTTCCGCGATCTGTGTGCAGCCCACCAGGATATGGCCGGGCTGAGTCGGGTCCTCCTCCATCGGGGTCGCGAACAGCGCATTGCTCGCTGAGCAGTCGGTCGGAGTGATCGCGTACCAGCTGTTTCCCCCGTCCACGGTCAGGCTGGTCGCCCCGTAGGTGTACTCCTCCCAGATGTCCTTGCTGTTCCTGGGGTTGATCGTGCTGAAGAAACCGTCTCCGCCGAAGATCTCGGCCTCATCTCCGTTGGGGCTGATCTTCATCTCGCCGTTGTCCTGGTTGCCAGACACGATCGTCCCGTCCTTCGCCATCGTGGCGTCGTAGGGCTGAAGTGCCGACATGGTGGCGTTGAGTCCGTTGCCCCAGTTGTTGTTGTTGAAGTCCTGACCCTTCGCCACGTGCTGGGAGAAGGCACCGCCGTCGGAACCGGCCAGCAGCGTGACCCCGCCCTTGCCGTCGGGAATCATGGCGTAGGCATGTTGGTCGGGATGGGTGGTCGTTCCCGGGACCGGACCGGCGGTGAACGGGTTGGGGTTGCAGGGGCCGATGGACAGGCCGACCGGGCCGACGGCGCAGGCGTTCCAGTAGCGACCGATCACGTCCCAGGAGTCCGGTGCCTGGGCGGCAAACGGGGTCGTAAGGACGGTCGACGCGGTGAGCGGGTTGTTCTCCCAGATCTCCTCGAGTCCGAACACGACCCGGGTCGGGTTGCCGCTCGCGGGATCCGTGGCCGTCGGGTCCGCCTCGACCCAGAGGTTGTACCAGGCCTGCACGCCGGGGGAATAGCCCACCTGGTCCCCGATCGCGCTGTTGGTCCCGGGCTGCTTGAGCTGGGTGTAGTCCATGATCTTGGTCCACGTCTTGCCGAAGTCATAGGAGGCGTACATGCCGTCCAGGACCGTGGCCACGCCGTCGCCTTGAATGACGGCCTGGCAGCTGGTCGGCACCGTGTCCAGTACGTCCTGACAGCCGTTGAACTTCTGGGCATCCTCGACCAGGGCGTAGATGGCATCGGAGTTCTGATGGGGACCGTGGGCCACGGCCAACGCAGTGCGTCCAAATACGTTGGTGGGCGGAAGTCCGGTCACTCCTGATCCACCACCCATGTATGAGAACGATCCCGGCTTGCCGGTGGAGGACTTGTACAGCCCGTTCTGGGGGGCTTGGAGGCAATCGGTCGACTTGCCCTTAAGTTTGCAGCCGGAGACGGGCTTGTTCCCCGGGCCGATGTCGATCTTCTGGCCGGCCCGCCAGCCCACGGCAGCGATGACCGCCCCAGCCGGGCCGTCGGACGTCTTGGTCGGCTTGACGACCACGTCGGTGACGTCGTTGGCAAAGAAACACAGCCGGCTGGAGGTGTTGCCGGCGCAGTTGGGGGAGTAGCCCGCGGGCGAGGTGGGGAGACGCTCGTTGGCAAATGAGCGGCCTCCGTTGACCGACCGGAACAGCCCCTTGCTGGTCGCCGCGTACACCGTCTTCCCGCTGCGGTCGGCCAGCGAGACCAACATCTTGAAGGTGAGGATCTGGTCTGGCACCCCGGCTGCTCGGTGCCAGGTGGTGCCATCGTTGCTCGAGTAATAGACGCCGATCCCGGCGATTCCCGAGCCGCCGAATGAGTTGTCGCCCGTGCCCACGATGATCCGGTGCAGTCGCGCGTCGTAGGCGATCCCGCCCACAGTCTGCGTGGGCAGCCCGTTCCCGATCGACCGCCAGGTCTTGCCCGCGTTGTGGGTCTCCCACACACCGCCGACCACGGGCGAGGCGAACCAGTGGCTCTGCTGGCCGGGGTCGACGGCGTAGGCGCTGATCCGGCCTGAGAGCGTCCGAAGACCCAGGCTTCCCACACCGCTGTAGTTGCCGTTCTCGGCCCCGGCGGGGGGACAGGCGTTGCTACCCGTCGTCTGAGCGCCACACAGAGGCGCATGCCCGGCCAGCTTCCAGCGATTGCCGGCTCCGGATGCCGCGCGCCCGACCGGCATCGTGCGGCTCTGGGTCACCGCGTGCATGTAGGCCCCGGCGGCCTCGGTGGCAAACGGTGCTGTCTCCCGGGCGGCGAGCTCGGTGCTGGACGTGAAGAGGTCATGGAAGGTCTCGACGCCGCCAAGGCGCGAGCAGTTGGAGCCCGAGTTGCCGCCGTTATCCGTGGAGCCGACGTCGCCGCTCTGGTCGCCATCCGCAGGGACCAGGCCGTTATGACAATTCAGCGCCACCTGATTTGCCGCCAACCGGATGGGCTCTGACTGCCCTGCCAGCGCGTTGGCCAGCACGGCCAGGCCGGCCATAACAAAACCAATGACCAGGACGGCCGCGGTGGGCCTCCTGACCAGGATCGACAGTCGACGCATGTAGGTGCCTCCCAGACCGGTTTCTGAACCTCTCCGAGGTAAACCTCGAGGATCGGGCCGAACCGTACACAGTCCCAGGGCGAGCCGGGTCAATCGACGTACGAAATTCGTACCTGCCCGAAACGTGTGAAATTTGGCCTGTGCCCGGGTATGCCTCGACCATGCTCTCCGTAGTCCCACAGCCCGGCGAGCCGGCCACCCCGGTTGTCCCGGATGCCCCTGTCTCCCCCGCGGTCCCGGATCCAGGAACCCCCGCGGATCCTGAGGAGCCGGCCACCGTGCCCGCTCCCGACGAATCGCCCACCCCGGTGGTTCCCGAGCCCGGTCCGGACGATCCGTCCAGCCCCGAGCCCCAGCCCGGCGAGGAGTAGCAGCAGGCCGGCCGCTGCGGTCACAGACCGGCCGCTGCGACGATGAGCTCAGCCAGCTCGGCGGGACGCTGTTGCGCCAGCAGGTGATGTGCCCCCGCCAGTTCGATCAGAGCCGCCCCCCTGATCCGGTCAGCCACGGCCCTCGCTGAGGCGATCGGAACCACGTGGTCCGCGGTCCCGACAACGACCGTCGTGGGGGCGACGATTTCAGCCAGGCGCCGCTCCAGGGCGGGAAGATCGCGGATCAGCGTGCGCTGTTCGGCCACAAACGATCGCCAGGCATTCGGCCTGCGCAGCAACGCGGCCGAGGACCGCAGGTACCTGGGGTCGATCCCCAGCCGGGATCCGATGACTCGCCGAACCGGACCGGCCGCTGCGGCCCCTCCCGCCGCGCCCAGGAGGGCGGCGCTGAGAACGTCTCCGAGGACCGGGGCGGCCAGCAGGCGATCGAGCGCGGTGATGGAGTGGGTGTCGGCCGCCGGTGCGACGAGGACGAGGCCTGCCACCCGGTCGGGCGCCGCGGAGGCGAGCCAGGCCGCGACCGCGCCGCCGAGGCTGTGACCGACCACCACCGCACGCGCCATCTCGGCCTGATCGAGCGCGACCAGCGCGGCGGCCGCGTTGCCCTCCAGGTCCACTGCGACGGTCCCGGGCGCCCACCCCGGCCGGGCCACGGCCAGTGTTTTGGTCCGCGGCCCGATCTCCGACACCACCCGGTCCCAGTCGCGCGAGCTCCCCGGCTGCCCATGGAGCAGCAGGACCGGGTGCCTGTTCGCCGTCAGGGCGACGCTCCGGCGCGGCTCAGCCAGGACCTGGTGCCGCTTGCGCCGGGGGCGCGCCAGGGGCTCCCGTGGTGGATCCCTGATCCCCACCCGGCCGTCCGTCGCGTCCCACGTAGCCATCCTTGCCCCCCACCACCACCACGATCGCATCGTCCTGGCCGGCGTTGCGCATGCCGCGGTGCGTGCTGGCGCTCACGCGGACCGCACCGCCGGGGCCCAGCAGGTGGGTCGTCTCATCTCCGAATCGAAACTCCACCTGCCCCCGGTGGACGAAGTACGTCTCCTCCTGTTGGTCGTGGTAGTGGACGCCGGTCTGGTAGCCCGGCGGGAGCACGAGCGCGTTGATCCCGAATGCGGTCACGCCCAGCGCCTGCCGAATCTTGCGAAAGCCGTACCCGTCTCCCATCTGGTCGAGGGTCGACACCGTGTAGCCCCCTCCACCCACCGGCTCGCTCATCCCGTAGATGCTAGTCCGGGGTGCCGAACCTGGCCCGCCACAAACGTGTACAGGAACTGGCTGGGCGCTCGTCGCGATCGAGGCGATCACCACGATCGCGACCAGCGAGATGCCCGTCGCGGGGCGCTCCTCGTAGCCCAACCAGAGGATCAGCAGCGGCACGATTACGGTCCCTCCGCCGACGCCAAACAGGGCGCTGAACAGCCCCGCCGGGGTGCCGATGACGGCCAGCCTGACCGTGCGTGGGGGCCATGAGCTTCGGCGTGCTGGCCCCCGGCATGAGGGGGCATACTAGAGCCGTGACGTCAGCGCTTTTGCCTGAGGCGCTCGCGCCGCTCCGCGGCAAACCCGAGCGCGCAGCGATCCTACTGGACATCGACGGCACGCTGGCTCCGATCGTCGGCCAACCGGCCGATGCTCGGGTGCCCGAGGATGTCAGACAGCTGGTGACCCAGCTGAGTCGTCGCTACGGCGTCGTGGCCTGTGTCAGTGGCCGGCGGGCCTCCGAGGCCCGGGCGTTGGTCTCGATCGGGGCGATCTCCTACCTGGGAGTCCACGGAGCCGAGCTGCTGCGGGCCGGCTGGACCGAGCCGATCCTGGATCCGCGCCTCGAGGACTGGGTCCAGCGAATCCACGAGTTCGGGCGCCAGGCCGACACCCAGGATCTGCGCCGCCTCCGGGTCCGGTTGGAGGACAAAGGGGCGATCTTGGCCTTTCACTGGCGTGGCGCCCCGAGCGAGGAGGCGGCCAGGGCAGGCATCGACGCCGTCGCCGCCCGCGCCTCGGCGCTCGGGCTGCGCACCCACTGGGGCCGCAAGGTTCTGGAGGTCCGTCCTCCGGTCCAGTTCGACAAGGGCACCGGGGTGACGTCGTTTCTGGACGACAGCGACGCTGAGGCGGTGATGTACGCGGGCGATGACCACACCGATCTGGATGCGTTCCGGGCCATCGTCCGCCTGGCCGAGGAGGGACGCATCGCCACGGCCATCCGGGTCGGAGTCCAGTCGGACGAGGCACCCGAGGAGATCATCTCGGAGGCGGATATCGTCGTCGAGGGCCCGGGAGGTGTGAAGGACCTGCTCCGTCTTTTGGTGGACGGCTGAACGATGCGTTTCACGGACTTTCTGCGCACAACCGTCCTGATTAGCGCGGCTGCGGCCACCGCTCTGGCCGTGGTCACGGTGGCGGGCGCCTCGGGGACCGGGGACGATCTGGTGGTACCCGTGGGCGCCGGCTGGTGGGCCGCCGCCGGGGCGATCGGTATCTGGCTGGGCCGCCGGGCCGAGGCCTCGCCGCCGATCGCCACGCTGCTGGCCAGCGCCCGGATGGAGTCCTCGCTGCCCGAGTTGAACCCGGCTCGGACCCTGCTGAACCGCCTGTGGCCGCTGCTGTTCTCCACCATCGGCGCGGGCGCGGTGGCCTTCCTGATCCCTCAGGTCTCTGCCGTCGCCACCGGGTTCGCGATCATCTGGGCCCTGGCCTGGCGCCGGCAGGCATCGGCTGTGGTCGCCATCGAAGAGCGCGACGGGGCCCGCTTCTACGTCCTCAGGACGTCGCCGGTCCGGCCGATTGCACTTGTCCGGACCCCGTGGCTGCGCTCCAATCTGTTTGAGCTCAACGGGTCCTCGGAGCGGCGGCGCGCCCGGCCGCGGGTCTGACACGATTGCGCGGTACATGATTCCCGCCTCCATCCCCAGTCCGTCTGAGAGCGGGTTTCACATCGGCCCGCTGTTCGTCCATGCCTACGGGCTGGCGTACGTGTTCGCCGTTGCTGCAGCGATCCTGGTGGCCAGCTGGCGTTGGGGGAAGGCCGGCGGTGACCCCAAGCTGCCCCAGGAAACCGCGCTGTGGGCGTTCCCGGCCGGCCTGATCGGTGGGCGGATCTACTTCCTGATCACCACGCCCAGCCAGATCCCGCCTCACTGGTGGGGGGCGTTTGCGATCTGGAAGGGCGGGCTGGGTATCTGGGGTGGCATCGCCGGCGGCACGGCCGTCGGGATCTGGTACGTGCATCGGCGTCTGGGCTCGTGGGCGCAGGTGCGACGGTTCACCGACGCCGCCGCACCAGGGCTCCTGGCCGCGCAGGCCATCGGACGGATCGGCAATTACTTCAACCAGGAACTGTTCGGGAAACCCACGTCGTTGCCCTGGGGCCTTGAGATCTCACCCGCCCACCGGCCGCCTGGCTACACCCGGTTCGGGACCTTTCAGCCCACCTTCCTGTACGAGATCATCTGGAACCTGAGCCTGGCCGCGTTCCTGATCTGGCTGGGCCACCGCCGGCGGATCAGAGCGCCGGGCATCTTCGCCCTGTACGTGGCCGGCTACTCCGCCTTCCGGATGTTCGAGGAGACGCTGAGGATCGACTACTCCAACTACTTCCTGGGGATGCGGCTCAACTTCTGGATCGCAGGGACGCTGTGCCTGGGAGGCCTGATGTGGTTCGTGGCCATCCAGCGCGGTTGGAAGCTGGGTCGCCGCACACCGCCCGACGTCGCGTTGTATGACGTGGGGTCCGAGGAGCAGAGACCAGGCCTGGGTCGGCGCAAGGCCGGGGCCAAGCAGGTCGCCTAGCCTTCTAGCGGCCGTACGTCCCGGTCACCGACCCGCCCCGGGGCGGTCATCGATTTCGGGGCCGGAGCGCCTCCACCTCGCTCCACGGCCTGGTGGTGACGACCTGCTCGGCGCTCAACCACGCTCGCCGGGCCGTGGCCACTCCATAGCGGGCCACGCGGAACCCTCTGACCCGGTGGGCGTCGCAGTTGATGATGATGCCCACGCCCACTCCGGCAGCCGCCCGGGCGTGGACGTCGTTGAGGTCGCGACGATCCGGGCTGGCGTTGATCTCCAGCATCGTCCCGGTCCTGGCCGCCGCGTCGAAGACCCGCTGAGCGTCGAACTCGTACGGGGGTCGCTTCTCAATCTTGCGCCCGGACAGGTGGCCGATGGCGTCCACGAGCGGGTGGTCGATGGCTCTGACGATCCGGTCGGTCATGGCCTCGGCGGAGATCCGGAAGGAGGAGTGCACGCTGGCGATGACCCAATCGAGCTCGGCCAGCAGCGAGTCGTCGTAGTCCAGCGTCCCGTCGGGGAAGATGTTGACCTCCGAGCCCGCCAGAAGCCTGATCCCCTCGACCTCGGTGCAGCGGATCCTGGCGATCTGCTCCCGCAGGCGCTCGGGGGAGACGTCGTTTCCGAACCCCATGCTGGCCGAGTGGTCGGTGATGGCCAGGTACTCGTAGCCGGCCTGGCGCGCCGCCTCGGCCATCTGCTCGATTGAGGCCGTCCCGTCCGATGCCGTGGTGTGGCAGTGAAGATCACCGCGCAGGTCATCAAGCGTGAGCAAGTCCGGGAGAGCCCCGGTGGCCGCCGCCTCCAGTTCGCCCCGGTTCTCGCGCAGCTCGGGCTCGATGTACCCGAGCCCAAGCAGCCGGTACACGTCCTCCTCGGTGGGACAGCGGTGGCTCTGCCCGGTCGAGTCATCGAGCACTCCGTACTCCGACACGTGGAGTCCCTTTCTGACGGCTGCATCCCGCAGAGCCATGTTGTGCTCCTTCGAGCCCGTGAGGTGCTGGAGCACGTTGCCGAACTGGTCTGGGGCCACGATTCGGAAGTCCACTCTGATGCCGGTGTGGGTCCTCAGCCTGGCTCCGCTGTCGCTCGGGGACACCGCCGACTCAACGAGCTCGAGCTGCGCCGCGGCCTTCACCAGCTCGGCTGGGTCGCTCGTCGTGGCGATCACATCCAGGTCCTTGACGCTGTCGGCCCACCGTCGAGCCGATCCGGCCAGCTCCACACGGTCGGCCGCCGGGTGAGCCCGGAGCGCATCCACCAGCGCCTCGCCAACGGCCAGCGCGCGGTCCAGCACGATTCTGTGGCCGTGGTCGCCCGCCTGGGCGGCGGCGATCGAGGCCAGGATCGCCTCCTCGGCCCTGGGTCCGAAGCCCTTCAGCGCCCGGATCTTCTGCTGCTGGGCCGCGGCTTTGAGGGCGTCGAGCGAATCGATGCCCAGCTCATCGAACAGCCGGCGAGCCCGCTTGGGGCCCAACCCGGGCAGCCGCGTCATCTCGACCAGCCCGGCTGGGAACCTGGCCCGCAGCTTGACGAGCGCCGGGATCACCCCGTCCGAGCCCAGGGCCAGCACCTTCTCCTGGATCGTGGGGCCGATCCCGGGCAGCTCGGTGGCCCGGCCCTCGCGGGCCAGCGCAGATATCGAGACCGAAGCATCACGCACCGCCTTGGCGGCATTGCGGTAGGCCACGATCCGGTGGATGATCGCCCCGTCGAGTTCGTACAGGTCCCCCAGTTCGTCCAGCGCGGCTGCGATCTCCGCATTGGTCGGATCGTGTGAGGACATCACGTCAATTTAGCCACAGCCCGGTGGGGCGACGGCCGCGATCCCGGCGCACCACGCGGATCCCCTCCGCTATACTTTTTGAAGCAACCGACCAAGTCAAGGAGCCCCAATGGCAGGCACTGTCGCCGAAGTCACAGACACAAACTTCCAGGCCGAGGTCATCGAGTCAGAGGTGCCCGTGCTGGTTGACTTCTGGGCGCCGTGGTGCGGGCCGTGCCGGATGGTGGCCCCGGTGGTCGAGGAGATTGCCCAGGAGAAGGGCGAGGCGCTCAAGGTGGTCAAGATGAACATCGACGACAACCAGGACACGGCGATGCAGTTCAACGTCCTGTCGATCCCCACCCTGATCCTGTTCCGCGACGGCCAGGTGGCCAAGACCGTTGTTGGCGCCTACCCGAAGCGCAAGCTCGAGGCCGAGCTCGAGCCCGCCCTGACCTAACTCACCCGGCGCACCGCGATCCGAAGCTCGTGGCCATCGATGGTCACGAGCGCGGCGCCCGGCCGGTTCTCATACGCCACCTGCAGGGCCAGCGTCTCGCCGGTGATGTAGTCCTGGTGGGCCCGGACAGCGTTGATCAGCGGCTCGTCCGCCGCCAGCGTCAGCTCGATCCGGTCGCTGACATCAAGTCCTCCCTCTTGCCGGGCCAACTGGATCGCCCGCACCACGTCCCGGGCCCAGCCCTCAGCTCGGAGCTCATCGTCGATCGCCAGCTCCAGCGCCACGGCATGCGAGCCCTCGCGCTCCACCTGGTACCCGGGTAGGGGCTTCATCGCCACCACCAGGTCCTCTCCGTCCAGCTGGTGGTCGTGGCCGCCCACGACGATGCCCACCGTCCCGCTATCGGATAGGGTCGCCGCCGCGCTCGCCGCATCCAGTCCGGCCACGGCCTGAGCCACGGTCGGCATATCCTTGCCAAAGCGCGGGCCGAGCGTGCGGTAGTTGGGCTTGATCTCGACCTCGCTCAACTCGTCGGCGGCTGAGACCAGCCGCAGCTCGCGGACGTTCAGCTCCTCGCGAATCAGGGCCTCGAAGCGCTCGATCGCCGCGCGCTCGCGCCCTGCCGCCACGACCACCGCGGCCCTCAGCGGCTGACGAATCTTGAGCTTCGATTGGGCTCGGGCGGCCAGTCCCAGTCGCACGGCCTCCCGAACCACCGTCATCTGCTCCTCTAATTCAGCATCACGCCGCGCCGGCACGGGGAAGTCGCACAGATGAACGCTTGGCTCGGTGCCATCCAGATTCTCGTAGACCTCGTCGGCCATGAACGGGCAGAACGGGGCCAGCAGCTTTGCCACCGTGATCAAGCACGTGCGCAGCGTGCTGAAGGCCGCCGGGTCGCCGTCCCAGAATCTCCGCCGGGAGCGCCGGACGTACCAGTTCGACAGCTCGTCAACGAACTCCTGGATCGTGCGGCCGGCGTTGGTGGCGTCGAAGTCGTCCATTCGCTCGCGGACAACCGCGACCGTCGCCTCCAGCCGCGATAGCGCCCAGCGATCAAGCTCCGAGGAGGGCGCGGTTTGCGCCGCAGTGTTTCGATTGATTTTGTTGGCGTTGGCGTACAGGACATAGAAGCCGTATGTGTTCCAGAGCTGGAGCAGGAACTGCCGCACCGCCTCCTCGATCGCCTCCATGGAGAAGCGGTAGCCGTCCCAGGGCTGCTTGGAGGTGAAGAAGTACCAGCGCAGGGCGTCGGCGCCGAACCGGTCGATGACCTCCCATGGCTCAACCGAGTTGCCCAACGACTTGGACATCTTGCGCCCTTGGTCATCGAGGATGAGGCCCAGGCAGAGAACGTTCCGGTAGGAGGAGCGGTCGAACAGCAGCGTCGACTCGGCCAGGAGGGAGTAGAACCAGCCCCGGGTCTGGTCGAGCCCCTCGCAGATGTAGTCGGCCGGAAAGCGCTCCTTGAAGTGGTCCTCGTTCTCATGGGGCGCGTGGAACTGGGCGAACGGCATCGCGCCGGAGTCAAACCACACGTCGATCACCTCGGGTACGCGCGTCATCGGCTCCCCGCACTTCGAGCAGGGGAAGCCGACCTCGTCCACGAACGGGCGGTGCGGGTCCTCGACCGCGACTCCTGAGAGCTCATGCAGCTCGGTCAGCGATCCGACCGCCTGCGCGTGTCCCGACGCGCACCGCCACACCGGCAGCGGCGTCCCCCAGTACCGCTCGCGGGACAGCGCCCAATCGACGTTGCCCTCCAGCCATTTGCCGAACCGCCCGTGCTTGATGTGCTCCGGGTACCAGTTGACGCTCTCATTTGACGCCAGCAGCCGATCCTTGACCTGACCGGTGGCGATGTACCACGACGGCTTGGCGTAATAGAGCAGCGGCGTGCCGCATCTCCAGCAGTGGGGATACGCGTGCTCGTACCTCTCGGCTCGCAACAGCCGGCCGCGGGACCGCAGGTCCTCCACCAGGTCGGGGTCGGCGTCCTTGACCCACCGCCCCGCATACGGGCCGATCCGCTCGTCGTAGGTTCCGTCCAGCCGGACGGGATTGACCACGTTCAGGCCCTGTTGCTCGCCCAGCCTGAAGTCGTCCTCGCCGAAGGCGATCGCCGTGTGAACCAGTCCGGTGCCGTCGTCGGCCGTCACGAAGTCTGCCGGGAGCACGGTGTGACCCTTGCCGCCGTACTCCTGTGCCGCAATGAACGGGAACGGCGGCTCGTACCGGGTGCCGACGATGGCCCGGCCCGGGAAGCGGTCCTGGACCTCGGCCCGCTCGCCCAGGACGCGCTCGACCAGAGCCTCGGCCACCACGAACGTGCCGTCCGCTGTCCGCGCGCGCACGTAGCTCAGGTCTGGATCCACGGCCACAGCCGCGTTCGAGACGAGGGTCCACGGCGTGGTCGTCCACACCAGCAGCGCATCGTCGGGCTGGAGGGGAGTCCGTGGCTCGCGGACCGGCAGGCGAACGTACACGGACGGATCGGTGACATCGCGGTAGGCGCCGGGCTGGCCCAGCTCGTGGCTGGACAGCGTTACCTGGTCGCGTGGGCAGTACGGGACAACCTTCAGCTTTTCGTACAGCAGACCCCTGTCGTGGATCGTCTTGAGCGCCCACCAGACCGACTCGACGTAGTCGGGGTCGAGCGTCCGGTAGGCGTCGTCGAGGTCAAGCCAGAAACCGATCCGCTCGGTCAGCTGGTTCCAGTCCTCCACGTGCGCCAGAACCTTCTGCCGGCAGCGGGCGTTGAACTCGGCGATCCCGAAGCGCTCGATGTCGTCCTTGGACTTGAACCCCAGCTCCGCCTCCAGGGCCAGCTCGACCGGCAGTCCGTGACAGTCCCACCCGCCCTTTCGCTCGACGTAGAACCCACACATCGTCTTGTAGCGGGGGAAGATGTCCTTGAACACGCGGGCCAGCACGTGGTGGAAGGCCGGCGGCCCGTTGGCCGTTGGAGGCCCCTCGTAGAAGCCCCAGGGCGCGGCGCCCTCACGACGGCGGACCGACTCCGTGAACACCCCTCGCTCCCGCCAGCGCTCCAGAACCTCCAGCTCCAGCTCGGGGAAGGACGCCCTGGGGTCAACCGGACGGTGCGGGGGCGACGATTCGGGGTCGGCCATGGGCGCGGGATTGTAGGAGCGCCCGCCGTCCGCCCCCGTGCGCGCAGCGCGCTGGGCTCTACGCCGCCAGCGTGCTGGGTGAACCGTGCTGGAGCAGATCCAGGAGCTGATCCCGGGCAGCCAGCGGGCGCTCGCCCAGCCTGACCAGCGTGCTGGCCGGGGTCTCCCGAACCGCGTCGCGATAGTCCAGCACCGGGGGGGCGGCCCGCATCGACCTGACCGTGTAGACGATCCGGCCGATCGTGTCCAAAGAGGAACGACGGCCGGTGATGATCACGGCCCGGGGGCTGAGCGCCCGGAGCGCCCGCCCCAGACGGCTGCGCTGGACCCCGGGGGTGAGGCGGGCCGTGGCCACACCCGCCCGGCGGAGCATCAGCTCCAAGGCCTGGCTGTACAGCGCGTCCAGGTCACACGGGGCCGAGGCGTCGAAGATCACGACGTCGGCCGCCGAGCTCGGCGCCTGTGCCTGCCGGCTCAGGGCGCACAGCCACTGCATTGCGTAGTGCCAGGCCAGCTCGTACTCGGCCGTGGGCCCGCCCGGGTCGGCCAGCTCGGCAACCGCTGGAAGGAGCACCTCCTCCACCGTACGCTCAACTGAGCGCAGAACCAGGCTCTCCTCCAGCAGGCGGTCGGCCTGCTGGTGGTCCAGGGCCGCCAGCGCCGCAGCGAGAAGGCTGCAGGAGGCGGGCCCGGCGCCCCGCCGGCGGGCCAGCGCGATGGCCGAGGAGACGTTGTGGGTCTCACTCAGCGTCTGGCGCAGAGTCTGAATCTCATCGATGGCGTAGCGGCGGTGTCCGCCGGAGGACCGGCGCGGACGGGGGAATCCGTAACGTCGCTCCCAGCTCCGAAGCGTATTTGTGCTGACCCCGAGCATGTTGGCGGCCGCGGTGGTTCGAATCATCTGAGGTCTCTATCGACACCGAGCCGTCCCCGGCCAACCGCGCAATATCCCATTCACGAGTAATGCGCAAGGATGGTCTTCCAATGCGGCTTCGGCTCTACCACCATCCCGACGGCGCCCGCGTGGCCTACCGGGAGACGGGCACGGGCCCGGGGATCGCCCTGCTGCATTCGCTGGGGCTTTCCCATCGCGAGTGGGAGCCGATCGTGGCGGCACTATCCAGCCGGTTCAGGGTCGTTCTGCCCGATCTACCGCTCCACGGTGACTCCGAGGACCGGCCCCGGCATCCGTACACGCTCGACTGGTTCGTTGATGTGATCGCCGGTTTCTGTTTTGAGGTCGTCGGTCCCCGGGCGATCATCGCCGGGCACGATCTGGGCGCCGAACTCGCCCTCCGGGTGGCCGAGGATTCCCGCCTGCCGGTACCCCGCCTGGTCCTGATGTCCAACCGCCTCCACGGCCGCGACCAGTTCGCAATCCGCCGGGCGGCCTGGCGGGCAGCCTGCCGGACGGCCGCTCTGCCCGGCCTGGACCGTCTCCTGTCCCGGCTGGCTCCGCTCACCTTCAGACCATCGCTGGGCCCCCGACTCACGGTCCAGGGCAACCCGGATGCCAGAGACCTGGTGCGCCACGCCTTCGCCGACGTCCCGGGTAACGGCAACCGGGCCCGGTCGTGGGCCAAGTTCGCCCGCCGGTGGCCAGCGGGCGCCCAGAGTGAGCTGCTCGATTCGTATCCCGAGCTGACGATGCCGGTGTTGCTGCTCTGGGCTGAGCAGGACCGGGCCCACCCGCTGCCGGTCGCCCAGGAAGCGTTCAAGCTGCTCCCGGACGCCCAGCTGCGGACGCTGCCGGCGACTGGGTTCCTGATGGCCTACGACGATCCGGTGTCGCTGGCCCGCGAGCTGATCTCCTTCTGCGGCTGAGCCACTCCGGCCGACCGCGAGCGCTACGTTTAGAGCAGCAAGCGAAGACTTGGAAAGGATCGCGATGGGCGTTCAGGAACAGGAGCAGCTCTGGGGCGGGGAGACGACCAAGGCGGTCGCCAACTTCCCCATCTCCGGGGAGCGCATCCCCGCTGCGGTGATTCATTGGCTGGGGCGGATCAAGGCCGCCGCCGCCCGCGCCAACCGTGAGCTGGGCCTCATGGACAGCGATATCGCCGAGCGGATCGCCGCCGCAGCCGACCGCGTGGCCTCGGGCGAGCTCGACGACCAGTTCCCAATCGATGTCTTTCAGACGGGCTCTGGGACCTCCTCGCATACCAACGCCAATGAGGTGATCGCCAACCTGGCCGGCGACGGTGTCCATCCCAACGATCACGTGAACATGGGCCAGTCGTCAAACGACGTGTTCCCGTCGGCCGTCCACCTGGCCGCGCTGGACCAGGCGACCAACCAGCTCCTCCCGGCCCTGGAGCAACTCGAGGCCTCGCTCCAGGCCAAGGCGGCGCAGTTCAAGGACCTGGTGAAAGCCGGCCGCACCCACCTGATGGATGCTGTCCCCGTCACCCTGGGACAGGAGTTCTCGGGCTATGCGGCCCAGATCCGCCTGGGGCGAGAGCGCGTCGCCGGCGCGCTGCCGCACGTGGCCCAGATCCCGCTGGGCGGCACGGCCACCGGCACGGGTCTCAACACCCACCCGGAGTTTGCGGCCAAGGTCCGGGCCCGGCTGACCAAGGACTCGGGGCTTGAGATTCGCGCGCCCGAGGATCCGTTTGAGGCCCAAGCCGCCCGGGACGCCCTGGTCGAGCTCTCAGGTGCCCTCAAGGTTCTGGCCGTTTCGCTGACCAAGATCGCCAACGACCTGGCGATCATGGGCTCCGGTCCCCGGGCCGGCATCGGGGAGCTGTTCCTGCCCGAGCTTCAGAAGGGCTCGTCAATCATGCCCGGGAAGGTCAACCCGGTGATGTGTGAGGTCGCGCTCCAGATCTGTGCTCAGGTCATCGGCAATGACACCGCGATCACCATCGGAGGGCTGGAGGGCAACTTCGAGCTCAACGTCCGGGTGCCGCTGCTGGCCCGAAACGTGCTGGACTCGATCAAGCTGCTGTCCTCAACCGCCCGGGTGTTCGCCGAGAAGTGCGTCGATGGGATCGAGCCCAACCAGGAGGGGCTGGCCCGCTCGGCGGAGATGACATTGGCCGCGGCCACCGCACTGAACCCGCACATCGGCTACGACAAGGGCGCGGAGATCGTCAAGGAGGCCGCCAACTCAGGCCGGCCGTTGCGGGAGGTCGCGCTTGAGATGGGCGTCGATGAGCGCACCTACGATGAGGCGATGGACCTGCGCAAGATGGCCCAGGGCAACACATAGCGGCGCCCTGTGGCCGACGACCAGTCACTGATCGTCAACCTCTGCGAGGCATACGCGTCAGCCCACCCGCGGCGCGCCACCGTCCTGCTCATGGAGCCCGAAAGCGGCCTGTGGGGCGACACCGGTGTTGAACGTGCAGATAATGCAGCCGGGCCAGCCCAACTGCCGCTACCACTCAGAGCCCGTCCAGGAGGATTTTCCGGTCCTCTACGGCGAGTGCCTGGCGATCCTGGAAGGCGAGGAACGGCCGCTGAAACAGTGGGACTTCGTCCATTGCCCGGCGGGCAGCGAGCACGTCTTTGTCGGAGCCGGTGACGGCCCGTCGGCGGTCCTGATGATCGGCTCGCGCCGGCTCGACGAGGCCCACTATCCGGTCAATGAGGTGGCGGCCAAATACGACGCATCGGTGAACGAGCCCACCGACTCTCCGGCCGAGGCCTACGCGGACTGGCGCCGGGAGCCGCGCCAGGAGATCGCCAACCCCTGGCCGCTGGGCGGGGCGAGCTGAACATCCACCCCCAGGCCGAGCGCGGGTTCGGCCGCGCGGCCGAGGAGTACGAACGGGGCAGGCCCGCCTATCCGGCGGAGGCGATCGAGTGGCTGGCCGGTCAGCTTGACCTTGGCCAGGGCCGAACTGTTCTGGATGTGGGAGCAGGCACCGGCAAGCTCACGCGTGCCCTCGCGGTGACCGGGGCCAGCCTGATCGCGCTTGAGCCCGTGGCCCCGATGCGAGCCGTGCTGGAGCGGGAGGTTCCGGACGTGCAGACACTGGCCGGATCGGCCGAGGAGATACCGCTGGGCGACCGGAGCGTCCACGCGGTGGTCTCTGGACAGGCCTTTCACTGGTTCGACGGTCCTCGGGCCCTGACCGAGTTTCACCGTGTGCTTCGCCCGGACGGACGGCTGGGGTTGATCTGGAATCGCCGCCGGCGCGACCAGCCACTGCACCAGGCAATCGACGCGATCATCGAGTGCTACCGCCAGGACACGCCCGCGTATCACAGCGATGTGTGGTCGCGTGTATTTGAGGGCAGCTCGCTGTTCGCCCTGTCCAACCGGACCGAAATCCCATCCGAGCAGCTGCTGGACGCGGATGGCCTGGTGGATCGTGTGCTCTCGATCAGCTACGTCTCCGCCCTGGACGGCGCCGAGCGGGCCGGGGTCGAGTCCGAGCTCCGAGCGCTGGCGCAGGACGGCCTCGAGCCCCTGCGCCACATCACGCAGGTGTTCGTGTACAGCCGCCTGAAGTAGGGCAGTGCGTTACGTGGCCACGGTCTCGGCGCCGAGCTCGGCGACGCCCCTGGCCACGTCGATCGAGTAGTCGATCGGGACCACGATCAACGAGGGCACGTCCAGGGCCAGCGCATCCACAAGGCGCTGACGGAGCTCGCCGGCGCTGCTGCATCGCCAGGCCGGCATTCCGAACGCATCGGCCAGCTTGACGAAGTCCGGGTTCCCGAAGTCCACGTCGAAGTGGCGGCCGAACTTCTGGTCCTGCTTCCAGGCGATCGAGCCGAATTCGCCGTTCTCCCACACCAGGTTGACCACCGGAGTGCGGAGGCGGACCGCGGTTTCCAACTCCTGGCAGTTCATCAGGAAGCCGCCGTCGCCGGACACCGTGACCACCTTGCGCTCAGGATGTACGAGTTTGGCCGCGATCGCCGTCGGGAGCGCAAACCCCATCCCGGCCAGGCCGTTGGCGATCAGCACCGTCCCCGGCTCGTGAGCGGGGAACATCCGTCCGATCCACAGCTTGTGGAGCCCAACGTCTGAGACCAGGATGTCCTGGCGCTCGAGCAGCTGCCGTAGCTCCCACAGCACCCGGGCGGGCCGAAGCGGAAAGTGTTCGTCCTCCCGGCCCTCGTCGAAGGCCTGCATGACCAGCTGGTGCAGCTCGCAGTCGGTGACCTGCTCGATCGACGGCCGGTGAGAGCTTCCGGCCAGACGGGCCAGGATGTGTGCGATGTCTCCAATCAGCTCGACCTCAGGCACGTAGAACTCGTCGATCTCGGCGGCCACGCTGTCGATCACGATGATCTGCTTGTCCCGATTCGGGTTCCAGTACTTGGGCGAGTGCTCGACCAGGTCGTAGCCCACGGTGACCACCAGGTCGGCGTCCTCGAAGCCGGCCATCTCATAGTCACGAGCCTGGAGTCCCACCGTGCCCAGGGCGTGAGAGTCCTGATAATCGATCGCGCCCTTGGCCATGAAAGTCTCCGCCACCGGGATCCCGGTGGTGTGCACCCAGGCCCGCAGCGCTCGGCTGGCGTGAGCCCGGATCGTCCCGTTGCCCACCAGGGCGATGGGATGCTCGGCGGCGTCGATCAGCTCGGCCGCTCGTTCCAGCTCCTTGCCGCCTGGCTCGGGCTGGACAGGAGCGCGGCGGGGCACAGGCGAGGCGTCCAACGGGCGGGCCATCACGTCCTCCGGCAGCTCCAGATGCGTGGCCCCGGGCTTCTCAGACTCCGCCACGGCGAAGGCCTTGCGGACCACCTCGGGAACGATTTCCGGGCTGGACACCCGGGCGTTCCACTTAACCACCGGTTTCAGGATGCCGATCAGATCGATGTACTGATGTGACTCCTTGTGCATCCGCTCGAGGTCGGATTGACCGGTGAGTGCGACGAGTGGACTGCGGTCCAGGAACGCGTCAGCTACTGCCGTGACCAGGTTTGTGGCTCCGGGCCCGAGGGTGCCCAGGCACACGCCGGCGCGGCCGGTGAGTCGCCCGTAGGCGTCGGCCATATAGGCCCCGCCCTGCTCGTGGCGGACTGGCACGAACTGGACCTGAGAGTTGGCCAGTGACTCGTTCAGGTCAAGCGTCTCTTCCCCCGGAATCCCGAAGACATAGCGAACGCCCTCCGCCTCCAGGCACTCGACGAACACATCTGAAGCTCTCCGCGCCATGCTGAACAGGTATCTAACCGTAAGGGCCATGCGGGCCGTCCTGGTCACCGCGTCGGCCTGTCTGGCTCTTTCCCCGGCTGCGCAGGCTTCAACCAACCTCCACATCAGCGGGGCAGGCAATGGCCACGGCATTGGGATGAGCCAGTACGGGGCCTACGGCGACGCGCAGCACGGTTGGACCTACCGGCGCATCCTGGGCCACTACTACCAGGGAACCGGCTTGCGCACGACCAGCACGAGCCGGGTCGTGCGCGTGCTGCTGGGCGCCGGGGCCTACGGCAATCCCTCGTTCAGCGGCGCATCCGCGGCGGTGGCTCCCCGGGCCGGTAACCAGACGGTGGCGCTGTCGCCCAGCCAGACCTACTCGATGCAGGCGTTCCCCGGGGGCAATGTTGCGCTCTACGACCAGTCCGAACATCAGTTGGCCAGCGTCCGCCCACCGCTTGTCGTCAGCGGCCCCGGCCCGGTCAACTTCCTCGGCCACGGCCAGTACCGAGGCGCTCTGGAGTTCCGCTGGAGTTCGGGGCCGGCCGTCCAGACGGTCAACGCGATCGACCTGGAGGACTATGTCCGCGGGGTGGTGTCGGTGGAAATGCCCGCCTCCTGGTCAAGCCAGGCGCTCGACGCCCAGGCGGTGGCCGCTCGCACGTATGCCATCACGACTTCGGTCAGCGGAAACGGCTACGGCCTGTACTCCGATCCCCGCTCGCAGATGTACGGAGGCGTGTCCGGCGAGACACCGTCCACGGACGCGGCCGTGGCCGCCACCCAGGGCCAGGTCGTGACGCTGAACGGCCAACCGGTCGTGACGTACTTCTTTGCCAGCTCCGGGGGCCACACCGAGAGCATCCAGGACGTGTGGTCCGGGAGTCCGGCCGAGCCGTGGCTGCGCGGCGTCGATGACCCGTATGACGACGCCGGCGGCGACCCGTACTACCGCTGGTCGGTCACGGTCAGCCTGTCCAGCGCGGCGGCCGACCTCGGCTCCCTGGTCAGGGGGTCGCTGAAGGCAATCACCATCACCCTGAAGGGGACCTCGCCCCGGATCGTTCAGGCCTCGGTCGTGGGCAGCGCGGGCACCGCCTCGGTCAGCGGCTCCCAACTCCAGGCCGCGTTCGGGCTGATGTCGACATGGATGTCGTTCTCGACCATCTCCACCTCGGCCTCCAGGACACCGAACCGCTATGCCCGCATGGCACCGTTCGGCTACCAGAGCCCGGCGTCCCTGAGGCTGCGCGGCGCCGTCTCTCCCGCGAGAGGTGGTCGGCTGGCCGTCCAGCGGCTGTACGGCGGGGGTTGGCAGACAGTTCTCAGCGGCGTCCCGGTGGGCAGGCGCGGTACGTACAGCGTCCGGCTGCACTGGGCGGGCCGCTACCGCGTGGTCTACCGGGGCCTGGACGGGCCGGGGGTTTCGGTGGGGTAGGGGTGTGGGCGATTCCTTTCGCCAGGCGAAACAAATCACCCACATCACGCCCGGCGCCTAAGCTCTCGCGGCAATGCCCGCCCCCCTCCTCGCCGTCGACGCCCCCTTTCTCCTCTACCGCTCGTTCTTTGCGCTGCCCGACTCCATCCACGGGGCTGACGACCGACCCGTGAACGCCCTGCTGGGTGCCGCCAACGCGTTGCTCCGGGTGGCCGCCGACCGTCGGCCCCGGGCGATCGTCCTGTGCTTCGGCGCTGAGGCCGCGGCCTACCGGGTCGAGCTGTATCCGCCCTACCACGCCTCGCGTCCGCCGGTTCCCGAGGCGCTGGCCTGGCAGTTTGAGCAGGCGCCCGGCCTGTTCGAGCAGTTCGGCTGGTCCTCGATGACCTCCGACGGTTTCGAGGCCGACGACCTGCTCGGTTCGCTGGCCACGGCCGAACAGGAGGCTGGAGGCGAGGCCCTGCTCCTGACCGGCGACCGTGACATGTACCAGTGCGTGGGCGAACGGGTCAGCGTGCTCTACCTGAAGTCGGGGACGAGCGGCTTCGAGGACGTCGACCCCGCCGAGGTCAAGAAGCGCTACGGCATTCCCCCAGAGCGTGTGCCGGACTTCATCGCCCTGCGGGGCGACCCCTCCGACGGACTTCCGGGCGCGGCCGGGGTTGGGCCCAAGACCGCATCCGAGCTGCTGAACCGGCATGGCTCGCTTGAGGCGGTGATCGCCGCGGCGTCCGAGCAGCGACCGAAGATCGCCCAGACGCTCACCGACCAGGCTGACGAGCTCCGAGCCTTCCGTCACATCGCTCAGCTCCAGCCCGTGGATCTGAAGCGTCCTGCGGACCAGGCCACCGATCTGGCAGGAGCTGCGCGGGCCGCCCGACGCCTCGGCCTGGGCCGCCTCGCCCAGCGCCTGGAGGAGGCTGGCGACGTGACGGACCTCTGAGCGCCTGGCTCGTCGCGGCCGCGATGGTTACGCTTCGCGGGTGGCCCTGACCGCGCCGCCGCCGATCTCATTCAATCCGTTCGCCCGCCTCACCCGTGACCTGTTGGACGAGCGGCGCACCGAGGTGCCGTTCCCGCGGGGCGAGACGTCATTCAGCCTGAGTCGCACCCGGCGAATGGCCCAGGGCCCGCTGAGCCTGCTGCTCGAGGGCTATGAGCGCTACGGGCCCGTCTTCACGATGCGAATCTTCCACGGCAACAGCGTGTTCATGATCGGCCCTGAGGCCAATCACTACATGACCGTCTCCCACGCGCAGAACTTCAGCTGGCGGGAGGGGCACATGGGCGACCTGATCCCCTTCCTGGGCGACGGGCTGCTGACGATCGACGGCGAGTACCACCGCCGCTCGCGCCGGATCATGCTCCCGGCCTTCCACCACGAGGCGATCGGCGCCGCGCTGGGCACGATGAACGCCGAGATCGATCGGGCGCTGGCCGGCTGGCGCGACGGGCAGCGGCTCGACCTCTATCACTGGACGCGTCGGCTGGCGCTCCGGATTGCCATGCGTGCCCTGTTCGGACTGGATCCGGATGCCGCCGGCGCGATGACCGATATGGCCCGGCAGTTCGAGGTCGGCCTGGGCTTCTGGTCCCGGGACTACTTCCTCCAGGTACTGCGTGGCCCCCGCACCCCGTTCACCCGGATGCAACAGGCCCGGGCCGCGCTGGACCGGGTGATCCTCAATGAAATAGGTCGGCGGCGGCGCACGGGCGAGCGCGGCCAGGACCTGCTCAGCCTGCTGCTCGACGCCTCGGATGATGAGGGCACTCAGCTCGACGATCAGCAGGTGCGCGATGAGGTGATGACGCTCCTGTTCGCCGGACACGACACCACCACTTCAACCATCGCCTTCATGTTCTACGAGCTGGCCCACCACCCCGATGTGGTGGCCGGGCTGCGCGAGGAGCACGAGCGCGTGGTGGGAGCCGGTCGCGCCGATGCCAAGCTGTTGATGAGCGGCCAGCTCCCGCTGCTGGAGATGGTTCAGGACGAGACGCTGCGGATGTATCCCCCGGCCTGGATCGGCGCTCGCAAGGCGATCGACACGTTTGAGTTCGCGGGCCAGAAGGTTCCGGCAGGCGCGTACGTCAACTACAGCTCGTGGGTCTCACACCACCTCCCTCACGTGTTCGAGGCCCCAACGGAGTTCCGGCCCGACCGCTTCTGCCCGGAGAACAGGGCGGCACTTCCCAAGGGGGCCTACGTCCCGTTTGGGGCCGGCTCGAGGATCTGCATCGGGATGCGCTTCGGCCAGCTTGAGATCAAGGCGATCGCCTCCGAGCTGGTTCGCCGGTTCGACCTCGACCTCGCCCCCGGGTACGAGCTCCGGGTCAGGCAGATGCCGACGATCGGACCGAAGGACGGCCTGCCTGTGATCGTGCGCGCCCGGCGCGACTAGCGCCGCTCTGGATCGATGCAGGTCCGCTGGCCCAGCCTGTAGCTGTGGCCCGGTCCATCCTGATCGACGATCGAGCCCAGGCTCGTGACCTGGCCGTTGGCGCCCGTCGCGCTGTAGGCGCTGGGCCCGGAAAGGACCTTGCCCACCTTCAGCTTGAGCTCAGCCAGTGGGACGTCGACCTCGATCGTCGCGTTGCGCCCTGAGCCGAACTTGCCGCGGGCGGCGCTCGTCGAGCTGGTGCTGTACTGGAAGTTGCTCCCGACCTTGGATTCGGTGCCGTCGCTGAAGGTGACCGCCCCGGAGCTGCTCACCTGGACCTCGATCGCATTCGGACCGCTGTCGCCCGCCGGATTGGTCCAGTAGAAGTCGTATGAGTTGAAATTCGAACCCGTCGGGACCTTCTTGGACAGGTTCTTGAAGCTCATCACGACTCGAAGCTTCTTGTGGGTCGCATTGAGTCCCAGCGTGCCCTGGACCAGGTCGAGCTGGTTCTCCTGCTGGCCCGTCAAGGGGTCGGGGGCGTCGGTGCGGGCGTCGTAGAAGGCGTACCTGCACTTCGGGGCAGTCGAGGTGCTCCGTGCTGCCTGGGCGCTCCCCGCGGCCTGCGTGGGGACGATCAGCGCCAGGACCGCTCCAGCCCCGAGGGCAACTCGTATCAGCCAATCTCGCATCCCGTCCGAATAACGCGTCGCAGCTGGCACTTCTTCCATGTCTACGGCGCGAAGCGCACCGTGATCACGTCGCCGTCCTGGACCGAGTAGTCACGCCCCTCGGTCCGCAGCGTCCCCCGGTCGCGCGCGCGGGCGTAGCCGCCGGCCGACACCAGCTCGTCCCAGGCGATCACCTCGGCCCGGACGAAGCCCCGCTGGATGTCCGAATGAATCTGGCCCGCCGCGTTCCAGGCCGACTCGCCCCGGTGGATGTGCCAGGACTGCGCGGGCTTGTCCTCGCCGGCGGTGAAGAAGGCGATCAGCTCCAGCAGCTCGAACGCTCCGCGGATCACGGCATCGAGCCCGGACTCGCTCAGGCCCAGGTCCGTCCGCATGGCGGCCGTCTCGGTGGGATCCAATTCGACCAGCTCGGCCTCCAGGCGAGCGGACACCGCGACCGCTGCGGATCCCTGTTCCTCGGCGAAGCGGGCGATCTCCGGGGGAGCTTCAGCTGCCCCCTCATCCACGTTGGCCACGTAGAGCACCGGCTTGGCTGTCAGCGACCCGAGCATGGCCGGCGAGTTCGGAGCCTCGGCGGGGGGCGGCACGGACCGGGCCGGGCGCCCCGCCTGGAGACCTTCGATCACCTGCTCCAGCCACCGGGCCTCGGCCACCGATGGCTTGTCGCCGCTCTTGGCGGTCTTTGAGACGCGCTCCAGGCGCCGCTCGGCCTGCTCCAGGTCGGCATAGATCAACTCGGTCTCCACGGTCTCGATGTCGCGCAGGGAGTCGACCTGTCCGTCGGGATGGATCACATTCGGGTCGTGGTGAGCTCGAACCACGTGGACGATCGCATCCGTCTCCCTGATGTTGCCCAGGAAGCGGTTGCCCAGACCCTCGCCGCGATGGGCTCCGGCCACCAGGCCGGCGATGTCGTGGAACGTGATCGTGTCCGGGACGATCTTGGACGAGCCCACCACCCGGGCCACAGCCTCGAGTCGGGGGTCGGTCACCGGCACCACGGCGACGTTCGGCTCGATCGTGGTGAATGGGTAGTTGGCCGCCTCGGCGGCCACGCCGGTGAGCGCGCTGAACAGCGACGATTTGCCCGCGTTGGGCAATCCGACAATCCCGATCTTCATCGGGGCCAGGCCTCGCCGATCGCCGTCCCCAGGACCGCACCGGCCAGGACATCGGTTGGGTAGTGGACGCCCAGATAGGGCCGGCTCACCGCGAACAGGGCGGCGGCACAGTAGAGCGCGCTCGCGGGCGCCAGGCCCCGGAATGCGCGGCAGGCGGCAAATGAGGTCGTGGCATGGGCGCTGGGGAAGGACAGCCGGGAGACCGTCGGGGTCAGCGGCGGCAGTCCCGGTAGTTCCGGCCGCGGGCGACGCGCGAGCAGTTTGACGATGTAGTTGACCCCGTACGCGCCAGCCACCACCCGAACGCCGCGGAGCCAGCGCCGGCGCCGGTCCGCGTCACCACTCAGTGCGGCTCCGCTCAACCCCAGGACCAGCCAGCACGCGCCGTGCTCGCCGGTTCGTGAGTAGGCGGACGCAGCCCGCTCCAGGAACGGCGTGTGCCCCCGCCGGCGGGCGAACTGAAGCGCGGCGCTGTCAAGCGCCGAAGCCGACCCGATGCTCCTCGTCCTCCACGAGCACGTAGACCACCCGGCTCAGATCCAGGGCCACCGTCCCGTCCTCAAAGCGGACGTCCTTCCAGCCCTCGGTCCCGAGCGCGTCGCGCAGCTTGGCCAGCTCGGCCGCCGGGATCCGTCCGCTCAGCACCTGGCTGCCGATGAACCCGATGCTCACCTTCTGCGGCTTGTCGTCTGCCATCAGTGATCCTCCGCCGGTTGGACAATCTCAGTCAGTACGCCGCCGGTGGCGGCGGGATGGACGAAGGCCACCCGGGAATTGCGGATCCCGCTACGGGGCTGTTCGTCAATCAGGCGGACGCCGGCCGCGGCCAATTGCCGCAGCACGTCCTCCACGTCGTCCACCCGGTAGGCCACATGGTGCAGTCCGGGCCCGCGGCGGGCCAGGAACTTTCCCACCGCCGTGTCAGGCCCGAGCGGCTGGAGCAGCTCGACGTGGCTGTCGCCGACGTCAAGCAGCACAGCCTCGACACCCTGCTCGCTCACGGTCTCTCGATGGACCAGCGTCATCCCCAGCTTGTCCTGGTGCAGAGCGATGGCCTGATTGAGGTCCTCGACGGCCACGCCGATGTGATCGATGGCGGACAGCATTCCGCGCTTAGGCTAGCGAGGGGCGTGCCGCGCCCCGGATCTGATTTATCGACGTGTGGCGCGCGGAGCAGGGTTGGTCGCCGTTGCGGCGGCCACCCTCAGTTCGCCGATCCGGCTGGGAGCGGCCGGCGGAGTGTCGCCCATGATCTTTCGGATGTCGGCGCGCTCGAGGACCTCGTTGGTCAAGAGGGTGCTGGCCAGGGCATCGAGCTGCGCCCGGTGCGAGTCCAGCAGAGCGACGGCGGAGCGGAAGGCCTCATCGGCCAGCTCGCGCACCTCGGCGTCGTACATCCGGCGGGTCGACTCGGCTGCCACATCGCCCATCGCGGGCAGCGATCTGGAGCCGGTACCCATCGCGTACTCGCGGATCATCGAAGCCGAGATCTCGCCCACCCGCCTGAGGTCGTCCTGGGCCCCGGTGGTGATTGAACCGAACACGAGCTGCTCAGCCGCCCGGCCGCCCAGAAGCATTGTCATGAAATCGATCAGCTCCTCGCGCGTCTTCAGGTAGCGGTCCTCCTCGGGGAGGTTGAGCGTGTAGCCCAGCGCGCGACCGCGAGGCACGATGGAGATCCGATGCACGCGGTCGACCGAGGGCAGGAGCTCGCCGCACAGGGCATGGCCGGCCTCGTGGTAGGCCACCACTCGCTTCTCATGGTCGGTCAGCGTCTTGCGGGACTGCATCCCTGCGACGACGCGCTCGAGGGCCTGGTCGAAGTCGATCAGCTCCACCACCGGGGAGCTGCGTCGGCCGGCGAAGATGGCGGCCTCGTTGCAGATGTTGGCCAGGTCGGCTCCGGTCAGCCCGGACGTCTGGCGCGCGAGCAGGTTGAAGTCGAGGCCCTCGGCCACCGGCTTGTTGGCGCTGTGGACCCTCATGATCCGCTCGCGGCCTCCAACGTCGGGCGGGGAAACGTAGATCTGGCGGTCAAACCGGCCCGGGCGCAGCAGCGCGGGATCGAGCTTCTCCAGCAGGTTGGAGGCCGCGATCACCACCACGTCCTTGCGGGCCGTGAACCCGTCCAGCTCCACCAGGAGCTGGTTCAGGGTCTGGTCGCGTTCCCCGGAGACGTCAAACCCCCTCCGTCCGCCCACGGCGTCGATCTCGTCGATGAAAACGATCGCCGGCGCGTTCTTGCGGGCCGCCCTGAATAGATGCCGGATCCGGGCCGCACCCACACCGACGAACATCTCCACGAACGACGCAGCGGACTGGGAGAAGAACGACGCCCCGGACTCGTGGGCCACGGCCTTGGCGAGCAGGGTCTTCCCGGTGCCCGGCGGGCCGTGTAGGAGGATCCCCTTGGGGACCTTGGCTCCCAGCTCCTTGAACCGCCTGGGATCACGCAGGTAGTCCACGATCTCCCGCAACTCATCCTTGGCCTCATCAGCCCCAGCGATGTCGCCCCAGGCGATCGGCGGGGTCGCATCAGGCTTGAGCCGCGCGGGGCGGGTCCGGGGCATGAACCGCATGAGCGCGAACACGCCGATCACCAGCATCCCCATGAAGATGATGGGCAGCCAGGCTTGGAGGAACGACGGCAGGTCTGGGTAGCCCAGGAAGGTGCTGGGCGCAGGAGGAATCGGCGCGTGCGGGAGCACATGGCCCGGTGTGAAGCTTCCCGAGCTCGCGATGAGGGTGGCCAGGCGGAGCATGCGTCTGACCGTTCATCGGCAGGCGCGGGCTTCTACTCAACCTTTTCCAGGCGGGGATTCGGCGCGTACACCCGGCCCTCCTTTGCGCACGGCCGCCCCTCCAGCATCACGACGTCGGCCGTGAAGTCGTTGTCGCCTCGGATCAGCGACGAGCCGACGCCATAGGCGTCCACCGGAACGCCTCCGGCTTCGAACTCTCTGATCCGCTGCGCGTTGAAGCCGCCGCTGGCCACGATTCGAACACCCTCATGGCCGGCGCGGTCGAGTCCGTCGCGGACCTTCTCGACCAGCCGCGGATTGACCCCGGTGGGCCGGAAGCCCCCCAGGTCGTCCCACAACGACCGGTCGACCATCTCCTCGCTCGTGTCCAGCCGCACCCCCCAGAGCCGGGGGCCGAGCGCCTCGGCCACCTCGACGGCGGTCCGCAGGGAGTCGTTGTCGAAGTCCACCAGCACCGTGATGCTCATCTCGTCGTGGAAGCGCTCGGCGAATACCTTGGCCGCCCTGACCGTGTCCCCGCCGTAGGCGGCGATCAGCCCGTGCGGCACCGTCCCGATGCCCCGCCCGCCCCACCAGGAGGCCTGGGCGTCGGTGGACACGCCGATCGCCCCGGCCACGTGGGCGCTCCAGCCATCGCCGGTCTGCACCAGCCAGTGATCGTGTCGGGCGGGGAAGTAGAAGATCTGCTTGCCCCGCGCCGCCTCCACCACCTCGGCCACGTTGCGCATGACCAGCGATCGCCTGGCCAGACATCCCAGGTAAACGGTCTCCAGGTGCGCGAACAGGCTGTAGTCGCCCTCGATCATCAGCACGCTCTCTCGGGGGCTGATGGCATCACCCTCTCTGAGGGCCTGCACCTCCAGTTGGTCCCAGCCCAGGACCCAGCCCCCATCCGGATCCTGATGGCCGCTGCATAGCTTGAGCACGGCGAGCGCCTCATCGATCCCCCCGAGCAACGAGCGCTGCTTCTGAAACACCTGCATCATCACCCTGGGGTGATAGCCCTCCTCCTCGAGCACCTGCTTGGTGTAGACGAAGTAGGCATCGGAGTAGTAGCCCTGCCGGATCCGCTCCACCGGCAGCCGGAACACGGAGGGATCCAGACGCTGGCGGGCGGAGGCCTGCGTCGTCATGGCCCGGAGTCTATTGGCGGCCATCCGCCATCTCCTCTGGACTTGACCCCTGCCGCCGGATTACGGATCACCTCGCCAAGCAGGGGACCGAAAGGAGGAGCCATGGCCGATCTGGCGGGCAAGCGATTCGACAACCCGGATGAGGTCCGGGAGTTCACGGAGGGCAAGGGCCGCGTCGAGCTGGTTGACCTAGGCGGTCATGCCATCGGCCTGGGAACGTTCGAGCCGGGCTGGCGCTGGTCTGAGAACGTCAAGCCTCTCGCGGGTACCGACTCCTGCCAGGTCGAGCACATCGGGTACGTGCTCGAGGGCCGGACGGGCCTGCGGATGGACGACGGCACCGAGCGTGAATTCGGTCCCGGCGACGCCTTCCACATGCCCCCGGGACACGACGCCTGGATCGTCGGGGATGAAACCTGCGTCCTGCTCGACTTCGGAGGCCTGAAGGGCTACGCCCAGGCCGGTTAGAACAGGCGGCTCTATCCGCCCAGCAGCTGGCGCGCCACCTGGGTGTAGAAGTCCGCCGCCACACCCAGATCACGGACGTCGATGCGCTCGTTGGCGCTGTGGACCAGCGGAGCCGCCTCGTAGAGCGACATGTGACGGTGGGGAAAGAAGCCGTAGGCCACGCATTCGGGGAACGCGTCCCGGAACCACCGGGAGTCGGAGAACCCTGGCAGCAGCACCGGCACCGTCTCCGCGTCCGGATCGCTGTCATGTACCCAGCCGCTGATGGCGTCCATCAGTGGGGTGTCAATTGAGGACTCGTTGCCCACGACCATCTCGGTGAACTCCACCTCCAGCCCGTCCATCGTGTCGCCCAGGACCTCGCTGATCCGTGCCCGGGCCGCCTCCTCTCCGAGGCCGGGAGGGACGCGGCAGTCGACCTTGATGAAGGCCTCTGACGGGATCACATTCACCTTTGCCGAGGCCTGCGCCATCGTCGGCGTGAGCGTGACGCCAAGCATCGGCTCCAGGACGAGCCGGGCCAGGATCGGCTCGCTGCCCTCGATGTGAGTCAGCGCCCCGCCCGGATCCTCAGGGTCCTCTCCCATCCGGCGCAGCAGCTCGGTGGTCGTCTCTCCGACCACCAATGAGGGCTCCGCTGCGGCCAGCTTGACCAGCGCCGGGCCGAGCTTGAGCAGAGCGTTGTCACCCGTGCGGGGCAGCGAAGCGTGACCGGCCACGCCACGAGCGATCAGCTTGAACCGGAATACCCCCTTCTCTCCGCAGCACACTCCGTACACGCGCCGGCCCGAGTACGGGAACGAGTGTCCGGCGCCCTCGTTGAGCAGCATGTCGCAGCGCACCTTGTCGGCATGAGTGGAGGTCAGCCATTGGGCGCCCAGCTCGCCGCCCGTCTCCTCGTCGGCCACGAACACGCACTTGAGGTGCCCCCGGCTCGGGCGCCACCCGCTTCGGGCCAGCTCCGCAGCGGCCACTGCCTCCGCCGCGACCTGGGACTTCATGTCCAGGGAGCCCCGGCCCCACAGGAAGCCGTCGGCGACATCGCCTGACCAGGGGTCGTGCTCCCATTCGGCCGGGGTGGCCAGCACCGTGTCCACGTGTCCCAGGTAGCACAGGGTGGGGCCGTCCTCATGGCCCCGGAGATCAGCCACCAGGTTGGGACGATCGGGCTCCGGAGCCAGGAGCTCGACGTCGAACCCGGCGTCCTTGAGATATTCGGCCAGGTACTCGATCGCCGGGCGTTCGTTGCCGGGCGGATTCACGGTGTTGAACCGGACCAGCCGCTGGAGGACCTCGGTCGTGGTCGGCTGGAGGTCGAGCGCCATGGGGTCGTCAGCCTAATGGCTCGGCGGGTCCGCGTAGCATCCGGGCGTGGCCTCCCTCCAGGACGACCTGTCGCTCAGTCAGGAGTTGGCCGATCTGGCTGACTCGATCACGCTGCGCCATTTCCGCTCCGAGGGCCTGGTCGTTGAGACCAAGCCCGACATGACACCTGTCAGCGAGGCGGACCGAGAGGTTGAGCAGGCGGTGCGGGACCAGCTCACCCGAGCGCGTCCCGATGACGTCGTGGTCGGCGAGGAATTCGGGTCCTCCGGCGGAGCGCCGGATGCGTCCTCGGGCGGGCGGCGGTGGATCATCGACCCGATCGACGGCACCAAGGGCTACGTCCGGGGCGTGCCGGTGTGGGCCACGTTGCTGGCGCTCGATCAGGGCGACGGGCCCTCGGTCGGGATTATCTCGGCGCCGGCCCTGCGGCGCCGGTGGTGGGCCGCCCGGGGGCACGGAGCCTATGTGAGCGATGGCCTGTCGGCGGGGCCACGCCGGATCGAGGTGTCTGGAGTGCGCGAGCTCGGCGACGCCATGCTGTCGTTCGGAGATCTGGAGGACTGGTCCGCGGTTGGCCGCCTGGACTCGCTGCTCGAGCTGGCTCGGCGATGCTGGCGAACGCGGGGGCTGGGTGACTTCTGGTCGTACATGCTCGTGGCCGAGGGCGCGGCGGAGATTGCCGTCGACCCGGTCGTGTCGGTCTGGGACATGGCGGCCTCGCAGGTGATCGTGGAGGAGGCGGGCGGCAGGCAGACCGATCTGTCCGGCGCGAGCCGGCCGGACGGCGGGAGCGGTTTGGCCACCAACGGGCTGCTCCACGACGTGGCGCTCTCCATCCTGGGGCACTAGCGGGGTTCACATGAGCGTTCTCCACGCGGTCGGGATCCTGGCTGCGGGCGTGGCCGCGGGAGCCATAAATGCCGTCGTGGGAAGCGGCACGCTGGTCACCTTCCCCGTGCTGCTGGCATTGGGCTACCCGGCCAAGGTGGCCAACGTGTCCAACACAATCGGCCTGGTGCCGGGCTCGGCCGCCGGCGCGGTGGGCTACAGGCGCGAGCTGACCGGGCAGCGGACCCGTGCTCTGCGCCTGGGTGCCTTCACGACCGTCGGCGCGATCGGCGGGGCGGCCCTCCTCCTGGTGCTGCCCGCGGCTGCCTTCAAGCGAATCGTGGTGGTCTTCATAGTGATCGCCCTCGTGCTGATCATGTTCCAGCCCTGGCTGTCCCGCTGGCTGACCAGGGCGCGCGCACACGGGCAAGAGCGACACAGCGCGGGGGTCCTGGGGACGGCGGCCGTGTTCGTGACCGGGATCTATGGCGGCTACTTCGGGGCCGCCCAGGGCATCCTGCTGCTGGCCATCCTCAGCCTGTCGATCGACGACGACCTTCAGCGGATCAACGCCCTGAAGGTCGTGCTGGCGGGCCTGGCCAACCTGGTCGCAGGCGTCGTTTTCGTGATCGCAGCCCATGTGGCCTGGGGGGCCGCGGGACTGATCGCCGCCGGCTCGATCGTCGGCGGGCTCTTGGGTGCGCGCTGGGGTCGGCTCCTTCGACCGTCCGCCCTCAGGCTGGTGATTCTTGGCGTGGGCATCTTCGCGATCGTGCGGCTCGTGGGTTGATCTCCGCGGTGCTGCCTGTCGGCGATCTCGTCCGCCCGACAGTGCCGGCGCCACGGCCCGGCGCGCCTTTCCGCCGGAAGCGTGGTCGTTGTTACCCAGATGGCGTGTCTTTTTGACCACGCTTCTCGCCGAGCGGGCCGCTCGCCCACGCCCGGCCATACTCTCTCCATGGAGAGCCTGTTCGGACCTGACGAGCAGCCCGCGCCTGCCGCCACCCCGACGGCGGCCGGATCGCGCCCCGGCCGCTCCGCGCCACTGGCCACCCGGCTTCGGCCCCGGACCCTGGACGAGTTCGTCGGCCAGGACCGTTTGCTCGCCGCGGGCTCGGCGCTGCGCACCGCTGTTCAGGACGGGCGCCCCCAGTCGATGATCCTCCACGGCCCGCCGGGAAGTGGCAAGACAAGTCTGGCTCGGCTGCTTGCCGCACTATCGGACGCCGCCTTTGAGGAGGAGAGCGCCGTCCAGGCGGGTCGGGCGGAGGTCCGGGCCGTGATCGAGCGCGCCCGGCAGCGCCTGGCCACGGGCGGACGGCCCACGATTCTGTTCCTGGATGAGATCCACCGGTTCAACAAGGCCCAGCAGGATGCGCTTCTGCCCGCGGTCGAGGAGGGACTGATCACCCTGATCGGGGCCACCACCGAGAACCCCTATTTCGAGGTCAACTCTGCGCTCCTCTCGCGGACCCGGGTCTACGAGCTCGAGCCCCTGACCGAGGTGCAGATCCGCATCCTGCTGGACCGGGCGCTCGAGCAGGGGGAATGCACGGCGGCGGGCGTCGAGCCGGACGCTCTGGAGTTCCTGGCCGACCGCGCCGGGGGCGACGGGCGGATCGCGCTCAATGCCCTCGAGCTGGCCTGCCAGACCGCTGGGGCAGATGGGCGGGTCACGCTGGCCCAGGCGGAGGACGCGCTGCAGAAGCGGGCGCTGCTCTACGACCGGAAGGCCGATCGCCATTACGACACGATCTCGGCCTGGATCAAGGCCACCCGGGGGTCGGACCCGGACGCGTCGTTGTACTACCTGGCCGTGATGCTGGAGGGCGGAGAGGACCCGCGATTCATCGTTCGCCGGATGGTTGTCCTGGCGTCTGAGGATGTCGGCAACGCCGATCCGCAGGCCCTGGTTGTGGCGACCGCCGCCGCCCAGGCCGTGGAGCATGTGGGCCTGCCCGAGTGCCAGTTCGCCCTGGCCCAGGCGGCCATCTACCTGGCGCTGGCCCCGAAATCAGACGCCGCCAAACGGTCGATCGGGGCCGCGAGGCAGTACGTTCGCGAGCAGGGCGCCCACCCGCCGCCGGCCCACCTGCGTTCCTCCACGCGGAGCGACGGCGGTTATGACAATCCCCACCGCCGACCCGAGCGTCTCTCGCCGCAGGAACTGATGCCCGATCCTGCGATCGGCCAGCGCTTCTACGACCCAGATCGGGCGGAGGAACTCCTGCGGGCCCGGCTGGAGGAGGTCCGCCGAGGCCGGGGCAGGGCATAGGCGGAACATGGGGCTGACGGTCGGCCGGCGGTGTGACGCATCGCACAGGCAAAATTCCCTGCACTTACAGATCTTTTATCGGTTGGGCCGATCGCGGTTACTACGCTGTGGGCGTGGCCTCAAACTTCACTCCGGGCCCGCTTCTGGGTCAGACCTTCCGGCTGGCGGAGGGGGTCGACGTCCGGCTGCGGCTGGCCCATTTCAATGATTGGCCGGCGATCGCAAAGCTCATGACCCATCAGGGGGCCGAGTTCGCGCAGGCCGCTCAGGAGTCGCGGCGGCTGGTCCAGTTCGATCCCCGCCGCTGCTACGTCCTGTGCGCGTGTGCCCTGGTCAACTCGACCGAGCGACTGGTCGGGGTGGGGGCGATCGACCTGACCGCCGATGGGGCCGGTGAGCCGGACGTGATGATCCTGGGTCCCGGACTGGCCGAGATCACCGACGCTCAGGTCAGCGAGGCGCTGACCGGCCTTCTCTGGGGCGCCCTGGTCGGTGCCGCCCAGGCCGCGGCCCGAGCCCGCGCGGCCTAGCCGGAACCCGCAGAAACTTCCCCGCGACCTAGGGTGGGATGGAAGAAGCCTGGTCCGGGGTCGTCCTCGCCGGAAGAGCCTCCCAACTCAACTCCGCGGGGGGAAAAAACTGGGGTGCACCCCTGGGGCAAATTCCCTTTGACGGGATTAGGATTCCGCCTACAATCCGCAGGACCGGGGACTCAAGGGCCGCGGCGAGGCCAACGGGGAATGTCGGGGCGGGCTTTCGACCGGATGTGACTTCCATGGAGGGGTGAGCTATGAGGCGGCTGGGCATCGTGAGGAGAGCCGGACGGGGATGGAGTATCGGAGCCGGTCTGCTGGTCGCCAGCGCTGCGCTATGCGGCGTCCTGGCCTCCTCCGCCGGAGCCAACATCGTCACCGACCCGGTGACCGGCCACAAGTTCGGGATCGTGCCCGTGGTCCACGTGTCGCCGCAGCTGAATGCGGCGCGCCCCCTGGCGCGCATCGCGGCCTCGGGCGCCCCCACATGTGACTCCACCATCGAACCGCAGTGCGCGACCCCGATGACGTACCACGGCGGTCCCGTCCAGCACGGGGAGAACATCATTCTCTTCTTCTGGGATCCCAGCGGCTTCTCCGGCGAACCGGGCTATATCGCCGGCATGCAGAGCTGGGTCAACGATCTGGCGGCCGGCGACTTCAGCCCCGGGGCCGTCGCTGGGATCCAGGTGGGCAACCCAATCTCTGTGACCCAGGAGTACTACGACCTGTCCGGCCCCGGCGGGGCCAAGAGCTTCGTGCCGTACGCCGTGCACAACGGGGGAACGGTTCTGGATACTGACGCCTATCCCGGCAGCGGCTGTCACGACAGCTACACCGACGCGAACAACCAGACGGTGACCCTCCCCACCTGCCTGACCGCGGGACAGCTCTACGCGGAGCTTCATTCCTACACCCAGGCCCACAATCTGCCCCTGGGAATCGACACCGAATACTTCATGCTGACCCCCCAGGGCGTCGGGACCTGTGACGACGGCATGAGCCAGAGCTGCGCCTACTCGACCTATTGCGGATGGCACACTGCCTTCGGGTCGTCGTCAAACCCGCTCGTGGTTGCCGATATGCCCTGGCAGTCCGGGGTGCCGGGGTGCGACGTGACCGGGACAGGCGGCCTTCATTACCCCACCGGCACAGATCCGGTGATCAACACCTTCAGCCACGAGCTGGCCGAGACCATGACCGACCCGGCTCCCGGAGGCGGCTGGTTTGGGTCCGGCGGCGGCTCGGATGAGATCGGCGACAAGTGCGCCTACCAGTTCTCGGTCGGCCAGCCGGCCGTCACTCCCACAGGCCTGTCCAGGGCGCCCGGCGGCCAGTACTACAACACCACGCTGAACGGCCACGACTACCTGCTCCAGATGGAGTACGACAACCGGGCCGGCGGTTGTAACCAGTGGGACACGGACACCCAGCCGACGGCGGCGATTTCCAGTCCCAGCCAGGCCTCGCTCGGTTCGCCGGCCACGTTCTCCTTGAGCAATGTCAGCGCTCCGGTGGGGATCGCGTACGTCACCTGGTATTTCGGCGACGGCGCCGCCACCCGCACCATCGGCGGTGCAAGCGTCCGGCACGCGTACTCAACCACCGGGAGCCGCACAGTCACGGCCGTCCTTACCGACAACGACGGCAACGAGCGCAGAATGACCAAGCCGCTGATCGTCGCGGGCGGTGGCAGTAACTCCGTGGTTATTCATCCGCCGACCAACGCCAGGGTCAACAGGAGCTACTCGATCAAGCTGTCAGGCCACGCCGTCGGGGCGGGAACCCTGTACGTGTTCCTGGACCACATGGGCTGCGCCGCCAGCCCCGCGGTCGAGCACACCAGGGCGAACGGATACATCTGGGCGGTCCAGGGCAGCTTCTCAGAGCTTTCAAAGGGCAAGTCGCCTCGGGCAGGCCAGGATCACCTGTGCGCCTACCTGGTCAAGAACACAGCGCCCAAGAACCCGAGGACCGGGATCTTGGCTCACGACTTCGTGACCTTCACGATCCATCACTGACCCCCAGGCCGACTCGGCGAGCAGGTCAATCTGTCCGCGCCAGGTGGCAGGCGCGAGCCGCAGAGTAGCCTCCCGACTCGTGGTTCCCGTCGCAGCCGCCGCTGAGCTGGCCTCCTTCAACCCCGCCACCGGGCAGCGGCTGGGCAGCGTTCCCACCACGCCGGCGGACCAGGTCCAGGGCGTGGTCCAGGAGGTGGCCAAGGTCCAGCCATTCTGGGCTCAGCTGACGCTGGCCGATCGGGCTCGGTACCTGGAGCGGGCCGCTCAGGTGGTGATCGACGAGGGGGATGAGATTCGGGATCTGATCGTTTCCGAACAGGGCAAGCCCCGCAATGAGGCGTTCTCAATGGAGGTCCTGCCGACGATCGACGCGCTGACCTGGATCGCCCGCCAGGGCCAGGAAATCCTGGCCGACGAGAAGATCCCCATGCCTCAGCTGTTTCTAAAGACCAAACGTTCCGCCTTCACATATGAGCCACTGGGGGTGATCGGGGTGATCTCACCCTGGAACTACCCGTGGAGCATCCCGCTGGGCGAGGTCGCGCTGGCCCTGATGGCCGGCAACGGGGTCGTGCTGAAGCCCGCCTCGCCGACGCCGCTGATGGGGGAGCGCATCGCCCGGGTGTTCGAGCGCGCGGGAGTCCCGGAGGGGCTGGTGCGCGTGGTCCACGGCCCCGGCACCGGACCTGCGCTGGTGGCATCCGGAGCAGCGAAGATCTTCTTCACGGGCTCGGTCGACTCCGGGCGTCAGGTGGCCGAAGAGTGTGCCCGGCGGTTGAAGGGATCGGTGCTGGAGCTCGGCGGCAAGGACGCGATGGTCGTGCTGGCCGACGCCAACATCGACCACGCCGTGGCCGGAGCGCTGTGGGGTGGATTTGCCAATGCCGGCCAGACGTGCTCGGGCATCGAACGGATTTACGTCATGCGCGAGGTGGCCGACCGGTTCATCGACGGCCTGGTCGCGGGCGCGCAGCGCCTGCGGGTGGGCGATCCGATGTCCTGGGACACTGAGATCGGGCCCATGGTCTCGCCGGAGCAGTGCCAGGCGGTCAGGGGGTTGGTCGACGACGCGGTGGCGGCCGGCGCCACGTTGCTGTGCGGCGGGCCGGCCGAGTCTCCGCCCGGGTTCGAGCAGGCCTCGTTCTACGGGCCGACGATCCTCACCGAGGTCACCCACGGGATGCGGATCATGCAGGAGGAGATCTTCGGGCCGGTGCTGCCGGTCGTCGTGGTCGATTCGGAGGACGAGGCGGTGGCCCTGGCCAACGACTCTGAGTTCGGCCTGGGGGCGTCCGTCTGGACAGCTGACCGGCGCAAGGGTGAACTGGTGGCCCACGAGCTCGAGGCCGGGATGGTGTGGATCAACGACCACATGTTCAGCCACGGGGCCTGCCAGTGCTCGTGGGGAGGGATCAAGCAGTCGGGACTCGGACGGACCCACTCCAAGTTCGGCCTGTACGAGTGCGTCAACGTCAAGCTCCGGGTGTGGGAGCCCTCAGCGGTCAGGAACGCCTGGTGGCACCCCTACGATGAGACGCTCGGGCGAGCCCTGCGCCAGGCGGCGACCGTGCTCTACGGCCGCCCGTCGATCCGCGCGGGCGCGCTGAAGGATGGGCTGGAGCCGCTGCTGAAGGTGGGCGCGCGCCTGGCTCGGGACGCGGTCAGGCGGTAGGGGGCCGGTGGGCCGGGCGGCGGAAGCGCGCAGCGACGCAAGGCTGGTCGAGAAAACGACGTCAGCCGTCGCTTTCTCGACCAGGCCCCCTCCGCACATCGCCTCTACGGCGTGCTCGGCTGTTTGGCCGGGCATCTGCCCAGAATGTCGGTGCACGTCTGGAGCGGGTCACCCTGGGCGTCCGGATTGTGGAGGTGGTACTCGGAGTAGTAGTAGAAGGAGAGCGTGTTCCGGATCGGGATACCGCGGATCTTGTACGGGACGTTGCCCGCGCCCAGGTTGGTCGGATCCGCGGCCGCCGCCGAGGCGTCGTACGTCCCGGTGCCGAACGAGATGTCGGCCGCCCCTCGATCGGTCCGGTTGTCGTTGCGGTCGGCGCTCTGGTCATATTTACCGAGCGATGTCAGCCGGTGGTAGGCCGTGTCGGATGCCGGCAACAGCGGATCGTGGCCGTGGCGCAGGTACTCGTCCAGCCAGGCCAGCGTGTAGTGGAAGGCAATCCGCTCGCCGATCTCATTGGCGGGGAGCACATACGGGATATAGCTGTAGGTCAGGTGGGTGCCGTCGCGGACCGAGACGATCTCTGAGTCGATCCCGGCCTTGGACAGGCTGAGGTAGCCGGCCGTCCCATCGCCACCGCCCCCGTTGGCCGATCCGTTCGGATTCGGGACCGTCGTCTGGGGCTGTACGTTGAACTCGTAGTCGTTGGTCATGGCCAGCGCGGGCGCGTGCACGGCCGTCGCCCGGTCGGCCTTGGGAACCGTCACGTTCTTGGAGCACTGGGACATGGTCACCGGGCCCAGGTCGTCCCAGGCCACGATCGCCTTGACGCGTCTGTCGCACTGCCCGACCCACGTCACCGCCGCCGCGCCCAGTGAATGCCCCGCGATCGCCACATCCGGGCGGTCGAGACTCCGATAACCAGGGTTGAACGGACCCCCGGGATAGGGGTGCGACGGAGTCGAGAGGAAGAAGTTCAGCGCGTCCTCGGTCCCCTGGTAGAAGTTGTAGTTCTGCTGGTACGGGACTCCCTGGCACAGGGCGTTGCCGTCCTGGAGCTGTGAAGGGCCGCAGTTGCTGGTCGAGGGCAGCAGGTCCGAGTCACCCTGTCCCTGGGGGTCAAATGTCAGCACCTCATAGCCGTATTGGGCCAGGCCCTCGGCGGCCCAGTAGTAGAGCTGCTGGAAGGCCTGGATCGAGCCGTCGGTGATGACCACGCCGGGGTAACGACCGTTGTTGAGTCTCGGCGTGCCCGGGGGCGGCATCCAGACGTTGCCCCGCAGCGTGGCGCCGTCCTTGGCCGTGAATGAGACCGGAAGCACCGAACCACCCGTGAGGTGCCGCCAGGCGTCGATGCTCCGGAAGGGGTCGGCCCCCTGCGAGCCCGGGACCAGGGTGGTCAGACCGCCGTGGATGTGTCCGGGTCCGTCGCTGATCTGCTGGCCGAGCTGCCCCAGCCACAGGGCGTCGCCGTCGCTCAGGTTCTCGTAGCCGTAGGCGCGGTTGGTGAACTGGTCGCGCAGGCGGAGCGTGGCGCAGTACTGGTTGAGCGCGTCGCGCTCAGACCAGGCGGGATTGGTCGGGACGCCGCCCGGGCCGGCGCCCGGGTTGATGTGATTGTCGGCCGCCGAGAAGCATTCTGTATCCACGGAGGAGCCGGGAGCACCGGCGCTCGCCCGGAGGGTGGGGGGCAGCCGCTTGGCGTAGAAGCCGACCTCGGCGCGGGCAAACGACTGGGCTCGATGCAGGCCTCCGCCCGCGGCCGCAGCCGAGCCGCTGACGCTGGCCAGCGCGCACGCCACCGCGGCTACGAAGCCGCCCACCCGCCATACAGTCCTGTTCACCAAGGGTCTCCCATCGTGTGACCGCTGTCGCCTAAGCAACGACGGGACCACGCTGAACTGACGCGTATAGTCGCTCCCGGCGCTCCGACACCAGCTGGTCCGACCGGCGCCCGCGACGCCCCAGGTACCCTTGAGATGTGCCCGCCCAGGCCTACACCGGCAAGGAATGTGTGTGCCAGCTCCGCAGAGGCACGTGCGATCAGTCCTGCGTCCAGGGGATGCTGGAGACGCCTTTCTACATCGCCTGCCTTCGTCTCAGCGGCCGGCGCTGCGTGGTCATCGGCGGCGGCGAGGTGGGCCTGGAGAAGGTCGAGGGTCTGCTGGCCTGCGATGCCGAGGTCACCCTTGTGGCGCCCGACGCCCAGCCGGAGTTGGTCCAGCTGGCGCTCGAGGGCTCAATCACGTGGGAGCAGCGGGAGTACGCGGCCGGCGATCTGGACGGCGCTTTGATTGCCATCGCCGCCACGGACGACACCGATCTCAACATCCGCGTGTTTGAGGACGCCGAGGCTCGCTCGATGCTCGTCAACGTCGTTGACGTCCCTCCGCTGTGCAATTTCATCCTGCCCGCGATCGTCCGCAACGGCCCGCTGGCCATCGCCATCTCCACGGCGGGCGCCTCGCCGGCCCTGGCCAAGCGGATGAAGCGGGAGATCGGGGAGCTGTTCGGCCAGCCCTATGCGCTGCTGGCCATCCTCCTCAACGACGCCCGTGGCTGGGCCAAGGCCACGCTGCCCACCTACCAGGACCGCAAGCAGTTCTTCGAGTCGATCGTCAACGGGCGGCCTGACCCGGTGCAGCTGATCCGCAACGGCGATGCGCAGGCCGTCCGAGACCTGATTGAGGCGGCCCAGCGCGAGTACGTGGCCGCCGTCTGAGGCACGTCAGCTAGGCCGGCGTGTCAGGCGGCGGGGTGGTGGCGGGCCCGGGCTCTGCCGGCGGAGCCGTCGACCCTTCGGCCTCATCGCGGGCCAGCAGCTCGCCCATCCGCTGCACGAGTGGGTCGAGCTCGGGATGTGAGAGGGCGCCGGCCGAGGCCAGTTCGTAGGCCTTGTGGCCCAGGTCCCAGTAACCCTGCGCCAGCTCCTTCCGGGTCTGAACCTCCTCGACCCCCTCCTGCGCCCTCGCCCTGACCTGCTCGGCCGCGGCCTTGGCCCTGTCCATGAAGCTCATCTGGATCTCCTCTCTGGTGTCAGGCTGGTTCTACCACGGTTGAGCGGTCATCATCTGCTTCAAATGGCCGATGAGCGACTCAGCCATCTCGACGCGGCCGGCCAGGCCCGAATGGTCGACGTCTCCGACAAGACGCCCACCACCCGCCGGGCCGTCGCCCGAGCCACCGTGCTCGTCTCCCCGGCCACGGCGCGCTCCGTGCAGGCCGGCGACACGCCCAAGGGCGAGGTCCTGGGGACGGCCCGGATCGCCGGCATCCAGGCCGCCAAACGGACGTGGGAGCTGATCCCGCTCTGCCACCCGCTGGCCCTGAGCTACGTGGGCGTGGAGGCCGACGTGGACGTGGAGGGCGGCCGGGTCACGCTCACCTCCGAGGCCCGGACGACCGGCCCGACCGGGGTCGAGATGGAGGCCCTGACGGCGGCCACCGTGGCCGCGCTGACCGTCTACGACATGGTCAAGGGGATCGAGCGCGGAGCCAGCGTCACGGAGGTCGTGCTACTGGAGAAGTCGGGCGGCCGGTCGGGGGAGTGGAGCCGGGGCGAAGGCGGCTAGGGCCCCTACTCAGCTGCCGCCAACCGGCGGCTCGGACGCCGTGCTTGACGTGCCCAGGACCCGTCCGCTCGTCCCCAGCGCCTGAACGGCCACGAACTGAGGGCGGTTGGGCAGGTGAATTGGTGTCTCGAACCCTGTCCGGGTGGAGCGCGGCCCATCGGCAGTCAGCTGACCGGGCAGGGTGCCCTCCAGCACCTGCCACCTTTGCACGTCCGTCGCGCCGTTCCAGCTGGCGTAGACCGTGACCCCCCCGTCGGAGGTGGGCACGAGTGCGATCTTCGGCGGAGCGGTGGGCTGGGCGCTCCACGGGAAGCGGAAGGCCCGGTACGTGGCGGTCCCCCACACGAACACGCCGTTGAAGATCTGACGTCCGCCCGGGGTGTACTCGGAGAAGTCGGGCTCAGGGCCCCAGCCCACGAAGACGTTTCCGTCCGGCAGGATCTGGGCGCTCCCGGCCGAGTTGGCCGACAGCGACGGCGAATGGGTGTAGCGGCGGACAAGCGAGACCGTGCCGGCGTGCTGGTTGATCCGCAGCACCTTGGCCGAGGACTGCGGCTCCTCCTGCGGCGCCGAGCCGTCATCGAACACGCTCAATCGATTCCCGCTGAGGCGCGCGGTGTGCTGCCACTCGAAGTTCGTGCCCGGTCCCATCCGGAAGCTCGACAGCTTGCTGCCCAACGTCCACATGACGCTGCCCGTCTGACGGTTGATCTCATACACCGACCACGTGTTGCGGGCCGAGATGATCAGGTTTCCGTCTGACAGCTGCTGAATCGAGTTGAGGTGGAAGTAGTCGAACGGGGCCGACCCGCCGGTCACCGGCGCGTGTGAGGCGCTCAGTGGGACATGGCCGAGGGCGTGCCATTCCCACAGCAGGCGACCGGTCTTGATGTCCAGCTCCTGGATGATGCAGTCCAGGACGTAGCCATGGTGCGGCCCGCCGAGGCTCGAGAGGTCGGTCCTGGTCTCCCTATAGGCGTCGATCAGGGCCGTTCCCTGGCCCGTGATCTGAAACTCGTGCAGGTCGGCGTTCAGACCGTTGGCCCCATGAATTACGGCCAGGGTTTTGTACGAGTTGGAGAGGACCATGTCCTGGCCCCAGTTGCGAAACTTGCCCACCCACCACGTGAGCACCCGTTGACCCCGGTAGCGCTGGGCCTGGAGGTTCATCGGTTCTCCCCGGCTCACGGGGGCAAACCACACCAGCCGCCCCTTGGGGTCGAGGATCATGGGTCCGGGCTGCGCCCCGTTCTGGGCGGTCACGAACACGTCCCCTGAGCGCGCATCCAGGTGGCCGGTGAACTTCACGATCGGGGGATGGAGGTCCGGCTCGGAGTGGAAGCTCTGGAGGCGGGCGGGCCCGGGCGCCGGGGGCCTGCCCGTGGCGGCTGACCTGAGAGCCCGGGGCGTCGCCCCAGCGCCGACGCCGATCTGAAAGTGAAAGCGCAGGGTCCTCGCCCCGAGGTCTCCAGACAGCGTGCCCTCGGCCGGCGAGCGGAGCGTGGCCGTCACACGCACGAGCTCTCCGGGCGAAAACTCCCGCACCGGGTCAAAGGCGACCCCGTCTCGGTGCCCGAGTGTGACCAGCCTCCCGCGGTGAGGTCCGCTTCGAGACCCCGTGACCTGTACGGAGCGCAGGTCGCCGGCCCGCAGTGAGGAGAAGATGATCTGTGAGACGGGGGTGGCGTCGGGCGTCCCGGGGAACGGCATCACATGGAGCGCCATCCGTGTGCTGGCCCCGGCGGCTCCGGTGTCAAAAGAGCTGGCCGGCCCGGCCGCCACGAGCGTCCCGGCCAGCATGAGAACGGTGGCCGCTCCCGATCGTCTCACCGACCCCCACTGCATCCATCTCGCGCCCAAGGAGGCGACTCTACCGCAGCCCCTCCGAGCTCCCCGCCGGTTGCCGTGCAGGCCCCCAGCCGACCGAGCCTATGCTGTCCACACGATGAATGCTGCCGTGATCACGATCTCCACCGCGGCCGCGCAGGGTGAGCGCGAGGATCTGTCGGGTGAGCGGCTGGCCGCTCTGGCCGCGGAGGCCGGGGCCGACGTGGTGGCCCGGGAGGTGATTCCCGATGATCGGGCCCAGATCGAGGAGCTGCTCCGGCGTCACGCCGCGCCCGAGGCCCAGACCGACCTGATCCTGACCACCGGGGGCACGGGTCTGACGCTCGACGACGTCACGCCAGAGGCCACCCGCGCGGTGATCGACCGCGAGGCACCTGGGTTTGCCGAGGCCATGCGGGCGGAGTCGCTCAAACACACGCCGATGGGGATACTCAGTCGCGGCGTGTCGGGTATCGCCGGGCGCACGCTGATCGTCAACTTTCCGGGCAGCCCGAAGTCCATCGAGGAGCTCTTCGGCGTGATCGCGCCCGTCCTCGGGCACGCGGCGGCCACGCTACGCCGGGAGCCCGGCGGCCATGTCGACCACGGCGGTTGAGCTCCGCGGGCTGGTCCGGCGCTTCGGCGAGCGGACGGCGCTCCAGGGCCTCACGGTCAGCCTGCCCGCCGGGGCCACACTGGCCGTGCTGGGGCGCAATGGTGCAGGCAAGTCAACGCTCCTGCGGATCCTGGCCACGCTCCTGCGCCCGCACGGCGGAGAGGCCGCGGTGCTCGGCGAGTCACTGCCCAGACGTGCCTTTGCTGTGCGGGCCCGGATCGGGTACATCGGGCACGACCCCCTGCTCTACCGCGACCTGAGCGCTCGGGAGAATTTGCGCTACCACGCCCAGCTGCGCGGGGTCAGCCCCGTCCGGATCGAGGGGCTGCTTGAGGCGGTTGGCATGCGGGGCCGCGGCGATGAGCCGGTCCGGTCACTGTCGGCCGGGATGGTGCAGCGACTGGCCGTGTGCCGTGGGGTCCTCCACGACCCCGAGCTGTTGCTGCTCGACGAGCCGCGGGCCAACCTCGACCCCGGTGCCAGCCGGCTGGTTGAGGACATGATCGGACGGCCAGCGGGGGTCACTCGGGTCCTGACCAGCCACGATCCGCTCGAGGCGCTGGCCGAAGCCGATCTGGTCCTGGGGCTCCGGGATGGCCGGGTGGAGTTCGCCGGGCGAGCCGACGACGTCGACCCCGAGCGGGTGGAGGAGCTCTACCTGTGACGACGGTCCGTGACGACCCGACAGCCGCCGCCTCGGCGCACGCGGACGGCGCCACGCGGCCCCGCCCGCCCAGCAGCCTGCGAACGGCCCGGATCCTCCTGGCCAAGGACCTGCTGCTCGAGCTGCGGTCGCTGGAGACCCTGCCGGCGATGGCGCTCTTCTCCATCACCACGTTCGTGATCTTCCACTTCGCGCTTGACCGGACCACGGTGTCGGGCCAGCTGGCGGCGGGCATCCTGGCCGGCACGCTGCTGTTCGCCTCCATGCTGGCCATCAACCGCCTGTTCGTGGCTGAGCGAGAACAGGGCGGCTTTGATGGTTTTCTGCTCGCTCCGGTGGACCGGACGGCCCTGCTGCTGGCCAAGGCGGCCGCGCTGTTCCTGTTCCTGGTCGTGCTGGAGGTCGTGGCCGTACCGGCCTTTGCCGTCCTGCTTCTCGGGCCCGCCCTGGGGGCCCGCCTGGGCGGCATCGTGGTCGTCCTGCTGCTGGCCGACGTGGCTCTGGCCGTGATCGGGACGCTGGTGTCGGCGATCGCGGTCCACACTCGGGCCCGGGACCTGATCGGGCCGATCGTGGGGCTCCCGCTTCTGATTCCGGCGCTCATCGGTACCGCCCGTGGCCTGGGGTCCGTGCTCTCGGCTCACGGCTCGCACTGGCCGCCAGGCAAGTGGCTGGCGATCGTGGCTCTCTATGATTTGGTGTTCGCCCTCCTGGCCTACGCGGTCTTCGATTTCCTCCTGGAGGACTAGCCCCCTTGTCCCACGCTCGCGGCCTGCGCGGCCTGATATTCGCCACCATCGCCATGACCATGGCCGCTTTGGCCCTGGTCTTCTTCTACGCGCCGCTGGATGCCGATCAGGGGTTCGTCCAGAAGATCTTCTACATCCACGTGCCGATGGCGATCGTGTCGCTGTGTGGATTCGTGCTTGGTGCCCTGCTGGCGATCGGGCATCTGCGCACCGGTGACCGGAAATGGGACCTGCGCTCCTACGTGGCGATCCACATGTCGCTCATCTTTGGCGTGGCCGCGCTGATCATGGGATCCATCTGGGCCAAGGCCTCGTGGGGTCACTGGTGGGTCTGGGATGACCCCACGCTGGTGTCTTTCCTGATCGTGTTGCTGCTGTTCGCCACCTATCAGCCGCTGCGCTTCGCGATTGAGGATCCCGAACGCCAGGCCCGGTACGCCAGCGTGTTCGCGGTGGTGGCCGGGGCCTTCGTACCACTCAACTTCATCGCCGTCCGGCTCTCGCAGGGCTTCGTCCATCCGCGCGTCCTCACACTTACCGGAGGCAACCTGCCCGGCTCGATGCGACTGACGTTCACGGTCGCCGTGCTGGCGGTCGCGCTTCTGTTCGCCACTCTGTGCATATTCGAGCTGAGCGCCAAGCGGACTCGGATCGAACTGCGGCGGCTGCGCCGCGAGCTGCTGGGTGACGATGCGGTGGCAGCGCTGAGAAGGAGCGCCGCGCCCTCATGACCCTGCTGGCCGCGCCCGCGCTGCCCCTCCACACCGCCGGCAAGTACGTCGCCGGGGCGTACATCGTGCTCGTCGTGATGCTGGTTGTGTACGTGGGGATCATGGCCCTGCGCACCAGCCGCACCCGGCGCGAGCTGAGCGAGCTCCGGCAGGAGCTGGCCGACCGCGAGGTCCGCGAGAATCCCGCCGCCGCGCCCGGCTCCCCGGCCCCGGTCCGACGCGGCGACCGTCTCGCGGAGCCCGAGCGGGAGGTCGCCCGATGAGCGAGCTGCTGGCCATCGGCGTGTCTCATAAGACCGCTCCGGTGGAGATCCGCGAGCGCCTGGCCCTCCCCGAGGGCCAGGCGGCCGAGTTCATCCGCGACCTTCGTGGATCGGCCGAGGTCCAGGAGGCAGTCGCCATCTCAACCTGCAACCGGACCGAGCTGTACCTGGTCGTGGGCGACCCCGTCGAGGCCGAGAGCGGAGCGCTGGCCATGCTGGCCCGCCAGGCGGGCATCCGGCCCACCGAGCTCACCTCGGCGATCTACTCCTACCGGAACTGCGACGCCGCGAGGCATCTGTACCGAGTGACCTCCGGGCTGGAGTCGATGGTGGTGGGCGAAGCCGAGATCCAGGGCCAGGTCAAGCGGGCCTACGAAGCCGCCCAGGGCCGGGAGTCCGTCGGCCCCCTGACCAACCGTCTGTTCACGGCCGCGCTCCAGACCGGCAAGCGGGTCCGCTCCGAGACCGCGATCGGTGAGCGCCAACTGAGTCTGCCCGCCGTGGCCGTGGCGCTGGCCCGTGAGCAGCTGGGTGACCTGCACGGCCGCTCGGTGGTGATCGTCGGGACCGGGGAGACCAGCGAGCTGGCCGCCCGCGCCCTGGCCGACAGCGGCGCCCGCACTGTGTTCGTGGCCAGTCGGCGCCGTGACCGGGCGATCGCGCTGGCCAAGCGTTACGGCGGTGAGAGCCTGAGCTTCGATGAGCTGCCCGTGGCGCTGGACTCCGCTGACATCCTGGTGACGGCCACCGCCTCGCCTCACGTCCTGTTGGAGGCGCCGGAGCTGGGCGAGGTGATGCGACGGCGCGGCGGCCGGAAGATCCTGCTGATCGACCTGGCGGTTCCTCGCGACATCGACAGCGCGTGCGCCGAGCTCACGGGTGTGTCCCTGTACGACATCGATGACCTGGAGGCCGTGATCGTGCGCAACCGCACGGTCCGACAGGCCGAGGCCCGCAAGGCCGAGGGGATCATTGAGGAGGAGATCAAGAACTTCGCGGCCTGGCTGGGCTCTCTGGAGGTCCTCCCGACGATCTCGGCTCTGCGCGGGCACGCGCTCCAGATCGCCGAGGACGTGCTGGCGGACAACCAGGGCAAGTGGGAGTCGGCCTCGCCGCGTGACCTCGAGCGGGTGGACGCGATGGCCCGGGCGATTCTCAACCGCCTGCTTCACGAGCCCACGCTGCGGATGAAGGAGCTGCGTGACGACCGGGTTCACGCCCGGATGGCCCTGGTTCGAGAGCTGTTTGGACTGGCCGCCGACTCCGAGGACTCGCGGCTGGCCGATGATCCGGCTCCGCTGGCCGAGGTCCGCGAGCTTCGCCGCCGTTGATCCGGGTCGGAACTCGCGGCAGCGCGCTGGCGGTGGCGCAGGCGTCGTGGGTGGCCGACCGGCTGGGCGCGGACAGCGAGCTGGTGACCGTGGTCACGGCCGGCGACAGAGGCGGCTCGGAGCTCGACAAATCGCGCTGGGTGTCCGAGCTCGAGCGCGCGCTGCTTGACGACGAAATCGATCTCGCCGTGCACTCGGCCAAGGACGTGCCGGCCGAGCTCGCCGCCGGACTCGAGCTCGTGGCGATCCCGACCCGGGCCGATCCCCGCGATGCGATCTGCGGCGCGCCCTCGTTGGACGAGCTCCCCGACGGTGCATTGGTGGGGACGAGCAGTCTGCGCCGGGCCGCCCAGGTCCGGGCCGCCCGCCCGGACGTCGAGGTCGTACCGATGCGGGGGAACGTTGACACAAGGCTCCGCAAGCTGGCCGCGGGCGAATGCCAGGCGCTCGTCCTGGCCCTGGCCGGGCTGCAGCGGCTCGGCCGGGCCGGGGAGGCCCAGGGCCTCCTGGGCGACCTGGTTCCAGCCGCGGGACAGGGAGCCCTGGCCGTTGAGGCCAGGCCGGGCCGGGTTCCCGACGAGTGCCTGATCGCCCTCCGGGATCCGGAGGCCCAGGCCTGCGTAACCGCCGAACGCGAGGTTGTCCGGGCACTGGGGGCGTCATGCAACACGCCGCTCGGGGTTCACGGTCGGATCGTGGGCGGGACGCTCGAGCTCTCGGCCTGGGTCGGGCTCCTCGATGGTTCGCACTGGATCGCCGACCGGGTGCTGGACGAGCCCAGGTCGGCTCCGGCCCGGCTGGTGCAGCGCCTGGAGTCCGTGGGAGCCGGCGAGCTCCTGCGCCTGGCCGAGGGAGCGGCGTGACCGTTTACCTGGTCGGCGCCGGTCCGGGCGATCCCGGCCTGATGACTGTCCGGGCGATGGAGCTGATCGCCGCCGCCGACGTGATCATTCACGATCGCCTGATTCCGGCCGGAGCGCTGGCCGTGGCCCGTCCCGACGCCGAGCTGATCGACGTGGGCAAGCGCGGAGGTGGGGAATCGGCCCAGCAGGATGAGATCAACCGGCTGCTGGCCGAGCATGGGGCCAAGCTCGTGGTTCGCCTGAAGGGTGGCGACCCCTTCCTGTTCGGTCGCGGGGGTGAGGAGGCCGAAACCCTGGCCCAGGCCGGAATCCCATTCGAGGTCGTTCCCGGGGTGACTGCTGGGATCGCCGCTCCGGCCTACGCCGGGATACCCGTCACCCACCGCGACCTGGCCAGCGCGGTGGCCTTCGTCACCGGGCACGAGGATCCGGCCAAGGATGAGTCCGTGCTCGACTGGGATGCCCTGGCCGCCTTTCCCGGCACGCTCGTGATCTACATGGGGGTGGCCCGGCTGGATTCGATCGTCAAGCGCCTGATCGCCGCCGGGCGTGAGCCCGGTGAGCCCGCCACGGTGGTGGAGCGGGGGACGCTGCCTGACCAGCGCGTGCTGGAGGGCACCCTGGCCACGCTCTCCGAGCTGGGAGCGCGAGCCCCTGCGATTGTTCTGATCGGCCCCGTGGCCGGGCTGCGCGAGGTGGCCGCCTGGTTTGAGCGCCGGCCTCTGGCCGGCGTCAGCGTGGCGGTGACGCGGGCCCGGGAGCAGGCCAGCGGGCTGGCCGCCCGGCTGAGGTCGATGGGCGCCAAGGTGGTGGAGGCTCCGGCGATCCGGATCGTCCCGCGCCAGTTTCGCTTGCCGGAGCTGAGCGGGTTTGATCTGGTGTGCTTCACGAGCCCGAATGGAGTCCGGATCCTGTTCGACGAGCTGTCCCAGCAGGGCCTCGACGCCCGGGCGCTGGCCGGCGTGACCGTGGCTGCGATTGGCCCGGGGACGGCCTCGGCACTGCGTGAGCGGGGTGTGATCGCCGACGTTGTGCCGGAGCGATTCGTGGCCGAGGGTCTCATCGACGCCCTGGCCGGCCGGAACGTGAGCCGGGCCCTGGTGGCCCGGGCCGCCGCAGCCCGGGACGTGCTCCCCGACGCGCTCCGGGACCGGGGAGCTGAGGTGGATGTGCTCGCCCTGTATGACACGGAGGCCGAACCACTGACCGAGGAGCAGCGTCAGCAGGTGGGCCAGGCCGACTACGTGACCTTCACCTCATCGTCCACGGTCAACTTCCTGGTCCAGGCTCTGGGTGACGGCGGGACCCTGGCCCGCACGCGTCTGATCAGCATCGGTCCGGTGACAAGCCAGACTCTCCGAGACCAGGGTCTCGACCCTCAGGTCGAGGCCCGTCAGCACGACATTGAGGGCCTGGTTGCGGCGCTGCTCGAGGACGCGACGGCACAGCGGCGCCAGAGCGGCTAGTACCGACGGACGGTCAACGTGTGGGAGGTGCCCAGCACGGCGCCGCTTGAGCCGAGCGCCCTTACGGCGAAGTAGGGCAGCGAGCTGCGGACGTTGATCGTGGTCTCAAATCCGGCCTTCCTGGCTCGGGCCACCCGGTGCAGTGCGTAGGGGTTGGAGCCCGCGAGGACGCGCCAGGTGGCCACGGCAGTGGCTCCATTCCAGCTGGCGTACACGGTCGTGCCATGGCCGGAGGCCGACGATGCGACGGCCAGCGCGGGCGGACCGGGCGGTTGGCCTGACCAGGAGAAGCGGTAGGCCCGGTAGCTCTTGACGCCCACCGCGAAGTTCCCGTTGAACAGCTGGCGGCCGCTGGACGAGTACTCAGAGAAATCCGGATCCGACCCCCAGCCGACAAACACGTTGCCGTTCGGCAGGGTCTCCGTGCTCCCCTCGGTCCCGGTGAGGATCGCCGGAGTGTGGTTGTAGCGGTGCACCAGCGTGGCCTTCATCGCCCTGGTGTTCAGCCGCACCACCAGGGCGGAGGATGGTGAGGTCTCCGGATAACCGCCCCCGCCCCAGTGGTCGTCGAACAGGGTCAGCCGCTGTCCGGTCAGATGGGCGTCGTGCTGCCATTGAAAGCTCGTGCCGGCGCCCATCTTGAAGCTCGAGTGCTTGCCGCCCAGCGTCCACATGATGGCTCCCGTCTGCCGGTTGATCAGATACACCGCGGACGTGTCACGAGCTGAGACGAGCAGGTTCCCTCCCGCCAGCTGCTGAATCGAGTTGAGATGGAAGTAGTCGTACGACCCGGACGAGGGCACCTTCAGATACGAGGCCGAGATCGGGACATGGCCGAGCGAATGCCACTGCCACAGAACCTGGCCGGTCTGGAGGTCACGCTCCTGAACCACGTCGTCCTTGACGCTCCCGTGGGCGCGCCCGCCGTACTTGGTCAGATTGCCCGTGACGGCTCCGATCCCGTCGATCAGCGCCGTACCCTGGGGCGTGATCTGGAACTCGTGCAGATCGGGGGCGTATCCGTTCGCGCCATGGAGCAGTGCCACCACGTGATAGGCGCTGTTGACGACGACATCCTCCGGCTTGCTCGTCGGCGTTTTCCCCTGCCACCAGGTCAGGACCGGTCGGCCCTGGTAACGCTGCATCTCCAGGTTGGCCACCCAGCCGAAGACCGGTTGAAACCAGATCAGCTCGCCCTGCGGGCCAAGGATCATTGGACCCGTCTGATAGCTGTGCGACGGGGTGAGAAAGATGTCTCCGGAGCGCGTATCTGGATCTGAGTTCACCTGGACCTCAGGGGGGTGGAGCGCGGGCTGGGAGTAGAAGCTGAGTGTCGCCGGCGGGAGCCCGGAGGCCAGCGAACCACTCGGAAGGATGCCCAGCGCAGTCAGTGCCGCCAGCGCGGCCACAACCCGTCTTATCCAGAAATTCCGAGTCAATGCCACCCAAACAAGCGCGGCGCGAGTCTACCGAGCCGCCGGGCTGCTATCGAGGCTTTACCGCTGAGGTGCCGAGCACATCGCCCTGGGCATCCAGTGCCTGCACGGCGAAGTACTTCAGCGGGCTGTTTACATGAATCGTGGTCTCAAACCCGGTTCTGGCCGCCCGGGTCACCCAACTCAACGACTGGGCGCTGGCGCCTGCGAGCACGCGCCAGGCCGCCACTCGTGTGGCTCCATTCCAGCTGGCGTAGATCGTCACCTTCGCCGGGGAAGACGGCGATATCCCCATCGCCGGTGGCGTGGAAGGCTGGCCGGTCCAGCGGAACCGGAACGCTCGATACGAACACACGCCGAGGGCGAAGGTCCCGTTGAAGGTCTGCCGGCCCGACCGGTTGTATTCGGAGAACTCGGGGCTGGATCCCCAGCCGATGAGTACGTCCCCGTCCGGGAGGCTCTGAACGTTGCCCTGACTGGTTGCCAGGAGCGCGGGGGAGTGGATGTACCTGCGCTCAAGGGTGGCGGTGCGGTTCGCGACGTCCAACCTCAGGACCTTGGCCGAGGACTCGGGTTCATCCTGGTCGGGTCCGTCCGATGCATCGTCGAACAGGCTGACGCTGTCGCCGGTGAGGCGGGCGTCGTGCTGCCAGGAGAACCTCGTGCCCGGCCCCATCGCGAAGCTCGAGTGCTTGCCCCCGAGCTCCCAGATCACCCGGCCCGTGGCCTTGCTGATCTCATAGATGGCCCAGGTATGACGAGCCGAGATGATCAGGTTCCCGTCCGGGAGCTGTTGGATCGAGTTGAGATGGAAGTAGTCGAATGTCCTGGAGACCTGGGGTCTAACGTACGTGTACCTGATCGGGATGTGGTTCAGCGAGTACCAGGACCAGAGAACCCGGCCGGTCCTGATGTCAACCTCCTGGATGACGTCGTCCTCCACCTTTCCGTTGACCGGCCCATGCACCGCGGTCAGGTTGGCCCTCCGGGTGATGAGCCCGTTCAGCAGCGCCGTGCCCTGTGAGGTGATCTGGAACTCGTGGGCGTCGGTCCAGATCCCCGGACCAGCGTGGAGGAGGGCCAGCTGCCTATAGGAGGTGTCCATGATCACGTCCCTGCTCAGCCCCGATCCATCTGATCCGCTCTGCCACCAGGTCAGCACCGGCCGTCCCTGATAGGACTGAACCTGCAGGTTGGTGGCCGTGCCGTGGGGTACCGGGTGAAACCAGACCAGCTGGCCGGCCGGGTTGAAGATCTCCGGGCCCCGCTGGATGCTCACCCGGCGGGTATCGCTATAGCGTGGGGTGAGGAAGATGTCCCCGGACTGCGGGTCTGGATCGCCCGTGACCGACACGCCCGGTGGGTGCAGGCCGGGCCGTGAGTGAAAGTGCAGTGCCAACGGAGGAAGGCCGGAGGCCGGTGCGCCACTCGCCATTGCGGCCAGCGCCATCAGCGCCGCCAGCCAGGCCAGAGGCCCTCTCACCGATGCTTCACCGCTGAGGTGCCGAGCACGTTGCCCTGGGCGTCGAGTGCCTGCACGGCGAAGTAGTTAAGCGAGCTGGTCAGATTGATCGTTGTCTCAAACCCGGTTCTGGCCCCCTGCGCAATCGAGACCAGAGATGATGAGGAGGCGCCTCCAAGCACCCGCCAAGCCGCCACCTCGGTGGCCCCGTTCCAGCTAGCGTAGATCGTGACGGAGTCCCCCGAGGAGGAGACGGCCAGCGCAGGCGATGAGGATGGACGGCCGGTCCAGGGAAATCGGTAGGCCCGGTAGCTGTTCACGCCCAGGGCGAAGCTCCCGTCGAAGATCTGCCTGCCCGAGGGCGAATACTCGGAGAACTCAGGATCCGCCCCCCAGCCCACGAACACGTCACCGTCCGGCAGCACCTGGGCGCTGCCCTGACTGACCGACACCAGTGCGGGGGAGTGGTTGTAGCGGTGGACCAGCGTGGCCTTCATCGTTCTCATGTTGAGGCTCAGTAGCTTCGCCGAGGATTGGTTCGCCTGCTGGCTGGGGCCGTCGGAGGCATCGTCGAACAGGCTCAACGCGTCGCCGTGGAGCCGGGCGTCGTGCTGCCAGGAGAATCGCGCCCTCGGAGCCACTGTGAAGCTCGACTGCTTGCCGCCGAGTGTCCACAGGATTCGGCCCGTCCTCCGGCTGACCTCGTAGATCGCCCAGGTGGACCGGGCTGACAGGAGCAGGTTGCCGTCGGGCAGCTGCTGGATCGAGTTCAGGTGGAAGTAGTCGAAGGGGCGGGAGCCTGCCGGCCGCGTGTACGACGCCCCAAGAGGCACGTGTCCGTACGAGTGCCACTCCCACAGCACCCGTCCCGTCTTGATGTCGAGCTCCTGAGCGACGTCGTCGTCGACGATCCCGTGCTTGGGACCGTCCACGCTCCTGAGGTTGGCCTTCACCTGGTGGAGCGCAACGATCAGCGCGGTGTTCTGCGGGGTGATCTTGAATTCGTGTGAGTCAGTCGCGTAGCCATGGCCCGCGCGGAGCGTGGCCACGGTGCGATACGAGCTGTCCATGATCACGTCCTCGGCCGTTCGGTCGACGGCCACGCCCTGCCACCAGGTCAGCACCGGCTGGCCCTGGTACTGCTGGACCTCAAGGTCCGTGGCCAGGCCTGCGGGCAGCCGATCGAACCACACCAGCTGACCCTGGCTGTTGAGGATCATCGGACCGTGCTGAATCGGCACGTGCCGCTGGTAACTGTTCCTCGGGGTGAGAAGGATGTCACCTGACTCCGAGTCGGGGTCGGCGGTCACGGTCACAGTCGGTGGATGGAAACCGGGAAGCGACTGAAAGCTCATCCCCTGAGGCGGGCTCGCGGTCACGCTCTCACGCCGCCAAGCAGCTGGCGCCGGTTGGCTGGCGAGCAGCACCAGCCCGGCGCCAAGGGCCAGAGCCGTAACCCGGCGCCCGGCTCCGGCCGGTGTCAAGCGCCCGCCGTGGCCGCTGGCGCCCGGTCCCGGTGGGGACCGGATGTGCCCAGGACATGACCGTGAGCATCTAGCGCCTGGACCTCGAAGTACTGCGGCTGGTTGTGGAGCTGGATCTGAGTCTCAAAACCGCTGCGCGGGGTGCCGGAGTTGAGCGCCACCAGCGTTTGCGGGGTGGGCCCGCCCAGCACGCGCCAGGCCGCCACCTGGGTGGCGCCGTTCCAGCTCGCGTAGATGTCAACGGTTCCGTTCGATCCGGGGACGTTGGCCATGTCCGGAGGCGTTGTGGGCTGGCCGGACCAGGGGAAGCGGAAGGCCCGGTAGGACTCAACGCCCAGGGCCAGCGTTCCGGTGAAGATCTGGTGGCCGTTGACGGTGTACTCCGAGAACTCCGGTGCCGAACCCCAGCCGATGAACAGATTGTGGTTGGGCAGGGTCTGGGCGTTGCCCTGGCTGACCGCGACGACGGACGGGGAGTGAACATAACGGTGGGCCAGAACCGCGGTCATCGAGTGCAGGTTGAGGATCAGGACCTTGGCCGAGGATTGCGGCTCCTGCTGCTCTGGCCCGTCCGAGGCGTCGTCGAACAGACTCAGGCTGTTGCCCTGCAGGCGGGCGTCGTGCTGCCACTCGAACTTGGCCAACCCGCCGACCTTGAACCTCGAGCGCTTGCCGCCCAGCGTCCACACGATGCCCCCGCGGTGCTTGTTGATCTCGTACACCGCCCAGGTGTTTCGGGCCGAGATCAGCAGGTTGCCCCCCGGCAGCTGTTGAATCGAGTTCAGGTGGAAGTAGTCCCACGGCTGTGAGCCGGCAGGTCGCGTGTATGACGCCGCAAGCGGGATGTGACCGAGCGAGTGCCAGCTCCACAGAACCTGGCCTGTCCTGATGTCTATTTCCTGGATCACGTTGTCGTTGACGGTTCCGTGGGTGGGCCCGCCGACGCTGGACAGGTTGGCCTTGACCGTCGCGACAGCGCAGATGAGGGCCGTGTTCTGGGGAGTGATCTGGAACTCGTGGGTGTCCGCCTGGTACCCGTTGCCCGCGCGCACGATGGCAACCGTGTGGTAATTGCGGTCCATGATCACGTCCTCGGCGTGCCCCCCCGACCCACTGCCCTGCCACCACGTCAGCACGGGCTTGCGCTGGTACTGCTGGACCTCCAGATTGTTGGCCAGCTCCCCCCCGGGGAGCGGGTGAAACCACACCAGCTGGCCCGCGCTGTCCACGATCTCGGGGCCACGCCAGAAGTTCACGCGCCGCTGATAGCCGTTTCGGGGCGTGAGGAGGATGTCACCCGACGTGTGGTCCGGGTCTCCGCCGAAGCTGACGGCGGCCGGGCGAAAAACCTGGGAGTGAAACCTCATCGCCGCCGCCATGCTGTAGGCGGACGCTGGGACCCCGGCCGCCAGAGCGCCGGCCACGAGCAGCGCTCCGAGGGCTGAGCTGAGCCGGGAGCTGATCATCCGTGGCGCACCAGCACGATCTGGCCCGACGCCGTCGCGCTGCCGTCGGTGAGCCTTATCCGCGCCGCGAGCTGGTTGCCGGGCGCCGCGGACAGCATCGACTGTCCGGCGGAGTTCAGCTGGAAGTTGACGTTGCCCAGCTCAGCCACGCCGAGGTGCTGGGAAGAGGTCCCGGCCACCACCGTGTTGCCCACGGACAGCGTGGCCTTGAGCCCACATGGCAGGGCGGCGTAACAGGCGGCCAGGACTGACCCGGCTCCGCTTGAGGACACGAACGAGGTCGTGTTCGCCACCTGCACCGATGGCGACTGCGACACGTTGGCCTTGGGACCCGACCCGCTCGTGGAGTAAGGGATGGCGGTCAGGTAGGTGGTCGTGCTGATGCCCGATGTGCCCCGCGCCGTGACCTCGATGAGGATGTGGTGGCCGGAGCTCTGCGAAAGCGCGTTGCGGGCGGCCGATGAGAGCTGGACGTAGAGCACGGCGCCGCTGCCGCCGACGACGTGCACGGGCTTGCTCTGCCCGACGATCGCCCCCTTGAGCCGGATCCGCAGCGAGATGCCGCAGTTGCTGCCCGTGAAGCACCCCACCGGGATGCCGGCGTAGCCGTTGGAGGTGTGTACATACGTGTTGGGGTTGAAGATGGCCAGGTGGCGCTTGTCCACATGGGCGCCCGACGTGGCGATCACCTTGCCCTTGAGCCCCAGCGCCTGCACGGCGAAGAAGCGCGGCTCTGAGTGCAGCACGACCCTGGTCTCGAAGCCCTGCGTGGCCGTGCGGGAGTCGAGCACGTGGAGCGAGTTGCTCTTGGGTCCTCCCAGAACCCGCCAGCCGCCGACGGTCGTGGCTCCATTCCAGCTTGACCACACGGTCACGGCTCCGGTTCGGCCCGGCGAGTTGGCCATCGCGGGAGGGACCTTGGGCTGACCGCTCCAGGGGAATCGGTAGGCCCGGTAGGAGGTGACCCCCAGCGGGAAGCTGCCGTTGAAGATCTGCTGCCCGCCCGAGTTGTACTCCGAGAAATCGGGCTCTGATCCCCAGCCGACGAACAGGTTGCCGTTGGGGAGGGTCTGGGCGTTGCCCTGGCTGCCGGCCAGCAGCTGGGGCGAGTGTGTGTAGGTGCGCTGGAGCGTTGCGGTCAGCGCCGTCCGGTTGACCAGGATCTGCTTGGCCGAGGACTGCGACTCCTCCTGGGGGAGACCGGCGTCGTCGAACACGCTCAGGGTCTGCCCGATCATGCGGGCGTCGTGCTGCCACTCGAAGTTGGTTCCAGTGCCCATCTGGAACGTCGGGTTCTTCCCCCCGAGCTTCCAGATGACGCTTCCCTTGCGCTCTCCGATCAAATATGCGCCCCACGTGTTCCGACCCGAGAGGAGGAGGTTCTGATTGGGCTGCACGTCGATCGAGTTGAGGTGCAGGTAATCCCAGGGCTGCGCACTGGTCGGGTGCGCGTAGGAGTCGCTGAGCGGGATATGGCCGAGGGAGTGCCACTCCCACAGCACGTGGTTGGTTTTGATGTCGATGTTCTGGATGACGTTGTCGTAGACGGTCCCGTTCTTTGGCCCGCCATAGCTTGAGAGGTTCATCCGGACGGGCACGTACGCGTCGATCAGTGCCGTGCCCTGGGGCGTGACCTGGAACTCGTGCAGGTCGGAGGTGTAGCCATGACCCGCGGTGACAATGTGGATGGTCCGATAGGACTGGCCCATGATCATGCCCTGGCCGTTGACGCCGTGGCCGTTGTCCACGTTGCCGTGCCACCAGGTCAGCACGGGGTTGCCCTGATAGTGCTGAGCCTGCAGGTTGAAATCGGCGCTGTGCTGCACCCGGCGAAACCACACCAGGTGCCCGCGGCCATCCACGATCATCGCGCCCACCTGCGGGCTGTTGTTGGGCGACAGGAAGATGTCTCCCGAGCCTCCGTCAGGATCGGAGCTGAAGTTCACCACCGGGGGATGGAAGTTCGCCTCGGAACGGAACGACTGGACGCGCCCGCCCGTACCGGCCGCGGTCGCTTGGGGGGAGCTGGACGTCCGGTCCTGGGCCGAACCGGCTGGCGTCGCACTGGGTGATTGGACCGGCACGGCGACCGTGAACCACCAGCCCAGGTGCGTGGCTCCCAGCGCCCCGGAGGCTGTCCCCGCCCTGGCCGAGGTCAGCGAGGCGCTGACCTGCACCCGCTCGCCCGGGGTGAACGGATGATCGGGGACGAAGGCGACGCCCGCCTGGTCGGGCAGCGTGGTCAGATGGCCCGCGTGGAGCCCGCTCCGGGAACCCAGCACGTTGACCGAGGCCAGATCAGACTGGGCCAGAGCGGAGAAGATGATCTGCGACTGCGGCGCGGCATCCGGCGTGCCCGGGAACGGATTCACGTCCAGCTGGTCGGACGCCGCCTCGGCCAATGCCCCGGCGTCAGGAGCAGCAGCGCCGGTTGGCAGGGCCCTGTCGTGGGCGGCCGCCAGCGCGGCGGGCGAGGCGATCGCGCCGATCACGCACGCCGCCACCAGCGGTCTTCGCAAGGCCCTACCCGGCACGGGGAAGGAGCGGTCCTGGCTAGTACCCGGGCGGCGGGACCGGCCGGCCGGTGGTGCTGACAACGACCCAGGTGCCTGTGGACGTGGACTTCGCCTCGCCCTTCGTCTGGCCCGCCTTCCTGTCGCCCGTATACAGGTACAGAGGCTGGCCGTAATAAGTGACCTGGTGCTTGCCGCCCGAGAGCTTCCGCGTTGAAAGCTTCTTTGCGTTGATATGGGAGCCCGACGCCGCCACCACCTTGCCCGAGGCAGTGAGCGCTGGCCAACCCTTCTGGGTGTGCGCTGAGCCGTGCGAGCTCGTCCCCTGGACAAAGACATACAGCGTATGCCGCGAGGGGCTCTCGAGGATACGGCCGAGGGTGGCGTTGTTGGCGCTGCGGATCGTGGTCGTCGAGGCGGCGACAGCGGCACCGACTCCGATCAGCGCAACGGCTGACATCAGCGCCGACACTCGGGCAGCTCTCCCCGAGATCCGCGCTGCCCTCTGCCTGAGCGCACGTTCAGTTGTGTTCACGTTGCTCCTTTGGTCGACACTGGCAAAGCCCTGGCCTGATGGCTCTCCCTCAAACACAATCCGCGGTCCAGGGTTGCGGCGTAGCCAGCGAGGTTAGCGCGCCATGCGGGCGGGCTTGTCAGCCAGCATGACTGTCAACATGGGCGCCTGGCCATGAGTCCGCGCACGCCCGTGATCACGTTCCTGTCTGACTACGGGCTGAGCGACGATTTCGTCGGCGTCTGCCACGGGGTGATCGCGACCGTTTGTCCGGAGGCCCGGGTGATCGACATAACCCACGGCATCCCCCGGCAGGACGTTCGGGTGGGTGCGATCGTCCTGGCCGGTGCACTGCCCTACACCCCGGTCGGGGTGCACCTCGCGGTGGTGGATCCCGACGTGGGCGCTCAGCGCCGCGCCGTGGCCCTGCGCCTCGGGGATGAGCGGCTACTTGTCGGACCCGACAACGGCCTGCTGTGGCTGGCGGCCGACCAGGCCGGCGGGGTCGTGGAAGCCGTCGACATCGCCCGCTCGCCGTTCCGGCTCGAGCCCGTCTCGGCCACCTTTCACGGTCGCGACATCTTCAGCCCGGTTGCGGCCCGCCTGGCCGCCGGAGCCGAGTTGGCAGAGGCGGGCGACCCGCTTGACCCAGCCGAGCTCGTGCAGCTCGAGTTGCTCCGGGCCCGAGTTGACGATGGCTGGTTGGTCGCCCACGTCCTGTACGTGGATCGCTACGGCAACCTCCAGCTCGACGCCGGCCATGGCGATCTGGAGGGCGCCGGGCTCAGGCTCGGGCGAGCGGTCCAGCTCCGCGATCCGTCGGGTCAGACGCACACCTGTCCGTTCGCCCTCACGTTCGCCGACGCCGACCCGGGCCAGCTGCTGCTGTATGAGGACGCGTACCGCCGGCTCGCCGTGGCCGTCAGCCACGGCGATGCCGGGGCCACGCTGGAGGTCAAAATCGACGATGAGCTGCGGATCAGGCCGGCGTGAGCCCAGACCTGGGTCACCCCCGAGTCCATCTGCGGCTGGTCGACTCGACCAACGAACGGGCCCGCGAGCTCGCCCAGCGCGGCGCACCCCACGGCACGGTCGTAACCGCCGCCGAGCAGACGGCGGGTCGCGGGCGCCAGGGTCGCACCTGGGCCGCTCCGGCGGGTCGAGCGATCCTCTGCTCGGTGGTGGTTCGCGACCCGCCGCGCCTGCTCCCACTGGCTGCCGGCGTCGCCGTGGCTGAGACCGTGGATCAGGTGCGGTCGGATGCGGTTGGACCCGGGCCGGGCGCCCCTCCGGCGCCCGCCAGCCTGAAATGGCCCAACGACGTACTCGTGGAGGGCAGGAAGGTGGCCGGGATTCTGGTCGAGGGCCGTCCTCAGGAGGGGTGGGCGGTCGTCGGCATCGGTGTCAACATGGCCCTCCGCCAGGACGACTTCCCCGACGAGCTCCGAGGGATCGCCGGCACGCTGGATCTCGGGCTCGAGGTGCTCGGGCCCGCGCTCGGGCAACTGCTCGCCGCGCTCGGCTGTTGGATCACGGCGCCGGCCGAAAGCGTGCTGGAGGCCGTGCGGGCGCGCGACGCGCTCCGCGGCCAGCCGGTTCGGTGGGCGGGGGGGCACGGTGAGGCCGTCGGGGTGGACGAGGATGGGCGGCTGCTCGTGGCCGGCGATCACGGCCAGGTGGCACTCGAGGCCGGGGAGGTGCACCTCGTCCGGTCGTAAACAGCACGCGCTCGAGCTGTTCGCCGGGCTCCCCAGCCGCTACGACCGCGTCGGCTCGATCATGAGCTTCGGCCAGGACCCCCGCTGGCGCAGCGCCATGGTGCAGGCCGTCAGCCCCCGGCCCGGGCAGCGCGTGCTCGACGTCGCCACCGGCACGGGGATGGTCGCGTTCGCCCTGGCTGGGCGAGGGGCGCGCGTGATCGGGCTCGACCAGAGCGAGGACATGCTGGGCGGCGCCCGAGCCAAGCTGGCCACGGCCTCAGCTGAAATCCGGCAGCACGTGGAGTTCGTCCACGGCCAGGCGGAGGAGCTGCCGTTCAGTGACGGCCAGTTTGATGCTCTTACGTTCACCTACCTGCTCCGGTACGTCGACGACGTGGCGGCAACCATGGCCGAGCTAGCGCGCGTGGTGAGGCCCGGGGGGCGGATCGGAATGGTCGAGTTCGGGGTGCCGAGCCGAGCGCTGCTCAGGACCCTGTGGAGAGCGCACACCAGGGTCGGGCTGCCGTTGCTCGGGCGCCTGGTCTCTCCGGCCTGGGTCGAGGTTGGCCGCTTCCTGGGCCCGAACATTGAGGAGTTCCATGCCCGCGAGACCGATCTGGTCGCGCGCTGGCAGGCCGCCGGGATCGATCAGGTGGTGGCCCGGCCGATGAGCTTCGGGGCAGGGCTGGTGATGTGGGGGGCCAGGAGGGAGGCCGCATGACCGGCGCGCTGGTCGACATTCACACTCGCCTGCTGCCCGGTATCGATGACGGCCCGGAGGATCTGGCCGGTTCGCTGGAGATGGCCCGGGCGGCTTCGAAGACCGGGGTTGGGACGGTGGCGGCCACCCCTCACCTCCGGGACGACTTTCCGGGAGTGCTGGTCGAGACCCCCGACGCCGTCTCGCTGCTCGGCTGCATGCTTGGTCACGTGGCCGGCCGCGGCTACCGCATCACGCTGGCTCACCCCGAGCGGACGATGGCGTTTCAGCGCGAGCCGGAGCGCCTCGGGGACCTTGTGGCCCAGGGGGTGCTGCTCCAGGTCAACGCGGTCAGCGTTCTGGACCGCCGGCGCAACGAGCGGGGCCGGCCTCCAGGGCATTTGGTCCAAGAGCGAGCCCACTGGCTGGCCTCAGCCGGGCCTGCATCGATCGTGGACGGAGCGCCACTGCCCGCGCCCCCGCCCGTCGAGCCTGCGCAGCGCCGGTGGTTGGCTCGGCCCTGGGCGGGCGCGGGATAAGATCCGCCGATCGCGCTTTCCCCCGCCGAAAGAGCACGAGCGCGCCCGGCGTTCTATGCGCTGGCCCCGGGTGGGTGGCGCGACCTCGTTACGGTCCTGCACCCGCCGTACACCGCGTGGCACCTCTCGTTCGTGGCGCTGGGGGCGGCGGCGGCACCCCGGATCCACGCCGGCCGGCTGGGAGCGACGCTGGCCGCCTTCCTGCTCGCCGTCGGAGTGAGCGCCCACGCTCTGGACGAGCTCCGGGGCCGCCCGCTGCGGACCTCACTGAGCCGGAGGGTGCTGGTGATGTTGGCGGTCGCAGGCCTGGCCGGTGCGCTCGGGATCGGCGTGGCTGGTGCGCTCGTCGTCTCGCCCTGGCTGGTCCCGCTGATCGTGGCCGGCGGCCTCGCCGTCCCGGCCTACAACCTCGAGCTGGCCGGTGGCCGCTTCCATACCGACTGGATGTTCGCTCTGGCCTGGGGCGCCCTGCCCGCCTTCACGGGCTACTTCGCCCAGACCCTGTCCGTCCGCCCCGCGGGCCTGCTGGTGGCAGCCGCGTGCTTCCTGGTCAGCGTGGCCCAGCGGCGGCTCTCCTCGCCGGCCCGAGAGCTTCGCCGGCGCACGCTCCACGTTGAGGGCGAGCAGGAGCTCGAGGACGGGACGGTCATCCGGCTCGACAGCGCTCACCTGGCCGGGCCACTGGAGGGCGCGCTGTCCGCGCTGTGGTTGGCCTTCGTCGTGCTGGCCGCCGGGTTGGTGCTGGTGCGGTTGTAGGCCGCGAGGCCGTCGTGGAGCCAGGCCGGTCGCTCAGGTTGACCAAAACGTGACTGAGCAGTTGCCGGCGCCCATTTCTGCACACCACTCCGCCGCTCGGCGATCGGAAGTGCAGAAATGGAACGCCGGCGGCTCGACATTCCGGAAAAGTCGACACCCGGCGCCGCCGCGCGCCCTGCGGTCCGGTGCGCCCGGTGAGTCCGGGCTCAGCGGGCCGCGCCCGCGCGCCCCTACCGGACGGGTATCACCAGCTCGGAGTCGTGAGACCGGTCGTGGTAGATCGACAGGGTCGCTCCGACGCTGTTCAGCGCCAACGGCAGCGCCGCCGTCAGGTGGGGGGCGTCGGCCTCCTGGAGCGTCAGCCGGAGGGTGTGCCCGGGCAGCAGGTCCCAGCCTGTGGGATAGATCTCGACGTCCACCTCAACGGGCTTGCCACTCGGCACAGGCAACGCGGAGGACTGAGTGAACGGGTGGAACGGCATCGTCATCAGCCCGTGGTCATAGACCGTCTGGCGGGCACTCAGGGCGCGCAGCGAGATCGTGTCCCAACCGGCGCTCATCTGGGTCGCCGCCCCGCTCGGCGCCACGTCCTCGGCCCGGGCCGTGAGCAGGCTGTCGCGGCCTCCCTGGCTGGCCACCCAGATGCGGGCGGTCATCGGACCCAGCAGGTGCAGGGCATGCTTGATCGGGATGTCGTAGGACAGGCTGGTGGCGTCGTTGATGCGGTCGTCGGTCTCGCAGGGCGTCCCGTCTCCTCCGCCGGCACCGGCGCTCCACTGGATCGTCGAGCGGCTGCACACGCCCGTGGCCGGGTTGTACATGAGTGTGTCCGGGCTCTGCTGCCCGGTCGGAGGCTGGGCGCTCAGCGTCCCTGGAGACTGCGGGCTGGCCGGCCCCGATAGGTGGAGGGCGTGGAAACGCACGCCCGGGGCGTACCAGCCGCCGGCGGTGCGCCACCTGTCTGATCCATTCTCGTAGTAGGTGACCGGGGCGAGCTTGCCCAGGCTCGGATCAGGGATGCCCTTGACGTAGTGATTCATCCAGCGGAGCTCGAGCTCGTCCAGCGTGGGCACTCCCTGTGCCGGAAGCCCCTGGCCGGCGGTGATGTGGTACCAGGGCCCCATCACCAGGCGGGTGGGTACATGCTCGCGGCGTAGCGCCTGGTAGAGCAGCGGCTCGCCGCGCTGGAACAGGTCGAACCAGCCGCCGACGATGAATGTCGGCACGTGGTCGCGGCGGATCCTGTCGATGGGCGAGCGCAGCCGGTAGAACGGGCCGTCGTACGCCGCGCTGCCTCCCGTGCTCGAGTCAAGGATCTGAGCGCCCTGGAAGGACAGCGCGCCGCCCGAATGTTCGACCAGCACATGGGCCGCCTCGGTCGGATTTGTGGCCGCGTAGGTGGCGGGAACCATTCCCGTGGCCGTGACCAGGCCCAGCCAGGACGGAATGAATGAGGTGTCGGTATCCCCGCCGCCGAACGTGACGTCGCGGTAGGCGTCGGACATGGGCACGATCGGGAATGCCGCCCTGACGCCCGGCGGGTCCTGCTCTGCGGTCAGGAACTGGTTGATCGCCCCATACGAGGTTCCGTGAAGACCTATCGAGCCATCGCTCCAGGGCTGGTGGCGGGCCCACTCGGCGAGGTCGTAGCCGTCGCGCTGCTCGCGCGGAGCAAATGAGGCCCACGTCCCCTCGGAGGACCCGGTCCCCCGGGCGTCGGCGATCACCTGGACGTACCCGTGCTCGACCAGATAGTCATCCTCAAAGTTGAGGCTGGGCGTGTTCTTGTTGTAGGGCGTCTGGGTCAGCAGAACCGGCAGCGGTTGGGTGAGGGCCTGGCCGTTTGACCCCGCGGGCCTGACGATGTCCGCATACAGAACCACCCCATCGCTCATCCGTACGGGAACGTTGGTCGTCTTGACGACGGCGCTGGCAACCGCTGGAGGAGGCTTCCAGGCCAGCGCGCTCGGGGCGCAGGCCAACGTCGCTGTGAGTACCGCTGCGGACAGGGCGGCGCGAAGCGTGAGCTTGAGGCGCATCCACGGACTCAACGGCCCGGGAGCTCAGAACTTGTGTGCCGCCCGGCTCCAGCCGGGCTGCGACAACGCGGGCTAGGCGGCCGCTTCCTCGTCCCGACCTGGGGTCAGGCCCTCGTCGAGTTCGACAACCTCCGCCGGCGTCTGCTCTTCGGTCGACGGTTTCGCCCCCCTCTTGGCCCGGACCGCATCGTTCTGCGCCGCGGTGGCGCCGTTCACGGTCGCCGTCTGGGACTTGCGCTTGCGCCGGCCCTTGCCGCGTCCCTTGGGGAAGTTGCGCAGCAGCTCACGGGCCAGCGCGGCCGGCTTGCGGGCCAGCCGGGTCCGGGCGCCGCGCAGCGCCTCTTCGGCCTCGGGCGTGTGGGCCAGCGCGGCGGCCAGCAGCGCCGCCGACAGCCGCCGGTCCTCCTTGCGCGCCGCGTGGACCAGCCGGCGAGCATTGCGGGCATGGGCCTGACCGGAAGAATTGACCAGCAGGCCGAGCAGCCGCTTGGTCTCGGGCCAGCGCTGGACGGCGTACTCCTCATGGACCTCACGCGTGTACTCGGCCATCCGCCAGATCCAGGCGTTGGCCTGGTCACGCCGCCCGATCCTCCGGTCGGCCAGCGCCTGGAGCATGATCTTGCTCCCCTCACGCCGCTCGTCCCGGGGCCAGCCGGCCATGATGTCGATGGCCGTGTCAAACGCCTCGGCGTCGCGCAGTGACGAGATCTCCTGGAGGGCTCGCAGCCGGAGCTGAGAGTGCCGGTTGCGCTGCACGGCCGTGAGCAGGAAGCGACGCTTGAGCTCACCCTGGCGGTCAAAGTGGAGCATCGCCTTGGCGCGGCGCCAGCCGTTGGGGGCCACGCGGGCGCCGGCCAACGCGGCCCATACGTGCTGCTCGCCGTAGTCGAGGTTCTCCACCGCAATCCGCCACAGTTCCCGCTCGAAGACCTCTGCGCGGCGGTCGGGATCCGGAGTCACGGGCAGGACGCGGCGCTCCACGCGCACGCGCCGGCCCCTGCCCCGGCGGACCGGCCCGACGACGATCGCCCCGCCCCGGTACACGTCCCTGTCGAGCAGCGAGTGCAGCGTCACCACGGGATCGTCGTGCTTGGTCGCCGGGTGGACGAAGTCGATCACGATTCCAGCCTCCTTGCCCGGCGTGCGGCGGGTCACGCGGCCGACGCGCTGCTGATAGACGCGCCTGGAGGCGGTGGGGGCGAGGTGCATACAGATCGTGGCCCTTGGGCTGTTCCAGCCCTCGGCCAGCAGCATCGCGTTGACGAGCACGTCCACCTTGCCCGACTCGTATTCGGCCAGGATCCGGGCCAGGTCACGCTTGGGCGTCTCTCCGGACACGGCCTGGGCGTTGATCCCAACCTCCCGGAACGCCTCGGCCACGTTGTAGGCGTGTCGCACTCCGGCGGCGTAGACGATTCCGGGGATGCCGTTGAAACGTGTCTTGTAGAGGTCGGCCACGGCCATGTTGAATGGGGTCTGGTCCAGCAGTTCGGCCAGCATCTCCTGGTCAAATTCGGTGTCCACCTCACCGCGCCGCAGTGGCACCTTGGCGATCGTCCGGACGCCGGGTCCGGGGGGGATCCGGATGCAGCGCAGCGGCGCGATCACGCCCCGCCGCGCGGCCTGAGCCAGGTCGAAGCGCGAGGTCTGGGTGGGGAAGAGATCGGTGACATGGCGGGCGATCAGCGCGCCCGTGGCCGTCATGCCGATGAAGATCGGACCCGACCAGCTCCGGATCGCCGCCGAGGTCTTCTCGCCCAGGGCCGTGTGGGCCTCGTCGCAGATCACGATCGTGTAGGCGTCGGAAACCTTTCCGGCGTTGCGGACGAACCACTGGTAGGTCTCCACCGTGACCGGGCCGGTCGGGGCATCCTGGCCGTTCAGGAGCGGCGCGTGTATCCGGTTGCGGTAGCCGCGGTCTCGAAGCTCGCCATTGAACTGGTCCACCAGGTTGCGTCGGTGGGTCAGGATCAGGATCCCACCGGTTCGCGAGGCCTCCACGAAGCCCAGGGCAGCCACCGTCTTGCCCGCGCCTGTGGCGTGCTCGAACCAGAACCTCCGAGCGGCGTTCGGATCCTCGGGCTGCTCGTCGAGCTGGACGTCCTCATCAACGTCTCCCTCCTCCTGCCAGTCCTCGGGCTCCTCCTCGGGCTCCTCCTCGGGCCAGTCCTCGGGCTCCACGTCCTCTTCGTCGACCTCGGCCTCGCCGCCGGCGTCCTCATCCACACGGTCGTCAGGTTCGAGCGCTTCCTCCTCCTCCGCGACCTCCGCGGCGGGCTCGTCATCCTCGTCGTCGGCCAGGGGGATGTAACCGTTGCCGTTGACCGGCGAGCCGTTGCGCTGGGCTTCGGCCAGCAGCGCCGTCAGCGTCCCCGAGAGTGCGTCGACCTGGTGAGCCGACAGAACGGTTCCGTCGGCCAGGCGGGGCTCCTCCTCGGAGAGCAACCTCTCCAGCCCCAGAAGAAGAGAGAAGCTGGTCCGCCATTGCACCGAGGGCTGCTTGCGTCCGTCCTCGATCTCGGCCAGCGCCGCGTCCAGCGCCCGCCGACGCGCGGAGCCGGGGGCCAGCGCGTCCTCGAGCGTCTCGCCGTCAGAGACGAACTGTTCACGCGTGAAGACCTCCGCGCGTGCGATGGCGGCAGGATTAGGGAACGGGGTGGAGTCACCCATGGAGTAACGGACCTTCGCGTCTCGATCTTCGGAGCCGAAGCGAAATGGCGGTGCGGCTCTAGAAACCACAGAGCACGCGTTTGACGAGGTGAAGTGGCGCCCACGGCCCCTAGCCAAACAGCCCTGGTGGGTTCAGCCTATTTTAGCGTGTCTTGAGGAAGAAACCACGGTGGCCGGCGGAACTGAGGATCTTTCACTATGCCACCCTTTGATTGTGGCGACCACGGTGGACTACGAGGTCAGGCGGGCACAGGGCCGGCACGAGCTTCGCGATGCGCTGGCGTTGCGCCATGCCGTGTTCTGCGTCGAGCAGGGTGTGCCCGAGCGCGAGGAGCTGGATGGCCGGGATCAGGAGGGGATCCACCTGGTCGCCGTGGCAGGCGGACAGCTGCTGGCCACGTGCCGGCTGCTGATCGTCGGCCGGACTGTCCAGTTCAGCCGGCTGGCGGTCGTGGCGAGCGCCCGCCGGCGTGGGATCGCGACTGCGCTCCTGGAGGCCGCGGAGCTTGAGAGCCGGGCCGCGGGGGCGGCCCGGATCGTGCTCCACGCTCAGACCTATGCCCGCGATCTGTATGACCGCGTCGGCTATCGGCCCCGGGGGGCGGTGTTCAGGGAGGCCGGGATCGAGCACGTGGCGATGGAGAAGGAGCTGGAGATGGGTCCCGTAGAGTCACCGCATTCCTGAGCTCCGGATTGACCCGCTGACAGGGCAGCGCGCGATCGTCGCGGGTGAGCGCGCAGGTCGGCCGGGTGGCGAGATAACGGCCGCCCCCGGGCCCCCGTTGGATCCAGAGGCCGATCCGTTTGCCGAGGGCCACGAGGACCGCACCCCGCCCGAGCTGTATGCGGTCCGGCCGGCCGGAGGGCCTCCCGACAGCCCCGGCTGGCGGGTGCGCGTCGTCCCCAACCTCTACCCGGCGCTGAGCGATGACTCGCCCGATCCACCGCGCGACGCCAACCAGGATCTGTTCTGGGCCGGGTCCGCCACCGGAGCGCATGAGGTGATCATCAACGCGCCGGACCCCGTGACCTCGCTGTCCGAGCTCTCAGAGGGCCAGGTGGAGGCGGCGGTCGACGTGTGGCGAGCCCGGATGCGAGAGCATTCAGGGGCCGCCTATGTGCACGTGATCGTCAACGAGCGTCGTGAGGCGGGAGCCTCGCTTCCCCACACCCACGCCCAGCTCTATGCGCTCCCATTCGTACCGGCCGATGTGGCTCGGGAGCGTGAACGCTTCGGCGCGTATGCCACCCGCACGATGGGTGGCAACCTCCTGGCCGATCTGGTTCAGGAGGAGGTTCGCCGCCGGGAGCGGATCGTCGCCATCGACGACGAATGCGTGCTGATGGCGCCCTACGGCGCCCTAGTGCCCTACCAGCTCCTTATCGCTCCCCGCACGCCCAGGCCTCGCTTTGACGACGACGGGCCGAGTGGCGCCGCGATGCTGCGCGAAGCGTTGGGCCGACTGGCGCGGCGCCTGGGCGCCGCGCCGCCCCTCAACCTGTGGGTCCGTACCGCCCCACAGGGAGCTGAGCACTTCTGCTGGCGAATCGACATCGTTCCCCGGCTCACGCACCTGGCCGGGCTCGAACTGGGCGCGGGCGTGCACCTGAACATCATCCCCCCGGAGCGGGCCGCGGCCGACCTCAGGGAGGCCTGATGCGCGCGCTCGTGCAGCGCGTGACCCGGGCCGTGGTATCGGTGCAGGGGGTCACGGTTTCGGAAATCGGTCCCGGGCTGCTGGTGCTGTTGGGCGTGGGAGTGGACGATCGTGAGTCGCAGGCCGACTGGCTCGCTGACAAGGTCCGTGCCCTGCGCGTGTTCGGAGACGCGGAGGGGCGGATGAACGAGCCACTCGGGAACCGGGAGATTCTGTGCGTCAGCCAGTTCACCCTGTACGGCGACGCGAGGAGGGGAAATCGCCCCAGTTACATCCAGGCGGCGTCCCCCGAGGCAGCCGAGCCGCTGTACGAGCGCTTCTGTGAGCGGCTCGGCGCCCGCAGGGGAGTGTTTGGCGCACCGATGGAGGTCGAGCTGGTGAATCACGGTCCGGTCACGGTGTTGCTTGAGACACCAGCGTGATTTGGCTGCTCTTCCCGGGGGAACTGTCAGGACAGCCATGAGAGCGGACTGGAGAGCGGATTGAGTCTGGTTCCGGGTTCGCGGGCCCTCAGAAGCGTCGTCCCGAGCACCCGGGCGCTGCACGCGCTGGACATGGCCCTCGGGGCCTGGGTGGCGGCCTGGATTGGGCTGGGCGTGGCGATCGGGCTGAAGCTCAGCGACCTGTCGGGCCTGAGCCACACGGCGGTGGTGGATGGCCGGGCCGTGGAATCGGTCGGCAAGGCGCTGGGCCTGGCCGGCAGCGTGCCGCTGCTCGGCAGCGCTTTCTCAGGTGTGGCCCAGCAGGTGCAGGTGGCCGGGGCCAGCGCGGCCAGCGGCGGCGCGAGCAGTCTCTCCTCCATCCATGCGCTCAGCGTCCTGTTGGCCGTCGCGGTGGCCCTGCTGCCCTCGATCCCCGTGTTCGGGTTCTACCTGCCCGTGAGGCTCGACCTGCGCCGGGAGGCGGAGGCGCTCCATCAGGCCGCGTTCGAATACGGAGGCGACCCGGCCTTCAAGGCGTTCCTGGCCCGGCGGGCGATCGACTCGCTGGGCTACCACCGTCTCCGTGGCCTGGCCACGCGGCCCTGGGAGCAGACGCTGTCTGAGACCGACTGCTCAGAGCTGGCGGCGGCGGAGCTCCGTCGGCTGGGCATCGACCCGGCACTGCTCGAGCGGCCCGGCGGGGAGCGGAGCTTGGCCTGATGGCCGCCGTGGCCCGGCTGGCGGGACGCCTCTTCCGGGCTGTCGGCCGGGTGTTGGCGCGGATTTTCGTGGCTTTTCGCTACCCGGTGATCCTGGCCTGGATCGGCGGTGCCGTGGTGGCAGCCATCGCCCTCCCGGCGCTCGGAGGGTCGGATGTCACCTCGTTCGCGGACCTGGTGCCCCCGCACTCGTCCGCGCTCCAGGCTGAGCAGGTCTCAACCCATGAGTTCGGTTTCCCGCTTCTGAGCGAGACAGTGATCGTGATCCGTAACTCCCGGGGCCTTCCGGCCTCGCGGACGGCGCGGCTCGTTTCCCTGGCCGCGCGCCTGTCCTCGGACCGCGTCCCCGGCTTCTCTTCAATCGAAGGCGCGATCCCGCTCGTCAACGCCGTCGGCGGCGGACCGGCCTTTTCCCCGGAGCACGACACGACGGCGCTCCTGTACCTGCTGTTCAAGCCCTCGGCGGTGCCCTACGAACAGCAGGCTGTCGCCGCCCGTCTGCTCAGCACCCGGATCGGCCATCTTCCGGGGGAATACGAGGGCTACACGGGTCCCGCGCCCGCCGAGCAGTACCAGGCCAACAAAATCAACACCCTTCTCAACTGGGTCTCCCTGGGCACGATCCTGCTCGTCGCGCTGGCCATAGCGGTCCACTTCCGAGCCCCCGGCGCGGCCCTGCTGACCGTGGGCGCCGTGGCCATCTCCTACCTGCTGGCCAACCGCGTGATTGAGCAGTTCGGTCGCCTCGGGGGTGTGTCGATCCCCGCCGAGGCGCAACCGGTCCTGGTGGTGCTCGTGTTCGGAATGGTCACCGACTACTCGATTTTCTTCATGTCCCGGGCGAGGACGCTGCTCGGGGAAGGTCGCAAGCCTCGGACCGTCGGTCTGGCCCTGATGCGGGAGATCGTGCCCATCATCGCGGTGGCCGGCGTGACCGTGGCCGTCGGCACCGCCGCCCTGGAGGCCGCCTCGATCCGCTACCTGCGGGGCTTCGGCCCCGGGTTGGCCATCGCGGTCCTGATCGCCATGGTCGTGGCGACCACGTTTGTCCCCGCGGCGCTCTCGGCCGCAGGCCGGTGGATCTTCTGGCCTGCCCGGCTCGAGCCAGCCCAGGAACAGGTCCCGGCGTCCGCGCGCCCCGCGCGCCGCCGGTGGTCGATTCGAATGGCGGTGCGCCACCCGGTCGTGACCCTGATCGTGGTGTTGGCGCTCGTGGGGGCCGCGGCCAGCGGCCTGAGCCGGTTGGCCGTGGGCAACGCTCTGGTCAGAGACCTCCCGGCGGGCTCCGAGGTTCACCAGGCCTACGCCCAGGCCAGCCGCGGGTTCTCCCAGGGAGTGCTGGCCCCTGGGGAGCTCGTGATCACCGGTTCGAACGTGGCCGGGCAGCGGGCGGCGCTCTCACGACTCCAGCCGCTGATCGCTCGCCAGCCCGACATGGCCCAGGTATTCGGCCCCCGCCAGATCCCGCTGGCGCGACGGCTGGGCTTTTCCCTGGCCCGGTCGGGCACGGCCGCCAGATTGGTCTTTTTCCTGCGCTCCGATCCTCTGGGGGCCACCGGCATCTCGGCGGTGGAGACCCTGCGCGGCCGCCTCCCCGACCTGGTCCGCCAGGCCGGGCTGACCGGGGTGTCTGCGGCCGTGGCCGGAGATACGGCTCTTTCGGCCGACATCGTCGGCGGAACGATCGATTCGCTGGAGCGCGTGATCCCGGTCGTGCTGCTGGCCATCTTCGTGATCATCGCCCTCTACCTGCGTGCGCTCGTGGCGCCGCTCTACCTTGTTTTGACCAGCCTGCTGGGCGTCGCGGCTTCGCTCGGGTTGACCGTATGGGTCCTCCAGGTGGCGCTGGGGTGGGGGCAGATCGATTACTACGTCCTGTTCACCGTGGGGGTCCTGCTGATCTCGCTGGGATCGGATTACAACGTGTTCCTGGTCGGCCGGATCTGGCAGCAGGCGCGTCGACGATGGCTCGGCGAGGCGATCGAGGTCGGGGCCAGCCGCGCATCGCGGCCCATCACCACGGCAGGTTTTGTCCTGGCCAGCTCATTCGCCCTGCTTGTGATCGTCCCCCTGCGACCGTTCCGGGAGATCGCTTTCGCGATGGCCGTTGGCCTACTGGTCGACACCTTGCTGGTCCGCACCGTGCTGGTGCCGGCGCTGCTGTCGCTCGTGGGCGCCCGGAGCGCCTGGCCGGGACACGCTTTGAGGGAAACGCCGACGGGACCCACCGAGGAAGCGCCGACCGGGCCCACTGCCGTCCCGCCCGGGGCCGCCGCTCCCCCGCCCGGGGCCGCCGCTCCCGACGCGGCCATCTAGAAGCCGCGCCCGGGGGCCTCCTGCCACATAATCCGGTGCCGATGCTCCGTTACAGCTACCTGTTCTCCCAGCTCGTGCGCCGGGAGCTGCGCCAGAAGTACAAGGGCTCGGTTCTCGGGGTGCTGTGGTACTTCATCAATCCACTGGTGATCATGGCGCTGTACGGGGTGATGCTGGGTCCGCTGCTCCACGCGGTCTCGATCCCCGACTATCCGATCTTCATCCTGGCCGGCCTGCTGGTGTGGCTGTTCTTCTCGCAGTCGCTGCTGGCGGCGAGCGGTTCACTGGTCGAGCAGTCCTCGCTCGTCTCCCGGGTTCGCTTCCCGCGCGAGGCGGTGCCGGCGGCGGTGGTGGCCGTCCAGCTCGTCCCATTCTTTGCAATGTTGCTGATGCTGCTCCCCGTGTCGCTGATCATCCGGGGCAATGCCAGCCCGGCACTGCTCGAGCTCGTGCCGCTGGTCGTCCTGCTGTTCCTGTTCACGCTCGGCCTGTCGCTGCTCGTTGCCGTGCTTCATGCCTACTATCGCGACGTCCAGCCCGTGCTCAACGCGGCGCTGATGCCGCTGTTCTTCATCTCCGGCGTTCTGTTCCAGATTGAGAAGCTGCCTGGGCTGCACTCCCACCACTGGGCCGAGCCGCTGCTCCGGTGGGGCAACCCGATCGCCCCGTTCATCTCCTCGGTGCGCACGGTGGTCTTCTACTGCCGGACGCCCGACACCCCGACGCTGCTGTATGTCGCCGTGGCCGCGGTCCTGTCCGCCGCCTTCGGCATCGCGCTGTTCCGACGGATGGAGGGCGAACTGGCGGTGGTCCTGTGACCCGCGTGCTCGCGCCGGGCGAGGTCGTCCTGGAGGAGGCGTGGCGGTCCTTCCCAGCGCGGACCGACCGAGCCAAGACGCTCAAGGAGGCTGTCACCTCCCTGATCGGATCTCGTCCTCCGGAGCTCCCGCCCACCCGTGCCCTGGCCGGAGTGACCCTCCATATCGATCCCGGCGAGACCGTCGGGGTCGTGGGCCGGAACGGGGCCGGCAAGACCTCAACGCTGCGGGTCCTGGCCGGCATCATCCCGCTGCACACGGGCTTCGCGGGGTGCGGGGGCCGCGTGGCCACGTTGATTGAGCTCGGGGCCGGCTTCGGCCGGGAGTTCACCGGCCGGGAGAACATGCGCCTCAACGGCGCGCTCAACGGTATGCGCCGCGAGGAGATCGACGAGCGGATCGATGAGATGATCGCCTTCTCTGAGCTCGGACACTTCATCGACGCGCCGATCAAGACGTACTCATCGGGAATGCTCGTCAGGCTGGGGTTCTCGGTGGCGGCCCACCTGGACGCCGACGTGCTGCTGATCGATGAGGTGCTGGCCGTGGGCGATGAGGCCTTCCAGCGCAAATGCCTGCGCCGGATTGCCGCTCATATCGAGCGAGGCTCGACGGTGGTGCTGGTCTCGCACGCGCCGGCCACGATCGAGCACGCCTGCCGCCGCACCGTAGTGCTGGACGGTGGCCAGGTGGTCTACGACGGTCCGACGGCCGCGGGGCTGCGCTTCTATCACCGCCTGATGGGGCTGGAGAGTGCCACCACCGACGGCCTGCTTGGGGAGTCCGCCGTCCTCCAGGAGGTTCGACTCGAGGATGGCCACCGCCGCCCCAGGCAGGTGTTCGGGTCGGGTGAGCGCTTCCGGGTCGTGATGACGCTGCAGCCGATCGCGCCGGCGGGCCAGGTTGAGCTCCTGGTTGAGGTGCGTCCGGCGGCTGGCGGCGTCGTGTTCAGGACCAGCCGTGAGCTCACCGTGGGCACAGAGCGCCGGCTGGTCTCATTTGACGTGGCCAGCCTCGGGTTGCTGGGCGGCGACTACGACCTCGCGGTCGGGGTGCGCCAGCCTGGGGAGGACGCACCCCCGCTGTTTGACCGCGTGCTCTCCTTCAGCGTGGCCCCGGTGGCCGGCGCCGAGGGGGTCGTTGATCTGCGCGGAAGCTGGATGCTCGAGGCGGACCAGATCGAGGTCGGTCCCGTCGAGAGCGGGTCGGAGGTAAGGCGGTGAAAAGCCCTGAGGAGGCATTGGCCCAGGCCCGGGCCGCCGCGGCTGCCGCGGGTCGGGAGGGACCGGAGGAGTCCGGCGCGTTCGAGGATCCGCGGCAGGTCTCACTGCAACGCCTGACCGAGTGGGCGGTGATCGAGCCCGAGGAATCAGACGTGTATTCGACCCGGCGGTGGGGGGCGCCAATCACCGCCGTGAAGCGACTTCTGGTCCGGCTGATGCGCCAGTACGTCTATTCGGTCAGTGGCCAGCAGACCCGGTTCAACGTCTACGCCCTGGGCGAGTTGATGGCTCTCCAGGAGCGCGTCCGGGCCCTGGAGGAGGCGGCCGCAGGGTCAGACCAGGCTGGCGCCGCGCCTCCTCAGGACGCTGCGAGCCCGGCCGCTGAGATCACCCCCAGCGGCCAGTGAAGGTCAGTCAGATTCTGTGCGCGGCCGGACCGGTCGACGCCGTGACAAATCAGGCGCTCAGCTGGCGGGCCGAGCTTGAGGGCTGGGGGTGGGACGGGAACGTGTTCAGCGCTCGGGCGGCCCAGGACATGTCCCGCCGCGACATCCGCCCCCTCCGCGAGCTCGAGCCAGACGCAGACATCCTGCTGCTCCACTACTCCGGCTACGGGCGCGACCTGGAGCCGGTTTTCGATGCCTCGGCGAGGACGCTGCTGCTGTACCACAACGTCACGCCCGAGGAGTGGTTCTGGCCCTACGAGCCCGTCGAGGCAGTTGTGTGCAAGCTCGGACGTGGCCAGCTCCGGGAACTGGCCACGGTGGCCGACCAGCTGGCCGGCGTTTCCCAGTACAACGCCGCCGAGCTGAAGGAGGTCACCGGGCGGGACGCGGCGGTGATTCCCGTCCTGTTTGACCCCGGCCGCCTGGGCTCGCCTGGGCCCGCTGAGCGTCCGGGTCCGCCGACCGTCCTGTTCGTCGGGCGGCTGGCCCCGCACAAGCGCCAGGACCTGGTCATCCGGGCCTTCGCTCGTTTCCTGCGCCGACGCCCGGACGCTCGGCTCGTGCTGGTGGGGACGCCGCTTTCGCCCGCCTACGGCCGCGAGCTGGAACGGCTGGCCGAGCAGCTGGCTCCTGGAGCGGTCACGTTCGAGTCCTATCTGAGCAGCCAGGAGCTGGCCGAGCGCTACCGATCAGCGCATGTCCTCCTCTGCCTGTCCGAGCACGAGGGCTTCTGCATCCCGCTGCTGGAGGCGTTCCACTTCGGGTTGCCAGTCGTGGCCCGGAATGCCGCCGCCGTGGGCGAGGTGGTGGGCGACGCCGGTGTGCTGCTGGACCCGGAGGACGGGCTGGGCACGGTGGCCGAGCTGCTGGACATCGTCGTGGGTGATCCGGAGCTCCGGGCCGAGCTCCGCAGCCGGGGCCAGGCCCGGCTGGCGCGCTTCGATCGCGCGGAGACCACACAGGTCATGAAGAACACGCTGAGCGCTCTGGCGGGCTGGGCATGAGCAGGCTCAAGGAGTTCCTCGATTGGATCGGGGTCAACCGCTCTGCGCTGGTACGCGGTCTGGTCCGCCAGGGCAATCCGCGGCTGCGCGAGCTCAGGGCGGGTGCGCTCGCCGGCGGCAACGTCCGCGCTCGGGCGCAGGGCGTTTTCGTGCGCTGGCTCGAGTCGGGCTGGCTCAGGGTCCAGACTGGCCGGGCCGGGATGATCCGCCTATCGCTGCAGTATCTGCCGATCTCCCATTCCCAGATCGGGTCGATCGCCTTCGGCGACCTGGAGAGTCCCGTCCAGGAGGCGATCGTGAGGCATCTCGCGCCGGGGGCGGTGATGTACGACATCGGGGCCAACATCGGCTTCTTCTCATTGCTGGGTGCTCGGTTGGCGGGCCCCGAGCCCGGCCACGTGTACGCCTTTGAGCCGGCGCCGGTCAACGCGGAAGCGATCCGCGTGAACGCCTCCCGCAACGAGTTCTCCAACGTCACCGTGATCGCCAAGGCGGTGGGGGACGCGCAGCAGCGTGTGCGGCTCCAACTGGTTGATGACGCCGCCTGGTCGAAGCTCGAGGGTTACGGTGCCCACCCGCTCACCGAGGACGTCCTGGAGGTCGAGCAGGTGGCCATCGATGAGCTGATTGCCGCCGGCGAGATTCGGCCACCGGCGCTGGTCAAGATTGACGTCGAGGGAGCCGAGCTGGCCGTTCTGCAAGGAATGAGGGAGACGATCGCCATCCACCAGCCGGCGATCGTGTGCGAGCTCCACGGCACCAACCGCGAGTTTGTGGCCGCGATGGACGCTGTCGGCTATCGCGTGATCAATCTGGATGGCCCGGGACCGGTGGATCAGCCCGGCGCGGGGAGCTACGCCCTGGCGCTCCCCCGCACCAGTCCCGGCGACTAGTGTCGCGACGTCAGCGGTACTCGTGACCGGCGCCGGTATACAGCCGGTCATAGCGCCGGGTCGTGCAGTAGGTGGGTCCGGGCACCGACGCCTTCTGACGGAACAGCCGGAACTGGTCATTCGCCCTGACCGGCGGCCCCGTGGCGTCCGCCGGGACCGGTTGTGACCAGGTGGTCAGGATGTAGTCGGACTTCACCGAGAACGCGACGTGCGGATAGTCGGTGTTGATCAGCGGGTGCTCGGAGCACACGGGACGCGAGGCCAGGAAGTACGCGCCCCACAGCTGCAGCGGAGGCCAGATGTCCAGGCGGATCGAGGCTCCTGCAGGCAACGAGCGGGCCCAGTCCGCGAGCTGGATGATGGTTCTGGGCAGCTGGTAGCCGGTCTGCCTGATCTGAGCCACGGCGCTGCCGGCCACCAGTACGGACAGGGCCGCCAGCACGGCCACGCCCACCCGGCGCAGCCTGGCCGCCCCGACCGCGGCAATCAGCAGCGTCAGCGGCCCGACGAACGCGAGTAGCTTGAACTCGAAGTAGTAGCCGCTCTGCCGGTGGCGGAAGTACAGCGCGAGCAGCAGCGCCAGGATCAGGAGCCCGCCCAGGCCCAGGGCGAGCGAACGGCGCTGCCGGGCCAGCCCCCACGCCGCCAGCCCGAGCACCCCGACCAGCAGCACCCAGCCCACGGCCGAGCCGGGTAGTGAGAAGAACCAGTTCCACGGGATGAAGGTCCGCATATCCCCGCCCCAGTCGGCCAAAGAGTGTCCGGGAAGGAGCACGTTGACGGCCGAGCCGGCCTTGTAGAAAGCCCCCGCCACCGGCACGGCCAGAAGCGCCGCCGCCGGGACCAGCCACAGCAGGCTTCGCCGGCCTCGGTAGAGGTCAGCGAACCTGAACACTCGCCTTCCCTCCTGCACCCGCCGCCGGCGCTCGTCGTAGGCAAACACGATCAGGGGAACTGCTGGTATCGGCGCGGCCAGCGGGTAGGCCAGCACGAGCACCAGGGCGAATATCACCAGCAGGGCGATCGTCCGCTGGCGGTCGGGACGTGTCAGCCCCGGGTGGACCGCCCACCAGCCGGTGACCAGCGTGAAGGGCAGAGCGAAGAAGCCCCAGGTCTGGTTGAAGTACGGGTGGAGGATCGTCTGCAGCGCCTCGCGGTCGAGCGCGGCCAGCCCCATGGCCACGAGCGCCACTCCGGCCTGGGCCAGGAACACCTCTCGAGCCACCAGGAAGAACCCCACCGCCGTCAGCGCCAGCAGGAACGCGGCCAGGATCGACAGGACCTGCCAGGTGGCCAGTCCCGAGATACCGGAGATCGCTGCGTAGGCGTAGTAGATCGGGTACTTGGACTGCCACGTCGGCTGCATCTGGTTGATCGGCTGCGAGACGTCCGTGCCCGTGGGGTACGAGTGCGTGAGGAACTGGGCCACGCCGGCGGCGACGTGGGCATCGGACCCCTCGCCCACGGGGGCGGCATAGTGCTGGATCAGCACCAGCGGCACGAGCGCCACGAACAGCATTGCCACGGCGAGATACACCGGCCAGCCCAGCGCGGGCAGCTCGATCCGGGGCCAGCCGCGGCGCCTGACCGCCAGCCAGCCGAGTGCGACGCCGGCCACCAGAATCAGGGGCAGCGAAACCGCGAACGGGATCGCAGCAAAACCCAGGACCGTCAGCCCCAGGCCGGCCGCGCAGGCGCCGGTGGGGAGCACCCACAGCGGCTCGTACCGGCGCAGCGGGGCGGGCAGAAGCAGCCTGACCAGACCAAAGCCGCAGATGCCGAACACGGCGATCGAGGCGGCGACCGCTCGCAGGACGTCGGGGACCGGGTCCAGCGCGCTGTGCCGAGGCGGGAGGTTGAAGTGCCAGGCCAGCGCAGCCAGCGCGACGATCACACCGGCAGCCAGCAGCCACTGGCCCCGGCGAGAGGTCAGGACCCGGTTCAGTCGGTCTGGCGCCGGGCCTCGTTCATCACCCGGCCCAGGAACACCGGGTTCCCGAGCAGGTAGCGTCGCCACATCCGCTGGGGCTCGATTGCCAGTCTGAAGATCCATTCAAGGCCATTGTCGGCGAGCCACCTGGGCGCCCGCGGCACGTGTCCCGACACGTAGTCGAACAGGGCGCCGACGGTCCACACGACAGCACCATCCAGCTGCCCAGCGTACCGATCGACCCACAGCTCCTGCTTCGGTGTGCCCATTCCGACGAGCACGATCCTGGGGCGATGGGCCAGGATGTCCTCGATCACCCGCTCGTTGTGGGGTGAATGAAGCTCGAAGAATCCGTGGTGGGCCCCGGCCACCTCCAGGTCGGGATACAGGCGCCGCAGCCGCGCCGCCGCCTCCCGGGCCAGTGGCGGCTCGGAGCCAAGCAGGTAGATCGGATGGCCCATCCGCTCGCACAGGCCCGCCAGGATCCAGATCCAGTCCGCGCCGGTCATGCGGTGAGGTACGGGCCGGCCCAGCGCCCGGGCGGCCAGCCGCACGCCGTAGCCGTCGCAGTAGACCAGGTCAGCCCTCCGGAGCGCTTCGGCCAGTCCCAGCGTGGACCGTGATTGGTTGACGACATGGGCGTTGACGTACATGACCCGCCGCGATGAGCGCTCCTGGGCCCAGTCGGTGATCGTGCGCAGCAGGTCCTCGGGCTGAGCCAGAGCGATCGGAATGTCGAACAGCTCCGATGCGCGGCGCGGAGCCTCCGCCGGCGCCACGCCACCGTTGCCCGCGTGATCAGGGACCGTGGTTGTCACGCTCGGGCATGGTACGCCGGGGTGCCAAGCTTTGGGCCATGCCGCCGGTGGTCAAGACGACGGTCCTGCTGATGAGCGTGGACGAGGCGCCGATGCTCAGCCGGTCGCTGCCCGCCGCACTGGCGCAGGAACCCCGGCCTGAGGTGGTCGTCGTGGACAACGCCTCGACCGATGAGACGCCCGAAATCGCCGCCCGCCACGGCGCGGGCTACCTGCGGCTGCCGTCGCGGCGGACGTACGCGGCGGCGCTCAACCAGGCCATCGCCGACACCGATGGAGAGGCGGTCCTGCTGTTGAACGCCGATTGCTTTCTGCGGCCCGGGTTTCTGGCTCCGATGCTTCGCCGCCTGGAGGACCCGGCCGTCGGCTCGGTCGCCCCCAAGCTTGTACGCGCCGGTGAGTCCGATGAGATCGACGCCGCCGGGATGTTCGTCACCCGCTGGCGGAAGAACGGCCTGGTCGGCTTCGGCCGTCCATCCACGGGCTTCTCAACCCCGGGAGATGCGTTCGGCGCCGACGGGGCGGCTGCGCTGTACCGGCGCCGCACGTTGGAGCAGTGCGCGCTGGGCGGCGGAGAGATCCTGGATGAGGACATGGCGCTGTGGGCCTCAGATGTCGACCTGGCCTGGCGGGCCCAGCTCCTGGGTTGGCGCTGCGCATACGAGCCCCGAGCCGTGGCGGAGCACATCCGCCGCTACAGCCCGGCCACCCGCCAGCGGATGAGCCCCGAGGCCCGGCGCCTTCAGTTCCGCAACCGCTACCTGATGATGGTCAAGAATGAGACCCGGGACGGGCTGCGCCGGGACGGGCTGATGCTGGCGGCCTACGAGCTGCTCGTCCTGGGCCACGTGCTGCTGCGTGAGCGCCACCTGCTGGCTGCCTACCGGGAAACGTGGCGGCTCCTACCCGACGCCCGGTCCCGCCGTCGCCAGGTCCAGGCCCGTCGGCAGACGCCGATCGCCCCGTTCGGGCTGCGGCCGGCGCGGTAGGCGCGGGCGACGGCCGCAGCCGCACATTTCTGCACACGGTCGAGCGGGGCGGCATTTGGCGTGCGGAAAGGGTCGCTCTACGTACCTTTTTGCACCTGATCCAGGCCTTTGGCGGCGCGTGTTACAAAAGTGGCGTTGTGAACGCCGCGTTCAAGCCCCCAGCGCCTCCGCATAAACGTCCCACGTGGCGGCGGCCGCCTGATCCCAGGTCCAGGGAGGTGGCTCCGGGGCGGGACGCCGGGCCGCCTCGGCCGCGCTGATCAGACCCGACACGTCGCTGACGTCCACGAGCGTGGCCCGGCCGTCCAGGACCTCGTGGAGGGCGGGGACGTCACACGCCGCCACCGGGGTCCCACAGGCCAGGGCCTCAACCGCGGTCAGCCCGAATCCCTCCTCGTCGCTGGGTACGACCAGGGCGTGGGCGCCGGTGTAGATCGCGGCCAGCTCGTCGTCGCTCACCTCGCCCGTGACGATCACGTCGGGCAGCTCACGGGCCCAGTGGCCGGCCGGGCCGACCAGAACCAGCGGCATGGTGCGAGGTGCCCGGGCAAGCTCGGCGATCCGTTTGCGCGGGTCGGGCACACGCAGGCCGCCCACCCACAGCAGGTACGAGGAGGGCAGTCCGAACCGCTCCCGGACCTCCTCTACCTCCTCCTGCCGGCGCGCCGTGAACGCCGGTGCCGCCGCCTCTGGAATCACCACCACCTGCTCCTCTGAGATCCGAAGCGCCGCCACCAGATCGTCGGCCACCGCAGCGGTGGGCACGATCACGCGGGTCGCCCGCTCGACGGCCAGGTACCGGAGCCTGAAGCGCAGCCTGCTGCGCAGGTACTCACCGCGTCGCTTGAGCGGGACCAGGTCGTGGAGGGTGACCACCATCGGGACTGGACACCGCAACATCGCCCCATCGATCCAGGGTGCGTGGAACAGCTGGCACCGTCGCGGGTCGTGGGTCTCCACGATCTGCGCGTCGGGGACCGATCGCAGCGACTCGAGTAGGCAGCGGGTGTAACGCCCGATGCCGCGGACATCCCTGGCCGGCCGGCTGTCGAAGGCAACCTTCACGGGTGGCTGATCATCGCACTCCCGGGCGGTGGGCGGCCACGCGCTCGTAGGCCTCCCAGGTCAGCTCCGCCGAGCGCCGCCAGGAGAATCTGGCTGCGTGGGCCTGCCCGGCGTCGGTCAGGCGGACGCGGAGGTCGTGGTGATCAGCCAGCACCTGCACCGCCAGCATGAGCGCCTCGGTCTTCCCATCATCCACAAGCAGGGCTCCGGGTCCGACCACCTCCTCGTGGGCGCCCACCCGATACGCCGCCACCGGGGTGCCACAGGCCAGGGCCTCGAGCGCCGGGAGACCGAAGCCCTCATAGTGCGAGCAGGTGACCAGGCAGCTCGCCCCGCTGTACAGCGCCGGGAGCTTTTCGTCCGGGACGAACCCGGTGAACACGATCCGTCCCGCCGTGCGCCGGGCCCGGTCCCGCAGGGGACCGGCGGCGCCCCCAAGCCGCCCGGTCAGGACGAGCGTCTCCGGCCTCTCGTCGGCCGCCGCCCACCCGGTGAAGGCATCGATCAGCTCGTCGACGCCCTTGCGGGGATCCCGCTCAGCCAGTCCTCCCACATAGAGAACGTAGGGCTGGGTGATCCCGAGCCCGGCCAGGAGGTCGGGGTCCGGAGGGGTCGGACGAAACCGTGGGTGGGCCGCGCCGGGGACGACCACGACCGATTCCGAGGCCACGTTGAGGTGGGCCACGATGTCCCGGCGGGCGCTCTCGGAGACGGTCAGCAACAGGTCGGCCCGTCGGGCCGTGGCGTACATCAGGCGGTACAGCACGCCACTGCGCATGTAGTCACCGGGGAACAGCAGCGGGATCACATCGTGGAGCGCCACGACCGAGGGAAGCCCCGGGGCGGGCACCGCCCGGTAGATCGACGAGGAATGCAAAACGTGGGCCCGGATCCGGCGCAGGTCCCAGCGCAGCAGCGGCTGCTCGCAGGCGATCGCCAGCGTGTCCGGCACCGGCGGTCGCCAGACGCGCCAGGTCTCGACCTGCGGCCCGGCCCCATCGGCCGCGAATGGGCTGTCCGCCCCGCTGCGCAGCACGACCAACTCCCCGCCGCGCTCCCGGCTGACCGGACCGAGGGCGTCGAGCAGCGCCGCGGTGTAGCGCCCGATCCCCTGGCCCCGCAGGTAGGGAAGGTCCAGCGCGCGGGCGTCAAGTGCCACCCGAAGGCTCATCGGATTCCCCCGCCGTGGCTCCGCACCCGTCCGCCGCTCGTCCCCTGCACCTGGCGGAGCAGTCCATCCATGTCCTGCGCGAATCGATCGGGGTCAAACCGGGAGGCACCGGCCAGCGCCTGCTGGCCCAGCTGCCGGCGTTTCTCCGGGTCGCCCAGCAGGGTGCTGATCGCACTGGCCAGAGCTCGCGGGTCCTGCGGTGGGACGAGCAGGCCCCCGTCTCCGACGCCCTCGGCCAGCCCACCCACGCTCGTGGCCACCACCGGGACCCCGGCGGCGGCGGCCTCTCCGGTCACGCTGGCCAGGGGTTCGGCGTGGGAGGGGATCACCAGCAGATCGAACCCGGCGATCCTGGCGGCGGCGTTCGGCACGTGACCGGGAAACAGGATCCGCTCCGGGCCCGGCACCCGCGCCGCGGCGTCGCGGAGCTGCTCGGCATACCGCCCGTCGTCGCCCGGGGGCGGCTGCCCGATCACCACCAGCCTGGCGTCGGCGTGCTCGGCCAGAAAGGAGCCGGCCGCCTGAACCAGATCGAGCACTCCCTTGCGCGACTCCAGAGTGCCTACAAAGCCCACCTCCAGGGCACCGTTCTGCCGGCCAACATGCGGCTCGGGCCGCTCGTCCCCCCAGGCCGGCGGCGGCATCACGTGGACCAGCTCCGCCGGCGCCCCGGCGGCGACGCACTCGCGCGCTGTCGCTGTGCTGGGGACGCTGATCGCCCGCACGATCTGCCAGTAGCGACCGCGGCGCCACCAGGCCGGAGGCTTCGCCACCGGGTTGTTGACCCTGAGCACAGCCCGGCGGCCGGTCAGAGCCAGGGAGGGCACCAGCCGCTGAGTGGAGGGGCCATTGAGCCACACCACGTCGCTTCGCAGGAGACTCGCCGCCGCCAGCGTCGCTCCGGCCAGGGCCTGTGGGGTGAACTTTTCGGGCGGCCCCAGGGGCAGGACGACGGTGGGGACCCTCCGGGCCCGAGCGGCCGTGGCCAGCTCACCGCGGGCCGGAACGGCCAGCCGGGGCTCATATCCGCGACGAGCCAGAGCAGGCAGCGCCCGCAGCAGCGTGCTCTCACCGCCGGCCACATCGGCCAGCGCGCTGATGGCGAGCAGCCGGGTCATGCCCGCGGCCACCTCAGTCCGGCGTACTTACCGGCCAGCTGAGCCATCCGGCGGGGGTCGAGGCGAGCCCGTAGCTTTGACCGGTGCAGGTGAGGGCCCTGCCACCACTCCGCCAGGACCGCTCGGAGCGGCAGCGGCTCGAGATCCCGAAAGCGCCTGGTGGCGGCCAGGTTGCCCCGCGCTCGGGCGAACGTCCGCATCGGTCCCTCGTCACTGTGGGAGTGGTGGACGGCCAGCGCGGGATCGAGCCGCACCAGCCAGCCCTGCCGGAGCCAGTACCAGGCCCACTCGCGGTCCTCGCTGGCCGGCAGCTCCTCGTCGAACGGCCGCCGCTCCCACAGCGCGCGCCGGAACCCGCCCGAGCCGTTGGAGTAACCGTAGAAGGGATGGGCCTGAGCATGGTCCACGTCCTGGAGGAGCGGGGCTGTGAGGGGCCTCAGGTCAGGCCCCACCCGCTCACCGAAGGCACAGGCCACCCTCTCATCATCGAAGGCTGCCACCATCCGGGCCGCCCATTGTTCGTCGAGCGGGTAAGCATGGGCTGAGACGGCCACGCACAGGGGAGCCCGGGCCGCCTCCGCGATCAGGTTCAGCGCCCGGCCATACGTGAACTCCCCGGGGGGAATCTCTATCGGTTCAATCCCCCTCCGACGCACTTCCTCCAGGGTCCCGTCGCGTGACCCGGAGTCGACGACCACTATTTCAATCGAATTACCCAGCGTCTGGCCACGCAGGCCGTCGATCAGAGGTCCGATTCCGCGCACCTCATCTCGGCAGCGCACCAGCGCCGACAGCTGTGGGGAGGTCAGGGCCATCTCAGCCCGGCGTACCTGCCCGCCAGCGCCGCGATCCGCCGTGGATCCAGCCGGGCCCGCAGATTGGAGCGGTGCAGATGAGGACCGCGCCACCACTCAGACAGCACTGGGCGCAGCGGGAGCGGGTCGACCTCCCGGAACTGGTGCACAGCCGCCGCCTCGGCCCGGCGCCGTCTGAACGCATGCACCGGGCTCTCATCGGCGTGCGAGTGGTCCACCGCCAGGTCTGGGTCGAGGCGGACCAGCCATCCCTCCCGCAGCCAGTACCAGGCCCACTCCAGGTCCTCGTCCGCCACCAGCCGCTCGTCGAAGGGGCGACGCTGCCACAGCTCATGGCGAAACGCACCCGAGCTGTTGGAGTAGCCCCACAGGGGGTGGGCCCCGGCATGGGCCACGTCCTGGAGGAGCGGCGCGGTCAGCGGTCTGAGGCCCTGCGGCTCGCGCCGCGGTCCGTACGCGCAGGCCACCCGGCGGTCGTCGAAGGCCTCCACCACCCGGGCTGCCCAACCGCCGTCGAGGAGCCGGACGTGGGCTGAGATCGACAGGCAGAGCGGTGCCTGAGCCTCGGTCGCAGCCAGGTTGAGCGCCCGGCCATAGGTGAACTCCTCGCGGCGGATCTGGAGCGGCTCCAGACCGCGGCGCCGCACATCGTCGACCGTGCCATCCCGGGAACCTGAGTCGATCACGACGATCTGGATTGCCTCGGCGATCGTCTGGGCCCTGAGCGCGTCAATCAGCCGGCCGATGACCCGCTCCTCATCGCGGCAGCGGATCAGCGCCGTCAGCCGCGGGTTGGTCACGGGCCGAGTCTATCTCCACCGCCGTGGCCTGTCCGGCCTGATCCGCCCCAACTCAAACGCCCACACGCGGATCAGATCGAGCATGGCGAACCCGGCCTGTTCGCGGTCGCCGCGGGCCAGCGATCGCGCGGCCTCGCCACTCAGACGGACGAGCCGGTTGGCCAAAAAGCGCCACCCACGGCCCGGGAACTGGCCCGGGTAGTGCGCGTTCAGCCAACCAGCCCCGCGACCGTGACGCACCTGCTGAGAGAGCCAGTCGAGCAACGTTTCCCGGGCCCGATGCGTGACCCGGGCGGCCGGCCGCTCCTCCAGCTCCCAGCCGGCTTCAAACAGGCGGAAGCACAGATCTGCGTCCTCGCCCCGCGCCTGGTCGTCAAAGCCGCTCACAGAGTCAAAGGCGCTGCGCAGCACAGCGCAGTTGGCGGTCTGGGCGTAGGGCTGGCGGCGCCGCAGCGTCATGTCCTGGCTCATCCTCTGCCGAGCCACGTCGTGCCGGGACACGATCGTCGACCGGACGGCGACATCCAGGATCGCCCCGGCCAGGATCGCCGTGCGGGCCCCCGGTGGTGGGTCGAAGTATGCGTCCAGCAGGCCGGGCTCGGGACGGGTGTCGGCGTCGATGAACACGAGCCATTCCCCGCTCGCCGCGGCCGCGCCGGAGTTGCGGGCCAGCGCCGGGCTGGGCAGTCGATCGACCCTCACGATCCTGGTCCCGGCCGGCAGCGCGGCGTCGGGTAGCTGGGGGGAGCCCGGGCGGCGGTTATCAGCGATGATCACCTCATCCCCGGGCGCGATGACCATGCCCTCGAGATCTCCCGCCAGACACGTCAGCTCATCCCGCGATCCGGCGAACGGAATCACCACCGATGCGGATGGGCGAGGGGTCTCCATGGCCGCGCCGACTGTAGTGCGCCACGATCTGTCGCGATGAGGGATTACTACGAGGAGCTCTGGCAGCGGCTGCCCGATGAGCTGAGCCCACTCGACTGGGAGCTGCGGCAGAGCTTTCTCAGCGCTGAGCCCCGGCCGGGCGAGCGGGCGCTCGACATCGGGTGCGGGGACGGTCATTTCACGGCGGTGTTGGCCCAGGCCGGAGCGCAGGTGATCGGCGTCGATGTGGCCCAGGCGGCCCTTGATCGCGCCGCCGCCCACCACCCCGGCCTCGACTTCCGCCGCATCACAATCGACGGCCCGCTGCCCTTCGATGACTGCCAGTTTGACCTCGTGTGGGCCAGCGAGGTGCTCGAGCACGTGGCGGACACGGCGAGGTGGGTGTCTGAGCTCCGTCGCGTGCTCGCCCCGAGCGGACGGCTGCTACTCACGACCCCCTCGCACGGCCGCGTGCGCGTCGCGCTGGGGGGTGTCGAACGCTTCTCGGAACCGCTGGGCGACCATCTTCACCTGTACACCAGGCGCTCACTGCGCTCGCTGCTCGATGAGTTCGGCTTCGAGCGGGTTCAGGTCCGGGCTGCGGCCGGGCCGCCACTGTTCAGGCGCCTCCTGCTGGCCCGCGCCGTCCGGTGACTACTCTGTGAGCCCCGGTGAAGATCGCGATTCTTGGTACCCGCGGGATCCCAGCCTCCTACAGTGGCTTTGAGACCGCGGTCGAGCAGCTGGCCTGGCGCCTGAGCGACCGCGGTCATGAGGTCGTCGTGTACTGCCGCCCGCACGTCGTCGACCGAACGCTGTCCCGGTACCGCGGAGCCCAGCTCGTTCATCTGAGCACAATTCAGAACAAGTACCTGGACACGTTCGTGCACACGTTCCGCTCGGCCATCCACGCCGCTCGGATCACCAAGCCCGACGTGGCCCTGTTCTTCATTGCCGGCAACTCGCCCCTCTGCCTGATCCCTCGTCGTCAGGGGATTCCCGCCGTTATCAACGTGGACGGCCTCGACTCCGACCGCCGCAAGTGGCCCGCCCTGGCCAAGGCGTATCTTCGCTTCGCCGAGTCCCGCGCCCCGCGCTGGGCGGACTGCGCCATCACCGACAGCCACGCGGTAGCCGACATCTTCGAGCGCCGATATGGAACCCGGATCGGCGTGGTGCCCTACGGCGTGGAGGATCCCGGCCACGAGGGGACCGAGACGCTCGAGCGCCTCGGGCTCGAGCCGCGCAAGTACGTCCTGTTCGTGGGCCGGCTGGAACCGGAGAACAATCCCCATGTCCTGGTCGAGGCCTTTTCCCGAATCGATTCCGAGCGGGCTCGCGGGATGAAGCTGGCTGTGGTGGGCGGAGCGCCCTACGCCAGCGACTACATCCGCCAGGTCTGGCGCTCAGCCGACCCGCGGGTCGTCTTCCCGGGGTACGTATTCGGGCGCGGGTACTGGGAGCTCCAGCGCCACGCCTATCTGTTCTGCGCCCCCACCGAGGTGGGAGGAACACACCCGGTGATCCTGGAGGCAATGGTGGCCGGGAACTGCGTCCTGGTGAATGATCATCCGCCCAACGCCGAGACGGTGGGCGACGCCGGGGTGTACTTCTCGCGCAACGGTGGGGTCGACGATCTGGCCGAGCAACTGGGTCGCCTGCTCGACGCTCCGGACCTGGTGGAGAGCTACCGAAGCCGGGCTCTGCGGCGGGCCGAGATGTACTCCTGGGAGGCGGTCACCGACGAGTACGAGCGGATGTTGGAAGCCGTGCTGGCCGGGCGGACTCCCGGCGGCAACGGTCCCAACGGTGGTCCTGCGGGGTTGGGTCCGAACAGGGTTCTGGCTGGGGCGGATTCCCCTCGGTATGCTGTGAAGTGACACGGAGGTCAAACCGACCCGCGAGCATCGCCCCCTTCTCGCGGGTCTCGGACGGCCCCCAGCCCTACCAGGGTCGTCCTTTTGTCGGATCCGCGCTCCGCTCCGCGGGGCGCGGATCCGACACCCCTTTGGCGGAGCGCGGGTAGCCTGCAGCTCAGATGAGATCCATTGTCACCGGCGGTGCCGGGTTCATCGGCTCGAACCTTGTCGACGGCCTGCTCGCCCGGGGCGACGACGTGGCCGTGATCGACAACCTGTCCACGGGACGGCGTGAGAACCTGGAGCAGGCCGTCCAGGGGGGCGCGGTGCTCCACGAGATCGACGTGCGGGACGCCGCCTCCGTGCGCCAGCTCTTTGAGTCCTTTGAGCCCGAGCTCGTCTTTCACCTGGCGGCGCAGGCAGATGTCCGGGTCTCCGTGGCCCAGCCGATTCACGACGCCGAGATAAACATCTGCGGCACGATCTCCCTGCTTGAGGCGGCCCGGGCGACCGGCGTCAGCCGGCTGGTCAACAGCTCGACGGGGGGCGGGCTATACGGCGATGTCGATCTGATACCCACCCCCGAGGCGGGGCCGATCTGCTCGCTGGCCCCCTACGGCCAGAGCAAGTTGGCTGCCGAGACCTACTGCGAGCTCTACCGCCGTTTGCACGGGCTCTCGACGATCTCGTTGCGCTATGGGAACGTCTATGGACCCCGCCAGGATGTCCACGGAGAGGCGGGGGTCGTGGCCATCTTCTGCGGGTGCCTGGTCGAGCAGCGGCGTCCCACCGTGTACGGGGACGGCCGCCAGACGCGCGACTGGGTCGAGGTGGGGGACGTGGTGGAGGCCAATCTGACCGCGGCTGGTGCGCAGCTCAGCGGGCCGGTCAACGTCGGTCACGGTCGCGAGACGTCGGTCCTCGACCTGCTCGCGGCCCTGGACCAGGCGTCTGACCGAGGGCCGATGCCCGAGCCGGAGTTCGCCCCCGAACGGCTGGGCGAGGTCCAGCGGAGCTGCCTGGACGTGACCCGGGCCAACCAGGAGCTGGGTTGGCATGCCCGGACCGAGCTGGCCGACGGTCTGGCCAGGACGCTGGCCACGCTTTAGGCCGCTGACGCCGCTCTAAACTGGCCTGGCTTGTCTCGCGGTTTCACCTTCACCCCTGCTCAGTTTCGCCGGGTGGCGTACGTGGCGCTGGGCGCCCTAACCCTGATCGTCCTTACCGGCGCCGTCGTCAGACTGACGGACTCCGGGCTCGGCTGCCCGGACTGGCCGCGGTGCTACGGCAAGGTCCTGCCGCCCCTGAGCGGGCACGCGGTGATCGAGTACTCAAACCGGGTCGTCTCCGGCCTGGTCAGCCTGGTCGCGGTGGTCGCATTCGTCGCCGCCATGCGGCGACGGCCCTTCCGCCGTGATCTCGCCTGGCTGGCCGTGACGCTGCCGCTGGGCGTGCTGGCCCAGGCCGTGCTGGGCGGGTTCACGGTTCGCGAGCACCTGGCCCCGGGCTTCGTGATGGCCCACTTCGGCCTCTCGATGATCGTCCTGATCGGCGCGGTGGCGCTGGCCTGGCGGAGTGCCCACGAGCCGGGCTGGCGGCTGCGCACGACCGACGGGCTGAGCGTGTGGTCGGTCAGAGCGCTCCTGCCCCTGGGCGCCCTGACGATCTTCGCCGGGACGGCCGCCACGGCGGCCGGGCCCCACTCGGGCGGCGTCACCGGGGAGCACGTCCACCGGCTCACGTTCGAGGGTCGGGACACGCTGTCCTGGCTGGTCCACCGGCACGCTGTGATCGCGGCCCTGTTCGGGGTCGCGGTGATCGGCGTCTGGCTGCTGCACCGCCGGCGGGAGGTACAGCGAACGGTTGAACCGCTGACCGTCGTCGGAGTGCTCCTGGCTGCTCAGGGGCTCGTGGGCAGCGTCCAGTACGAGTTTCATCTGCCCTCCGACATGGTGTGGGTGCACGTGGCCCTGGCCACGGTGACGTGGGTCGCCCTGCTCTGGGCGACCGCTGCCGCGGGCAGCCTCCAGCCAAGACGCGCGCCGGTGCAGGCACGCGATCTTGCATCTCAGCCGGATCTGGCCGACGAGCCGGCGCTCGTCTCTCGCTGAGTTACGCTAATCGTGCCTATGAGCACGGATCGCGCCGCACCTGCTGCCTCGCCCAGGGGCGCCCGGACACCCGACCCATCGCTCAACATCCTGGTCGTGGATGACGAGCCCGACCTGCGGGAGATGCTGACCCGATCGTTCGCCCGGGAGGGCCACCGGGTGGTGGCCGTCGCCGATGGTCAGGAGGCGATCGACCGCGCGGGATCGGAGCACTTCGACATCGTGCTCCTGGACGTGGCCCTGGGCCCTGGCCCTGACGGCTATGAGGTGTGCCGGACGCTGCGGACCCGACGTAACGTCGTCCCGATCATCATGCTCACCGCGCTGGACTCGGAGGCGGATGCCGTCCTGGGTCTGGAGGCCGGCGCCGACGACTACGTCACCAAGCCCTTCGGCCTGGCCGAGCTCCGTAGCCGGATCCGGGCCGTCCTGCGCCGAGCCGGCACCCGCGCCATCGACGACGAGGTGGTCGTCGTGGGTCCGATCAAGCTCGACCGGGCCCAGCGCGAGGTCGCGATGGACGCCAAGCCGGTCCGCCTGACGTTCTCCGAGTTCGAGCTGTTGGATGCCCTGATGACCGATCCAGGCCGGCTGCTCAACCGCCAGGAGCTTCTCCGGGCGATCTGGGGAGACAGCGCCTACCGCGACCCCCGGGCGATCGACGTTCATATCCGCCACCTGCGGGAGAAGCTCGAACCCGAGCCTGAGAAGCCGCGCTACATCCTGACCGTGCGCGGCGCCGGTTATCGCCTTCGGGGGCCGTAGTGTCAGGAGGCGGGCGCTAGGTGCTGCCGTTCGGCGCGCTGGGGCTGAGGGTCCGCATCATCGGTGTGGTCCTGGTCACCGCCGCCGCCGCGCTGGCCGTGGCGGGAATCACCCTGCTGAGCAGGCTGGAGGGCTCCCTTCGCAACGCCGAGAGAGCCGCGCTCAAGAACGAGCTCAGGCCAGTGCGCCGGACGCTGGCGCCGTTTGAGCGGCCGGGGGGCGCCCCGACCGGCGATTTGGTCTATTCGTATGTCCCAGGAGATCCCCTCTACAACCGGGGCAAGCTGGTGGTCGAGAAGCTCACCGATGCGGCCAACAACCTGACCTCCCGCCTCGGTGCCTCGGACGTCGTGCTGCTCGGATACCCCGGAGTGGGCGGCGAGGTCCGCCGGACCAACGCGGTGGTGACCGCGCCCCCGAAGTCTCCGATCGCCACCGTCGATCCCTATACCGACGCCGAACGGGCCTTCCGTACGCAACACAACAACTACTCCCTCGGGACGATCCGCGGAACCGAATATGCGCGGGCCGCTCTCCACTTCAGGACCGGCTCCGAGCATTGGGTCCTGGTCGTCCGCAAACCTCTGAATGAGGTCAGCAGTGCCGTTTCCGCGGTCCGGACCGCGCTGTTCACCGCCGCCCTGGTGGCCGCCGCGCTCACGCTTTTGCTGGCCATCCCGTTCGCCGTCACGGTCGTGCGACGCCTGAGGCGGCTTCGCCAGGCCGCCCTGCGGGTGGCCCAGGAGGGACCGCACGTTGAGATTCCCGTCGACCGAGCTCGGGACGAGGTGGGGGACCTGGCCCGGACGTTTGCCCTCATGCAGCAGCAGTTGCGCCGCCAGGAGGAGGCTCGGCGGGCCTTCGTGGCCACGGCCTCGCATGAGCTGCGCACGCCGGTGGCCTCCCTCGACGGTCTGCTCGAGCTGCTGGACGAGGATCTCCGGTCGGGCCGGCTGGATGTGGAGGACGCCCGATCACTGCTGGCCCGGGCCCGGGGTCAATCGCGTCGGCTGGGCCGACTGGCCGCGGACCTGCTGGATCTGAGCCGGATCGATGCCCAGACCGCTCTGCGCTCCGAGCCGGTGGAGCTGGGTGAGCTCAGCCGGGCGGTGCTGGCCGAGTTCGAGCTTGGGGTGGCCCGGCGCGAGATCCTGGCCACGCTCGATGATGAGGCCGGCTCGGTGTGGGCCCTGGGCGACCCGGGCAGCGTGGCTCGGATCATGCGCATCCTCCTGGACAACGCGATCCGGCTCAGTCCCCACGGCGGGGAGATCAGGATCGAGCTGCGCCACGGAGAGCAGGCGACGCTCAGTGTGTGCGATCGCGGCCCCGGCGTGCCCCCGGAGGAGCGGGAGCTGATCTTCGAGCGCTTCATGCGGGGCCGTGAGGCTGGTGGGCGGGCCGGTTTCGGCCTCGGACTGGCCATCGGGCGGGAGCTGGCCCGGCGAATGGGCGGGGACCTGGGCCTGGACGACCAGGACGGTCCCGGGGCCCGCTTCACGCTCCGGCTTCCCGTGGCCCGGGCTCCTCAGGAAGACCCGGTCGCCGTCGCCTGATCCGGGCCAGTCCGGCCCTCCGCCACCTGCCACCATCACCGGCCATGGACGACCGTCTGATGACCGCGATGCTTGAGGTGGACGAGCATCACTGGTGGTACCGGGGCCGGCGCCGGGTTGTGGAGGCCGAGCTGTCCCGGTTGCCACTGCCACGGCAGGCCAGGATCCTGGACGCCGGATGTGGCTCGGGCCGGATGCTCCAGGAGCTCGTCCGCTATGGAGCGGTGTCGGGAGTCGAGCTCGACCCGAGGGCGGCTGAGGTGGCTCGAGCCCGGGCTCATGGTGAGGTCCGGGTCGGGAGTCTGGAGCAGCTGACATGGCAGGACCACAGCTTTGAGCTGATCACCTGCCTCGACGTGCTGGAGCACACGCCAGACGACAAACGGACGCTGGCCGAGCTGCGGCGGGTGTCGGCTGTCGGCGGCTGGCTGCTGCTCACCGTTCCCGCGTATCAGGGCCTGTGGTCACTGCACGATGAGGCCAACCATCACTTCCGCCGCTACGGCCGGCGGAAGCTCCGCCAGACGGTCGCCGACGCCGGCTGGCGGCTGCACCGAATGACGTCGTTCAACACGCTCCTGCTGGGGCCCGCCGCCGTGGTCCGCCTGGCCCAGCGCGGTCGCCATCCGGATGACAGCTACCGGCCCGAGCTCGAGCGAGGCCCCGTGTGGCTGAACGCCGTCCTGGAGTGGCCGCTTCGGATCGAGGCGCGATGGATTGCCTGGGGTAGGACGCTCCCCGCTGGTCTCTCGCTGATGGCCCTGCTCCAGAACCCAGGGCCGTGACCAGCGCCGCCACACTGGCGGCGATCTTCGGGATCTCCAGCAGCCTGGGGTATCTGCTGCCCGCGATCATCGGCCTGGAGTCGATGGGCATCCCCTCGCCCGGGGAGACGGCGCTCGTGCTGGCCGCCGTGCTGGCCAGCCAGGGGAAGCTCCACATCTGGCTGGTGATCCTGATCGGCGTGTCCTCGGCCATCCTCGGCGACAACCTCGGCTACGCGCTCGGTCGTCGCTTCGGCCGCGACGTGATCCTCGGCTCGGGCCCACTGCAAGGGCACCGTCGACGGGCGGTGGCCTACGGCGACAGGTTCTTTGCCCGACACGGATCCAAGGCGGTATTCCTGGCCCGGTGGGTGGCGCTGGTCCGCTTCGCCGCCGCCTGGCTGGCGGGCATCAACCGGATGCCGTTTCGGGTGTTCTTCTTCTGGAACGCGCTGGGCGGGATCAGCTGGGGCGTGACGTTCGCCCTGGTCGGCTACTTCGCCGGTGAGGCTGGGGCGGGCGTCCTGGCCAAGGTCGGAATCGCCGGCGCGATCGTGCTCGGGGTGATGATCGTGGGAGTGATCGGCTACGTGGTGCTTCGCGAGCGCGGCCACCGCGACCAGGACGAAGCGCCGGACCAGTAGCCCATCTAGTACTCCTCCCGATCCTCCTCCCAGTGGCCGCCGATGCGCTCGATCGCCTCGATGTCTGCCCGATCCAGGAACGACCCGCGGCTCCGCTTGAGCTCGATCAGCGTTTCCCGGTTAACCACCGGAACCTGCATTCCGTCGGTCTCATACAGCTCGGCCTGCTCCATCAGCTGGGAGAACTCGGGCAGCCCCGGCAGTTGCTGGTCGACGTCCACCTGGCCGAGCGACGTCAGGACGCTCACCTTGGCCCCTCGATGCAGGCCGGTACGTTCACGGTCGCCGAATGTGCTCATGGGGTTGAGGCGCAGCGTGGCCCCGGCGGAGGTCAGCCAATCAGCCAGCCGGTCAAGGTTCTCCGGGTCGGGATCGACGATCAGGTCCAGGTCCTCGGTGTTGCGAACGTAGCCGTAGAAGACCATCGCCATCGCGCCCGACACCAGGTACCTGACCTCATGGCTGTGCAGGCCACGCAGCAGCCCCCGCAGGTTGAGAATCGGGGCGATCATCTGACGCGCACGGCTGCTCGAGCCCAGGTGGCGTCCGCGGACAGTGTCTCGAACAGAGCAATCCGGGCCTCTAACGGCAGTCCCGCCTGACGGCGCATCATGCTCGCCCGCGACGCATCGAGCGGCAGCGCTGAGCGATCCTCGCCGGCGACTGGCCGCCTGTCCCTCCGATGCTCGGGAGACTGGCCGCTCCTACTCACCGGTCGGCCGCGTTCCCCCATCGGCGGGGTCCAGGTCCAGCGCGCAGGAGTTGATGCAGTAGCGCTGCCCAGTCGGACCCGGCCCGTCGTCGAAGACGTGGCCCAGGTGACCGCCGCAGTGGCGGCAGACCACCTCGGTCCGGCGCATCCACAGGCTGTTGTCCGGCCGCAGTTCGATGTTCTCGGCCACGGCCGGCTCGTAGAAGCTGGGCCAACCCGTGCCCGAGTCGAATTTTGTCTGCGAGCTGAAGAGCTCAGCGCCGCAGCCCGCGCAGCGGTAGACGCCGTCCTCCTTGACATTCCAGTAGGCACCGGTGAACGCTGGCTCGGTCCCATGGTCGCGGAGGACGGCGTACTGCTCGGGCGTGAGGCGCTCGCGCCACTCTCCATCGGTGAGCTGAAGGGGCGGCTGCTGTTCTGTGTCGTGCGTGGCCATCTCTCAAAGTTAGCGCGCATGCTCGGGCCGGCGTCGCCGCGCCGTGCGGCTCACTTCGGTGGGAGCGACCGCGCGCAGCTGGCTCCGCGATTCACCCACCGCGATAGCTCGGCCTCGCCGCTCACCCCATCGTCACCCACTCGGAGCCACCCCTCCATCGCCCGGCCGCGCATGACCAGCTGCTCCGCGCCGGGCTCCTCCAAGAACGAGTCTGTGTCCTGCGGCGCACAGCGAATCATCAGGCCGCCCTGGCCACTGGCCGCCACCGACATGTTGCCGTTGATCAGGAAGGCCAGCCCACCGAACATCTTCTTCTCGGTCAGGCCAGGCTGGCCGTCCAGCAGCTGGCGGATCCGCTGCGCGAGCGCCTCGTCGTAGGCCATCAGGCCGGCTCCCCGCGGCCCCCCAGTCGGGGCTCGAGGATCACCAGTGGGATCGTCCGGTCGGTGCGGCGCTGATAGTCCCGGTAGCCCGGATAGGTCTCCACCGCCATCGGCCACAGCCGCTCGCGCTCAGCCGCTGTGGCCACCCGGGCCCTGACCGCCCGGTGCTCGGAGCCGATCTGCACCTCCGTGTCGGGATGGGCCACAAGGTTGTGATACCAGGCCGGGTTGCGCGGATAGCCGCCCTTGGAGGCGACGATGACCACGTTGGGCGGGTCGTCGATGTACAGCAGTGGAGTCGTTCGCTGGGTCCCGCTCTTGGCGCCGACGTGGTCCAGCAGCAGCATGGCGGGCAGGCCGGGAAGGTGATGGCCGATCCGACCTCCGGTCAGACGGTAGATCCGAGCGTGCCCGCCCATCAGACGGCGCAGGAGAGGCCAGGATCGGTCTGCCAGCGACAGGACGTCGATCCGCGGATCCTAGTGCAGGCGGTCGGGTCCGCCTCGATCTCGGTGCCCCAGGTGGGTCGGCACCAGGGAGCCGAGAACCTGCCGCAGTCTCGGTGGCAGCTGGAAGTGACCGGTGGCTGCGGCCCGCAGCGCCTGTTCGAGCTGGCCGCCCAGGCCTCGGCCGCCCAGCTCCACCTCATACAGGAAGGTGCCGCCGCGAATATGCGTGATCTGCACCGGTTGCCCGAGCCGGTTGACCAACGCCTTCACCCCAGCGTTGTCGGACGCGACCAGAGCGGTGAAATGGGTGATCCGCTCCGCCCGGGCTCGGTCGGTCAGGCGCTCCAGGAGCAGCTTCCCCAGCCCCCGTCGCTGCCATTCGTCGGCCACTGTGACCGCCGCCTCGGCATGCGTCGGATTGCGGACGTCGCGCACGTAGCGAGCGATGCCCACCCCCCGCCCGGTCTCCAGGTCGATCGCCCCCAGCGCCTCGTGGTTGTGCCCGTCGACCTCGGTCAGATAGCGGAGCTCGGCCCGCGTCAGGTTGGGCTTGCTGGTCAGGAAGCGCAGGCGACGTGATTCCTCGCTCAGCCGGGCGAAGCCATCCGCGAGTGTGGGGGCGTCGTGCGCGGTGACCCGCCCGATCAGTACACGGCTGCCGTCGCGCAGCGTGGCGCTGTGATTCCCCGACGAGCTGCCTTCCGGGCCGCTCGGGAGTGACCCGGTGCCGGGAATCCGGACCATGCACTGAGTCTGGCGCATCGCCTCCGCCGACTGTGTGAGCGGCCACATACAAACTGGCGGCCTGGCTCGGTCGTGCGTTACGCTCGCCGCTCGATGCGCTTTAGAGCAGACCGCCCGCTCGGCGTGGCGCCGGCCACGATCCAGGACTACCGCGAGCTGGCCCGGCGCCGGCTCCCTCGTCAGCTGTTCGACTACATAGACGGCGGGGCCTACGACGAGGCCACGATGCGGGCCAATGTGTCCGACCTGGGCGAGTTGAAGTTGCGCCAGATCGTGCTGCGCGACGTCTCCAGCCGCCGGACGGCGGTGCAGGTCCTGGGCCAGCCGCTGTCAATGCCGGTTCTGCTGGCCCCGGTGGGACTCGGCGGGATGTTCGCCACCCGGGCCGAGGTACAGGCGGCCAGGGCCGCCAAGGCGGCCGGGATCCAGTTCATCGAGTCGACGCTGTCCGTGTGCAGCGTGGAGGAGGTGGCGCGCGAGTCGGGCGTCGCTCCGTGGTTCCAGCTCTACGTGATGCGCGACCGGAGTTACGCCGAGGAGCTGATGGCCCGGGCCCAGGCGGTGGGCTCACCGGTCCTGGTGCTGACCGTGGACCTGGCCGTGGTCGGCGCGCGCTACCGCGATATCCGAAACGCCGTTGTGGGCGCTCCCTCGGTCTGGGCCAAGGCGATGCGGGGCCTGGACCTGGCGATCCACCCCGGCTGGATCCGGGACGTCCCCGGTCGCGGCAAGCCGCTCACGTTCGGGAATCTGGAGAAGGCCGTGCCTGAAGCCAGGAGCCCGGCGGCGTTCCGCGAGTGGGTCGATCAGCAGTTCGATCCGAGTGTGACCTGGGAGGACATCGCCTGGGTGCGCCGGCATTGGAGCGGGCCACTCGTGCTCAAGGGCATCCTGGATCCCGAAGACGCCCGTCGTGCGGTGGATGCAGGGGTGGACGGAATCATCGTCTCCAACCACGGCGGTCGCCAGCTCGATTCGGTGTTGTCCTGCACCCGCGCTCTGCCCGACGTGGTCGAGGCGGTGGGCGATCAGGTCGAGGTCTTGGCGGACGGGGGAGTCCGCACGGGGCTGGATGTCGTCAAGCTCACTGCCCTGGGCGCCCGGGCTGTGCTGATCGGCCGCCCCTGGGCCTGGGCCGTGGCCGGCCGGGGCCAGGCCGGTGTCCGCCACATCCTGGCCGTCCTCAAGGCGGATATGGACGTCGCGCTGGCTCTGACCGGGAACACGTCGATCGCCGACGTCGACCGCACGGCCCTCTGCCAGGGCGACTACGCCAGCCGACCGTAGCTGGCGGGGTCCCAGGCCAGCAGAGCCAGGACCTGAACGAACGCGCTCTGCTCGAGCAGCTTGGGACCGCCGCCCCCGAGCCCGAGCAGTCCCCGGCGCCCGGTCTGGCCCCGCGCCCAGGCGATCTCACCGAACTCGCGCATGGCGGCGATGATCTGGCCCTGGAGCCCCTGATCGCTGGTGGCTCGGTGGAGCAGGAGCAGGTTGCGGAAGAAGATGGCCAGGAAGGCCGGGGACCCCCGTTCGTAGGTCCCGGCGAACCTGTGCAGGGCCCTGCGTGTCATCGCCTCGGCCCGCGCCAGGGCGGCGGACCCCTGCCCGGGATCGGTGCGCGCCAGCAGCACGCTGGCTCCGACCATGCTCCCCTGGTTGTAACTCCAGACCGCCTGGTCAATCGTTCCGTCTCCGCGGATCTTGTCCCAGAACGGTCCCGTGCCGGGCGACTCGCCATCGCGGCTCGCATCGAGCGTGTCCAGGACCCACGTGTACATGTCCCCCGGCCCGGGCTGGCCGGCCGAGGTCTGGGGATGGCCGAGGTCGGCCAGGTGCAGTCCGATCTCAGCGTTGGGGGCGTTGGAGACGGTGTTTCGGTCGTGGTTGTTGACTCCGGTCCCGCGCCCCTGCTCGACCCAGAACACGCCTCCCTCTCGCTGATCCCAGCCGCTGCGGGCGAACTGGAACAGCTCCTGAGCGCGGTCCAGGCGGCCTGACCCAGGGCGCAGCCGCTCGAGTTCGACCAGCGCCAGCCCGACCCAGGCGTTGTCGTCGTAGTAACGGTCCCCCCTTCGGCTCGGCCCGCTGATGTCCGAGCAGTAGGCGGGCCGCGGACCCGCCGGATCCCAGTACCGCTCCAGCGTCTGCAGGTGCTCCTCAATCAGCGCGTCGGCATCCAGCGCAGCGGGAAGTGCATCGCCGATACCCGCCAGGTCGAGCGTGGCCACGAACGCTCGGGCGAACGGCCACAGCTGGGCTGCCGCCCGCACCGGCGGGCCCTCGTCGTAGCGGTACAGGCCGTCGGACTTGCGAAACCTGTCCAGCATGACCTGGTGGGTCTGGACAGCCCGCTCGGCGTATCGAGTGCGTTCGTCCTGGCTCACGGCTCGGGCTCGATCACATGCTCGGGATCGGGCCGGTTCTCGGCGCCGGCGGCGCTGTAATCCCCGAAGCGCTCGTCGCGCTGGCGGGTGGCCGCCCTCACGCCAGCCTCGGTCGCCTGCTCAACGAACCTGAGCGCGTCCGGTGTGTTGCGCATCAGCCCGTCCAGGATCGGACCCAGTGTTTGAGTGGCTCCGAGCCCCATGTTCTCGTACGCCTGGTTGACCACGAGCTTCATCGCAGCCAGCTGGGAGGCCGGAACGCTTGCCAGCTCCTCGGCCTGGCGAGCGACCGTCTGCTCCAGCTCCTCGAACGGGACCGCGGCATTGATCAGCTCGATGTCGGCCGCCTGACGGCCGGATAGAGGCTTTCCCGTGAGCGCGTGCTCCTTGGCCTTGGTCAGGCCGAGTCGGTAGATCCACATCCCGGACAGGTAGCAGCCCCAAATCCGGGAGTAGGGCGTGCCGATCTGAGCGTCCTCGGAGGCGATCACCAGGTCAGCACACAACGCCATGTCGCTGCCGCCGCCCACGCACCAGCCATGCACCTGGGCGATGACAGGCTTGGGGGTGCGCCACATGCTCATGAACTTCTGGGTGGGGCCCCAGGCCCCGGCACCGACGAAGTCCTTGCCCGGATCCCAGCGGCCGTCCGTGGTCATCACCTCATCCCAGTGGTGAAAGCCGCCGCCAAAGTCATAGCCGGCACAGAAGGCCCGCCCCGCGCCGCGGAGCACGATCACCTTGACGCCGGGGTCGCCCGTGGCCTCGCGAACTGCGGCCTCGAACTCGTCCGGCATCGGAGGGACGATCGTGTTCAGCCGTTCGGGGCGGTTCAGGGTGATGGTGGCGATCGCCCCATCGGTTTCGTACGCCAGCGTCTGATAGCTCATGGCCGACATCCTTCCAGCCCGCGCCGGAGCACGGCGACCGGCAGGCCCTGATCGCCCTACAGCTCGACGGCCGGGTAGTAGTTCTCGGGTCCCAGTTTCCTGACCTCGGTCAGCCAGTCCGAGTCGTACTCCTGGGTCGGGCCCTGGAGAGGGTCGGCCAGCGACCAGGCCTGGCGCTTGTAGGTCCAGTTCTCAGGTTGGAGGCGATGAGCCTCCCTGAACCACTTCACGGCATCCTCGGGCTGGCCGTCGCGCTGCAGCCGCTGCCCGAGCTCAAAGCTGGCGGCCGCGCGGCCCCGGTCCTCGTCTCGCGGGCTGGAGCGGGCGATGACCTGGTCCGGATCGAGCGCATAGCGAGAATCGGACCCACGCTCCACCCAGTCGCGCAGGGCGGCCACGTAGCTGTCGGGGTCGATCCTGATCTTCTGGGCCTCGCGGAGCTGCTCGGCCATCAGCGGCGGGAGCTGGGCCAGCAGCTCGTCGGTGGGCTCGCGCGGGCGCCACGGAAAGGCCGGCTCAGGCGGCCGGACGATCAGTCCCTGCTCGTCAATCCACACGCCCGTGGGGACGTTGACCACACCGAGCAGCTCGTCCAGGACATGGGCCTGATCGATCAGCGCCGGGTGGGTGGTCTTGGCTCGGTCTATCCAGGGACCGGCGTCCTGGGCACCGCCGGTATCGAGCGCCACGCTCACGATCTCAAAGCCCCTTGGATGCAGCTCGTCTCGAAGTTTCCGCCACCCGGGCAGATCGAAGCGGCACCCTCACCAGGACGCCCAGGCGATCATGAACACCTTCGTCCCGCGCAGCGATCGCAGGGCGAAGTCCTCCCCGTTGCGGTCGGGCAGGACGATCTCCGGCAGCTCGGCGCTGGTCAGGGCGTGACCGTCGGACTGCGGACCGAGTGCCCACAACCCGTGTTCCTCGTCATGAACCAGGGGCATCCGCAACCTGCGTGAAAGCTCTCGCACGTCGAACGGGCCCGGCAGCGGAACGCACACCTCACCCCGGCACGCCCCCTCCGGCTTGATCTCCCAGCCCGTCCGCGCCGTCAGCTCAGCCGGGGGCTCATCCAGACGTTCAATGATCACCGGGCACCCACCCTATCCCCTGGGACGCGCGCGGGGCCACTAATCTTCCGGTCCCCCCACGGAGGAGGAGCGATGCGCACTTTCGTCGTCAGAGGTGGAGCGATGGCCGCGGCAGCCGTGATCGCCGCGGGCTGCGGCAGCAGCTCGGCCGGGAGCCAGACCAACATCACGCAGAGCGAGTTCAAGCCGAACTTCGGGCAGGTGGTCAACCAGTTCAAGCAGACCTCGCGGGCCATCGGGTTGGCGATCGAGCATGCCTCCGGGCAGAGCGATGCTCAGCTCACCGCGATCTTCAGCGCCCTGGCGGCCCGGTGGCAGGGGGATGTGACCAAGCTGAAGGCCCTCAAGCCGCCTCCCTCGGTGGCCGCCCAGTACCAGACCCTGACGGGAGCGGCGACTCGCACGGAGACCGACCTGAACGCGATCGTGACCGCGGCCAAGACCCACGACGCCTCGGCGGCCAAGCAGGCCGGTGGCCAGCTGGTCAAGGACATCCTTCAGGCCAAGGCGGCCAGTCAGACGATCACGAGCAAGCTGGGCATCGGTTAGTCGGGAGCCGGAGTCGAACGTGCGGCGTCGATGATCCGCCGCTCGTGGCTGCCCACGCCGATGGTGCGCTGATCCTGGTCGACAACCTCCACGTCGAAGCGCAACTTGCGTCCGTCCAGGACCTCCCGCAGGCGGGCTCTGACCTGGCACCGCGAGCCCTGAGGCGCGCCGGCGACGTGCTTGACGCATACCTCAAAGCCCACCGTGGCCTTGCCGTCTGGGAGCAGCGGGTAGACGAGCATCGCCGCGGTGCGCTCCATCATGGCGATCATGCCCGGCGTCGAGAGGACCGAGAAGCCGAGCGTCCCGCCCACGTCCGTGAGCAGCGATCCCTCGACGGTGAACTCTGTGCTCGACTCGATTCCCGGCTCCACGCTCACGGTGGCAATCTATCCCTGGACGCCCCGGTGTCGGGGCGTACCCAGGACGATTGCTGGACAATCGGCCGGGGATGACAGCAACCCGACCCACCAGGGATGCTCCGCCTCGGCTGGCCGATTACGCGGCCGAGCGTGCCTCCTACCGCGTGGACGTTCCGGAGCGCTTCAACCCGGTGATTGACATCATCGAACGCTGGGCGACGAATGCACCGGATGACCTGGCGCTCGTCTCTCTGGACGGGCAGGGCGGGGTGGTGGCGGAACACACGGTTGCGGACCTGGCACTGCACTCACGCCGGGCGGCTCGCGCGCTGATGCACCTGGGCATCGGCAAGGCCGACTCGGTGTTCATCATGCTGCCGCGTGTCCCGGCCTGGTATGCCGCGCTCCTCGGGGCAATGCGCATCGGCGCGGTACCGATGCCCGGGACCAATCAGCTGACCTCTCGTGACATCGCGTTCCGCCTGCGGCGAGCCGACGCCGTCGCGGTGATCACCGATGGCCCCGGCGCAGAGAAGGTGGACGCGATCACGGATCCGCCATCGAGCGTCCGGGAGCGCATCGCCTGGGGCGGGGCAGAGGGCTGGCACGACTTCGACGCGCTGCTGGAGGCGGCCGGAGACGGCGAGACGCCGGACTCTCCGACCTCCCGTCACGATCCGCTGCTGCTGTACTTCACCAGCGGCACCGTCAGTCATCCGAAGATGGTCCTGCACCCCGCGGCCTATGGCCTGGGCCATGTGTCGACCGCCCGCTTCTGGCACGACCTGCGACCGGGGGACCGTCATTGGACCGTCACCGACACGGGCTGGGCCAAGGCCGCCTGGGGAGGACTGTTCGGCCAGTGGCACGAGCGGGCCACCGTGGTCCAGGTCGCGCTCGGCAAACCCGATGCGGACACGATCCTGAGGATCCTGAACCAGGCCCAGATCACGTCCTTCTGCGCCCCGCCGACCTTGTACCGGTTGCTGGTCCAGGCCGACCTGTCTCAGCACGACCTGTCCGGACTGCGGCACTGCACGAGCGCCGGCGAGCCGCTCAATCCAGAGGTCATCCGCGTCTGGGAGCAGCACACCGGCCTGACCATCTACGACGCCTACGGCCAGACCGAGACGACGTGTTTGGTGGCCAACTACCGGACCGTTCCCGTGCGGCCGGGCTCGATGGGCAGGCCGATGCCCGGTTATGAGGTCGACGTCCTGGACGAGCACGGAGGCCGGGCGGCTGATGACACGGTCGGAAATGTCGCTGTGGCCTACGAGCCCGACCGTCCTGTTGGTCTATTCGACGAGTATTACCGCGATCCCGAGGCCACCGCCGGGGCCTTCAGGGACGGCTGGTACTACACCGGCGACAAGGCCTGGCGCGATGGCGACGGGTACCTGTGGTTCGAGGGCCGCGACGATGACGTGATCACGTCATCGGCGTACCGGATTGGGCCCTTTGAGGTCGAGTCGGCGCTGATCGAGCATCCCGCTGTGGCCGAGGCGGCGGTGGTGGGCAAGGACGACCCGAAGCGAACCCAGATCGTGACCGCCTTCTGCGTCCTCGGTACAGGTCACGAGCCCAGCGAGCAACTGGCCAGCGAGCTTCAGGAGCACACCAAGCGGCTGACCGCGCCCTACAAGTACCCCCGCGAGATCCACTTCGTGGCCGAGCTGCCCAAGACGGTCAGCGGCAAGATCCGCCGCTCGGAGCTTCGCGAGCGGCTGCGCGGCGCCGGAACTGCCAGCTAGCCCGCGGGCTGGCCGAGAATGGGTCGGGCCGGCGGCGGGTATGGCTGCTGGGGAGCGCTAAGGAGGCGCAGCCATGCCTCAGAGCAGAACAGACGAGTCGACACCAGCCAGACCACAGGGACTGACGGCCTCGATCGCCGGGCCGCTCCTGGCCTACGCCCAGATCCTCGCGGCCGCGGCCGGGGATGTGACTGACACGCTGAGCCGCCGCCCGGCGGGCGACCCGTTCGAACTCCGGGATCCGCGGTACATCCAGCGCACGCTGCCCGCCCTCCGGTTGTCCTCCGACGTCTACTTCCGCGCGGACGTAAGGGGGCTGGAGAAGATTCCCGCCGAGGGTCCCGTCCTCCTGGTGGGCAATCACTCCGGGGGCACGATGATCGCCGACACGTTCGTGTTCAGTCAGGCCTTCCTGGACCACTTCGGAACGACCCGGCCCTTCTATCAGCTGGCCCACGACATGGTGTTCATGTTCCCCGGCCTGCGGGCGCTGGTCCAGCGTTACGGGACCGTTCCCGCCTCCCCGGCCAACATGGCGCGGGCGCTGGACCGCGATGCGGCGCTGCTGGTGTACCCGGGCGGTGACCAGGAAACCTTCAGGCCGTCGTGGGAGTCCGATCGGGTGGACTTCGCCCAGCGAACCGGGTTCGTCAAGCTGGCCCTGGAGCACGGCGTCCCGGTGGTCCCCGTGGTGGCCATCGGAGGCCAGGAGACTGCGCTCTTCCTTGGTCGGGGCCGGCGAGTGGCCGAAGCGCTCAGGCTCAAACGGCTGCTTCGTCTCTCAGTGCTGCCGCCGGCGGTCGGTCCGCCCCTCGGCATGACGGTCCTCGACCTCCCGATTCGTTTTCCGCTCCCGGCGAAGATCGAGATTCGGGTACTCGAGCCGATCGACCTGCGAAAGCGGCTGGGCTCGCGCCCCGACGTGCACGAGGGCTACCGGCTGGTCACGTCGACGATGCAGCGCACCCTGACCAGGTTGAGCCACCAGCGGAAGGTTCCCGTCGTCGGCTGAGGCGCGCCTGCGGCGAGGGTGGCGCAGGGGCGGCGACGGTGGCGTCGAAAAGCGCGTCCGGGGCCGGACGTCACTCACCACCCATCGGGAGGATCAGTGCCTGAGAAATCAGCCAAGCCAGCGCGCAAGCGGGCCGCGAGGACCAAGACCAAGGCGAAGACGACTCGCGACCGGACGGTCGACCAAAGCGATATCGCCGAGCGGGCGTACTACATCCACCTGGATCAGAGGTCCAGCAACGACGTGGAGAACTGGCTTCGAGCCGAACGTGAGCTGACCGCCGCCTGACCGCCGTCAGCCGGTGGGTGTCGGCTGGACCGGCAGCCCGCTTGACACGGGTGCCGGGGTTGAAGATGATCGCAAACGTGCGGAAGCATGCTGGGGGGTATCTGGGGCTGATCGCGAGTTTCGTCTTCGTGCTGCTGGGGCTGGGAGCGGCTCCTGCGGGCGCCGTGATCGTCTACACGTGCGGCGCGAATCTGTGCCGGATCAACTCGAACGGCAGCAACCGCGTGCAACTGACCACTGACGGCCAGCCGGGCACGTCGATGGTCTACGGCGGCCCCTCGCTGTCGCGCAACGGAACCAAACTGGCCTTCGTGTTCAACAACCAGGTGATCGTCAGCAACGCGAATGCAACCGGCCGCGGCACGCCGTTCGCCAGCACGGCGTTCGTCGCGCTGATGCGTCCGGACGGAGGCCAGGTGGCTGAGATCGAGGAGACATTCAGCACGGTTCCGTTCCAGGTCTGCACGTACAACCTGGACGGGACCGGGCGCAACTGTCCGTACGGGACCTCGAGCGCGGGCTGGGCGCCCGACAACAATCTGCTGATCAGCGTCAGTGCCGGTGCGCCCAACTTCGAACGCGAGATCTGTCACGAGCCGCAGAACAATCCGCCGTGCGCAGACGATCCAGCGCACAACCTCTACGACCCCGCCGTCTCGCCCAACGGTTCGACCCTGGCGGTGACGGTGGCCGACGGGAGCGCGGTCAGCGGTCACATCGCCCTCTACAACTACGCCACCGGCCAGTTTGAGCGCAACCTCACGATGGGGACCGCTGACGAGCATCCCACCTGGTCGGCTGACGGCAAGGAGGTCGCCTTTCAGCGCGGCAACCAGATCTACGTGATCGGAGCTGCGGCTGCCCCGGGGAGCGAGCATCTACTGACCACCGGGACCGAGCCGACCTGGGGCGGCCCCGACGTATTACCGCCGATTTCGATTTCGGTCACCCATCCCTCCGCGGTCAGCCGGTCCAAGCTGCTCTCTCACGGCCTTGCGGTGGGCATCAAATCCAACCAGCCCGTCGCGGCGGGCGTGGAGATCGCCGTCAACGCCGCCACGGCGCGCCGGCTCGGTGTGGGTCAGAGCGAGACCAATCTGGGCCAGGTTGTGGGCGCCGTCACGAGCTCCAAGACCTTCACGGTGATGGTCAAACGCAAGTACCGCAAAAAGCTGGGCAAGGCTAAGCACAGCTTCACGCTCGACCTCGTGGTCCTGGTTGAGAATGCGGCCCGCCAGAAAGCAACCAGGGTCTATGCCGTTCACGTGAAAACGTGACGCTGGTTCCTGGGGTCAGGGAGTGGCGGAGCGTGAGCTGACCGCCGCCTGACGTCCTCAGGCGGCGGGAGTCTGCTTATGCCGGCGGAAGCCGAACAGGCGCCTCACCTGCTCGACCTCATGCTCGGCCGCGGCCATCGGGGCCAGCAGGATCACCAGGTCGGTCATGGTCTTCGTCAGTTGATTGACCGATTCGGTAAGGGGTCCGATCGACGCGGCCAGCCCCTCGACGACCTGGATGTGCTGCTCGATCGAGTCCGCGACCCGGTGCGCTGCGCTCGATGCCTCAGCGATCTCGTGCTCGGCGCCGACGACCGGTCGGACGGCCTCATGCTCCGCGAAGCCGAGGGCCGACCGTAGTGGTCGGGCGAAGAAGTCGAGCATCGCCCGGCGAATGCTAGTGAGCGGCCCTGTCGGTCACGCGGTGAATCCGCGGTAGGAGTCTGGTCGGGCGTCTGGTTCGGCCGCTACCTGTGGCGCCGCTTGTGCCTGATCCTCAGCTTCAGCGTGCGCCTGGTCACCTTGGTGTGACCGAGCGGCTATCCGCAGCCGGTGTTGAATCCGCAGCTCGAGCACGTGTAACAGCTACCCGTGCGCTGCATCATCCCACCGCACTGCTGGCAGGCCGGGCCCAGGTCGAGTCCACTGCGGACGGCCGGGATCACCGGAGGCTGATCGGTCAGAGCCGCCGTCGCTGGGGCGACGTGGGATCCGTTGCCATTGCCCTCGGTCTTGCCGTTCGATTCGCCATGCGGCTCACCGTTGTCCGCTGGGGCCGGACCAGCCGTGTCGCTGATATGAGATGTGGCTGCCTCCTGGGCGGCCTTGCGGGCCCGGACCTCCGGGGTCAGGATGCCCAACTCCTCCTGGAGGTCCACGTCGAGGAAGCGGGAGGCCAGCCAGCGCATGATGTAGTCAGGCATCGACTTGGCGAACGGGATCTCCGGGTTGCCCGTCATGCCCTCGGGCTCGAAGCGCATGTAGCTGAACTTCTGCACCAGCGTCTCCAGCGGCACGCCGTACTGGAGCGAGATTGAGATCGCCGTGGCGAACGCGTTCATCATGCCGCGCAGGGTCGACCCCTCCTTGCCGATGTCGGTCAGGAAGATCTCGCCCACCGACCCGTCCTCGTACATGCCGGCCGTGATGTAGCCCTCGTGGCCGCCGATTGAGAACTTGTGGGTGATCGACCGGCGCTCCCGGGGCATCCGGTGCCGCTTGGGCGGAGCCTCGGCCAGTGCCTCCTTGACGGCCTTGTCGATGGCCTCCTCTACATCGACGTGCGCCGGGGCGTCCTTCTGAGCGTCGGTGCGCAAGGCCTGGGCGGTCTTGGAGCCGTCCCGGTAGATGGCCAGCGCCTTGATGCCCAGGTGCCAGGCCTGGAGGTAGGCGTCGGCGATGTCCTCGACCGTGGCCGACTCGGGCAGGTTCACGGTCTTTGAGATCGCGCCCGAGATGAACGGCTGAACCGCCCCCATCATCTTGATGTGGCCCATGTGGGAGATCGCCCGCTCGCCCACCGCCACGTCGAACACCGGCAGGTGCTCGGCAGCCAGCGCAGGCGCCCCGATAATCGTCCCGTGCTCATTGATGTGGGCCTCGATCTGGTCGATCTGCTGCTCGGTGTAGCCGAGCGTCTGGAGGGCCAGCGGTACGGTGCGGTTGACGATTGTCATCTGGCCGCCGCCGACGAGCTCCTTGTACTTGACCAGCGAGAAGTCGGGCTCGACGCCCGTCGTGTCGCAGTCCATCAGGAAGCTGATCGTTCCGGTGGGAGCCAGAACGGTGGCCTGCGCATTGCGGTACCCGTGCTCCTCGCCGGCAGCGACCGCCTCATCCCAGGCCGACCGGGCCGCCTCCAGCAGCGCCGTGTCCGGGCAGGTCGTGTCGGTGATCGCGTGAGCGGCATCGCGGTGCATGCGCATGACCGCGTTATGCGGCTCGCGGTTTTCCGAGTACCGGTCGTAGGGACCGATCGCGGCCGCCACCCTGGCCGACTGGAGATAGCCCCGGCCGGTCATCAGTGCCGTGATGGCGGCGGCGGTGTCCCGGCCCTCATCGGAGTCGTAGGGCATGCCGTTTGACATCAGGTAGGCGCCCAGGTTGGCGTAGCCCAGGCCCAGCTGGCGGAAGGCCCGCGCGTTCTCGCCGATCCGCTCGGTCGGATAGCTCGACGGGGAGACGATGATCTCCTGCGCTAGGAGCACCGTGTCGACCGCGTGCTGGAATGAACCCACCTCGAACGTTCCGTCGCCACGGCGGAACTTCATCAGGTTCAGCGAGGCCAGGTTGCAGGCCGAGTCATCGACGTGCATGTACTCGCTACACGGGTTGGAGGCATTGATCCGGCCCGAGTTGGGACACGTGTGCCACTGGTTGATCGTGGTGTCGTACTGGATGCCCGGGTCGGCGCACCGCCAGGCCGCCTCGGCTATCTCGTTCATCAACTCCCTGGCCGGAATCGGGTCACCGATCGGCTTGCCCGTGGTCCGGGCCAGCAGGTGCCAGTCCTCGTCGTTCTCCACGGCCTTCATGAACTCGTCCGTCAGCCTGACCGAGTTGTTGGCGTTCTGGTACTGGATCGAGTGGAAGCCGTCGCCGTCGATCGACATGTCAAAGCCGGCATCCCGGAGCGCCGCCGCCTTGTCCTCCTCCTTGGCCTTGCACCAGATGAACTCACGGATGTCCGGGTGGTCGACGTCTAGCACCACCATCTTGGCCGCGCGGCGGGTTCCGCCTCCGGACTTGATCGAGCCCGCCCACGAGTCGGCCCCGCGCATGAATGACACCGGGCCCGAGGCCGTGCCTCCGCGGCTCAGCGGCTCCGTCGAACCGCGGATCTTGGACAGGTTGATGCCCGAGCCCGAGCCGCCGCGGAAGATGATCCCCTCCTTGGTGTTCCACTCGAGGATCGACTCCATGCTGTCCTCAACGCTCAGGATGAAGCAGGCTGAGGCCTGCATCTTCGGGTCGCCCACCTCATGCCAGCCCACGTTGAACCACACGGGCGAGTTGAACGCCGCCATCTGGTGGAGCAGGATGTAGGTCAGCTCGGCCTCAAACGCGTCGCCGTCGTCGTCTGAGGCGAAGTAGCCCCGTTCGCGGCCCCAGCCGGCGATCGTGCCCGCCACGCGCGTGATCATCTGCTTGACCGACCACTCGCGCTCGGGCGATCCGAGCTGGCCGCGGAAGTACTTCTGGGCCACGATGTTGGTCGCGTTCTGGGACCAGCCGACCGGGAACTCGATGTCGCGTTGCTCAAATGTGACGCGATCACCGTGGCCGATATGGGCATCCCGCTTCTCCCACTCGACGGCGTCGAACGGATGCTGTCCGGGCTTGGTGAAGAAGCGGCTGATTTTCAGGCCTTCACCGATTTGCGCCTCGACGCTGAGTGGTGTCTGCGGGTTGTGCTTCATACCGACCTGCTCCTTTTTCTCCGCTCTGATGCCAGTGGCGACCCAGGTGCGGACTGTCTGAGGCGCAACGACAAAGAATCGCGGATGGGTCGGACGGAAAAGCTGCTCCGCGGAGCCCGTTGGCGTGTGTCCCAGAACAGCAGGATTAGCTGCATATTTTATCGTCAACCGGGCCGTTTTCGGGCCCGTTTTCCGGGCACTTTCCGGAGGTTTTGAAACCGGGCTGGAGAGTGCGCCGGTAGCCCTCAAGAGGCTGATGCCCGCAATCAGCGGGAAGTTCGTCTGAAGTGCTGCTCCGGGCCGTGGCCCGATGCCTCCTCGGCACACACGACCTCTCGCGACCGCGCGTGCCGCTCAGCCATCGGAAAGTGATGCCTGGAAGGCACGGACCACGGCGGCGCTGGATGGTTGCCGCTTAGGCATCGCGGCCCCAATGCGCGGTCGGCGGCCCCGACGCGCCCCACCCACCCGGCTACAACGTGTTCAAGCACCCGTAGATCGTGTACAGCGGGTTGATGATCATCCTGCCGCTGGGCACCTTCATCAGCTGCTGGCCGATGAAGGCGGGAGGGGACTGCGCCTTGTAGCAGCCGTCGGATTGGACGCTCACGTCGTAGCTCACCGGCGTGTTGTTGAAGGGCACGGCGCCGGGCTGAGGGATTGCCACGTTCATCGTGCACACCCAATCGCCCGGACCCTTGGGCGTCGACCCCCTGCGGCTGCACAGGGGCAGGATGTTGAGCTTGGCCCCGGGCGGGACGACCCGCCCCAGCTCGCGCTGCTGGAGCAGCGTCAGGTTGTTGAAAGAAGCGGCGAAGTTACTCTGCAGGCGAGCGGCCTCCACTCCGGTGGGCCCCCAGCTCCCGGCGACAGCCAGCAGGGCGATGACCCCAGCCAGGACCACGGCGGCTCTGGTCGGCATGACCCATCCCTGGCGGCGCGCGATCGGCGTCCCGGCGAAGTCTCGCCGGCGCAGCATCCGCCAGGCGATCGTCAGAGAGACCGCGATCCACACGAGGCTGGCCGCAATCCCGATCAGGAGCGGTCCGAAGAACGGCTTGCCCGTGAAAAGGGCGTGCCAGGTGTTGAATGCTGAGCCGGTCAGGAGCATGTGCATGACGATGCCTGAGCCGACCAGCAGCAGCAGCTGCATGGCCAACGCGCACAGTGGTGGCCCGATCACGCCCATGATGCCGTTGCGGGTGGCCACTGAGAACAGCACCCCGAGACTGACGAAGGCCAGCATCGGAATCGCGCACAGCGCCCAACTGGCCAGGACCAGGCCGGCCGACTTGCCAGGGGAGACCAGCGTTCCGCTGAGGCCAACCACCGATTGGTCGCCCACCAGCAGCAGGCCGGCGACGAGGCTCGAGATTGCGGTTAGGGCGAGTAGGGACAGGCTGAACAGCGCCGCCGCCAGCAGCTTGCCCACGAACAGGTCACGCCGGGTGCACGAGCGGGTCAGCACGAGCTTCCAGGTCCCGTATCTGTCCTCGGCCGAGAACATGTCGCCCGCCACGACACCGGCGATGATCGGGAAACCCCACGAGCCGGCGAAGGCAAGCAGCACCAGTGAGAGGGCGAACCCCGACGAGTGGACCCAGATGCCGAACAGCGTGTCGGTGGGGCTGCCGCTCTGAATCTTGAGGATGCCCGCGAACACGAACGGACCCAGCAGGCAGACCAGGGCGAGGACTCGGACGGCCAGCTGCGAGGACAGCTTGCGCCGTTCGATCCGGAAGACGCTCCGGGCACCCCCCGGCCTCCTGCCCTGAGCCGGGACGGCCGGCCCTGTAACAGCAGTCGTGGTGGTCATGCGTCCACCGCCTGTTCGGGCGTGCTCTCTTCCCGCGATGCCGCCACCGGCGGGCCTTCGTCACCCGTGAGGATGAAGAACATCGACTCGACGGGGCTCGACAGCAGCTCGAGCAAACGCACGGCCACGCCGGCGGATCCAAGGGCCAGGACGTATCCGTCCAGCGCCCCGTCGCGGACACTCAGCTCCAGACCCCCGGTGTCGGCTTGGAGCGCGTCGACGCCTGGGTGACGCTTGGCCACCGACAGGGCGAGTTCATCATCGCTTGAGGCCATCCGGTAGGCCGAGGCGGGCGCCTGAGCTCGGAGCTGCTCGGCCGTTCCGTCCCAGACGACGCGGCCTCGCCTGAGCACGGTAAACGTGTGGCAGATGTCCTCGACCTCGACGATCTGGTGACTGGAGAGCAAAATCGTGACCCCGTCTGCGGCTAGCTCGCGGACCAGGGATGCGACCTCGCGAACCCCGCCCGGGTCCAGGCCGGCCGTCGGCTCGTCGAGCAGCAGCAGCCGAGGCGAGCGGAGCAGAGAAGCGGCGATCCCGAGGCGTTGCTTCATGCCGGTCGAATATCCGCCCACGCGATCCTTGGCCCGGCGCGCCAATCCGACGAGCTCCAGCACGGTGTCGATCCGGCCGGTCTCGCTTCCCCCGTCGAGTTCGGCCAGCAGCTCCAGGTTCACCCGCCCCGATAGGTAGGGATAGAAGCTCGGATCCTCGACGAACCCGGCCACACCGTCCAGCGCCCCCGTGACCGCGGTGTCCAGGACCTGGCCGAACAGCTCGACCTGGCCGGCGTCGGGAGTGAGCAGCCCGAACAGAATCCTCAACAGAGTGGTCTTGCCCGCCCCATTGGGACCGAGCAAACCGCGAACCTCGCCTTCGTCTAACGCCAGGTCGACACCATCAAGCGCCACTGTCTCGAGGAAACGCTTCTGGATGCCGCTGGCCCGGACGGCACTCACGTCTGCGCAACTATACGAGTGGGGGTGGGCCGCGGGTCCCGCGTCCGTGAGGCGCCCTCTGGCCATGGCGGCGGCGCGCCGTTCGGGCCTTGCTAGCTTGGCCGCGATGGCCACCACGGAGCTGGCGTCGACCGGAGCGCCCCTGTCCTCGCGGGCCGGCGCGCGGGCCCGCGGACAGGCTCGCGTCGGGGGCAGCCTCCCGCTGCTCATCGGAGCGGCGCTGCTGGTCGCGATCCTGTATGCCGCTTTCGGCCACGGCGCGGTCACTCGATCGACCGACACTCGGGTCGAGCTTGTGGTGGCCGGGCTGTCCGCGGTGGCAGCTCTGGGCTGGCTGTGGGTGGGTGCGCTCCGGCTGAGCGCACCTCGGACGGCGATGCTCGGCGCCGGCCTGCTGGCCGCATATGCCTGCTGGAGCGGGCTGAGCGTGATCTGGAGCGTGGCCCCCGACGCTTCATGGATTGAGGTCAACCGAGTTGCCACGTACGCGCTTGTGGTGGCTCTGGGCATCGCGATCGGAGCATCCCACCGGCGCGGCGTGGAGCTCGTCGCCAAGGGGTTCGTCGTGGCCGCGCTGGCGGTCACGATTTACGCATTGGGTCAGAAGGTCGTGCCGGGGCTCCACGTGGCCGGTGTGTTCGACCTCAATCAGACCGGGCCGCTGCCCCGCCTTCAGGAACCGCTCGGCTACTGGAACGCACTGGCGATGTTCATGGTCCTGGCCGCCCCGGCGGCCCTGGCCCTCACCGTCGACCGCGCCCGGGCGACCGCGGCCCGTATCGCCTGGGCGTGCGCGCTCGTACTGATCGTTATCACCGTGCCGCTCACGTACTCGCGCGGCGGGCTGATCGCCCTGGCCGTGGCGCTGGCATCGGGCATCGGGCTGAGCCGGGAGAGGCTTCGGTCGGTGGTCTGGTTGGTCGCGATCGTGCTCGCGGCCCTTCCCGCCGCTCTGGTGGGACTCCTGGTCCACGAGCTGGGCACGGCTGACGTCCCCCTCGGTTCACGCGAATGGGCCGGCGCGATCCTGGCCGCGGCCGCGCTGGGCGGTCTGGGGGCCCTGATCCTGGCCGGACGTTGGCTGATCGCCCGGGAGCCGCGGATGCAGATCTCCGCCTCACGTGGGAGAGCGTTGCGGCGCATCGCCGGGGCCGGCGTGGTGGCGCTGGTCGTGGCCGGTCTGCTGGCGCTCACCCTCTCCTCGCGTGGGTTCACCGGCACCATCTCCCACGTCTGGCACGGGTTTGTCAGCACTCACACGACCAGCAACTACGACCCCCAGCGGTTGCTGTCGGCCGCCTCGGAGAACCGGTGGGTGTGGTGGAAGGAGGCGGCGGCAGCGTTCAGCGCGCGGCCATGGCAGGGCTGGGGCGCGGGTTCCTTTCCGGTCGTGCACCTTCTGTATCGCCACGACACGCTGCCCGTGCAGCAGCCCCACAGCGTCCCGCTTCAGTTCCTGGCCGAGACCGGGGTGATCGGTGCGGTTCTGGGTGTCGGCGCAGTCCTGCTGCTGGTGGCCGGTGCGGTCAAGATGGTGCGCGCCCGCCCGGAGGGCTCTGACCGGCTGTTGGCCGCAGCGCTGCTCGGTGGGGCGGTGGGCTACGGCGTGCATTGCCTGTACGACTGGGACTGGAACATTCCGGCGCTGAGCCTGCCGGCGTTCCTATTCCTGGGGGTGATCGCCGGGCGGCCCTGGATTGGCTCGGCCGGTGACCCAGAGCCTCGCCCGGGTTGGTGGCGGACGGCGCGCCGGCGGCCCGGCATGGGCCGCCGAGCCTTTGTCCTGGTGGGCCTGACCGTGTGTCTGTGCCTGTTAGCGCTCTCGGTGGAGCTCCCTCAGCTGGCCGCCGACAAGGCCAGCGCAGCTCTCGTGGCCGCCTCCAGCGCGTCCCCATCCGCCGTCCGTGGTGCGCAGGCGGAGGCCGCTCTGGCCAGTCAGCTCGATCCGCTATCGGACTCAGGCCTGCTGGCGCAGGCCGCCGTCGCCTTGCACCGCTCGGAGCCGGCTCGCGCGCGCGTGTATCTGGCGCAGGCGGTTGCGCGGGACCCGAGCGATCCTCAGGCCTGGCGGCTGCTCTCTCAGGTTGAGTACGGGTTGCGCGACCGCCAATGGATCGTGGCCGTGCAGCGAGCGGTTGACCTGGATCCCATGGGCCGATACGCCCGGACTATTGTGGCCGGCCAGCTCAGGCAGGCCTCGCCCGGTTCCTCGGCCACCCGGCTTCCCGTTCCCGCGCCCTAATCCCGCCAGTCAGAGCTCGACCAGGTCGGCCAGCTCTGACCAGGCGGCCTCCAGCACGTCTGGCGCGGGGGAGCCGGCGTCGATCCGTCGGATCCGATCCGGCTCGCCGGTGGCTAGGGCGAGATACCCCGCGGCGATCCGGTCGAAGAACTCCTGCTGTTCGCGCTCGAGCCGATCCGCCTCCAGGCCGCGGGAGCGGGAGCGGGAGCGCGCGGTGTCCGCGCCCAGGACCAGCAGCAGCGTCCGGTCAGGTCGTAGCCCGCCGGTGGCGAACTCGTTGATCGCTCGAACAGCCTCCAGACCAAGCCCGCGTCCCGCTCCCTGGTAGGCCAGTGAGGAGTCCACGAAGCGGTCCAGGAGCACCCAGCGTCCCCGGTCCAGCAGCGGAACGACGGCCTCGTCCACCAGCTGAGCTCGAGCTGCCGCGTACAGAAGCGCCTCGGCCCGGGGGACGACATTGAGCTCCGGGTCGGTCACGAGCTCCCGAACTCGCTCGGCAACCGCCACTCCGCCCGGCTCACGGAGCAGCGACACGTCGATTCCGCCCTCCTGAAGCCTGTCGCGCAACGCCGCGGCGAGCGACGTCTTCCCGGCGCCGTCGATGCCCTCGATCGTGATCAGGCGTCCGCGGATCATCTCACGGCCACCGTATCTGGCTCTGCGGCTGCGTGAACCGAGCGCGGTCGCAATAGCATCGAGGACGTGTTGGCCGAGCTTGAACGACACGCCCATGCTCGCGCTGTCCTGGCCCCGGTGATCAGCGGGCAGGCCAAGCCTTCGCACGCCTACCTGTTCCACGGTCCCGGGGGGGCGGGCAAGCGCTCGGCGGCTCGCGAACTGGCCGCCGAGCTGCTGGCTGCCGGCTCTCCGGAACCCGAAGGAGCGAAGGCGAGAGCCAGGGCGGGCTCGCATCCCGATCTCACCTGGGTTGTGCCGAGCGGCGCCCACGAGATCCTGGTCAGCGACATCGACCAGCCCGTGGTGGCGGCGGCCAGCAAGACACCGTTCGAGGGTGCCCGGCGGGTGTTTGTGATTGAGCGGGTGGACGAACTGGGCGATGAGGCAGCGAACCGGATGCTGAAGACGCTGGAGGAGCCGTCCGGCTTTGTGCACCTTCTGCTGCTGACCGATCGACTGACGGAGGTGCTGCCCACGATCAGCTCGCGCTGCCAGCTGGTTCGTTTCGACGCACCGCCGCTCGAGCAGGTGGCCGGCCAGCTCGGCGAGCTGGGGGTTGCTCCGCAGACCGCGACCGCTCTGGCGCGGATCTCCCTCGGCGCGCCCGATCAGGCCCGGGCGCTGGCCAGCCCTGAGGGCGCTGTCCTGCGCGGCGCCGCCGAGGACTTCGCTCGGGCAGCGCTCGCCGGCCGGCAATGGGATCGCCGGCCCTGGCAGGACATTCTGGCCGCGGCCCGGGGCAGGGGCGAGGCTGTCCGCGGGGAACTGGAGGAACGGGCCAGGGCTGAGGTCGAGCTCTACCCGCGGCGGGAGCGCAAACGAGTGGAGACGGAGTGGACCGAACGGATCCGCAGAGCCCGTCGCAGGGCTGAGACCGGGGCCCTGGACGTGGCGCTTCAGGTGGTGGCGCTGTGGTACGCGGACCTTGCTGCCCTGTCCTGGGGCGCCGGCGAGCTGGTGCGGCACAACGACCGTCTGGACGAGCTGCGCGCCGACCTGGGCCCGAAGCCGGAGCGGTTGATGGAGGCCGTGGAGCTGGTCGAGGAGACACGACGCCGGTTCGTCCTCAACGTGTCCGAGGAGCTGGCCCTGGAGGCGCTGGCCTCGCGCCTGGAGCGGGCGCTTGGACGCTGATGGTCGACCAGGTCACAAGCGTGGACTTCCAGATGCAGGGACCCGACAGCGCGAGGGTGTTTCTACGGCCGCCCGGGGCCGGCGATCGGGGCGAGTTCGTCTCACTGATGCACGCCAGCCGCTCGTTCCATCGCCCCTGGGCCACCGCGCCGACCGACGGTGAGCGTTTTGCCGCCTACCTGTCGGACTCGCGACGCCCGGACTTTGAGGCGATGCTCGTCTGCCGGCGCAGCGACCTGGCGATCGTGGGTTTCTTCAACCTGTCGCAGATCGTCCGCCGCTCGCTTCAGAGCGCATATTTGGGCTACGCCGTGGGCAAGCCGTACGCCGGACAGGGATACATGAGCGAGGCGATCCAGCTCGTTCTGCGGTATGCCTTCACAGACCTCCGACTGCACCGGGTGGAGGCCAACATCCAGCCTGACAATCGGGCCTCGATCGCCCTGGCCAGCGGCGCCGGCTTTCGACGTGAGGGGTTCTCACCTCGCTATCTGAAGATCGCCGGTCGCTGGCGCGACCACGAGCGCTGGGCCATCCTGGCCGACGACTGGCGGCGCCGGCCGGGCGCTTAGAAAACCCTCAGCTAACCCCGACAGACTCGCCGGCGTGGCCTCGAATCCAGGCATGCCAGGGCGCGATCGGCGTCCATGGCCCGGGCGGGAGCGCTCCTCCCTGCCCCGTCGACTGGCCATCCCTTTCGGGCTGGTCGTCGTCGGGCTGCTGGCCGTCGTCCTGGGCGGAGCCTTGGGTGACACCGACCGCGCTGCGATAAGGCCCGTCCGGCATGTCCACGATCCTGTCGCTGCCCCAGCCGCGGCGATTGAGGCCGGGCTTCTGCCGTGGCGGTTGCCTGCTCCGATCAGCAGAGAGGTGGTTCTGCCCAGCCCCGGGGGCCGGCTCATGGTGGTGGGCGGGCTCACCGGATCGATCTCCGAGCGGGGCATCTTCACCCTCGACAGCCGGAACGGCAGCACGCACTCGATCGGCCGGCTCCCGGTCGGAGTCCACGACGCCGCCGGCGCGCTCGTAGCCGACCAGGGGATGGTCTTCGGAGGCGGGTCGCCGTCGACCTTCGCCGGCGTAGAGTCGTTCGCGCCGCCCGGAGTGCCCGGACACCTCGGGCCGTTCCCGCACCTGTCCCCCTCCTCGTCGGGACGGTTGCCCCAGCCCCGCTCCGATGCCTCCGCGGTCACGATCGGGGCCACGACATACGTCGTGGGCGGCTACGACGGCACACGCGCCGATCCGGCCGTCCTGGCCACGACCGACGGCCGGACGTTCCGCCAGGTGGCGGCCCTTCCGGTGGCCGTGCGCTACCCAGCGGTGGCGGCGGACTCTGGCAGGCTCTACGTGTTCGGGGGGGAGGCGGTGGCCGGACCGTTGGCCGGCAAGCCCGTGGCGGACATCCAGGTTGTGGATCCCGGCCACGGCTCAGCATCGGTCGTCGGACACCTGCCTGAACCACTCCAGGGGGCCGCGGCCGTCAATCTGGCCGGACATCTCTATCTGGCCGGAGGGGACAGCAGCGTGGCGCAGCGCCTGCCCGCGGGCATGGGCACGACCCAGCTTTCGCCACCGATCGCGGCGACAGCCCCCGGACTCAACACCGTTTCCACCGTCTGGGCCTTCGATTCCCTCCACAGGCGGATGCTCCTGGCCGGACATCTCCAGGTCCCGGTCGCCCATGCCGGTGTGGCCGTGCTTGGCTCCAGAGCCTGGCTGGTGGGAGGCGAGACCGGCGGAACCCAGCAGCCGGTCGTGCAGATGATGAATCCAAAGCTCTCCTTTGGCCGCGCCGGGGCCGCCGGCGCAGGCTCACCGTACTTCGGCGGTCACCTGCTGGTGGCCGACCGGGCCAATAACCGGCTCCTGCTGCTCGACCCCGCGATGCAGATCCGGTGGCGATTCCCGTCGCCCAGCCATCCCCCCGATCGGCACGGCTTCTATTTCCCCGACGACGCGTTCTTCATCCATCACGGAACCGCGATCATCTCGAACCAGGAGGAGAACGAAACCGTCCAGGAGATCGCCTTTCCATCAGGCCGTGTCACGTGGTCCTACGGCCACAAGCTTCAGCCGGGTTCGGCGCCTGGATTCCTGCACGAGCCCGATGACGCCTACCTGCTGAAGAACGGCCAGATCACGGTGGCCGATGCCCAAAACTGCCGGGTCCTGTTTCTCCGTCCGAACCACACGGTGGTCCATCAGATCGGGACGACCGGATCCTGTGTACATGCCCCGCCCCGCTCGATCGGCTCCCCCAACGGGGACACCCCGCTGGCCGACGGCAACATCCTCGTGTCCGAGATCACCGGCACCCGGGTGTCCGAGTACACGCCGTCGGGCCATCTCGTGTGGAGCCAAGTGCTCCCGATCAGCTACCCATCAGACCCGCAGCAGATCGGCGGCGACCGCTATCTGATCGCCGACTACGCCACTCCGGGACAGATCCTTGAGTTCAACCGCGCGGGCAAGGTCCTCTATCGCTATGACGTGAGCAGCGGACCAGGGATGCTCGACCACCCCTCGCTGGTCGAGCGCCTGCCCAGCGGCGTGTTCATGGTCAACGACGACTACCGCAACCGGATGGTCGCCATCGATCCCGCCACCAAGGCGCTGGTGTGGCAGTACGGAGTGGCCGACCAGGCTGGAACCGGACGCGGTCACCTGCGGACTCCCGACGGATTTGACCTCCTGATGGCGGGCGGCTCAACACCCACACACCCGCAGACCGGCTAGCGGGAGCGGACCGTCGACCCACCCTGGTCAGCCGGGAGGCGCGGCTAGACTCCGACCGCGCGCGCCGACGTAGCTCAGTTGGTAGAGCACTTCACTCGTAATGAAGGGGTCCCCGGTTCGAGTCCGGGCGTCGGCTCTGGCTACTTGACCCTCAGCGCCACGAGGCAGAGGTCGTCCGCCAGGTCGTTCCGGGGCAGCGGCCTGACAGCAAGCGCCCCCTGGGTCGGGGCTGCGCCCGCTCAGGGGGCTGCCGGCTGTACGTGAACGAGACTTCGCGACGTCCCCTGCCGGGCCACCCACAGCTGCACCTGATCACGCCGGATCATCGGTGGCCGAGCTATCGAGCGTCCTGCCGGCCAGCCGCCTGAGACCGCCCGATCCTGGTTTTCCGACCTTTTCAAACCAGTTCCCTGGTAATTGACACATGCGGCCAATTTATGGACATATAATCGAGCGCTGTTGGTCGCCGCCATACCAGAGGGGGCGGTCGGATTGTGTACCAGCCAGGGAGGACAGCATGAGGCATGTAGGAGCGGACCATAGGAAGGTCCTCAGGGGGATGTTGGCCGTGGCCACCGCCCTGGGGATGTTGGTGATGGCAGCGTCGGCGTTGGCCAATGCGGCCAATCCGGAAACAACGACCGTGGATCAGGTCGTGGTCAATCAGGATGGGTCGCGGACCGTGACCGTGCAGGGGACGTGGACCTGGCAGACGCAGAACAACTGCGGCAAGGCTCGCAACGGGGTGGGCTACCAGGTCGACTGGTTCGACAATCAGACCAACCCGATCGGGAAGGCCAGCTCGCCCCAGGGGATCCTGTACGCGGGCGACGCCCAGGACAACATCGTTCATTCCGATGAGAGCCTCGGGCAGTCGACGGCGAATGGGAACGCGTTCTTCGACGGGGTGCCTTCGAGCTACCTCTCGCACAACGCGACCAGTACGACGCCGACGAAGACCGATGCCAGCAACTGGTTCGGCGAGTGTGACCAGGTCAATTCGAGTGGGGTCACGGCGGGGACCTGGGGTCCGATCACGCATACCTATGCGGCCTCCTTCACCGGGGTGATCAAGCTGTGCCCGATCATGTATGACCCGCACGGTGGGCAGGACAACAGCGGGAAGAGCTCGGTCAAGGACATCACCGCGGGCGGCAACGGTTACAACAACGACAACAGCTACGACACCAACCAGTTCAGCGGCGGTCCCGGCAGTTGCCCGACGATCACGATTCCCACGCTGACCACCTCGGCCAGTTCGGCCCAGGCGCCGAACGCGATCCATGACACCGCGACGCTGACCGGTACCGGGGGGGGCTCGGGCTCGATCACGTTCAACCTGTACCAGTCGGGCGCCAACTGCACCGGGACCCCGCTGTTCACGAGCACGGTCTCGACCAACGGCGACGGCGATTATCAGTCGGGCGACTTCAGCCCGACCTCAGTGGGCAGCTATCAGTGGCAGGCCAGCTACACCTCGTCGTCGGTCAGCGGTCTGATCACGCCGTGCAACGACCCGAACGAGACCTCGCCGGTCACGCCTCCGGGCCAGCACGCCAAACCCGGGATCAAGGTCCTGAAGCTGTCGAGCGTTCCCTGTTCCGCGCTGCCCGGCGCGGATATCAGTCCCAAGCCCGGGCAGCCATCCGGCGTGCTTCCGTGCGCGGGGTCGGCGAGTCGGTTCACGCGCGGCACGATCACGATCGAGGTTCCCAAGGGCGGGAACTACTCGATCCCGATCAGCTACCAGATCCGCGTCACCAACACCGGCAAGCTCCCGCTGACGCTCAGCCTGAGTGATAAGCGGTGCGATAAGGGAACGATCAAGGGGCCGTTCGCCGTCTCGGGGGCACTGAGTGGCAACACGCTCTCGGCAGGTGGCCGGGCGTTTTACACCTGCACCCACCAGCTGACCGCCAAGGACGGATCAGGCCGGTTCTCGGCCTTCAGGAACACGGCCATCGTGACCGGCCAGCCGCCCAGCGGCCCGCCGGTTCACGGCCAGAGCACGGTCGTGACCAAGCGGGTGCACCCCAGCCCGAAGCCGCCGGTCCGGCGCTGCCGGAGCCTGCGGACGGGCCGGCCCGTGCGCTGGCCGATCGGCACACCCAAGCCCAAGGCCTGCCGCCCGCGGCCCGGTCGCCCGGGCAAGGGCTTCACGGGCTAGGAGCTCTCTGACCAGATTGGAGCCCGCCGGGTCACCGCCCGGCGGGGTTCCGTCTGGCCAGGTGCCGGAGGAGCCCGGCGGGCCGTTAGTTCGAGGGGTACTGCGGCCAGGATCCGGTGGATCCTGTGGGGCCGGTTGGTCCTGTGGGCCCGGTCGGACCGGTCGGGCCCGTTGATCCGGTGGGGCCGGTTGGCCCCGTGGTCCCCGTTGCGCCGGTCGATCCGGTGGACCCGCCCCCGGTGTCACCGGGGTAGCAGGGCCAGGGTGGAGTGCAGGGAGGGGATGATGGCCCGGTATAGGGCGAGGACGCCATTCCGTAGGGGCATCCCTTCTCCGGATGGAAGTTGCCTGATGGCGGGTTCGCGGTGATCAGCAGGCCGAAATCCTCGTTCCAGATCGGGCCGCCGGGATAGGCGTTCACGCCGCCTCCCATGTCCCGGTAGTCGGGCCACAGGATGTTCTGGCAGTGCTCCTGGCTGCCCATCCAGCCGGCCACCACGTCGCGCGGCGTGTCGTAACCACCGGCCAGGTCCTCACCGGCCTCGCCCCAGTCGTAGCCTGCGGCGGCGATTCGGCCGGTCACGTTTCCGTGAAAGAAGTTGTTGGTGCTGGCCAGGTAGTCGCTCCAATCCTGGGCCGACTGGGTCAGATCGGGAGAGACGTTCAGCGGCGGGAGGCCGAACTTGACGCGCTCCTGGTTGATGAGGCAGTCGACGGCCGCCGTCATCTGGGCCACGGTGGCCTGGCTCGCGGGAGTGTCGGCATTGGCGCAGGGCGCGCTCCAGTCATGAGCGGAGCCGCCGCCCGGCCCGCCCGCCGTGCTCGCCCGTGCGCCGTGATGACGGCGGTGGTGATGATGGTGGCGGCGGCGGTGATGATGACGGTGGTGATGGTGGTGGCGGCGGTGGTGATGATGGCCCCGGGCCTCGGCAGCGGATGAGGCGATCGACAGCGTGCCCACGAAGGTGAGGAGGACCACCGCCCACAGGCCGAGCGCGCGCAGCCGCCCGGCTGCTGAGCCAGCCCGATGCGTGCGACCTCCCTTTCCTGCCGTCCTTTCCACACACCGGGCATCGGAGGTCCGGGGAGATCAGGCCAACGAATCGTGGCTGGATCGGCCATACGTCCAGCGGCCTCGCTCCGGAGGGCTTGAGCCCACCCACGACGACCGCCAGCTCGGCCCCGGGCCTGGCGCAGCCCACCTCCGGCCGTGGCCAGAACTCGCGACCCCGCCGCGCTCGGACACCTCTCCCTGCGCTCCGACCCGCGCCAGTCCCGCCTGGAACCCCTGCTAAATCCGGTTTCCAGAAAAGGCGAAAATCTTTTTACCAAATTTCTTGATTCTGGACACATGATCGATTACTCTGCCGCGACGCCGACCGACCGGCGGGAGTCTGGATCAACGAATGGAGTCTCAAATGACGGGTGCAGCGAAGGATCGCAGGAGCATCTTCCGGGGGCTGGTGGCGGTGTCCACCGCGGCGGCGATGCTGGGGTTTGCATTGCCGGCACTGGCCAACGCGCCGAATCCGGACACGACGACCGTCGATCAGGTGACCGTCAACGCCGACGGCTCGCGGACGGTCACGGTCGAGGGGACCTGGATGTGGCAGACACAGACAAAGTGCTCGACCTCGCGCAATGGCGTCGGCTACCAGATCGATTGGTTTGACAACCAGACCAACGCGATCGGGACGGCCAAGGACCCCAATGGGATCCTGTTCGTGGGGGATGCGCAGGACAACATCGTGCACTCGGTTGAGACGCTGGGGGGCTCGAGCGCCTTTGGAAATGCGTTCTATGACGGGGTGCCGTCGAGCTACATCGGCCACCTGCCCAACACGACTCCGACCGCGACAGACGCCAAGAACTGGCTGAGCCAGTGTGATCAGGTCGATTCCAGCGGTGTCACCGCTGGGACGTGGGGTCCGATCACGCATACGTATGCGGCCAGCTTCACTGGAGCGATTCAGCTGTGCCCAATCATGTATGACCCGCATGGCGGGAAGGACAACTCGGGCCAGAGCTCGGTCAAGGACATCACGGCGGGTGGCAACGGCTACAACGACGACAACAGCTACGACACCAACCAGGTGGGGCCCGGTCCGGGCTCTTGCCCGAAGATCTCGGTCCCGACGCTGACCACCAGCGCCGGCTCGGCCACAGCGCCGAACGCGATCCACGACGTCGCCACCCTCACCGGGTCAAGCGGTGCCGGCTCAATCACGTTCAACCTGTATCCGTCGGGCGCGAACTGCAGCGGGACGCCGCTCTCCACGAGCAGCGTCTCGACCAACGGGGACGGCGACTACCAGTCCAAGGACTTCACCCCGACCTCCGGCGGGACCTATCAGTGGCAGGCCAGCTACTCATCGTCGACCATCCAGAATCTGCTCAGCACCTGCAACGACCCCAACGAGCAGTCGACGTTCACCCTGCCGAATTCTCCGGCCATCAAGCTCGTCAAGCTGGAGCGGATCGGTTCGGCCGCCTTCGCGCATGGTCCGGTGACGGGCAACGTGGGTGACACGGTCAACTACCAGATGATGGTCACCAACACGGGCAACACTCCGCTCGTGCTGGCCTTCACGGATGGCCAGTGCGACAGCGGAACCCTGTCGGCCCCCAGCGTGCTCACCGGCAACTACACCGCCGGCAACCAGGCGCTGGCTCCGGGGGGAGAGATCCGCTACACGTGCTCGCACGTGCTGACCGCTGACGACCAACCATTCACCAACACGGCCTCGGTAACCGGCACTCCTCCTCCGGGAGAGGGCCCTCCCGTCAGCGCCCACGACTCGGTACGGGCGTTTGCCGACACCCCGGGCATCAGCGTGCTGAAGCTCCAGCGTGACGGCGACTCGGGTGACTTCACGACCAACCTGCTCACGATCACTGAGACCCAGGGCAACTACGTCGTACACACGATCGACTATGAGATCCAGGTCACGAACACGGGCAACGACCCCCTGACGCTGAGTCTGTCCGACGCGCTGTGCGACTCAGGCACCGTGCAGGGACCGACCGTGATCAGCGGCACGCTGTCCGGCGACGTCCTGTCTCCGGGTGGCAAGGCGCAGTACACCTGCTCGCACCGGCTCCTCCAGAGCGACTCAGCGACGTTTACCAACGTGGCCACCGTGACCGGAACGCCCCCCAGCGGTCCTCCGGTCCACGGCACGAGCAGCGTGAAGGTCAAGAAGCGGACCGTGGCGGCCAAGAAGGTCTGCCGGACGCGATCCGGCCGGGTCGTCCACTACAAGGGCAACCACAAGCCGGCGGCATGCACGCGCCGCCCGCCTCATCACCGGCCGAGCCGCCCGCCCAAGCATCCGCGGGGCTTCACAGGCTGATCCAGACGCAGCAAAAGTGCTGCAAACCGAGCGGGTCAGGGCATGGGGGCCCTGGCCCGCTCTTCTTTCAGAGACGGCGTCTCAGCCCCCCAGCCCCCCGAATAGTGCGAAGGGGTTTCCGGGTATGAGTTCGTTGGCCGCGCGGCCGGTTCCCTCGGTGCTCACCACTGCTCCGCCGGGCGCTTCAGAACTGATCCTCTGAGCCAGCGCCGTCGCCGCATCCTCATCGGGTGCTCCGACGAGGACGTATCGCCAGCGGCGGAGGCTCGGGATGCCCTCCACCCGCAGATGCGCCTGGAACTCAACGGCCTGGGCTCGGGACGAACACTGGACTCGGACCTCGAATTCGGGATAGCCCTGTTGCCGGGACTCCTCCCGCTCGTGCTCGATCCGCTCGGCGTGTTCGGCCGCCAGCTCGTCAGACGTGGAGGGCAGCGGCCTGTCGGGTGACTCCCACTGCTCGGACTCCGCATGCCAGCGAGCCAACTCCGTCTCAATCTCCCAGCCTCGCTGGGAGGCCACAGATCGCGCGAGTTCGGTCGCCCGTTCGGCGTCCTGGCGGGTTGCTGCGTAGACAAACACGTCGTCCTCGTCGTGTGACACCGCGGCCCGGTCGGCCAGGGCCTGCTCCAGTTCATGCTCCAGCTCGCCCGCGGTCAGGTTCTCGGCCAGCTGCCGGCCTTGGCCAGGCTCGGGGAGATGGACGCGCAGGCGCCAGTCGTCGCTCACCGGCGGGACTCTAATGAAGATGATCCGCCACGCTGCGCCAGACTCCTCTGGGCCGTGGACCAGCTCCGGGGCAGGCGCCGTCTGCGGCACAATGACCACGTGGGGCGGCCACGACCCAGCCGGATGAGATCCAAGCGCCTCCTGGTCGTCCTGGCCGCCTGGCTGGTCGTCGCCGCGGCCGCTCCAGCACTCGCCAGCGTGGCGCCCGTGGTGAGCCGCGGGTGGGCTGGCTACGTGGCCGGAGGGCGCGGCGATCTGAAGTTCGCCGACGCGTCGGCACGCTGGCGCCAGCCGATGCTCTCGTGCGCGTCCGGCAATCCGGCATCGTCGGGCATCTGGGTTGGGCTGGGCGGCTTCAGGCCGACCTCCAAGGCGGTCGAGCAGATCGGGACGGATCTGAGTTGCGGCACTTCGGGGAGGGTCAGGTCCGGGGCCTGGTACGAGCTGGCTCCCAAGCCCGCTCACCCGATCAGGCTGCGCATCTCACCGGGGGACCTCATCCGAGCCACCGTCCAGGTCAGGGGGGATCAGGCCCGGCTCAGGCTCACGGACGCGACCCGCCACGAGACCTTCGACAGGGTGGTTCCGGTGCCCGCCCCGGATGTCAGCTCGGCTGACTGGATCGTGGAGGCGCCGACGGGATGCGCCGGGCAGGGGGACTGCGCGCAGCTGCCGCTGGCCGATTTCGGGACGGCGCGGATCAGCGATGCCCACGCCGCCACCCGGGGTGGGCTGTCGGGATCCACGGTCAGCCCAGACTGGATTACCACCAAGGTGCTGATGCTGCCCGACCCGGTCCCGTACGACCCGGGCGGGACTGGCTACGCCGCCATTCCCGGGGCGCTTCGGGCGGGCGGTTCCGTCTTCACGGTCAGGTGGTTGTCCAACGGATTCAGCTATGGGGCTCGTTTGGCGGCGGATCCCCTGCTTCGCGCCCCGCTTTGGCGCCTGCAGCCGGGTGGGGTCCGTCAGCCGTAGGGCGCTCCCAGGCCCTCAGGCCACGACGGCCGCCGCTAATCGGCCGTCTGGAACAACTCCCTGCACAGCCAGACCAGGCCGTCGGCATCATGGACATCGGCGCCCCGGTCCACGGCGCCGAACGTCGCGGACCGGCCGAGCGTGGCCGTGAGCCGATCGATCGAGGCCTGCTCGCGCTCGGCCATGAGCTGAAACTCGGCGTGAACAGAGGCCACCCGCGCGGCCAGCTCACCGCCCAGGACCGACCTCAAGCGCTCGGCGGCTCGGGCGGGGTCCGAGCCGTCGGGGTCGAGCGGGTGCAGCCGGTTGATCACGAGCGCCCTGTGCCGCAAACCCAGTTTCGCGAGCTCGTCTCCCAGGTAGATGGCCTCCCGGGCCGGCTGTGGCTCTGGCGAGCTGACGATCAGAAAGGCAGTGGACGGGTCGACCAACAGCGCCTCGACGTCGGCCGCGCGCTCTCGGAACCCTTCGAGCAGTCCGCCCAGGAGGGCAAAGAAGCTCGTCACGTCATCCAGCATGGCCACGCCCATGATCCGGCGCAGGACGGCGAACACCAGGCCGGTCATGCGCATCGCCATCCCCGTCGGCCGGACGAGCATGTTCAGTGCCCGTCCACCCAGGAAGGAGCTCAGTCGCTGCGGCGCGCGGAGGAAGTCGACCGCGCTCCGGGAGGGCGGCGTGTCCAGCACGATCACGTCGTAGGACGCCAGCCGATGGAGCTCGAACAGCTTGGCCATGGCGGTGTACTCCTGGGACCCAGCCACGGCGGTGGAGATCTGCTCGTAGACCGGATTGGCCAGGATCTGATCGGCTGTGGCGTGGTCCGGAGCCAGCCGGGTCACGAGCTCGTCGAACGTGCGCTTGACGTTCAGCATCATCGCCCCGAGTTCGCCCCGCGCCTCGAGTCCCGCCCGCTCAAACGGGGTGAGGTCAACGGGCTGCGGGTCGTTGCCGAGGTTGTCCAACCCCAGGGCCTCGGCCAGTCGGCGCGCCGGATCGATCGTCACCAGGGCGACGCGGCGCCCGTCGGCTGCCAGGCCGACGGCGACCGCGGCGGCCACCGTCGTCTTGCCGACGCCACCCGCGCCAGTGCAGATCACGACCTGGCTGTCATCCAGCTGGTCCAGCAGCCGGCTCACGGTTCTCCTCCGCCCAGCCGGGTCGCCAGATCCTCGATCGCCTGCCGGTCGATCCCGCCGAACAGGAAGGGCAGCTCTGTCTGAGGTATGTCGTCCAGATCTTCGGTCAGCCGGCTCATCTGCTGGCGCTGGACACCGGCTCGCTCATCGAGCCAGCGAGCGGAGCTGAGCGCCGCGTCCTCGCCTCCGGCGCCGGCCAAGGTCTGCTCGTCCTCGCGGGAGAAGGGCGACGCGACGGTCCGGTTGATCACGACCTGGTCCACAGCCACGCCGTCGGACCGCAGGTCGCTGGCGAGCGCCACCGCCTCGGTCACCGCCATCTGCTCGGGGGCGGCGACCAGCACGACCCCCGTCTGGGCCGGGTCGGTGAGCATCCTGTTGATGCCCTTGGTCTGGCGGGCCACAGGGCCCATGCGGGCGATCGCGCCGAACGTGCGCGGGGCCCGGAGCAGGCCCATCAGTTGGCCGCTGGCCGGCCCGTCGAGCACCACCAGGTCGTAGGGTCGGGCCCCGCTCCGACGCCGCCGTTTCCCGGCCAGCTCCCACACCTTCCCGATCGACAGCAGCTCCCCCATCCCGGGAGTGGCGTCGATCAGCAGGGCGAAGGTCCGACTCCGAGTCAGGCGTCCGGCCGGAAGCGGGCCTGGCACCTCGTGGTCCAGGTAGTCGCGCAGCGTGGCCTGACGGTCAATGCTCACGTGGTAGAGGTCGCGTCCCAGCATGACCTCGTCCAGTCCGTGGCCCGGTTCGGCGCCGAGCAGGCCAGCGACGTCGGCGCGGCCGGCGAGTTCGGCGACCAGAGTTCGGCGCCCCGCTCGGGCCCCAGCCGCCGCGATCGCCGCGGCCACGGTGGAGCGGCCCACGCCTCCCTTCCCGGCGACGATCAGCAGGCGCAGGTTTGCCGCGGCGACGGGAGTCTCGCTGGAGTCGGGCTCGATGGTCAGGCGGTCAGCGCGGCGGGGGCGGAGTCAAGCGCCGTCTGAATCGCGCTCATCAGCTCACGCGCCGAGGCGGCCGTCAGCTCGACGGCCACCCGCGCCGAGGGCCCACCGGCCGGGTTGGCGAAGTCGATGTTGATCGTGTGCTCGGCCGCCATGTTGTGCACTGGATGGTCGAAGTACACGGTCCCGTCGGTGACGCGAAACCAGCTGCCCTCGGGGCCCTTGGCGCTGGCCTCCAGCTCGGTCCTAACCGTTGCGTAGGTGCACATTTCAGCCTCCCAGATGGGTCTTGAAGAACGACTTGATCCGCTCCCAGCCGTCTGCCGCGGCATCGGGGCGGAAGGACGGGCGGTCTGTGTTGAAGAACGCGTGCCCGGCCCCGTCGTAGCGGTGGAACTCGTGGGGTTTGCCCTGCTCGGTCAGGATCTGGTCCAGCTCATTGACGTGCTCGGGAGTCGGATACTGGTCGTCGTTGCCGAACAGGCCCAGCAGTGGCGGGCGCAGGTTGGGCAGCTGGTCGACCAGATTCGCCACCTGCAGTGGGAAGCCCTCGGGCGGCTCGCCCGTGACAAACGCGCCGTAGCAGTCGACGGCGGCATCCAGGTCCAGGTTGCACGCCGCCAGCACGGACTGACGTCCACCGGAGCAGTAGCCGATCACGCCGACCTTGCCGTTTGAGCTGGGCAGCGAGCGCAGGTACTCAGCGGCCGCGCCCACATCTCCGACCAGCCGGTCGTCCGGGACGCCGCCCTGGGCTCGGGCGGTGGCCGCCGCGTCGTCGGGAGCGGCGCCCGGGCCCTCGCGCCAGTACAGGTTGGGCATAACCGCGTCATAGCCCTCCTCGGCGAACCGGCGGACGATCTCCTTGGTGGCTCGGTCATAGCCGGGCATGTGATGAATCACGACCACGCCGCCCCGCTTGCCGTCGTCACTGGGCCGCGCCAGGTACGCCTCGATCTCATCACCGCCGTGGCCGGTGACCCGGATGGTCTCAGTGGTCATCGAATCGCTCATGGGATCGATTCAATCATTCGCGGGCGTTGGGGGCGGCGTGTTGCAGAAGGAGGTGGTCGCCATCGGCTCGCCATCGGACGGTCCGGCCTCCGGCCCGCCTGAGCGCTCGGCACTCAGCCGCGGCAACTCCCATAAACGGCTAATATAAATCCCTGATGGAGTCGGCCCAGGTCCAACGCCCAAGGCGCCCGCGACGCCGGGCCGCGCAACTCGAGGAGATCGCCGAGGGACTGCCTCAGCGAGCAAACACGCTGTCCAAGCTCTTCCTTACCCGGTCCAGCGTATGCGTATCCCGGACCGAGGTGGGCGTGCTGCGCAACCTTCGCTCCCGGCCCCGGCGGATCACCGAATTGGCCTCCGAGGAACGGGTGACGCAGCCGGCAATCACACTGCTCGTCAACCGTTTGGCGGAAAAGGGCTGGGTGGAGCGGATTCCCGACCCCAGCGATGGCCGAGCCGTCCTGGTCAGTCTCACGCCGGCGGGCGAGGAGGCCTTCGACCGCCTCCGCGCTGAGTACCACGCGCTGCTGCACGAGGAGATCGCCGCGCTCGACGACCGTGAGGTGGCGACGCTGGCCGGGGCGGTCGAGATCCTGGACCGCCTGATCGAACGGCTGAGGTCCCGGGAAGCATGAGCGCCGTGGTTTCCGCCCCCGACCGGCGCGCCCCGGCCCGGTCTGACACCTACAAGTGGCTGGCCCTGTCCAACACGACGATGGGGATCCTGATCGTCACGATCAATCAGTCGATCGTGCTGATCGCGATGCCGGACATCTTCCGGGGCATCCACCTGAACCCGCTGGTCCCGTCCAACACCAGCTATCTGCTCTGGATGATGCTGGGGTTCATGGTCGTTGGTGCTGTCCTGGTGGTGAGCCTGGGTCGCGTGGGCGACATGTTCGGGCGTGTGCGCATGTACAACCTCGGCTTCGCGATCTTCACCGTGGGCTCGATCCTGCTCTCGGTGACCTGGATGACCGGCAGCGCCGGCGCGCTATGGCTGATCGGCATGCGGATCCTTCAGGGAATCGGCGCGGCCTTCCTGTTCGCCAACTCGTCGGCGATCCTGACCGACGCCTTCCCCGCCGAACAACGCGGCCTGGCGCTCGGTATCAACATGGTCGCGGCGATCGCCGGCTCATTCATTGGCCTCGTGCTGGGCGGGGTCCTGGCCCCTGTGTCCTGGCGGCTGGTGTTCCTGGTCTCAGTTCCCGTGGGGCTGTTCGGGACGGTCTGGGCCTACCTCAAGCTCGAGGACCGGGGCGTGCGCGTCCAGGCCAAGATCGACTGGCTCGGCAACCTCACCTTCGCCATCGGCCTGATCGCCGTCCTGGTGGGGATCACCTACGGGATCCTTCCCTACGGAGGCCATGCGATGGGCTGGACCAACCCATGGGTGCTGGGCGCCCTGGTCGGTGGGGTGGCCGTGCTGATCGGGTTCGTGGCCATCGAGCGCCGGGTGGAGGCTCCGATGTTCCGGATCCCGCTGTTCCGGATCCGGGCCTTCACGGCGGGCAACATCGCCTCGCTGCTCTCGGCCCTCTCCCGCGGCGGCCTGATGTTCATGCTGATCATCTGGCTCCAGGGCATCTGGCTGCCCGAGCACGGATACAGCTTCTCCTCCACCCCCCTGTGGGCCGGGATCTACATGCTTCCGCTATCGGCCGGTTTCCTGCTGGCGGGGCCGATCGCCGGCCGGCTGGCCGACCATCACGGCGCCCGGCCCTTCGCCACCGGGGGCATGATCATGGCGGCGGCGGTGTTCGTGCTGCTGACCACGCTGCCGGTCAACTTTCCGTACTGGGCCTTCGGAACTCTGATCGCCCTCAACGGACTTGCCATGGGCCTGTTTGCCGCCCCGAACCAGACCGGAATCATGAACAGCCTACCCCCCGACCAGCGCGGCGCCGGGGCGGGCATGGCCGGGACGTTCATGAATGCCGCCATGGTCCTGTCGATCGGGATTTTCTTCAGTCTGATCATCATCGGTCTCTCCTCCACCCTCGGCCCCGCTCTTTACAACGGGCTGTCGTCCCACGGCGTGCCCCACGCCTACGCGGTCAAGGTGTCCCACCTGCCGCCGGTGGGGAGCCTGTTCGCGGCCTTCCTGGGCTACAACCCGATGGGCACCCTGCTCCACCCGATAGTCCATACCCTCCCGCACTCCACGGCGCACTACCTGACCGGGCACACCTTCTTCCCTCACCTCGTGTCCAAGCCCTTCGCCAGCGGTATCCACACCGCCTTCTTCTTCGCCGCCGGCTGCTGCGCGCTGGCCGCAGTCGCCTCCTGGCTGCGGGGCGGGAAGTACTACCACCAGGAAACGGTCGAGGATCCGGCGCAGGCGGCTGAACTGGTCGCCGAAGCGGCCTAGTTGCGTGGCTGCGTCCGCGACCACCGCTGCCAACGGCTCGGCCTCGAACGGCTCGGGCCCGACCGGGCCCCGCGGCGACTCCTACAAGTGGCTGGCTCTGTCGAATTGCACGCTGGCCGTCCTGCTGGCCACCCTCGATCTGTCGATCACGCTGATCGCGATGCCAGACATCTTTCGGGGTATTCACCTTGATCCGCTGGTGCCCTCGAACAGCTTCTACCTGCTGTGGATGATCCTCGGCTACATGATCGTGGGCAGCGTGCTGATCGTCAGCCTGGGGCGGCTGGGCGACATGTTCGGCCGGGTGCGGATCTACAACCTGGGGTTCGTCATCTACACGGCCGCGTCGCTGCTGCTGACCGTGGACTGGCTGACGGGCAGGGCGGGGGCCGACTACCTGATCGTGTTCCGCATCGTCCAGGGGATCGGTGGCGCCTGCCTGATGGCCAACGCCGCGGCCATCATCACCGACGCCTTCCCGGAGAACCAGCGCGGGATGGCGCTGGGCATCAACAACATCGTGGGCGTCAGCGGGATGTTCATCGGTCTGGTGCTGGGTGGTCTGCTGGCCCCGGTGAGCTGGCGGCTGGTGTTCCTGATCTCGGTCCCGGTGGGACTGTTCGGGACCGTCTGGGCCTACCTCAAGCTCCAGGAGTTGGGCATCCACAAGCGGGCCCGGGTCGACTGGTGGGGCAACATCACGTTCGGTGCCGGCCTGATCACGATCATGGTCGCGATCACCTACGGCATCCGGCCCTACGGAGACCACTCGACGGGCTGGGGGAGCCCGCGGGTCATCATCCTGATGGCGGCTGGCGTGCTCATGCTCGCGGCCTTCGGCGTGATCGAGCGGCGCGTTCGCGATCCCATGTTCCGGCTGCCGCTGTTCCGGATCCGGGCGTTCACGTTCGGGACGATGTCCACCTTCCTGTCCGCCGTGGCCCGCGGCGGCCTGATGTTCATGTTGATCATCTGGCTGCAGGGCATCTGGCTGCCGGAGCACGGCTACGCGTTCACCGAGACGCCGCTGTGGGCCGGGATCTACATCCTGCCGCTCACGGCCGGCATGCTGATCAGCGGGCCGGTGTCCGGCTACCTGTCTGATCGCTTCGGAGCCCGCCCGTTCGCCAGCGGCGGCATGATCGGCGCGGCGATCAGCTTCGGGTTGCTGCTGTTGGTTCCGATCGACTTCTCCTATCCGTTGTTCGCCGTCGTTCTGGCCTTCAACGGAATCTCGATGGGCATGTTCGCCTCCCCCAACCGGGCCGGTGTGATGAACAGCCTGCCCCCGGCGGACAGAGGGGCCGGCGGGGGCATGAACCAAACCTTCCAGAACTCCGCTCAGGTGATCTCGGTGGGGATCTTCTTCACGCTCCTGATCATCGGGCTATCGACCACGCTTCCCGATGCCCTCAGGAGCGGGCTGGAAGCCCACGGCGTGTCCGCCGCCGCGGCCCACCATGCCGCCGGGCTCCCGCCGATCTCCGTCCTGTTCTCCGCCTTCCTGGGCTACAACCCGATCCAGCACCTGCTCGGTGCCCATGCCCTGGCGGGCCTGAGCGCGCACACGCACGCGCTCGTGGCGGGGCGGACGTTCTTTCCCCAGCTGATCTCGGCTCCCTTCCGCACCGGGCTGCATGAGACCTTCATCTTCGCGATCGTGGCTTGTCTGGTGGCCGCCGCCGCCTCGCTCCTGCGCGGGGGCAGGTATTCGCATGTGCAGCACCCGGAGCCCGAGCCGTGGGCTCCCGCCCCAGATGCCGAGCAGGTGGCCGTTTGAGGTAGCCTGGATCCGTGGGCGCCCAAGGGGCGGAAGGCTGATGTTCCGGGGGCGACCCGTTAGGGCCGCACTGATCGGCCTGCTCATCGGGATCGGCGCGCTGGTTGCCCCGGCCGGCGCCCTGGCCGGCAATGCCCTGAGCGTCCTCCCGTTTCCTGGAACGCCAGATGCGTCGGCCAGCTCACAGATCGTCTTCTCCGCGCTGAAGCCCTCGGATCTGAAGTGGGTGTTCGTGGACGGTTCGAAGAGTGGTCCGCACACGGGTCGGCTGAGCCGGCTGCCCCAGGGTGCCGGCACCGCCTTTGTGCCCGACCGTCCGTTCACCCCCGGAGAGGTCGTAACGGTGGCCGCGGCGTTGCGCTCGGTGGAGGCCGGGAGGGCCTCCGGGGATCCCGGGTCCCTCCGGCTCAGGTGGGCATTCGCCGTCGCCGTCAAGGAGCCCGCGTCGGGGAATCCGGCGGCCGATGTGCCCTCCCCGGGGCGAGGCGCGTCTGATGGCGGCGGTCTTGTACAGAGCTTTTACTCACAGCCCAACCTGCATCCACCGCTCGTCGGCGTGTCCCAGGACCTGGACCCAGACTCGGGGGACATTTTCCTCACCCCCACCCACACTGAGCAGCCCGGCCCGATGATCCTGGACGGCCGCGGCCGGCTCCTGTGGTTCGAGTCGCGCGGCCAGCCGACGTACAACCTGCAGGTTGAGAAGTACCTGGGCCGGCCGGTCCTCACCTGGTGGCAGGGAGTCTGGCTGGGAGGCGTGGGGGAGGACGTGATCGTGAATCAGTCCTACAAGACCTTGGCCACCGTCCACGCCGGGGAGGGCTATGCGTCTGATCTGCACGAGTTCCAGATCACGCCTCAGGGGACGGCGCTGGTCGACATCTACTCGCCGGTTCGGTCCAACCTGACCGGAATCGGTGGTTCCCCCACTGGCCGGGTTCTGGACTGCATCGTCCAGGACGTGGACATCAGGACAGGTCGTGTCCTGTGGGAATGGCATGCCCTCGGCCACGTGCCGCTCAGCGCGTCCCACACCGGCCCGCCCAAGAGCGATTCGGCCTACGACTTCTTTCACATCAACTCGATTCAGGAACTGCCCGGCGGCAACTTTCTTGTTTCCTCCCGCAGCGATTGGGCGGTGTACGAGATCAGCCGGCGGACCGGGAACGTGATCTGGTCGCTGGGGGGCAAGCACTCCAGCTTCGCGATGGGCCCGGGCACGAACTTCGAGTGGCAGCACGATGCACACCTGAATCCGGATGGCACGCTGACCGTGTTCGACGACGCCGGCTCGCCCCAGGAGGAGCCTCAGTCGTCAGGCAAGACGCTCCGGATCGATACCTGGAGGATGAAGGCCACGCTCGTGCACCGTTTCACGCACTCGCCGAAGCTGTCCTCGAGCCTCGCCGGCAGCATGCAGACGCTTCCCAACCACAACGTCCTGGTGGCCTGGGGTTCGCAGCCGGTGTTCTCCGAGTACACACCCAGCGGTCGGCTCGTGCTCGATGGCCGCTTCCCCTTCGGTGTCTATTCCTACCGGGCCTACCGCTTCTCCTGGACGGGCCATCCTGCGACCCGCCCGACGGTGGCGCCCGTGGCCGCCCCACGCGGGGGCACGAACCTCTACGCCAGCTGGAACGGCGACACCCAGGTGGCATATTGGCAGGTGCTGGCGGGCTCGAGCCCACGCTCGCTGCAACCCCTCGGGCCGGTGGTCAGCTGGACCGGATTTGAGACCAGCATCAGACGCGGGAGCCGTCACGCGTACTGGGCCGTCCAGGCTCTGGACGCCCGCCGCCACGTCCTGCGCACCTCGTTGGCTGAGGTGATGCCCGCTGGTGGCTGACCGGCTTGACCTGCGCCGGTTGGAGGTGCCCATCGTCCAGGCCGGAATGGGGGCCGTGGCGAGGCATGAGCTGGCGGCGGCGGTGTCCGACGCCGGCGGACTGGGCACGATCGCGGGTGCTCGAGCCCCGATCGGTCGCGAGCTGGGGCCGCACGGTCGCTGACCGGCCGCCCCATCGCCGTCAACCTGCTGCTGCCATTTGTGCGCCCCGGCGACGTCGACGCCGCCTCCGAGGCCGATCTGCTCGTCACCTTCTGGGGCCCTCCCCGGCGCCTGGCCGACTGCGCCTGGGCTCATCAGTGCGGCTCGGTGGCCGAGGCCATCGCGGCCGTTGACCGGATCACCGACGTGCTGCCGGCGCGCCAACTTGTCGCCGACCTGACTCCGTAGGGCCTTCCGGCCTCAGTGGCAGGCGCGGTGGTAGTCGGCCGTTCCCGGTTGCCTGGCCTGGCCGGACCCGGAGTGGACCCTCAGGCAAGACTCATCCACGGCCTGAAACGCGCTGGCCGGGATCTGCTTGAGCTGGTCCACCATCGTGAATGTCCAGCGCCGGTCGGTTGTGCCCTGGAAGTACCAGTTGCTTCCGTTGTCGGCCAGGATCAGGCCATAGGTCTGCATCGCTCTGATCACGACCTGGCAGGGCCTGGAGCACTTCGAAGCGGCCAGATGGAAGCTGACCTTGAGGCGAAACCGGGCGCCCATCGGTGGATAGCTGCCGTTGCTGACCGCGCCCGCTTCATGCCTGGCCGGCCAGATGAAGCGCCGGTCGGTCGTCTGGGCGGTGAACCGGATCGCGTGGTCCAGGTGTCCAGACTGCACCTCGTCGTAGTTGACCAGGCCGGGGAGAATCGGGAGTCCGGCGGCGTCGGCCGAGGTCCACATCGCTGGCCGAAGGTGATTTGAGGCCAGTCTCCAGATCGCCCCCGAACCGGCGGTCGAGTGGTTTTGCGATTGGTACCGGGCATTGAAGAGCTCGTACAGCACGCACGTCTTCGGGTCGACCATCAGGGCGTGGCGGTCGCCTGAGGCGTGCGCACCGCCCTCGATCGGAGTCCGGGCGGAGAACGGGTACGGGCCCGGATCGCTTTCGCTGGTGTAGTCGAAACGAACGTGGACGAATGCGGGGTGCCGGGAGGTGATCTGCCACGGAATCCCGTAGGGGCTGGACCCGCCCCCGGGGCCGTAGTCGGGATGCAGGGATGTGGAGCCCGCGGCCATGTGCCGCAACCACTCGCCGGAGTGCCGGTCCACAGGCAGGCCGGTGACCGGGGTATTCCACACGTCGTCGGCGGGGAAGGCCGGGCAGTTCGTGCCGGGGAGACGCTGCCCGTGGGCGGTCCCTTGATCCTGGCCGCGGGCGGCGGCTGCGCCACCGGCCGGTGCGACTGACCAGGCGGGTGCGGCCAGGGTCGCGAGCGCGACCAGCAGCCCGGCCAGGCGGGGCGCGAACGACCTCACGCGGCTCATGGTGGACCACGGTAGCCCAGGCCGCCGTCCACCATCGGTCATCCGTCCACGCCCGGGAGCATCGCCCCGGCGATAAGGTCGGCCCGCATGAGCGTTCGCGTTCACTTCCTGGGGTGCGGGGATGCCTTTGGCAGTGGCGGGCGCCTGCACACCTGCTTTCACCTCAGGGGTGGCGAGGACTCGATGCTGATCGACTGCGGGGCGACCTCGCTCCAGGCACTGAAGCGCCAGGGAATCGATCCCGGCTCCGTCGCCTCGGTGGCCCTGTCCCATCTCCACGGTGACCACTTCGGCGGGGTGCCCTGGCTGATCATGGATGGCCGCTTCGCCAAGCGCACCGAGCCGCTGGTCGTCTCAGGCCCTGCGGGCACCGAGCAGCGCGTCCGAAGCGTGTGGGAGGCGCTCTATCCGGGAGCCCCCGAGGCCGACCTTCCCTTTGAGCTGAGATTCCTGCAGTACGACGAGCGGGCCCCGACCACTCTGCCCGGCGCGACCGTCACGCCCTTCGGCGTCATCCACAGCAGCGGCGCGCCCTCCTACGGGCTGCGGGTCGAGTACGCGGGCCGGGTGATCTCCTACTCGGGAGACACGGAGTGGACGGACGCCCTGATCGACCTGGCCAAGGGCGCCGATCTGTTCATCTGCGAGTGCAACTTCTACGACACGCAGGTCCCGGGCCATCTTGACTTCCGCGCGCTTGAGACCAAGCTGCCCCAGCTCGACTGCCGCCGTCTGATCCTCACCCACATGAGCGAGCAGATGCTCGAACGAGTGAGCGGTCTCGAGCTTGAGACAGCGTCCGACGGGCTAGCCGTCGACCTCGGCTGAACCCCGGAGCGCCGCCTCCCGCTCGGCGTAGCTGCGCGACACGGCCTCGACGACCTGTTGCGGCGCCCGGTCCGGCGAGCCGGCGTCGAACGGCGGATCGGGGTCGTACTCGATCCCCAGCTGCACCGCCTGGGCGGTGGCGTCACCGTGGATCAGCTGCACGAGCCGCAGCGCCATGTCGATCCCGGCCGAGACCCCCGCGGCGGTGATGATCTTCCCCTGCTGAACCACCCGTTCTCCAACCGGCTTCGCCCCCAGCGAGGCCAGCCTCGGCCGGGCCAGCCAGTGCGTCGCCGCCGGAGTGTCGTCCAGGAGCCCGGCCGCGGCCAGCAGCAGCGAGCCGGTGCATACAGAGGTCGTCCAGGTGGTCGTCTCATGGACGCTCCGAAGCCAGGACAGCAGGGGTTCGTGCTCCAGCAGGCGCCTGGTCCCAAAGCCTCCAGGTACGACCACAATCTCCGGCCGCGGCACCTCTGCCAGGGTGCGATCGGCCACCAGCCCCAGCGTGCCCGATTCGTCGCGGACCTGGCCCTGGTGCTCGGCCACGAATGTCGATTGCGAACCGGGCATGCTCCTGAGCACGTCGTATGGCCCGATGATGTCCAGCGAGGTGAATCCGGGATACAGCAGCAGCGCGATCTGCATACGGGTGAGACGTTACCCGCCATCCGGCCCGGTCGGCAACGTCTTGTCTCAGTACATTGCCTGGAGTGAAAATCGCTTCTTCGCTGGAGGCGGTGGACTCGGTGGCCGGGACGTCACTCTCCAACCGGTCGGTGGAACGGGCCTGCCGGCTGCTGTCGGTGTTCAACCTGGACGAGCCGTGGCTGAGTTTGGCCGAGATGGCTCGGCGGGCGGAGCTTCCGAAGGCCACCGCGCACCGGCTCGCCGTCGCGCTCAGGACCTGTGGCCTGCTCAGCCAGGCCGCCGACGGACGCTACGGCCTGGGGGTCAAGCTGCTCGAGCTCGGGGCCGTCGTGCGGGAGAACCTCGACGTGCTTCAGCTCTGCCGCTCGGCCATCGACGCGGTGAGCGCGGCCAGCGGCGAGACGGTCGTGCTCGGAACCGTCGAGTGGTCGACTCGCGAGCTCCTGCTGGTGGCCAGGCGCGACAGCCCGCATCCGCTGGCCGTGGGGTCTCCCGTGGGCAGGCGTCAGCCGATCCCCCCTGGCGGGGCGCTGGGTAAGGCCGTTCTGTCCGGGCTTCCCGCCGACGAGCTGGAGTCCGTGCTGGCGGAGCTCACGCTGGTGGCCATGACGCCGAAGACGCCGATCGAGCGCCGCCTGCTGCTGCGGCATGTGGCCCTGGCCCGCCAGATGGGCTACGCCTCCGAGCAGGACGAGTACATCGACGGAGTCTCGGGGGTGGCCGTGCCGGTGGTCTTTGAAGGAGGTCGGCCGCTGGCTGGATTGGGGGTGGTCGGGCCGACCTCCAGGATGGCGGACAAAATCCCAACCCTCGGCGCTCTCCTGTTGGAACACACCGCCGGGCTTCGCCCTCGCCCGCTGGTCCAGCGACTGCGCCAGCACGCATAGTGCGTCCGCGCTGAGGGCGTCCCGACCTCGTGCGTCCCGCGGTCAGCCGGAGCTCTCCGATCCGCAGAATGGAATACTGTTCCACTCTGCGGACTCAGCCCGCCTGCCCTTGCGCCAGCGGCCGGGGCACCGTGGCCGCGGGCCAGATCAGATTCAAGCATGGGTACAAGCGACCTCCTCGAACCCTGGCCGCTGACCGGCGGCCTCAGCCAAGCTAGCGCCTTGCCGGCCGTCCCGCGCCTGGAGCTTCGCCACCTGTCCAAGTCCTTTGGCGCCAGTCGGGCCCTGGACGACGTCTCGATACGGGTCGAGCCCGGCGAGATTCACGGACTGGTGGGCGAGAACGGCTCGGGCAAGTCGACCCTGGTCAAGGTGCTGTCCGGCTATCACGCGCCTGACCCGGGAGGCTCGCTGCTGGTGGACGGGCACCCGGTCGGGTTGCCGGTCCGTCCCGCCGCGGCGCGCAGGTTCGGCCTGTCCGTGGTCCACCAGGATCTGGGTCTGATCGATTCGTTCTCAGTGGCGGAGAACATGCGCGTGGGGCTGTTCCAGGTCCGGCGGTTCACCCGCGCGATCATTTGGCGCCAGGAGCGGCAGCGGGCCCGGCACGCTTTGGCCGAACTGGGCGCGGACATCGATCCCGAGGCTCCGGTGGGCGGTCTCTCCTCGGCCGAGCGGGCGGAGGTGGCGATCGCTCGTGCCCTCCAGCACCACGAGGCCGGTCGCGGGCTGGTGATGTTCGACGAGTCCACCCGCGCCCTGCCCCCCGAGCCGCGCCGGCACTTTCACTCCCTGCTGGCCGACGTGGTGGCCCGCGGGGGCTCGGTGCTGCTGGTCAGCCATCAGCTGGAGGAGGTCCTCGAGCACACCGACCGGGTCACGGTTCTCCGCGACGGCCGGGTGGTGGCCGACGGCGTCAGGACCAGCGAGCTCTCCGAGCACGAGCTGATTCGTCTGATGCTGGGGCGTGAGCTGTCCTGCGGGGCCCGGACCCGGCGGAACGCCTCCGCCTCGGCCCCCGCACTTGCCCGGGTCGAGAACCTGTCAGGACAGCTCCTTCGGGAGGCGAATCTCACGATCGGGGCCGGAGAGGTGGTGGGTGTCACAGGGCTGCTGGGCTCCGGCTTCGAAGAGCTTCCGTATCTGCTCGCCGGGGCCCGCACGGCTGCAACCGGCACCCTGTCTATCGGCGAGCAGGTGCTCGAGCTCTCTCGGCCTTCGATCAGGCCGCTCCTGGCCGCCGGAGTGGCCCTGGTACCGGAGCGCCGCGATCGGGACGGGCTCGCCTTCTCAGAGACCGTGCTGGACAACATCACCCTGCCCCGCGTGCGGGCTCGCAGCCGGGGTGGGCTGATGAGAAGGGACTGGCAGCTCCGGGAGGCGAGCCATGTGATCGGCGAGCTTGCCGTCCGGCCCCCCGACCCCAGGATGCTTGTGGGGCAGCTCAGCGGCGGCAACCAGCAGAAGGTCCTGCTGGGCAAGTGGCTGTGCAGCGAGACCCAGCTACTGCTTCTGCACGAGCCGACTCAGGGGGTCGATGTGGGCGCTCGGCGGGACATCGAAGAGGCGATCGCCCGCGTGGCCGAGCGTGGATCGGCCGTGCTCCTCGCGGGCATGGATGCCGGTGAGCTGGCAGCGCTGTGCGATCGGGTGATTGTCATGCGCGAGGGCCGCATACACGGCGAGGTCTCCGGCGAGATCACGCCGGAGCGCATCATCGACGCCGTCTACGGCGCTGGAATCAGGGAGTCCTGGTGAGCGCGCTGGCCGAGGGAGGGCGCGGGCGAGCGGCGACGAGCACGGTGACCAAGCTGGCTGAGCGGTTCGGGATCATCGGGCTGTGGGGCGTGATGATCGGCGTGTACTCCGCCGTCGAATCCTCGAATTTCGATACCCAGGGCACGTTCCAGACGATCCTCAGCTCGCAGGCGGCGCTGGTCTTTCTCTCCATGGCCTTCCTGTGCACTGTGATCGTGGGCGAGTTCGTCGATCTCTCGGTCGCGGCGATTCTCGGTCTGTGCGCCACGCTCATCCCGGTCCTGACCGTCTTTGACCACTTCAACGTCGCGCTGGCCTCGGTCATCGCAGTGGCCGTGGGCGTATCGGCCGGGGCGATCAACGGTCTGCTGATCGTCTTTGTGGGCGTCAACACGATCGTGGTCACGCTGGGCATGTCCACGCTCCTCACGGGGATCGCCCTGGCCATCGCTCACCTCGGCCCCGTCAGCGGACTCAGCGCCTCGTTCGGCAAGCTCGCCCTGGCCAACGTAGGTGGGTGGCCGTTCGGTGGACTGCCGGTCTCCTTCTATTACGGGATCGGACTCACGCTCGCCTTCGCCTATGTGCTCGCGTTCACGCCCCTGGGGAGGCATATGCAGTTCGTGGGCGCCAACAGAGAGGTCAGTCGCCTGGCCGGAGTGCGCGTCAACGCGATCCGCTTCGGCGCCTTCGTGGCCGCCGGCGCGCTCTGTGGCATCGGCGCCGTCGTGGTTTCCGCGGGCGTGGGCGGTTTTGATCCGAACAGCTCAGTCAACTACCTCCTGCCCACGGTCTCGGCCGTGTTCCTGGGCACAGCCGTGATCCGACCCGGCCGGTTCAATCCGATCGGCACCTTCGTCAGCGTGTACTTCCTGGAGACCGGCATCCTTGGGCTGGAGGAACTGAATCTGGCCGCATGGATTTCGGATGTCTTCTACGGCGCCGCGTTGATCGTGGCCGTGATGCTCACCACTGTGCTGCGCAGGCGCGCCTCGACGTAGGCCGCGCCTGTCTCGCGCAAACAGAAAGGACTGTCAGCCCGAAATGACCCGACAACGCGCCTTCACCGGTTACCTGCCACTGGCGGCCAAGGTCGCCTTCGCGGTTGCGACGGCGGTGCTCGCCGCAGCCTGTGGCAGCTCAACCAGCCCCTCCTCCAGCGCGCCCAGCTCCGGGACTGCAAGCGCGGGGGTGGCCCAGGCCCAGGCCGTCGTGGCCCGGGAAAGCCGAGCCACGACGAGCTTCCCGCCTCCGGGCCCGCCGATAAACGTCCGTTCGCTGCGCGGCAAGAGCGTGTGGTACATCCCGCTCTCGCTCTCGGTTCCAGTGTTTGCCATCAGCAACGGCACACTGACGACCGCGCTGAGCAGGGCCGGGCTCATCGAGCACTCGTGCAGTGGCGACGCGAGTCCCTCCACCACCGCGGCCTGCATCAACCAGGCTGTTGGGGCGGGCGCGGGCGCGATCGTTACAGACGCGATTCCCGTTGCCATGGCGGCGAACGCCTTTGCCAACGCCGAGAGCCATCACATCCCGGTGCTTGTCCAGGACCAGCTTCCGCCGACGTCCGGCCCTGGAATGGTGCAGGGCTCCGGTGACGACAGACTCACCTACCAGCCGCTCCAGGCGGCCAACCTGCCCAGGGGTGCGGCGTATTGGACGATCGCCGACTCACACGGCAAGGCGAACGTGATGCTCGAGCCGTACACCGATTCTCCCTCGACGCTTTCGTATATGGACAGCACGACGGCCCTGTTCAAGAGGCTGTGTCCCGCCTGCGCGCTGTCTGACCAGAAGATCGGCATCGCGACCGCATCCCTGGCCGCATCACAGACCAGCTCCGCGCTGCTGAGCCACCCGAACGTGAACTACGTGCTGCCCGAATACGACGCACTGGACCAGGGGGTCGGGCAGGGTATCCAACAGGCTGGATTCGCCAGCAAGGTGAAGGTCGCCACGTCGGCCGGTGACCTTCCCGCATTGCAGGCGATCAAGGCAGGGAGAATCTCGGTCGACGCCGGCGAGGACTTCCCGTACATCGGCTGGGCCGACGCCGACGAGGCCATGCGGATGATGCTGGGCAAGCCGATCGTGCCCGAGAAGCCGCCGCTGCGCCTGTTCACGGCTGCCAACGTCAGCTCGCTATCGCTCACCGCGGCCGCCCAGGCCTCCGGTGAGTGGTACGGAAGCGGCGCATACACATCCATGTTCGAACACCTGTGGGGCCTGAAGTGAGCTCGAGCCAGGGGCGTCACCGGCGGCTCTGCCGGCGACAGAAACGACGCATCGCCACGCTGGATCTGATTGAGTCCTGAAGCGTAAGCACTACGAGAGGTGGTCCGGGGTCGATGAAGCTCAAGCTGTTGGTGGCATCCGTTGTCTGCTCTGCGGCCTGCCTGGCCGCCGCACCGGCGTGGGCAACGTCCCATTCCGCCGCCAAGAAGTTCATCGCCGAAGGGAGTGCCGAGCAGGTGTACGCCACCGGTCTGCCGCCGAACGCGCGGGCGGAGCTCTTCAGCGCCAGCGGACATGTGGCCACGAAGAGCGCGGACTCGCTGGGCGGGGTGCTGTTCCGCAACGTGAAGCCGGGCTCCGGCTACCGCGTCAGGGATGACAGCACCGGTCGGAAGTCAGCTCCCCTCACCGTGAACTCCGACGCCTCGGCGCCGTGGGATCCCTCGATCTACAACCAGAAGATCAGCAACTGCGGCTATCAGTACCTGACCACTCGGGACGGCATCCAACTGGCACTGACCGTCCACCCGCCGACGGGCATCGCTGGCGTCGCCCAGCCCCCGTGCGGACCTCCGGCGCCTCCCGGAGGATGGCCGACGCTGATCGAGTACTCAGGCTACGCATATGCGGATCCGGCCGGGCCGACCAGCGGAATCGCCGCCCTGGCCAACGCGATGGGGTTCGCCGTGGTGGACGTCAGCATGCGCGGAACGGGCTGCTCAGGGGGAGCGTTTGATTTCTTCGAGCCGCTTCAGAGTCTTGACGGCTATGACGTGATCCAGACCATCGCCCATCAGTCGTGGGTTCTGGACCACAAGGTGGGCATGATGGGCATCTCCTACGGTGGCATCAGCCAGCTGTTCACCGCTGCGACCGATCCCCCGGCCCTGGAGGCGATCGCGCCGCTGTCGGTCATCGACACGACGGCCACCACCCTGTACCCAGGCGGCATCCTGAACACAGGCTTCGCGGTGGCCTGGTCCAACGAGCGCCAGGCGCAGGCTCAGGTGGCCGGTGCCCCGGGCACGCAGCCCTACGCCGAGACCCGGATCCAGGGTGGCGACACGACGTGCCAGGCTAACCAGGATCTGCACGGCGAGGCGGCCAACCTGACGGCCAAGATCTACACCAACAGCCACTACCACGCCAAGGTGGCCGATCCGCTTGACCCGATCACGTTTGTGCACAAGATCCACGTGCCCACGTTCATGGCCTGCCAGTGGACGGACGAGCAGACCGGCGGCCACTGCCCGGATCTGGTGGGGCACTTCACGGGCACCAAGCAGAAGTGGTTCAACTTCACCAACGGCGCCCACATCGACTCGCTGGATCCGATCACCTACAACCACTGGTACGACTTCCTGGAGCTCTACGTGGCCCACCAGGCGCCGATGCTCAACGCGAGCAAGAACCGGGCGGCGGCTCCGCTGATCTACCAGGCGGCGTTCGGGACGAGCGATCCGCAGAACGACATGTTCCCGCCCGATCCGATTCAGTCGACCCCCAGCTACTCGGCCGCGCTGAGCGCCTTCCAGCACATCCCGGAGGTCCGGGTCCTGTTTGACAATGGCGCCGGCGAGTCTCCCAACGGCCAGAGCATGCCCGGTGACCCATATCCCGGCTTCACGCACTACTTCTCGGGCATCCCTGTTCCGGGCACCAAGGCCCAGTGGTGGTACTTCGGTCCAGAGGGCACCCTGACCAGTGGGCGGGCCAAGCGCCGGGGCATCAACTCGTACACCTCCAACGCCCACGCCCTCCCGCTGAACGACTACACGGGCAGCACCGAGACCGGTGGCCTGTGGGGCAACGCGTCTCAATGGAAGTGGAATTGGAAGCAGAACCCGGCGGGTACAGCGGTGTCCTACGTGTCATCTCCGCTGAAGGAAAACACCACCGTGGTCGGTGCGGGTGCCGTACACGTGTGGATCCGCTCCTCGGCCAAAGACGCTGATCTCCAGGCCACGATCAGCGAGGTCCGCCCGGACCGCAATGAGACATTTGTGCAGGACGGCTGGATGCGCGCCAGCGAGCGCAGGCTCGCCACGAGCGCGGACAACATCTTCAAGCAGAAGAGCACACTCCTGGCGCCCATTCCCAGCGAGCTGCCCGGCGACGTCAGATCGCTGCCCAGGGGCAAGTTTGTGGAGGTCGTGATCCCGCTCTACTACGAGGGCCACGTGTACCGCAAGGGCTCGCGCATCCGGGTGACGATCGCGGCCCCCAACGGCGTTCAGCCGATCTGGTCCTTCAACCAGACCAAGCCGAAGGACGGAACGTCCAAGGTCTCGATCGAGTTCTCCAAGAAGACGCCCTCAAGCCTGATCCTGCCTGTGGTGCCGATGAGCGTTCCCACCGGTCTACCCGCGTGCCCGAGCCTGCGCAACGAGCCCTGCCGGCCCTACCAGGCGATCAAGAACCAGACGACCAAGAGCTGACGTGGATGCGGGTGGCCTTCGCGCCACTCGCCGCCACGTCGCGATCAACCGAGGCTCGGTGGCCCGGGGAGCAAGGGCGTGCTGGCCTTCCTCACACAGCGGGCCAGGGATCCGCTCGGGCGCGTGGGCACGGCTGTGGCCTTCACCGTCTCGATTGACACACAGACCCAGCTGATCTTCACCCTGCACACGGGTCGGGTGATCGCGGTGCGCGATGTGTCGCTGGGCAGGCGGCCGGCCGATCCACCTCGCGGGACAGTCCTGATCTGGCGGGCGGTGAGCAACGTGTCCGTTGTCCGGTCCGACCGTCAGCTGCCCGGGTAGGTTCGGGTTCCGGCCGGAGCGATCGGGGCGCTACTGCGTGTCCTGGTCAGGGAAGTGCTCGGCGATGTAGCCCACGGTCAGGCGCGTGGGCGCGCGAGACAGCCACGCCTCGACGATCAGCTCGTGCAACTCCTCGAGGCCGATGCGGTCAAGGAGAATGAGCACCGCTGAGTACCCGTCGAAGTGGGGGATCGTGAAGTACACGTTGGGATCGTCGGCCACGAGCGCCTCCTTGGCACCCAGGTGCTCCACACGCGCGCCCAGGATCGGCCCCTCGGGTGCCTGATCTCCGAGGGCCCGAAGGTCGGACTTCCGCAGCGGGCGCTCCCACACGAACAGTTTGTCCCTGACCCGCCAGGACCGCAGGCCATGCAGCGGCTGCTCCCTCGTCTCCGGGAGCGAAAGGGCGATCCTGGCGACGTCCTCCCAGGTGCTCATGCAGGGGTCTGCTCCTGCGGGCGCTCCCGCTCCTCCTGCTCGGCCGTGACCACGCCTGGTGCGAGCGTCCACCGCCGGCCGGTTGCGGGCTCGGCCTCCTCCGGCCATACGCCGTGTTCGTCCAGGTAGCACCGGGCTTCCTCCTCGCGCTCGCGCTCCAGGTCGCCGCTGACCCCCAGCCGGTACAGGAAGTTGATCAGCAGTACGGACAGTCCGCCACCGGCCGCCATGGCGAACCCGTCCACTCCGAGACCGCTCGGGTTGATCGCGATCATCACGACGCCAGCCAGGACCAGGACGATGCCCAGGCCGAAGCGAACGATGATCAGCCCAACGCCCTGGCTGTGACGACCTGGCATGCCTCCGTGGTTCCCGGGTCTCGCCCGGGGAAACGCCCCGCCGGCGGTCACGACAGCCTCCGGCGGTGCCCCCGCGACCGCTCCAGGTTGGGCCGCTTGAGCCTCCCCGGCCGGGGTGCCAGCCGTCGCGCCCGCCGACCCTCCTCCGGAGCCTGCTCCTCCCGAGCCATCTCCTCTCGGGCCTGGTCCTCCCGAGCCCGCTCCCGGTCCTCGCTCAGCCCGACCTCCATGAACACAAACGCCGTGGCCAGGACCAGGCCCAGGCCAATCAGAACCAGGGCCAGAAGCTGGCCGACCTCTCCGCTGATCACAGCGGCGCACACTGCGCCGCAGATGACCATCAGGCCTGCAGAGCCGTAAAAGACGATCCGAGTTGCCGGGGACATGGTCTCCCGAGCCGGTCGCGGTCAGTCGGACAGAGAGGAGTCCTGCAGCGCGGCCACCCCGAGTCCGGCGGCCAGCAGGGCCGTGGCGGTGACCATCGCCGTCGCCTTGGGAGGGAGCTCTCCCCGCCGCCCGGCCAGCACCCCGGCCGCGGCGTCCGCCAGGTCGCACACCACTCCGAGCTGGAGCCATTGCGCGCGCTGGCGGCCCGTGTTTGTGGCCACGCCGACGGCCAGCACCGCGTCTCGTACTCCGAACAGACGGCCGAGGTAGGCGGCCTGCGGATTGGCCTCGGGGTCCAGGCCAAACAGCCGGCTTGAAAAGCGGGGGGCGGTCCACGCGCCGACGCCGATCGCGCTGCGCACGCCGACCAGGGTCTTGGAGATCAGTTCGCTCATGGCGGCAACGTTACCGGGCCAGCCGCTTGTGCACCTGCAACGAGCCAGCTAGGCGGTGGCCAGCGGTGGGGTCGCCCCGGCGGCCGCGGCCTCGACCACTGGCTCTCTCCGGGCGCTCGAGCGCGGACGGCACAGCCTGAACACCACGAAGGCCTCCAGGCACAGGCTGACGATGGCCATGCGGGTGTTGTGGGGGCTGTGGGAAGGCGGCACGTGGCCCAGCGGCACGATCGCGGTTGAGAACAACACCAGGATCGGGCTGGCCAGGGGAACCAGCCATAGTTTCGAGTAGCTCGGCGACAGCAGCGCAATGGGCACGAACAGCAAAACCAGGTAGTGGTCCCAGACAATTGGAGTGGCGGTCAGGGCGGCCATGACAGCCAGGCCGAACGCCTCGCGCTGGTGCTCTCCAGAGCGATTGAATTGCCAGGCCAGCCCGAGCAGTCCTGCCACTGCCAGAAGAGCCGCCGCCTGCGCGGCCGGAGCCGAGAATCCGGCGGCCAGCAGTACGGCTACGACGGAGTCGGAGCGGCCCTCCTGGATGAACGAGAGGTTGGAGAGCATCGTCGGGTAACTGGTCAGGCCGGCGAAGCCGAGCATCGCCCAGGCGGCCAATGTGACCGCGGCCCCGAGCGCGGCGGTCAGCGCCAGCTGGCGGTAGCGCCGGGTGATGATCAGCCAGGCAGCCAGGGGGAACGGGAACACCTTGGCGATCACGATCGCGGCCAGCGCGATCGCGGGAGGCCAGAGGCGGTCTCGCCACCGCCACAGCCCGGCCACTCCCAGGACCAACAGCGGCCCCAGCGTCCCCAACTCAAGACCGAAGGCGAACGGCCAGGAGATCAGCGCCAGGCCGTAGCAACGCCAATCACGAACCTCCAGCAGGCGCAGCGCCAGGACCATCGCGGCCACGGACAGAACGGTGAACAGGGCTCCGGCCACCCAGTAGGGCAGCAGGCTGAACGGGACGACGGCGAGATTGGCCGGCGCCGGGTACACCGGCAGGGAGAAGGCATGGGCCGAGGTCTCTCCGACGGCGATCCCACCCGCCCGCATGATCGCCGCCTGGTGAGCGATGTAGTCGGCATGGAAAGGATTGTGGCCGTTCAGGATGGCCACGCCGGCGTTGTACAACCCGCCCTTGAAGTCATACAGCAGATGGTGTTGGGTGAACACATTGGCCAGCGCCCACCCGATGCATACGAGCACGACCGCGGCCACCATCACCCCGCGAATCGCGGCCAGGATCCCGTCGCGGGTAAGGGCTGACGGACGTACCATCGAGGATCGCTTCGGCAGTCGCCAGACGTTGCGTCACCGACGATCCTCTAGATCGACCTGCACGAAGGTCTAGCGATGAGTCCTGCCTCCAAAGCCCGTCCTAACAGGCATGAGCCCTGAGCCGATTCGCGATCGCGACCCCAGAGTTGACGACTACATCGACCGGCTTCCACCGTGGCAGCAGGACGTCTGCCGCCGGCTGGCGATCTGGTCCACCGCGCCGACCCGGAGATCACCGAGACGATCAAGCGACGGGTCCAGCCCTACTTCGTGCTCGGCGGGAATGTGTGCGCGCTGCTGGCGGCCAGAGACCACGTCAACCTGTTCGACGGCGCGATCGTGCCCGACCCGGAGGGGATCATCACCGGCGGTCACGACAACAAGACTGCCCGGACGATCGCCTTTCGGGAGGGGGAGGAGATCAACGCGCCGGCGCTGACGACGATGCTCCGCCAGATCGCGGCCAACAACCGCGCCGGCGGTTGGCGACGACTGAACGGCGAGCGGTAGCCCCGCTCGCCACTACCGCTGGCGCCAGTGTCGAGCCTGCTTGCGGATCCGGGTCGCGATCCAGCCGTCCACCGCCCGCTGGTAGCGGCGCCGGCCCGGGTCACTGCCGGTGATGGAGGCGTCCGCGGGCGGACCGCCGGATAGCTCGTCCAGCGGGCCCGGGGCGCGGTGCGGCGAAGGGAATCTGTCTATGGAGTTGAGGTGTGTGGTTGACATGGCCTTGATCACACCGCTCCGATGTCGCAGGTAGCTAACAGGCGCCGAAGAAGGATCGAAGAGCTGCGGCGCGCAAAAAGAGCGGCGGCCGG
>DASXCS010000056.1:0-26478 GCA_036490975.1 Solirubrobacteraceae bacterium
CTGCCACCGGCGGCCCGCGCAATCCCGATTGGGACAGCGGGTGAAGACCGAGTCCTCGGGCTTGACTGTCGGCGTGTCGCATACCGGGCAGCGCTTCGGCGCCTCGGGTGGCGGCGGCCGATCCGAGCGCTCGGCGACGTGGGGCGCGGGCGAGAGCACCTGGGGGATCACATCGCCCGCCCGGAGCACGATCACCTCCTCCCCCTCGCGGATGTCCTTGCGCCGCAGATCCTCCTCGTTGTGCAGTGTGGCCAGCTTGACCGTCACTCCGGCCACGTGGACCGGCTCCAGCATCGCGTAGGGGTGCAGGTCGCCGAATTTGCCGGGGTTCCAGCCGATCGCCTTCAGCGTCGTCTTGGCGGTGGTGGGCGGGAACTTCCAGGCGATGGCCCACCGCGGCTCGCGGCCGACCGAGCCCAGCCGGCGCTGGAGCTCGATCTGGTTGACCTTGACCACAACGCCGTCGATCTCAAAGTCAAGTCCGCCCCGGCGCTGCTCCCAGGAGCGACACTGCTTGACCACATCCTCCTCGGTCCGGAGCTTCTTCACGTCGGGGTGCACGGGGAAGCGATGCTCGCGAAGCCACTCCAGCGCATCCCAGTGGGAGTCGAAGGAGATCCCCTCGGTGGCTCCGATGGCGTAGCACCACAGGGACAGCGGGCGATCGGCGGCCAGGCTCGGGTCGAGCTGACGGATCGTGCCCGCGGCCGAGTTGCGTGGGTTCATGAACGTCGACAGCCCCGCCTCGGCCCGGCGCTCGTTGAGCGCGGCGAAATCAGACAGCGACATGTAGACCTCGCCCCGGACCTCGACCAGCGGCGGGGGATCGTCCATCTGGAGGCGCATCGGGATCGCCTTGATCGTCCGCAGGTTGTGGGTCACGTCCTCACCGACCTCGCCGTTGCCCCGGGTGGCGCCGCGCTCGAACGCCCCGTCGCGGTAGATCAGCGAGATGGCCAGGCCATCGATTTTCGGCTCGGCCACGTATTCGAACTTGGGGTCCGTGATCCCCTCGCGGCCCAGGAAGTTGCGCATCCGCTGGATCCAGGCCCGGAGCTCGTCGGCCGAGCGAGCGTTGGCCAGCGAGAGCATCGTCTGGGGATGGCGGACCTTCTCGAGCTCAGACACGGGCTCTCCCCCGATCCGCTGAGTCGGCGAGTCCGGCGTGACCAGCTCCGGATGGTCGGCCTCAATCGCCCGGAGCTCGTCGAGCAGGGCGTCGTACTGGTCGTCCCCGAGCTCCGGATCGTCCAGGACGTAGTAGCGGTAGGAGTGGTAATCCAGCACCTCCCGAAGCTCGGCCGCCCGCGCGTGGGGATCATTCCCCGCCGCCTTCTTGGCCGAGCGGGCGCTCAAACCTCCATCTCCCGGGCGGCCGGCGCGATCAGCCGCGCCAGGTCATAGCGCTGGAGCGCCGTGAGTCCCTCCCGGTCCGTCAGGTCGAAGTGGATCGGCGTGACCGCGATTTTGCCCTGGGCCACTGCCTGAAGATCGGTGCCGGTCTCATCGCGCTCGTAACTGGCATCGCCGTAGATTCGGTACAGCCGCCGAGGGTTCTCGGGGTCGGTGTCCTCATCAACCAGGGCCAGCTCGTCGCGGTAGACGCGCTTGCCCAGCTTGGCCACCTCCACGCCCGAGGGCTCAGAGCCGGGCACGTTGATGTTCAGCAGCGTCCCCTCGGGGAGCGGGAAGTTGCCCAACTCCCCCACCAGGCGTGAGGCGAACGTGGCGGCGGCCAGGAACTCGAACCCCTTGCCGGCCCGAAAATCAAGCTCCAGAGCGCTCGACTGCTGGGACACGGCGATCCCGGGCAACCCCAGCACAATCGCTTCGAACGCAGCGGCCACGGTGCCGGAATAGGTGATGTCGTCGCCCAGGTTCGACCCGTGGTTGATGCCCGAGACGACGAGCTCAGCCTGGAAGCCCCTGATCAGCCCCAGGTTGGCCAGCCGCACGCAGTCCACGGGTGTGCCGTCCGTGGCATAGCCGACGGTGCCATCGCCGAAGTCCACCTCCTGCACCCACAGCGGGCGACGGGTGGTGATCGAGCGGGCCATGGCGGAGCGGTTGCCGTCCGGCGCAATCACCGCCAGCTCAACATCTGGCACCTCCAAGAGGGCCTGTCGAAGCGCCTGCAGGCCGGCTGCCTCGATGCCATCGTCGTTGGTGAGCAGCACTCTCATGGTCGTGTTTGATCCTAGTGGGCGATCTGGCGGCGCCGCCCCAACGCGCGGGCGGTTGGGGGGGCTCAGGCGACCGCCAGTCCACGACGCCCAAGTACCCGCGCGATCGCGGCGATCACCACGAGCGGTTCCTCATCCAACTGACGCCACGTGAATCTCAGGACCTGGTAGTCAGCGTTGGCAAGCTCAACATCCTTGCGCCGGTCGTGCTCGAAGGCGCGCCGGTGGCCGTGGTATTTGTAGCCGTCGAACTCGACCACCAGCCTCTCAGCCTCCCAGAGAAAGTCGACCTCGTGTCCCGCCGCACGCCGGTTGGTCCTGGGCTGCGGCAGGCCGGCCTGGCGGAGAAGACCCCGGAGCCGGCGCTCCCCCTTCGAGCGGGTGAAGTCAGGCTCCTCCTCGGCGGACAGGAAGGCCCGCATCCGAGCCGCGCCACGCCGGTGACCAGCACGGTCCAGGGCGGCCTCAAGCTCGCCTGGTCTGAGGAGCCTCCTGGCCCGAGCCTCGGCGATCAGGCGGTCGAGTTCGTCCAGCGTGACGTCAGCGGCCTGATCGATGATGGTGCGAGCAGGCGAGGTGACCAGGAGGCTGTGTCGGCGACGCAGGGCGTGCTCGTCAAAATCGACGGACCGGTGGACCCGGACCCCGTCCTTTGGGCGACATCGCCCACTCATCAAAGTCACATCCAGCGTGGACGGCGGCGACTGGGTGAGACCCCAAAGGAATGCAGCAGCGGCGTGGCTGAGAACTGCCTGCGGCCCGCAGGCGAGCTGGGCCGCCTGCATCTTGGCCAGAGGCGTCAACGCTGGATGCCCAACCGCGTAGACCCCGTGGTGCATCCGGTGAAGCAGGCCCGCCTTGCACCAACGCTTGATCGTGTGCCTGTCAATCCCCAGCTCGAGCAGTTGAGCGCACGTCACAACGCCCCGCTGCTTGGTGGCAAGCACGGAGCAGAGGTTCCAAGGGCGCTTTTCGTGACCAGTCGCCGCGCGCCGACGTTGGCGGCTACGTTTGGTCGCGATAGCGCTCGTTTCGTGACCCGCCCCGGCGGCCCCGGACTCAGGTTCACGTTTTTTCCCAGATGACAACCTGGCCACGGCCCCAGCATGGCGTCCGCCAGCCGGCTTCGCTCAACTTTTCACGAAGTTGTCACTGAGACAAAATCCGCTCCCCGTACCCCACCCCCGCCAAATACAGGCCGTGCGGGGGGGCCGTGAGACCGGCCTCGGCTCGCGGGCGGCCCTCGAGCAGCGAAACGAATGACTCGACCGAGCGCCAGCCGGCGGCGACCTCGAGCATCGTGCCCACCAGCACGCGGTTCATGTGGCGCATGAACGCGTCGGCCTCGATCCAGAAGTCAAGGCGCCCGCCCCCGCCGGGCCTGTCGAGGCGCTCGCCCCGGCCCCCGCCCGGCCTGTCGAGGCGCTCGCCCCGGCCCCCGCCGCCGCCCCCGCCCTCGCCCCCACCCGACACCTCCCAGAACGCGCCCAGCACCTCTCGCTCAAACCGCACGTGCTTGGTCTCGGTCGGGGTGAAGGCGGTGAAGTCGTGGACCCCGACCAGAGCCCGGGCGCACTCGTGCAACGCCTCGACGTCCACCGGGTGCGACCAGTGCAGGACCCGCCCGGCCTCAAACGCGCTCCGGCCCGGACGCACCAGCATCCGGTAGCAATAGGCCCGAGAGGTCGCGTCGCGCCGGGCGTCGAACCCCTCAGCAGCCTCGACGCACGACAGCGCCGCCACGTCCGCAGGCAGCAGCGCGTTCAGCCCCGACACGCGAACGACCGCCCCGGAATACGAGGCCACCTGACCCCAGGCGTGGACCCCGGCGTCGGTGCGGCCCGCCACCGTCAGGGGCACGGAATCAGCCCGCAGCAGGACCCCCAGGGCCCGCTCTACCTCCTCCTGCACCGTCCGCGTGCCTGGCTGGCGAGCCCACCCGGCAAAGGCGCCCCCGTCGTATTCGAGGGTCAGCCGAGGGGTTGGGGTCAGACGAGCTCCAGCAAAACCATCTCGCTGGAGTCAGAGCGTCGCGGCCCCAGCTTCAGGATCCGCGTGTACCCGCCGGGCCGCTCCGAGTACCTGGGGGCGATCTCCTCAAACAGCTTGTACACGGCGAATTTATCCTGCCCCAGAGCCGACAGCGCCTGACGGCGGGCATGGAGGTCGCCCCGCTTGGCGAGCGTGATCAGCTTCTCAATCTCGGGTTTGACCGCCTTGGCCTTGGCCTCGGTGGTCTGGATCCGCTCGTGATCGATGATCTCCTTGGCCAGGTTGAGGAGCAGCGCCTTCCGATGGGAGGCGCTGCGACTGAGCTGATATCGCTGCCGCTGATGGCGCATGACGCGGAGGACGTTAGCGGTCGCCTAGTCGTTGCGGAGCCCGAGTCCGCGGGCGTGGAGCGTCTCCACGACCTCGTCAATCGACTTCTTGCCGAAGTTCGGGATCGCGTTGAGCTCGCCCTCGGTCTTCGTGACCAGGTCGCCGACGGTCTGAATGCCCGCCCGCTTGAGGCAGTTGTATGAGCGCACGCCCAGCTCGAGCTCCTCGATCAGGATGTCGTCCAGAGCGTTGGGCTGGCGGGCAGGCGCCCCACCCGCACCGGCGGGTACCCCGGCCTCCAGCGGACCGGGGGCGCCGGCCTCGCGAAGTTCGACCACGCGGTCGGCGTCGGTGAAGATCGCCAGCTGGGAGATCAGGATCTCGGCCGCCTCGCGCAGGGCGGCGTGCGGGTCGATCGAGCCGTCGGTCTCAATGTCGAGCGTCAGCTTGTCGTAGTCGGTGCGCTGACCCACGCGGGCCTGCTCCACGGAATAGGCCACGCGCCGGACGGGAGAGAAGATCGAGTCGATCGGGATCACCCCGATCGGCTGATCGGGGGACTTGTTCTCCTCAGCGGGGCGGTAGCCCCGGCCCCGGCCGATGGTCAGGTAGACCTCGAGCTTGGTCTTCTTATCCAGCGTGGCGATGTGGGTGTCGGGGTTGAGGATCTCCACCCCAGCCGGGAGGTCGATGTCCTTGGCCGTGATGTCTCCAGGCCCGGTGACCACCAGCGGTGCCTCGACCTCGGTGGCGTCGGTGTGCATGCGGCAGACGACTCCCTTGAGGTTGAGGACGATGTCGGTCACGTCCTCCTTCACCCCACGGATGGTGGAGAACTCGTGGGCCACACCCTCGATGCGTACGGAGGTCACCGCCGCCCCCGAGAGGGACGAGAGCAGCACACGCCGAAGCGAGTTGCCAAAGGTGTAGCCGAAGCCGCGATCGAGTGGCTCGATGGTGAACGAGCCTCGGTTCTCTTCGACAGCCTCAGTTGAGATTCGGGGGACTTGGAAGTCGAGCATCTAACGTCCTAATGTCGTGGGTTCCTGCCCCGGCCTGGCGGCCTTGGGGGACGGCGCGGCAACCATCACCGCGCCCAAAGCTTGCGTTACTTGGAGTACAGCTCGACGATGAGCTGCTCCTGCACCGGCGCGGCGATCTCTCGCCGCTCGGGCCGGCGCAGCACCTTCGCCGTGAGCGCGTCGTAGTCTGCTTGAAGCCAGGCTGGAACCTGGCCCGTCAGCTCGGTGGCGTCACGGATGACCTGGGACGCCGGAGACTTGGCGTGGATGGCGATCACGTCGCCGTCCCGCAGCTGGTAGCTGGGGATGTTGACCCGCCGCCCGTTGACCGTCCAGTGACCGTGGAGGATCAGCTGGCGGCCCTGCCGGCGCGAGGCGGCAAAGCCAAGCCGGACCAAAACGTTGTCGAAGCGGCACTCGAGCATCCGCAGGAGGTTCTCGCCTGTGACTCCGGGCTGGCGCGAGGCCTTCTTGTAGTAGTTGCGGAACTGCTTCTCAAGCACCCCGTAGTACCGACGCGCCTTCTGCTTCTCCCGCAGCTGGACGCGGTACTCGCTCTGCTTCTGGCGACCGCGGCCGTGATCGCCAGGCGGGTAGGAACGACGCTCGACGCCGCACTTGTCGGTCAGGCAGCGCTCGCCCTTGAGGAACAGCTTCTGGCCCTCGCGGCGGCACTGCTTGCATTGGGGGGAGGTATCGCGCGCCATGACCTAGACCCTCCTGCGTTTCCGGGGACGGCAGCCGTTGTGAGCCTGCGGGGTGACGTCCTTGACCCCCAGCACCTCCAGCCCGGCGGCCTGGAGCGAGCGGATCGCCGTCTCCCGACCCGAGCCGGGACCCTTGACGAACACCTCGACCTTCTGCAGGCCGTGCTCGATGCCCTTGCGGGCGGCGGCGTCCGCCGTCACCTGGGCCGCGAACGGGGTCGACTTGCGGGAGCCCTTGAATCCGGCACCGCCGGCCGACTCCCAGGCGATCACGTTCCCCTCGCGGTCGGTCAGCGAGACGATCGTGTTGTTGAAAGAGGTCTTGATGTGGGCCTGGCCGATCGGGATGTTCTTCCGGACGCGGCGACGCCCACGCTGTGGTCTCCGAGGCGCGGGCATTACTTCTTGGTCGCCTTCTTCTTACCGGCGACCTGCATCCGCTTCGGACCCTTGCGGGTGCGGGCGTTGGTCTTGGTGTTCTGCCCGTTGACGGGAAGGCCGCGACGGTGGCGCTGGCCCCGGTAGGAGCCGATCTCCTGAAGCCGCTTGACGTTCTGAGAGCGCTCCCGGCGCAGATCGCCCTCGACGGTCAGCTCGCCGTCGATCATCTCGCGCAGCTTGACCACCTCGTCCTCGGTGAGGTCACGGACCTTGCGGTCGACCTCGATCCCGGCCTGCGAGAGCAGGCGATTGGAGGTGGACCGGCCGATCCCGTAGATGTACGTGAGGCCGATCTCCACGCGCTTGTTGAGGGGAATGTTGATTCCAGAGATCCGAGCCACTACCCCTGCCTCTGCTTGTGACGGGGGTTGGAGCAGATCACTAGCACCCGCCCATTACGGCGGATGATCTTGCACTTCTCGCACATTGGCTTGACCGAAGGTCGTACTTTCACGCTGGCCTGGCTTCCATCTACTCGGAGTAATCAGTTGCCTCAGCCCGGCTCTGGCGCCCGCACGGGGGCGCCGCTACCGCGCTGAAGATGGGCACGCAGCCCAGAAGGATGCGCTGCGAGCGCACCGGCTGATGTTAGCAAGGGGGATGTGCCCGCGGCGGGCTGCTCGGATGGGCCTCTGCCGACTGCGAGCGCCGGAGATCGGCCCCCGGCTGCCGCCTACGCGGCCACCCTGCCCCCGCGGGCCTCATGCCAGGGGGTGAGGATCCGGGGGCCGTCGGCCGTGATGGCCACGGTGAACTCGAAATGGGCCGCCAGCGAGCCGTCCTGCGAGTAGATCGACCAGTGGTCCTCGCCCACGCGAACTCCGTGGCGCCCGGCGGTGACCATCGGCTCGATGGCCAGCACCATCCCCTCCTCCAGCGGGAGGCCGGTCCCCGGGATCCCGTAGTTGGGGACCTGTGGCTCCTCGTGCATGCTCCGGCCAACACCGTGGCCGACGAGCGAGCGGACGATCGACATACCGGCCGCCTCAACGTGCTTCTGGACCGCGTGGGAGACGTCGCCCAGCCGGTTTCCCGGCCTGCACCGCTCGACGGCCTGGAACAGCGACTCCTCGGTCGTGCTCAGGAGCTTGCGGGCGATCGGCGTGATCGGGCCCACCGGGAACGTCCGGGCCGCATCGGCCACCCAGCCGTCCCTGACCACGCCGATGTCGATCGAGAGGATGTCGCCCCGACTGAGGCTGTACGAGCCGGGAATCCCGTGAACGATCATCGAGTTTGGCGAGGTGCAGATCGACCCCGGAAAGCCCCGGTAACCCTTGAAGGCGGGCTCTGCTCCCTGGGACCGAATGAACTTCTCCGCCGCCTTGTCCAGATCCCGGGTACTGACCCCCGGGCGGATCTTGGCCGCCAGCAGGCTCATCGTCCGGACCAGTATGTCCCCGGCCGCGGCCATGCGGTCGATCTCCTCAGCGGTCTTTTTGATGATCACGTGGACCTCGGAGCGTACCGCGGGCTCAAAAATCCTCTTCCAGTCGGAGCGTGGCGATCACCGCCCGGATGTGGTCATGGACATCGGCCGCGTCGCGGGTGCCGTCGATCCGCCGCAGGAGCCCCTGCTCGTCGTAGTAGTCGACCACCGGAGCAGTCTTCTCGTGGTAGATCAGCAGCCGGTTCTGGATCACCTCGGGCTTGTCGTCGTCTCGCTGGACCAGGCGAGAGCCGTCCTGGTCGCACACGCCCTCGTGCTTGGGCGGGTCAAACTCGATGTGGTAGTTGTGGCCGCCCTTCACGCACATCCGCCGGCCTGACAGCCGCCTGACCACCTCCTCGTCGGGGACCTCGAGGAGGAGCACCGCGGTGATCCGCCGGCTCAGCGAGCGCAGCTGGTCCTCCAGGGCCTCGGCCTGCTCGCGAGTCCTGGGGAAGCCGTCCAGGAGAAAGCCGTCCTGGGCGTCGTCCTGCTCCAGGCGGTCGGAGACCATGGCCAGGATCAGATCATCCGGGACCAGATCGCCCGCGTCCATGTACCGCTTCGCCGCCCGGCCCAGCGCCGTGTCCTCCTTGACGTGGGTCCGGAGCATGTCGCCGGTCGCGATGTAGGGCAGCTGGAAGTCCTTGCGCAGACGCTCGGCCTGCGTGCCCTTGCCTGCACCGGGAGGGCCGAACAGGATCAGGTTGAGCTCGGACACGACCCCGGCACTGTAGCCGTCTGGCCGCCATGCTCGCCTCCAGAAAACCAGAAAACCCCCGGTGTGACGAGTGCCCCTACGTCACACCGGGGGTTGATCCGGACTTCTGCCCCATCGTGCCCCCAACCTGGCTTGCGCCCGCAGCCCCCGGGCTCGGCCAAGTCGTTATGTCGATAAGACGAAGGTAGCCGACCGCGCCGGCGTTCGCCCCAGGGACCTACCCTAGTCTTTTCTCCGGCTGCGGCGCGGCAATACCTGGGGCAATGCCGCCACCGTTGTGCCTGGCAGCCTCGATCTCCGCCACCAGTTCGATCCAGCCACAGAAGCTTCTCGGATCGCCGCTTCCCACAGCCAGCGAGCCGGTGATCGGGTCCGATCCCACATCGACCGCAAGTTTCAGGTGTGTTGCCCGTTCGGTCACTGACTGAACTATCGCGCCTGCAGGGCGCGTTCGCCCCAGGCAACCACCCGAGGATTAGCCCCGCTAGGAATGGACACACAGACCCCCGTGGGTGAGATGCGAGACCGACGGGGCCGACGGGTCCGGGGCTCCTCCGGCCTGCTCGAGCGCGAGGGCGCGCTGGGCGCGATTGAGTCCGTGCTCCAGGCGCCCGCCGAGGGCTCCGGGCTGGCGCTGCTGATCGTCGGCCATCCGGGCATGGGCAAGACGCGCCTGCACGAGGCGTCGCTGGACGGGGCGCGTGCGCGTGGGCTTCGCGTGCTGCGCGCGGCGGGCACCCAGTTGGAGCAGAACCTGGCCTTCGGCGTCGCCGGTCAGGTGGCGCGGGACAGTCTGGCCGATCTGAAACCGCGGGACCGCAAGGCGATCCTGGAGGGGGCACCGGCACTCGTGCAGGCCCTGCTCGGATCTGGGTTGCTCGAGTCCGAGTCGGAGCTGGACCGCGACCTGGCCGTGTCTCACGCCCTGTTCTCCCTCCTGGCCGACGCGCTGGAGGCGGGGCCCGGGCTGCTGGCGATCGACGATCTGCACTGGACCGACCCGGCGTCGCTCCAGTTTGTGCTCTACCTGCTCCAGCGCCTGGATGAGCTGCCGCTGTCCGTAGTCATGACGCTGCGCCCAGGACTGCACGAGCCGGTCAGAGACCTCCTGGATGTGGTCGCCGGCCACCGAAACGTCCGGGTGGAGACGCTGACTCCGCTCGGGGCCGGCGCGGTCGACCGGCTGGTCAGAGACGCGCTCGGGCCCAGGGCCGACGACGAGCTCGCCGTGGTGTGCCTCCAGGCCACGGCAGGCAACCCGTTCTACCTGCACGAGCTGCTGCTGGCCCTGCAGGACGAATCCGAACTGGACCCCGGCCAGCTGGCCGAGCACGCCCGCTCGCTGGCCCCGGACGCCGTCACCCGCTCGGTCCGGGTTCGGGTGGGCCGTCTTGGCCCGGACGCCGGCGCCCTGGCTCGAGCCGTGGCAGTTCTGGGAGAGGACGTCCCGCTTCGGCACGCAGCGGACCTGGCCGAGCTTGAGATCTCGCGGGCCGGCGAAGCGGCCGATGCGCTGGCGTCGGTCGAGGTGCTCCTGGCCCGAGAGCCGCTGCGCTTCGTCCATCCCCTGGTCCGCCATTCGATCGAACGCGACATTCCGGCCTCCGAGCTGGCCAGGCGACACCTTGAGGTGGCCCGGCTGTTGGATCGTGAGCACGCCGACCCCGAGCGAGTCGCGGCCCACCTGCTTGTCGGTCGGGCCCAGGGAGATCAATGGTCAGTGGAGAAGCTGCGCACGGCCGCTCGGGACGCGACGGCCTGTGGAACGGCCCGCTCGGCGGTCAGGTATCTGGAGCGAGCGCTGATCGAGCCGCCGTCTGCGGCGTCGCGCGGCGACGTGCTGGCCGAGCTCGGGACGGCCGAGGCGTCGCTGGGTCTTCCCGAGGCGATCGGCCATCTCACCACCGCCGGAGAGGCTTGCTCGGACCCCCGTCGCCGAGCCGAGCTGGCGCTGCGCCGCGGACACGCGTTGCACGCTCAGGGTCTGCACGACCAGGCCGCGGCCGCGTATGAGGACGGGCTGACTGATCTGGACGTGAGGCCGGAGGACCCGGGCGGGGTGGAGCTGCACGACTCACTCCAAACTGGGTTCGTGGCCACCGCAGCACTGGTCCCATCGCTGCAGGCCGAGTCGGTCAGGCGTTCGGGCGAGCTGGTGAATCGCGCCCTGACAGGTCCCCGGACCCAGGGCCAGCGCCAGCTCCTGGCGCAGGCGGCAGTTCACGCCGCGTTCGCCGGACAGCCGTCCGCCGAGGTCAGCGTCCTGGCCGAGCAGGCCTGGGACAGAGGTCGTCTGCTCGAGGTCGACACGGCCGACGGACTGGCCTGGACACTCCTGACCGCGGCGTTCACGCTGGCCGGCGAGCTGGAGCGGGCGATTGAACTGGCCGACGCGGCCCTGATGGACGCGCGACGGCGCTCCTCGCCCCGCGCATTCGCCACGGCCAGCTACGTCCGCGGCCTCCCGGGGCTGTGGCAGGGACAGGTCACCCAGGCGATGGGGGATCTGGAGGCGGCCCGCGACGTTCGCCGATTTGGCTGGCGCCAGTTCGGCCGGGCGGCGGCGGCCCACTACGCGCTCTGCCTGGTGGAGACAGGCGAGCTTGATCGGGCCGACGAGGTTCTGACCAGGGACGCCCGGCCCGGAGCCAGCGCCGATATGGAGGACGCCATCCAGCTGTACGCGCTGGCTGAGCTCCGCCGTCAGCAGGGCCGCTTCACAGAGGCGCTCCGGGCCGCGCTGGACGCCGGCGAGCTCGGCGAGCAGCACGTGCCCCATGTGGGCTATGCCCTGTGGCGAGGCTCCGCCGCGCAATCCGCGCTGGCGCTGGGCGACGAGCACCGGGCTCGGGAGCTGGCCCAGGAAATGCTCGAGCGCGCGGAGAGCAGTCAGGTGCTGCACGAGCGGATCCGCTCGCTCCGCGTCCTCGGGCTCTGCCAGGGAGGCCGGAAGGGGCTGGCGGCACTGCGGGCGGCCGCGGAGCTCGGGCTGTCGGCGCCCCGGAGGCTGGAGACGATTCGGGCCCTGATCGAGCTCGGTTCTGCGCTGCGCCGGGGCAACGAGCGGGCCGCAGCCCGCGAGCCGCTTCAGCGGGCGGCTGACCTGGCCAACGAAGGCGGCGCCACCGTGCTCTACGAGCGAGCCCGCCTGGAGCTCTCAGCCAGCGGGGGGCGACCGCGCCGGGACGCGCTGCTCAGCGGTCCTGGCTCACTGACTCCAAGCGAGCGGCGGATCGCCGAGCTGGCGGGTGGCGGGCAGAGCAACCGGCAGATCGCCCAGGCTCTGTTCGTGACCCCGAAGACCGTCGAATATCACCTCCGCAACGCCTACCGCAAGCTGAGTATCCAGGGCCGTGGGCAGCTGGCCGACGCCCTGGCCGGCCCGGCGCCGGCGGGACTCCAGGATCCCTAACGGGCCGATACAGCGGACAGGCCAGCCAGAACGCTGACGCTCGCCGCGTGCGTCCGGATCATTCCGGGTGCGGCCCCGGGGATCTTGTTGGAGCCAGTCCAGGTCTTCAGGTACTCGCCGTTTGAGAGCCTGGCCTTCTTGACGATCCGGCCGGCCGTGGCAGAGGCCAGGCGATACCAGGTGGCGGCGTGGTCGTAGCCGTAGAGGGCGAGCAGCCCGCGGACGTAGATCGCATCCCACTGCGGACCCTCGTCGAGCGGGAAGAAATCATCCTGGACGCCGCCCCCGGGGTTCACGCCGAAGGCCGTGTGCCTGGCCAGGGCCTCGGCCCAGGAGCACCACGAGCGGGGATTGCTGGGGAGTCGGAAGCTCGGGTGGCTGTGAGTCTTGTTGGGCGGCAGAAAGCTGTACAGGCTCGCCGGCACGGCGCCCGCCTTGGACTGGCACAGGGCGGTGAAGGCCCCGATCATCGCGCCCTCGGCGTCGTGGGGCATCGTGACCTCGCGAGGAATCTGTGTGGCGTAGCTCCCGTCCCACTTGAGCAGATTCTGGTTGGCCCAGGTGATGTACTTGAGCGCCGCCAGGAGATAGATGCGGCCTCCGGTCGCCCTGTAGAGCTCCGCCGCGAGCTCGGTGGCCGCCCCCAGCGCCTCGCCGGACCGTCCGGTACCTCCGGGAATCGTGTGGTAGGTGTTCCAGAACACCCCGCCCTTGGTGGACCTCACCGAGTCGGGGCCGCCGGCATCCTTGGTATCCCAGCTGTTGGGATAGATGAAGTTGAAGCCGCGGACCGCGTCGGCCAGGTAGCGCGCCGCCAGGACGGAATTGTGCGCCTTCTGCATCGCCGTGTAGGCATCCATGAAGGCCAGCGACCACCAGCCGTTGTCATCAAAGAACGTCTTCTGGTTGTTGCGGCTCCTGGGATATGGAGCGTAGGCCGGTGTTTTGAGAGAGATGCCGGGCTTGGGGGTGATGTTCGGGTCGAAGTACTGCTCTGCGTGGTTGGCGAACTTCTTCAGCCGGGCCACGTTGGCCGAGTTCGGCTGGGCGATCGTGGTGTAGGCAATGGACTCGAACAGCGGCGCCACCCCCCAGATCGTGGCCTGCGGGTACTTTTTGCGGTCCTTCAGGACCTCGTTGAACCAGTGGAACTTCCTGTTGCCCCACGCGGAGGTCTTGCCGATCCCCCGCTGGGCCAGAGGCAGGTACTGAGCCTTGCTCAGGGCGGCGGCACGGGCAGGGCCCGACGCGAGACCCAGCGTCAACGAGCAGAGCATGGTGGCGGCGCCGAACGTCAGCAGCGCCCGAATGGCTCCCACGTTTGGCTCATGCCTACGGCCGGTCACTGAAATCCTCATTATTAGGCACGTCATCGGACGATTTGCGTCCGCGCTCCAGTCCTGCCCCGGGAGTACGGACCTGTTAGTTAAGCAGCCTAGCGGTGGCTCCACCCCAGGGTGCCACCCCAGGTTTAGCGGGAGCTCAGGGGATTGCTAAGGGGCTGATACCGAGGCCAGATCGGCCAGCACGCTGACGCTCGCCGCATGCGTCCGGATCTCGCCGGGCGCTGCGTCGGGGACCTGGGCCGAGCCGCTCCAGGTCTTCAGGTACTCGCCATTTGAGCCCTTGGCGTTCTGGACGATCCGGGTGGCCGTATCCGAGGCCACGCCCCACCAGGTGGCGTCGTGGTCATAGCCGTAGAGGGAGAGCAGCCCGCGGACGTAGATCGCGTCCCACTGCGGGCCCTCGTTGAGCGGCACGGCTGCATCCTGCACGCCGCCGCCCGGGTTCACGCCGAAGGCGGTGTGGTGTGCCAGCGCCTCGGCCCAGGAGCACCACGAGGTGGGATCATCGGGGAGCCGGAAGCTGGGATGGCTGTGAGTCTTGTTCGGCGGCAGGAAGCTGTACACGCTCGTCGGCACCGTGCCCGCCTTGGACTGGCACAGGGCGGTGAAGGCGCCGATCATCGCGCCCTCACCGTCGTGGGGCATCGTCACCTCATCCGGAACCCGCGTGGCGTAGCTGCCGTCCCACTTGAGCAGATTCTGGTTGGCCCACGTGATGTACCGGAGCGCGGCTGCAAGGTAGATACGGGCTCCCGTCGCCCGGTAGAGCTCCGCGGCCAGCTCGGTGGCCGCGCCCAGCGCCTCGCCGGACCTTCCGGTACCCCCGGGAATCGTGTGCTCGGTGTTCCAGAACACCCCGCCCGCGGTCGACTGCACCGAGTCGGGGCCGCCGGCATCCCGGGTATCCCAACTGTTGGGATAGATGAAGTTGAAGCCACGAACCGCGTCGGCCAGATAGCGCGCCGCCAGGACAGAGTTGTTCGCCTTCTGCATGGCCGTATAGGCATCCAGGAAGCCCAGCGACCACCAGGCGTTGTCATCGAAGAACGTCTTCTGGTTTCTGTGGCTGTTCGGATATGGGGCGTAGGCCGGGGACTTGGTGGACAGGCCGGGCCCGGTGATGATGTTCGGGTCGAGATACGTCTCGGCGTGGTTGGCAAAGCTCTTGAGCCGGGCCACGTTGGCCGAGTTCGGATCGGCGATCGCGGCGTACGCCTCGGACTCGAACAGCGGCGCCACGCCCCAGATCGTGGCCTGCGGATACCTCTTGGTGTCGTTGAGGGCCTCGTTGTACCAGTGGAATTTCCTGTTGGCCCACGCGGCGCTCTTACCGATCCCCTGCTGGGCCAGCGACATGTACTGGGCCTGGGTCAACGCAGCGCCACGAGCCGGACCCACCGTGAAACCCAGCGTCAGCAAGCACAGCACGGCGGCTGCGCCCAGCGCCCGCAGAGCCCGAAGCGCGCGCCAGACTTCGATCTCTCCATGATAAACCGGATTCTGGACTGTCACCAGGTGGGCATCGGACGGTTTCCGCCCCCGCTCCACCCTCGGCCCGTGAGTACGGACACATGGCCTAAGGCCCTAAAACGCCCGGGAAAGGCTTCAAATCAGGGGCCGGCAGGGGCGGTGGGCCCTCGGCGCGCCCGGTAGCCGCATCCGGCTTCGGGCCTCGCTCGCGCCGCTCTATGTAGCGGGAGACCGCTCCGCTCGCTCGGCAGCTAGCACGACCCGGCGTCCAGCCGGGTCATTTAAGGAAGCCCTCGTAGTTGCGCATCATCAGCTGCGCTTCCAGCTGCTTCATCGTGTCCAGGGCCACGCCGATGACGATCAGGATCGAGGTGCCGCCGAAGAAGAAGTTGGCGTTGGTCTGGGCGATCAGGACTGTGGGCAGGGCGGCGATCGCGGCCAGGAAGAGTGCTCCTGGGAACGTCAGGCGAGCCAGGATGCGGTCGAGAAACTCGGCCGTGGGCCTCCCTGGTCGGACCCCTGGGATGAACCCGCCGTACTTCTTGAGATTGTCGGCCTGGTCAACCGGGTTGAACGTCACGGCCGTGTAGAAGTACGTGAACACGATGATGAAGATGCTCTCCCCGAGCACGTAGTGCCATCCGCTCGGGCTGAAGAAGGTCGAGATCTTGAAGGCGAAGGCGTGGGGGTTGTTGCCTCCCAGGAGCTGGCCTACGGTCGGCGGGATGGCCATGATCGAGGCGGCGAAGATGACCGGAATTACCCCGGCCATGTTGACCCGCAGCGGGAGGTAGGTCTGCCCTCCCTGGGTCATGCGCCGGCCGATCACGCGCTTGGCGTACTGCACCGGGATCCGGCGCTGGCCCTCCTGCACGAACACGACCGCGGCCACGACCCCGATCGCGATGAACGGCATCATCACCCGGAAGACCTGATCGGGGTTATCCCACCAGGACTGCAGGCCGCTGGGGATCCGGGACACGATGCTGGCGAAGATCAGCAGCGAAATGCCGTTGCCGATCCCACGCTGTGTGATCAGCTCGCCGATCCACATCAGCAGCACGGTGCCGGCGGTCAGCGAGACCACGATCAGGAAGACCTTGGCCAGGTTGAAGTTGCTGATCAGATGGACCCCGGCCGACTGTTCGAAGCTCTTGAACAGGAACACGTAGCCGATCGACTGGGCGAAGGCCAGCCCGACGGTGAGGTAGCGCGTGTACTGCGTGATCCGGGCCTGCCCCTGCTCGCCCTCCTTCGAGAGCTTCTCCAGCGAGGGCACGACGACCTGCAGCAGCTGCAGGATGATCGAGGCCGTGATGTAGGGCATGATGCCCAGGGCGAAGATCGCGATCCGGCCCAGCCCGCCACCTGAGAACAGGTTGAGCAGGCCGAGGACGCCGCTGCCGCCGAAGTTCTTGGAGATCGAGTTGACGGCCGCCGCGTTGATCCCCGGCGCTGGGATGTGCGTGCCCAGCCGGTACAGGGCGAGCATCCCCGCTGTGAAGAGAACCTTGTTCCGGATCTCCCCGACCCGGAAGGCACCGAGGATCGTGCCGATCATCCCGCGGGCCCCTCACCCCCGGTGTCCACCGAGATCAGCTGGCAGGTTCCTCCCGCCGCCTCGATCTTCTGGCGGGCGGCCTGGCTGAAACCGTGCGCGTGGACGGTGAGGGGCTTTGAGATCTCGCCCTGGGCCAGGATCTTGACCGGGATGCCCTTCCGGCTGGCCAGGCCCTTGGCCTTCATGGCCTCAAGCGTCACCGCAGCACCGGAGTCAAAGCGGGCCTCCAGATCCAGCAGGTTGACCGGCTGGGTATGGGTCCGGAAGGGCTCGAAGGGCATCGACTTTTTCATGTGCGGCCCGCGCAGCTTGCGCATCCGCATGTGGATCGGGTTCTGACCACCCTCGAAGCGAGCCCGGCGCTTGGCGCCCGACCGCGAGCCCCAACCCTTCTGGCCGCGGCCAGAGGTCTTGCCGGTACCCGACCCCTCCCCCCGGCCCACACGCTTGCGTGGGCGCCTGGAGCCCGGGGCGGGGTGAAGGTTGTGCAGCCCGATGCGCTCGGGCGTGGTCTCTTCGCCCGTACTCACTTGCCGTCCTCCGAGACCTCGACCAGATGCCTCACCTTGGCGATCATGCCACGGATCTGCGGAGAATCCGCCACTTCAACCGTCTGGCCGATCCGCCGCAGCCCCAGGGACCGCAGCGTGTCGCGCTGGCGCTGGTCAGACCCGTTGCGCGAGCGGCGCTGGGTCACCCGCAGCGCGTTCATGACGCGGGGCCGTCCTCACCAGCCTCGGGGGCCACCGGAGCTGCCTCGGAGGCGGTCCCGGGGTCCTCGAAGCCCTGTTCGGGCGGCGCCGAGGCGGGCGCTGCATCCTGGTGGCCGTTTGAGCTGGTGCTGATCGTCTCGGCAGCCGCACCGTCGTCCTTGGGGGCCAAACCCAGGACCCGATTGACCGACAGTCCGCGAAGCTCGGCCACCTCATCGGGTGTCCGCAACGACTCCAGCCCGGCCATCGTGGCCTTCACCAGGTTGATCGGGTTCTGGGAGCCCAGGCTCTTGGACAGGATGTCATGGATCCCGGCCAGCTCCAGCACGGCCCGGACCCCGCCGCCGGCGATGACCCCGGTGCCTGGGGCGGCCGGTTTGAGGAGCACCCGTCCGGCGCCGAAGATGCCCATGGTCTGGTGGGTGATCGTCGAGCCGTGCTTGGGCACGCGGTAGAGATTCTTCTTGGCCCGCTCGACAGCCTTCTGGATCGCCACGGGAACCTCGCCGGCCTTGCCGTAGCCGATGCCGACGATCTCACGCTCGTCGCCGACGACGACCAGAGCGGTGAAGGAGAACCGCCGGCCTCCCTTGACCACCTTGGCCACGCGGTTGATCTCAACCACGCGCTCCTGGAGCTCGAGGCCCGAGGCGGAAACTGTGCGCTTCAGAGTTGCCATGACTTGCCTGAGGGTAGCCCCTCTACAGCTTCAGCCCGGCCTCACGGGCACCTTCGGCCAGCAACTTCACGCGGCCGTGGTATTGGTAACCCCCGCGGTCGAACACCGCCTGCTGGATTCCAGCCTCGCTGGCCCGCTGGGCCAGGACCTGCCCGACCTTGCTGGCCTGCTCGCGCGCAGACAGGCCGCGCAGCTCGGGCTCGGTCCAGTTGACGGCAGCGAGCGTGCGGCCCGAGTCGTCATCGATCAGCTGGGCGAAGATGCCGCGGTTGGACCTGAATACCGAAATCCGAGGACGCTCCGCCGTTCCCCGGATCTTGGCCCGGACGCGCCGCCGGCGCTTGAGCCTCCGCTGGGGAGCTGTCAGGACGGTCATGCTCGCTTACCGACCTTCCGAGCCACATACTCGCCCTCATAGCGGATCCCCTTGCCCTTGTAGGGCTCTGGCTTGCGGGCCTTGCGGATGTTGGCCGCGACCTCGCCCACCTGTTGCTTGGAAGCCCCTTTGACCACAATCCGGGTTGGCTGCGGCACCTCGAATTCGATCCCGTCGGGGGCCTTGATTGAGACCGGGTGCGAGTACCCCACGGCCAGCTCCAGATCGCGTCCCCGGAGCTGGGCTCGGTAGCCCACGCCCTGGATCTCCAGCCGCTTCTCATAGCCGTCGGTGACGCCGATGACCATGTTGGCGATCAGAGATCTGGTCAGACCGTGGAGCGCGCGGTGTTCGCCGCGGTCCGTGGGCCGCTTGACAACCAACTGCTCGCCCTCAGCGCCGTTCTCAATCGGGACCCGGTCGACCTGCATGTCGCGGTGGATGCGCTCGGACAGCTCACCTCGTGGGCCGTTGACGGTCACACGCTCGGGCTCGATCGCGATCGTCACGCCGGAGGGAAGCGGGATGGGCTGTTTGCCGATGCGGGACACGGAGCTCTTTGGTTACCAGACCCGGGCCACGACCTCGCCGCCCACGCCCGCGGCGCGGGCGTCGTGGCCGGTCATCAGGCCCTGGGAGGTGGAGATGATGGCCGTCCCCATTCCACCCTGGATCCGGGGGATGTGGGAATGGTCGACGTACGTGCGCTGGCCCGGCCGGGACACACGCTCGAGCCCGGTGATCAGCGGCTTGCGCTCCGCCGTGTACTTGAGTGTCACGGTGAGCTCCATGCCCGGCCGCCCCTCGGCGGCGGCGTGGACCTCATAGTCCTCGATGTAGCCCTGCTCCTTGAGGATCCGAGCCACCTCGGCCTTCACCTTGGACGCGGGCAGCGTGACGTCGTGATGCTGCGCCTTGGCGGCGTTGCGCATCCTGGTCAGGAGGTCGGCGATCGGGTCGGTCATCGACATGGGGTTACCAACTCGACTTGGTCATCCCGGGGATGTAGCCCTCGTGGGCCAGCTCGCGCAGGCAGATCCGGCACACGCCGAACTTGCGGTACACGGAGCGGGCCCGGCCGCATCGACGGCAGCGCGTATAGGCCCGGGTCTTGTATTTGGGTGTCCGCCGCTGGCGAACTATCTGCGAGGTCTTGGCCATGGTCTCCTTTGGCTCTACTCGGCCACGGTAGTACGGGCGTCGCGGGCGAACGGCATTCCCATCGCTTGCAGCAGCGCGAACGCCTCGTCATCGCTGGCCGCCGTGGTGGTGATTGTGATGTCCAGACCCCTGACCTGGTCGATCTCGTCGTAGTCGACCTCCGGAAAGATGATCTGCTCGCGGACGCCGAGCGAATAGTTGCCCCGGCCGTCAAAGGCTCGGGGATTGAGACCGCGGAAGTCGCGGATCCGGGGGATGGCCACCGACATCAGGCGATCCAAAAACTCAAAGCAGCGCTCGCCACGCAGCGTCACCGCCACCCCCACCGGCATGCCCTCCCGGACCTTGAACTGAGCGATCGACTTGCGGGCCCGCCGGACATTGGGCTTCTGGCCGGTGATCGTGCCCAGCTGATCGGTGGCCGCCTCGAGCACCTTGGTGTCCTGCTTGGCGTCGCCCACCCCCATGTTGACGGTGACCTTTTCAATCCGAGGGGCCTGCATCGGCGTGGAGTAGCCGAAGCGCTCCATCAGCGCCGGGCGGATCTCCTCCAGATAGCGAGTCTTCAGTCGGGCGGTAGGCATCTGCTCAGTCCAGTCGAGTCCCGCTGCGCCGGGCCACTCGGTAGCGCTTTCCGTCCTGGATCTCAATGCCCAGCCGGGTCGGCTTGCCCTGCTTGGGGTCGACGACGGCCACGTTGGACACGTGGATCGGACCCTCCCTCTCAATCACGCCTCCGACCGTCTCGGCGCGCTGGGCGCCCGCCACCTGCTGGGGCTTCTGGTGGCGCTTGATGATGTTCAGGCCCTCCACGTACAGCCGGCTCTTGGCCGGCTCCACCCGGAGCACACGGCCCTTCTTGCCGCGATCCTTGCCGCCGATCACGACCACCTCGTCGCCGGCCTTGATACGCGCCGGCATGACTACAGCACCTCCGGCGCGAGGGAGACGATCTTCATGAAGTTGCGCTCGCGCAGCTCGCGAGCCACCGGCCCGAAGATACGTGTCCCCCGCGGGTTGTTCTGGGCGTCGATCAGCACAGCCGCGTTCTCATCGAAGGCGATGTACGTCCCGTCGTCGCGGCCGTAGGACTTCCGGGTCCGCACCACCACCGCGGTGACGACCTCGCCCTTCTTGACCGAGCCCTGAGGGCTGGCCTGCTTGACCGTCGCGGTGATGATGTCGCCCACGCCCGCGTAGCGGCGCCGGTGGCCGCCCTTGACCCGAATCACCAGGATCTCCCGGGCTCCGGTGTTGTCGGCCACGCGCAGGCGGGTCTCGTTCTGGATCACTTGGCCCTCTCAAGCACTTCGATCAGGCGCCAGCGCTTGCTCCGCGACAGCGGCCGCGACTCCCGGATGACCACGGTGTCCCCGACGTGGGCCTCATCACGTTCATCGTGGGCGTGCAGCGTGGCCGAGGTTCGGACGACCTTCTCGTATCGCGGGTGGCGCCGGGTGACGTCGATCCGCACCGTGATCGTCTTGGCCGCGCGGTCGGACACGACGATCCCCTGGCGAGTCTTCTGCTGGCCCGTCCGCTCGGGACGGAGGGAGGGCAGGGCCTCGGGAGCCGCGGTGTCGCGAGAGCGGGCACGCTGTCGCACGGTGGCCCGTCGGGCTCGGCGCACGCCGGCCTTGCGGCGGCGCTCGGCGTCCCGCTCGGCCTGGCGCTCGGCGGGTGTCCTGTCCGCTCGGGTCGGGCGAGCGGCGGCCCTGGTCGCGCGGGCACGCTGACGCCGCTGTTTGGGCGGTTCGGCCGGTTCGGCCGGCGCAGCCGGCGCCGCGTCCGCCTCGGGAGCGGGCTCCGCCTCGGGAGCGGCCGCCTCGGGAGCGGGCTCTGGCTCAGCAGCCTCCGGGGCGGAGGCGTCCTCCGGGACCTGGGTCTCTTCTGGAGTTGTCTCTTCGTCAGCCATCAGATCTGAATTCCTCGTTCGTTGGCCACGGTCAGTACCCGCGCCACCTCTTTCTTGGCCCGCCTCAGGCCGGCCGTGTTATCGAGCTCACCGGTGGCATGCTGAAAGCGCAGCCCGAACAGTTCACGCCGCGCCGTCCCGAGCTGCTCGCGCAGCTCGGATTCGTTCATGTCACGCAGCTCGCCCACTCGCATTGCTTAGACCTCATCCCGAAGTACAAACTTGGTCCGGACCGGCAGCTTGTGTCCGGCCAGTCGCATCGCCTCGCGGGCCAGGGACTCGGGAACGCCGGCGAGCTCGAACATCACCCGACCGGGCTTGACCACGGCCACCCAACCCTCCGGGGAGCCCTTGCCGGATCCCATCCGGGTCTCGGCGGGCTTCTTGGTGAACGGCTTGTCCGGATACACGTTGATCCAGACCTTTCCGCCACGCTTGATCTTTCGGGTCATGGCGATACGAGCGGCCTCAATCTGCCGGTTGGACAACCAGCCCGCCTCGAGCGACTTGAGTCCATATTCGCCGAACTGCACCTTGACCTGCCCGCGGGAGAGGCCGGCGCGGCGTCCGCGGTGGTGCTTGCGGTGCTTGACCCGCTTGGGCGAGAGCATCAGCGGCCGCCTCCGCCGGGAGCGTTGGGGGCAGGCCGGCGCGGGCCGCGTCCAGGGCCGCCACCCCGGCCCCGACCGCCACCCGGGCCTCCGCGACCACCGGGGCCGCCACCACCACCACGGCGGCCGCGACCATCGCGGCCACCACCATCGCGGCCGTCCCGGCCGCCGCGCTCGGGCGACGGCGGTGCGGGCTCGTCCATACTGGTCAGGTCGGCGCCGGTGTAGCCCTCGGGCATGATCTCGCCCTTGTTAATCCAGCACTTAACGCCAATCCGGCCGAATGTGGTGCGCGCCTCGTGAAATCCGTAGTCGATGTCGGCCCGGAGCGTGTGCAGGGGCACGCGGCCATCCGAGTAGCCCTCGGTGCGAGCCATTTCCGCTCCGCCCAGTCGCCCTGAGACCTGGACCTTGACTCCCTTGGCCCCCGAGCGCATTGCGCTGGTCAGAGCCCGCTTCATGGCCCGCCGGAAGGCCACTCGGTTCTGGAGCTGCTCGGCGATCGACTGGGCAACCAGGTTCGCGTCCAGCTCGGGGCGCTTGATCTCAAGGATGTTGACCTTCACCTGCTTCTGGGTGATGCGGTGGAGATCGCGGCGCAGCTGGTCGACCTCGGAGCCCGACTTCCCGATCACGATCCCGGGCCGGGCGGTGTGGATGTTGACCTCAACCTCGGTGGCGTTCTTGCGAATCGTGATGTCCGAAAGCCCCGCGTGGGACAGCCGGCCGATGATGTGCCGGCGGATCTGGGTGTCCTCATGCAGGTAGTCGGAGAAGTGGCGCTCGTTGAACCAGTTGGATTTCCAGTCGTGGATGTAGCCGACGCGGATCGACTCAGGATGGACTTTCTGTCCCATAGCTCTCTCTTCTATTCCTTTGGCGTCAGCAGAATCGTCAGGTGGGCAGTGCGTTTGCGAATCCGGGTCGCGCGCCCCATGGCGCGTGGGCGGAACCGCTTGATCGTGGGACCCTCGTCGGCGTGGACCGCCTTGACGTAGAGATCGTCCCCCACGAGCTCGTGGTTGTTCTCCGCGTTGGCGACGGCGGACTCGAGCAACTTGCTCCAATCACGCGCGACCGCACGCGGAGTGTGAGCCAGGATAGCTCGCGCATCCTGCACGCTCTTGCCCCGGATGTGGTCGCAGACCAGCCGGGCCTTGCGGGCTGAGGAGCGGACGTACTTGGCCTGGGCCCGAACGACGGGCGGAGGAAGATTCGGGTCGCGCTTGGCCGCCCTGCGCCGCGCGGGTGCCGGCCTGCGGGGGGTCTTGGACTCGGCCGCCTTGGGCTCGGCCGCGGCCCGGCGGCCACGGCGCCCCCGCTTGGGCGCCTGCGCTTCAGCGGCGGGCTCGGAATCCTCATCGATTTCGGCCTCGGCCTCGGCCTCGGCCTCGAGCATGACGTCGGCGGCGGCCTCCTCCGCGTCCTCGTCTGCGGGAGTCGGCTCGATCTCATCCGCCGAGGGCGTCTCGACGTCGCGCTCTGCCTCCTCCTCGGACTCACGCGCAGCCTCCGGGGCCGGGGTGGCGTCGGGCTCCTCCTTGGCGCGTCGGCGCCGGCGGCGCGGCTTCCCTTCCTTCTCTTCCTCAGCCATTACCGCCTCCTACCTGTCCCCGCGTGTCCGCGGTACAGCCGCGTGGGAGCGAACTCGCCCAGCTTGTGGCCGACCATCGACTCGGAGATGAACACCGGCACGTGCTTGCGGCCGTCGTGGACGGCGATCGTGTGGCCGACCATCTCCGGGAAGATGGTCGAGGCCCGGGACCACGTCCTGAGCATGCGCTTCTCACCGGACGAGTTCATCGCTTCGACCCGGGTCATCAGCCGCTCTTCCACGAACGGCCCCTTCTTGCTGGAACGGCTCATCGCTTCTTACCTCTTCTTCTTCCGCGCACGATGTATCGGTCTGAGGCCTTGCGCTTCTTGCGCGTCCGGTACCCGAGCGTGGGCACGCCCCACGGGGTGACCGGGTGGCGGCCCGGGGTGGTCGACCCCTCGCCGCCGCCGTGGGGATGGTCGACGGGGTTCATCGCCGTCCCGCGGGTCTGAGGCCGCACGCCCAGGTGGCGCTTGCGGCCGGCCTTGCCGATCTTGACGTTCTGATGGTCGCTGTTGCCGATCGTCCCGACCGTGGCCCGGCACTCGGCCCGGACCATTCGCATCTCGCCTGACGGGAGCCGGAGGGTGACGTACTCGCCCTCCTTGGCCAGCAGCTGCACACCCGCGCCGGCGGAGCGTGCCATCTGGCCTCCGCGTCCGGGGGTGAGCTCAACGTTGTGGACGACGGTGCCCGGCGGCATGCTGCCCAGGGGCAGACAGTTGCCGACGCGGATGTCCACCGCGTCGCCCGACTGAACCGTCATCCCCACCCGCAGCCGCTGCGGAGCCAGGATGTAGCGCTTCTCGCCGTCGGCGTAATGCAGCAGCGCGATGTAGGCCGAGCGGTTGGGGTCGTACTCGATCTGGGCCACCTTGGCCGGGACGCCGTCCTTGCGGCGCTTGAAATCGATTCTCCGGTACAGCCGCTTGGCCCCGCCGCCGCGGTGGCGAGAGGTCTTACGCCCGTAGACGTTGCGGCCGCCGGTCTTCTTGAGGCCCTCGGTGAGCGACTTCTCGGGCTCCGATCGGGTGACCTCTGAGAAGTCCGGGTACATCACGAACCGGCGCCCGGGCGATGTCGGCTTTGGCTTGCGAATTGGCACTACTCAGCTCCCTCCAGACCGCGGAAGATGGGGATCGTCTGCCCGGGACGGACCTGGATGACCGCCTTCTTCCATTGGCGCGAGCGTCCCGAGGTGTGGGCGCGGCGCTTGGGCTTGCTCTTGACCGACGATGTCCGGACCGCGACCACGTTGACGTCGAACAGCTGCTCAATGGCCTGGCGGATCTGGGTCTTATGGGCGTCGTCGTGGACCCGGAAGGTGTACTTGCCCGCCTCGGCCAGGACGAAGGTCTTCTCGGAGATGACCGGCCTGATGATCACGTGCGTCGGATCCATCAGGCCTCCTCCTCTCCGGCCTCAGGCTGAGCGGCCTCGGGCTCAGCGGCCTCGGGCTCAGCGGCCTCGGGGTCGGCCTCGGCGGCCTCGGGCTCAGCGGCCTCGGGGTCGGACGGCTTCGCGGCCGCCGCCGGCTTGCGCTTGGCGGGCGCCGGAGCCGGCGCCTCTTCGGCGTCCTTGAGTGCGCGCCCAACGGCTCGCGCGACCAGTGTGGGCAGGGCTGCTTCGGAGACGAGCAGTGACGCCGCCCCGATCACGTTGGCCACGCCGACATCCTCGGCCGGCAGCGCGTCCACGCGGGCGATGTTCCGGAACGACTTGCCGGCCGCGGCCTCGTCGCTGCCCAGCACGATCAGGATGGGGTCCGCCGCCTCCCAGTCGTTCAGCAACGTGACCGCCTGCGCCGTGGACGGCGCATCGAACTTGGAGGCGTCGAACACGGCCAGGGAGTCCCGCTCGGCGTGCACCGACAGAGCACTGCGGAGCGCCGCCTGGCGCTCCTTGCGGTTGATCTTGAACGTGTACCGGCGCGGAGAGGGGCCGAACACGGTGCCTCCCCCGGTCCACACCGGCGACCGGGAGGACCCGGCCCGGGCGCGCCCGGTGCCCTTCTGGCGCCAGGGCTTGGCTCCACCACCGGACACCTGGCCCCGAGTCTTGGTCGACGCGGTGCCGCGCCGCCGAGCGGCCAGCTCGGCCCGCACCGTCTCGTGCACCACGGCCATGTTGAAGCGCGCGCCGAAGGCCGTGGCGTCCAGCTTGACCGTGCCGCCGCCCAGCTTGGGCGCCTGGGGGGCCGGGGGGCGCGAGGAACGCGTGCGAGTGGCGCTAGGCATCGGTGCGGACCTCCACCGTGCCGCCCCGTGCTCCCGGGACGGCGCCCCGGAGCAGAAGCAGATTCTGATCGGCGATCACCTCTACCACCTCGAGTCCGCGCTGAGTCACACGCCCGCCGCCCATCCGGCCCGGGCCGCGGATGCCCTTGAACACGCGCGAGGGAGTGGCCGACGCGCCGATCGAGCCCGGGGCCCGGACGTTGTGGGAACCGTGCGACTTGGGACCGCTCTTGAAGTTGTGGCGCTTGATCGTCCCCTGAAAGCCCTTGCCCTTGGACTTCCCTGAGACCTTCACCTTGTCCCCGGGAGAGAACGCCTCAACCGTGACCACCTGACCCATCAGCAGTTCGCCGACCTCATTGCGGAACTCCCGTACGACCCGGTGCGCCGAGGCATCGGCCTTCTTCAGGTGACCGAGCTGCGGCCTGGTCAGCACCTTCTCCTTACACGCGCCGAAGGCCAGCTGAACGGCCTCATAGCCATCGCGCTCGCCAGTCCGGATGGCGGTCACCGGGCAGGGACCGGCCTCGAGCACGGTGACGCGCTCGACCTTGCCGTCGTCGAGGAAGCGCTGG
>DASXCS010000057.1:0-51949 GCA_036490975.1 Solirubrobacteraceae bacterium
CTAGCCCCTGCCCTGCGAACGCGCGCCTACCTCAGGAGCGCATGCTCCAGGCAGCCGCCGCCCGGCCAGTCCGAGAGCGCGCGCAACGGCTGGCCGTTGTTGAGCCGCCGGCAAACCTCGTCGTACTGGTCGAGGGTCGCGCCCTCGAAGTTGAAGTACACGCCAATTGCCATCGATACCTCCTCGGTCGGAACGCGTGTCAGCTGAAGCCAGATACAGCTCTCGCGCCCGCTCGGCCAGTTTCCCTTCGAGCTCGCTCATCTCAGCGGCTCGCCCCAGTCGACCTCCTCGCGCAGCTGCTTCTTGAGGACCTTGCCGCCGGGGTTGCGGGGCAGGGGATCGGCGCGCACCGACACGTACTGGGGGACCTTGAAGTCGGCGATGCGCCCTCGGCAGTGGGTGATCACGGCCTCGATGTCGAAGCTCTCCTCGGAGGCCGTGACGATGACCGCGCCGACCTTCTCTCCCATCATGTCGTCGGGCACGGGCACGACGGCCACCTCGGTTACCCCGGGGGCGCTGACCAGCGCCGACTCGACCTCGATCGAGTAGACGTTCTCGCCGCCGCGGTTGATCATGTCCTTGGCCCGGTCGACGATGTAGAGCAGGCCCTCGTCGTCGATGCGGGCCAGGTCGCCGGTATGCAGCCACCCGTCGACGAACGTGTCGGCCGTCGCGTCGGGGTTCTGCCAGTAGCCCTGGACAATGTTCTGGGCTCGGACCAGCAGCTCGCCGACGCCGGTCTCGGGATCCGGCTCGTGCAGGGCCAGATCGACCACCGGCATGGCGAAGCCGACCGAGTCGGCATGCTCGACCGCCTCCTCGTGGGGTAGGAACGAGGTCAGCGAGGAGGTCTCGGTCAGCCCGAAGCCATTGCCCACTCGGGCCGCCGGGAAGGCCTCCATGATCTGGTGCACCGCGCTGGCAGCGATCGGCGCACCTCCGTAGGAAACCCAGCGAACGTGGCTCAGATCGGTGTCCTGGAACACCGGGTGGCGGGTCAGGGCGTGGTATATGGCCGGGACCGAGGTGAGCATCTGGATGCCCTCCTCGCGTACCGTCACCAGAAAGCCCTCGAGGTCGAGGGCATTGGTCAGGATGAAGGTCCGCGCACCGAGCTCGTTGCAGACGAGTAGCTGGCTGTTGCATCCCGTGACGTGGAACAGCGGGACGTTGATGAGCGTGGCCAGCGATGGGCCCTCCGACTTGTCCACGCCGATGCAGCGGAAGGCGTTCTCGGTGTTGGCCAGGAAATTCTCATGCGAGGTCATCGCGCCCTTGGGGAACCCCGTGGTGCCGCTCGTGTAGAAGATCGCCGCCAGGTCGGAGGGCTTCAGGTCCTCGGCCGCCGTGGGCTCACCGTCGGGGAGCGCGTCCCCCGGCTTGAACACGTGTGCGGCGCCGGAGTTCGTCACGACGTACTCGGCCTCCGATTCGGTGAATCTGGTGTTCACCGGGACGGCGACGATGCCGGCCAGCTGCACCCCCCAGAAGGCCAGTACCCAATCGAGGCCGTTGGGGAGCAGGATCGCGGCGCGATCTCCGCGCTGCAGCCCCGAGGCTCGAAGGCCGCCGGCCACCCGCGCGGCCCGGTCCCAGAGCTGCTGGAAGGTCAGCCGGTCGCCGCCGACCTCGACCACCGCCTCGGCGCCCGGATCGCGTTCGACGCTCGTCCGCAGCATATGCACGAGCGAGTCGGGGCGCCCGGTGTAGCGGGCGATTCCGTCCGCTCCGCGCTCCACGCCGCTGGTGTCGAACGGGTTCCGACCCCGGGGGGCCGGCTCAACTGCCACGTGTTCCACTGCCATGGCCTCTCCTCTCGCTCCAGGCTGGTCAGCCAACCCTAACCGAGCCCGACGCCCGCCGGGTTCACCCCCCGAGCTGCAGCTCGATCTTCGGGTCCACCTGCTGGGCGGCGAAGAGCGCGCCGGCGAAGGCGGCGATCAGCAGCTCACGCAGCTTCTCCCGGGAAAGATCCTTGGCCTGGGCCCAGTCGAGGATGGCCGCGTCCATATAGCCGAGCCAGCCCCTGACCGCGGTGCGCAGCGCTGGCCGGACCTTGCGCCGGCCCGCGAGCTCGGTCAGGACGAGCTCCATTGTCCGCTGGCGGAACCCCTCGACAAGCTCGCGGGCCTCGGGCAAAGTGGCCGCGCTCTGCATGAGCTTTGACCAGGTCTGGGCGTTGGCCTCAATCCAGGCCAGGTACGCGTCCAGACCGCGGGTGAGCTGCTCGAGCGGGGTGCCCTCACCAGTCGGCTCAATCAACTGTCCGAGCTCGACGGCTCTCTCGGCCACCGCCGCCTTGAAGAGCTCGATCTTGGAGGGGAAGTAGTGGTAGAGCAGCGGCTTTGAAACGCCGGCGGCTTCTGCCACCTCCCGCATTGAGATCTCCTCATAGGCGTGCCGGGCGAACAGCGCTGCGCCGGCGTCAATCAGCTGGCGGCGCCGTTCATCGACCTGCAATCGGGTGTAGGCGGGCTCCCTCATAGAGAAGGATTGTAGCGACCTTATTGACCGAGGGTTGACAAGCGGCTGGTCATGGGTTACCGTGCTTATCAACCGCCGGTCAATAGGAGGAGGAGCGAAATGTCGACAAACGCACACAGTCAGATCACGGGACGGACGCCCAGGCCGTCGCTTCCTCCGCCCAGCAGGCCGACTGGATCGCCCGCCCCAGAGCCCGGCGGCCCGACGTTCTCAATCAGCGATCTGGTCGGCGGTCGCGTGCTGGCCTGGATCGGAGGCCTCGCCACGCTGGTGGGCATCGTCCTGTTTCTGGCCGTGGCCATCTCCCGCGGATGGCTCACCGTCGACGCGCGCGTGGCCATGGCCGGGATCGCCTCGGCGGCGCTCGGAGCCGCCGGGATCTGGCTGCACGGCCAGCGTGGCCGCACTGAGGCCTCGGTCGTGCTGGTCGGAGCCGGAACGGCCGGCCTCTTTGCCACCCTGGTCGTAGCCGGCAACGTCTACAACCTAATTTCGCCCCTGGCGGCCGTCGGCGGATCGGTCGTCGTGGGGGCGCTGGCCACATTGCTGGCCATCCGCTGGGCGGGCCGGGCGATCGGCGCGCTGGGCCTGCTCGGCGCGCTCGTGTCCCCGGTCCTGGTCGGCGCTACGCCCGGCCCGGCTACGACGGCGATCGTCGCCCTGGCCACCGGCTTTGCCATGTGGACGGTAATCTCGCAACGTTGGGGGTGGCTCGGCCTGACCGCAGTTCTGGCCGCTGCACCGCAGTGGGGGTGGTGGATTCTGAACGGGCAGCCCGTGGCCGTCGACCTGGTCGCCCTGACCTGGTTCGCCACCGTGGGGCTCGCCGGTGCGATCAAGCCCCCGGCTCAGTCGACCAGGAGCCACACCTCGATCTCACCGCTGGCGCTGGCCGCGCTCAGTGCGTGCCTGGCCGGGCCGGTGGGTTGGGTGGCACTGCACCGGGTGAGCACCGACGTCGCGGCGGACCTATGGCTGGCAGCACTGGGCGCTGTCCATCTCGGTCTCGGCCTTCAGCGCTCGCGCCGCCTGATCGTCTCCACGCCGCTTCAGCGGCTCCTGATCGGGATCGGTGTGGTCCTCTGCGACGCCGCCTTCGGCCTTGGCACGAGCGGCATTGAGCTGGCCATCGGATGGGGGGCGGCGGCGGTCGGATTCGCCTGGCTGACCCGGCGGATGCCGGGCCGGGAGATCGACAGCGAGCTTCTGGGACTCGCTGTGGGCGGCCACATCGCGCTCACGCTGATCCGGGCCGTGGTCACCGTCCCGCCTGGCCTGGTCGGGGGGAGTCCGGGGGCGGTGGCCATGGTGACGGTGGCCGTCCTGGCCGCCAGCTGTCTGGCCTGCGGACAGCTGGTCTCGATCACCTCGTGGCGGCTTGACATCGCCTGCAACTCCCTCGGGCTGGTGACCATCGCCTACCTCACCTCTCAGCTCCTCACCGGCTCCCAGCTCGTCGCCGCGTGGGCCCTGGAGGCAGCCGTGCTGGCCCAGCTGGCCCGCCGCACGGGCGACGAGGTGGCGCGCTACGGCGGCCTCGGGTTCCTCGCTCTGGGCGCCATCCACACGCTGTACATCGAGGCCCCGCCGACGGCGCTGCTCACCGGGGTCAGCAGCCTCAGTGACGCCGCCATCGCCATGGGCGCGATCGCGCTGGCCTCGCTTCGGAGCGGACAGACCCGGCCGCAGGGCAGCGCGTCTCGCTGGTCACTGCTCGCGGCCGGGTCGGGGGCGCTCATGTATCTGGCCTCAACGGCGATCGTCACGACGTTCCAGCCTGTCGGGGCCGGCCAGGAAATCACCCTGCTCGATCTCAGCGTCCGCCAGGAGGGTCAGGTTCTGCTCAGCGCGTGCTGGAGCCTGACCGGGCTGGCCGGGCTGATCGTGGGTCTGCGCCGGGACCGTCCAGCGGTCCGAAACGTGGCCCTCGGGCTGCTGCTGTTGACCGTGGTCAAGGTGTTCGCGTACGACCTCTCGACGCTGACCTCGCTGTATCGGGTGGTCTCATTCATCGCCGTCGGTCTGCTGCTCCTGACGGGCGCGTTCGCCTACCAGCGCCTCAGGCCACCGCCGGCGCCGGACATGCGATCACTCCACAGGAGCCAGCGATAGCCAAGTTCATCTTCGACCCTAAGGAAACGCCATGAACCTTCGTCGACATCCACCCGCTGCCGTCCGATGGTTGCTGGCGGCGCTCCTCCCATTCCTCGCGGGCGCGATCGAGTACATCTGGCTGAACGCCACCGCCACCGGCTTGCCCTGCGAGGCGGGTCCTTGGAGCCCGACATTCCCGAGCCTGGCGCTCCTCGTTTTCCTGGTGCCATGGGCGATCGCCACGTACGTGTGGGCGGAGACCGGCTCGCTCCGGAAGGCCTGGGCGCCGATGCTCGTGACCACGGTGGTGGCCATCCCGCTGGCCTACTTCGTGTTGATTGTCTGGGTGGGCAGTCAGGGCTGCCTCGGCTAGATCGAAGACCGGCGCTCCCTGTCACACCTGGACGCGCCGGCCGTGAAGCGCCTCGTACGCCGGCCGGCAGGCCTCGGCCACGGCAGCGTCATCGTCGGACAGGGCGACGCCCCGGGGGCGCCGGGGCTCAAACCCGGTGGACGCCCACACGGCCTCGTACCAGTGGGGCGCCCAGACACCGTCGGACTCGCGCGGGCCGGCCGGCCAGGACAGCATCCGGGCCGTGAACGGAATCCCGAGCCAGTCACACAACCAGCCGAGATACGCCTCCGGCGCGCGGAGAAAGTCGCCGGCGTCGAGGACCGGGACCTCGAGCCCGTGCTCGTCCCACAGCGCCATCAGCCGCGCCTGCTGGAGCAACCCGATGTCGTCGGGCTGGCAGGTCTCGCGGGAGCGCACGTAGGACGCGACCACCTCGGCCGGATCGCGGATCAGCATCACCGTGCGGAACCGCAGGGTCCAGTCCAGGTCCATGTCGCGAGAGACGTGGTGGGCCATGTGCTTGGCGTAGTGGACGCGACGGCCGGGCGGGAGCGGCGTCCACAGGGCGGCGATTGCCGCATCCAGGTCGGTGGCCTGAGAGGCCATGACCTGCTCGCGCGCCGGGTGGTCGATGCCGGTGCGGGCCAGGTAGGCCGCGTACAGAGGCTCATCGACGACGACCGTGTCGGGCCGGTTCTCAAACGCCCGCATCATCGCGGTCGAGATGTTCCGCGGGCCCGACCACATGGCCACGCGGACGGCGTCGGTCATGGCGCGGGGCGAGCCGCCACGTCCGCGTCCACCAGCTGCCCATACAGCTGCTGCAGCCGCTCGACCACCGGTCCGCGCCGGCTCTCGCCGATCGTCCGGCCGTCCACCGAGCGCACGGGAACGACGCCGGCGAATGTGCCGGTGACAAACGCCTCGCGGGCGCTGTACACGTCGGTCAGGCTGAACGTCGTCTCCCGGGCCGGGATTCCGCTGTCGCGGCAGATCTCGAGGACGTTGGCCCGGGTGATCCCGGCCAGGCAGTAGCGCCCGTCGGAGGTCAGCACCTCCGGCCTGTCCTCTGGGCCGGTCACGATGAAGAAGTGGGTCGAGTTGCATGTGGCGACGAAGCCGTGAGGATCGAGCATCAGCGCCTCGTCCGCCCCAGCTGTGTAGGCCTGGATGCAGGCCATCACGTCGTTCAGCTTGGAGTGCGAGTTGAGCTTGGGGTCGAGCGTGTCCGGCGCGGCGCGGCGGACGTGCGTGGTGAAGAGCGTGATGCCATCGGTCACGGTGGCCGGCAGCGGCTCCTTGTGCTCCGCGATGATCACCACCGTGGCCGGACCCACCGTCAGCCGTGGATCCTGATAGGGGGTTCGCTTGACCCCGCGGGTGACCATCAGCCGCATGTGCACGCCGTCGGTCATGCCGTTGGCCTGCAGAGTCGAGTAGATCGCCTCTGTCAGCTCGTCCCGGCTGCGTCCGATGTCGAGCATGAGCGCCCGGGCTCCCTCGACCAGCCGGTCCAGGTGGCGTTCCAGGAAGGCGGGATGGCCCGAGCGCACGCGCAGGCCCTCCCAGACGCCGTCGCCCAGGACAAAGCCCGAGTCGAACACCGAGACCAGCGCCCGCTCGCGCGGCACGAGCTCGCCGTTGATCCAGACCTGGATCTGTTCGTTGCGGCGGTCGTCGTGGAAGTCGTGCGTCCCGTGGGCCATTGGGGGGAAGCGTATGGGGCTGCGGCTCGGGAGGAGTTGATCTCTGAGCTTCTGAGCCGCCAGGATGGACCGTCGCTGTTCGTCTCGGGGACGGTGTCCAATCAGGGGCGCTTCTACGACCGGTTTGACGCGGTTGTGCTGCTCAGCGCCCCGGCCGAGGTGCTGCAGAGCCGGATCGCGAGCCGGACAGATAATCCCTATGGCAAGTCACCCGACGAGCGGGATCTGATCCTCCGACATCTGGCCGAGGTCGAGCCGCTGCTGCGTGGGACCTGCACCCACAAAATCGACGCTTCGGCGCCGCTGGCCAGCGTGGTCGAGCAACTGGCACGATTCGGCGAGTAACGCTGCGTAGGTCCGGGCCGGGGGACACGGTGGCGCGATGACCGAGAGGCGCTACGTCGCGGCGCCGGGCACGGTGTTGCGGGGCAGTGCGCTGCCGTACGGCTACACGGTCACGGTTTGGACCTCGGGCATAATGCTCGTGCGCCACCGCGGTCTGCCGTCGACCGCACAGGTGTTCCTGGTCATCGGGCGCGGGTGAGGTGCTCGTCGCGCAGCCACGACAGCGTGGCTGCCAGCCCTGACTCGTAGTCGACTCGAGGTTCCCAGCCCAGCAGCTCGCGGGCCTTGCGGTTGCTGAAGTCCTGGTCGCGCCCCATCACATGGACGGCCTGGCGCGACAACAGCGGGGGTGTGGACAGCCGGACCGTGCGGTGCAGGAAGCGGTAGCCGTGCTCCAGGGAGAAGCCGATCGGGTTGGCCACCCAGTACGGCATGCTCCACCGAGCGGGGGCGCAGCCCAGGCCCTCGGCCAGGCCGGCGGTGAACTCCTGCCAGGTGACGGGCAGCCCATCGGTGACGTTGAACGCCTGGCTCGGGGCTGCGTCGTGGCGCAGGGCCAGGAGGGCCGCGTCCACCAGATTGTCCACGTAACACAGGCCGGCGATCGCCCGGCCGCGGTCTATCAGCAGCATGTTGCCGCCCCGGATCGCCCTGGCAATCTCACCGACGACCTCGGTCGAGCGGGGCCCGTACACGGTGGCGGGGCGGAGGATCACGACCTCGAGGGCCCCCGACCGTTCAACCTGGCGGACCTCGGCCTCGGCCGAGCGCTTGGTCTGGGAGTACCAGTTGCTGAATCGCGTGGCCGAGTGGCCCTCGTCCACGGCGGGCAGGCCCGGATAGCCGTACACATCGGTGGTGCTGAAGTGAATGAGCCGCTTGACCGAGGCGGCCACCGCGGCGTTCAGAACGTTGCGGGTGCCCACGACGTTGACCCGCTCGATCTCGTCCGCGGTGGCCCAGTCCGACACCAGCGCGCCGCAGTGAAAGACGTACTGGCAGCCGTCCATGGCCCGGGCCAGGGAATGTCGGCTCTCCAGGTCGGCCACCTCAAGCTCGACGTCGAGCTTCTCCAGGACAGACGTATCGCTGGTCGCTCGGACCATGCAGCGGACGGGCACGCCCTGCTGGACGAGCTGCTCGGCCAGGTGCCCGCCGATGAATCCCGATGCTCCGGTGATCAGGCAGGTGCCCTCGCGGGCCGGCGCCCGGCGAGGGACGGCGGCCGCTGGCCGGGCCGGGCCTTCGTCGGCCCGTGGCCTGCGGCGCAGCGTGGCCACGGCTATGTCCCGGACCGTGGACCAGTTCTTGCCAGCCGAGCGCTGGCAGTCGGCCAGCACGGCCTCGAGGGCTCCCAGGAAGCTCTCGGCCTCCGGCTGGGAGAGGGTGAGCGGCGGGAGCAGCTTGATCACGTCGTTCTTGCCCGAGGCCATCGTGATCACCCCGTGCTCCCGGTGCAGGGGAATCACGATCAGCTGTGGGAACAGGCCCTCGCTGGCCATATGGGCCAGCCTCCAGGTCATCCGGCCCATGCGGGACTGCGGGGCGCCGAGCTCGATCCCGATCATCAGCCCCTGGCCGCGCACCTCCCGGATCAGCTCGTAGCGATGCTGGAGCTCGTTCAGCCCATCCATCAGAAACCGGCCCATATGCGCAGCGTGCTCGACCAGGCCGTCGCGCTCGATCACCCGCAGGGCAGCCAGGCCGGCGGCCATCGACAGCCGGTTGCGCCCGAACGTGGACTGGTGAACGTACGAGCGTTCGAGTGTCCCCACGGCCCGGTCGTGGATCTCGCGGGTGGTGACCATCGCGGCCACCGGCAGGTAACCCCCGCTGAGAGCCTTTCCCACCAGCACGAGGTCGGGCGTCAAACCGCAGTGCTCCAGGGCGAACCAGCGGCCGGTGCGGCCCAGGCCGGTCTGGATCTCATCGATCACCAGGAGCGTCCCGTAGCGCCGGCACAGCTCGGACGCAGCGCTCAGATAGCCCTCCGGGGGCAGCCTGACCTCCCGGCCCTGGATCGGCTCCACGAAGAACGCGGCCACGTCGCGCGAGCGCAGCTCCGCCTCCAGGCGCGAGAGGTCACCGAAGGGCACTCGCTGACAGCCGGGAAGGAGGGGACCGAACCCTTCCTTAAAGAACTCGTCGCCCACCATCGACAGCGGCCCCAGCGTGACGCCGTGAAAGCTCGAGTCGCAGGACAGAAACCGGGCGCGGCCGGTGGCGGCCCGGGCGAACTTCATCGCCGAGTCCACGGCCTCTGCGCCCGCGCTGGCGAAGAACATGGCGTCGAGACCCTTGGGTAACCGCTGAGACAGGGACTCGGCCAGCATTCCGGCCAGCACCGAGTAGTGGATCTGGACGCCGTCGACCAGGCCAGCGGCCAGCGTTGCCTGCAGCGTCTCCCGCACGTCGGGGTGGTTGTGGCCCAGGCTGGCAAAGCCCTCGCCGGTGTGAAGGTCGAGGTGGGCCCGGCCCTCGGTGTCATACAGATAGGACCCCTGGGCCGACACGTACTGGCGGTCGAAGCCCAGGATTCGCAGGACGTCCACGAGCGATGGGTCGAGGTGCCGGGCGGCCAATTCGAGCGTCTCATCCGACCGGATCAGCGCGTCTCCGACGACGCCCAGCGCATCCAGCTCGGTTTGCGAATGCTCAGTCAGGTCCATCGCAGCGGGCCACCTTAGCGCCCCGCGCCCGTCGATCAGTCAGGCTTGACAAGCACGCTGTCCCGGTCCTCGCTCAGCGTGACCAGCGATAGGCGCATGGCCCGGAACAGCCTCCGGGGGGTGGAGACGGTGATCGAGGAGACCGTGACCGCGTCGGCGAACTGGATCACCGGCACCGTCCGGCGGCACTCTCCGTCCCTGCCCTCGGCCATCTCAGCAGCCGTGCGGTCGATCTCCGCCTGGAGGGCGTCGCGGCGCCGAAGGAGCTCGTCGCGTTCCGCGGACAGTCGCTCCTGCTCGCGCTGGATCGCAGCCTCCCGTCGGGCCAATTCAGCGAGCGCCTCGTGAGCTCTGGCCTGCCAGCGGTCGGCGTCGGCACGCAGCATCTGAGCGAAGAAGCCCAGCGTGGCCAGCTCGGCCCGCAGGGCACGCGGATCGGTCAGCTCGGACCGGGCGCGGGCGACCCGGCGGCGAAGAGCTGACAGCTGCCGGCAGAGCTCCTGATGCTCGGGCGGCCCCCGTGCCGGCTCTGGCTGCGAGGCGGGCAGAGCGTGCAAGAGCGCGCTCTCGGCGGCCACGGCCTCGCTCTCAATCGAGGCGTCCAGGGCGGCGATGTCCGCCGCGACGTCGGCTCGGGGGTCGGTCCCCACCCGGACATGGTCGCGCCAGGCCCGGCGGCCGTCAATGGCCTGCTCCGCCGGGGGCCAGCGACTAATCTCCCGCCCGTGACCGCTGCTGGCAGGCTCGCACCAGCCGTGCGCGTTCGGGGCCTGACCAAGAGCTACGGCGAGACACGGGCGCTCAACGGGCTCGACCTGGAGGTGGCGCCCGGCGAGCTGCGGGGCCTGCTCGGGCTCAACGGCGCGGGAAAGACGACCCTTCTGCGTGCACTCTTTGGACTGATCCGTCCCGAGGCCGGATCAGTCGAGTTGCTGGGCCACCAGGTGTCATCGCTCGAGGGGGTGGCCGGCTTCGTGGAGGAGCCGCGGTTCTACCCCTTCCTGTCCGGGCGGGCCAACCTAGAGCTGCTGAGCGACCTCGACGACCAGGACGGTGCGGTGATCGACGACGCGCTTGAGCGTGTGGGGCTCACGGGCCGCGGGGGCGACCGGGTGGGCCACTACTCGACCGGGATGCGACAGCGGCTGGGAATCGCTGCCGCGCTCCTGCGCCGGCCCAGCCTGCTGTTGCTGGACGAGCCCACAAGCGGCCTCGATCCCGCGGGGATCCGGGCCGTCAGCACCCTGCTGCGGGAGATGTCGGCCGACGGCGTGGCCGTGGTCCTGAGCAGTCACCTGATCGGTGAGCTGGAGGCGATCTGTCACTCCTACACGATCATCCGGTCCGGCCAGGTGGTGTGGGACGGGCCCACGTCGCGGATGGAGTCGGAGACTGAGGGGTCGATCTATTCGCTGGCCACCAGCGATGATCGCCGGGCGGTCGCCCTGGCCCAGGACCAGGACGGGGTACGGGTGGAGCTCGGTGGACCAGGGGGTGGGCTGCGCGCGCTGGCGTCGGTGCAGGCGTTGGATGGCCTCACCGCCGCACTGGGCCGCGAGGGCATCGGGGTGCGGCGTCTGGAGCGGGTTGTCACCCCACTCGAGCAGCTGTTCTTCTCGCTGACGTCGGACGAGCCTGGTCCACGGGCGGCCGAGCACAGGGCCGCGCAGTGAGTCGACGCGTCAGGACCGCGGCCCGGGCCGAGCGACGCAAGCTGGTATCCCGGCTGCCACTGCGGCTGTTGACCGTGGTGTGCCTGCTCGGCCCGTTCGCGTTCGGGGGTCTCCTGCGGATCCAGAGCGGATCGCCCACCGATGCCCTGTTCGGCGTGTGGGTGCACACCTCGGGCTTCGCCGTGTCGCTGGTGGTGCTCGGCTTCGCCGCCAACTGGGGGTTTCCGATCGTGGCGGGTGTACTGGCCGGGGATCTGTTCGCCTGCGAGGATCGGCTCGGCACGTGGCCGACGATCCTGACCAGGTCACGCTCACTCGAGGATGTGTTCGCGGGCAAGGTGCTGGCCGCCGGAGCGTTCGCGCTCGGGCTTGCGGTCCTGCTGAGCCTGTCCAGCCTGGTGGCGGGAGTCGCTCTGGTCGGCGTCCAGCCGATGCTGGACCTGGCCGGCCGCGAGCTGTCGGCCTGGCATCTGCTCGCCCTGGTCAGCCTGAGCTGGCTGATCTCGCTGCTGCCCGTGCTCGCCTATACGAGCCTCGCGATTCTCTGCTCCGTGGCCTCTCGAAACGGGATTGTCGGCGTGCTCGGGCCGATCCTGGTTGCGTTGCTGACCCAGCTCCTGGCCCTCCTGGGCAACGGGGTCTGGATTCACCTCCTGCTGATCGGCTCGGGCTTCGACGGGTGGCACGGCCTGTTCGTCGCCCATCCTTTCTTCGGCCCGCTGGTGGTTTCGATGCTCGTATGCCTTCTCTGGATCGCTGGGGCGCTTGCGGCGTCATGGTGGATTCTCAGCCGGCGGGAGTTCGATGCCGGCGAGTCCTCGCGCCGCCGCGGGGGCTGGCAGGCCCCGGTCCGGATCGTGGCCGCGAGCATGGCCGTGGTCGCGCTGCTGGGGCTGGCCACGAACCTCGGGCCGGCCGGCGTGACCGCGCCCAGGCTCTCAGGCAGCCTTGGGGCCTCGTTTCGCCGCCTGATCATCGTTCAGCAGGGCGAGCTCGGTCATCCGATTCCGGCCGGGGCGCAGTACCGGATCGTCCCCCGGTGCACCCGGCGCAGTGCCAGGCCCGTGGGCCCAGGCGACTGGTCGTGCACGATGAACGTCTACATCCTCCTGGCGCGCGGGACCCAGCCGCTGACCGACACGCCAGTCTCCTACGACGTCAACGTCCAGTCGAACGGGTGCTACAAGGCGCAGTCGCCGCCGCTGACCGTGGGCCAGGCCGTCCTGCACGACACCCGGGGACGGACGGTGGTCAACCCGATCGTGACGATCTACGGCTGCTTCAACGTGTTGTAGGGCGCTGCCCCGCCGGGGCGGGGGCCCTACAACTCCTACGGCTCGCCCGGTGGCGTCTTCTTGCACGCCCAGGTGATCGGACAGGCGGCTCCGTGCGCGCGCCACGCCTGGGCCGCCGCGGAGGCGGGGCTTTGGTGGGCCCGGCGGAGCAGGTAGCGCATCATGATGGCCCGCTCCACCTCGTCCGGGGATGCGTTCGGGCCTGCGCCGGGAGGAGGAGACTTCGTGCCGAACACCGACGCCCACAGGATCTGGTCGGAGATCGCCTGCGGGACCGCGTCGAGCTGATTCCACGGCAGCTCGGCTGACAGCGCGGCGTCAGGCGCGGCCTTGGTGTTGGTCCTGTTGATCGGGTACTTGGGCTCGACCACGTTGAACGGTGCATCGTTGGGCTTCTGCGAGCCGCTGATGAACGCGTCGTACATCGGGGTGGCCAGTGCATCGTTGAGCGCCAGCGGGTCCAGTCCGGTGATCAGCTCCATCGTGCGCAGGACGGAGTACTGGTCATACCGCGTCGCGTTGGCATCCCTCCGGGCCCAGGGGCTGATCACGAAGGCCGGGCTGCGGTGCGCGTCGACGTGGTCGGCGCCGTCCTGGGAGTCGTCCTCAACGACGAAGATTGCCGTCGAGGGCCAGATCTTGGAGTGCGAGATGGCGTCCACAACCTGACCCAGCGCGAGGTCGTTCTCGGCGATCATGGCCTGCGGGGTGAAATCGCCGGTCGTTGTCCCGTTGGTGTGGTCATTGGGCAGGATCATGTAGTTGAACGTCGGCACCGTCCCGGTGGACACCTGCTGCTGGAACTTCGGATACCACTCGTTGAAGCGGCTCTGGCCGGCGAATAGGGTTCCGGTGCCCTTGTAGACGCCGGAGTCCTGAGTGCAGCTCGCCCTCACCCCGGCCTGTAGGCATCCGATGAACAGGTTGTTGGGGAAGGAGAAGTCGACGTTGGCCTGGAGCTTGGCGTAGTCGGGCCGGTTCGGAGCCTTGCCCAGCGGGGTGGCCCCGACCGCCTCGCCGTAGTCCATGAAACTGACGTGCTGCTTGACCGCCTGGTCGAAGATGAAGAAGTCCGGCGGGAATGAGACCGGGTAGATGCCGAAGTCGTATGTCCCCCGGCGGTTGGAGTAGTTGGCCGCAGTGGCCTTCTGCGCGTAATCGGTGGCGTAGGCACCGGCGGTGATCAGGTGCCCGTCCACCGACACCTCGGAATCCTCATAGAAGTTCTCCAGCAGCGGGAACCGCCTGACCAGGGCATGGGCGTTGGGAGTCACTCCGCCGGTCGGCCCCGACACGCCGTTGTCGTCAAACAGCTCGAGCTGGCGTCTTCCGTCGCCTCGCGGATCGGAACCGAAGATCTGGTCGTAGGTCCGGTTCTCCCGCACGATGTAGAAGACGTGCTTGATCTTGGCACTGGCGTGCCCGGTGGCGGCCGGGATCGGGCTGCTGGCCGGCCGGGCCTCACCGTTGGAGGGCCGGTACTGGGTGTTGGCGATCGGTGTCCATTTGCTGGCGACCTGACGGTCGCTGGGGATCGCCAGCGTGCCCACTCGACCGATCAGGAGGTCCAGGACGTACGTGCCGTAGGCGTTCGGCGGCGTCTGGTACGGGGTGCGGGCTCCCCCGAAGAAATAGGTGGGGTTCGGGCCGGAGCCGAAGCCCTTGCCGGCCACCCAGACCAGCTTGCCCTGGGAGGTCGTCTGGACGCTGTCCGGATAGGCCGCGGTCGGGATCCGGCCGATCAGCCGGTAGGCGGCCAGACCCGGGATGAACCCGTGCTGGCGAGCGCTGGCCCCCCGAGGCCGCTTGGATAGTGAGATCACGGCCACAGCGTCCTCGCCCGCGTCGGAGGCATACAGGGTGCGGTCGTCTGGCGACACGGCGAGGGTGGTCGGGGCGGTCCCCACGCCCTGCGGTCGGCCCACCGAGATCAGATGCTTGACGTGCTCGGTTTTCGTATTGACCACGGCGACCAGGTCGCGGTTGGTCACCGCTACATACAGGTCGGGCCGGCGGGGGTCGCGCACCATGCCCTCAGGGTGGCTGGCCAGGTCGCCCATGCGGCCTCCGAGTCCGGTGATGGTCGTGGTGACCGAGGAGGTCGCCGGGTTGATGACAGACAGCGTGCCGCTGTACTCGTTTGAAACGTAGGCGCGGTTGTGGGCGTCGAACGCCACGCCCTCCGGATACTGGCCCACGCTGACCAGCGTCTGCGACCCATTGGCCAGGTTCACCACGTCCGCCCGGTCGGCGCAGTTGAGCGCGACGACCAGGAACTTGCCGTTGGGCGAAACGGCAATTCCCTCGGGGCAGGCGGTGCCGACCCCGGAGACCGGGGGCAGCGAGTTGCTCCGCCCGCTCCCGCCGCTGCTGGCCGGGATCGTGAGCGGGTTTCGCTCCACCCCCCTTCCGGTCTGGCGGTCGACCGAGAAGACGTGGATCACGTCCCCCTGATTGCCCCTCGTCTTGCCCTCGGTGGGGGAGCTCCCGATCGGCTCGCCGCTGACATAGGCGTGGCGGCCGTTGGGCGCGACCGCGATGCCGCCGTAACAGCCGGGGAGCGGCAGCTTCTGAATCACCTTGCCGGTGGACAGCTTGATGACGCGGGCGTCGTCCTTGCCGTGGCCGCAATCCACGACCCACATGAAGTGGCCGCCGGGGAGGACGGCGCTGCCGGTGGGGAAGTCGCCGACAGTGGTCAGGCGGCCGGCCGGATGCAGGTGGTGGCCGTTGCCGGTGATGTGAAGCTTGGGCCCGATCTCACCCGAGGTGATCGAGGCCACTCCGACGCCGCCGAGGCCCAGGGCCAGCAGTCCGCCGAGCGGCAGCGCCCAGGACGGCCGGAGCCGCCGCCGGTATCTGGACATAGCGTCGCTTCTCACCCCGGGCCATTCTGACGCTAACGGGCCGACGGATGTGAACATCTTGTAGAGGCGGGCCGATTCGGCCAAATTCCAGACCCGTGGATCAGTCCGGAATTCAGGGCAGGGCGCCCCCGGCCAGGGCCACCACGACCCCGACCACTCCGGCGCCGACGAGGACCTGGACGACGCCGCGGTTCAGGGCCAGGAGCACCACCGTCGCCACGGCGAGGATCGCGAACTGCCAGGGCTCGTGCAGCGCGCCTGCGAGCGTTATCGCCGCCCCCAGGATGGCTCCAATCGCGGCCGGACCGGCACCGTCGAGGAACGCGCGGGCGCCTGCATTCGCGCGCAGCCGCTCGAAGCGCCGACCCCCGATGAGGACGAATGAGAACGAGGGGATGAAGGCGATCGTGGCGGCCACCACGCCACCGGCCAGCCCGTGGGCGGCATAGCCGACGGCAGCCACGGTCGCCACCACCGGTCCCGGGGTCACCTGCCCGAGGGCCACCCCGTTGAGGAATTGCGAGTTGCTCATCCAGTGGTAGGTGTGGACGGCGTCGGTCTGCATCAGCGGGATGATCACGAAGCCACCGCCGAAGGAGAGCGCCCCGACCTTGAATGCCGTCCAGGCCAGGGCACCGAAGCCGCCGGCCGAGACCGATGCCGGAAGCAGGAGCAGCCCACCGCCGGCCAGCTGATCGCCGATGCGGCGCCAGGGGCGGGCCTGGAAGAGCCACTCGGCTACGCCGCAGGCCAGCAGGACCAGGACCAGGAAGCTGCCCGTGAGCGGCGCGGCGGCCGTGCCGAGGCCCAGGTAGACGAACCATCGGATCCTGCGCTCGGAGTCGTGGCGCACCCGGGCCACGCTCGGCCCGATTAACGCCCGGGCGGCCTGGACGGCCACGGCGGCCACGGCCGCGCTGGCCCCGGCGCCCGCCCCGCGAACCCAGAGCGGTGGGGCGTGGGCCAGAAACAGGGCCGACAGCGCCAGCACGAGCACGACGGCGGGGGTGATGAACGCGAGCCCGCCGACGATCGCCCCGCCGGGACCAGCGACCCGATGGGCCGAGAAGATCGCCAGCTCGGTTGAGGTGGGGCCGGGGAGGATGCTGCAGGCGGCGTTGGCGTCCTCAAACTCGCGCGCGTCCAGCCACTCCCTGCGGCCGACGACGAGCCGGCGCAGAAGCGCGATATGTGCCGGCGGGCCCCCGAAGCCGGTCAGGCCGATGCGGGCCCATTCGCGGGCCACCTCCGCCAGCGACCCGGCCCGCAGCGGCCCTGGAGCTGGATCCATGGGCCCGGCAGCCTACCGACGGCGAGGCCGCCTCAGCCCTCCCCGAGCGTCCTTTGGTGGCTCAGTCGCTCGATGTAGTCCGCGATCCGCTTGGCCCGTCGCCCCGGGTCCTTGACGTGGTGCAGGCGGTAGAGGAAGGCGTAACGGTCGCTGCCCGTGAGGGTGCGGAAGAACTCTGCGGCGGCGGCGTTGGAGTCGAGGGCGGCCTGGAAGTCAGGTGGAACGGTGGCTCGGCTCTGGGGCTCGTACGCGTCGGCCAGCCGTCCGTCGGCATCCGCGGCCTGATACTCCCTCAGCCCAGCGGGCTTCATCCGGCCCTCGGCAATGAGGCGCTCCGTCCGCTCACGGTTTACGGCCGACCACTTGCTTCGGGGCCGACGGGGCGTGAACCGCTGGAGATAGAAATACTGATCGTGGCGGCCCACCTGGCCGTCAATCCAGCCGAAACAGATCGCCTCCTCAAGCGCCTGGGACTGGGTTACGGTCGTGGTGGGCGCACCCTTCTTGGCCAGCTTCAACCAGACGCCGGCCGCCGAGTCGTGGTGCTCGTCCAGCCAGCGCTCCCAGGCGGCATGGTCGGAAAGCTCGACGATCGGAAGGCCCTGCTTGGTCTCCACACCGCCAAGTGTGCCGGACGCCTACTCTTCGGTCGTGGCCCGCAGGCCCAGGTAGCGGCCCAGCACGGCGAAGCCGGCCAGGCAGGCCACGGCGTCCGCCGCTCCCCGAGCGAGGCCGTCGAATGGGTCGTCCTGGGCCAACCCAGCCAGCGCGATCAGGGCTCCGAGCGCGGCGGCGATGATCAGAGCGAGCAGCCAAGGGCGCTCACGAAGCCGGGCCGGGACCAGCGGCCCGAGGTCGTCGGCGAGGCCGCCGGCGCGGCCGCTCTGAACTGGCCTGAGGCGCAGGGCGCAGAACACTGCCGGGGCGGCGCCGGCCAGGAGGCACGCGCCGAGCGCGGCCGCGCCCAGGGCCAGCGGCTTCCACCAGGGGGGAGGGAACCCGCCGAACTCAGCGGCCACGAGGCCCAGTCCAGCCAAGCAGGCCAGCCCGGCCACGAGTCCGATCAAGGCGCGCCGCCCCAGGAACGTCGCCTCCCGCCGGCTCACGACGCGGTCATGGCGCAGGCGTATGGCCCGCAGCAGAGCCAGTACCCCTGAGACAAACGCCACCTGGCCCCCGATCGCGACCAGCGCCAACCCCAGGTCGGCCAGCGGCGTCGATGTGGGATGCAGCCGACCCAGCGGCAGACCGGTGGTGACCTGGAGGGCCAGGAAGGCCGCCGCGAACAGGACCCCCGCCCCGGCCAGGGCGACGAAGGCGACGAACGCGCCCTTCCGCGACCGCCCCGTGCCCAACTCATCGGCGAACCGCCGGGCCAGGTCGGCCGGGATACCGAGCTCCGCATGAGGGTCGGAGGCCAGGTGGTCGCCGAACTCGGCCAGGATCCGCGTCCGCAGACGGCCGCGAATGCCCACCTCGGAGAGCTCGCGGGAAAGCGTGTCCAGATAGGTGCTCAAGCCAGCACCGCCTCGACGGCCGCCGAGAAGGCCCGCCACTCGGTCCGGCGGCCGCCGAGCTCGCCCCGGCCTCGGCGGGTGAGCGAGTAGACACGGCGCCTGCGGCCGCCGTCGGACCATGAGCTCGAGAGATAGCCCGCCTCCTCAAGCCGGTGAAGCGCCGGGTAAACGGTCCCCTCAGGCAGGGCGAGCGAGCCGCCGCTGCGCACCTTCAGTTGCTCGATCACGGCGTAACCGTGCAGAGGGCCCGAGGCCAGCACGGCCAGGATCATCGTGTCCAGGTGTCCCTTCAGGGCTTCGGCTCTCACTGGGACGGAAGCTTATACCTAGTGTTGCTAGGTGTCAATCAATCGGTCCGGACCACGTGGCCGGTTAGGTGGGCTCCCGGACCGGAGAGAATGTCGCCATGAGCAGCCAGCCTGAGATCCCGGCCATCGACCCAGCGGAGTTCGCCAGCCTGGTGGCAGGGGCCAGCGACGACCAGCTCAGAGAGGGGCTGGCGACCAACCGCAATCAGATTCTGGGAGAGATCTTCAATCGCATGCCCGAGCGGTTCGACCCTCAGCGAGCCGGCGGGGTCGATGCAGTCGTGGAGTGGCGAATCGGGGATCGCCCAGGCGGAGGCCGTGACGAGTGGCATCTGATCATCGCCGGCGGCGTGTGTCGCGTGGTCCAGGGGCCGGCCGACTCTCCAACGGTGACGCTGGAGCTCAGTCCGCTCAACTTCATCAAGCTGATCACGAACAACGCCAGCGGCCCCCGGTTGTTCCTGTTCGGGAAGCTGAAGATCACCGGGAACCTGGGGCTCGCCGTCCGGTTGCAGTCCTTCTTCCGGATCCCCGGCGCCGAGGACTAGGAGACAGGTTCCCGCGGAAAAAACCGCGCCGGGGACGCGGAGCGTCTCCCGGCGCGATTAAACGCCGATCAGTCCGTCGGCCCGACGACCATCAGGCTGTTGCCATCCGGGTCGCGGAACCAGAACAGCGGCGGGACCGGGCCGCCCATGCGGCTGACCTCATCGTCGACGTCGGCGTCGGTGGCCTTCAGCTGGGCGTGGTAGCCGTCAATGTCCTCGGTGTACAGGCCGATGCCGGTCTCATGGTTCCCCGCCGGCTTCCCGGGCGGCGGCGGCACCACGGCCAGCGTGGTCTCGGTCCCTTGGGGAGCGACCTCGACCCAGCGGAATTGGTCGCCCACCGAGACGTCGACGCGCTTCTCAAACCCGACAGTGTTGATGTAGAAGTCCAGCGCACGCTCCTGGTCGGTCACCGGGACGACCACCGTGCTCACCTTCTGGATGCTCACCTTGGTGGTGCTCATGTGGAGCCTCCTGGGGTTGGGGTTCTACTGCTCAGACTGTGCGAGATCTCATAACTCATCGGTGACCAGGAAGTCAACGGGATGAGTTTTTGTCCTGACCGCGGTCTAAGTGCTAATGGCGGCAGAACCACCCGTGCTCGAGATTCGCGGGCCCCTGCGCCGGGAGGACCTCCCGGGCCTGTATGACCGGGCGTGCGCGGAGTTCGGGAGGCTTCGCGGCTGCGTGCTGACGGTCGACGTGACGGGAGTGGCTGCGAACGCCGTGGCGGTCGATGCGCTGGCCCGGCTTCTGCTGGCCGGCCGTCGTCACGGCTGGCGGATCGCCGTCCGTGGGGCGGACCGCGCGCTGTCTGAGCTGATTGCCCTGATCGGCCTGAACGAGGTGTTTCTCAGTCCAGCCGAGGCGGAAGCCCGAACAGCGGGAACAGCCTCTCGGTCCCGAGGAAGAACGTGAGCTCGGCCAGGCCGCCGTCGCCGAGCTCAATGACCTGAAGCGCCCAGGGCTCGCGCCCGCCCTCGGGGCTCGGCTTGTACTGGCCGAAGGCCACCAGGCCGTTGGCCGTCGGCGCCTGAAGCAGCCGCGAGTCCCGGCAAGCGGCCCCGGGCCCGTCCCACCAGGTGAAGATGTCATGCCGACCGGACAGCCACAGGTCGTACGGGGGCATGGACTGGATCGCGTCCTCGCGGATCAGTGAGGTCAGCGCGTCGAAGTCGTACGCCTCGAAGGCGGCCATGTATCTGCCCAGCAGATCCTTCTGGCCGGCATCCAGAGTCGCCGCCGAGTCGCCCGGGGCGGTCTGCGTCTGCTCGAGTGTGGCCCGGGCCCGCTGAAGCGCACTGTTGACTGAGGCCACGCTCGTCTCCAGCAGCTCGGCCACCTCGCTGGCCTTCCAGCGCAGCGCCTCACACAGGATCAAAACGGCGCGCTGACGTGCCGGCAGCCGCTGGAGCGCAGCGATGAAGGCCAGGCGGAGCGTCTCCCGGGCCATCGTCTGCTCGGCCGGGTCGTCCGGGGAGACCATCGAATCCGGGATCGGCTCGATCCATGTCACCTCGGGCAGGACATTGAGGTTCTCGGCGATCGGCTCGCCGGCCGGGCCCATGTCCATCGGACGAGCCCGCTTGTTGCCGGCGGCGAGCGCATCCAGGCACACGTTGGTGGCGATCCGGTACAGCCACGACCGCACCGCTGCCCGACCCTCGAAGCGCTCAATGCCGCGCCAGGCCCGGAGCATCGTCTCCTGGACGGCGTCCTCGGCGTCGAAGGGCGAGCCGAGCATGCGGTAGCAGTAGCCCAGCAGCTCGCGCTGATGCCGCCCCAGAACCTCCTCCAACTCATCCGCATTGACCGTCGCCGCCACGACGCTCATGGTAGATCACTCATCGACCGCGAGCACGATCGTCGTGGTGGCGCCCGCTCGGCCGACCTCCACCGGCCGCAGCGCGGTGGGGCGGGCCCCGTCGAAAAGCTGCTTGCCGCGACCGAGGATGGTGGGGAAGACCATCAGGCGTAGCTCGTCGACCAGCCCAGCGTCCAGGAGCCCTCTGACCAATTGACCGCTGCCGGCCACCAGAACGTCGCCCTGGAGGCGGTCTTTGAGCGACTGGACCTCGGTGGCCAGGTCCCCGCGGAGGATCGTCGAGTTGTTCCAGCTGGCCTCCTGGAGGGTGCCGGAGAACACGAACTTGGGCATCCCGTTCATCTTCTCGGCGAACGGATTGCCGCTCATCCTGGGCCACGCGGCAGCAAAGCCCTCATAGGTCGTGCGTCCGAGCAGCTGCGCGTCGGCCGACATCAGCTCGTCGAGCTTGAACTTGTCGCCCTCGTTCCCCCGATCGAACTTGAACGCCCAGCCACCGAGGTCGAAGCTCTCGGCGCCACCGGGATCCTCGAACACCCCATCCAGCGTTATGAACTCGGTCACCACAAGCTTGCCCATCTGGGGCCTCCTTTCGAGCTGCTGAACCAAAGACCGCGAGCGGCCCCAGAATTCATCGGTCGCGCAGCGGCGCCGCGTGTAGGAGGACCCGGCGGGCCTGAATCGCCTGGACCGTCTGGGGGTGGCGCTGACCTGGTCGCAGCTCGGGACGGATGGCCTTGACCACCTGGACTGCCGGCGAATCGCGCTGAGCCTGAGAACCGGCGAACGCCCCGGCTACTGGGGATCGGCCACGCCGATCGCCACTACCGGTATCGGCCGGCTGGTCTGCTGCTGGTAGCCGGCGTAGCGGTCCGAGTTGTTGGCGTTGACCAGCGTCCAGAGTCGGGCAAAGCTCACGTCGGAGGGCTCGATCACACGGGCCAGACCCGGCCGCCGCTTGCGGCCGACCTGAATCTCCACCCGGGGCTCGGCCCGGAGGTTGTGCAGCCAGCCGGGATCGCGCTCCGATCCGCCGTTGGAGGCCACGAGCAGGTAGTCATCGCCGTCGCGGGCATACACCAGCGCGTTCGTCCGAGCGGCCCCGGAACGTCGCCCGGTGGTGCGGAGCAGCAGCGTGGGCACGCCGACCAGCCGATGCCCGAGGCGGCCGTCGGTGCGCCTGTAGATCTGCTCGTGGACTTTGAGCACCTGTGATGTGAGGCTCATGAGGGCGCAGCCTATGCCAACCGGCTCTACGCTGCCCGGGATGCCCGAGCGCGTCGACCTGGGCCCGTGCGCTGCGATCCGTCATGAGGGTGACCCAGCGCGGTGCGCCGTCCTGCTGCCGGGAATGATCTATCCCACTCGGGCTCCGGTGTTGTGGTTCGCTCGCGAGGCGGTCATGTCTCGGGGCTGGAGCGCGCTGGAGGTGCTGGGCGAACCCGGTACCCATCCCGAGCCCGTGGCCTGGGAGCGTGAGTGCACCGAGCGGGCACTCGAGGCAGCCGGCCAGGCCCGCGTGCTGGTGATCGGGAAGTCGCTGGCCAGCTTCATGGCCGGTCTGGTCAGCGACCGAGACCTCCCGGCCGCCTGGCTGACACCCGCTCTGGATCAGGACGACGTGATCGAGGGCCTGTCACGAGCCGGGCAGCGCACGCTTGTCGTCGGCGGCACGGCTGATTCGATGTGGGTCCGCGAGGCGCTTCCTGACAATCAGGCCTTGGAGGTGCTCGAGCTCCCCGGGGTCGACCACGCCCTGCAGGTCCCGGGAGATATCCCCGCCTCGCTGAACGCCCTCGGGGAGATGGTCAAGGCCGTGGCGCGGCTGGCGGACGCGGCCTGAGACGGGCCGGCGGTCTGCATCGAGTCGCCGGCCCGCCCTGGACGGTCCGTCTCCTAAATGTTCCCGTCGCCGTCGCTCGCGCCGCCGGAATTGTCACCGTCCTGGTCGCCGGCGTTGGGGCCCTGCGGAATTCCGCTGGCGCTCGCCCCACCGGATGAGCTGGAGCCCCCGCCTGAGGAGCTTGACGACGACGCGGGCGTGGACGAGGGCGAGTTAGAGCCCGATGCTGGAGGCGAGCTTCCGCAGCCCGCCACCACCAGGGCGATGGCGACCAGTGCCCCTCCCATCCAGGCGCGGGTCGAGCCTACGAGTTTGCTGCTCATGGTGAGGCCTCCATCCGTTTTCGGTCATGCGGCCGCGAAGTCCTCGCGGTCGGTGCAAACGAGGACGCCGCCCGGCGCAGGTTACTTCCCCTGATCTGTGGGAAGAAACTGGCCGCGGGGGCGTCGTACGGGGTGACCTGGAACCTTCCGGCGCAGGATTTGCCGACGCCTAAAGGAGAACCGATGTCCCCTCAGCCCAGACGTTCCACGACACGCCCCAGCCGGTCGGCGCTCGCGCTCACGGTCGCCGGCGTCGGCCTGGCGGTCCTGGCCGGTGCCACCGTCGCCAAGACGTTCACGCTCCAGGTGGCCAGGCACGCGATGGTGACGAACCAGGCCCAGAAGACCGTCCACGAGAATATCGTGGTCAACTCCAAGGGCCGGGCCGTGTATGTGCTCTCGGGTGACAGCAAGAGCCATCCGCAGTGCACGAAGGTCAACGACTGCTTCAGCTTCTGGCCGCCGCTGAAGGTGACGTCGAAGAGCAGCCTCAGCAAGGCGCCGGGCGTCCCGGGCAAGCTCGGGATCTGGCATCGCGACGGCTTCAATCAGGTCACGCTGGGCGGGCACCCGCTGTACACGTACGCGGCCGACACGGCCAAGGATCAGGCCGACGGTCAGGGAGCCAAGGGCTTCGGCGGCACATGGAGCGTGGTGAAGTCGAGCTCGTCAGGCTCCGGGTCCACCCGGGCCACGACGACGACCGCCACCACCACCACCAAGACCTCCACCACCGGCACCGGCCTACCCACCTGGGGGTAGACCGGTGGAGGGCCTGGTAGGGCCGGGCCACCCTCGGGTGGCCGGGCTACCATCAGGCCGCGATGTTGACCCCTGGCCGGCGGCGGCGCCCGCGGCGTGAGCCAGCGATTGCGGCGGGCCTGCTGATCCTGGTGGGCATCGTCGTGGCCGTGATCGCGCTCTCGTCCGGCGGCGCCCCGCACACAAGACCGAAGCCGGCGCCGACGCCTACCGCGGTGAGGGCACCCCACAGGCCTGCCCACCACCACCGTCGTGCGTTCCGGTCCACCTTTCTGTGGCCGTTCTACGGGTACAGCGGGGCCAGGAGCCGGGACTTCGGGGCACCGAGCGGTTTCGGTCCGCCGCTGCGCCGGGGCTGGACCTACAACAACTTCGCCCTGCTCGAGTTCCCGCCCGTGCTGTACCACAACGCGCTGTTCTTCATCGGCTACAACGGGCTGGCCAAAGCGGTCAACAAGCTCAACGGCCATTTGATCTGGCGGCGGGGGCTCGGGACCCTGTCCGCCGCCTCGCCGGCGATCGATCCCGGTCGCGGCCTGGTGTTCTTCCCGCTGCTTTCGCGGACGCGAGGGGCCCGTCTGCCCGGCAACGGCCGGTTCGTCGCCCTGTCGACCAAGAACGGCCGGATCGTGTGGTCGCGAAAAGTGCCCGCGGGCAGCGAGTCATCGCCACTGGTCCAGCGGGGAAACGTCTACTTCGGCGATGCCGGCGGGACCATCTACTCGTTCCGCGCCGGCACCGGTCACCTGAACTGGACCTTCCAGGCCAGCGGTGCGGTCAAGGGCGGCCTGGCCTACTCCGCCGGGCATCTGTACTTCGGCGACTACGCCGGCCGGGTGTACTCGGTCAATGCCGCCAACGGACACGAGGTCTGGGCCTCGAGCCTGGGCGGCACGATCTATGGCTCGGCGGCGGTGGCCTTCGGCAAGGTGTACGTGGGCGACACCGACCACCGGGTCTACGCCCTGTCCAAGTCATCGGGTCGCCTGATCTGGGACGCATCGACGAGCGATTACGTGTACAGCTCCCCCGCGGCGGCCAATGTCGGCGGGCTCGGGCCGACGGTGTACATCGGGTCCTACGACGGCAACTTCTACGCGCTGAATGCCGAATCCGGGGCCACCAGATGGAGCCACGCATCGGGTGAGAGGATCTCCGGCTCGGGGACCATCATCGGCCACGTCATCTACTACGGGGTCCTGGGCGTCAAGAACAGCATCGGGCTCAACACCCGGACCGGGCGCGAGGTGTTCTTCTACCCCGACGGCGCCTTCGCCTCAGCGGTAGCCGATCATCGGGCGCTCTATCTGATCGGCTACTCGACGATCTACCAGATGTTCCCCAGGCGCAGGGGGGCGCATCACGGACCCAAGCGGAGGGCCCCACATCGGCGACCGAGGCGCGGGCACCGCGCCCACCGGCATTAGGGGCTGACAGGCTGCCGGCGGTCGCCCCGCCGGCAGCCCCTATGCGGCCGCCGTGCTGGGGGCCTGGCTCTCAATCCAGCGCTCCAGCTCCGGCCCGCTCTCGAACGTCGAGATCATCGCGTAACGGGTGTGCGTCCCATGGTGATAGCCACCGTGGTACAGCCACTGGGAGTCGACCACCACCTGCGCATGCTGGGGCAGAGGGATCTGGACCTCCGAAGCCTTATCGAACTCCTCCTGGCGGACCACCAGCCGGCTCGATTTGTCATCGGTCAGCTCGTGCCAGACCCGCACAGCCCAGCCGTTGGTCTCCGGGTTGTTCTGGTTGTTGTGATCCAGGTGCAGACCCCAACGGCATTCCCGCAGGGTGTTGGGCGTCATCTGCAGGAGCTGGACCTTCCCAAAGCGAGTGCCGACCGATTCCAGCCACTTGATCAGCGTCGGGCACTTCTCGGCGTTGGGTGTCCACTCGCGGTCCAGATCGCACTTGCCGTGCTTCCCGAATGCCCCGAGCTCGATCTCGCCGGTGGCCGAGGTGATCGGGGCGAAGTGCGTGGTCGGATCGGTCGGGTATGTGGTGTACGTCAGCGTCTCATATTCCTCGCGCGGGATCTCAGGACCCGTATACGGGCCCAGCGCCAGCCAGCCGCCGTTGGCTTCGAGCTTGGGCATCCGGTAGTGGGGGGTGCCCCGCCGGGGCATCTCCTGCGGCGGTCGCACTCCGGTGACGCGGAGCATCCGCTTGACGTACTCGTTCTTCATCGACTCGGTGATCGTCGGCATCGAGGGCGACCTTCCTTTCCAGGCGCTGGGCGAGCGTCGGTGCCCGAGGGTGGCTCGCGGTTCCAAAAAGCCTGGTTGATGCTAGCTACTTGGCCAGGCGGATCGGCGAAGCCACATCGACGTCCCGGAAAGAAGTAGGGTGCACGCGAACTCGAAGACTTCGTCCTTTAAGGAGGAACAGATGCCGCAGGCCAGGAGCGGGAGATCAGGTTCGAGCTCGAAAGGGAGCTCGAGCCGTCGCAGCACCAGCGCCTCCAAACCCAAGAGCACGGGCCGGTCATCGACCGGCCCACGGGCCAAGAGCAAATCCACCAGCAGCCGTGCGTCCAGCTCACGCTCGACCGCGGCGCGGTCGTCCAGTTCGCGCTCGACGAAGGCTCGCTCGAGCCGCACCACCAAGCCCGCCGCCGGCGCCCGCAAGCAGGCGACGCGTGCGGCCGGCTCGGCCGAGGCTCGGGTCGACGCCGTCGCTCAGCGGCTGCGCAAGCTCAACGAGCGGATCATCGAGGCAGGCCGCGACGCTGGCGAGACCACGCTGACCAACTACGAGAAGGCACTCAAGACGATTGCCGGCACGCTGGAGAAGGGTCCAGGCTCAAGCGACGTGGAGTGGGTCGCCAACCTGGCCACGGCGCAGGCCAAGTTCCTCCGGGACGTGACCACGTCGTGGACGGCCGCCGCCCGGAAGGTGCTGAAGTAGGTCTGCTACCAGGCCTGGCGGTCGCCGCAGTGCGGGCAGTCCACCGAGGTCGAGACGAGCGCGTCGAAGGCATAGCCGCAGCCGCAGCTATACAGCGCGCGGTCCTGTGAGGCCCCGCCCAGTCGACGGCTGCGCTCGCCGGGCGTCCGGTCGTGGGCGACCCGGGCAGGAGTCGGATCTGGGGCCCGCCGGTCAGCGCTGAGCGAGCTCATCCGGCGGTACCGGAGGGTTGCCTGGGTGGCCTTGGAACGAACTGGCATGCTGAAACTCATGAACGCTTCTCGGTGCCGATCGTTTCGCTGTCCAGGGCTCTGATCCTGTGCGATAACACGACGCTAATGGCCGGTGAGCCGGGGCTAACAGGCGGGCAACGAAGCTCTACCGCGGCGTTCATCATGCGGCCGCCTCCTGGGGCAGCGGGGCTCGGATGAACTTCTGCCGGGTGAAGTTGTAGGAGGAGTCGGACAGCAGGGCACCGTCGGGCATGATCCGCCACATCCGGGGGCGGGCTCGGCTCGTCCGGTCCTCGCAGATCAGGCCGCCGTCCGAGGAGGCGTGCGTGGCGATCCGACCGGCCATCAGAGCCACGAGCCGGCCACAGGTCCTGAGCGCGGCCTCGGTGATCGTGGCCTCGTGGGCCACCACGTCTTCAACACTGCCTCCCGGGCACGTACCCATAGGACATAGATCGGCAGCTCAGGGCCGAACCTCCAGTCCCTAGTGGGCGGATGTGGACGGGTCGCCGAGCAGGGAGGGCCGGCGCCGGCCTCAGCCGGATTGGCTGGGCAGGTCGGCCGATACGGCCGCGATCTGCCCCCACGTCCGGGCGGCGGCAACGGCGCCCAGGCGGTGCTCGAACTCGTCCGCGGTCAGCCGTCCAGCCAGCAGGTGGCCCCGGAGCGCGTCGACCGCCTGCTCGCGCTCCACGTCGCCGATGCGCTCATCGGGCGAGGGCGGCGGGACCGGAGGCGCGCTGGCCGTTCCCGAGGTCTCGATCGCGGCCAGGAGCTCTCGGTGGCGCAGAGACTCAGCTTTACGCTTGCGCGCGCCCCGACGGTGCAGCCGGTATGGGATGAGCAGCAGGCCCCACATCAGGTACCAGACGGTCACGAATACCCAGGCCACCGCCACCGCGACCACCGCCGCGGTGGTCAGGGCGGCCAGCTCGGACTCCCCCCGCGCCCGCCGGCCGATCCGCATGATCCGCTGGGCTGAGCCCACGTAGCTCATCGGCGCGCTGATGATCACATCCTCGCTGGCCAACCGAGCCGGCAGCGCCGGCTCCGGATGGATCGTTATGCCTCGTGTCAGCCCCATCAAGCCAATCCTTCCAGGCTCCAGTTGACCCGGTCCACACAGGGTACCGCCAGGTCCCGGCCCCCGCACCCGGGACGGTCCCCAGTATTACGGTTCGCCCGAGCCCGGGCTCCAGCGGCGGGCGGGCGGAGGGGGTGTGTGAAAATGGGACCAGATGGACCCCAGTCGCAAGCGCGTCATCCGGCTCGTTGTAGCCCTGTCCGCGGCGCTCGTGCTGGCCTCCGCCCTCGTCTACGTGAGCTTCACCGCCGGCGACCGGGAGGTCACGGCGTCGCAGTTGCTGCGCGTGGCCAGGCCGGGTCAGTCCTACATCCTGGCCGGTACGGTGCTGGTCGGCTCGGTCCGTCGCGAGGGACAGGCGCTGGTGTTCCGGATCCGCGACCCCAGGCTCCGGCTGTCGGTGCCGGTGAGGTATTCGGGGATCGTGCCCGACCCGTTCGCCGCCGGCCGGGCCGTGATGGTTACCGTACGTGAGCCCTCGGCCGGCCCGACCTTCGTTGGCCAGGGGAATTCGCTGACGACAAAGTGCCCCTCCAAATACCAAGCGCAAGCGGCGTCGTGACTGGGGCGGCGCATGCCCGACGTGGTACCGGCTCGGGCGAGGACTCACGATGGCGCCCGTAGGGCGAACCCTCCTCATCCTGGGTCTGGTCGTGGCCGTTTACGGCATCTGCGCCTCGATCTACGGCGTCCGCACCGGGCGGCCCCAGTGGGTCGATTCCGGCCGCCGGGCCGTGTACTCGCTGGCCGGGCTGATGACCGTGGCCTGGGTGATTCTGGAGGCGGCCTTCCTGCGCTCCGACTTCACGTTCAACGTCGTATGGCAGCACTCCTCGACCACCACGCCGACGTTCTACAAGCTCGCCGCACCCTGGTCCTCGCAGGAGGGCTCGCTCCTGCTCTGGGTCTGGCTGCTGTCGCTGTGGTCGAGCCTGATCCTGTTCCTGACCCGCAGGCGGATCCGGGACATCGCGGCGTACGCGACCGCCGTGCTGCTCGGCTTCGCCACGTTCTTCGTCTCGCTGGCCGCGTTCTTTGCCAATCCGTTCACCACAACGTCCACCCCGCCCGCCCAGGGATCAGGGCTCGATCCGCTGCTGCTGCACCCGACGATGATGATCCATCCCCCGATGCTGTACTCGGGGTACACCCTGTTGACGGTGCCGTTCGCGTTCGCGGTCGGGGCGCTGATCACGGGCAAGCTGGGCTCCGAATGGATCGCGTTGACCCGCCGGTTCGCGCTGGCGTCGTGGCTGTTTCTGGGCACGGGGATAGTGCTCGGCGCCCTGTGGTCATACACAGAGCTCGGGTGGGGGGGCTATTGGGCCTGGGATCCGGTGGAGAACGCGGCGCTGATGCCGTGGCTGTGCATCACCGCCTTCATCCATTCGGTGATGATCCAGGAGAAGCGCGGGATGTTGAAGGTGTGGAATGTCTCGCTGGTTCTGGGGAGCGGGACGCTGGCCATCCTGGGGACGTTCCTGGTCCGGTCGGGCATCCTGGACTCGATCCACGCCTTCGGTGCCTCCACCCTGGGCGTTCCGTTCGTGGCCCTGCTGGCGCTGATGATCGGGGGCGGGCTCGGGCTGATCCTGTGGCGCCGCCGGCTCCTGGCCAGTGAGGCCCGGCTTGATTCGCTGCTCTCCCGCGAGGCGGTGTTCCTGTTCCAGAACCTGGTGCTCATGGGCATGGTGGTGGTGATCTTCTGGATCACGTTCTTCCCCCTCATTTCCGAGGCCGTGACCGGGAACAAGATCTCCGTCGGTCCGCCGGCCTTCCGCCCGTTCATCGTCCCGCTGGCCCTGGTGCTCGTGGCCCTGGCTGGAATCGGACCGATCATCGCCTGGCGGAGGGTGACGGCGGCCAACCTGCGGCGGAACTTCCTGCTGCCCGTGGCGGCGGGCCTGGCCTGCCTGGTCGTGCTGCTGGCCGACGGCGTCGACTCGCGGCCCTTCGCCCTGGCCATGTTCGCCCTGGGGACGTTCGTGCTCGTTGGGGTGGTCCAGGAGCTGGTCCGAGGAGCCGCGGCGCGGCGGGCGATGACCAGGGAGGCGCCCCCGCTCGCCCTGGTGCGCGTGATCCGGCGCAACCGCCGGCGCTACGGCGGCTACATCGTTCACGCCGGCCTGGCGATCCTGCTGATCGGCGTGGCCGCCTCCTCGTCGTTCCAGCATTCCCGCCAGGTCACTCTGACGCCCGGCCAGAGCGCCTCCGTCAACGGCTACGCGATCAGGTACGTGAAGCCGACCGAACACGTCGCCACGGACCGGTCCGGTGCGCTGGCCAGCATCGCCTTCGGCGCAGTCCTGAAGGTGTCGAGGGGCGGGCATCGCGTGACCACGCTGCGCACGGTGAGACGGTTCTACCCGGCTCCCCTGACGCCGGGCGTCGGGCCGATCTCAATTGCCTTTGCCGGTTCGGCGGACAGCGTGGTTGGCCTGCAGACAAACCTCACGCATGACATCTGGACGGTCATCAACCCCAACCTGGCGCCGCTTCAGGGCCGGATCAATCAGGGCGACAGGGTGTTCGAGCGGCTCATGCAGAGCCTGACCCCGGCCCAGGCGGCCCAGCCCACGGTGCGCAACACGATCGCCACCGAGCAGGCGGTGGCCATCAACGGCCTGTCTCGCCAGTTTGTGACCCATCCCTGGCCGGTGACGTTCCTGCTGATCGTCGACCCGCTGGTCCTGTGGATCTGGATCGGAGCGGCAATCATCGTCTTCGGCGGCCTGCTCGCGCTGTGGCCGATCCCCGTGCTGTTGCGCTCGCGGAGCCGGGCCAGGTCGGCCGTGCGGTCTCATCCAGCCTCGCCACGCGAACCGGTGCTTGACCACGCCACCGCGATGCGCGAGCCCGCCTGAGCCATGGACCTGGTCGTGATCATGGTTCTCCTGGGGCTGGTGGTCGTGTTTGTCAGCGCGCCGTTACGCCGCGTCGCACCCTCGGTCGGGCTTCCGCCGGAGATGACCACCGGCGATCCCGAGCCCGAGCTGCGCGAGCTGGAGACCGCCCGCGACGCGAAGCTCCGCGAGCTCCGGGACGCCGAGCTTGACCACCGGACCGGCAAGCTGTCCGACCAGGACTACCAGGCTTTGGACGCCTCTCTGAGGGCCGAGGCGATTGAGATCCTGCGCTCGATGGATCAGGCGCGCGACCACGCCGAGCATCCGGGCTGATTGGCGCGGGCTGAGCCCGGTCAGTCGCTACCATCAACGGCCGATGGTCACGGTTCTCGGAGTTCTCCAGGTGTTCCTGTGCGTCGTGCTGGTGTTCCTGGTCCTGATGCATTCGGGGAAGGACTCGGGGCTGTCGGGAGCGTTCGGCGTGGGCACGGGAGCCGGGCCCCTGGGCGGTGGGTCGCTGGTGGAGCGCAACCTCAACCGCTGGACGGTCGTGTTCGCGCTCGCCTTCGTGATCAACACGATCATCCTGATCAAGATCGCGTAGGGCAGCCGCTCAGGCCACTGCGCTGCCAACGTACTTCCCCCCGCAATTTGGACGGTCCAGACGCGCCTCGCCCTTGCCACCGGCTCACGGGCCGGAGTAGGTTGATCTCAGGCGCGGGCGACTGGCGAAGCAAAGAGCAGATGTCAGGAGCTTCAAGGTCTGCCGCGCGGCTTGTCCTCTGTGAGTGACTAAACCTATGCGCGCTCCAGTGTCACGCCCGCGCCCTCTTCCTCCCACAGGTGCCCCCTGCCGCTCCGCCTGTCGTCCCCCCGGCAGCGGAGCGGCGCGCGGTCAATAGGCAGCGGCGTAGAGCTCTCGTAGCTCGCCGGCATCGGGTGCCGGCGGGGTCATATGGAGCTCGGGGCGGCCCGAAGCCTCATGCGCACACCGGTCCAGATCGGCCTGCGCCACACCGGCTTCGCGGAGCGTGCGGGGGCCGCCGAGGTCGCGTAGCCGCGTGGCCAGCTCGGCCGGGTCCCGGCCCAGGATTTGGCGCAGCGACTCCAGGAACTCGCCCAGCGAGCGTCTCTGCAGGGCCTGGATCGAATGCGGAAGCATGACCGCGTTGGCCGCTCCGTGACCGATCCCAGCGAACCGGACCAACGTCTGGGACAGGACGTGGTGCAGGCCATAGCCCGTGGATCCGATCACGTACCCGGCCAGGATCGCCCCCAGGGCGAGCTGGTCACGGCCCGCATCCCCGAGCTCTGAGAAGTCCTCGGCGCTCAACAGGCGAGCGGCCTCCAGCGCAGCCGATGTGGCCACGGGGTTGCCCAGCGGGGTCAGAGGTCCCTCGACCGCGTGGCCGAGGGCGTTGGCCGCGCTCTGGGCCATCTCAGGTGGCGGCTGGGATGCCGCCAGCGCTGGATCGCAAATTACCAGGGCGGGCCTGACCCGGGGCGTATCGGGCCGGACGCCAGCAGCGTGGCGGTGGATGGCGGTCATCTCGGCGCCCGAGAGCGTCGTCGGGATCGCGGCGACCCGGCGCGGCGGATCGGCCGCGGCCACGGCCTTGGCCGTATCGATCACCCGCCCGCCGCCCAGCGCAACCAGCAGCTCTCCCCGAACCTGGAGCCGGAGCTCGGCGGCCAGCTCGTCCACCCGGCCGGGGCCCACCTCGCGCACGGCGGCGGCCTGCTCGACCAGCCGCGGTGCCGCGGCGGCGGCTCTGGGGGTGGTCAGGAGCACATAGCCCGGCGGGAGCAACTGGCCGGCCTGATCCAGCCGGCCGCGGCCGAACACGATCAGCCGCTCGCCGTCCTGCCAGCGAAACGGCTCGGGACCGGAACGGTTCACGCTGTGCGGTCGGCCTCCGGCCCGCTCAGCCGGTCCACGAGCTGGAGCAGGTCCAGCGGGCTGAACGGCTTGGTCAGGAACAGGTCCGCTCCGGCCGCCTCGGCCTGACGTTCGACCTCATCGCCCACGGCGGCCGTGAGCATCACGATCGTGGCCTCGCTGGTCGACCTCTGGTGGCGGAGCTCGCGGCAGGCGTCGATCCCGTTGAGCTCAGGCATGTCCACATCCAGGAACACCAGCGACGGCTCCTGGCGAGCCGCAATCTCAAGTGCCTGCCGGCCATCGGCCGCCTCATGAAGGTCGAAGTCGCCGACGTCCTCAAGCGTCGTTGCGATCAACCTGCGGATGAACTGATCGTCGTCAACGATCAGGACGGCGCGGGTCATGTTCAGGCTGCCCGACCGGTCCCGGTCACCCGATCTCGGCGGCGATCTGGGCGAAGGTGTCGTCGTCGATCGAGTTGAACATGTCGACGACCCTGGGGTCGAACTGCGTGCCCGACGTGGCGGTGATCATCTCCCGGGCGGCGGGCAGCGTCGAGGCGTGACGGTAGGGACGCTCGGTGGTCAGAGCGTCAAATACGTCAGCCACGGCGAACACTCGGGCGGCCAGCGGAATGTCCTCGCCGGCCAGACCGTCGGGATAGCCCTGGCCGTCCCACCGCTCGTGGTGGTGGCGGACGATCTCAGCCGCGCTGGTCAGAAACTCGACCTCCCGGACGATCGCCGCGCCGATCAACGGATGCTGGGCCATCAGCCGGCGTTCGGACTCGGTCAGCGCGTCGGGCTTGTGGAGGATCGCATCCGGGATCGCCACCTTGCCGATGTCATGCAGTAGGAAGCCGAACTCGATGTCCGGGCGTTCGGCCATCGGGAGATCCAGGCGCCGCGCGATCTCCAGGCCATATGCGGCCACCCGCTCGGCGTGCTTGCCTGTGTAGGCGTCCCGGAACTCGACCGCGTTGGACAGCGCGCGCACCGTGGCCGTGTAGGAGCGGCGGAGCTCCTGGGCCCGAGCTCGCTCGCGTTTGAACGTCTCCCGCAGGTCGGCCGCGTAGCGCTCCAGCTGGCGCTCCTTCTCGGCCGCCTCCTGCTCGCGTGTGGCCAGGGCAGCCCTGAGCCGCTCGATCTCCTGGACCAGCTCAGTCTGGCTGGATACCTGTGACATCGGCGGCCTCTGGACAGACACCGGTAACTAGCGTACTGGCCGGAGTCTCGGAACCGTTTCTGTGCGTTGTCCGCGCAGTGCGGCCAGCACCGCTGTGGCCGCCTGATTGACCGGAACGACCTCGAGTCCGAGGCGGCCCAGACCCGTCGGGGCGGGGCTCTTGCCGTCGGAAAAGAGAATCGCTGCCCGGCGCAGTCGCCGCCCCCGAAGATCCAGGGCCTGAAGAACGGCCTGCGGGTTCCGCACCCCCACGTCCACGAGCGCGACCTCAAACCGCCGCTCGGCACACACCCGGGCAGCGGCTGCCCCGGTGAGCTCCCAGTGGTAGCGAATTCCGAGCTCATCCAGGGCCGGCTCCAGCGCGGGCCGCACCTCCTCGCGTCCCACCACGAGCACCCGCGACCGGCCGGACTCGACCGCCGCGGCCAAGACGTTGCGCAGCTCGTCGGCGTCGATCGGCTTGGACACGACCCACTCGCCGGCCAGCTCGCGACGCCCTGCGAACACGGACACGAACACGATCGGCGTGCCGCTCACCCTGGCGTCCTCCCGGATCCGGGCCAGCACATCCAGGCCGCCCATCTCAGGCATGAGCACGTCCAACGTCACCACGTCGTAGTCCGATGTCCGAAGCATCTCCAGCGCCTGGGCCCCCTTGGTGGCGATATCCGCGTCCACGCCCAGGGGAGTCAGCTGCCCGGCGATCAGCTCGGCGATCGCTCGCTCATCGTCCACGATCAGCACCCGGCGCCCGCGGATCGCCTCCAGCGATGGCAGCGTCTCGGGAGCCGGGACGGCCGCCGGGAGGAGTACCCGGAAGGTGGACCCGATCCCAGGCTCGCTCTCCACGGTGATCTGCCCGCCGTGGAGTTCTACCAGCGACTTGACGATTGACAGCCCGAGCCCGGTCCCCGGGGTGCCCGAGGCGCCGTCACCGGCTCGGTAGAAGCGCTCGAAAACCCGGCCGGCCTGGTCGTCGGTCATCCCCACGCCGTCGTCCTGGACGGCGATCTGGATCCAGGCCCGTTCCGGCTCGACGCGCACGTGGATGCTTCCTCCCTCCCCCGTGTACAGGTGTGCGTTGGTGACCAGGTTGGCCACGATCTGACGCAGGCGGGAGGGATCGGCCAGCACGAGGCCCGCTGCCGGGGCCACGTGCACGCTCAGCCGTTGGTGCTTCTCCTCGATTCGCGGCCCCATCAGCTCGGCCACCTCTCGCGCGGCCTCGCCCGCGTCCATGGGGCGGAGATCGATCTCCACGTGGTCGGCCTCAATCCGGGCCACGTCCAGGAGGTGGGAGACCAACTCCGTCAGGCGGTCGGTCGACTTGAGGATGATTTCCACGAACTCCCGCTGGCGTTGGGACATGTTCTCCGGTGAGCGGTGGAGCAACTCAATGAAGCCCTTGATCGAGGTGAGCGGGCTGCGCAGCTCGTGCGACGCGGTGGCCACAAACTCACTCTTGGCCCGCTCGAGCTTGGCCCGCTCGGTCGCGTCTCTGACCGTCCACACGACGCCCTCGTCGTTGTCGCCGGTGCCCAGCCGGGCGGCGGTAACGGCCAGGGTCTTGCCCTGGTGCTCAACAAACGTCTCCCCGCTCAGGGCGGCATCGAGCGTCGGGAGTGGGCTCTGCTCGCCATCCGTCCGGCGCCCCACGGCCAACTCAGGAACCAGCACCGCGACCGTCGGGTTGACGGCGGAGATCTGGCTCGAGCCAGGCTCGGTGACGATCAGGGCGTCCCGCAGGCTCTCAATCACGACGGCCAGGCGCTGACGCTCGGCCTCGAGCCGTCGATGGGCGCCCTCGAGCTCTCCGGCCATCGCGTTGAAGGCGCTGCCCAGCTCTCGCAGCTCGCGCGGGCCGGCGGGCTGGACCCGGCGATCGAGCGTGCCTGATGCCAGCTCTCTGGTGGCGCTGACCAACTCCTCCAGGGGCCTGCGCATCGCGGCGATCAGGGCCGACCCCAGGCCGAGCGCGGACAGTAGGGCCAGGACACCGGCGATCCCAAGGATGATCAGCGCCCGTCGGGATTGCGAGGTGGCTGTGCTGCGGGCGGCTCGGTCACGAACCTGCTGACGGGCCTGGAGAGCGACGGCGTCGGCCCGGGCCTGGCTGAAACGACCCTCCGCCTGAGCGCCAGCCGCCTGCCTGATGAGCCGGAGACTGCCCGGATCCCCGGCGGCGCGGACACGGGCCGCGGCGACAGCAGCTCTGTAGGCGTTCCCCGCGTGGGCTCGCCGACCGGGCGCGGTGGGCCCACGAGCGTTGTTGGTTACCTCCTGCGCGACCAGGCCGGCCGTGTACAGATTGGCCGCCGCGGTGGTCAGTGCACCTGTGGCCGAGAGCGTGTTCTCGTAGCGCTGTCGGCTGTTGTACAGGCTGGCCACGCCGAAACCGGCGATCACCGCGAGCACCACTGTCAGCCCGACCAGCGCCAGGCGAAACGAGCGAGCGATCGGTAGGCGCTGCATAACGGACCTCTACGGCGTGATCGTAGCGGTGGCCGCGGCGTGGACAAACGGCTTGACAGTCGGTGTGCGGAGGTAGAATCTGGCTATGGGATTGGCGCGCGCATGGAGGCGGCGGCTATACGCGTCCGTAGGGCTGGCGGTGGTTGTGCCCGCGGCCCTGATGGTTTCGCTTGCGCTGCTCGCCGTCGGCGGCGGTTCGCTCAATCTGGGCTCGCTCAAGCAGTTGGTCTCCGGCCCAGCCGCTCCGACGGTGCAACCCGTGGCTCTGGGAGCGTCGGGCGCAGCCCCGATCGGGCGCCAGGGGCCCGGCGGATCAGGGGCTAGGACCGTGCTGGCGTCAGTTATCCCGGCGGGCGCTCCCAGACACTCGACGGGGGCAGGCCCGCGTTCACCGCAGCACGGCGGTGGTGGCGGCACAGTCGGTGGCCGGGGGACCGGGGGTGGTGGAGGCGGCTCCGGTTCTGGCGGCTCCGGCGGCGGTTCTGGCGGCTCCGGCGGCGGCGGTGGCTCCGGTTCGGGTGGTGGCGGTGGCTCCGGCGGCGGCGGGGGCGGCGGTTCCGGTGGTGGCGGTGGTTCAGGCGGCCCGCCTCCCCCGAAGCACCCAACCGTGGTCGACAAGGTCGTCAGTACGGTTACCCACGTGACGTCCAAGCTGCCCGCGCCTGCAGGACCACTGGTCACTCAGGTCGTCAAGTCCGCCGGCTCGGTGGCCGACCAGGTCCTGAATAAGCTGCCGCTCAAGTGACGCGGATATCGCTCTGCCGAACGCCGGCGGTGGCGGTGGCGGTGGCGGTGCTGCTCACGCTCGCGGCGTGTGGCTCGAGCGCCGTCGGCGCGAGCCCGAGCGCCAACGGCGGGCAGTACAACTCGACAAATTCCGGCGCGGAGACGGCGACGGATGCGGTCTCGCCGGCCAGCGTCCCGGACGGCGACTGGACCCGGTTTGACTACAACGCCCAGCGCAGCGGCGTGGGTCCGGCCAGGACCGGGATCACCCGCGCCAATCTGCACACGCTTCGCCGGCGCACGGTCAACATCGACGGCACCGTCGACTCCTCAGCGATCCAGCTCCATGGCGTCCGGGTGAAGGGCGGGCGGCGAGATGTGACCCTCGTCACCACGACCTATGGCCGTACGCTGGCCATAGACCCGCGGAGCGGAAAGGGACTGTGGCAGTTCACCCCCAAGGACATCGGCTCCTTTGTGGGCGGGGCCCAGATCACGACGGCCACCCCGGTCGCCGACCCCGACCGGCGCTTCGTCTACACCGCCTCGCCCGATGGCTCCATCCACAAGCTGAGCCTCGCCACCGGCCAATCTCGCTGGGCCACGCGGGTCACGTTCGACGCCACCCACGAGAAGATTGCCTCCGCGCTCAACATCAGCGGACGCTGGGTGGTGGCCACGACCGGGGGGTATATCGGTGACGCCCCGCCCTATCAGGGCCACGTGGTCCTGATCGACCGCAGGAGCGGGCACCTGGCCCATGTGTGGAACTCGCTGTGTTCGCATCGAATCCACCTGGTCCACCCGCCCAGCTCCTGCCCGGCCAGCGACTCCGCGATCTGGGGCCGGTCCGGTGCAGTCGTCGAGCCCGGGTCTGGTCGGATCCTGGTGGCCACCGGCAACGCACCCTTCAACGGGGCCAGCGATTGGGGCGACACCGCGGTTGAGCTCGGCCCGACGCTCGACCCGCTTCGCCACTGGACCCCGCGCAACCAGCAGCAGCTGAATCAGAACGACACCGACCTGGGAAGCACCTCTCCGGCCGTCCTGCCCGGCGGGCTGGCTGTCCAGGGCGGCAAGGAGGGCATCCTCTCACTGCTCCGCCTGAACCGGCTTCCCCGGATGACGGGGTCTGGCGGTCACCGCCTGGGCGGTGAGCTTCAGAACATCGACGCTCCCGGTCGGGCGCTTGTTTTCACCGCGCCGGCGGTCTGGCAGCACGCCAAGCGGACGTACCTGTTCGTGGCCACAGGGGGTGGGACATGGGCCTATGTGCTCAAACGTGCGCGCCTGCACGTGGTCTGGAAGAGCGGGACGCCGGGAACGAGCCCCGTGGTGGCCGGAGGTCTGCTGTACGTCTATGACCCGAGTGGCCACATGGACATCCTCAGTCCCACGACCGGTCATCAACTGGCCTCGCTGCCCGCCGCCGGCGGCCACTGGAATAGCCCGATCGTGGTCGGCGGCCGGATCATCCTGCCCGTGGGTGACGCCAACAGTCACGCCACCAGCGGCCAGTTGTTCATTTACCACCTGCCCGGGCGGTAGGTCGGTCCACCAGCGGGTAGGTCTCCCCGCGGGCCGCTCGTCCACGGTCTTGAGCGACCAACCTTCCACGTTCTATGGCGAATTGGTCCGAAACATTCGGACCTAATCGCCATCGTTCGGGGGGCTGCTCGCCCGCGTTCGGGGAGGCTGCTCGCCCGCGTTCACGGGTGGCTTCACGCCCGCGATCCGGAGGGCCGCTCGCCCGCAATTCACGGGGCGGCCGGCTCGCGATCCGGAAAGCGGCCATTCGTTTACCCAAATTTCATCTCCCGGAGAGGTTCCAATGAGGTCAAAACGGGCATCACATACGTAGTTCCGCCGTAGGGCTGGGTGGTCCGCGTCACCGGGAGCGAGGGCTGATCAGTTCGCATGCTCTTGATTCACAAGGGAGCCGCACCAACGATGAAGCCAGAAAGTCAGATGCTCCAGCAGCATCGGGTGAGCGTTCTCATCCCGTGCCTCAACGAAGCCGAGAACCTTCCCTACGTACTGAAGACGATGCCGGACTGGGTGCACGAGGTCGTCGTGATCGATGACCACTGCACCGATGAGACCGTCAGCGTGGCCAGGGAGCTGATGCCCGAGGTCGTCATCGCCACCAACCACCGGGCGCCCGGCAAGGGCAACGCCCTGGTCGCCGGTATGGAGGCCGCCTCGGGCGAGATCCTGGTCCAGGTGGACGCCGACGGATCCGAGGACCCGGCAGAGATTCACAACTTCGTGGGGGCCCTGCTGGCGGGCGCGGATTACGCGAAGGGCACCCGCTTCATCCAGGGAGGCGGAACCTCAGACATGCCAGCGCTTCGGCGCTCGGGCAATCACGTTCTCACGTGGTTCGCCAGACTGCTTTTCCCCGGGACCAGGTTCAGCGACCTGTGCTACGGCTACAACGCGTATTGGGCCGACGTGGCGCCCGTCCTACTCGCCGCGCCAGGGTTCGAGATTGAGACGGTGATGAACCTTCGGGCGGTGCGAGCCGGACTGCGGATCTCCGAAGTTCCGAGCTTCGAGGCCGAGCGGATCCACGGCGAGGGCAATCTCCAGACCTTCCCGGATGGATGGCGAGTCCTCAAGGCGATCATCTCCGAGCGGCGCAAGGGCCGCCGTCTGGTCACCGCACCGCGAGCCAAGCCAATGATCTCTCCGGCCGAGCTGGCGGCCGCCGGGACTAGGCGTGTCGCTCACGAGGTAGTTACATAACCCATGGCGAACTCGACCTCAGCAGGAAAAGTGAGAGTTCTAACCGTAATCGGCACCAGGCCGGAGGCGATCAAGCTCGCGCCGGTGCTGCATGAGTTGGAGCGCGACGCCGACACCTTCAGCTCGATCGTCGTGACCACGGGCCAGCACCGGGAGATGCTTGATCCGATGCTCGAGCTGTTCGAGATCCAGCCCGACTACGACCTCCGGTTGATGCGGCATGGCCACAGCCTGGGCGAGATCACCAGGGGGGTGATCGCTGGGCTGGAGCCGATCCTGGGTGACGAGCGCCCCGACTGGGTGCTTGTGCAGGGCGACACAACGACCTCAATGGCCGCCTCACTGGCGGCCTTTTACGACAAGACGCGGGTGGCTCACGTCGAGGCAGGCCTGCGTACGTTCGACAAGTTCGCCCCCTATCCGGAGGAGATCAATCGACGGATCTCCGGCGTGCTGGCCGACGTGCACTTTGCTCCCACGGCGTGGGCGCGGACGAACCTGCTGCGAGAGGCGGTCCCGCCCCAGCACGTGCATCTCACGGGGAACACCGTGATCGACGCCCTCGAGCACGTCCGCGAGCTGGGATTCGACCTCGCCGGCAGTCCCCTGGAGCAGCTGCCGGACGACAAGCGCCTGGTGCTGATCACGGCGCATCGAAATGAGAACCTGGGCCCCAGGATGAAGGACATCGCGACTGGTCTGCGGGAGCTCGCTCTGACCCATGACGACGTCCACTTCGTGTACCCGATGCACCTGAACCCGCGAGCCCGACAGTGGGCGCTCGTTCATCTGGCCGGGATCGAAAACATCTCCCTGCTTGAACCGCTGGCATACGCGGAGACCGTGTGGCTCCTGGAGCGGGCCCACCTGGTGGTCACCGATTCCGGGGGCCTGCAGGAGGAGGCCGCGGGGGTTGGCACTCCGGTCCTGGTCCTGCGCGAGACGACGGAGCGACCCGAGGGCATCGAGGCGGGGATCGCCAGGCTTGTGGAGCCGGAGCACACGGCGATCGTGGCTGCGGTTGGCCAGATGCTCGATGACGATGACGAGTACGAGCGGATGAAGAGCGCCACCTGCCCGTACGGAGACGGCCGAGCGGCGGTCCGGATCACCGACGTGCTGGCTGGCCGCCCAGCGCGCCTGCATGCCGTGGATCACATCTACGAGCGGCCGCTACCAGCGCACCCGCTGGACGTGCTGCTGCGCGAGGGGACCGCGGCCTCGCGCCGACGCGCCGATGAGGTATTGACCCGGGCTCGCGCCACCTCGAGCCGGTTCGTGGCCAAGATGCTCAGCTGACCGTGCTGGCGACGGTGACCGACAACGCCGCGAGCCTGGCGGACGAGCTCGGCCAGTGGCTCGGATCCGGGCGACTGCAGAGTGCCGAAGGGGCCTTCTGCGCCTGGCTGGACGCCACCACCGGTGAGCTTGCCTTTCCCTTCCCGGAGATCACCGGCTACGCGCTGACCTGGCTGGCTCGCTCCGGGGGCGAGAACGTCCCGGAGGTCGAGGCCGGTCATCGCGCCGCACGCTGGCTGGTGGACCGACTGCGCTCGGGCGACCGCTCGGCCCGGTCGGGATATGACCGCGAAGCGGTCTACACATTTGACCTCGGCATGATCGCCGCCGGACTGATCTCCTTCGGTCGCTGCACCGGGACGGCCGAGTATGTGGATCAGGGAGCACAGGTGGCGCAGCAGCTGGCGGCGCTCGTACGACAGACCGGGGAGCTGCCCGCGATCGCGCCCGACGGCCCGAGCTCCGAGCGGTCTCCGGAGTGGTCGACCGTGGGTCGGGTCCATCTGGCGAAGTGTGCCCAGGCTCTTCTGCTGGTGGATGAGGTGGAAGCAGCGGGCAGTCTGTGCGAGGTGGCCCTGGCTGCTCAGCACAAGCAGGGATGGTTCGCCACTGCACCTGGAGAGACGATCATGCTCCATCCTGTGCTCTATGCCGTGGAGGGGCTATGGATCACCGGGACCGCCACCGGTCAGACGTGGCTTCTGAGTGCCGCGGCCGACGCCGCTCAATGGGTCTGGCGTCAGCAGCTGCCTTCGGGAGGCCTGCCTCGCTCGGTGAATGAATCGGGGCCTGGTGTCGAGCAGATCGACGTGACCACGCAGGCGATTCGGGCCGCCGTCCTGCTCGAGCTCGGCTGTCCTGGTCTGGAAGCCGCCATCCGCCGTGTGCTCACCCTGGCCCGCCCGGATGACGGATACGGCCAGGCTCTGATCTACCAGCCCGACGCCCAGGGCAGTGATCACCTGAATGCCTGGGTGACCATGTTCGGTGAGCAGGCCGTGCGGGTAGCAGCGCTGGGATCAGAGGCCCTGAGCTGGAACACGCTCGTCTGAGGAACCCGTGACTGCGACCAGAACATCACCTGCCCGGACGGTTGCCCCGCGCCCACCGCGGGCCGCCTCGCCCCGAACCCCGAGGACGCGACTCAAGGTCTGCGTTATTGGGGCCGGCCCCAGGTTCCTGAGCGGGATCAGCTATTACACCAACCGGCTGATCAACGTCCTGGGCCGGCGGTTTGACGTCTCGGCCGTCCTCATTCGCCAGATGATGCCGGCCCGCCTGTACCCGGGAAGAACGCGGGTGGGTACGCCGCTGGCCGAGTTTTCATACCCACCGGGGTGCCGCGTCTACGACGGCATCGATTGGTACTGGCTGCCCAGCATGTGGCGGGCGATCAGGATGCTCAGGCAGGAGCGTCCTCAGGTTCTCATCCTGCAGTGGTGGACGGGCACGGTGCTGCACAGCTACCTGCTCCTGGCGCTTGTCGCGCGTGCACTGCGGATCTCGCTCGTCATCGAGTTTCATGAGGTGCAGGACCCCGGGGAGCAGCTGATTCCCGTTGCTGCCTGGTATGTGAGGTTGCTCGCCCCGGTTCTCATGTGGCTGGCGCGTGGCTTCGTGGTCCACAACGAGTACGACCGTCAGGCGCTCGTCGGCCATTACCGAATGGCACACCGACCGGTGACGCTGGTGCCGCACGGACCCTACGACCAGTACACCCGTCCCGACGGAGACGGTGCCGCGCCCGACCGCCCGCAGGACGAGCTATGCCGGCTTCTGTACTTCGGGGTCATCCGGCCCTTCAAGGGTGTCGAGGACATCGTCAGCGCGCTCGAGCTCATGACCCCGGAAGAGGTGGCTCGGTTCGAGCTCACGGTGGTGGGGGAGACGTGGGAGAACTGGACGCTGCCCGGCGAACGCATCGCCGCCAGCCCGTATCGGGACCGGATCCGGTTCATCAACCGATACGTCCACGATGAGGAGGTCGGAGAGCTGTTTGCCGCCGCGGACGTGGTCGTGCTTCCGTACCACCGCTCGTCGGTCAGCGGCCCCCTCCAGCTGACGATGGCTCAGGGACTGCCTGTAGTCGTGACCGCAGTGGGCGGGCTGGTGGAGGCCACCGAGGGTTACGAGGGGGCGATCCGAGTGCCGCCCCAGGATCCGGCGGCGCTTCGCCAGGCACTGAACGCCGCACACGAGCTCCGCGGCACTCGCTTCCCCGGTGTGGCCTCATGGGAGCGCACCCTCGAGGGCTACGGAACGCTGTTTGAAACGCTCGGGGTAGAAGCCAGCGGAGTGGAGGTCGGGGCCAACCGCAGGTGAACCTGGCGGTAGACCACTCCGGGTGAGCCGGCCAGGGCCAGGGTCACCCGGACCGTGCGGGCCTGCGGAGTGAAGTTCACGGGCGTCGTCCACCGATCCCCGGGGCGGAGCCGGATCGTCTGGAATGACTCCACGCTCTGGTTCATGTAGACCTCCACCCGGTAGCTCTTCGGGACCGCCTCGTGGTTCAACACACCGATCGTCGCTGCCCGCTCGTTGCCTGCGCTGGGAAGAATCCAGAGCTGGGTGAAGTGATCGGCCTGGGCCTGAGCTCGAACTCCCCTGATCGTCAGGAACACCGCCCCGGCGAAAAGAACGGCCACTGCGACGGCCGTGAGCGATAGCAGCCTGCCGGCCTCGAGCCGCGTGGGCTGAAACCGGGGAAGGGGAACCGCCCGCAACGGACCGAGAGCCGACGCCGCCAGCGCCACGCCCCCCACCGAGATGGTCCACGAGTGGGCATCGAGATGGATGCCCGCCAGGTACAGGAGCAGCGAAGCGATGATGACCACGGCCAGGCTCAGGGCCGGCACGAGCAGCAGCCGCCCGACGGCGCGATATCGGTCCTCCCAGGACAGCAGGCGGGAGAGTGCCGTTCCGGGTAGGACCAGGCCCAGCAGCAGTGCTCCCAGCACTCGTTCTGGCGACGCCGCAGGAGTGAGCCACACCACGGCGCCGCACGCGGCCGTCGTCGCGCCCAACAGCATCGGAGTCAAGAGTCGTTGTCTCACTTACACCCGTTGGAGATCGGTCCGGCGTCGTAGATCAGGATGTGTCCGCTGGAGAACACCTGTTGGAGACAGCGGCTGTGGCTGAACTTGGTCAGCGATGCGAGCGGGATCGGACGCGAGTAGCTGCCTGGGTCAGACCCCTCGAAGTAGTGCCCGTCGGCCGGAAGCTGAGTGCTGTCGCGTTTGTCCACGACCAGGAATCTCAGCTTGTAGTACTTGATGAGGAGCCGGTCCAGCTGCCCCAGGCGCGGGCTGGTGAACAGCTCCCCAATCCCCTTATTGGCGAAGCTCCCTCGTTCCTGGTGAAGCCGCGTGTAGGCCGTGACAAGCTCCTCATCGGTTTCGTCGCCCAGGAAGTTCCCGCCCGGAGCAAGGCGTTTCGCCCAATGCGCAGCCGCGACGCCCTCCGTGTCCACCGACCGGTTTGCGGCCGCGACCCTGAAGCTTCCCGGCAGGAGCTGGTAGGGGGCGTTGCCCACGGTGATTCCACCCGCGAACACCAGCCCTAGATACAGCCCGGCGAGTAGGCGCACAGGCAGGATGGACAGGCGCCGACTGTCGGCCCGGCTCCCGCGTTTGGTCACGAAGGCAAGCGCCAGGATCGTGCCCAGGGCCACGAAGACGAACTCCGACGTGCGGTTGGAGGTCTCGCTCCCTGCCGACGTGAGCCGGAGGGCCAGCGAAACTGGGTACAGCAGCGCGCAGGCGCTGAGGATCACGAGTCCCGTATCTCTTGGGCGCCGCCGCCAGAGCGCATACAGGCCCCAGGGGAGGGCGACAACCAGGAGTCCGACGGAGGCCAGGCCCACGGCGCGCTCCAGGAATGGGTTGGCGTACCCAGGGGCCGACGTGAAGGGATGGCGGCTCGGCGTTGAGCCGGCCACGACACTGATCAGGCCATTGATCGACCCGGTGATTGAACTTCCGATGTCACTCTCGGTCTCCGGCCAGGACCAGGCCGCGTAGGCCGCCGTGGCGGCAACGACCGAGCCGGCCAACAGCATGAAAAGGCCCCCATCGCGCACAGAGCGCCGGCGGATGGCCTCGACCACTGCCCACAGAGCGATCGCCAGAGCCACGGCATAGCTCGTCAGGTGGTGGGTGACGATCAGAGAACAGTCGAGTAACACGACCACCAAGAACGCGCGCGTGCGGCCGGGCCTGCGGTTGAACACGGCGGTGGCGGCCCAGAGGGTCATCACACCGAGCCCCAGGGCCAGCGACTCGTACGCGAACTGCGAGTCGAAGAAGACAAAGTTCGGATTCGCCGCGTAGATGAGTACGGCCAGCCCGGCGATGCGCGCCGACTCCGAGACGCGCTCGACAAGCAGGAACAGTCCACCCACGAGGATGACTCGGGCCAGCGCCAGAATGATCACACCGCAGGGGAAGATCCCGAGACCGCTGAGGCTCGACAGGGCCGCGGTCACAGTCAGGAGACCGGGATAGAAGGAGTAGGCCGGAACCACAGGGTTCGGGGAATAGAGGCGGCCTGTCCGCAGAATGTCCGCGACGCTCCGGAACTGCCCGAGCTCATCATGCAGGGCAAATGCGTTCGGTTCCAGCAGTACCTTGACGATGTACAGCGCCAGGCCCAGGGCGATCACCAGAACCAGCCGTTCTACCCGGGAGGCTTGACGGCCCGTCAGCCGGAATGCGACCGGGAGGAATAACACCAGCAGCCCGGTCCAGAACAGCGGTTCAGACCAGCTCTGGTTCAGCCGGGCGCCGTAGTAGGCCACGGCGACCAGCAGGACCCCGCCGCCCAGGGACACGAGGAGCCCAGCCAGGGCGCGGGGGGGACGGTCGACGGTGCCGGTGCCCGTCGTGGCGGTCGCTGGGACAGGCCCAACCTCCGGGAGCGGGTCCCGGTGGCGACGGTCAAGCAACGCAGGCATCGCGGGGCGACGGCACATCGGAGCCGCTGGGCGGCGGCACCTGTGGGCCGGCCGGACCTGCGGAACTGGCCGCCCGCCGGTACACGCGGTGAGGTCCGTACCGGCGCCGGCTGCGCGCGTAGGCCAGTGGCCCGTAGAGCATGCCCCGCCGTTCCTCCCAGACGAGCTCGGCCGGGTAGTCGTCTTGCTTGTGTTTGTTTACGTGAGCCTCAGGACTCAGCATCCAGCGGATGCCGACCGGCAGCTTCCTGGCGAAGTCCAGCGCAAAACGAGGCTCGGCCAGGACCGTCTTCAGGTAGTAGGCGACCAGTCCGGCCCCGTACGCATAGACCTGACGGCGCAGGCCCTCATAGTCCGGGCGATGGGCGTGGTGCACCAGGGCATTGGGCTCATACACGATCTGATAGCCGCTCAGGATCGTGCGCAGGAGCACCTCGGAGTCGACCCCTCCCAGGGCCGGGGTCCCATTGCCCAGCGCGGGATCAAAGCCGCCGATGTCAATCAGCGCCCTGGTCCGGAAGGAGAAGTTGTTACCGGTCCCGAACAGCCCCGCGTTCCACGGGTACAGCGGCTCGTCGGCCGGACGGTTGGCCTCCAGGTCATAGACCCGTCGGTCAAATCCCCGCCCGAAGCCGCCATATTGCTCGAACCACACCTGGGCTTGGGTCTCAAGCTCGGCTGGCATCAGCAAGCCGGAGACGGCGCCGGCAGCGGGATGTGCCGCGAACGCCCGGGCGATCTCGGTCAGCCAGTGACGGTCGACGATCACGTCGTCGTCGGTCATGGCCACGAGCTCCGTATTGACCAGCGGCAAGCCGCGGTTGCGGGCGCTGGCGCTTCCAGGCATTTCCTCTCGGGCGTAGCGCACGCGCCCATCGGTCCTGCGCCCCAGCTCCTCAACCAGCGCCTGGGTGCCGCCGGTCTGCGGCGCATTGTCGACCACGATGACCTGGAAGCGCTCCTCCGGGTAGTCACAGGCCAGGATCGAGTCGACGCACCGGCGCAGCCGGTCCGGCCGCTCGCGGGAGGGGATCAGCACTGTCATCTCCGGGGCAGTGGCCAGGAAGGCATCTCGGATGCGCTGGCACCGTGGCTGCTCCGCGGCCGGTAGGCCGTCGGCCGACAGCCCGCTCACCGGTGAAAGCCCGTCGTGAGCCAGATGGTCCGTGATTCGGTGTGCCAGCGCCTCCCACACAAGGTCCGCCACGCGGTCGGCCGACAGCCCGCCGGCCGGAATATCGGTCTCCACTGTGCCCAGCGCCGCATCGTGCAGGCGGACCAGCATCAGGGCTCGCCCCGCGGGAGAACCGGCGGGCGGCGCGGTCAGCGAGGGCAGCGGCTGCTCGAGCGCCAGCTCAAATACCTGCACGGGCACGAACTGCTGCCGGTCCGCTGTGGGGTCTCCCGTCTTTCTCATCGCCGCATCAGGTTGGGTGAAACGAGCGTGCGGCTTGCGTTGCTACGTTAGCCAAATGCGCCCTGTGCAATCTCTCGCTGCCTCCGCACAACAGGCTGTGAGCGCAAAGCTCTACCGCAGCGGTTATACCCCGAAGAGCCTTGAGGAAACCCAGCGCGACGTCCTGTGGTGGGTGTACGCCCGCGTCCAGGCCGGGCTAAATCTGCGGCCGCTGCTGCTGAGCGGGTGGGGGATCGCGTGGACGAGCGCAGGCTACGCCGAGCTGGTGCCGATCGAAGTCCCGAGGGCTGGACGAGACCGAGTGACGGTGCGGGTTCTGTTCAGCTCGGTCAGCCCAGGAACCGAGCGGGCCCAGTACCTGAAGCTGCCCAACGCCCAGGTGGGCGTGCTCGGGCGTCCGGGTTACTCGGCCGTCGGCACCGTCCTGTCCGTGGGTGGCGGTGCGTCGGGTCTGGCCCCCGGAGACCTGGTCGCCGTCACCGGAGCAGCCCACGCCTCGGTCGTCAATGTGCCTGCCGATCAGGCGTTCAGGGTCGCGCCTTCCGTGGCGCCGGAGCAGGCAGCGCTGATCATGCTGGGCACCATCTGCATCAATGGTGCGGACATGGCTGCCACGCAACCCGGCGAGCGGGTGGCCGTGGTCGGGTCCGGGCCGATCGGGATCGTGTCGTTTCGGATCGCCTGTCGAGCGGGCGTGCCCGCGGCGGTGATCGCCACCACGCGACGGGGAGAGGCCGCGGCCCGGAGCTCCGGCGCGCCGTTGCTCACGGTCGACGACGACGGTGAGGAGATCCGCCGCCTGGGCGCGGATGTGGTGATCGAGGCCACGGGCGATCCCCAGGGCATCAACCACGCCATCGCGGCGGCCGGCGAGGGGGGGAGGATCGTCCTGCTCGGGTCGGCCCGGGGCGTAACTCATGCGCTCTCACTGGATGAGATCCGGCGCAAGCGCCTGCGTCTGATCGGCGCCCATGTGGACACGCTCGACCTCCATCCAGGGCCGTCGGGAGGCAGCGCTCGCCGAGAGGCGGGGGAGAGGTTCCTGGAGCTGCTGGCCGGGGACGAGGTGGCCGTGGCAGACCTGCTGGGTCCTGCCATCGATCCCCGGCGAGCCGCCGCCTTCTACCGTGACCTGGCCCAGAACGTCCACACCGGCGGCGCCTACTTCGACTGGCGCCAGTTGCCCTCGGCGGAGGCTGTCAGACGGGGCCACATCCTCCGCCCACCGAACGTCCTGGGTCTGGGTATGGACAGCGCGCGCCCACTCCGGCCCCACAGCCGCCGCAGGCCGGAATCGCTCATGCCGCCCGACCCGTTCGCAGGTGCGGCCGGCAGGCTCCGGCTTGGCCTGATCGGCTGCGGTGACATCGCTGTGCATAACGCCGCGGGAGCCGCTGCCGCGCCGAATGTGGAGGTCGTGGCCTGCTTTGATCCGAACCGGCGGCTGGCCGAGGACCTGGCCAGCCGGCACGGAGCGGCGGCGGTTCGCAGCCAGGAAGAGATGCTGGCCGCACCCGACGTTGATGCCGTCGTCCTGAGCGTCCCCCACGACCTCCACGGACCCCTGGCCATCGAGGCCTGTCGTGCCGGGAAGAACGTGATCGTCGAGAAGCCGCTGGCCCGCGATCTGGACTCGGCGATGGCGATGTCCCAAGCCGCCGCTGAGAACGGGGTCTGGCTCTCCCCCTGCTTCCCTCAGCGCTATGAGGCGAAGATCCAGGTGGCCCGGCGCCTGGTTGACGAGGGCGCGCTGGGAGACGTGCGGGGCACGCTGATCCAGCTGTTCCTGGATAAGAGCCCCTCCTACTGGCAGGGAGGGTTCTCCGGCCGCGCGCAGTCGGACTGGCGCCGGCTCAAGGAGCGAGCGGGCGGCGGAGTGCTGATCATGAACCTGTCCCATCATCTGGACCTGATGCGCTATCTCTCCGGGCTGGAGGTCGAGACGGTGCTGGCGCTGGCCGAGCCCACGGAGGGGATCGAGGACGTGGTTGCGGCCAGCCTCCGCTACACCGGCGGCGCGCTGGGGACTCTGCTGGGGTCGTCCAGCACGCGCGGCTCGACTGAGGAGGCGATGAGTCTCTGGGGCTCGGAGGGACGACTCGTCCTGGAACCTCGCGCTCGCGTCTACACGCTGCGCCCGAGCTCAGGTCTGCGCACCACGCGCTGGTACAGCTTCGGCCGCCTGCCCTCGGTGAACATCCGGGCGGTCTACCTGAGTCGGCTGGCGACCGCGGTCAGTCAGGGCCGGGGGCCGGAGATCGCGGCGGCAGATGGCATCGCGGTGCAGGCGATCATCGAGGCTGTCTACCGCTCAGCCCCCGAGCAGGCGGCGGTCAGGCCGGCCGAGCTGACGGGCGAGCTCCGGCAGGCCGTGCCGGCCATCGCATGAGCGCCGGGGGTGGCCATTCGGCGGCGCTGATCGCCGAGACCATGGCGGCTGTCGCCCACCTGCCGGCGGACCGGGTCAGGGTTACGGGCGACGGCCCCCTGGCTCGCCAGCTGCAGGGGCGGGGGCTGCACGCGGACACCGCCCAGGCCCCGCTGGCCGTGGTCGAGACAACCGGCCGCGGGGCCGGGCTGACCGCGGCATGCGCGGCCGTGGCCGACGGCGGGCTGGTCGTCCTGGCCGCGGATGGTCCAGAGCCTGTCGACATCGACCTGTACCGAGACGCTCACCGGCGGGGCCTGGTCATGCTGGGAACCTCGGGTCACCGCGCCCCGGCGCCATCAGGGGATGATTCCCTCGCTCGCGAATGAGGATCCTGCTCCTCAGCGACGCCTACCCGCCGGTGATTGGTGGAGCGACTCGGGCTGCGCAACAGCTGGGGGGGCAGCTTCACCGCCGAGGCCATCAGGTGGCGGTGGCCACCGCCTGGCAGCGGGATCTTCCCAGCTTCGAGGATGACGCCGGCGTCGCGGTTCACCGCCTGCCGGGGTTGATCTCACGCGTGCCGGCCTTCTCCGCGGACCCGGTCCGCTACACCCCGCCTCCCTTTCCCGATCCAGAGTTGGTCTGGCGCCTTCGCCGCCTGATCAAATCGTTCAGGCCGGACCTGATCCATAGCTACGGCTGGCTGACGTACTCGTGCCTGCCAGCCCTGTGGCGCACACGCATCCCGCTGGTCCTGGCCGCGCGTGAGTATGCCAACGTGTGCCCGGTGCGCACCCTGGTCAGGCAGGGCCGCCACCGGGGGCAGGCGTGCGACGGACCCGCTTGGGGTAAGTGTTTGGAGTGCGCTGGCAGCTTCTACGATCAGCCCAAGGGCGCGGTGGCCGTCCTGTCGGTCCTGGGCCAGCGGGGGCGCCTGCGCCGGCGAATCGATGCCGTCCACAGCGTCAGCCGCTTCTGTGAGGGTGTCATCCGCCGGCATCTGCTCGCAGGCCGCGTGCTCCCGATTGAGGTGCTCCCGGACTTCCGGGACGACGATCTCGCGCTCGAACCTGACGGCGAAATCCTGGCCCGCCTGCCCGAGCAGCCGTTCATCCTGTTCGTCGGGTCGTTCCGGCGGATCAAGGGCGATGAGGTGTTGCTCCAAGCCTACGGGCGCCTGCGCCAGCCACCGCCGCTCGTGATGGTTGGAGCCAGGAGCATCGAGCCGCTTCCGGCATTTGCACCCGGGGTCACCCCGCTGCTCGATGTCCCGCATGCCACGGTGATGGCGATCTGGGAGCGCGCGCTGTTTGGCGTGTGCCCGTCGGTCGTCCCCGAGGCGCTGGGCAACACCGTCCATGAGGGTATGAGCCAGGGCAAGGCGGTGATCGGTACCCGCCCCGGAGGCCACGAGGACATGATTGAGGACGGGCGGAATGGTCTGCTGGTCGGATGTGGTGAGGTCACGGAGTTGGCCGAAGCGATCGAGCGGCTGCTCGCCGACTCCGAGCTGCGGGAAAGGCTCGGTCGCGAGGCGAGGATCAGCGCGGATCTATTCAGTGCCGAGGTGGTGGCGCCGCGGATCGAGGCGTTCTGCCAGCGGGTTGCGAGCGCCGGCCGATGACCAGCCCAGGACCGCCGCTCACGGCGTCAGATCGAGAACACGGCCCGGTCACGCTGGGGCCCCCGCGCCGGCAGGATGGCCTGGGCCGGCTGCTGTATTGGCTGTGCAACCTCCTCTACTACGGAGTCGCTCGTCATCTCCCGTACTCGCCCAGGCCGTACGCCCTCGGCTCCCGCAGGATTCGCTACGAGCTCTGCCGACGGATGTTCCGCAGCTGTGGAGTCGATGTGAACGTTGAGCACGGTGCCCTCATCAACAGTGGGGCCCAGATCGATATCGGCGATCGTTCGGGC
>DASXCS010000058.1:0-40580 GCA_036490975.1 Solirubrobacteraceae bacterium
GGCCATGCAGCCATCACCGCTGCTCTGACCCCTCGCCTCGTCGTGACGCACGCCCGCGCCCCATCCTGCTACAGCGGCTTACGGCGTCATCACCACGCGCCCGAAGGCCTGCCGACTCTCGATGTATTCGTGCGCGGCGGCGGCTTCGGCGAGCGGGAACGTCCGGTCGATGATGACTCTCAGGCTCCCGCTGGCCACCTGCTCGAGCAGGTCGGCGATCATTGCGTGCACGCGGGGGTACTCGTTCATCAGGACGCCGCCGAGGAACACACCGCGTAGAGCGTTGTTGTTCGCCCACAGCTCCCTGGCCTCAACGCTGGAGCCGGCGCGCCCGGCGATTCCCACGCTGACCAGCGTCCCGCGGTAGGCCAGCGCCCCGACGCTGTCGACCAAGGTCTGGCCTCCGACCGAATCGAGGATCACGTCCGCTCCCCGTCCTTCGGTCAGCTCGCGTGTCCGCTCGGCGAAGTTCTCGGCGGTGTAGTTGATCCCGTGGTCCAGCCCGAACTCCCTCAGGCGCTCCAGCTTCTGGTCGCTCGACGCGGTCGAGATGACGGTCGCGCCGGCCTGCTTGGCCAGCTGGATGGCAGCCATCCCGACGCCTCCCGCTCCGGCGTGAATGAGGGCCGTCTGCCCGGACTCGAGGTGACCAGCGGTGAAGAGGCACTCCTGGGCGGTGGCCACGGCGACCGGGACGCAGGCCGCTGCCGCGGCGTCCAGGCCGTCGGGAATCGGCCAGGCGGACATCGCGGGTACCACCCGCTTGGAGGCGTGAGAGCCCGCGGCGTTCATCGTTACGACCCGCTGGCCGACGGCGAGACCCTCCACGCCCGCCCCGACCTCGGCCACCGTGCCGGCTGCCACGTAGCCGACGATGTGGGGGACGGACGGCGGTGGCGATCCGGCGCGGTGCAGAGTGTCCCCGCCCTCGATGCTGATCACCTCGACATCGATCAGCACACAACCGTCAGGACATTCCGGATCGGGGACGTCCTCATAGCGCAGGACGTCGGGGCCGCCGTTCTCATAGATGACCGCCGCCTTCATACGGGCTGACTCTATTCGACCGCGTCAGGAGGGTGCCGATTCTGCGGTCGGCGACCAGCGCTAGGGCAGCCACGTAGTGGTTGTCCTCGATAGGGCCAGTTTGTGGTCTGCATGCCGCAAGAATACGAATCCGTACGCTAGCGGTATACGAAGTCGCATACTTTTTCTCTGCAAGCACGCTATCCTTCGCGAACAATGCCTGCGAGTCCAGCTGATCTCAACCCCTTCCGCTTCTCCGGTCCGCTGCCATCGGACGAAATGATCGACCGTGATCCGGAGACCGATGACCTCCTCGCACTGGCCCGCGGCGGCCACTCGTTTCGACTCCTGGGCCCGCGCCGGTATGGAAAGACCACTCTCCTTCGTCGCGTGCTGGAGGCCGCCGAGCGAGATGGCGTGGCGACCGTCCTCGTCGATCTGCAGGACGTTCTCTCCATCGCCGAGATCGTGGTGCGGATTGAGCGGGCCTATGAGCGGCTGAAGGGCCCCGTCAGGCGGACGGTCGAGAACCTCTTCCGAGCCTGGAACATCGGGCTCTCGTTGGGGGGTGGCGGCTTCACGGCAACGCTGCAGCGCAATCCGAACGTCGATCCTGAATCGGTCCTGCTGCGTCTCCTCGAGCTGCCGGCCGCGCTGTTCGATCGCGACGGCACGACGAGCCTGATCGTGTTCGATGAGATCCAGGATGTTCTTGCGGTGGCGGGCGCGGACGGGAAGATCCGCAGCGTGATCCAGCATCAGACCGAGGCGGCGACGTACGGGTTCGCCGGTTCAGCGCCCGGGGTGATGCAGCAGCTGTTCGCCGATCCGAAGCGGCCCCTGCTCGATCAGGCGGTGCCCAAGGAACTCACTCCTCTCCCGCTCGACGATGTGGCCGATTACGTCACCCACCGTTTTCGAACCACCGATCGGAACGTCGGAACGGCGCTCACACCCCTGATCGATTTCACGCGGGGTCACCCACAGCGCAGCATGATGCTCGCCCATTATCTGTGGGCCCGGACGCCGAGAAAGGGAGCGGCAGACGAGGGGACGTGGGTGGCGGCCCTCGACCAGGCCGCGAGAGATAGCGCCCCGCTCATGCATGCCATCTGGCGCTCCCTGTCCACCAACGAGCGACGGGTGGCGCGAGCCCTCGCCGTCGTCTCCACGCCCCTCTACAGCGAGGAAACCGCGGCGGCGGTGGGCATCAAGCGCTCAAGCATCGGGAAGGCGCTCGAAAGCCTGCTGGCGGCGGCCGATGCCATCCAGGTTGACCGGGGAGCGCGGCTGACGGACCCGATGTTCGAACTCTGGCTCCAGACCCGGGGCTTGACCCCGGTGGGCGGGGAGGCCGAGCTGGCGCCCTGAGGCGCTCCGTGACCGGGGCCTGGTCCGAGATGTGTCTTGCTGGCGACATGGTCGCGTGAAAGACGAGCGATACGCCCGCCGTTATCTATCTCGAGGCCCGTCCCCGACAGGAGTTGTCATGAGCTCTCGTGCAAGCATCAGCACCGTCCCCTCCCATCGCCGACGCCTGCTGCTTGCCGCTGTGGCTGCGCTGGCTCTCACCGCCGCTGTGCCGGCGAGCGCGGGCGCCCGATCATCCTCGCTCCCCCACGTCTCGGCTGGCGCGCGCCCCGGGCCGTCGCTCCTGTACGCCCCTCCGGCCACCTCTCCTGTGGTGCAGAACACGGGCGTGTGGAAGGCGCCGCCGATCATGGTCTCCGGGGCCACGGCCTACCGAGACGGCGAGTTCCTCTACCAGGACTACCTCTACGACGATTTCGGCGCTGCCGGCGCGCCGGACCCGAGCGACCCCTTCAACCCGTTGGCCAACCTCTTCTCTCCCAACCACGGCACGCTCGACTACCCGACGAACACCGCACTGTACGCCAACAACGCCGCCGACCTGCTCGAGTTCCGGGTCAAGCCAATGGCGGACGCCACCGCGTTCCGCGTGACGATGAACACCATGATCGATCCGAGCACCGTCGCCTTCACGGTGGCGATCGGCGACTCGCCTACCGGGCACTCCTGGCCCTTCGGCGCCGGCGTCAGCTCGCCGGCGCGGCTGTTCCTGACCGTCCATGGCACGACCGGAGTGCTGACGGACGCGCGGACGGGCGCAAAGATCACGCCCGCCCCGACCGTGAGCGTCGACACGGTCCGCCACCAGTTCGTGGTGCTGGTCTCCCACCGAGCCTGGGATCCCGGCGTCTCGGCCGTGCGGATGTCGATGGGCACCGGACTGTGGGACAAGTCGGCGGGGACCTATCTGGTCCCGGGTGCAGTGGCCAGCGCGACCCAGCCGGGCGGCGCCAGCGAGAATCACGAGGCGATCTTCAACCTCGCCTTCCGGACCCAGGAGCCGGTCCCGAAGATCTATTCCCCGGGAATTGCGAACACGATCGTCGAGGGCGGCGCCCTGGTCAAGGAGGACGGCTCGTGGTGGCGCGAGCGTGACCAGGCCGACGCCCTGGCCAATGGCGACGTCTCGCAGTTTGCCGCCAGGATCAACTTCGGCGAGCTCCGGCGCGGCGTCGACAACGAGTCCGGCGTGCCTCACACCGGCGACATCGACCGCATCATGGTCACCCACTTCAACCTCGGCCAGGGTGTCAACTACAACGACACCTGCCTGCCGAACACCGCCATGCAGCCGGTGTGCACGGGCCGCTACCTGGGGCAGCTGCAGCCCTACGCGCTCTACGTGCCTGACCGGCCGCTCCCGGCCAAGGGCTTCGGCCTGGTGGTCAGCATGCACGGCCTGTCGGCCAACTACAACGAGTTCCTGGGCAGCCACGAGGCCCAGCAGCTGGCCGACCGCGGCGAAGGCTCGATCTTCGCCTCGCCGGAGGGCCGCGGCCCCGACAGCAGCTGGAAGAACTACGGCGAGGCCGACGTGTTCGACATGTGGGCGGACATCGCCCGCCACTACAGACTCAACCCGGCCATCACCGATGTGACCGGGTACTCGATGGGCGGCGGCGGCACGTATCAGCTCGGCAGCGAATGGCCGGACCTGTGGGCGCGGGCCTTCCCGATCGTCGGCCCGCCGACATCCTCGAGCTCATTCGCCAACTTCCGCAACATCCCGATCATGGCCTGGTACGGGCAGAACGACGAGCTGGTGGGCCCTGAGATGAGCGAGGAGGCATTCCTCAACGCCACGCAGGCCGGCATCCGCTACGACCACTGGGTGTTCACCCCGGCGGGCCACATCACCGAGGGCAACAACGACGAGTACGCCCCCGCCGCGAGCTTCCTCGGCGAGGCCACCGTGGACACCAACCCCGCCCACGTCACCTACAACTACGACCCCTCGACCGATGATCCGGTCCTGAACCCGGCCAACCACGCCTACTGGCTGTCCGGGATCAAGCTGCGCAGTGCCTCCAGCATGGGCCAGATCGACGTCCGCTCGCTCGGCTTCGGGGTGGGCGACCCAGCGGTGCAGGGTCCGGCGGTCGGCTATCACATCCTCTACGGCGGCTCGCACGGACCGCTCCCGTACCAGGAGCGCACCATCAGCTGGGGCTCGTCGCCGCGCCAGGCGGCGGCCGATGAACTGGTGATCACCACCACCAACATCAGCGCGGTCACGATCGACGCCGTGCGGGCAAGGGTCAACTGCTCGGCCAAGCTCAAGGTCACCAGCGACGGCCCGGTGCACGTGACGATGACGGACTGCCCGAGTCGCCGCTAGTTGAGCCTCCAGACCAACCTGCTCGAGCAATCCCTGACCCGTCGCGCCACCCTCGCCGCGGGCGCCGGGGCGGCTGCATCGCTGGCCCTCGGAGCACTGCCGGCCTGGGCCCGGGTGCGCACTTCAGGCGACGGGCGTCACGGCACTCGTCCTGACGAGTTGCCCAACCCGGACCGAGCCATGGGTGAGCCCGCGATCCCGGAGATCGAGACGCTGGTGCTCGTGATGCTGGAGAACCATTCAGCCGACAACCTGCTCGGGATGCTGCCCAGCTTGGCGCCTCGCCGTCGTCGGTACTTCGACGGGCTGCCGGTCAGCCGCAGAGGGGTGCCGGTGGCCGGCAACCCCGACGGCCACGGAGGGCGGGTCCGCTCGTTTCATGCCCCCGACATGTGCCCGTCATCGGGTCTGACCCAGAACTGGAACTCCAGCCACCGGCAGTACGACCACGGGAGGAACGACGGCTTTGTCACCAACGCCCAGTCGCGCACCCCAATGAGCTACTTCCTGCCCCGCGATGTGCCGATCATCAACTCGCTGGCGGCCCGCTTTCCCGTGGGCGACCGGTATTTCTCCTCGATGCTGGGGCAGACCCTGCCCAACCGGCGCTACTGGTTCAGCGGAACCTCGAGCGGGCAGGTGAACGACGACGACTCATCGTTCCTGGTCCGGGCGGCCAACGGAACGATCTTCGATCGCCTGGATGCGGCGCACATCAGGTGGCACCTCTACTACAGCCGCAACAGCTTCCCGACGCCCTTCTATTTCCCCAACTTCCGCGACAACCCGCTGCAGGTGGCCCGGTGCGTGGCCCAGCAGCAGTTCTTCTCCGACGCGGCGGCCGGCAGGCTTCCGCCGGTCAGCTACGTCGAGGCCAACGGGAGCTATCAGTCGGAGGAGAACCCACAGGACCTTGCCTACGGTGAGAACTTCCTGCATGAGGTGGCGCAGGCCTGCATGCACAGCCCTCAATGGGGCAAGCTGGCGCTGGTCGTCAACTACGACGAGCACGGCGGCTACTACGACCACGTGGTGCCCCCGGCCGCCGTACCTCCGGACGACATCCCGCCCGATCTGCACCTCTCGGCAAAGGGGACCTATCCGGCCAAGTTCAACCGCTACGGATTTCGGGTCCCGTTCGTGGTGGCCTCGCGCTGGGGGCGGCCGAACTACGTCTCACACCGGGTGATGGACCACACATCGGTCCTGGGGTTCATCGAGCACAAGTGGAACCTGCCACCGATGACCCGCCGAGATGCCGGGGCCTGGGACATGCACGACATGTTCGATTTCAGCCGTCCCCGTATGCACGCGATCGACCTGCCTGCGCCCCCATCGATCAGCAAGACCACGGCCGTCTGCAAGGCCCACGGAGAGAATCCGCCCTCACCTCAGCCCACGCCCGTCCCGAGCCCCTAGATCAGGAGCGCCTTCGCGCCCTGTGTTTGACAGCGAGCAGACTCTGGTGTGCGAGCAAGGCGGCTGTCCCGTCGCCTTCACCCGATCGGGGCCGTCCGGCATCGCCAACGTGGCCGAGGCGTGCTCGGCAGGGCGGGGGCATCAGCCGCGTGGGAAGAGCCGTGCTTCGGCTGCGTTGTAGTCCGCGCCGTTGCGGTCAACGCTCGCTGTCGGATGTTGCGCGGTTAGGCTCAGTAGCGCACTGTTGTCATTGAGCGAAAGGTCTTCATAGACCTCGAAGCGCAGGACGACTCCGCCGCTGGTGCCCCTGGTGCTCAGTTCGACCGGCACGTAGGTGTCCGGCGCGACGTAATAGGTGATGTGTCCGTCCGCGGACTGGATCTCGAGCGTGTCGCGGCCGTCAACGGTTGCGGGCCCGAGGACGTGAGCCTGGCCGGAACGAAGCAGATTGAGAATCTGTCCACGGAACGCGGCCGAGAACGGATCGACGTCGGCTGGGTCGCTCTGAGATGAGGCCCGGGGGGCCTGCACGACCCGCAAATTTGTGACTTTGAGCCCTCTGCCGCGGAACATCGGGCGGATGGTGTCGGTGCCGTTGCGCAGGTCCTTGGCCTGCGCGGCGGTCACGATCGTCGTGCGCCAGATGGTCCGCACGTGTGCGCCCGAGGCGGGATTCGATCGGTCCTTGCCGGCCACAATGAACTTGATCGGCACGCGGACGCGATAGGTCCCCGGGGTCGGGCCGCGGCGGAATAGGTAGTGCTGCCGGGTCGTGTTAGAGGCGTCCGGGTTCGTATGTGATGGTGGCGGGCCGATGTAGATCGTGTTGCTGGTCGGGTTGTACACCTGCGACACACCATCCACGGTGGCCTGCTCAACGCCAGGTGGCGTTCCCGGAAGCTGGACGTTGACCAGCCGGCTGTCGTACGGCGGGCGCTGCTCGTCGAAGCTCTCCTGGGTCCAGCTGGCGGTGGTACCGTCGCCGTTGTCCTGCGTGGCGATCATCTTGATGTGGAGGATCGTTCCGGGAGTCTCGGCCAGTGCCGCCGCCGCGTGGCGGATGACCGCTGCCGCCGCTGGCGCCACCGTCGAAGGGGCGCCGCTCACCAGCAGACTGAGCGCACCGAGTGCGACCGCCGCGGTCGCGCCGCTCGCGATGGCAACTCGGAACCACGCCCGCCGTCGGCGGCGGCTAGCCGCCGAGGCTGCGATGTCGCGGCGGATCGCCTCCTCGAGCGCGGGCTGGTAGCGGACGAGACTGTCGGGAATCGTGTGCTTCATTCGTCCTCCTTCGGGATGGAAAGCGCCAGCCGGCGCAGCGCACGAGAAACTCGGAGCCGCGCTGCAGCAGGACGGATCTCAAGTTGTTGTGCGACCTGGCCATATGGCAGCTCGTCGACCACCCGGAGCTCAAGCGCCCGGCGCTCGTGCTCGGGCAGCGATGCGAGCGCCTGCCCCAGCGCCAGGCGCGGGGACAGCCGGTCCTCGATGTCCGTGTAGCCGTCCTCACTGGCCAGGTCCAGAGGGAGCCCAAGACGCTCCCGCGCCCGAGTATCGATCCGCTCGCGGCGGACGGCGTCCGCCAGCAGCCTGGCAGCGATCCCCAACAACCACGGCAGCGCCGATCCGTCCCGTTGATCCCGGAAGCGCTCACGATGCAGCCACGCCCGGGCGAATGTCTCCGCGGTCAGGTCGCTGGCGGCCCAATCGAGCCTGCTCCGCAGCCAGCCGTGGACCACGGCGACGTGGCGCGAGTAGAGCTCCGAGAACGCACTCGGGTCTCGGCCAGCGTCCCTTAGCAACAAGGCGTCAGTGCGGCCCTGGTAGCGGCTGTCGGTCAGGTCGTTGACCACTGCCCCTATATCGCACGCCACCGTGGCGATGTATCCGCCAACCACACGACCCAACGATGCCAGCTTGACATCGGGGTCTAACACGGGCGGTGGCGGCCGGGCTTCAGGGCCGCCCGGCAGGACGGTTTTCTACTGGGCGACGATCGTGAGCGCCCTGTCGCTCGTTCTGCGGCCGGTGGCGATCGTCAGAGCCCGCCCGGAGGTGTCGTACCGCCACCCGCGAACAATCCGGCCGCCCACCCGCACAACACGCGGTCGGGCCACCTCGAGCAGCCGCACCGTCCACGACCGCGCCCGCGGCGCTCCTGGGAAGGAGCCGCGCAGCGCCCCGATCGTGAGCGTTATCCGTCCTCGGTGTCGTGCCTGCGAGATCTGCGTCCACGCAAACAGCCCGCGGGCATACCCGAACCCCAGCCCCTGGTCGTCGTAGAGCCGGAAGCTCCGGCGGGCGCCTGGAAATGCCGTGATCGTCAGGGCCCTGGGAGGTCCTGGCGGCGTGAACGGCCGGTATGGCTGAGTGGGCACGATCGCTCCCGCGCGCACGAGCACCGGCATCTGTGAGAGCGGCACGGACAGCGTCCGCTGGCGCGGTCCCCTGAAGCGCCTGCCGGTGAAGAAGTCGATCCATCTTCCCGGCGGTATCCAGACGGTGGCCGGGGCGGGATCGCCGCTGGCGGTCACCGGTGCCACGACCATGTTGGGGCCGAACGTGTACTCCGACGGATGCCGATACGCGCCCGCGACGCGCGGCCATCTCAGGTACAGCGCCCCAGTGATCGGCAGGCCGGTGTCGTACGCATGCCGCGCGAGCGTGTAGATGTAGGGGTTCAGGGCCTCCCGGAGCTGAAGGAAGCTCGTGGCCGAGGCGTCGGCGGCTCGCCCATACTCCCAGGGGAGCCGGTTGCCATGATTTGAGTGCAGGCGGTCCAGCGGCTGGAAGGTCCCGAACTGGACCCAGCGCGCGTAGAGGTCGTCGGGCAGCTGGCGGGAGGCGACCGCGGCCTGCGTCACCTGATAGTCGGATGTGCCGCACGGCAGGTTCCCGGGCACGCCGTTGTAGGAGCCGATGTCGTCGCTGATGTACGGCAGCCCGATGTTGCCCTCCTCGGCGCTCAGCCGGGCCTCAAAGGCCAGCATTGGCCAGGTCGCACACGTGTCGCCGGTGAACTGGATCGTGTAGCGGTGATCGGCCAGCGCCCCGTCGCCGCCGTCACCCTCGGCGCGATCGTTGTCGGGACCATCGGCCCCGCTCTCTGCGAAGGCGCCGCCGATCCGGGAGAACGCGGGCCAGCGCGATCCGCGGGCATGCTGCTCGACGTAGTACCGCGAGTTGATCCAGGTGTCCTCGGTCAGCCCCGGAACAGTCGCCTGCGGCCCATCGCAGCACCAGTCCAGCCAGAAGAAGTCGATCCCCTGGTGCTCGAACGGCGCGTGGAGCTTGAGGTACGCGGCCAGCTGGCGCGGGCTGTTCCAGTTGAACGTCATGCATTGGCCGCGTGGGTCTGCCTCAAGGATCCTGCACTGGCCGCCGTCGGGAGTGAGCGGCCCGGCCTGCGCGGCCGCGGCGGGATAGCGCGGGTCGCTGGTGTCAATCGTGGGATGGATGTTGAGCGTCAGCGAGAGGCCATGGGCGTGCGCCCATGAGATGAACCGCTCCGGATCGGGGAACAGCGTCGTGTCCCACTCCCACCCGTTCCAGCTGTACGGCCGACCGGGCGCTCCAGCAACGCGCGCGGCAATTGCCGCTCCGGCCTGGTTGTTCTCATGCTTCCAGTCCGTGTCGATCGACAGCGTGTCCAGCGGTACGCGGTTGGCACGAAACTGGGCCAGCAGCGCGTGATAGTCCGACGCCGAGTACGGGAAATAGCGCGAGAACCACACGCCGAACGCGCTTCGCGGCAGAAGTGGCGCCGGGCCGGTGAGTGCGCGCAGGTCCCGGAGCGCCTCGGCATAGTCGAGCCCGTACCCCAGCAGGTACCAGTCCTGGTACGGCCCTGCGTGCGGCGGCCGCACCCGGAAGGACGAGCCTTCCCCAAGCAGAACCGTGTCGGTGTCGTTGACCACATACCAGCCGGCTTTCGACAGAACGCCCGGATGCAGCGGCACCGGCCCATCCTGGTTGTCGAGCGCACGCGTCCAGCCGCCAAGATTCCCCGCCGTCGATCCGGCCGCCGGCGCCACGGTCACGCGGCGCCCTCCACGGTGGATCGTCAGCCGCAGGTTGGCGGCACTGAACGGACCAGACTCAAGGCGGTAGCGCAGGGTCAGCTGGCGCGTCCGAATCACCAACCACCCACCGCTGACCCGGGTCGAGAACCGCGGAACCGGCAGCCTCGAGCGGGTGGCGGTCAGCGTCGGCGCATTCTCAAACCGGCGATCCTGGGCGTACTCCATCCGAATCAGCGAAGGCGTCAGCACCTCGAATCGCGCCCGCCCGTCGCGCACCACGAACGAACGAGCGCTGGCACCCGCCGGCAGAGCCGCTGCGGCCAACGCCATGACCAGCGATGCACAGCCCCGGATCAGACGAGACGACACTCAACCATCGTCTCAGCGCCACGCCAGCCACACAAGCGCAAGTTGCCGGAGTGGACCCGCGGAGCCACCCTGCTCGTCTCACCCGGGCGATGCACGCCGGAACAACCGCCGCAGCCGCGCCCAAAGCCGTCGCCACGCTCGGCCCCTCCCGGCCCGCGTCGGCCGGTGCCAGCGCGCCGGCGGCGGGACTGTCGTGCGTACGACCGCGATCCAGTCTTCGAGCGGAAGCTCGCCCTGGATCAGTCGGGCGAGGGCCGTTGTTACCGGAGAATCAAAGCCCGCGCTCGTCATCGCCGTGGCGAGGAGTGGGACGGTCTCAAGCGCTTCGACCGCCTGTCCGACCCGGGCTGGGATCTCGCTGGACGCGATGCCCTGCGCGAGCAGCTCGCCGGCGCGGCGGTTGCGGCTCTCGGGGGCAAGCGCGGTCGCGACGAGATCGCCGGTGCCGGCAAGACCGATCATCGACTCCGCACGGCCACCCTGAGCCTCGGACCAGCGCCAAACCTCGGCAAAGATGTGGCCCGCGGCGGCGCCTGCAGCGTTCAGTCCCTGTGATTCAGTGGCGCCCGATGCCAACGCCGCGGCGTTCTTGGCCACGCCGGCCAGTTCAACGCCGATCGGGTCGTTGGACACCTCGCAGACCACCCTCGCGCGCGTGAACACGTCAGCCACCGCTCGGGCGAGCTCCTGGTCGCTTGACGCGGCGACCAGGGCGGCGCCTTCGCTGACCATCTCACGAGCGTGGGCAGGCCCGCCGATACACCCCACTCGGCTGGCACCGAAGCGCTGGCGCAGCAGCACGCTCGGCGGCGTGCCGCTCGGCGGGACCAGTCCTTTCGCCAGACATACGACCGCAGCGTGAGGAGGCAATTCGCGCCCACCCAGCGATGTGATCACGTCGTCGAGCCCAGCGGACGGAACGCCCAGGAACACATAGTCGGAGCGAGCGAGTCCACCTTCGATATCGCCGATCCGCAGTTCCCGCGGAAACCGGATGCCGGGCAGGTAGACCAGGTTCTCTCGGTCGCGCTGGAGTCTCTCCGCCTGCTCCGCGGTGCGAGCCTGAAGGGTGGTTCGCAGACCGCCCCGGGCCAGCAGGACCGCGACAGCCGTGCCGAACGAGCCAGCACCGATCACGACCGCGCGGCGAGTGCCAGGCGTGGGCAGTGGGATGTGGCGGCGCGGGACGGTCGGCACGAGGCAGTCAGATCGAAGGCCGACTACGGGCGCTGCTGGTCAGAGCCGCGGATGTCGCGAGTTGGCCACGCTACTGACCCTACAAGGGAGCCAGAGTGCCTCGGCGCTCCCCCACCAGCGCCAGCACCTCCGTCCCGTGCCGTTCCACAAACGTCGGCCCGACGCCCTTGATCTGGGCCAGCTCAGCCACGGAGCTCGGTCGCAGCGCCGCGATCGCCTCAAGGGTTCGGTTATGCGCGACGGTGTAGGCCGGCTTTCCGTTGGCCACCCGAACCCGCCACTCGCGCAGCGCGGCGACCAGCGGCTCATCGGCTGGAGCGATCTCGACTGCCTCGGCGCGCGTCCGGGTCCCGCCGCCGCCGCGCCGCCGGCGGGCCGGGGTCAGGGCCGCCGGATCAGGCAGGCCGATCGTCTCGGGATCGCAAACGTCACAACACCGACCGTCCGGCGCCCCCGGTCGCACGTCTCCGAAATGGTCCAGCAGGGTCCGCCTCCGGCACGTACCGGTCGCAGAGGAGAAGGCCTCAACGGCGTGGTAGGCGCGCCAGGCCCGGTCGCGCGCCTCTCGGCAGATCGAGGCCACGCGCCCGGTCCCGCCCGAACCCAGCAGCGTCACCGACAGACGGCCGCCCCGGGCGGGCTCCAGCCGACACAGGCCAGCGCGTTCGGCGATGCCCAGGCAGATGCGGTCGCGGTCGCCCAGGGCATCGATCACCATTGGGCCGCGGCCGCCCTGCGATTCCAGGCGGCGCAGAAATCCGATCACGTCGCCGACCTCGACCGCATCGCCGTTGATGAAGTTGATCAGCCGCCCGAGGTCGGCCCGGCTTGAGAGCAGGATCCCGCGGGCCGGGTCCCCATCGCGGCCCGCGCGGCCAACCTCCTGGTAGTAGGCCTCCACGCTCTTCGGGATCGCCCAGTGGACAACGGCGCGCACGTCTGCCTTGTCGACCCCCATGCCGAAGGCGTTCGTGGCCACGACAATCTCGGCGTCGCCCTCCATGAACCGATGCTGGGCGGCGGCGCGCTCGTCGGCGGCCATCCCGGCGTGGTAGCCGACGGCGAGCAGGCCCTCGGCACGCAGCTGCTCGCTCACCTCCTCCACATCCCGTCTCGTACCGCAGTAGACGATCGCGGGCCGCATCGAGGGGTCCGAGAGGGCGATCGAGACGAGCATCCCCTTCCGGGCCTTGGAACCGGGACCTTCGAGGGGGATCACGTCGAAGGACAGGTTCGGCCGGTCAAAGCCGGCCCGGAGCACATGTGGATCGTGGAGGCCCAGACGGCCGATGATCTCCTCGGCCACCTGTTCGGTGGCAGTTGCCGTGCAGGCCATGACCGAGGGCGAGCCGAGCCGGTCGATGACGCCCCGCAGCCGGAGATAGTCAGGGCGGAAGTCGTGGCCCCACTCCGACACGCAGTGCGCCTCGTCGACCACGAACAGATCGACCCGGCGCTCGGCCAGGGCATCAAGAAATGTGGCGGAGGCGAACCGTTCGGGCGAGCAGAGGACGATCCGGGCCTGACCGCTGCGGACATCGGCCAGCGCTCGGGCCACGGCTTCCGCCTTCATCCCCGAGGCGATCATGGCCACGGGGTGGCCACCGCTTCGGAGCTTGCGGTACTGGTCGGCCATCAGCGCGATCAGGGGCGAAACGACGACCGTCAGATCGTCAGAGGCGATCCCGGGCAGCTGGTAGCAGAGGCTCTTGCCGCCCCCGGTCGGCATCACCACAAGGCTGTCGCGGCCGGCCAACGCCGCGGCGACAGCCTCACGCTGCCCCGGCCGGAAGCTGTCCAGCCCGAAGTGGGCCAGCAGCGCGTCCGGATCACGCGGCCCGGCATAGCGGCAGTCGAACACCGTGTCGAGGTCCTCGATCCGGTCCAGGCCGGCCAGGGCGCGCCGAGCGTCGATGTCCTCGTCGAACAGCGAGGGCTGCGGCGGGGAAGGGGCCTGAGCGGCCGCCAGGGCTGAGGCGACCGGGGCCGCCTCGGCCCGCTCGGCGTCGGGAAGGGAGCGCCACAGCCCTCGCAGGGCCTGGAGCTCGGCCAGGACCTCGGGGTCGGATCGATCGGTCCCGATCTGGGGCAGCAGCGCAATGGCCCGGGCGGAGAAATCGCTCACGGCTCTGAGCCTAGGCGTGGCCGAGGACGGTCAGCTGGCGCGAGGCATGTCCTCTGGGGGCCACAGCAGGCCGGGAGGGCGCCGGACGTACAGGGAGGGCTCGCCCGTCCTCCAGCCGGGAATGTAGAGCGGCAGCTCCTCACCGGTGTCCACGTCGATGACGACCCGCTCGCCCAGGGGCGCATCGAGGAAGAGATTGCAAGGCCAAGCGAGCTCCCTGGTCGGTGTCCAGTACCAGTCCGCGTCGTCTGCCTCCTCACTCAGGCAGGACAGTGCTCGCACGTAGATCCTGTCGGGGTGCTCTTCGCTGATGGCCTGGCAGACCCCGTTGTCACCCTTCCTCATGACGACTTGGAGCTGCAGATAGTCATCGCCCTTGAGGCGAAAGCCCAGGATCGTCAACAGGCGTTGGTGATTTTCGTCGGGACATCGCGGCGCCCACTTTTCCATCCATTCGTCATGGGTGAGCACCCACGGGACCATCCGTCTGGACTCGTCGCCCACGGTCCGAGTTTGACCCCAAGAAGCTAGTGCCGCGGCCGCCGGGCCGGGCTTTGTGGCTGAGCCGTCAGCGAATCGACGCAGATCGTGACAAAGCCGTTACCCAGCAGCCAATCCGAACGGGCTGCCCTCGGAATCCCGGCAGATTGCCCACTGCGACCCCGGATGGATCACGGCGCCGCCGAGCGCTTTGACCTGCTCGAGCGCTGCGTCAATGTCGGGCACCGTGAAATAGGGCAATGAGACGGTATCCCCGGGACCGGTGCCGCGGGCGTGGACGCCGACGCTGGCGCCGTCGGTGTGGGTCTGCCATCCACGGCCCTCGCCCTCGGCCCGCTCGTCGAGCGCGACTCCGAGTAGGCCGGACCAGAACCGTCGGGCCCTCTCCGGATCGTCGGCGGGGAACTCGACCAGCGACGGGCCCGGGCTCATCGATCGGACGATAGCCGCCCGGATGGTTCAGGTCCGGGCACTCCAGGTCCTTCGGACGCGCTCGGGTCGGTTAGGGTGGCCATATGACGACAACGGACGGACCCGTCCTGGTAACCGGCGGCACTGGGTTTCTGGGCGGGTGGTGCGTTGCCTCGCTGCTGGAGCGAGGCTACGACGTGCGCACGACCGTCCGCGACGTGCGCCGTGAGAATGCGGTGCGAGACGCGGTCGCCGCGGCCGGGGTTGATCCCGGCTCACGCCTGAGCGTGGTTGCCGCCGACCTCACGTCCGACGCCGGATGGCTCGATGCGGTCGGCGGCTGCCGGCATGTGCTGCACGTCGCCTCTCCGTTTCCTCCAGTCCAGCCGAAGGATCCGGACGAGCTGATCGTTCCGGCCCGCGAGGGCGCTTTGCGAGTTCTGCGGGCCGCACTGGCTGCGGGCGTCGAGCGCGTGGTGATGACCTCTTCGATCGCTGCCATCCGCTCCGGGCGGGAGAGCTCGGAGGCGGCGCCCTACACGGAGGCCGACTGGACCGACGGGAACGACACCTCGCGGACGCCCTACGTGCGCTCGAAGACGCTGGCCGAGCGCGCTGCCTGGGAGCACGCCAAGGAGTCCGGGGCGGAGGATCGTCTGGCGGTGATCAATCCCGGCGCGATCATCGGGCCGGCGCTCAATGACGACCACTCGTACTCGCTGGAGGCGATCCAGCGCCTGCTGCAGGGGATGCCGGCGATGCCCCGCCTGGGATTCACGTTCGTGGACGTGCGGGATGTGGCGGACCTGCACCTCCGCGCGCTCACGGATCCGGCGGCCGGGGGTGAGCGGTTCATTGCGGCGGACCAGTGGCTCTGGACCTCTGAGGTCGCGGCCATCCTGCGCGAGCGCCTCGGCGACGCGGCGAACAAGGTGCCGACCCGAGTGGCGCCAGACCTGCTGATCCGCGCCATCTCACTGTTCGACGGCAGCATCCGCTCGGTGGTCGGCGACCTGGGCAAGCGCTCCTGGGTCTCCAGTGACAAGGCCCGCAGCACCTTGGGCTGGAAGCCCCGGCCCGTCGAGGACTCGATCGAGGACTGCGCCCGGACCCTGGTTTAGGTGGCGCGCGGCCGTACGCCCCGCGCCCTCATAATCCGGCCAGCCCCTCGCCGATCGCCTCGGCCATCAACCCGATGTGCTCCTCCTGCACCGTCAGCGGCGGGGACACCGCAACCCCTCGGCCGAGCGGGCGCACCAGCACGCCCTTCTCCCGTGCGGCCGACGCGACGCGCGCCACCGCACCGGGCGACTGCGTGAGCACCTCATCCGTGAGCTCGACCGCGGCCATCAGCCCCACCCCGCCACGTACCTCAGCCACCGCGGGCATCGACGCAAATGCCCCCAACGCATCAAACAGCGGGCCTTCCAGAGACCGCGCTCGCTCAACCAGCCCGTCTCGCTCCAGCAGGGCCAGATTGGCCAGTGCCGCGGCGCAGCAGGTGGCGTGGGCGGCGTAGGTCGCGCCGTGGCGGAACACCGGGCCCCCGGCCTCGCGCCAGAACGGTTCGGCCACTCGCTCGGAAACCACCACTCCGCCGAGGGGTAGGTAGCCGCTGGTCACGCCCTTGGCGAACAGGATCATCGCCGGCTCGACGCCCCAGCGCTCGATTCCGAACCAGGTTCCCAGGCGCCCGAAGCCGCAGATGACCGAGTCGATCACCAGCAGGACGCCCGTGCGCTCGCACACTGCGGCCAGGCCCTCGATGTAGCCGGGCAGCGGCGGGTAGACGCCGCCCGCGCCGATCACCGGCTCGACGAACACTGCGGCCACCCGCGCGGCCCCCTCGCGTTCGATCGCGTCCTCCAGGGCCTCAAGCGAATCGTGGGGAACCTGCACGGTCTCGACCTGCGGTCCAAAGCCGGCCGTGTTGGCCGGGATGCCGGCCAGCGCCGTCCCGAAGCCGTGCGTTCCGTGGTATCCGGCGGTGCGGCTGATGAGCAGGGTCCGGTCTGGCTGGCCGAGCTCGAACCAGTACCGCCGGGCCAGCTTGGCGGCGGTGTCGACCGCGTCCCCGCCGCCCGAGCCGAAGAAGACCCGGGAGGGCATCGGCGCCAGGTCGGCGAGCATCTCAGCCAGCTCGCGCGCGGGAGCGTTGGCGAAGTCGCCGAAGGTGGAGTACGCCTCGAGTCGCGACAGCTGGCGGGCCACGGCCTCGGCGATCTCGGGTCGCCCGTGACCGACATTGGCGTACCAGAGGCTCGCGGTGCCGTCCAGGTACCGGCGGCCCTCGCTGTCCCAGACCCAGACGTCCTCGCCGCGGTCGATCACGAGCTCTCCGTGGCGGACCGCGCCCATGTCGGCGAACGGGTGCCACAGGCGCGTGTCGTTCTCGGGGGCCATGAACTCGTGACCCTACAGAGACGCCCCGCGCTGGACAGCCCGCCGACCAGCTATGTCCGCCAAGCCCTCACCTGATCCGGACCATCACCTCTGGCCCGATGTTCCCCGCCAGGTCGACGGCTCGGATCGCCAGATACCGATCCGAGCGTGGCACTTTCACGGTGAACCGCTGCACCCGTCCGGCCGCGGACGGCTTGGGCGCGCCCGGCTCGAAGCGCGCCGACCCGAACCCAACCGGGCTTATCGGCGAAGCCGACACCCGCACCTGGTAGCGCGAGGCCTTTCCGGCCATCCAGTCACCGCCCGGGGCCATGAACCTCAGGCCCACCGCACCACCTGCCCCGCGCGCCGCGGTCAAGCCACGGACCCCAGCCGGGGGGCGGGTGTCGAGCCCATACTGACCCGTGTTCCACTCGTCGTGGCGGTAGTGCCACCACGAGTTGTTCAGGGCTGAGCTTCCTGGCACGTTCCAGCGGAAGAGATCACCCTCACGGGTGCCGTACACGAGCTGCAGGTGACCGTTCATCCGCGGGTCGCCAACCGCCCCGACGAACGAGGTCCACTGCCCCGTGTACTTGGGGAAGCCGGGCGCCTCCGCGCCGGTCGGGCCCCAGGCGTGGATGAAGTAGTTGTCGTTGGCCTCGATCGCGTCACGCGTTCCGCCCGACTCACCGCTCACGTCGGCGGTGATCGGCGCGTCGTAGAACGGGAATCCATCCTGGCGCTGCGGAAACCCGGACAGCACCTGACCGCTCGGGACATCCCACGCCTTTTCATACACCTGGGGCAGCGAGGCCTCGCCGGCCTGGCCCAGCGCGAGCAGGATCGATTCCAGACCAGTGCTTGAACCGATGAACTGCGGAGTCCCGCTCCCGGTCAGGTCGCCGAAGCCGCCCTGCCCCGTCAGCGTCAGGGTGTGGGTGTCCCCGGAGGGCCGGTAGGGCGGGTTGGGCGAGCAGGCGTCGCTCTGGCACGACGCGCTCATCGTGCTGAAGACCGTCCCGTCTGGGTTCAGGGCCTCGACGTTGCCGGTGACCGCGGCCGAGACGATCTTCCAGCCGCCGCCGATCTTGGCGAAATCGGGGGGCGCCACGCCCTCGCCCACGAAGTCGATCGACTGGTCATAACAGAAGTCAAGCGACGGCAGCGCGGCCGGCCAGCCGGGGAGGTAGGCGCCACCGGAATGCTTCGTGCCATCGGCCCAGATTCCGTACAGCCAGGCCTTGGCCGCCGGGTTGGAGCCAATCGGTGTGAGCCCGAGGGCGGTGTCCTGCGTCGAGGCGCTGCTGCCCGAGCAGTCAAAGCTGGACACGAACACCTGTGGCTTGCCCTTGCCGAGCACATCCGCCACTCCGACCGAATACATCAGCTTGGGATCGTGGATGAAGTCGCTTGGGTTCACCCCGTCCCGCGCGAAATCGCCATGAGGCAGCTGGATCGTCACCGGCCAGCCGGGGACGCGCAAACCGTTCGGCCGCCAGGCGTACACCTTGCCGTTCCACCCGGGGATGATGATGTCGAGCCTGTGGCCGCCCTGCAGCGGAGCCAGCACGGGCGAGGCCCACGCGCCGCGCAGCGGGCTGCGGTTGTGGCCACCGGCCTGGGGAGTGGGGGAGACGTACTGGCCTGCCGGCGCGGGCAGCATCCGCGGGAATCCCCGCAACATATGGCCGAAGCCGTCCCACGCGTAGACGCGGCCGTTCATGCCCGTGGCCACGATGTCCTGCTGGCCGTCATGGTTGAGGTCGCCGACGGCGATCCCGGACAGCGGGTCGCGCAGGTTCCGGAAGTACGGGTTGTTCCGGTACGCCGCCGCGTCCGAGTTCTCCGGAGCCCTCGGATCGAAGCTGCGGATCATGGTCGAGTGCAGGGGGAAGCCGGGGAGCTCCTGTCCGTTGGGACGTAGCGCGTGGACGTCGCCGTCGTAGGTCGCGAAGACGAGGTCCTCCTGGTGACGACCCTGGAGGTCCGAGTACGCGGGGGCCCCGCTAATCTCCCCGCCAATGTGCAGCGGTGCGCCTCGGACCAGGCTCGGGTCATGCCGCACCCCGATCGACCGGCGATCCTCGCCCTTGAGTCCGTTGGCGTCGACGACCCGCAGCCGGAGCGACACCGTGTACTGCTCGGCGCCGTCGGGCTGGAGCGTCGAGGAGGGGGCATGGTCGTAGAACGAGGCCGGGATCTGGCCCGTGTGCAGCGTGCCGAGCAGGCCGCTGATCGCGTGCGTCGAGCTGCCGCTGGAGATCGTGTGGAAAGCTGAGTCCGCGGGGTCGGCGCCGAGCGCGTACTCGAGCACCCACTTGGCCGACCCGCCGGAGTTGACCCGCGAGGGCGCGAGCTTGCCGTACACGTTCAGCGTCTTTGTCACCTTCGGGTCCACATACGTGAACCAGTTGGGGGAATCGATCTCGGCGGTCGGCGGGAGCTTGCCCGCCATCACCATCGATGTTGCGGCGCCGATGTCGGGGCGGCCATAGCCGTACTGGGTGGACCAGTTGGTGTGGGTCGCGTCGGTGACCGAGTTCGGGTTTCCGGGCCACTGGCGGGGCGTCTGGGGCGACTGCGTCTGCGGAACCACGGGCGAGGCGGTGTCCATCATCACCTGCTTGACCTCGCCGGGGGTCAGCGGGCTGGGAATCGCTCCCGCAGCGACGGCGTTCAGCCCGGCCGACTGCACCATGCCGAGCATCGAGGCCATGAACGGCGTCGCGCCCGAGGTGCTGGTGCCGTAGCCGGAGAAGATGTTGTGGGTGCCGTAGCTGGTCGTGCTCGAGCGGGCCCGGAACGACGTCGTGGCGTTGGGCTGAAGCCCGGCGCCGTTCTGGTCATAGGCGAGCGAGTTCCCCGGTATGACGTGGCCCCACAGCATCCCGTCGGTGTGATCCATCGAGTCGAAGTCATTGGAGTCCAGCGCCAACGAGACGCCGTGGTTGTAGGCATAGTCGATCGCCTTCTGGTTAAACGAGCTGTAGGCGTAGGAGACGACGACCGAACTGATCGTGGTCACGCCCAGGTCCGTGGCGTAGAGGATCGCGGCGCCCCAATGGTCCGGGCGGCCGAGGCACTCGGACCCCTGCTTGATGGGGACGATGCTGCAGTCGCGGCACTCGCCGACACCGGCGTAGCCGTTGTTGGCCTCACCGGCGACGTCGCCGATCAGGCCCGGGGCATGGCTGTACGTCGTCTCCTCGGTCTGCGGGTCGTTGGTGTTGCGGTCGAAGTTCCAACCCGAGACGTCATTCGGGTAGCCGTTTTGATCGTTGTCAAAGCGACCCCCGGCCGGGCACCCGGCCGGCCCGATCTGGTGGTCGACGATCTGGCAGTGCCCGAAGACGGCGATCAGGTCCTCAGGGGTCAGGTAGGGAGTCGGCTTCCCCGCGACATTGACGGTGTCCAGATACTGATGCTGGCCCCCGGGAATGCAGGACCAGGTCACGCCCTCCTGATGGTTGGTGAACGGGGCCACGCCGGCGGGACAGCTCGGGTTCGCGCGCGGATCCTGGGCGTAGTCGCGGATGTCGAAGTGCCCGTCGCCGTTGAGGTCATAGGTGCCCTGAGAATGGCCGCTCGAGTCCTCGGGGTAGGGGAGCTCGCCCCTGTTGAGGTAGATGTTGTCCAGCGCGTCCTTGATTCCATCCGAGTTGTAGTTGACGCCGCCCTCGATGTAGGCGATCAGGATGTCGGGCCGGCCCACGTTGCCCTGCGCCCAGGCGCCGGTCATGTCCACGCCGGCGGCGTGCTGTGGGTCCCGGGCGGCGGGGGCCCAGCAGGGCAATCCACCGTCCGGCCGCGGCTGGCCCGAGCAGTCGCCCGGGAACGCGCCGTACAGATTCCACTGCTCGTCATGGCACCCCGACTGCAGGTCGGAGGTCGTGGACTGCTGCTCGCAGGGATCAAAGTCGGGGTCGTTGGGAAGCGCCTGGCCGCCGGCACCGGCTGCCTGGACGGGGTCGGGCGCCCGCTGATTGCCGGCGCGCGCCTGGCTGGAGCCAGAGATGAGCAACCCGAGCGTGGCCAGCGCGATCAGCGCGACAAGGGCGCGGGTCAGCCGCCTACGACGCGACCATTGTCCTGCCTGTCCTCCCAGCATCGAGCCTCCCTGTTGCTCCACGAGCGTCACCTGCCGGAAACTCAACGTTTGACCGGGCCGTAGCTGTCGCGGCCGAGATCGCGCCTACACGCCGCGGCAGAACCGCTGCGACTGCGCCCACGCCGTCCTGACACCCGGAGCAGTCCGGTAACCCGGTGGCAGGACCGGCCGCTCGATCGGCGTCACGACATGGCAATCCGGCCGATCCAGGACGGGCAGCCGGAGCTGGAGACGACCGACGGTGATCGTGAAGCTGCCGTTGGAAGGGCGAGCATAGGGCGGGTCCTCGCCCAGCAGCTCCAGCTTCGGCACATGGCCGGGGGCGAAGCGCCACCCGTTGGCGTTCAGCTGCCAGACATAGCTGCCGTCGCCGGTCGGTCGCAGGAGCCCGCGGGCCACGAGCGTCTGGCTTGAGCCACCCGGGGCCACGTCCCACAAGCGACCGGCGATCTGGGCCGCCCCCGGTGTGCCCTGAATCCTCAGCGAAGCGATGATCGTCGGCGCCCCCAAGATGGTGTAGCCACGGCGCGGAGCTGGGGGCAGGCCGTAGGCGGCCGTACCGGACTCGGGTGCGGCCGAGGTCGCGGCGCAGTCGTTGCCGCCGCCGGCGATCGGATCAACCGCCGCTCCGACCGCCGGGTTGCCCGGGACGGAGAGGATCGTCTGGGAGCCTGTGAAGGTCTTTCGGACCTCGCCGCGGGCCAGCTGGGCGAAGGTGGGCGCGTGGAACGGTCCGGCCGAGCGCACGGTGTGCGGGCAGGTCTGCGTCATCGTGGTAACGCCATCGTCGGGGCGGAGACCACGGTGACGGATGTAGTGGTCAAACCAGGCGAAGATCGCGTCCAGGAGTCGCGCCCGATCGGCGGGCTTGTTGGCGCCACGCTGGTGCCCGAAATCGAAGTACCACAGCGAAAGCGGGGCGTGGGGATGGAGCGTGTGCAGGCGATTGGCGAAGCGCAACGACTCGGCCACCGGAAACAGGTCATCAGTGAAGCCACTGCCCACAAGCAGTGGCGCCGGGGCCTGGCTGTCGTCGATGTAGTACGCCGACCGGTAGGCGTCCAGCTGGGTCACCTCGCTGCCGATCGTCGGGTCGATGTACGGCTCGCCGAGCGTGGCCCGGCCGAGCCAGGTGGTCACATCGGCGTTGGGATCGGTCAGTGGCGGGGCGAACCAGCCGATCGGCTGGCCGGGGATCTGCGGCTGGCCCACCGGCTGGCCCGGTCCGGTGCTCACCACACCGGAGCCGTACACGCCGGCGGTGAACGTGAGCTTCTGGACCCCGATGGGCGTGGAATCAACGTTCGGCGGGGTGACCGCGTAGCTGAGCGTGCGCCCGTTTGGCGCCGCCGCGTAGACCAGGTCGGTCCAGGGGATGATCGGCGCCGCGGCGGCCACGTGGAGCGGCACGCCGTGGGGGCTGCGCCACGGGACGAGCGTGCCGTCGGGGAGCATCATCCGGTTGCGCAGGGCAGCAAGATCGAACGTCTGGCCACCGCCGTAGGAATCTCCGGTGACCCCGATCCGCGCCGGATCGGCGATCCGCTGGTCGACCAGCCTCCCGATCAGGTATTGCGCATCGCGGACCTCGTAGCGCACATCCGCCAGGCGGATGTAGCCGCGCGCGCACCCGGCGGGACTGGCCAGCCGGGCCTCGGGCGTACCGCACGATCCCCAGAACCCTCGGGCCGTGTAGGTGAGCACGGCGTAACCGCGGCGGGCCCAGTCATAGACGTTTCCGGTGTAGGCGTGGGACCTGGGATCCAGGTACTCGTACTTGCTGTTGCCGAATCCGTTGAGCTCCGCCACGACCGGCAGGTGCCGCGCTCCGCGCCGGGGCAGGGTCACGGTGGTGTCCAGCGGCAGCCCGTCCCAGGTCGTGGCCAGCCCCGAGCACTGATAGACGCCCAGCATGGGTCGGCAGCTCGTCAGGCCGAGCGGCGCCGGCTGCGAGGTCTGGGCGACTCCCGGCATCGCCAGCAGGCAGCTCAGGACGATCGTCAATGCCAGGAGCCTGCCCGCCCGCATCGAGGGCAGGATACGCGTCGCCGTCCGGCCAGGCGCCGGCTCTCAGACTGCGGATCCGCTGCTCACCGGACGCATCATCTCGGGCCTGTGAGAGGAAGGCTCCTCGCCCTCGCGCCGCGCCGCCTCTGAGTGCTCGCGGCTGTCGCGAGAGGAGATCAGCACGGCGGCCAGGAACGCTCCGACCAGCGCGAAGCCGGCGCCGATGAGGAAGGCCCGGTCAAAGCCCTTGGTCAATGCCACCGCGGAATTGTGGACCCCGGCGTGAAACAGGCCCTGGGTGCGGCTGTTGGCGATCGTGGCCAGGATGGCCAGGCCGAGCGCGCCGCCGACCTGCTGGGTGGTGTTGATCAGGCCGGAGGCCAGGCCGGCCTCCGCCGGCTCGGTTCCCGTCACCGCGGCAATCGTGACCGGGACAAATGACAGCCCGAGGCCGACGGCGGCCAGCAGCGACGGTCCGAGCACGTCAGCCGCGTACGAGCCTCCGGGATCGGGCACCTGGGAGAACCAGAGCAGTCCTCCCGCGACGAATACCAGCCCGGCTATGAGGACCGGCTTGAAGCCGATCCGTGTCACCAGCTGCGACGCGACGCCGGCCGAAACGATGATCCCGACGGCCAGCGGGAGGTAGGAGATTCCGGTCTTGATCGGCGAGTAGTGAAGGACGTCCTGGAGGTAGAGCGAGATGAAGAAGAACATCGAGAACAGCGACATGCCGATCAGCAGCCCGACGATGTTCGCTCCCCGCAGTGTCCGCAGCCGGAAGATCCGGAAGGGCATCAGCGGATGCCGCTGGCGGAGCTCGATGACCAGGAATGCGATCAGCAGCACGACCGCGCCGCCGAGCCGCAGGAGCGTCGCCGTGGAGCCCCAGCCCGAGTTCACCGCTTCAACCACGGCGTAGACCAGGAGGGATAGCCCGGCGGTGACGGTCACCGCGCCCGGAATGTCGAATGACCGGGTCCCGTCCTCGGAGCGGCTTTCCACGAGCGTGCGGGGAGCCACCGCGGCGGCGGCCAGCCCGATCGGCACGTTGACGAACAGCACCCAGCGCCAGCTCAGGCCGCTGGTCAGGATTCCTCCCAGCAGCACTCCGGCGGCGCCGCCGGCACCGGCCACCGCGCCCCAGATCCCGAGCGCGCGGTTGCGTTCGGCGCCCTCGGCGAAGGTGGTGGTGATGATCGACAACGCGGCCGGGGATACGATCGCGGCGCCGAGGCCCTGAACGGCTCGGGCGGCGATCAGCCACGCCTCCGACTGCGCGATTCCACCGGCGAAGGAGGCCAGCGAGAACACGACCAGGCCGAGCATGAACATCTTCCGGCGCCCCAGGAGATCGGCCAGCCGGCCGCCCAGGAGCAGAAAGCCGCCGAACGTCAGCGTGTAGGCGTTCACGACCCACGACAGATCGTCGCGTGAGAAGTCAAGGTGTTGTCCGATTGAGGGCAGCGCGACATTCACGATCGAGGCGTCGATCACGATCACGAACTGGGTGATGGCCAGCAGCAGCAGGGCCAGGTTCTTGGCCCGCGGGTTGTAGAGCGGGGTCTCGATTGGGGGACTCGTGGTTGTCATTTGGAAGCTGACCTCCGGTTCCGGTTGCATTCTGAACTATATGGAACTACGATTCCGCTTGTCAAGACCCGCGGACAAGAAAGTTGTGACAACCGAGATTCAGACCACGGCCGAGGCCACCCGCCAATTACGGGCGGACGCCCGTCGCAACCGCGAGCGGATCCTCGAGAGCGCGAGGGCCGTGTTTGCCGAGTGCGGCGCCGAGGCGCAGATGGACGACGTGGCCGCCCGCGCCGGTGTGGGGGTAGGGACCGTTTATCGCCACTTCCCCACGAAGGAAGCGCTGATGGTGGAGCTGATGCGCCAGAAGTTCCGCCTGTTCGCCGACCGGGCGCGGGAGGCCCTCGAGACCGACCAGGAGCCGTTCGAGGCGCTGGTCGGCCTGCTCCGGCGCAACGCCGAGACGGCGGCCCACGACGCGGCGACCCAGCTCGCCATCGCCGGCGCCGGTGAGAACCTCTGGGATCAGACTCAGGCCGAGCGCGAGGAGCTCCTGGAGCGGACCGACGAGCTGATCGCCCGGGCGCACCGCGCCGGGACGATTCGCGCTGACATCCAGGCCAGCGATATCGCGATGCTGATGTGCGGTGTCTGCTCGGCGATGAGCGTCACCGCACCGGGATTCGACTGGGAGCGGCATCTCGACCTGGTGGTCGACATGCTGCGCCCGCGCTGAGCGACTCAGCGGCGGACAGACCGCTCGCCCGGCCCTGAGACCGGGCGGTCGCCGATCCAGTAGCGCGGTCCGGGTCCCAGCCGGCCAGCGAGGTCGCCGGGGTTGGCCAGTCGGCAGCGGTCCAGGGATAGGCATCCACAGCCGATGCACTCGGTCAGGCCCAGCCTGAGGCGCTCGAGCTCGGCGATCCGCTCATCGATCTGAGCGGTCCAGCTGCTCGAGAGCCGGGCCCAGTCGCGTCGGGTCGGAGCGCGATCGGGAGGGAGGGTGGCGAGCTCGGCCCCGATCTGATCGAGCGTCAGCCCGACGTGTTGAGCGAACACGATGAAGGCGATCCGCCGGAGCACGGGTCGGGGATAGCGGCGGTGACCCGACCCCGCGCGCTCGGAGGTGATCAGGCCGCGCTGCTCATAGAAACGGAGCGCTGAGCTGGTCACGCCGCTCCGTTGTGCGACCTCCCCGATCGTGAGCAGTTCTGACATGGGAGTAGAAAATCACGCTTGGCCCTTGACTTCAAGTTAACTTGAACTTGTAGTGTGTTGAGTGCAGTCAAGAGAGGAGCGTCAAATGACAGGCACCGAGACCCCCAGCCAGGAGATCACCCTCGAGGTCACGTCGTGGCCGGGCGTGACGTCCGGCTTGGGCCGGCGAGGCGAATTTGCCTTCAGGGTGGGAGGCCATGAGATCGGTCACCTGCACGGAGACCACGCGGCTCATTTCTTACTTCCCAAAGAGGTCGGACTCTCCCTCAAGGAGCAGGGACGAGTGGTTGACCATCCGGTCTTCCCCGGCAAGCCGGGACCGGCAGCCCGCCGGATCACCAGCCAGGCGGACGTGCGGGAGGTGATTGAGCTGATGCGGCTCAACTACGACAGGATCGTGGCTCGCCACAGCGTGCCGGCCGGATGAGCCCAGCTGGGCCAACCAAAGAGCGAACAGGCAATGCCCCGGCTCGTCGGTGTCAACCACATAGCCCTGGAAGTCGCGGACGTCGACGAGGCGCTCGTCTGGTACGGCCGCTTCTTTGACCTCGAGTTGCGGGGCCGTCACGGAGCGTCGATGGCGTTCATCGACATGGGTGACCAGTTCATCGCGATCGCCTCAGGCCGGAAGCAACCGGCCGACGACGCTCGCCACTTCGGGCTGGTGGTGGACGACAAGGAGGCCGTCCGGACGGCGCTGCGCGACGGCGGAATCGACGTGAAGGCCCAGGGGTCGCTTGACTTCCGAGACCCCTGGGGCAACCACATCCAGGTCGTCGACTACCGCGACATCCAGTTCACAAAGACGCCGGGCGTCCTACGAGCGATGGGGCTCGAGGATCTGTCGAAGTCGGATTCAGCGCTGCGCGAACTCCGCGACCGGGGGATCGTGGACACGGGCGACGACCCGGCCTGAGGGGGCGGCTGGCGGTTCTGGGCGGGCGTCTGCCACTTCTGAGCGGGGCGTCTGCCGGCCGTCAGCCCCGTCGCCCCGACGCCGGCTTGGCGAGAAATCTAAATTCACCCCTTTCCGGAGCGGCACAAACGGGCCATAATCCTCGCAAGGAGCGTGAGGATGATCGGCGTACCGGGGGAAGAACAATGGCCCGGCCGCTCGTGGCGGCATTTTCCAATGGTCCTGCTCGTCACCGGGGCCGTGTTCGTGCTGCCGGTCGTGGCGGTGTGGGAGCTGCGCTCGAGTGGCGCCGTCACGTCGCTGTGGCTGTTGCTCCTGATCGCGATCGCGATATCCCAGGCGGTGTCATGGCTGTTGCGTGCGTATTGGACGCACAGCATGCATCGAACCGACCTGCTGTTCAGCGAGCTTCTGATCTGGGGGTGGCTGTGGCACCTGCGCAGCGAACGGCGGCTGGCCAGCGCAGCGAGAATCCTGCGGACGCTCGAGCACGAAGGGTCGCCGACGAAGGGGATCCTGAAGCCTGCGGATAGCGAGCAGGCCCGGCGCTGGCGGGTGCTCCGGCAGCTCGCCAGCGCGGTCGATGCCCAGGACATCTACCTGCACGGTCACTCGCGACGAGTCGCGCGGCACGCGGAGATGGTCGGCCGCCGGATGCGGCTCTCATCGCCCGAGCTGGCGCGTCTGCGTGCGGCGGCGGCGGCCCACGATGTCGGCAAGCTGGCGGTGCCGCGCGCGATCCTCGACAAGCCCGGTGAGCTGACCGAGGAGGAGTTCGCCTCGGTCAAGCGCCACGCCGACGAGGGAGCAAGGCTCGTCGCGGTGCTCGGCGATCCGGAGATCACGGCGATCGTCAGGCATCACCACGAGCGTGTCGACGGCCACGGCTACCCGCTGCGCCTGGTCGGCCGGGAAATCCCGCTTGGCGCACGGATCGTCGCGGTCGCTGACACATTCGATGCGATCACATCGGAGCGGCCATACCGGCCCGCGGCACAGCACAAGCAGGCGATCACGACGCTCAAGGAGTGCGCGGGCACGCAGCTCGACTCATATGCCGTCGATGCCTTCCTGGCCTCGTACGCGGGCCGGCGTCAGACGTTCGTGCTCGCAGCCCTGCTCGCCGCGCCGCAGCAGGCGCTGGCCCGGATAGTCGGAGGTCGCACCAGCTCGTTCGGCTCCTCTGCGGCCAACGGCCTGGCGATCGTCGCCGTCGCGGCTGCGGTGGCCGCGGCCGCCGGCACTCCCTCCTCCGCAGCTGCTCCATTCGCGATTTCGAGCCACATGGTGGCCAGCGTCCCGGGCCTCGGCGGCGTCGTCGCGGCGCTGCACGTCCGCCGCTCGCACGGTGCCGCAACATCGTCCGGCGTGACCGGAAAGTCGGGTTCGGGAAATGGGGGGAATGGGTCCCCGGGAGGCGGCCCGGGAGGCGGGTCCGGTCCCCGTGGCGGGGGTGGCGGTGGTAATGGCGGCGGCGGGAAAGGCGGTGGCGGTAATGGCGGTGGGGGCGGTCAGGGCGGTGGTAACGGTGGTGGTAACGGAGCGGGAGGCGGCGGCCCCCCCGGCGGCGGGGGTGGCGGGCGCCCCGGCGGGGGTGGCCATCCGGGCGGTGGCGGGAATCCCGGCGGCGGCACCCCTGGCGGTGGCGGAGGTAATCCCGGCGGGGGCGGTGGTGGCAACCCGGGCGGTGGAGGTGGGGGCACCCCGGGCGGCGGCGGCGGAGGTAATCCAGGCCGAGGCGGGGGCACCCCCGGCGGCGGTGGCGGTGGAGGGACCCCCGGAGGCGGAGGCGGCGGCACCCCTGGCGGAGGCGGAGGCGGCGGCCCACCCCCGCCCCCACCGCCCCCAACCCCGACACCCCTGGGGCCGGGCAACACCACCTGCGCTGGGATGTATGGCGGGCACGGTGACTCTGTGGTCGTGCCCGGGGGTGCCACGTGCACGCTCGTGTCGGGAACGCAGGTGGGCCACGACGTGGTCGTCGATCCCGGTGGCACGCTTATCAGCCAGGGGGCAACGATCGGGCACGATCTGAGGGCAGACGGAGCCGCGGGGCTCTCGATCTGCGGGACGAACGTCGAGCACGACCTGCACGTCGACGGCGCATCCGGGGCAGTCACCGTCGGTGATGGGGGAGGCTGCGCTGGGAACACGGTCGGCCACGACCTCACCGTTCAGGGTGGCGCGGTAACGGTCGTCGACAATCAGGTCGGGCATGACCTGAGGGTGGAGGGCAGCGGCGACGTGTCGGGCAACAACGTCGGCCATGACGCGAGCTGCCAGGGCGTCAACGCCTCCTCCAACAACGCCGGGCACAAGAACGGCTGTTAGGGGCGCCGGCCCCGCAAGGGCGGGCGCGGCTGAGGTTGATGCGGAACGAGCGTGCTGTCCCTGCCTGCTCGTCCCGCGCCAAACGTTGATCCGCTTGTGGAGCGATTCGGTGTTGATGCCCCTGTCTGTCCTGTATCGGCATTTCCGCCGGGTTGCTTGACCGCGCTGCCTGCCGGTCGTTTATCCTAACCGCTCATTGGCTTTTGATGGTCAAGTACTCCGAGTCCGCGCCGCCGTCGATGACGGCCTGTGGCGGCGTGAGCAGGCGGCGCCGCAGCCAGGTACCCGACCCGCGGCGCCCGGGCAGCTCGCGCTGTTGCAGGCGTTCCTGAACAGCAACTTCGATCTGGTCGAGGAGTGGGGCGCGGACCTGCTGGCCAGCCGCACCGGCCTCCACTCGTGGCTCGCGACCCGCGAACTCATCGCACAAAGAGACCGCGTCACCGAGGCCGACGTCGCCCGCACACTCACGGTCCGCGAGGGCCTGCGTGAGCTGATCGCAGCGCAACGGGGCACGAGTCCACCGCCCGACCGGAAGGCTCTGCGACACCTGGACCGGGCCGTCGCCGGCACGTCGTTTGAGCTCCGCTTCGATGTCGACGGGGCGCGGCTAAAACCCGCCGGCAAGCGGCCCGTCGATCAAGCCCTCGGCACCCTCCTGGCCATCGCCACCGCCGCGATGCTTGATGGGAGCTGGTCGCGGCTGAAGAGCTGCCCCGGACATCACTGCGGCTGGGTCTTCTACGACCGCTCGCGAAACAACTCCGGTCGCTGGTGCTCGATGACCGTGTGTGGCGGGCGCGAGAAGTCCCGCGCCCACTACCGCCGGCACCGGGCGCGGGGAGACTGATGCGCGGCCTGGCGGGTCCGTTCACGGTCGTCGTCGCTCGGGCGCGGAGGAGCCGGAACTGGATCCTGCCCGGCCTGGCCCTGGCGCTGGTGGTCGGCTTCGCGGGTGCTGCGGTATCGGAAAGCGTGATCGTGGGCGATCAGAGCGCCAGGGCCATGCTCAGGCGACTGGACCCAGTCGACGGCGCCGTTCGCCTGGTCTGGGAAGGGCCGCTGACGCCCTACGGAAGGCGCACCGCCAACACCGTCTTCACCCGCTTTGGAGTAAGCCGCCCCACGCGGGTGCTGCTGCTGAACCCCGTCCGGTTGAGCGGTGTGGTCGTTCATCCGGTCGCCATCTCGCCACTGAACCGCTGGCTCCCAGCGAGCGCGATCCAGAAGCTGGGCCCCTGCCAGGCCCAGCAATGCAACGTCCTCCAGGCCAGTCCCGGCCACGTCCCGCCGACCCTCGCCGCAGCGGGTGTCCGCATCCAGGTCGTCGGGCGCGCCGCTCTGTCCGACGTCCCGCTCGGGTATGCCGCCGGCGCGGAGGGGGCGACGCCCGTCGTGGTCACCGCAGACATGACCGGGCTGGGATCGATCGATGGTCTGAGCGGCGTGTACCGCACCTACAGCTGGGTGGGGCTCGTGCCGCTGGCCAACCTCCACAGCTGGAACCTGCCCGCCTTCGAGGCCCGACTGCGGGCTGCTCAGGCCGCCGTGTCGCCACTGTCCGCTCGCTTCACGTTCGAGGGTCCGTTCTTCGGCCTAGACGCGGCCCGGTCCCGGGCGTCGGTGGCGGTCCACCGGCTGCTGCTGGTCGACGGGGGCGTGGCGGTGGCCCTGGTCCTGTTCGTGCTCCTGGCCGCGGGCGCGCTCCAGCGTGACCAGGCGGCGGAAATCCAGCGCCTGCGGCACGCCGGAGGCCGGACGTCCCACGTGGCGGCACTCCTGCTGGCCGAGGCGGCCTGGATCTCGGCCGCCGCCGTCGTGGCCGGGCTGGGGCTGGCCATCGCCTTCACGGCGATTCTGGCCGGCGGAGCTGGTGAACCGGTCGGGGCCGTGATCGACCATGGCCTCCTGAGCTCGACGGCGGCATACGTGCTGGCCGGCGGGTGGGCGGCGATGACCGCGCTCCTGGCCCTCGCGCCGCTGATCAGTGGTCGCCGGGTCTTCGACCTGGCGGCGATCGTCGGGGCGGCCGTGCTGATCGCCGGACTCTCCCTGGGGACGGGCTCGACGGCGGCCTGGATCGGCCTGCTGATTCCGCTGGCCTGCCTGTCGGCCGGGCTGGTGCTGTTCCGGGCCACGGGACCACTTCTTCAAGCCGGTGAGCGCGCCTCCAGGGCGCGCAGCCTGAGCGTCCGTCTGGCCCTGGTGGGACTCGGTCGGGCCCGGGGCACCGCCGGGCTGGCGATCGCGTTCCTGGCCGTCAGCGCCGGGCTGGCCGGATTCGGGCTTTCCTTCCGGGCCACGCTGATCCGGGGCGCCGCGGATCAGGCGGCCGACCGCGTCCCCCTGGACGCGCGGATCGGCGCTGGATCGAGCTTTGCCACCCCGCTCCAACTCGCTCCTGTCCAACGTTGGCGTGAGATCAGCCATGGCTCGGTGTTCCGCGTCCGCCGGACGCAGGCCAGTTACTCCGCGGGCGGCGGCACCGTCAACGTGCCGGCGCTGGGCGTGCCGGCTGCCGCCCTTCACCTCATTCACGGCTGGCGTAACAGCGACGGCCCAGCCTCGCTGGCCGCCCTGGCCAGCCGGCTCCGCCAGCCCGGCCCGGCCCGGACACCAGGTCCGCTGCTGCGGCCGCAGGCGCGCCGAGTGGCGCTGGCCGTCCGCTCTCCGAACCTGGATCTGGACGTCGCGCTCGATCTCCGCAACCCCGCGGGCGCGATCGACCGGCTGTCGCTTGGAGAGAGCGGGTTGCGACCCCGCGTCCTGCGGGCGCGGATTCCGCAGGGCCACTGGGAGGTCGAGGCGATCGAGCTGAGCGAGCTGTCCGGGACGGCGATCACGAACGGGCATCAGAACGGCGAGAACCGCGCACCGGCCACTCAGTTCTCGGCGCGGCTCGCGCTCGGCCCCCTGCTCAGTCAAGACAGCAGCGGCCAGGCGCTGACGCACACCCGGCTGGCCACCTGGAGGGCCGTCGGGGCCGCCTCCGGGACGGCGACCGCCCTGACCTTCCAGACGACCGGCTACCCGGGGGTGGTGAGGCCAGCCCAGCCGAGCGACACCCGGCCGCTCCCGGTGCTGGCCGATCGCGGGACCGCGGCAGCGGCAGGACCCGGAGGCCAGATCGGGCTGACGGTGGACGGCCTGCCCGTCCAGGCTCGGGTGGTCGGCGTGCTGCGCCGGTTTCCCTCCGTCGGCCCGGGAGCCGGAGGCTTTGTCGTGGCCGACCAGGAGTTCCTGTCCGGAGCCCTCGACGCCCAGCTCCCCGGCCAGGGCCGGCCGGATGAGTTGTGGATCTCCACGCCGCAGACGCGCACACTCCGAACCGCCCTTCGACAAGGCCCGCTGAGCCAGCTCACCTCCAGCTACCGCACCGGAGTCGAGCAGAGCCTGCGTTCTGATCCGGTCGCCTCGGGCGTCACGCGGACCCTCCTGGCGTCGGGCGCCGTGGCCACGCTGCTGGCCCTGCTCGGGATGCTGCTCGTTCTGGTCGGCCCGCTGCGGGCGCCGCGGATCCAGGCGGACCTGGAGACACAGGGCGTCGGGCCGAGCGGCCTGCGCCGCGAGTTGCGCCTCCGCTTCGCCGCCGCGTGCCTTCTCGGCATCTGGCCGGGGCTGGTGATCGCGCTCTTGCTCGACCGGCTGACCGTGGCCGGAGTCGGGGCGTATGAGAGCGGGACCGCCCAGCCGCCACTGATCACGGTCCTGCCCTGGCTCCAGCTGCTCGCCCTGGGCGCGGGGTTGACCGTGCTCTGTGCCAGCGCCGGATGGGCCCTCAGCGAGACACTGCTCCCGAGGCGGCGGCCAGCGCGATGACCGAGACGCTGGTTGAGCTGCGCGATGTCTTTCGCGTCCACCGCACGGGGCAGGGAGACGCCGCCGCGCTCCAGGGGGCCGAGCTCGACGTGTTCAGGGGCGAGGTTCTGTGCGTGCTCGGGCCCAGCGGTGCCGGCAAGAGCACGATTCTGCGGGTGATCGCCGGAATCGACACACCGTCGGCGGGCATCGTCCGGGTCCTGGACACAGACATAGGCCGGCAGGGAGAGCGGGCTCGCGCGAGATTTCGCAACCGATATCTCGGGCTGCTGAGTCAGTCCCTGGAGGCTCCCTCCTCGCTCTCCGTGGCCCAGGCGGTTGAGCTCCCGCTGGCGGTCCGGGGTGACGCACGCCGCGAGCGCCGCCGCCGGGCGGACGAGCTGCTGCAAGCCGTCGGGCTGCACGACCGCGGTCAGGCGCGGCTGACCGAACTCTCCGGCGGCGAGCGCCAGCGGGTGGCGCTGTGCGCCGCCATCGCCCATCGGCCGGCGCTGCTGCTGGCCGATGAACCGACCGGTGAACTTGACGCCGACAGCGCGCAAGTGATCCGCAAGCTCATCAATGACCTGGCCCGCGCGAGCGGGATGACCGTCGTGATCGTCTCCCACGACCCGGTGATGGCGCAGTCGGCCGATCGCACGGTCACGATCGCGGGCGGCCGGATCGCCGAGGAGCGCAGCGGGAACGGCGACATGCTCGTGGTCAGCCGAGGAGGGTGGCTGCGGCTACCTCCGGACCAGCGCAAACGTTCGGCAATTCGGGCCCGGGCCCGGAGCCATCTCCTGGGGGACGGCTTCGTGCTGGAGCCTGAGCCGGGGGAAGCGGAGTCCGCCGGGGCGGCGGACGGGTCGCGCCCGTCAGAGCTTCAAAACGGCGCGGGCCCGGCCGAAGCAGAGGTCCGCGCCCTGTCCCGCTCGTATGGCGCCAGGACCGTCCTCGAACAGCTCACTCACAGTTTTGCTCCCCAGAAGCTGACCGTCGTGGCGGGCCGCTCGGGGAGCGGGAAGACCACGCTGCTGCGATTGATCGCCGGACTCGACCGGCCCGATGCCGGCGAGGTGGTGATCGATACGGAGCCGCTGACCGGCTGGGATCGGGAGCAGCTGGCCGCCCTTCGGCGCCGGCGCATCGGGTACATGCCTCAGGAGCCCGCGACGGTCGACTTTCTGAGCGCGCGAGAGAACGTCGTCCTGGTCCTCCAGCTACGCGGCGTCGAGCCTGAAACCGCCGCTCAGACAGCGACGGTGCTGCTGAGCGCCCTCGGGTTGGAGGAGCGCGCCGGGCAGCGGGTCGAGCGCCTGTCCGCGGGTGAGGTCCAGCGGGTGGCCCTGGCCCGGGCGATGGCCGCCGCGCGCGGCCTCTTGATCCTGGATGAGCCGACGTCCCGGCTGGATGAGGCCAGCGCCGAGCTGGTGGCCGAACTGATCCGCCAGGCGGCCCGAAGCGGCCAGACCGTGATCTGCGCCAGCCACGACCCCCGGCTCACGGAGCGAGCCGATGAGGTTCTCGGGATGGCAGGCGCTGGGCGCCAGTCCGGGTGACGCGCGGCGTTATCTGAATCAGAGCCGTTCTCCGGCCATCCCATGAATACCCGCGGACTCATAGTCGCACTGGTGCTGGCGGTGATGGCGACATCGTCCGCCTCATCACGGGCCACGGTGGCCCCCGCCTCGCCGGCCTGTATCCCCCGGGTCAATGCCCCTGCGGCCGGCCGCCTGACACTCATCGAAACCAAGTCACTCGACGCGCGGACCACCGACCTCACGCTGCACTCGCCGGCCATGCAGCGAGACGTCCACGTCAACGTGATGCTGCCAGTCGGCTACAACCCGCGCGGAGGCCGGCGCTACCCAGTCCTGTACCTCCTCCACGGCGCGCTCGGGGGCTATATGAACTGGTTCACGGACGGCCATGTCGAGAAGCTCATCGGCCGCCGACCGCTGATCGTCGTGATGCCCGACGGCGGCTACGACGGCTCCTATTCGGACTGGTACGGCCTGCTCCAGGGCCAGTCCGGACCGGTACCGGCGTGGGAGACGTTTCACGTCCATGAGCTGATCCCGTACATCGACTTGCACTACCCGACGCTGGCCACTCGGGGTGAGCGGTTCATCGCCGGCCTGTCCGCGGGCGGCGGCGGTTCGACGCACTACGCGGCCGACAACCCCGGGCTGTTCGGCGCGGTGGGCTCGTTCTCCGGCGCCAACGACAACCTCGAGCAGTACCCCTTCTACCCGACGCTGAGTGAGGGGCTGTGGCTGGCCACCGACGCGCCGGGCGACGGCCCGGACGGCCATTGCACGTGGGGCGACCCCTACACCCAGAGGGTGGTGTGGGAGGACAACGATCCGACGTATCTGGCCCCAAATCTGCGCGCCACGCCGCTATGGATCGCGTCGGGCAACGGTGAGCCGGGCCCGCTCGACCCGACGCCCACATCGAACGCGGGTCAGGACCTCTCAAACGCCGGCGGCGAGGCCGCAGCCGCGGCGACTGAGATGGAGATCTGGGACATGACCAGGAGCTTCGTGAGGGCGCTGAACGGAGCCGGGATCCCGCACGCCGATTACTTCTACGGTCCGGGCACGCACTCGTGGCCGTACTGGCGGCGAGACCTGAAGCGCTTCCTGAGCTGGCTGGCCCCGTACATCGGGCACCCGGTGCCCGCCCCGGGCGCCTTCTCATACCGAACGGCCAACACCGCGTTCTCAGCCTGGGGTTGGCGCTTCAACGTCAGCCACCGGGATGTGCGTGAGTTCGTGTACCTGACCGGCATCCGCAGCGCGGGTCTGGACGCCAGGGGCAGCGGCACGCTGTCCGTCACGACCGCGCCGCTCTACCCGCCCGGACAGCGCTACGTCGTCGACGCAGATGCCCGCCGCGAGCTGACGCGGGCAGATAGGACCGGCCGGCTCCATTTCACGGTCGAGCTGGGCCCAAGCCACCGGGTCCAGCAGTACGGGTTCGGCCCCGGGACCGCCGCCTCGTGGCAGGCCACCACCGTCACGATTCGCCGCCGATGGTCCTCAACATCGCTCGGGCCGCGATCGCGCCCGGCGCACCGTGGACGCCGCCGCCGGGGTGGGCCGAGGACGAGGCCAGATACAGCCCCTTGACCGGGGTCTCCGGCCGCCCGAGTCCGGGCACCGGGCGCAGAAGAACCTGCTGGCGAAGCTTGGCCGTGCCGCCGTTCAGCGCTCCGCCGACGAGGTTCCGGTCATGGCGCTCCAGATCCGCCGGCCCGAAGACGTTTCGGCCCAGGATCAGGTCCCGGAAGCCTGGCGCCAGGCGCTCGATCTCGGCCTCCATCCGCTCGGCAAACACCTCCAGCTCACGGGCGTCCCACGTCCCTCGCAGCCGCCCGGCGGCGTCGCCCAGCACGACCTGTGGCACGTGTGAATACGCCCACGCGGTCTCATGCCCGTCCGGCGCCCGGGTCTCATCGGCCATGCTGTATTGACCCAGGATCAGGAACGGGCGGGCCGGGATCAGACCCTTCTCAATCGATGAGGTGGCCTCGCTCAGGAAGTCGAGGCTGTCGCCGACGTGGATCGTGCCCGCTCGCCGAGCCTCCGGCGAGCTCCACGGGATCGCTCCCGACAGCGCCCAGTCGAGCTTGATCGTCGAGTAGTCGTAGCGAAACCGACGCAGTCCCAACCGCACACGCACAGGAACCGCATCGTCCGGAAGGAGCTCGCGGTACAGCTGGGGCGCACCCACGTCAGCCAGCACCGCGATTCGCGCTGGGACCGGCTCGCCGCCAGCGATCCGGACGCCCGCCGCCCGTCCGCCCTCGACCAGGACGCCGTCAGCCCGGCTCCCGCATCGGAGCGATCCGCCCGCGGCCTGCAGCCGCGTGACCAGGGCGTCGGTCAGCCGGCCGGCTCCGCCCTCGGGCACCGGGAACCCCAGGTGCTGGCCGATCCCGCATAGCACCAGGCCGAAGAACGCACTGCCCGCCGTGTCCGGCGTGAGGTCGGCATGGAGGGCGTTGCCACCCATCAGGAGCGGCCCGCCCGGCCCACGGAAGGTCGACTGCCCAAACCGGCGCAGCGATCTTGCCGCCACCCGGGCCAGCAACGCCGCGCCCGCCGGCCCCAGCCGGCGAGCCAGCCGCAGCCCCGCGGCCACGGGTGGAAACGGCGTGGTGAACGCCTCCATGAACGGCTCCTCGATCTTCGACCACGCCCCATAGAGCCGCCTCCACGCCTCGCCGTCCCCGGCCCCAAACGCGTCCAGGGAGGCGGCGGTCTCCTCAACATCCTGCGAGAGGACCACCGCGCGGTCCTCCCCGGTCGGGTGGGCCAGGACCAGCGGCGAGCGCCGCCACCGCAACCCCCACCGCTCCAGCTCCAATCCTCGGATCACGGGGGAGGCCGCGGCAAACGGATAGAAGGCGCTGAACATGTCGTGCGTGTACCCGGGCAGCGTCAGCTCGCCGGAGCGCACCGCGCCGCCCGGCTCCGGCTGTTCCTCCAGGACCACGACGTCGAGCCCCGCATCCGCCGCCAGGTTCGCGGCGACGAGGCCGTTCGGCCCGGCGCCGATCACGACCACGTCGGTCACGATGGGAAGGCCTCGGGTGGCACCCGCCTGGTGTGAACGCTCACGCCGTCCAGGAGCCGACCGCCAGCCTCGCGAGCCACTCGCTCGGCCACGGACGTCCACATATAGAGCTGAACCTCCTTGGCCATCCGGAGACGATCGTGCATGAAGGCCGAGAATCGATCGCCGCCTCGGGCCCAGGACTCGACGGCGAAGCAGATCCCGCGGTCGGCGGCGCACACGCGCCGCTCGATCTGGCCGGCCTCCAGATGACCGGCCAGGGTGGCGAGACGGAACCGGTCCGGCCGGACGTCAACGACGCGAACCGGCCCGTCGCAGGGACCCGGCATGTGAACCAGGAGCTCGTCGCCGGCCGTCATCACACCGGCGGGACCCAGAGTCTCGCGAAACCGAGCCAGGCGCCACGGCGCGACACGATCCGGATCCGCAGACAGCCGGCGGAGCAGATGCTCCGAGCTGCAGGAGGCATCGACCACGGCGCAGGTGTACACCCGGTGCAGCAGCGGGCCAAAGCCCTCGGACGGCTCCTGGATGTCCTCATCCGATACGCCCTCGGGAAGGGCCGGCGGGAGGTCCTCGGGCAGTGACCCGTTTTCATCGGTTCTGTGCACGGGCAGGATCCGCCACAGATAGCTCCACGACGTCCAGGCCAGCCCGAGCGGCCACGTGGCCGCCGTGGCCACACCGCGCGAGAACGGGACCTGGGCTGACATCGCAATGTCCTACCCCGTTTCCGCTGCCGCGAAAGAAGGGTAGGGCCAGGCCATGCTCATCAAGCAGCTCAGGAGCGTCGGTCTTCGCGGGTGCGCTGAGCGGCGGGCCATCTTCGTCGGCCTGTGGCCGCCGATGTTCTGGCTGATTGGCGATTCGGTGGAGCGCTCCGCCGGGTAGGCGGGCGGCGCTCAGCCGCCGGTCACGGTGCGGGCACTGCGTCCTGCAGCCAGCCCCCAGCTGATGATCCGCTCGGGGTGGATCCGGATCAGCGGCGTGGGGCGGGGGATCGCCTCGGCGCGCCCGCGGACCTCGACCCCGCGGGGACGCCAGGGATCGACGCTCTCAAGGTCGTCGATCACGATCGCGGCCCGCCCGCTCCGGGCGACGTCCCTGAACTTCTTTGACTGCTCGAGCTCGTAGCCCGAGATGTCGATCGTGTCGCTGGCCGCGTTGTGGATCCAGCCCACCGGGACCACGTGCGGCGTGCCATCGGCGCCGACGGTGGCCACCCGTCCCAGCTGCCGACCACCCTGCAGATAACCCAGCTCGGCCTCGGAGAAGACGCTCACTATTCGGCGGCGTCAGCGGCCGAGGGCGGCGTCTTGGTGGCCGCGGGCAAGCTCGGCTTGAGCAGCTTGAAGGACGCGATCGTGGCCACGATCCCCACGATGATCAGCGTGATCTGGAGCCAGGTCGGGGCGCCCAGGATCACGTGGCCGGCGAAGTAGTACTCGAGCGTGATGATCGTCGACCACAGGGCACAGGCGACCGAGGTCACCGCGAGGAAGCGGGGGAAGGGAATTCCTGTAGCCCCGGCGACGAGTCCCGCGACATTCCGCAGCCCCGTGACGAAGCGCGCGATGAACACCGGGGCCACCGTGTGATCCCGGAACCACGACCGAAGCTGCTCCACCCGCTCGGGCTTCTGCCGGAACAGCTTGCCCAGCCGGACCAGGGCCCGGTCACCGCGCCAGCGGCCGATGGCAAAGCTCATCGCGCTGCCCACCAGCGCACCCAGGGCGCCGGCCACGATCACCCACACGACGGGGAGTCCGTTCTTCGTGGAGGCGTCGATCCCGGCCGCGACAAGCGCCGTCCCTCCTGGCACGGGGAGGCCGACCGCCTGCAGGCCGGCGGCCAGGAAGACCACGATCAGCCCGTACTCGTGGATCAGGTGGGTGATCTCGTGCGAACTCACAGGGTTAGTTTGCCTCACCCGGGAAGGGTCCCTCTTGTTTCGGCGCCCTTTGCCCCGGCCTAAAGCCGGCAGCGCCGCGATCACGCGTCCGCGGGGTGGGATTACAACGGTGGTGGCCCGCAGCCAGACCCGACCTGGTAGTTTGCCCGGGCAACCTAAAGAGCCGAGTCGCCGAGCCACCCGTGGCCGGCGAGCGGGGAACCCAGTGCGATCGATTTGATCGCTGGGGCGAATCGCCGTCAAGCGCGGCGTAGCGCACAGCGCGAGCCCGTCAGCTAACTCCGCAGGCTCCAGACGCAAGGAGATGGCAGTGGACACCGTGCGCGACCTCGGCGAGGTCGACCTGTGGGAGGAATCGCTCCAGCGATCGTTGGCGCGGAGGGGACGCGTGCCGCGGTCCTCACCGGAAATGGCTCGGCTGCGGCCGACCCGCGACCTGTCGGATGAGAACTTCATGCGTCAGCACGCGAGCTATACGCGGATGCGCCGAGACGCCCGAGCCAGGCGGCCTCTGATGCCCGTGGTGGGCCTGGGCGGTGTCTCCTCAATCGCGCTGCTGGTGGCCACGCTGCCCGGGCTGCTCGGAGGCAAGAGCGCCTCCGCACGCGCCGCGCGACTCGCCTACATCGGGCACAGCCCTCGCCCGACCGGACTGGCGGCCGGCGGGTCCCAGCCGGCCGCCAGTCCGGTGCTGAGACGGCTGCCCCCAAGACAGCTGATCCCGCGGGCTCGGGTTGAGCGTCGCGCGACCACGACGGCAACCACTCCCGCGGTGGTGACCACGCCGGCGATCAGGCCGAAACCTACCCCGCCCGTGAGGACCGCTGTGGCGACGACGCCCAAACCCGTCCCGGCGGTGAGGGCCGACGTTGGGACCGTAAAGCCCGTGATAGCCGCGGCGGATAGGCCGACGCAAGTCGCCGCGCCCACGCCGAGGCGCGGCTACGTCAATCCGCTGGCCCATGCGAGCGTCACGCCCGAGCGCATCGACCAGGGCGTGGATTAT
>DASXCS010000059.1:0-1639 GCA_036490975.1 Solirubrobacteraceae bacterium
CCCCGCTGGCTCTGGCACAGCCGGAACAAGAGGAGTGTGGTCCTCGACCTCAGGCAGCCTGCGGGCCAGCACGTCTTCTACGATCTGCTGGCCGCCTCGGATGCCGTGGTGGAGGGATTCGCGGCCGGGGCAGCCGAGCGCCTGGGCATCGACTACGAGTCGGTCCGGGCCCGCAAGCCTGACGTCGTTTACGCGAGAGTGTCGGGCTTCTCCGAATCCGGCCCGGACGCAGGTCTCGGCGGCCACGAGCAGAACTATCAGGCCCTGGGCGGGCTGACGGCTGCCTCCGGCGGCCCGGGCCGCGAACCGGCGGTCACCCCGCTGCCCATCGGCGACTCCGTGGCCAGCCTCTACGCCGCTATCGGCATCCTGTCGGCCCTGCAGCAGCGCCAGGCCACCGGCCAGGGGGCTCACCTGTCCATCTCCATCCAGGACGCCGTCCTTTCCCTGTTTGGCTACAACGCGCAGTACCACTGGCGGGAGGGAGTCGGCGACCCGCGCACCCTCCGTGAGTTCGGCGGGCATCCGGGCACCGGTGTCTATCCCACCTCCGACGGGCGCCACATCATGGTCAGCGCCGTCGAACCGTGGGCATGGGAGAGGCTTTGCGCCGTGCTCGGCGTCGGCGACCTGGCCACGGCCTACGAGGCGACCGGACCGGATGCCGAGGCGGTGCGCACACGCCTGGGCGCGGTGATCGCGGCGAAGACCCGGGATGAGTGGGAGCGCATCAACCAGGAGCACAACGTCGGCATCTCGCCGGTGGTCGGCTACACCGAGCTCCTGGACGACCGGCACACTCGGGACCGGGGAATGGTGAACCGCGTGGTCCACCCATCGCTCGGGGAGGTCGAGCAGCTGGGCACGCCCATCGCCGTCAACGGCCGCATCCCGACCTCCGACTGGATGGCCTGGCCGGGCGGTCATACCGAGGCGGTGCTGGCGGAACTGGGCTACAGCGAGCAGCGCCGGGCGGAGCTACGCGCCAGTGGCGCGGTCGAGATGCCTGACGGTACCGGGGGGCCATGACATGGCGGAGACGTTCAAGCAGACCCTGACGGCGATGCTGTACGAGCAGGCGGGCAAGAACCCGGACAAGGCCGCCCTGACCATCGTGGGGGAGGACCTCACCTACACCGAGCTCGTCGAGAAATCGAACTCGGTCGCCCGGGGCCTGCGCGAGTTCGGTGTAGGCCGGCATTCGGTGGTCGCGACGCTGGCCGAGAACACCGCCGACCAGGTCCTGCTGCAGTTCGCCTGCGCCCGCCTGGGCGCGATGGAAGTGATGCTCAACACCGCCTACCGGGGAACCTTCCTGGCCCACCAGCTCAAGGTCAGCGGCGCCGAAAACATCATCGTGGACCGGGACCTCATCCCGGCCATTCTCGAGATCGCCGCGGACCTCCCGGCCCTGCGGCGGATCATCGTCCGTGGTGGCGATTTTGCTCCGCAAACGCCGCTCCCGCTGGAGGCAGCCCGAGTGGAGGAACTGCACAGCCACTCGAAGGCGGACCTCACTGACCTGCCGGATCCGGTGTGGTCTGACCCCGCGACCATCGCCTTCACCTCCGGGACAACGGGTCTGTCCAAGGGCGCTGTCCTGTCCCAGAACTACCTCTGCAATTTCGCCAAGATTGAG
>DASXCS010000060.1:0-2508 GCA_036490975.1 Solirubrobacteraceae bacterium
CCTGATCGGGGATGACGGTTGGCTGAGCGAACCGGGTCGCGCCGTCAAACAGCGGGTCGAGGCGCTCACCGACGACCTCGCGGCGAGGCCCTACGAGAGCCTCGAGCCGGACGAGCTCGATGAGCTCATGGCCACCCTCGAGCCGCTCGCCACGCTGCTACTCGCTGCCCAGGGCTAGGACGAACGCCCGGTACGCGGTCAGCGCCTGGGGGCCTCCGCACGTGCTCTTGCTCGCTAGCTCAGAACCGGAACTTGGCCAGCACGCCGCTGTCAAAGTTCGGGGCGTAGTTGATGGTGCCGTGTAGGTGGGGGACATCGAAGACGATCTTGCCGGACTCGGACTCGCCAGAGTTCAGCGTGCTGGTGATGGTCGGGGGGTTGGCCAGCGCGTCGTAGCTGTTCCCGTTGTCGTTGTCGAAGTGGCTGCCGCGCTCGACCGCGTAGAAGTCCAGGTCGTTGACGTCGAAGGCGTTCGTCTGCGAGGACACGTGCACCGTGGCGATGACGTAGAAACCGTTCTGTGGTGCCTGCCCGAATTCCGGGTCTGCGGGATGGGTGGTGACGCGCACGTTCTTGATCACAATCGTGGCACCCGGGCCGCCGTCCTGGCTGACGCTCAGCGACTGGCCGACCTGCAGCACCTCCGGCCCGGAATTCGCGGCTGGCGCTGAGGAGTTGCTGGAAGAGGGCCCGCCAGCGGCCGGGTTCGGCGAGGAGGTGGAGGCCACGTGCACCCCGACGTTGCTGACCGCCGACGCGATACTCACCACGATCAGGACGAAGAACAACACGCCGACGGACAGGAACGTGGTCAGCACCTTGTGCCGCCGGATCCACGACTTGCGGGGCTGGCGGGGCGGCTCCCACGGGGGCTGGCCGTACTGCTGCTGAGGGGGGAACTGGCCGCCCTCCCACGGCTGCTGCTGACCGTAGGGCTGCTGTGGGTACTGGGGCGGATACTGGCTGCTCAAGTTGATTCCCCTCCGGTTGGTGTCGCGGTTACTTGACGCCGAGCCGGTTCTTTCGGTTGACGAACTATCTGGCTGGCCGATCACTTCCTCAGATCCGGCCGGACCAGGGTCGACGGCTGGCCGTGCGCTTGGTGAAGTCGCGGACCCTCCTGCCGTCCGGTGCAGGAACGTGAACCGGGACGGGCCGTGAACGTCCATCTCGGGCGCGTGGGCCCGGTGGCCGCAAACCAGGCGCACGGGCAGCTGCTCGTGCGACGGACGCGTCCTGGGGCTTACCGAGTGTCTGTAATCGGCGTCCGGGAACGCTCCGATTGATCAACCAGAGCCAGAATTGCGCATCGCCTCCACGCCGTGTATCACCAAACAGTTCTGCGCGGTGGGCAGCACCATCACCCTTTATGGGGTCCATGGCCCGGGAAATCCGATGGACGACCATCACCTGGCCGTCAGGGAACCGGTAGTCCCATGAGGTGATTGTCGCGGGGCGACCTGCCGGAGTTCTCGGCGGTCACAATCGTGATAATGCTAGGGCTCTACCGGCTTGATCATCTTGGCGGCGTCGTCCTCACCCGGCCAGGAGCTTGGGCTGCCCAGCCGTATCCAGATCGGCCCGAGCGCCATCCACTTGCCCGAGTCCGCGCCGAGGGGACGGAGCCGGATGCCCGGGCCCCTCAAGACTGGGCCGAACCGGATACCGTCGCTGATGCGCCCCCACCTGCTTGCCATGCGCCTCACGCTCCTGCTCGTACACTAACACCAATTCTCGCGCCGTATTTTGCCGCGCTCCGTACGCAATTCCGAAATTTAGTTAGCAAGAGAAATGATCTAACACCGGGCTGGTGAGGGTGCGTGAGCAGGGAATGGTACGCGCAGCGACCGCCATCATTAACCGTGGGAATGTCCAGTTCGAGACCCAGGCGCGCCGCGAAGATGTTGTCCTAACCTGGGAGAACTGGCTTCAAGAGGAGCTTCTGACCTGGCCCTGGGGCCTAGGCTTCGGCTATGGAGATCATTAAGGGTGCGGGGCTGTGGGCGGCACCGGCGGCTGGCGCGGCCAACGACTGGGTCGAGCACGTCAGGGTCCCGGCCCTTTCCGTAGGGACCTACTGCATACCGGCGGGCGGGGTGGACGACCAGAGTCCGCACACCGAGGACGAGATCTACGTGGTTACCGCCGGCCAGGCCCGGATCACGACGCCGCAGGGCGCGGCCGAAGTGGGCCCTGGTTCGGTGATCTTCGTGCCTGTCGGCGAGGAGCACCGCTTCATCGACGTCACCCAAGACCTTGCGCTGCTCGTCGTATTCGGCCCGGCCTACACGGGCGGATGATCGATCAGGCGGATGGGTTCTCGAAGTAGTGGCCCTTGTCGAGGTCCTCGATGAGCCCGGGCTGCATCGGCTGCCATCCCATCAGCTCGCGGGTCAGCGCGCTTGACGCCGGGGCGTCGAGCCCGATGAAGCCCCCGAGCCAGGTGAAGTGCTCGGCGGCCTGCTCGGCGGGGATCGAGATCACCGGCACGTCCAGATGGCGGCCGAT
>DASXCS010000061.1:0-43926 GCA_036490975.1 Solirubrobacteraceae bacterium
GTGGCTGGATATGCGTCGCGGCGGCGTGCGATCGAGGCTGGTCAGGCCGACGCCGTATGGGACGAGCTCCGCGAGGAACTGGGCATGTAGCACGAGCCGGTTTCCCACTGGCCTGTTGTCAACGCGATGTCAACGAACGCAGCCGGACAGCGCAATATGAGGCAGCGGGAGCACGCCTCGCGTGAGCGCAAATCGCCTGCAGGCGCCGGACTTCCCGCTACGGACCATCATCGGCCAGCATGGCCGGAAGAGAACCAGCTGTTCTGAGGGTCAAATCACCACGAGGGCGGCCGGGCGATTACTCAGGGAGCGTGTCCGGCGAGCTTGGCCACCTCGTCGCCCGTGCACGGAGCCTTGGCCGGGATGGAGACCGCCTTTCCGCCCGTGGTCAGGGTCCCGGCAGCATTGGCCAGGAGGTTGCCGCCGGCGCACTTGCCCGACGTGTCCTTGACGGCAAAGGCCAGATACTGGATGCCCTTGTCGGCGACGAAGCCAAATCCCGAGATGTGCGAGGGGTCGGCCGGGATCGCGGACCCATTGGCGGGGGCCCAGCCCGAAACCGTGCCCTGGGCGGCGATCGTCGTCCCGGGCTTGGCCACCGCCAGCAGCGTCTTGACCTCATTGGTGGCGTTCTGCACCAGGGCGCGGGGCGCCGGCGGAGCCGTGCTGCCGCCGACGGACAGGGTCGTCGTGGTGGTCGTCGTGACGCTGGTCGACGACCTGGTGATGCTCTTGAAGGCTCCCGACGCGTGCGTCCGCCCGGACCCGCACCCGGCCATGGCCAGCACGATGCCAGCCAGGACAGAGAGGAAGAGCGGTCGGGTCGGACTGGACAGGCGCGCGAACATGTCGCAGGCAGTGTCCTCTGAAATCCCGCCCAAGGCCAAGCCGGTGCCGTCATGCGGTGACGCGGGGCGCGTCCTATGAACACGGGAAGCGCCCGAGCCGCCGCGCTGATGGAGATGCTCGGGCTGAGCGAGGACGAGCTCTGCCGAACGCTCGACGTGGATCCGCTGTCGCTGCTCTCCGACCAGATCGAGTACTGCGCGGAGCTCCCGATTCTGTTCGAGATGTGCCGGGAGGCGGGCGAACGGATCGGGCCGGCGATGCTCAGCCGGTGGGTCCGGGCGGCGGGCCCGTTCGGGCGGCCGATCGATGCCCTGCTGGCTCGCGATTTCGCCCGCTTTGAGGATGCGCTGGACGACCTGGCCGACCGCGGTTTCATGCTCCGGGCGGGTTGACGTGCCCTTCGCCCACTCATTCCGGGTCCGGTACGCCGAGTGCGACCCCCAGGGCGTCGTGTTCAACGCCCACTATCTGGCCTACCTGGACACCAGCATCACCGAGCTGTGGCGAGAGGCGGTGGGCGGGTATCAGTCGATGATCGACCGGGGGCTTGACATGGTCGTGGTCGAGACCACGCTGCGCTTCCACCAGCCGGCCGGGTTCGACGACCTGCTCACGCTTGAGGTGGAGATCAGCCGCCTGGGGAACACGAGCATCTCCAGCACCCATCGGATCACCCGTGACGATGAGCTGGTGCTGGAGGCGTCCCTGCACCATGTGCTCGTCGACCTGAAGAACCGCTCGAAGACGCCGATCCCGGACTGGATCCGCTCCGGGCTCGCGCCCTGGACGCAGGCGGCTTAGGTCGCCCCCACGGAGGGGCGGGCCGCCGCCACGCTCAGTCCTTCTTCTTCTTCTTGTCCTTCTTCTTGTCGGGTTCCTTGCCGGGCCAGAACCCCGTCAGGTACTCGAAGGTGCGCGCCGCCGCGCGATCGGCGGCGGCGGCGATGCTGGCCATTGTGGCCGCCTCAAGCGCCGCCGCGCCGACCACCTTGCCCAGGCTGGCGTTGGGCGCGGTGGGGTCCGGCGGGTCGGCATTGTCGACCTTGGCCCAGAGCGACTTGAAGATGCCCCGGCCCAGCCGGCCGGCAATCACAGAGGCGATCAGCGCGAAGGGCTTGTAGATGATCTTCACGGCCGCCTCAGCCTACCCCCAACCGCTCGAGGCCGACCCGCCAGACGCCCAGACCCACCAAATCCGCTCAGTCAGGTGGAGACAGCCGCCGATTAGGGTAATTGTTAAGGCAGAACCACCGATCGGCAGGTCAGGATGATCGAAGAGGAGTGGAACGAGCAGAACCCGGCCGAGGACCTTCTCCGCCGCGCGCTGCTCGACGACTCGACCGCGGCGGCGGTGTCGCTGAAGGTCGGTGGGCTGCCGCTCAGTGAAGCGGTGACGATCATCTTCCACGGGCGGCGCGACCTGGGCACGCTTCAGACCTACGTCACCCGGGGCAGCCGCGGCGCCGGCATGACGGTGGCGGTCAGCGACCTGCTCCGCGTCCCGTGCGACCTGGATCTGGCCGACGCGGAGGACCGGGAGGAGGCCGAGCGGCTGTACGTCGAGCAGGCGAGCACGCTGCGCGATGCGTTGGTGGGGGCCGATGTCGTGCTCGACGTGTGGCGCGGGCCCCTGGGTGATCTGATCGGCGCCGAGGTGGAGGTGGACCACTCGGTCGAGCTCTCGGTCAGGCTCCCGGCCCACCGGCTGCTGCCCACGGCGCTGGTCGCCCCCGACACGCAGCTCGTGGTCACGCCGGTGTGCGGAGTGCGCACCCTGGCCGAGGGCCGACCCCCGATGGGGATCGCCTGCGCTCAGCAGGACGTGGCCCGCGTGTACCCGCTGGCCGATGACCCCGAGCGCTGCGTTGAGGACTTCCTGGGCGCCGTGGCCGAGCATGCCCGGACGCTGGCCGAGCGGCTGGACCATCAGGAGGCGTCGGTCGAGCGCTTTCTGGAGCTCCAGTAGCGGACGCCGCCCGGGGGCGCGCGCCCCAGTTAGCCTCCCTCTGTGCTCCTCCTCCTCCGCCGCCGCCGGATTCGACTGCTCCTGATCGCCCTGGTCGTGCTGCTGTTCGTGGCCGTCAGCGCGCTGCTGGCCCGGGCGCTCAGCATCGACGGGGCCGAGCGCTCGGCGATCACTCAGCTGGTGACCGACGAGGCCCGGGGGGACGCCGCGGCCATGGTCCACCTGATCGTGAATTGCGCGCGCCAGCCGGCCTGCGGGGGCCAGGCGGCCGCCAACGCCTCCCGGCTCCGGCAGCCGGGCCGGATCTCAATCGGCGAGATCAACCCCTCAGCCGGGTTCTCGCTCACGAGCACCCTGGGCACGGCCCGGGTCGTGTGGCGAGCCGGCCAGGGCCTTCCGGTGACTCAGTGCGTGCGGGTCCGCCGGGCGGGCAACGTGATCAGTGGGCTGAGCATTCAGCTGCTGGCCATCAGCCGCCGGATCAAGACCAGCTCCGACTGCGCGGACACGTCTGACTTTGGGATCTAGACCCGGACCGGGCGGCGGTCTGGCTCGCGGGCCGGACGGCGAGCGGGCCGGGGAAGCAGGTCGCCCAGACGACCCGGTTCACGCAGCCGGATCCGCGAGGGCTCGGCGTCGGGCAGCGGGATGCCGCCGCGGGGCCGGACCGGCGTCTGCGGAGCCGGGCGAGGAAGGCCGCCGCCACCATCGGCCCCGCCGCCGGGAGGCTGAGGTGGCTCGGGCTGGTCCCGGAGCGCAGGCATGATCAGCAGGAAAGCGCCGAGCAGTCCCAGGAGGTGCATCCCCCCGACCATCAGGACCAGCTGCGCTGCGCTGGACATGGTTTAAGGGTACCCCTCGCAGCAACTGTCCTACCGGCGAAGTCGACTCCCTCGCGGCAGGCCCGGTATCCCGCGTATCAACCCCCTCGCTACCATCGGCGCTCGGATGGCTACCACCAAGGGCACACAGCTGGCGGTCGAGTCTCGCGAGCCCGACGGCTCACGGGAAGCCCGCCGCCTGCGGCGCACGGGCAAGGTCCCGGGCATCGTCTACGGCGGCGGCGAGGATCCGGTCTCAATCGAGGTCGACGCCCGCGAGCTCCGCCTGGCCCTGGCTCACGCGGGAGCCGTGCTCGACCTGACGATCGACGGCGCAGGCGCGTCGCCCGTGGTCCTCAAGGAACTGATCCGTCACCCCGTGACCGGCCTGACCACCCACCTCGATCTGCTCCGGGTCCGTCTGGACCAGCCGATCCACGCCACGGTGATCGTGGAGCTGGAAGGCACCGAGGACGCGCCCGGCGCGAAGGAGGGTGGAGTGCTTGAGCAGATCACCCGCGAGCTTGAGATCCAGGCCCTGCCCACGGACATCCCGGACGCCATCCGCCACGACGTCTCAGAGATGGTGATTGGCGACACCGTCACCGTCGAGGCTCTGCGGGCACCGTCCGGCGTCACGATCCTGGCCGATCCGGAAGCCGTCGTGGCCACCCTGACGCCGCCCCGGCTCCAGCTCGAGGAGGAGGAGGGGCTCGAGGAGGAGACCGAGCTGGTCGGCGAGGGCGAGGAGGGCGAGGAGGGCGAGGCCGCTGAGGGCGGCGAGGAGGCTGCCGGCGAGGGCGGCGGCGAGGGCGACGGCGGCGAGTAGGCCGCGCACATCTTGCGCTTCGGGACGCCCCGGGCCGACTGGCTGATCGTCGGCCTCGGAAACCCGGGATCGGAATATGTCGGGACCCGCCACAACCTCGGCTTCGAGGTCGCGCAGGAGCTGATCGCGCGGTGGGGGCTGCCCAAGCCCAGGTCGAAGTACCGCGGGCTGCTGACCGACGGGCGGACGGGACCGGGCGGGCCGCGGGTGGCCGTTCTGCTTCCCCAGACGTACATGAATGAGGCGGGCCGGTCCGTGGGGCCGGCCCGCGGCGCGTTCAAGGTCCCGCTCGATCACGTGCTCGTGCTCCACGACGAGATCGACCTGCCCTTCGGGCGGATCCAGCCCCGGACCGGTGGCGGCGTGGCGGGTCACAACGGACTCAAATCCGTCCGAGACGGTTTGGGCTCCACTGATTTCGGCCGCGTCCGCGTGGGTGTGGATCGCCCGGCGACGACCGATCCAGAGCGCGTCTCGGCCTACGTTCTGGGCCGCTTCCGCGAGCCCAGGGACCAGGTCCAGGGCCTGGTCAGCGCGGCCGCCGACGCCGCTGAACAGCTCGTCCTCGGAGGCTCAGCGCCGACATAGACTGAGAGAGGGATGCTGTCAAGCCTTCTCTCCCACGCCGATCTGGATCCCCAGGCCGTCGCCCTGGCCGAGCGGGGTGGTCGCGCCTTCGTCTCCCAGTCGCTGCAGCCCTACCTGCTGGCAGCGCTGATCGACCGCGCGCCGGGCGAGCCCGCGATCGTGGTGGCGGGCGACGACCGTCGGGCCCGGGAGCTGGCCGCCGGCCTGCGGGCCTGGCTCGATCCGCGCCCCGTGCGCTACTACCCGAGCCGCGGGGTCACCTACGAATCGCACCTGGCGCCGCCTCCGCACCTGGTCGGCCTGCGGATCGCCGCGCTGGACTCGCTGTTGGATGACGACGGGAGCGCCGCTCCGGTGGTGGTGGTCAGCGCCGTGGCCCTGTCCGAGAAGGTGCCCGATCCGTCGCTGCGCCCGCACGGGTTCGTGCTCCGGGCGGGCGAGGAGCTCGACCTGGACGAGGTTGCCCACCGCCTGGTGGCCGCGGGCTACGAACGGGTCGACCAGGTTGAGGACCGCGGCCAGTTCGCGATCCGGGGCGGGCTGCTGGACCTGTTCTCGGCCACCGAGGACCGGGCGGTCCGCGTCGAGCTGTTTGGCGATGAGGTGGAGTCGCTGCGCTGGTTCTCCACCTTCACCCAGCGTTCGCTGGGCCAGGCCGAGTCCGTCGAGGTCGCGCCCGCGGCCGAGCTCGACGAGGAGCATCGGGAGCTGGCCGAAATCGCCGCGTTGGAGGACGCCGCCGAGCGTCCCGACATCGCCGAGCTGCTGCCCGTGGAGGACTTCCACCCGTTCCTGGAGCTGGCCCCGGAGCACGCCGGGATCCTGATCGCCGGCGAGGAGGACCTCGCGCCCGCGCTGGCCGATCACTGGCAGGACGTGTGCGCGGCGTTCCACGACCAGGACGCGCACCATCTGTACGTGGCGCCGGAGACGATCCACGGCGCGCTGGCCGACCGGGCGCGCGTCCGCCTCTCCGGCCTTGACCAGGACCAGCCCTTCTCCTTCCACGCCCAGGCCGCCGACGTTCAGGCCCGAGGCATCAGGGAGGCCGAGCCCGAGCTTGAGAAGCTCACCCGCTCGGGCTACCGGACCGTGCTGGCCTTTGCCCGCCGCGGCGAGGGCGAGCGCTTTGCCTACAACCTGGGGAGGCTGTCGGCGCAGTGGCTGAACGGGGCGACGCCACAGGCGCAGCCCCCGGCACAGGGGGAGCCGGATGACGCGGGCCGGGCCCGATTAAGCGAGGCCGGAAGCCGAGCGGGCCCGTGGCCCGCGCCGCTGCTCCTGACCGAGGCTCGGCTCCAGCACGGCTTCATCGCCCCCCAGTTCAAGCTGGCCGTGATCCCCGAGCACCGGCTGCTGCGCCGGCGCCGCCCCGCGCCCCAGCGGCCCGTGCGCCGGAGGGGGATCCTCCGCAGCTTCGCCGACCTGCGCACGGGGGACATCGTGGTCCACGAGGACCACGGGATCGCCCGCTTCGCCGGCTTTGACACCAAGACGGTGGCCGGCGTCACCCGCGATTACCTGTACCTGGAGTACGCGGGCTCAGACCGGGTGTTCGTGCCCGTGGACCAGCTGGCCAAGATCAGCCGGTACGTGGGCGCGGGCGGGGCACATCCGGCGCTGTCCAAGCTGGGTGGCGCGCGCTGGGAGACGATCAAGTCCCGGGCCCGGCGGGCGGCCCAGGAGCTGGCCGGCGAGCTGCTGAACCTGTACGCCGAGCGCAAGCGCCGCGAGGGGCACGCGTTCCCCGTGGATACCGAGTGGCAGCGCGAGTTCGAGGACGCCTTCCCGTACTCAGAGACGCCCGACCAGCGCGAGGCGATTGAGATTGTCAAGGCCGATATGGAGGCTCCCCGCCCGATGGACCGGCTGATCTGCGGCGACGTGGGCTACGGCAAGACCGAGGTGGCGCTGCGGTCGGCGTTCAAGGCCGTCCAGGACGGCAAGCAGGTGATGGTCCTGGCCCCGACCACGATCCTGACCCAGCAGCACTTCGGGACGTTTTCCGAGCGGCTGGCGGACTACCCGGTGACGATTGAGCACGTGTCGCGGTTTCGCTCGGCGGCCCAGCAGCGCGACGCGGTGGCCCGGTTCGCCAAGGGCCAGGTCGACATCCTGATCGGGACGCACCGGCTGCTGTCTCGGGACGTCCGGGCACGCGACCTCGGGCTGCTGGTCGTCGATGAGGAGCAGCGCTTTGGGGTCAAGCAGAAGGAGCTGCTGCGCCAGCTCAAGCTGCGGGTGGACGTGATCGCGATGAGCGCGACGCCGATCCCGCGGACGCTCCAGATGTCGCTGGCCGGCGTGCGCGACATCTCGGTGATCGAGACCCCGCCCGAGGGCCGCCGGCCGATCAAGACCTATGTGGGCGAGTACGAGGAGGAGCTGGTCAGGCAGGCGCTGGAGCGCGAGAAGGCGCGCGACGGCCAGGCGTTCTTCCTCCACAACCGGGTCGAGTCGATCGAGGAGACGGCCGAGCGGCTGCGTGGCCTGTGCCCGGGGATCCGGTTTGAGGTGGCCCACGGGCAGATGGACGAGAAGACGCTCGAGGAGCGAATGCTCCTATTCCTGCGGGGGGACGCCGACGTGCTCGTGTGCACGAGCATCATCGAGTCGGGCATCGACATCCCCCAGGCCAACACGCTGATCGTCGAACGGGCCGACACGTTCGGGCTGGCCCAGCTCTACCAGATCCGCGGCCGGGTCGGCCGGTCGCGCGAGCGCGCGTACGCGTACCTGCTGTACCCGAGCGCGGGGGCCCTGACGCCCGACGCCGCCCAGCGGCTGTCGGCGCTGTCGGACTACACGGAGCTCGGGGCCGGGTTCAAGATCGCCATGCGCGACCTGGAGATCCGGGGAGCCGGGAATCTGCTCGGCGACGAGCAGTCGGGCCATGTGGCCGCGCTGGGCTTCGAGCTCTACATGCAGATGCTGGATGAGGCCGTCGCCGCCTCGGCCGACGGAGCGGGCTCGGACGAGGATTGGGAGCCGGTGCGGCTGGACGTCAACGTCGACGCCTACGTGCCACCTGACTACATCCCTTATGAGCAGGCCAAGGTCGAGGTTCACCGCCGGATCGCCGCGGCCCGGGAGGTGGCCGACCTGGTCCTCCTGCGTGAGGAGCTCGAGGACCGCTTCGGCGACATCCCCGAGCCGCTGTCCAACCTGATCGCGCTCCAGCAGGCCCGGATCAAGCTGGGCCAGGCCGGGGCGCGGGCGGTTTCTTTCCGCGGGGGGCGGCTGGCCGTCACGCCGGTGGACCTGGACTCGGTCCGGGCCAAGAAGCTCCGGGCCGAGATCCCGGAGGCGCTTTATGAGTCCGGGAAGTCCCAGCTCTCGGTCCGCGTCCCCGATGACCCGGTCAAGCAGTTCCCGGCCCTGGTCCGGGCGGCCGACGTGCTGCTGGCGGTCACGCGGGAGGCGGCGTAGGGCTGGCCGGCCCGCTGCTCCGGCGGGCAAACGAAGAACTGCTGAAGGACCGGCAGCAGCTTTGGGCAGGATCGCTACCATCAGGCGCTCTGATGAGGAACCCCATTAGACGGCTCGCGGCGCTAGGCGCCTTTTTTGTGGTTTCAGTGGCCCTGGCGGCATGTGGCAGCGGAGTGCCCGGCGACTCCGTGGCCGACGTCGCAGGCAACCCGATCACCACCCGGGCGTTCAACCACTGGATGTTCGTGGCGGCCAAGAGCCAGGCCGCCCAGAGCCCCGGCGCGCCGGTGATCGTGCCCAACGACCCGCCCGATTTCAACCACTGCGTGGCCCAGGTCCGCCAGCAGATCCCGACCCTGGCCAAGGATTCGAACAAGACGATCCGGAGCGAGTGCAAGCAGCTCTTCACGTCGCTGAGCGGCCAGGTCCTGGATTTCCTGATCAAGGGCTACTGGTACCAGGCCGAGGCGGCGCGGGAGCACATCAAGGTGACCGACGCGGACGTGCAGAAGGCGTTTGACAAGGCCAAAAAGCAGCAGTTCCCCACCGCGGCCGGGTTCAACACGTTCCTGTCCCAGACGGGTCAGACCCTCCAGGACATCCTGTTCCGCTTCCGGATCAATCAGATCTTCCAGAAGCTGCTGGCCAAGCAGAACTCGAAGGTCAGCGCCGCGGACATCAAGACCTTTTACAACTCGCATCTGACCCAGTTCTCATCCCCCGAGACCCGGGACATCAGGATCGTCCTGACCAAGACCAAGCCCGAGGCCGTGGCCGCCCAGTCGGCGCTCCACAAGGGGCAGAGCTGGGATGCGGTGGCCAAGAAGTATTCGATCGATCCCACGACCAAGAACAACGGTGGGCTGCTGGCCGGCGTCCGAAAGGGCCAGGAGGATCACGCACTCGACTCGGCTGCCTTCTCCGCTCCGGTGAACAAGCTCCTCGGTCCGGTCAAGGGGCAGTTCGGCTACTACGTCTTTGAGGTGACCAAGATCAGCAAGCCGACCCAGGAGAGCCTGGCCCAGGCGTCACCGCAGATCAAGCAGGCGCTGACCTCGCAGAAGTCGCAGGCCTCGCAGAGCAACGTCGACAAGCTGGTCCGCTCGCACTGGATCAAGCAGACGAGCTGCCAGTCGGCCTACTCGATGACTGACTGCAACGGGTATAAGGCGCCGTCCACGTCAACCACGCCGGTCGCGCCGACCACGGGCGCACCGCCCCCGACGACCACGGCGCCGAGCACAACCCCTGCGCCGACCACCACGACGAAGTGAGCGTGGCGCCTGGGGATGCCCCGGGTCGTGAGGTGGGTTCGGAGTCTGGATCTGGGCAGGAGCGAGCCCGCGAAAGCGCGGACGCGCTGGCCCGGCTTGATCAGATCACGCGCCGGCTCCGGGTGGACTGCCCGTGGGATCGCGAGCAGGACGAGCGCACGATCGTCCCCCACACGGTTGAGGAGGCCTACGAGCTGGCCGACGCGGCCCTTCGTCATGACGACGCCAAGCTCCTGGACGAGCTGGGCGATGTCCTGTTTCAGGTCCACTTCCTCTCGCTGCTGCTGGAGGAGCGCGGGGCGGGCAGTCTGTCCGAGGTGGCCGATCACTGCGCCGAGAAGCTGATCCGGCGCCATCCACATGTCTTTGGTGAGGTTGAGGCCTCGACATCCACTGAGGTGCTGCGCAACTGGGATCAGATCAAGCGCGATGAGACGGGACGGGAGCCGGGCGTGTTCGGCGAGGTCCCGGAGAACCTGCCCGCGCCGCTGTACGCCCGCAAGGTCCAGCGGCGTGCCGCCTCGAGTGGCTTTGACTTTGACGGAGTGGAGCCGATCCTGGAGGCGGTCCGGGAGGAGCTGGCCGAACTCGAGGCCGCCGAGGATCCCGAGCAACGATTCGCCGAGCTGGGCGATCTGCTGTTCGCGGTCGTCAACCTGGGGCGAAAGCTCCGGGTCGACCCCGAGCTGGCGCTGCGCGCCTCAGCCGACCGCTTTCGTGGTCGGGTGCAGGCGGGAGTCAAGCTGGCCGCGTCCGAAGGCCGAAGCTGGAACGATCTGCCCCCAGATGACCAGCTTGCCTACTACGCCCGCGCGCGTCTAGACGAAGGAGAACCTCATCGACCATGAGCCAGATCGAGCACGTCCACGCCCGAGCGCTCCTGGACAGCCGTGGCAACCCGACCGTCGAGGTCGAGGTCAGCCTGCGCTCCGGGGCCTGGGGCCGGGCGGCCGTGCCCTCGGGCGCGTCAACCGGGGAGTTTGAGGCGGCCGAGCTGCGCGACGGCGGCAGCGAATGGGGAGGCAAGGGTGTCGATCAGGCCGTGGCCAACGTCAACGGTGAGATCGCCGAGGCCGTGCAGGGCCAGGATGCCTCGGCCCAGTCCGCGCTGGACCGCCAGCTGATCACGCTGGATGGGACGCCCAACAAGTCCCGGCTGGGGGCCAACGCGATCCTGGCCGTCTCCCTGGCCGCGGCCCACGCGGCCGCGGGCGAGGAGCGCCTGCCCCTGTGGCGCTACCTGGGCGGTGAGGGGGCCCACATCCTGCCCGTGCCGATGATGAACGTTCTGAACGGGGGCGCCCACGCCGACAACAGCGTCGACTTCCAGGAGTTCATGATCGTTCCCGCCGGGGCCCCGTCGTTCTCCGAGGGCCTGCGCTGGGGGACCGAGGTGTTCCACACCCTGAAGGGGCTGCTCCACGATCGGGGACTGTCCACCGCGGTGGGCGACGAGGGCGGCTTCGCCCCGGACCTGGAGTCCAATGAGGAGGCTCTGGAGATCCTGGTGCAGGCGATCTCGGCGGCGGGCTATGAGCCCGGTGAGCAGGTCTCGATCGCAATGGACCCGGCCACGTCAGAGCTGTTCTCGGACGGCGCCTACGTGCTCGAGCACGAGGACCGCCGGCTGACGGCGGAGGAGCTGAGCGGGTACTGGGAGCAGCTGGCAAACGGCTACCCGATCATCTCAATTGAGGACGGGATGGCCGAGGAGGACTGGGACGGCTGGAAGGGACTGACCGAGCGGCTGGGCGCGCGCCTCCAGCTGGTCGGCGACGACCTGTTCGTGACCAATACGCAGCGGCTGAAGCGGGGGATCGACTCCGGCGTGGCCAACTCGATCCTGATCAAGGTCAACCAGATCGGCACCCTGACCGAGACGCTGGCCGCCGTCCGCATGGCCCGCGACAACGGCTACACGGTCGTCATGTCCCACCGCTCAGGCGAGACCGAGGACGTGACGATCGCCGACCTGGCCGTGGCCACCGGCTGCGGGCAGATCAAGACCGGCGCACCCTCCCGGACCGATCGGGTGGCCAAGTACAACCAGCTCCTCCGGATCGAGGAGGCGGTGGGCGACGACGCGGCCTATCCGGGGGTGGAGGCGTTCAAGCGGTCGTAGGGGGCCGGGCCGGCGGGACCCCTTCGCCCGGCCGATCGGCTGGGCCGAATGTTGCAGCAGGAAGGAAGGCCGGGGCGTCGAACGAAGGGCGAACGGGATGTCGCCCCCGCCATCAGCATCCGCCGCGCCAAGACGGCAGACGCGGAAGCGTCCGGCCTCCAGACGCGCCGCCAAATCACCGATCCTGCGGGTCCGCTGGGACCGCGTGGGACGGGTCTCGCTGCTGGTCGTGCTGGCCGTCGTGGTCGGGCTCTACGTCAACCAGGCCATCAGCTACTTCTCCGTCCGCACCCAGGCCGTGGCGCAGATGTCAGCGGCGCTGCGCCTCGAGCACCAGAACCGGAAGCTCACACGCCAGCAGCAGATGCTCCGGAACCCGGCCACGATCCAGCGAGATGCTCGGGCCCTGGGGATGGTCCGCCAGGGCGAGCGCCCGTACGTGATCATGGGTGTGGCCAGCCGGTAGAGGACCCGCCTGGGTCGCCCACGCCGCGAGCGGGCATCCTTAGCCGGTGAACTTCGGTGAGGCGAGCTCGATCTGGCGCGACGGCGAGCTGCGGCTGGCCGCAGCCGACCCGGCCGACCGGCCGATACTGGACCGCGTGATTGAGGCCGTCGTCTCAGAGCTCCGGCGCCGGCTCGGCGGGCCGTTCACCAGGCGCGAGCTGGTGGAGCTCTACGAGCAGCAGGGCACGGACTGGTGCCTGGACGTGGCCATCCGCGCGGCCCCGAGCACCCCGGCCGCCTGGGATCTGGCCACGGTGGCCGGCGCCGCCTTCTCCCGGTACGTCCGGGAGGCCAGCGACCTCAGGACCCAGATCGCGCGGCCGCCGCGGATGGACCCCGGCTGAGGTCCCCTACTCCTCGTCGTCCTCGTCGCCTGAGTCCTCGCCCGCCCGGCGAATCACGATCTGGTCCTCCTCAATCGTGACCTCGATGGGCCGGTGGCCGGCCCAGTACTCCGCGTAGACAGGGTCGTCCTTGACGCCGGGGTCGAGCCACAGGCCGTAGCCCTCCTCGCCGTGTTCGAACGTTGCCTCCAGCGGACCAGAGTCCTTACGCCGGGTGCGGCGACCGCCCCGCCGGCCGCGCCGCCGTCGGCTCGAGCTGGAGCTGGGTCGGCTCTCTGAGTCGGGGTCGGAGTCGGAATCGGAGTCGGAATCGGAGTCCGAATCGGACTCCGGCTCCTCGTCCTCGCGGCGGGCGTCGGCCGCCTCGAGCTCGGCCGCGATCAGGGCATCGTCCTCGGCCCGGAGATCGATCTCATCGTCGTAATCCCCGGCGACGACGCCAACCGCCTCACCGTCGCCCCCCTCGTCGAGGCTGTGCTCGCGCTTGAAGGTCTGGATCTGCTGAACCGTGACCTCCAGCTGGTGGGCGATCCAGGCATCTGTACGCCCCTGGCGGACCCAGCCGCGGATTCGATTCAGTTCTGGTCTGAGTGATCTCCGAGCCACGGGCTGGAGACTATCCATTCAGGCCGTCCGGCCACCCACACCCCCATTAGGGCGTCCTACGGCTCTCACGCCGTCGAGGAGAGGGCTGCCAACCGCCCCCGCGCATGGACGAAAGGGCACCCGACAGCCCCCAGGCCATGGACGAATAGGCACCCTAGGGTCTTCACACCATGGACGAAGGATGGATGAAAGACGTGTCGAATCCTTGTGCGGAGATAGGCTGATCGGTATTCTGCTGGTGCGGGCGGGTCGGTCGGCAAGGGAAAGATCGGCTGGTCCGGTCCAACCATAAAGGCGAGCAGGGAGGCATTACTTCGATGTTGGTACTGACCCGGAAGTCAAACCAGAGCATCATGATCGGAGACGACATCGAGGTCTCGGTGTTGGCCATCATGGGCGAAAAAGTGCGGATTGGGATCCAGGCCCCGCGCGATATCCCGGTGTTCCGCAAAGAGGTCTATCTGGAGATCCAGCAGGAGCGCGTCTCTGAGGGCAAGGGCGCCCGGAGCGAGGTTGACGCAGCGCTCCGGGGTCTGGGCGAGAGCGCCTAGACCTCAGCCCAGAATCAGGTACAGGGTCTCAAACATGGCCACGGTGACCCCGACGGCCGTGGCCAGCAGGCCGAGCACGAGCATCCAATAGCGCATCGAGCTGCGCTTGCGGCGTCGCTCGATCCCCCGCTTTCGGGACCGAACCCGGACCTCGCGGACCGCGAGCTGACTGCGCTCGCGCTCCTGCTCCATGTCCTGGCGGAACTCCTCCTCAAAGTGCGAGAGGCTCTGGCGCATCCGCAGCGAGGCCATTACCGGGCGACCCCCTGGCCCTCGTAAACGCCGATGAAGTGAAGGTAGTTGTTGGCGATCTGGGTCGCCGCCGCCTCGCGGTCGAGCTCATCCTCGAGCCAGCCCTTGAGCGCATCCCACCAGATCGAGCGCCCGATGGCGAAGCCCACAAAGCCCGGCACCGGAGCGGCCACCTCGAGCCACTGGCCGACCTTCTCAGTCGAGGCCCCCCGGCCCAGGACAACGCACACGACGCCCTCGCGACCGGACCCGACGCGGGTCTGCTCGGCCAGCATCGTGGCGTCAGCTCGCTCGTCCACGCCCTCGATCTTCCAGATGTCGACCTCAATCCCGAAGGCCTGGATCTCCTCGATCGCCCGGCGCATCAGCTCGGGGCGAAGCTCGGCGTCGTAGCGGTCGCCGTCGTCGCCCACTGAGGACAGCTGCTGCTCGGTGGCCGGGACGAGCAGCTCGAACAGGAACTTGCGATCGTTCTCATGGAGCCAATCGGCCAGCCGCTTCAGCCGGCCGAGCTGGGCCTGGTTCATGTCGGCGTCTCCGTTGGGGTTGTAGCGGACCAGGACCTTGGAGAAATCGGGGTCGAAGCGCTCAATGTGCGCGCCGAAGTCATCGCCGTAGTCGAAGTCGAACTCATCCTGCCCGGACTTCTCGACCGGCATCGCGAGCTTGAGGCCGTGCTCCCGGGCCTGCTGGGGGACGTCGGAGCCGAACTGCTCGTCGACCAGAACGCCGGCCATGCCGGGGTCCAGCCCCTGCTGGCAGGCCTTGACCATCCCCTCGAAGATCAGCCGCTTGGCTGAGGCGATCGTCTCGGTCTCCTCGGGCGAGGGGTCGCCCTGGATTCCGAACATCTTTTTCTGAAAGGAGCCCCGGTGGTCGAACGCGAGGACGTAGAGCTTTCCGTCGTATCCCAGAGCCATTGCCTACCTCTTCGTTGCCGATGAACCTCACTGACCAGTCTACGGGGACGACTCTCGTTAGGCTGCGCCGCGTGCAGCACCATTTCACAGGCCACGCGTACACGATCGGGATCGAGGAGGAGCTGATGATCCTCGATGGCCGCTCGCTGGACCTGGTCAACGCGATTGAGACGATGCTGGAGGCCTCTCCGGTCGGGGAGATCAAGCCCGAGCTGCTGGAGTCGGTGCTGGAGATCTCGACCGAGCCGTGCCCCAACACGGCCGAGGCGGCCGCTCAGCTGCGAACGCTGCGCCGCCAGGTCCTCCAGACGGCGCAGTCGAAGGATCTGACGATCGGCGCGGCCGGGACCCACCCCTTCGCCATGTGGGAGGACCAGCGGATCGTGGCCCGGCCCCGTTACCGCGAGCTGATCTCCGCCCTGCGCTTCGTGGCCCGCCAGGAGCTGATCTTCGGAGTTCACGTTCACGTTGGCGTCGACGATCCGGACAAGGCCATCCACGTGGCCAACGGGATGCGGGTCCACATGCCGATCCTGCTCGCGCTGTCGGCCAACTCGCCCTTCTGGCGGGCCGACTCGACGGGGCTGGCCTCAACCCGGACACCGATCTTCCGGGCCTTCCCGCGGGTCGGGATCCCGCCCACGTACAAATCTTGGGAGGACTACGAGCGCCGGATCGAGTTCATGGTCGAGGCCCGGGTGATCGAGGACTACACCTACCTGTGGCACGACGTCAGGCCACACCCCAACTTCGGCACGGTCGAGGTCCGGGTGATGGACTCCCAGACCCGGGTCGAGCACACCCTGGGCCTGGCCGCCCTCGTCCAGGGGCTGGTCAAGGAGCTCTCCGAGCACTTCGATGAGGGCAAGGAGCTCTCCAGCTACCCATTCGAGATGCTGGATGAGAACAAGTGGCTGGCCGCCCGCCACGGCCTGGATGGCGAGCTGGTCGACCTTCCCAGCGCCGAGCGGGTCCAGACCCGCGCGCTGGCCCGGAGGCTGCTCGACCGGATGCGCGGCCATTGCCAGGATCTGGGCTCCGCAGCCGAGCTGGCGGCCGTCGAGGATCTGCTGGAACGTGGGAACGGCGCGGCTCGCCAGATAGTCGTATTCGAGGCCAACCACGACCTCCATGAGGTGGCGGCCGAGATCGTCGCCGCCACCGCGGTCTAGCGTCCGCCGCCCGACCCGGCAGCCGCGCCCGCGCCCGCCAGCCGCTCTGGCGCCCCTCGGGCCGCCCCGAGGCGCGGGACTACAATCGCCTGACCGATGAGCACGGGGAATCCTGACCTCTTCGTGGTCTGCAAGAGCTGCGGCTCGGAGGTGAGCCCGTACATCACCGAGTGCCCGTACTGCGGCAACCGGCTGCGCAAGCGGGCCCCGAAGATCGACCGGGAGGGGAGGGTGGCCGACCGGCGGCTGCGCCGGCGCAGCGCTCCCTCACTGTCCCGGCTGCGCCGGGGTGAGATCCCGGGAATCCGGCCCGAATCCCGGCCCTACGCCACGGCGGCGCTGGTTATCACCGGCCTGGTCGGCTGCCTGATCTGGCGCACGGCCCTGGTCGACCCGTTCCAGGTCGGCATCTTCGCCAAGCCGGGCTCGCACTGGTGGCGGCTGGCCACCTCGCCCTTCATTTACACCAACACCGGCTACGCGTTCGTGGCGCTGGGCACGATCGCCGTGTTCGGCTGGCTGCTGGAGCGGCGCCACGGACCGATTCTCGTGCTGGCCCTGTTCGCGGTCGGGGGCGTCGGGGGCACCGCGGTGAGCACCGCGCTGCTCAGCCATCCCGTCGTCCTGGGAGCCAACGGGGCCGCGCTGGCGTTCCTGTGCACCTGGGCGATCCCCGATGTCCTGGCCCTGCGCCGGCACGAGGAGATCGAGGGCGACATCCTGGGCGCCGCCGCGGTCGGGGTCGTGGTGGCGCTGATGCCGCTGATCGTGACCGACGCCAGCTGGATCTCCGACGGGGTCGGCCTTCTGGGTGGCGTGGCCGTGGGCGCGCCGATCGCCCTCAGCGAACGCTGATCGAGCCGGGCTCTCCGTCCAGAAGCCGGCCCACGACCGCCCCCGGAACCGAGTCGGCCTGCTCGGCGGGGACGGCGGCCAGCAGGCCGCCCGAGGTCATCGCGTCGCAGACCAGCCATCGCCGGGCCTCCTCCACCGAGGGGTCAAACGCGCTGAACTGCTCGGCGTGGGCTCGGTTGCGCCGGGTTCCCCCGGCCACGGCCGTGTTGGGGTCCGCCAGCAGCTCCAGGGCCGGCGGTATGGCCGGCACCGCCGCGGCCTGCACCTCGGCTCCGCACGAGCTGGCCAGTGCGAGCTCATGCAGGTGTCCGAGCAGCCCGAAGCCGGTCACGTCAGTCATGCCGTGGACTCCGGCGGCCAGAGCGGCCGCCGCGCCGTCCCGGTTCAGCGTGGTCATGACGTCCACGGCCTGATCGAGGGAGACATCGGCCCCGCGCTTGAGCGCGGTCGTGATCGCCCCCGCGCCGAGCGGCTTGGTCAGGATCAGGGCGTCACCGGGCCGCCCACCTCCGTTGGTGATGACCTCCTCGGGGTGCACCAGCCCGGTCACGGCCAGGCCGAACTTGGGTTCCTCGTCCTCGATCGAATGCCCGCCCACGATCGCCGTTTCGGCCTCGGCGCACACGACGGCGGCGCCCCGCAGGATCTCCAGCAGGATCTCCCCGCCCAGCTGGTCGAGAGAGAAGGCGACCAGGTTCAGCGCGCTGACCGGCCGGCCGCCCATGGCGTAGACGTCGGATAGAGCGTTGGTGGCGGCGATCCGCCCGAAGTCGAACGGGTCGTCGACGATCGGGGTGAAGAAGTCCACGGTGTGGATCAGGGCCAGGTCGTCACGCAGCCGGTAGACCCCGGCGTCATCGCTCGTTCCAAAGCCCACCAGGACGTTGGGGTCGGGCGTCTGGGGGAGGTGCGAGAGCAGCGGTCCGATCGCCGCCGCCGGGAGCTTGCAGCCGCAGCCGGCACCGTGGGAGAGCGAGGTCAGGGCGATGGCCACATACGTATGATCGTTGACAGAGTGGCCGACCGCGCCTTCACCGACCAGGAGCTTGATGCCGCCGTGTCGGCGATCGCCGACCCGGCCAGGCTGCGGACGGCCCAGGAGCTCGTGATGCGGACCGCCCCGGGGCTTCAGCGACTGCTGGGCTCCGCCCTGGATGAGGGGGGCTGGTTCGATATGGGACACGACCAGGCCGTGCGTGAGGTGGTCTCGCGGGACGACCCGGACCAGCGGCTGCGCGAGCTGCGCACCCTGCTGGCCGAGGAAACCCGGCTCGGGATGCTCGTGGGCGTGGCGGTCGGGTTCGAGCTGGCCCACGAGCTTTCAGAGCGGGGCACCGATCAGATCAAGTCCACCAAGGAGGATTAACCACCAATGGATGTGCGCTTTCTCGGCCATGCTGCCTTTGAGCTCTCCGACGGCGATACGCGGGTCCTGATCGACCCGTTCCTGACCGGTAATCCCAAGGCGGCCGCGTCGGCCGACGACCTGAGTGCCAGCGCCATCCTGCTCACCCACGGGCACGGTGACCACATCGGAGACACGGTGTCGATCGCCAAGCGCACCGGCGCCCCCGTCCTGGCGATCGTCGAGCTGGCGAACGAGCTCGGGGAGGAGGGCCTGCAGGTATTCGATCCCAACCTGGGCGGCACGGTGGAGTTTGACTGGGGCTGGGCCAAGCTGGTCCCGGCCTGGCATACCTCGACCACTCCCAAGGGGACCGTCAACACTCCCGCGGGACTGGTCGTGTCGATCGGTGGCCAGGTCGTCTACCACCTCGGCGACACCTGCCTGTTCTCCGATCTGGAGCTGGTGGGCAAGCGGACCCCGGTGGACATCGCGCTGATGTGCATCGGCGGTCACTACACGATGGACCGCACCGACGCCGTCGAGGCTGCCCGCCTGGTCGGGGCGGGGACGGTGATCCCGTGTCACTACGACACCTTTCCGCCGATTCAGACGGACGCTCAGGCGTTCAAGGCAGAGGTCGAGTCGGCCACCAGCTCCAAGGTCGTCGTGCTCGGGCCGGGGGAGACCCACTCGGCATGATCCACGCCGTCGTCCTGATCGGGGCCGACAGGTCGGTGCTGGCCAGCCTGGGTGGTGAGCTGGCCGATATCGACGGCGTGGCCGAGGCGTACTCGGTCACCGGCGAGTGGGACTTCGTGGCCATCCTGCGCCTTCGCGAGCACGACAAGCTGGCCCAGGTGGTGACCTCTCGGATCGCCGCGTTGTCAGGGGTGCAGCGGACCCAGACGATGGTGGCCTTCGAGGTTTACTCCCGGCACGACCTCGAGGCGCTGTTCTCGGTGGGTCAGTAGGCCGGCGGCGGCGTCGTGCCCGAGCGCCTACAGGCGCTCGGGTCCGGGGCCGCGCTGGAACCAGAGCCCGCGGTCCTTCCAGTCGTGGGCCATCAGGGCCCACCCGGCCAGCGCCATAGCCACCAGTGGCCTGTCGGTGGACGACGCCCTGCGCCAGCCGGTCATCAGACGCGCGCAGGCGGTCGTGGCCACGATGCTCCCCGTGGCCCCGTGATGGCACCGCTGGCCGCCGATCCAGACACGGCGGCGACTGGAGTCGTACTCCAGGAGCGTGCGCCAGAACCTCTTCCGTCGGCCTCGCATGTGATCGCCACCTTGCCGGCTACTGATTTCGCGCCGGCAGGCCGCGATCCTGCTCGGGCAAGAACTACTGCGCGGCGGTCGACGCGGCGCCGGTGTCGGTGCTCGACCCGGTGCCCGTGGAAGACGAACCTGTGGAGCTTCCGCTCCCACTCGATGAGGACGAGCTCGAGGAGGATGAGCCCGAGCCGGTGTCACTCCCGGTGCTGCCCGTGGGTCCCGTGGACTGGCCGCCCGAGGCGTCGGTGCCGCCGGACGAGCCCGTGTTCCCCGAGCCGTCGCCGGTGGAGCCGGTGCTGCCGGGGGTCAGGGTCGAGCCGGTCGAGCCGGTGTCGGAATCCTGGCCGCTGCCCGAGCCGGTGGTGGTACCAACGGCCGGATCGGCGACCGAGGTGGTGGTGGCGGGGGGGACGGTCGAGTCGGTTGCCGTCTGGGTGTGCGCGGCGGTCGTCGTCGTTGTCGCCGTGGTCGTCGTGACCGTGGTCGGGGGCGCCGGGACCGTCGTGGTCGCCACGGTGGCAGTCGTGACGGCGGCGGTGACCGGCGCAGGCGTTGTCGTCGTGGGAGTTGCCGTGGCCTTGGCGGCGGCCAGCGCCGCCGGCGTGGACTTGGGCGGGGTGGCGGTGGGCGCGGGCGCCACCTTGGCTGCGCTCACCGATTTGTGGTGGCGCAGGTTGTGCGTGGTGGCGATCGTCCCGGCCGTGACCAGCGCGGCCGCGGCCAGCCCCGCCGCCGCCTTGGTGGCCAGCGCGCCGGCCCCGGCGGAGAGAAGAGTGCCGCTCGCGCCGGCCAGTCCGCCGACGGCTCCGGCTGCTCCCGTGGCTCCGCCAGTGACGCCTCCGACGGCCACGCCACCGGCCGTGAGCCCGCCGGTCGTTCCGGCCGTGACCCCTCCAGCCGTGACTCCGCCCGCGGTCATGCCGCCGGCGGTGACGCCGCCTGCGGTGACTCCGCCCGCGGCTCCGGCGGTGGCTCCGCCCGCGGTCCCAGCCGTCACGCCACCTGCGGTCACGCCACCAGCAGTTCCAGCGGTCACGCCGCCCGCTCCGGCCGTCGCGCCGCCTCCGGCCGTCGCGCCACCCACACCAACCGTGCCTGTGGCTCCGGCACCCGTGCCGGTTCCCGCCGAATGCCCGGCGTGGAGCAGGGTCAGCTTGCGAGCCAGGCCGAGCCCGCCGATCGGGAACAGGGCGGCCAGCGACCTCTTGGTGCGCCGGAGCTCGCGGTCGAACGACGCGCAGCGTCCGCACGTCCGCATATGCCGGCGGACCAGCGGGCCCGGCCTGCGCCTGAGGCCCTCGGCCACCTCGGCCAGCTGCATCCGCACCTCCGGACAGCCGAGCTGGCGGGCCTCGGCTGTCTCGGCCAGTGAGATCCGAGCCCGGACCAGGAGCGACTTGACGCTCGGCACGGTCGTCTCCATCGCCTCGGCGATCTGGTCGTAGGACATCGCGTCCATCTCACGCAGCACGAGCGCGCTTTTCTGAGTCTCAGGTAGAGATTGAATGTCGTGCACCAGGTGGCGGAAGCGCTCGCGCGCGTGAACCTTGTCGGCCGTGGTGGCGCCATGCTCGGAGAAATGGATGTCCATCGAGTCCACGCCGATCGGCGGGATCCGCCGCAGGTGGTTCAGGCAGCGGTTGCGGGCGATCCGGTACAGCCACGGCCTGACGTTGATCTGCCGCTCGTCGGCCTGGATCGCGTTGAAGGCTGCGGCCAGGACCTCCTGGAGCACATCCTCGGCATCCTCACGCGAGCCGAGCAGGTGCCGGCAGAAGGCCAGCAGGCGGGTCTGGTACCGGGAGACCAGGACCTCGAACGCAGGCGCGTTCCCACGCCGGATCAGTGAGATCAGGCGCTCGTCGGACTGCAGCCTCAGCAGCGGAGAGCGCGCGTGTAGACCAGCCGCACTCGAATATGTGAGAGCCGAGACTTCCATAGGCCGCGCGCCCCCAACTCCCGCATTCCCCAGCGAGGAGCTGGCGGACAGGGTCACGGTAGCACCAACAAACGACCTCGACGAAAGTTTCGGCGACCTCGGTGAGGCCGCCTCGGCGCGGTTTCGTCAGCGATGCCCGGGGAGGGATTCGAACCCCCACGCCTCAAGAGGCTGTCGGGTTTAAGCCGACTGCGTCTACCGTTCCGCCACCCGGGCGGGCTCCGCGAAAGCTACCGGGTGCCTGCGTCGCCGCCCACGACCGCACCGCCGCAGGCGGCGTTTTTGACGACGGGACCGGGGGTAGATCGTTCGTTATGTGGCAAGCGACGGAGCGCTTCAAGGGCCCGGTTCCCCTTTGACATGACGAACACGGCGTTGGTAGCGTCATTGGTTCCGGTTTTCTGCATGGGGAATCCAGGCCCCAGCCGGGAGTTGTGCCCCCACATGAACCCCAGTGCGTGCCCCTCATTGGGAGGAGAAGGATTGGCTAGGTCGCGCTCATGCGCAACGCGTCTGCAATAGGCAGGGGTGCCGCGGTTGCGGCACTCGTAATCGCTGTCGTGGCGATCGCAATCATCCTGCTCTCAAGCGGGTCGTCCTACCAGGTCCGGGCGGTGTTCCAGAACGCCAGCCAGATCGTCAGTGGCGACCAGGTCGACGTGGCCGGGACCCCCGTGGGGACGGTCTCTCAGATCTCACTGACTCCGGACGGGCAGGCCGAGCTGATGCTCAACATCAACGCCTCCCAGTTCGAGCCGCTGCACCAGGGCACCACCGCGGTCATCCGCCAGGCCTCGCTGTCGGGCATCGCCAATCGGTTCGTCCAGCTCGACCTCGGTCCGGCCAACGCCCCCAAGATCCCCAACAAGGGGATGCTGTCCGCGACCAGCACGACCAGCACCGTCGACCTGGACGAGCTGTTCAACACCCTCAACAGCGCCACCCGCAAGGGCCTTCAGAACGTACTCCAGGGCTCGGCCTCGCAGTACGCCGGCCGGGCAAACCAGGCCCAGCTGGCCTGGGAGTACCTCAACCCGGCAATCGCCACGGCCAGCATCCTGTTCCACGAGCTCAACCGGGACACCAACAAGTTCACCCGGTTCGTCACCACCTCCAGCCACCTGGTCACAGACCTGGCCTCACGCCAGGCCGATCTGAGCGGAGTGGTCTCCCACCTGTCGACCACGTTCACGGCGCTGGCCAACCAGCACGTCGCGCTGGGGGAGTCGATCCAGCGCCTGCCCCCATTCATGCGGCTGGCCAACACGTCGTTCGTCAACCTCCGGCGGGCTCTGCCCAGCCTAACCAACCTGGTCAACGTGACCAGGCCGGTCGCGCCCAAGCTCCAGACGCTGCTCCAGCAACTCCGTCCCCTGGCCATCGACGCGGTCCCCACGGTCAAGGACCTGTCGAGCATCATCAGCCGGCCCGGCCCCAACAACGACCTGATTGAGCTCAACCGGGTCGCCCCGGCGCTGGCCCAGGCGACCGTTGGTCACGTATTCGCGGACGGCAAGAGCCGCCGCGGGGCCTTCCCGGTCAGCCAGCAGGCTCTGACCGAGTCGATCCCCGAGCTGGCCGTGGCCCGGCCCTACGCGGTCGACCTGACGGGCTGGTTCGAGGGCTACTCGCACCCGGGCGTGTATGACGCCAACGGTGCCACCAGCCGCGTGGCCGCCGTGGTCGGCGTGGGGTCGCTGACCAACGGCGTGTCGCTCCCGAGCTGTACCTCGGTCGTCCAGAGCGCGCTGGCCAAGGTCGGGATCAAGAAGTGTCCGCTGGGATCGGCGCTGCCGCTGCTGACCAACGTCGCCGCCCGACTCCCGTTCGCCAAGAAGGTCCTGACCTCCGGCCAGGGCGACAGGTGCCCGGGCTCGATGGAGCGCGGGCCTCAGCCGGGCACCAGCGCCGCCTTCTACCCGGAGACCGGGTTCCCGTGTAACCCGAAGGAGGTCCCGACCGGGCCATGAGGCGGATCCTGTACGGCGCCATCGTGCTGCTGGCCAGCGCGGTCTTCCTGTTCCTCACGCTCGGGGCATCGAGCGGGAGCAGCGGTCGCACGTACCGGATCGAGCTCGACAACGCCTACGACCTGACCCAGGGCGGGGAGTTCAAGGTGGCCGGAGTCAACGCCGGCTCGATTGAGTCGATCAACTTGGACCGGAAGACGCTGCACGCCGTGGTCACCGTCAAGGTCACCCAGGGCGGCTTTGGTCAGTTCCACTCCGATGCCTCCTGCCAGACCCGGCCCCAGTCTCTGATCGGCGAGTACTTCGTCGACTGCCAGCCGGGCAGCTCAGGTCCGGTGCTCAAATCCGGAGCCACGATCCCCGCCAGCCACACCCAGTCCACGATCCCGGCTGACCTGGTCCAGAACATCATGCAGGTGCCCTATCGGGAGCGCTTCAGCCTCATCATCAATGAGCTGGGCGCGGCCGTGGCCGCCCGCTCCGAGGATCTTCAGACGGCGCTGCGCCGGGCCGACCCGGCGCTGGCTGAGACCGACAACCTGCTGAACCTGCTGGCCAACGACGCCCAGACGATCAAGAACCTCAACACGAACGCCAACACGGTGATCACCGCGCTGGCCAAGAACAACCAGAAGGTCCAGCGCTTCATCACGTTCGCCAACCGCACCTCCGTCGACTCGGCCACGCAGGCCTCGAGCATTCAGGCCACGTGGGAGAAGCTGCCGGCCTTCCTGGAGCAGCTCCGGCCGGCCCTGGCCAAGCTCGGGGCGGCGGCCGACGCCCAGGACCCCGTCCTGGTCAACCTCAACGAGGCGTCCCAGAACCTCAACACGTTCTTCCACGACCTGGTCCCGTTCTCGCACGAGTCGGTGCCCTCGTTGCAGTCGCTGGGGAACGCGTCCGCGGTCGGCCGCTCGGCCGTCAAGGTGGCCACGCCCACGGTCAAGGACCTCAACCAGTTCGCCCAGCACACACCCGAGCTGTCCCAGAACCTGGCCATCGTCCTGCACGCGCTGGACAGCCGCAGCCGGGCCGTCGAGCGCGATCCCCGCAGCCCCGACGGCGGCAAGGGCTACACCGGGCTCGAGTCCCTGCTCCAGTACGCCTACAACATCACCACGGCGGTCAACTACTTCGGGCCCTTCGGCCACCTGCTCGGCGTCGACGCGTTCGTCAGCCAGGTGTGCAGCCCCTACGCCACGCCTCAAACGCTGGCCAACAACATCAAGTCAGACGGGCTGACGGCGGTCCGCAACTGCTACGCCTCCCTGGGGCCCAACCAGCCGGGCGTGACCACCCCCGATCCGAGCTGGAGCGCCAAGAACGCCACCCCAGGCAGCCCCAGCGCCTGCGTCCCGGATCCGGGCGGCTTCCCCGAATTCCCCGGTTACAACGTCCACTACCACGGCGTCAAGACCAATGCCTGCAGGCTCCAGCCCACCAGCCCCGTGGCCGCCGACCATTCGAGCGCCCCCAGGTCGGGCGCCGGTCACACCCAGACGACCGCCTCGCCACCGCCGAGCACCACCACGACCGCGTCCCCGACGGCACCGGTGCAGAAGGCGGCCAAGTCGGTCACCTCGAAGGCCGGCCAGACCGTCCAGCAGGTGCTGGGCAAGCTGTTCTCCGGCGTCAAGGGCGCGGTGTCGGGGGTCCACAGGACCACGGGCGCGGCGGCCGGCGCCGTCTCGGGGACCCAGACCCACGCCCAGCAACTCCTCAACTACCTCCTGGCGCCATGAACCGAGGCCGCCAACGTTCAGCCTTCGCCAACCCGGTCCTGCTCGGGGCGGTCACCGTGCTCGTGGCGATCGTGGCCGTGTTCCTGGCCTACAACGCCAACAGCGGGCTGCCGTTCGTGCCCACGCGACAGCTGAAGCTCGACCTTCCCAACGGGACCGCGGTGCTCCCGGGCAACCAGGTCCTGGCCGGGGGCTACGACGTGGGGACCGTCTCGGAGATGCACCCCATCCGCCTGAGCAACGGTCAGGTCGGCGCCCAGGCGGTGCTCCAACTGAACACGGCCAACGGCCGGGTGCCCGTCGACTCGAGCGCCACCATCCGGACCCGGGCGCTACTGGGTCTCAAGTACGTCGACCTCCACTACGGATCGTCGAAGAAGCTGATTCCAGACGGAGGGACCGTCTCGGTCTCCCACACCACGATCCCGGTCCAGTTCGATGACATCAACAAGATGTTTGACGCCAGGACGCGTCCGGCCGTGCAGAAGGATCTGGCTGGGTTCGGGGACGTGCTGGCGGCCCGGGGTTCCTCGCTCAATGACACCTTCGCCGCGCTGCCCGCGCTGCTCGGCCACCTGCAGCCGGTGGCCACCTACCTGTCCAACCCAAGCACCCAGCTCACCCGGTTCTTCGTGGCCCTGAACGGATTTTTCTCAACCGTGTCCCCGGTCTCCCAGGTCAACGCCCAGCTGTTCGGCGACCAGGGCACGACCTTTGAGGCGATCTCCCGCAGCGCCAGCGATCTGGAGAACACGATCCGGGACTCGCCCCCGTCGCTCGACGTCTCGACCGCTTCGCTGAAGGTGCAGCAGCCGTTCCTGGTCGACCTGAAGACCTGGGCTCAGGCCATGCAGCCGGCCACGTTGTCGCTCAAGGCGGCGCTGCCCCAGCTCGATCCGGCGCTCGAGGCGGGGATCCAGGTGCTCCCGAGAACGCCCTCGATGAACGTCAGGCTGGAGGGCGTGCTCCGGTCGCTCAAGGCGCTGGCGCTCGACCCGGGCACCAACCAGGCGCTCAACGGGCTGAGCAGCGTGGTCGGGATCCTCAACCCGATGATCAGGTACCTGGGTCCGTATGTGACTGTGTGCAACGGCTGGAACTACTTCTTCACCGAGCTGGCCGACGTGGTCTCCCAGCCCACCTCGATCGGAGCCTCGCAGCGGGCGCTGCTCAACTTCGCCAACCACCAGACCAACAACGTCGGCTCGCAGGGCGCGACCGCCCCCGCCAACGGCTACCAGCCGGGCGACGTGCCCGATCCGTCGACGGCCGACGCCGAGTACAGCCACGGTCCGGCCTACGGCGCGGCGGTGGACAGCCAGGGCAACGCCGACTGCGAGGTGGGCCAGCGCGGATACGCGGCCAAGCTCAACGCGCAGGACCCCAAGAACCGCAAGCTGGTCTCAGAGCAGTACACGCCGGGCAACCAGGGCACGACCTGGGACGGTCTGACCGGCGTGCCCTCCGGTGAGACGTTCAGCCGCCGCCCAATCACCGGCCCGCAGACTCCCGTCATCCCGGGGAACAACTGATGAGACGACGCGGACGCAGACGCAGCGGCGGACGGATGAGCAAGTTCGTGGCCGGCCTGGTCGGGATCGTCCTGGTCGTGGGCATCTCCTACGGCGCCTACACCAAGTTCGCCAACCCGTTCTCCAGTCCGTACACCGCCCACATCATCTTCTCCAACGCCAACGGACTGAAGATTGATTCGCTGGTCCGGATCGCCGGCGTCAACGTGGGCAAGGTCACGAGCGTCGACCCGGTGGCCGGGTGCCGCAAGACGGCCTACACGGGCGTCGAGCCCCAGTGCACGGCCTCCGACGTGACGATGCAAATTCAGAGCAACGGGCTGCCACTGCACAAGGACGCCACCTTCTGGATCCGGCCGCGGATCTTCCTGGAGGGCAACTTCTTTATCGAGGCCACCCAGGGCTCCCCCGAGGCTCCGGTGGCCCCCACCGGCTACGTGTTCCCGATCCAGTCTGGCAAGGGATCGGTCCAGTTCGACCAGATCCTGACCTCGCTCCAGTCCGACACTCGCCACAACCTCCAGACCCTGCTCCAGCAGTACGGCTACGCCGTCAAGCAGGGCGGCCCGGCCTACGACGCCTCGATCCAGTACTGGACCCCGGCCTACGAGTACGGGTCCGAGGTCAGCCACGACACGCTGGGCACCCAGCCCCACGACCTGTCCAACTGGATCGACCAGGCCGGCGTGGTCAACGGGGCCTTTGACGCCCACCGGACCAGCCTCAAGAGCCTGATCACCGACCTCAACACGACCGCTGGGGCGTTCGCCCGCGAGTCCGCGGCGCTCCAGCAGGCGGTGAGCGAGCTCCCGACCACCCTGCGGGTGGCGATCCCGGCTCTGAACGCGCTCAACAACGCCCTCCCGCCACTGCGCACCTTCGCTGACACGCTTGTCCCGGGCGTCCGCTCCACCGGCCCGATGGTCGACGCCAGCCTGCCCTTCTTCCACCAGCTGCGGCTGCTGGTTCAGCCCTCGGAGCTCGAGGGCCTGACCAACGACCTCAAGTCCACGGTGCCGGCGCTGGCCAAGCTGAACGCCGAGACGATCCCGTTCATGCGCAATCAGGTCCGTCCCGCGTCCAGCTGCCAGGTCAATGAGATCCTCCCCTGGAGCCACACGACGATCCACGACCAGCACTTCAACGCGAAGAACGGCTTCCCGCCGCGGCCCGTGTACGTGGAGGGGGTCGACTACCTCCCCGGTCTGGCCGGCGAGTCGCGCGACTTCGACGCCAACGGCCCCTACATCCGCATCCTCCTGACCGGCGGAACCTACCGGTACTCGCTCACCCCGCCCGGCGCGCCCACGAAGCTGTTTGGCCAGGCGCTGGCCCCGATCTTCGGAACCCAGCCGACGATGCCCCAGCCTCACGCCAGTGGGGACGGCTCAGTAGCCAAGGTGACCCGCCCGCCGCTGAAGCCGGGCGTCCCCTGTGAGACGCAGCCCGCGATCACCGAGGCGGGGATCCAGGCCCCGACCGGCGGCGCCCCCCCGCAGGTCAAGGGCGGCGCCCAGACCGCCGGGTCCTCGCAGCGCCAGCGCAGCGCCGCACTCCTGGAGCTGGCCAACCTGGTCCAGCAGGACCGCAAGAGCGGCCTCCCCGTCCACCTGAACAACGTCCCCAACTTCCGCTGATGAAACGCGCGATCAAGAACCACGCCCTGGACTTCTCCGCGATCGTGGTGCTGATCCTGCTGGCGATCGTGGTCTCCGGGTTCATCCTGTCCCACGAGCGCCTCAGCCTGCCGTTCGTCAGCCAGTCGACATTCCCGCTCAACGCCGACTTCTCGAGCGCCAAGGCCGTGACGGCCGGTCAGGGCCAGACGGTCAACGTCTCCGGCGTGGTCATCGGAAGCATCGGCGGGGTCAAGCTCAATCCCGACGGGACGGCCGATGTCCAGATGAACATCGACAGCCAGTACCGGCATTTGATCCACACTGACGCCTCGGCGCTGCTCCGTCCCAAGACCGGCCTGGACGACATGTACGTCGAGCTCAACCCGGGCACAAAGAGCGCTCCGATGGCCAAGCCCGGCTTCACGCTGCCGGTGTCGGCGACCAACCCCGTCGTCGACCCCGACGAGATCCTGTCCTCGCTGGACGCCGACACCCGCCAGTACCTGGAGCTGCTGGTCAACGGCGCCGGCCAGGGCCTCCAGGGCAAGGGCGGGTCCGAGTTGGCCAAGGTGCTCGAGCGGTTCCTGCCCACCCACCGGGACCTGGCCCGGCTGAACAAGGTCGTGGCCGAGCGGGGCAACGACCTGAAGTCGCTGATTCATTCGCTTCAGGTCCTCAACACCTCGCTGGCCACCAAGCGGTCGCAGATCGCCGACCTGGTGGCCTCAAGCGCCAAGGTCTTCCATGCCTTCGCCAACGCCAACCAGGGCGTCAGCCGCTCGGTGGCCCTGCTGCCCAGCACGCTCAACCAGACCACGGTCACGCTCCAGAAGGTCCAGCGGTTCGCCGACCTGCTGGCCCCCGCCACCAGGAACCTGCTCCCCGCGGTTCGGGCGATCCCGGCCGCCAACGCGGCCACGATCGGGCTGGCGAAGCCGATCACGCCCGTCCTGCGCAATGAGATCCGGCCCTTCGTCGTGCAGGCCCGTCCGCTGGTCCGCAACCTCCGCCCGGCCTCGATCAATCTGTCCAAGGCCACGCCAAGTCTGTCCAAGGTGTTTGTCGTCCTCAACCACCTGTTCAACGACCTCGGGTACTTCCCCGGCGGCGGCCAGCACGGCTATCTGTGGTGGCTGGCCTGGGGCAGCCACAACGCCCGGACCCTGTTCTCCGTCCAGGACGCCAACGGCGACTTCCGCCCGCTGTTCCTCCAGGCCAGCTGTGCCTCCTACGCCCAGATCGCCAACAACATCCCGGGTGCCGAGTCCGTTCTCAACCTCACCGGCCTGCTCACCAACAAGACCCTGTGCCCGCAGCAGGCCTCGGCCGACGCCCAGGCCTTCCACCAGTGGCAGCAGAGCCCGCACGCCCGCGCCGTGGGAACCAAGATCACGCCTCAGAGCCTGCTCAACGGCAGCGCGGCCAAGAACCTCTTCTACCCCAAGCTCCCCACCAGCTAATGCAAACCGGAAGCCCACGCATCTCCCGCATCGTCACGATGGCCCTGTTCGCGCTCTCCTGCGTCGGGCTGCTGCTGTTCCTGTGGCTGTCCTTCGGCGGAACGATCCCGTTCAAGGCCCAGGGGTACCGGTTCGAGGTCGGCTTCAACAACGCCTTCGACCTGGCCGACTACGCGGACGTCCGGATCGCCGGCGTGAGCGTGGGCAAGGTCGTGAGCAAGAGCCGGTCGAAATACGGCAACCGCACGATCGCCACGATTCAGATGGACAACCAGTACGCGCCCATCCATCGCGACGCCACCGCGATCCTTCGGACCAAGACGCTGCTGGGCGAGACCTATGTCGACATCGCGCCGGGGGCGCGCAACTCGCCACCGCTGAAGGACGGAGCGACGCTTCCCGACTCCAAGGTGGTCAACTCGGTCCAGCTGGACGACGTCTTCGACACGTTTGACCCCAAGACGCGCGAGGCCTTCCGACAATGGCAGCAGGAGCTGGCCGTGGCCGTCAAGGGCAATGATCAGAACCTCAACAACGTGCTGGGCAACCTGCCCACGTTCGCCGTCAACTTCACCGACCTGCTCCAGGTCCTGGACGTGCAGCACTCGGCCGTCATCAGCCTGGTCCGCAACGGCGGGACGACGTTCGCCGCCCTGAACAAGGACCCCGCCGCCCTGCGCAACCTGATCACGGCCGGGGAGACGACATTCCGGACCACGGCGGCCAACAACAACGCGCTGGCCGACGTCTTCCACATCTTCCCCACGTTCCTGAACGAGCAGCGGCTGACGATGGCCTCACTCCAGCGCTTCTCCACCAATGCCGATCCGGTGATCCGCGAGCTGATTCCGGTGGCCCAGCAGCTCGGACCGACGCTGAATGCGCTGCGCGAGCTGTCGCCGAGCCTGAGGCACCTGTTCGTCAAGCTCGGGCCGCTGATCACGGCCTCCCGGACCGGCCTGCCGGCCACGCAGCGGGTGCTCCAGGGTCTCGGCCCGAACAAGCTGCTCGACTCGCTGGGCCCGTTCCTGGGGCAGCTCAACCCGATCCTGAGCTGGCTGTCGATGCACCAGCAGCTGATCTCCGACTTCATCACCGCCGGCGGCGCCAGCCTGTTCCCGCGCACGCCCAGCTTCGGGCAGAGCGGAACCGGCCACTACCTGCGCCAGTTCGGCCCGAGCGGCAATGAGACGCTCTCCTTCCAGCCCACCCGCGACCCGAACAACCGCGGCAACACCTATCCCGAGCCGCTGTGGCTGCCCGCCGGCGAGCGCAGGGACTTCACGCTCGGCGACCTCCCGGCCTGGGATTGCCGGAACACCGGCGCATCCGGCACCGGCAACACCACCGGGAGCACGAGCTCGACGGGCCAGCCCACGGCCGAGCAGCCGTGCTGGACCCAGCCGCCGATTCAGGGCGCGCCGGGCAAGTACAAGATCCCGGCGATCAGAGCGCGGGGGTTCTCGAGTAAGTAGCGGCCGGCCGCCGCTCCCGACGGTCCGGGAGGGCCTGGTGAGCGGGGTGTGACTAGGCCGCGGCCGTGGCGCCCGCGGCTGCGGGGGCCTGGGCCGGTGCCGGGGCGCCGGCGAGCGCGGCGATCAGCCGCCCCGCGAGCTCGGCGTCACCGCTGATCTCAAGCTCACGCCGGTCGTGCTCGGGTGAGAGCGCCCGGATCCAGGCTGAGGTCGTACCCGCGATCTGCGCCGTGGTCTGGCCCTCGTCGCGCTCGAGGAACGCGATCTCCCCGTCGGCCTCCAGGACCGTGTAGCTCGTCTGCTCCCCGTTCCACCTGACGGCCAGGGTGATGCTGCCGCTCAGGTCCTGAGGGGAGAGCAGCCCGGGGATCAGCCGGAAGATCGCGCCGAGGTCGATCGCCTCGCCGGACCGTGGGGGACTCCAGGCCCAGTCGTAACCCCATTTGGCCAGCGCGGCCAGCACCGGCATCAGTTCCTTGGCTCGCTCGGTCAGGCCGTACTCGACGCGGGGAGGCACCTCGCGGAAGCGCTGCCGCGTGAGGAGGCCGTCAGCCACCATCCGGTTCAGGCGGGAGCGCAGCTGTTCGGTTGAGATGCCGGGCAGCACGCGTTGGAGCTCGACAAACCGCCTCGGCCCCGCCGACAGGTCCCGGACGATCAGCAACGACCACTTGTCCCCGACCAGGTCGAGCGCCCGGGCGTCGGGGCTCCACTGGTCGTATGGGTGTCGTTTCGGCGGGGGTACCTGGGGCATCATGCTCCGGTCACTACTTCATTGTTCCGGCTAAATAGTCGCTCAACCGGCGGATGTTTCTCACCCTCCCGCCGCCAAGGTCCGTCCTCGGCCGTATCTTGCGTGCGCAGTCTACCGCTTTTACCGTCCGTTAGTCCAGATTTTGGGCCTACATTTATGCGCAGGGATTAGGCCTGCAGCAAAACGTGCAAATTGGGGGTTTGGCGTTGGCCTGCCGGCGCCGCTCCACGACCTCCCGGCGCCGCTCCACGGCCCCATGGCGCCGACTCGACGGTCCTCCCGGCGCCGCTCCATGGCCTCCTTCGCCGCTCCAGGCTTGTAACAATTCTCACAAGCTGAATCGGCGGACCGAGTTCGGGCCTGGCCGTGTCCACGAGCCCACCGGCAATTCGTCCAATTCGGCCCACTGGCAACAGGTTTTGGCCCCGATGGCCGTAAAGACTCCCGTGGGAGATCTGATTCTCATGGAACGACTTGCCGCCGCTCGTTCAGCCGCCTCGGTAGGTGGACCCTCCTCCGCCAACCGGAGTGGCGTCGTGGGCCTCCGCGCTGGCGCGGGGCTGCGCGAGCGGAGCAGACGTGCAGCGGGCTCGCCCGTGCGCATGGGCGCGCTCACCACAGCCGCCGTGCGCCTCGAGGAGGACGGGCGGCCCGCAGCGCGGTCGGTTGAGGTCGCCGAGCAGTCCGGCGACCGACCGGTGTTCTTCTTTGACCTCGCCTGCCCGTTCTCATACCTGGCCGCCGAGCGCGTCGAGCGGATGTTCGGCGACATCGAGTGGATCCCCGTCCCGAGCGAGCCGCTCACCGGCTCCGTCTCCGAGGAGGAGCGCGACGCGATCGTGATGCGCGCCGCCACGATGGCCCAGGCGGCTCGGCTCCCGATCGTCTGGCCGGACAATTTCCCCGCGGCGGTGCCCCGGGCGATGCGGGCCGCGCTCTACGCCGCCGAGATCGGCGCCGGGGCCCGCTTCGCTCTCGCCGCCAGCCGGATGGCCTTCTGCGGCGCGTTCGACCTGGACAAGCCCTCGGTCCTGGCCGACGTCGCGGCAGCAGCCAACGTTCCCGTCAAGGAGTGCCTGGCGGCCGCCTCGGAGGATTGGCGCGATGAGGAGCTGCAGGAGACGGCGTCGTCGCTGAGTACCCACGGCATCTCCGAGTTGCCCGTTGTGGGCGTGCAGGGACGCTGGTTTGACGGCGTGGGCGGCCTCATCGAGGCCGCAGCCTGGCTCAGACGGGGCTGACCAGCCCAGCCAGGATCAGCGGGTCAAACGTCCCGCTGCCTGCGTCCGCTTCCTGATTGTGATCGGCGCTCTGCGCGGCCTGGCCGCCTCGACGCACGATCAGCTCGGGCAGCGGCTGGAAGTCATCTATTTCTCGGCACAGCTCGTCGAACTCGAGGTGCTCGGATGAAGGTGTCTGCAAGGACTGCATTGCCCCTCCTTTGCTTGGGATCTCTCCGATCCTACGTCGCCCGCCTAAGGCCCGTGTTAGCGTCCTGCTGCCTTGGCGCAATCGATCTCCGAGCCCGTTGCACCTGACGCGGTCGCGGTCCACGGCGGCCGGCTGATCGCCCGGCGGCTGAAGGCCTACGGGGTTGACCGCCTGTTCACCCTGTCGGGCGGCCACCTGTTCTCAATCTACGACGGCTGCCGGTCCGAGGGGATCGAGCTGATCGACGTCCGCCATGAGCAGACCGCCGCCTTCGCCGCCGAGGGCTGGGCCAAGGTGACGCGGTCGATCGGTGCCTGCGCCCTGACCGCAGGGCCCGGAGTGACGAACGGGATGAGCGCGATGGCGTCCGCCTCGCAGAACAACTCGCCGATGCTCGTCCTGGGCGGCCGCGCACCGGAGCTGCGCTGGGGACAGGGCTCGTTGCAGGAGCTCGATCACGTCCCGATCGTCGCCCCGCTGTGCAAGACCGCGAACACCGCGCGGGCCACGACGGAGATCCCAGGACTGATGGACGGGGCCGTACGCGCCGCGCTGGCGCCGCGATCGGGCCCCACGTTCCTGGACTTCCCGCTCGACGTCGTGTTTGGCGAGGCCCCCGACCCCGGACCCCCGGATCCACTCGCAGAGGCGTGGCGCGGGCCCGGTGCCGAGCCTGCGTCGGTGGAGCGCGCGGGGGCCCTGCTGGCCGGGGCCGAGCGACCGGTGATCATGGCCGGCACGGGGCTGTACTGGGGTCACGGCGAGGAGGCGCTCCTGGGGTTGGCGGAGTCGCTGCGGGCGCCGGTATTCCTCAACGGCCTGGGCCGCGGATGCGTCCCGGCCGACCACGAGCTGTGTTTCTCCCGGGCCCGCGGAGCGGCCCTGTCCGGGGCCGACGTGGCCGTTGTGATCGGGACGCCGCTTGACTTCCGGCTCGGCTTCGGGGCGGTCTTCGGGGAGGCTTGCCAGGTCGTGATGGTCGATGTGGCCGAGCCCGGGCAGGCGTATCCCCGCGAGGTCGCGGCCGGCTGCTACGGGGCCCTGCCGGCCACGCTCGAGCGGCTCCATGAGGCGGCGGGCTCGGCGGGACCTCTGCAGGGCCCGCGCGAGCACTGGATCGCCTCGCTGCGCGAGACTGAGAGCCAGAAGCGCGCCGGCGAGGCGGCGGAGCTGGCCGATTCACGTGCGCCTCTTCACCCGATGCGGATCTACGGCGAGCTGGCCCAGGTTCTGGATCGCGATGCGATCGTCGTCGGTGACGGCGGCGATTTCGTCTCCTACGCCGGCCGGGTGGTCGACTCCTACCAGCCGGGGTGCTGGGTCGACCCGGGACCTTACGGCTGTCTGGGCTCAGGGCCCGGGTATGCGCTGGCGGCCAAGCTCGCCCAGCCCGACCGCCAGGTCGTGATGCTGGCCGGTGACGGAGCGCTCGGCTTCGCCGGGATGGAGCTGGACACGCTGGCCCGCCACGACGTCCGGGTCGTCATCGTGATCGGCAACAACGGGATTTGGGGCCTCGAGAAGCACCCGATGGAGGCGATCTATGGCTACTCGGTGGCCGCCGAGCTGCGTCCGGAGACGCGCTACGACCTGGTCGCCGAGGCCCTCGGCTGCCACGGCGCGCTCGTCTCCACGCCCGACGAGCTGCGTCCGGCGCTGGAGGCGGCATTTGCCTGTGGCCGTCCTGCGGTCGTGAACGTGCTCACGGATCCCGCGATCGCGTACCCGCGGCGCTCGAACCTGGCGTGAGTGACGCCGAGAAGGCCACCGCGCTCGCCTCCGGGGTGAGCGACCGCGGTCAGGCGGCCGCGCTCGACGCGAGCGACCCGCTGCGCGAGTTCCGGGACCTGTTCGAGCTTCCGCCGGATGTGATCTACCTGGACGGCAACTCGCTCGGACCGCTTCCGCGCTCCACGCGTGACCGGCTGCGCGAGGTGGTGGAGGGGGAGTGGGGGACCCGCATGATCCGGGGCTGGGATGAGGGCTGGATCGACCTCCCGGTCACCGTCGGCGACCAGATCGGTGGTCTGCTGGGCGCGGCTCCGGGCCAGGTGGTGGTGGGCGACTCAACCAGCGTGTGCTTCTACAAGCTCGCCTCCGCTGCGTTCGAGCTGCGACCCGGCCGAACGCAGATCGTCACCGACGTGGACAACTTCCCCACCGATCGCTACGTGCTGGAGGGGATCGCCCAGCAGCGCGGGCTCGAGATCGTGTGGGCCCAGTTCGACCGCACCCGCGGCCCGGTGGCCGATCAGGTGGCTCCGCTCGTCAGCGAGCAGACGGCGCTCGTCAGCTTCTCCCACGTGTCCTACAGGTCGGCGTTCGTGGCCGACCTGGCTGCCGTCACCCGGGCGGCGCAGGACGCCGGCGCGCTGATGCTGTGGGACCTCAGCCACTCGGTCGGGTCGGTCCCGGTGTCGCTCGACGCCGATGGCGCCGACCTCGCCGTCGGCTGCACATACAAGTACCTGAACGGAGGACCGGGCGCGCCTGCGTTCATGTACGTCCGGCGGGAGCTCCTGCCCGAGGTCGGCCAGCCCATCTGGGGCTGGCTCGGCCGACGGGATCCGTTCGAGATGGGGCCCGGATATGAATCGGCCGCAGGGGTGCACCGGCTGCTCTCGGGCACTCCGCCGGTGCTGGGCCTGGTCGCCGTCCAGCAGGGCGCCGAGATCACGTCCCGGGCCGGGATCGACCGGATCCGGGCCAAGGGGATCGCCCTGACCGAGCTGGCCATCTCGCTCGTGGACTCGCAGCTGGCCGAGTTCGGAGTCTCGGTGGCCTCACCGCGGGACTCGTCGTGCCGGGGCGCCCACGTGGCGATCGCCCACCCCGATGCGCGGGCCCTGTGCGGCGCGCTGATCGAGCGCGGGGTGATCGCCGACTTCCGCGAGCCCGACGTGATCCGGCTGGGGCTCTCGCCGCTCGTGACGCAGTACGTCGACGTGTGGGACTCGCTCGAGGTGCTGCGGTCGCTGGTGGCCGGGTCCTAGGGTTACGCGGCCCGCAGCTGCGCGCGCTCGAGCTCGGCCGGGTCGTGCGAGCAGATCAGCGTGACCTCGCTGGCGTGGCGGCTGGCCAGGTCGCGCAGCCGGTCCTGGTTCTGGTGGCGGAGCTTGCTGTCCGCCTGAACCAGACTCTGGAACGCCCGAAGTCCGGCCGGGCAGCGCCTCGGCATCTCGATGTCGCCGTGGATGAAATACGCGTCGCCGCAGTGCAGCAACCAACCGTCGTCGCGCCGCACCGCGACGGCGGTGTGGCCCAGCGAGTGGCCTGGGAGCGGGACCAGCAGGATCTCAGCCGCGCTCTCGGGTAAGACGCGGACGCTCTCAAATCCCAGCCACTGATCGCCGCCGGTGTCGTGGGTGACCCATTTGGGACCGTGAGCCCAGTGGCTCTGGCTGATCACGTAGCGCCGGCGCTCCCGCCGCGGCGGGTTCTGCATCGCCTCGAGCTCACGCGTCCACAGGTGGACCTCGGCCGCCGGGAAGTCGGGCAGGCCACCGCCGTGGTCGATGTCCAGGTGTGTCAGGACGATGTGCCGGACGTCGGCCGGATCGAGCCCACGCTTGCGCAGCTGCTCGACCGCCGTTTCGCGCTCCTCGAGCGGGGGTCGCGTCAGCGCTCTGAACGACCGGTCCATCTGAGCTGGCGCGGCCACGTCCCCGGTCCCGAAGCCGGTGTCGATCAGCGTCAGCCCGTTCGGGCCCTCGATCACGAGGACGTGACACACCAGCTCGGCTGACCCCAGCAGGCTGCCGTGCCCGTTGATGAGCCGCTGCCCCCGCGGGCACATCGTCCCGCAGTTGAGGTGGTGAATCCGGACGTCTGGCATCAGGGGGTGATCCTAATGGGCGGGCCGTAGGCGGTCGACACACCCGGCCGAATCGGGCCCGCGACCAGCGATCTTCTCCTCCGCGTCGGCTGGTCGCCTCGACGATCCCTCGTGGGCCCGCCGCGTCGCCATCCATCCACGCCGGGCACCCATCCCCGACCGGGAGCCACCACAACGAAAACCGCCCGCATATTTCAGCGGGCGGCTTCCGATCCAGGTTTGGCCCAATCGGGACGGGCAGGGGTACGTGCCAGAAAGGGCCGTTTTAGATTGGCTCGGACGGCGGGAGGCGCCGATGTCTGCGGCTGCGCCCGAGCCTATGTTGGGGTCAGGCGAACCCTTCCCCGGACGCGAATAATGCTCGCTTTACTCTTTAAAGGCAATCGAACATTCGTCCAGTCCGGATTCGGACCAGCTCATACATCCGTTTAGCCCCTGATTCGATCTCGCACTGGACTAATCCCCGTATTAGCCCGCAGGCCGGGAGTTTTCAGCCCGCGCCACATCCAAATTCAAGCGCAGCGCCCCGCAGGATGTCGTTTTCGGATACCTCGACCGCGGTTAGGGCAAACATCCTGAGCACCACGAGCAGGATCAGAATTCCGGCCACGATCGTGGGCGCCCGGTCGGGGTGAAGACCGGTCACCTGGCGCCGCTCATCGAGCGGCAGCGCGGCCAGACGATCGAGAATCCGGGCGCATTCCTCGCGCCCGATCACGTATCCGTGGACCTTCTCTGGGTCATACGGCTCGAGTTCCTGGGCGATCGCAGCGAGTGACGTGGCCGTCCCGGCGACGGCGATCATTCGTTCCGGGGCCCTCAGCTGCTGGCGCGGGACGGCCTTCTGGATCAGCGTCTCCACATCTCCGGCCAGCTCCCGCCGCTCCTCCTCGGTCGGTGGATCGTGGTGAAGGTGCCGTTCGCTCTGCCGGACGACCCCGGCCTGGGTCGAGACATGAAACGTGATCTCGGCCCCGGCGCCCACGACGAGCTCCGTCGACCCGCCCCCGATATCGACCACCAGCGTGGGAGCGACGTCGCCGTGATCCCGGTCGCTGACGGCGCCCAGGAAGGTCAGCCGCGCCTCCTCGTCCCCGGTCAGGACGTGAGGGTCCAGGCCGTAGCGGTCGCCCACCGTCCGAGCGAATTCCTCGCCGTTGGCTGCGTCCCGGACTGCGCTGGTCAGGATCGCCACGGCCCGGTCGGGGTGGTGGGAGTCGATCAGCTCCCGGTAGTCCTGGAGGGCGGCATAGACACGCTCCATTGCCTCGTCCTGGAGGTGGCCATTCGAGTCAACTCCGGCACCAAGTCGGGTCACGGTCGTCCGACGCTCCAGCTCTTGCTCCACCCTGCCACCCTTGGTGTTGGCGATGAAAAGTCGGGTCGAGTTGGATCCGATGTCAACGACGGCGATCCTCATCCCGACGGCACGACCTCATGCGGGAGGGGCTCGCCGTCCAGGCCCGCGAGCAGGTTGTCCACGGCCAGGTCGGCCATCCGCTCGCGGGCGGCCACCGTCGCCGACCCGATGTGGGGAGTGAGGACGAGGTTCGGCGCGCTCAGCAGCGGGTCGTCGGGCCCGGGCGGCTCGGGCTCTGTGACGTCGAGCGCGGCGCCCGCGATCTCACCCTGTTCGAGGGCCTCGACCAGTGCCGGCTGGTCGACAATCTCACCCCGGGCCGTGCTGATCAGGATCGCGGTCGGCTTCATCCGCTTGAGCGCGGCGGCGTCGATCAGGTGGCGGGTGTCTGCGGTCAGGGGCGTGTGGATTGAAACGAAGTCAGCCGCTTCCAGGAGTTCGTTAAGGGTGTCCGGTTTGTCGGTGGATGTGACGCGAAGGACCTCCATGGCGAAGCCCTCGGCTCGCTTGGCCACCGCGCGGCCGATCCGCCCGAACCCGATGATGCCCAGGACCCGGCCGTGCACCTCCGAGCCCAGGAAGGCGGCCGGCTCCCAGCCCAACCACTCGCCCGAGTGGGCCGCCGCGAACGCTTCGGGCAGCCTCCGAGCGGCCGCGAGCAGCAGGGCAAACGTCGCGTCGGCAGTGGCGTCGGTGAGCACGTCCGGGGTGTTGCCCACCTTGATGCCGCGGGCGGCCGCCGCCGCGAGATCGATGTTGTTGAAGCCGACGGCGTAGTTGGCGATCACCCGCAGCTTCGGGAGTTGGGCGATCGTGTCCGCGTCCACGCGGTCGGTGAGGAGGCTCAACAGGCCCTCGACGTCCTTCGCGCGGGAGATCAGCTGATCGTGAGGGGGAGGGTGGCGTTCGGGCCAGACATCGATGTCATGGCGGGCTCCCAGTCGGTCCAGGGCTGGTCCAGGGAGCTGTCGGGTCACGAACACGCGGGCCACGGCGGGTGGGGATTGTGGCGGATCGGGAGGGGGACGCCCGGCTGGCGAGCTGCCCTATCGCTCCCGCTCGCCCGGGCGCCCTGTCCCTCTTGACCCCCGATCCAATCGCGTCTCGGGCGCGCTTCTTCAACCGGCGTCCAGGGCTACTTCGCAACAAGGCCCCGCTCCTTCCTACAATGGTGGAGATGGGAACGACGGCCGCGGCGAAAGCCGACACCGGGTTGTCAGCTCCACCCGGTTGCGAGGAGTCCCTGGCCGCCGAAGAGCTCGAGCTCTCCGCCGTCCTCCACGCGCTGAGCGACCCGATGCGTCTGCGAATCGTGGCTGGCCTAGCCCAGGAGGGCGATCGAGCGTGCAAGGACTTCGACCTCCCGATCGTCAAGTCCACCTGCGCCCACCACCTGCGCGTGCTCCGGGAATCCGGCGTGATTCGCCAGCGCGTGGTCGGTACCACCCGGATCAATTCCCTGCGCCGTGAGGAGCTCGACGTCCGGTTTCCCGGCCTGATTGATGCGGTACTCCGCGCCGCCGCCCGGATGCCGGTGCTGGGTTAGCGCCCCGCCCAGCCGCCGCGCCTAAGCCATCGTCAGCCCGCCGCTCACCGAGAGCGTCTGCCCAGTGATGAACCCCGCGGCGTCCGAGGCCAGGAACGCCACCGCCGGCGCGATGTCCTCGGGACGTCCCAGCCGGCGCATGGGCACCGCCCGCCGCATGGCCTCGAGCACCTTCTCTGAGTCCTGACCCGCGCCTGCGATCTCGGCCAGCATCGGCGTGTCCGTCGGCCCGGGACAGACGCTGTTGACCGTCACGCCGTGGCGCGCCACTTCCCGGGCGAGTGTCTTACTGAACGCCACGACCCCGCCCTTGGCGCCCGAGTACACCGCCTCCAGTGATGACCCGACCCGCGCAGCGTCAGAGGCGATGTTGACAACCCGCCCGTAGCCACGCTCGACCATCCCCGGCACGGCCCGCCGGCACGTTCGCAGGCAGCCCTTGAAGTTGAGCTCGATCACCCGGTCCCAGAACTCCTCGTCCGTCTCCAGGAACGGATGGAACTCGTCCCAGCCGGCGTTGTTGACCAGGATCTCGACGGGTCCGAGCTCGCGCTCGACCTGTCCGAGCGCGTGGTCCACACCCGCCGAGTCCGTGATGTCCAGCTCCACCGCCATGCCACGGATGGCGCTGGCGACTTCAGCCGCGCCTTCGTGGTTGATGTCGGCCACGGCGACTCGGTGCCCGTCGGTCGCCAGCTGCTCGGCGATGCCGCGCCCGATTCCCCGGCCGCTGCCGGTGACCAGCGCAACCCTGCCTGCCTCATCGCTCACGAGCCCGTGCCCATGGCGGAAGTCTTACCGGGTTGGCCAGTGGATGTGTGTCGTGAGCCAAGTGCCCTCCTTTAGGCCGCCTCCTCCCGTTCATCCCGATCCAAGCGCCGGAGCATCTCCTGGATGTCTTCCTCGTCGTAGTCGTCGGGATACCCGTCATCGTCCTCGAGATCGTCCAGCAGGTCCGCGACGTCCTCCGGACAGTCGCTCAGGACCTCCACGCCCGGAGGGGGCTCATCGATGTCGACCTCCAGGACGACCTTCGTCTCCTCCCAGAACAGGCGTATGCACGTGTGGCCGTACTCGATCCGATCCGGCTCGGGCAGCCCGCTTTCCGTGAGCATCTCCCGGGCGTCCCGCTCGCACTTGATCTTCTGTTGCAGCGTTGCCATGCCGGCAGCGTGCCCGAGATCATGTGACAGAACAAGACACAAAAGTCGAGCCTCTGTGACTTTTCTGAAGCCGTTCTGCTGACGCCCGCGCTGAGCGTCGCTTCGCCCGGGCTTCGTCTGGCCGCTTTGTATGGTGGAACGGATGGGGGCCACCTCGGACACCCTGCGCGCTCATACGCCCGCACCCGACCAGCCCGCGATCGAGGTTCGCGGTCTGGCCAAGTCCTACGGCGAGGTCCGGGCGCTGTGTGGCGTCGATCTTGACGTGACCCCGGGCACGATCCTCGGTTTGCTCGGTCCCAACGGCGCCGGGAAGACGACGATGGTCCGGATCCTGACCACGCTGCTGAGGCCGGATGAGGGAAGCGCGCGGGTGGCCGGCCTCGATGTGGTCGGCGATGCCGCGGAGGTTCGTGAGCGGATCGGTCTGGCCGGCCAATACGCCGCCGTCGATGAGAACCTGACCGGTCTGGAGAACCTCGTGATGGTGGGGCGGCTGTACGGGATGCGACGCTCGGAGGCCAAGGCACGGGGCAGGGAGCTGCTCGAGCGCTTCGAGCTGACCGACGCGGCCGACCGCACGGTCAAGACGTACTCCGGCGGGATGCGCCGGCGCCTGGATCTGGCCGCGGCGCTCGTGGCCAAGCCGCCCATCCTGTTTCTGGACGAGCCCACCACCGGCCTTGATCCCCGGAGCCGTCTGAGCCTGTGGGAGGTCATCGAGGGCCTGGTCCGGGAGGGCACGACCGTCCTGCTGACAACGCAATACCTGGATGAGGCCGATCGCCTGGCCGACCGGATTGCGGTCATCGATCACGGCCAGCTGATCGCCGAGGGCACATCCGATGAGCTGAAGGACCGGGTGGGCGGCGAGCGGCTCGAGGTCCTGCTGGAGGACGAAAGCGACGCGTCTGAGGCGGCCTCCGTGCTTGAGGCGATGGCGGACGACCGACCTTCAGTGGACGGGCGAACGGTGTGCATGACCGTGCGCGAGCGCTCGGGCGCGATCGTCCGTGCGGTCAGGCTGCTGAGCGAGGCCGGGATTGACCTGGAGGACCTGTCGGTCCGCCGACCGACGCTCGATGACGTGTTCCTGACCCTGACCGGTCACGTGGCCGAGGAGCCGCCGCCCGAGGAAGCCGAGGTTGAGCAGGCCGCCGCGGCTGGGGGACGGCGGTGAGACGGCTCGTTTCGGACACGGCTGTGATCGCGCAGCGCAACCTCCTGCGACTACCGCGGGCGCCCGAGCTGCTGCTGGCCTTCACGGTCCAACCGATCATGTTCGTGCTGCTGTTCCGGTATGTGTTCGGCGGCGCGATCCAGACGCCGCACCACGAGAGCTACGCGGAGTTCCTGATCCCCGGGATCATCGTCCAGAACATCGCCTTCGGTGGGTTCACGACCGCCCTGGGCCTGAACGAGGACATGAACAAGGGCCTGATCGACCGCTTCCGGTCGCTCCCAATGGCCCGCGCCGCGGTCCTGGCCGGCCGGACGTCGGCGGACATCTTCACGAACACGTTGGGGATGGCGATCCTGCTCGTGACCGGCCTACTGATCGGGTTCTCCTTCCAGACCGACGCCCTGCACGTCATCGCCGGGATCCTGCTCCTGGTCCTGTTTGGCCACGCCTTCTCATGGGTGTTCGCGTGGGTCGGCCTGCTAGTCCGCTCCCCCGAGGCCGCCAACTCAGCCGGCTTCATCGCCGTCTTCCCGCTGACCTTCATCTCCTCGGCCTTCGTGCCGGTCCAGTCGATGCCGACGGCCCTGAAGGACTTCGCCCAGGTGAACCCGTTCACGATCATCGTGGACGCCGTCCGCTCCCTCTGGGTCGGCCAGCCGGCCGGCAACAACATCTGGGAGGCGGTCCTGTGGTCCGTTGGGCTCATCGCCGTGTTCTCCGTGCTGGCCGTGTCGCGGTATCGGCGGGCGGTGGCGGGGTAAGGGGCTGCTGGCACGGTGCTGGCGGCCTCACTCGCCTTCCGTGCCAGGGATTGAGCCTGATACAGCGTCTGCGCTAAAATCGTGCGTCCGCCGCGGGGTGGAGCAGTCTGGTAGCTCGTCGGGCTCATAACCCGAAGGTCGCGGGTTCGAATCCCGCCCCCGCTATAACAAAAGCCCCGGAAATCCGGGGTTTTTTGTTGCCTATACGCGCTACTAAAGGGTTGCGGGTCCCCAATAGGTCCCGAAAAATGTCGTAGAATGGCATTTCTTGGGACCCGCTCTTGACCCATCTGGGGACCCCGTTTCAGCGCGAATCGCCGCCGCGAAGCGCGCTAGCTTCGCGACGCCGAACGAAGAAGCCAGCCGTGAGCTGGCGCCTCGAGGCCGCCCGCGAACGATCCGGCGCCCCACCGGGCATGTCTACCTCGTGGAGCGAAAACGGGGACAGGTCT
>DASXCS010000062.1:0-15461 GCA_036490975.1 Solirubrobacteraceae bacterium
GGTCTGAGGACCGGCCGCCGCCTGTGGATTGTCCGCGCACGGATCGAGCCGCCGCTGGCTCGGGGCGCGCTCGGGGGGCAGTTAGGAGGTGATCAGCTCGACCTTCTGCCAGACGGCCCCAGAGCTGGTGAACTCCAGGACGGCGTCCGCGACCATGGTCCCGGGGGTCAGGGACGCGGTCGAGCACATCTGCCCGCCGTCGTCGCCGTCGCCGTTGCCATCGTTGCCGCCGTTGTCGTCGCCGTTGCCGCCGCCGTCGTCGCTGGCGCTGTTATCGCCGCCGTTGGCATTGTCATCGCCACCGTTGGCGTTGTCATCACCGTTGCCGTCGTTGTCGCCGTTGTCGTCGCCCTGCTGGGCCGAGTTCGCGGACGTGCATTCAAGCTGGGTGTCGTTGGTCACATTCCCGGTGACAGCGTTGCCGTTGATTGTGAGCGTCAGGACGCCGGTGCCGTCGCCGTTGTCCGTGAACATTGCGACGGAGCCGGCTGGCTGCGCCGAGCCATTCTGGTCCCAATGACCGAACCGCTCCCGACGTGAGTTGCGGGTCGAGCGGTGACGTGCGTGGTGACGCGCGTGGTGATGACGCGAGTGGTGGCGCTGGGCCATCGACGTGCTTGGCGCCGCGACCACGACAGCCCCGCTCATCACCAGTGCGATCAGGATCCTTCTCATGAAATACCTCCGTGATTCCCAGGACGCCATCTACGACGCCTCGATTGCATTCATGAGGGAAGAGTCGCCGTGACCGAAAAGGTCACGGTCGAATTGTTGAAGTCGTTCAGCCTCCGTCGGAGCTCAGGGACCCTGAGCCCGAGCTGCTGCTAGATCCCGACCCCCCGTCTGAGCCAGACCCCCCGTCAGAAACCGAGCCGCTGCTCGATCCCGACCCGTCTGAGCCTCCTGAGTCGAGGCTGCCCGATCCAGTCAGACCGCCCGATCCGTTCACACCGCCGCCATCACCGCTTGAACTAGGTCCGCTGCTCCCGCCCGAGCCAAGCGACCCGCCATCGCTGCCGGTTGAACCCCCGCCATCGTGACCGCTGGTCACTGCCACGGGCTGAGAGCCACCACCCCCGTCCGCGCCGCCACCGCCATCGGTGCCGCTGCTGCTGCCGACCTGTGTGCCCCCGCCGTCGCTGCCCGAGCTGCCGCCCCCATCGGCGCCGCTGCCGCCGCCGCCACCGGACCCGCCTGACCCATCAGTGCCGGAGCCAGGACCGGATGACCCGCTCCCGGAACCGTGGTCTGAACCCCCGTCGCTGCGGCTCCCGGCGGAGCCCGACCCTCCGTCCCCGGGTCCGGGCCCGCCTGAACCCGACCCGGATCCGCCGTCTCGGCCGGCGAGGTGATCCCCACCGACCGTGGCTGCGGCGGGCACGCTCAGGCCGGCGCGACTGCGCTCGCGCGCGTCCCGGCGGGTGTGCCGGGAGGAACCGCTGAATGCCAGCGACGCTCCAACGCCGTCACGGCCTGTGCCGGAGCCGTCCGTCGCGGCTGAGGTGCGGCCGGCCACTGCCTGGATGCTGGCTGACGGGGAGCGGGAAGCCAGCCGCGTCGGCGCCTTGTGGGGGGACACCGCCGAGATGACCCCGCCGGCCACCACCCCGCTGGCCACGATCGCGCCCACGCTCACCTTGAGCGCGATTCCCGCGCTCGACGCCGTTCCAGCGCCGATGACTTCCGCCAGCCCGCTCCCGGACCCGGACCTCGGGCTGTATAGCCATCTCAGGATGGGCATCGGGGTGATCGCCGTTACGGCCGTGCGAACCGCGGCTCGAGCTCGGTGGACCAACTGCCTGACCGCACCCTCGGACAGGCCCATGGAATTGGCCACCTCGGTCCGACTCAACCCCTGGAAGGCCATCTGGACGATCGCGTCGTGCTGGCGCGCTGGAAGCTCAGCCACAGCTCCCAGGGCATCCACGGCCAGCATCCGCCGCTCCGCCACCTGCTGGGCGGACTCGGTGACCGAATGCTCCTCCTCAAGCTCGGCCAGGGCCGCGGACGACGCATATTCGCGCCTGGCCTGGTTGCGGAGGATCTCATGCAGCCAGCCGCGGAGGTGCCTCACCTCGGCGCCGGCCTGCAGAGCCGAGAGCGCGGACAGGAAGGTCTGCTGGACGAGGTCCTCAGCGCGATGAGGATCGATGCGACGGGCATAGGCGGTCAGCGGCTGGCGGTAACGCTCGACGATCAGCTCGAATGCGCGCTTGTGCCCCAGATGGGCGAGAGCGATCAGTCGCTCGTCCGTCTGTGATCGCAGCAGGAGATCAGAGAGCCAGGGGCTCATGTCCCGTTAGACGCCCCAGGGCCCCGGATCTTCCTGACCCCTGCGAATGTGGACAGATGATCGGTTGCCGGCCGACAGTTTCCTAGGTTCCCGGCGTTGTCTGAACATGGGCCGCAACAGGCTGACCGTCGCCATGCTCTGTGCCGGTGTCGCCGGCGCAGCGGTGGCCACCGCGCCGGCGGCGGCCTCGATCCCGCCGCCTCCACCCGGCGCCCCGGCCGTGGAATCGGCTCCCGCGAGTCTCGTGGGTCTCAATCCCGAGCTACCACAGGGCGTGATCGCGGCCAGCTCAGCCCCCGGGAGTCGCTGGAAGCCCGAGAAGGCGGTCTACGGGACCGCCTCGATCAACGACATCGCTGTCAAGGGCGCCGGCGGTACGACGATCAGGGTCAACGAGATCTATCCCACAACGACCTCCGGCAAGCCGGCCAGGGGCCCGTTCCCGGTGCTTCTCACGATGACCCCTTACGGGAAGGGTCAGGGAGGATCCAGCTCCCCGGGTTCAGCGTCTGCACCGTCGGCCGGAGCGGCGACCGGCGGCGCCGACAACTACCTGGCCCAGCGCGGCTACATAGAGGTCGTTGAGGACGTCCGTGGCACGGGGGACTCACGTGGAAGCTGGGGACTATTCGATCCAGTCCAGCAGCAGGATGCAATTCATGTCCTGAAATGGGCGGCCCACCTGCCCCACTCGGACGGTCGCGTCGGAACCTACGGGCCGTCGTACCTGGGGATCGACCAGCTGCTCCTGGCCGGCGCGGTCGGGCGGCACTCGCCGCTCAAGGCCACCTTCCCGATGGTGACGGGCAACGACCTGTACCGCGACACCTCGTTCATGGGCGGTCTGCTCGACTTCGAGTTCAGCGAGGCCTACCTCGGACTCACGGCGGGCACCAATACGAGCAACCCGCTCACCGACACACTGAGCGACCCGGCCATGCTGTCCGATCTGGCCGCGGTGGAGGCCGACCACGCGAATGGCCTCGCCAGCTATCACGCCGCGGTCACAGAGAACGTCCTCAGAGGCGGAGACGAGGCGTATGACCAGTCCTACTGGCAGGCTCGCAACCCCCAGAACGTGATCCGGCGAGTCGTGGCCAACCAGATCCCGGCCTACCTGGTGGGCGGCGAGTTCGACATCTTCCAGCGCGGCGAGCCGACCAACTATGCCGCCTTCCAAAACGCCTGGGACCACCGCAGCCCCACCGCTCCGATGCGCTCCGGTCAACGTACGACCGGCCGCTACCAGCTGATCGACGGGCCCTGGGAGCATCTCAACGGGTCAAGCGTGGACGTCGACCCACTGGAGCTCCAGTGGTTTGACACCTGGCTCAAGCACGAGCGCACGGGCATGGCCCGCACCCGGACGCCGCTTCACTACTACGACCTCGGGAGCGGCCGTTTCGATGAGACCACCACGTATCCGTTCACCGGGGCGACGCCGACGCGCATGTATCTGGGTGCCGGCGGCGTGCTCACCCAGCGCCCGCCGTCTGCCGCAGGTGCCAGCGACGCGATCGAGTGGAGCCCCTCAGGCGCCGTCTGCGACCGGCCGGTCGATCAGTGGTCGATGGGCGGGATCTCTATTCCGGCCCACTCGGCGGGCCTGCTCGCTCCCTGCGCTGATGACAATCAGCAGGCCCAGACAGGCCCCTGGACCATCAGCTACACCTCGGCGCCGTTCACCCATCCGCAGGCCGTGGCCGGTCCGATCACCGCCACGGTGTACGCCAGCTCGACGACGCCGGAAACCGAGCTTGTGGCCGAGCTTGAGGACGTCACGCCCAGCGGGGCCTCCTACCCGTTGACCGAAGGAGCTCTGCTCGGATCGCTGCGGGCGGTGGATCGTCAGCGATCGTGGCGAGCGCGCGGGATGACGCTGATGCCCTACCACGACTACACCCGGGCCTCCTCTCGCCCCGTCGCACCCGGCCGGGTGACCGAGTACCAGATTGAGATATTCCCCACGCTGGCCACGATCGCTCGGGGAGACAGTCTGCGCCTCACGCTCTCCACCAGCGACTCCCCGCATCTGACCCCGCTGCCCGGGCAACTTCCCAAACTGGCCGGCGGGGTCTACACGATCGAGCGCTCGAAGGCGGCTCCGTCCGCTCTCACGCTCGAGCTCAGAGCCGGGTAGCGAATCGGACCTGGCGGACCGAGCATTCGGGCCGAACTATCCTGGCCGAGATGTCCACCTCCGATCTGGCCGCGCGCCAGCAGCTGCTCGACGGGCTGGCGGCAGCGGCCGATCAGCTCGGCCGGGCCCTGGCCTGGCTCGGCGCCGCCTACGAGCTGCTCGACGAGCAGCAGGGCGACCGTCTGGAGGAGGAGCTGTTCCGGCCAGTCCAGCTGGCCTACGGCCGGGCCAAGAGCGCCCACACCGGGTTCGCCGGCCGGCACGGCCTACCCGGCCGTGAGTTCACGATGCCGGAGCCGGGTCTGCCCTCGACAGGCGTCAGGGGCTTCGTCGAGCAGGCCGTTGAGGCCGTCGATCGGGCCGAACACGAGCTGGTGGCCCTGCAGGAGTCGTCGCTGGCGCTTGAGGTCGGTGACGTCGAGTTCCGCGCCGGGGTGACCCAGGTCCGACAGACGATCGATGGCCTGGACCAGCACGCCCGGGCCTTCGTGCGGACGTTCGGGCGCTAGCAGCCCGCCAGGCCCACGGTCAGAACGCCGGGCCGCAATCGCGACCGCAAACGCGCAACTTCCCTTCCGGGGCCCCGTTCGGACCCGGAAATGTCGTTCGTCTCATATGAAAGGGGTTGGTGGGTATGCGATCACGTCGTGTGACGCGAGTGCGGTCTGGGGGCCGGGTAATCGCGGCGCTCGGGGCGGCCATGCTGTCGATTTTCGTCTTCAGCGCAGTGGGTCTCGCCCAGGCGCGCAGCGCGCCCAGGGTCTCGTTTCAGATCTCGGACACGCTCACGGCCGGGAACCAAGTCCACTTCACATACTCCGTCAGGGGCGCCGCAGGGAAGGCCGCCGTCGTCTTCCAGCGCCAGGGAGCGGGTGGCCAGTGGCGGACCACCAAGACCCTCAGAAGCCGCGCTGGCAACGGGGTCGCACCGGCGTTGTCGGTTGGCGCGTACAACGTCCGTGTGGCCGTCCTGAAGAGCGGACGAGTTCAGGCGGCGCAGCGCCGGGTAGTCCATGTCTACGGCGACATCCCCTTCACAAGCCTGTGCGATGCCAGCAATGTGGAGTGGGGGAACGGCGACGGCGGGTGCAGCTCGAACACCTCTGAGGTTGGGCAGTTCCTGTTCCAGTCGGCCGCGAACTTCGATGCCCCCGACAGCTCGAACGCCATCGCCCCAGCCGTGAACCTCACCATCACCCCGTCGACCTCATGTCGCTCCATGCACCTGGACTTCGGCGAGTCAAACGCCGACGACCAGCATGCTGGAGGCAACATGATGATCACCCAGTCGGTGATTCAATCGCAGACCGCGCCGAGCGATACCACCTTCTCCGGCGGTGTCCTCCAGCACATCGACCTCAAGCTCGATGGCGGTCCGGTGCAGATAACCGACGAGTCCTCGACCGCCGGTGAGGGAACCCTGGAGGTCCTGGAGAACGGGACCCTGAATTGCTACACGAGCAACGGTGTGGTGCCGGGATCCGGCGGCTGATGCGCCGGGTCCGGGCAACGCTGGGGCTCTGTCTGTTGATGGCGGCCGCGCGCGTTCCTACGCCCGCGGCCGCCTCAGCCAGTGCCGACGATTCAGGGGCACCCGCCGCCTCGACGGATTCCTCGGCGAGCGCACCGAGCTGGCAGCCCCAACTTGGCCTCAGTGCCTACAACGGAGTCGAGTGCGCCTCCACCAGGCTGTGCCTCGCCTTAGACAGCATCGCCCCCGCCCGCCGATCGTCAGGTGAGATCCTCGCCTCGACCGACCCGGCCGGCGGCCAATTGGCGTGGCAGACCGACGGCGCGGATCGGGTCGGCGACATCACCGCCATCTCCTGCCTGCCCGAAACGACCACCTGTGTCGCTGTGGACAATGCGGGAAACGTCCTCACATCTGGTTGAGCAATAGCGCTGATGCCCCGCCGGGTGCCGGCGCCGGGAAGGAACGCGCCGCTCCGGCGTCCTAACAGGTGATTGGCGCGCGAGCGCTCTGACACCAACAACCGGCAAGGGGGAGACATGTCCCGTCTAACCAAGCACTCCGGCCTACGAGCTCGCTGGGCGACGATAGCCCTGGTCGCGGCGGCGGCCGGCTTTGGGACCGCCGTGATGGCGGGCATCACGCTGGCGCGGACATTCACGTTGCAGGTGGCCAAGCACGCTCCGGTCACCAATCAGTCTCATAAGACCACGAACGAGAACATCGTCGTGAACTCGAAGGCCAGGGCCGTCTACACGCTTGCCGGGGATAGCCGAGCCCATCCCAAGTGCACCAAGGCGAATCATTGCTTCACGTTCTGGCCGCCGGTGACCGTGGCGTCACGCTCGAGCCTGAGCAAGGCCCCCGGGGTGAAGGGCAAGATGGGCCTGTGGAAGCGTGACGGGTTCCTCCAGGTGACGATCAGCGGACACCCCCTCTACACCTACGTGGGCGACCTCCAGCAGCGGCACGCCACGGGCGAAGGGGTCAACAGCTTCGGGGGGATCTGGCACGTGAGGCAGGCGGGGTCGACGACCATGCCGGGCGGCACGACGACCAGCACGACAACCAGGACGACGACCACAATGACGAAGACAACGACGACGTCGACCGTGACGGCGCCGTGCACGTATCCGCCCTACTGCTGAGCCGCCTTCGTCTCAGCCGCTGAACGGTTGGTCGAGGTTATGCGCCCCAGACGAGCGGGCGCGAGCCGAGGGTCCGCAGGAGGTCTCTGACCGCGGCGACGTGAGGGTCGCCCGGCCGTTCCCGGTCCAGGACGTATTCGGCCCACCCGAGGGCGTTGTCGCCGTTGAAGTCGTTGGGCCGGTCGAGTTCGGCGCCCGCGGCGATCAGGAGTCGGACGGATTCGAGCGCTCCGAAGGCAGCGGCAAGATGGAGCGCCCCGCACCCCTGATACGGGCCGGCGTTGGGATCAGCCCCGTGCTCAAGTAGCCAGGCCACGGCCTGGGGCCGTTCGTTCTGGGCCGCGTGCACCAGCGCCTCGTCGAGGACATCCTGAGCGATATCCCGTGCCGGCGGGCGCTGAAGCCAGCCCACGTCAGCGGGATTAGGGCGGTGCTGGTAGGCCTCGGGGAGCAGGCCGCCGCGCTCGTCCAGGAAGCCCTCGAGCCGATCCACGCGCCCCGCGCCCGCCGCGACCCAGGGTGCGTCGGGGACCAGCGCGATCACGGCAAGCACGTCGGCAGACGCTCGGGAGGCGTGGTAGAGGGCGCTTTGGAGCGGAGTTATGCCATGGATTCCTGTGACGTCGACCCGGGCCCCTGCGGCCAGCAGGATCCGCACGAGCTCGAGTCGGTCAAAGCAGGCCGCCAGGTTCAGCGGGCCGTCGAGGTCGCTACCTGACTCAATCAGGACGTCCACGCATTCCCGGTCGACGCCGAGCGCGTGTCTGAGCGAGGCTCCGAAGACGTCGGGCTGGGCGACCGCGCCCAGGAGCGAGCCTCCTGCTCCGACCTCGACGTGCACCAACTCGGGATGTGAGGCGAGTAGGCCGCGCAGCGAGCCCGCGTCCCCATCCCGGATTGCCGTCAACGCCGCCGCCACCGGCTCGGTGTGCTCGCGCATCCCCACTACGCAGCATCTATAACAGCCGGCTGGCACCCTGCGTGGGAGCTTGCGGGATCTACGACCGCGATCAGCCTGCCGAGCAGGCGTGCAGGACGGTGGTGCCGCGCGAGAGCCGTACCCTGGCCGAGCGGCCGGAACCGGCCGTGGCCAGCTTGGTTCCCGAGGATCTGACCGTGCTGTGTGGCTTGAGGTGAAGGAGCGTCACCGTGGCGGGCCCGTCGGTGGTGACGGTGATGGCGGCACAACCCAGTCTCGCTCTGGCCGTGTCCAGCGTCGCGTTGGCCACGTTGGTCAGCCCCAGCTTCAGGTTCTGCGAGGTTGAATGCGCGGCCCCCGGGGTCCAGGTCTCGACGTCGGTCGCGGCCGGGGTGGGCTCGGGCAACGGGGAGACGCCAAAGGTCTCCGATGGCGTCTGCGTCGGCTGCCGGATGGCGGCCGAATCCGCCGTGACGCTGGCCAACGTGCTCGGCTTCCTGTTGCGGGCCGATAGGCCACTGATCCAGTAGTCCGAGGTGGGGCCGACCCTGCCGGCCTGTCCGACCTTGTCGATCGTGCCCACGAGGTCGGGGTACCAGGTGAAGGTGAACGAGCCCGGGTTCAGGACCCGCTCCCGGCTCGTGAGCTGCGAGTCGGCCGGGGTGAAATCGTTCTGCACCGAGAAGACCAGGTGATCCTCGGTCGGGTAGTCCACGGCGTAGAAGCGGTAGCCGAGGCTGCGGAACTGGGAGATCTGCTGCTGGCCGCCGGCGAACGGCACGAGCTCATCGGCGGCACCGTACGTCATGACGAACGGGATCCACTTCAGGTTGGCGATCAGCGGCCTGGAGTCGCCGTCCTTGGTGCACTGCCCGGGGCCGGCGAAGCTCTGGACGGAGCCGTACACGCGCAGTCCGCAGATCACCGGGCCCTCGAGCGGCATGGCCTGGGCGAACAGGTCCGGGTACTCCTCGGGCAGCTTGTATGAGGCCCAGCCACCCATCGAGTAGCCGGTCATCGCGGTTCCGTCCGGGTCCAGGTTGTAGGCCAGCGCGAGCTGGTGCCAGACGTCGAAGAAGTCAACCTCGGCCTCGCCGTAGTACCACATGCCTGCTGCGAAGCCCTCGGTGGTGGCGCAGATGCTGGTGCGGTCCTGGCACTCCTCCCTGAGCTGGCTGGGCGCCACCCCGCCGTACTGGTTGAGGTTGGCCCCCAGCGAGTGAAGGATCCAGGTGAGCCTGATGGGCTGCCTGCGGTGATAGGTCGTGGGGACGTACACCGCGTATGGCTGGACCCGCCCGAGGTAGGTCGGCGAGGTCAGCGTCGAGTTCGAGGGATCGACGACCCCCTGACCCAGGGACAGCGGCGTCACGTACCAGCGATTGGTGTAACCCGTCGGTTCGGGCTCGGGGGTGGTGGTCCGATCGGCCAGCTGGTGCCAGTTCACGCCGAGCGAGTATTTGGAGAGGTCACCGCCGGCCAGCGTGTTGGCCTGGTCGTTCTCCATCCAGAAATTCCCGCATTCGGCCACCGGGAGGTGGTCGTAGCTCACGCCGCCCACGCCCAGGCCGCCTTGGAGCGCCGAGGCCAGGCCCGGGTCGGGGAACGGCCCGGTCGGGCACACGAGCTCGGACTCCTGCTTGTAGGTTCGGAAGGTGACGTTGTAGACATTCACGCCGCTGCCACTCCCGCCGTCGGACTGGGGCACGGTGGCGAATTTCGTGTCGGTTGGATCGGCCAGGCCGGCGGCCAGCCCGACCTTCCACGTGCCACTCACCGGCAGGACGCTGGCCGGGATCTTCACGATGAACGAGCGGGAGCTCGCGTCCACGTGGGTGGGGAGCACGGCGATCGGCGACCCTGGATCGGCGGCCTTGACCAGTTCGGCCTGCTTGGCCGTCACGATCAGCGCGTACTGGATGCCGGTCGAGGTGCTGGCACCCGCGTTTGCGGGCCAGGCGGTGGCGGCGGCGGGCGCGCTCGGTCCGCTGGCACCGCTCATCGTCCACTCCGCCACCGGCACCTTGGGGTCGACCAGCGTGTTCCAGTCCACCCGCCAGTAGCTCGCGCCGTGCCTGTAGCCGACGGCGGCCGTGAAGATATCCGCGCCGTTCTGGTGCGCCGGTCCTGAGGGATACGTGAACCCCCCGTGCACCGGGGCCAGATCCGACGCATTTCCGGCCTGAGCGATTCCGACCGGGCTCCCCAGTGGCCCATGGTCGTCGTAGACGAAATCGGTCCACAGGTTTGCGCCGCCGCTCAGGCGACCGGTTCCTTCGGTGTGGGAGAAGTCGCTGGGAAAGGGCCAGACGGTCCTGGAGGGAACCGGCAGCGCCACCGGGGAGGCCGTGGCCGCGGGGGGGACCCCGGTGGGGAGCCCGGGGATGCCGGGCACGCTGTCCTTGCTCTGTCGTGTGCTGGCCAGCGCGGGGGTGGCCTGCGCAAGGGTCAGCAAACCGCCTGCGATGAGACTCACGGTAATCAGGCACAGCGATCTGCGCAGCGCGGCGGTCATCTGGACACACAACGCGATCACAGGCGCCAGACTTCCACAGTCGGCCGGGCGCCGGCGAGCACCGGGGACATCGGCATGCCCTACGTTTCCAGCCCCTGCGGATGGAGCTAGCCCGGCTCGAACCAGCGATCAGCGAGCGCTGCTGCGAGCCTACGGCGCGGCGTAGCTCCCGCCGTAGATATCGGTGTTGCCGAATGTGGCCGGGCAATCGGTGGGCGGAGCCGGCTTCGCAAGCGGGCTGGAGGTCAACTCGGAGTCGCGGAACTGGTCGATCGTCGGACAGTCCGCGGCGTTACGAGCGTCGTTCCAGACGGCCGTGACCGAGTTATTCGTGGCAGCTGCGTAGTTGTAGTCGCCGAGGAACTCGGTGGTCAGGTCGTTGGCGCTTGAGGACCGCGCATCGCCGGTGTCTCCCCGGTTAAGCGTGGTGAACGAACCCAGCGCGGTGCCGGACAGCGGGGCGCCGCGCACCACCCCCTGGAATACGCGCGGACTGTCGTTCGTGCTCTGGAAGTCAGTCGTGAAGCCGTCGTAGACGACGTACAGGCTGCTCCCGTCCGGGGCCAGGGCCACGGCAGGGAAATCAGGCCGGTCGCCCGACTCGGCGGCGTTTACGGGTGTGGTCCAGGCGGTGCCACCGTTGCCCGAGAGCTGGACCAGCGCCTGCTCGTTGTTAAGGCCGTCGCGGGCATCCGACCACGTCAGGGCAATCACGTTGGTGGCATTGGTGCCGTTCGGAGCACCGTTGGCGATGTCCACGCTGGGGAACGAGTCAGTCCGAGCACCCGTAACCCCATCGAACACGATGTCATCCTGAACCGGATCGAACACACCGACGTCGGTGACGCTCGCCACCGCCCGCGGGCGCTCGAACGTCTTGCCACCGTCGAACGAGCGGGTCATCTCCTGGGCCGAGTGCTTGTTCACCGCCCCCTCGAAGAACAGATAGATGGTTCCGTGGCTATCGGTGCGGATCGCGCAGCCCTGCCGGCCGATCTGCTGTGCGTTTCCGGCAGCGGCCGACAGCTGACTTGACTTCTGCCAGGTCTTTCCGCCGTCCGTGGAGCGTGAGAACACCACCGGCTCTGCAGATCCGCCGTTGGAGCGGAACGCGATGTTGCACTCATAGACGTTGCCGAAGAAGGTGCTGGACGCGGCGTTGTCGGCCCAAACGTTCGGCTTGTCGCTGAACAGCGCCGAATTCTGCCGGGTCACGACCACAGGAGAGCTCCAGGCCGATTTATCACCAGCTGCCGCGCGCTGCAGATCGTCGGTGTAGGACACCGCCACCGACTCGGCCCCGCGGAATGTCTCGCTTTTCTTAGCGTTCACGTTTGAGGCCAGGTTCCCGTAGTAGAGGCGTGCACCATTGGTCCAGGAGAACGTTCCGTCAGAACCGCGACGCGGCCCGAAGGCCAGAGTCGGGTCACCGTCGGACTGAAGTCCGGCCTCGAAGTAGTTCGGCACCGTCCCAATCGGGCCGCCGGCCACTGGCGTCCCGGTGCGAGCGGACAGGCCGGTATAGGTCGGCTGAGACCATGTCGCGCCGCCATCAAAGGAGAAGTAGACGCCGGAGTCGCCGATGCCCGGCGTAAACGAGCAGTCGTTGCCGTTGCAAGGAGCGTTGTCTATCTCCTCGTTGACGCCAGACACGGCAATGCTGTCATTGATCGGATCGACGGTTACCGCCGGCTCATTCTGCTTGTTTTGCGGGAACGGGGAGCTTGGGCTCCCCACCGTCACGAGTGAGTCCGAGGCGGCGAATGCGACAGCCGCACCACACAGCGAGTAGGCCAACGCAGCTACAGCTGCCAGGCAAATCCTCCGAGCGCGCATGAGCTCTCCCCTCTAGCTATCTGGACCCCCGACACCCTACCGCGCATCTCGCTGTGCAAGCCCCAGTTGAGGGTGATCACCGGCGCGGAACCGGCGGCCCTGGGCTGCGGACGGCCGCGCCACGTTCGAGTACCGCGAGGAGATCGCCGGCGAGCCACACATCGTCTGGCGGCGGATCGGCCCCCCGAGATCTTCGTGGCCCGTGCGCTCGCAGCCGGCGCGGGACCTGAGGTGGAGCTAGCCGGGCTCGAACCGGCGACCTCCTGGGTGCGATCCAGGCGCTCTCCCAACTGAGCTATAGCCCCGGGCGACGGCGGTTGCCGCACGGTCCGGACAGTGTAGCCCCGCTGCTCGCGCCCCTAAGGTGGCGCTGGCGGGCCAGCCCCTGCGGATCCGGTCGGTTCCGGCCGGTACGCTCAGTAGCCCCGCGGGCTTTCCAATGAGCTTTCGCACGCGCCTCACCAGCTTCTTCGTCCTGATCGTCGTGATCCCGATGTTGGCTGTCGGCTTCCTGGTATTCCGGCTGATCTCAGACAGCCAGCAGGGCAAGGCCGACGCTCGAGTCAGCGGTGTGGCCACCGAGGCAGCCAGCGTCTATCGCAGCGAGAGTGCGGCCGCCACCGCCGACGCCCGCTCCGTGGTGCGAGCGCTCGCTCAGTCCTCGGGCCAGATCGCCGTCCGGGCTTCCTCGCTGGCCGCCCAATCCGGGCTCGCTCGGGTGACGGTCCAGGTGGGTCGCCGAACCGTGGCCGACGTCGGAGTCCATACGGCGGTCGCCCCCGGAGCGGCCCTTGCCCAGGTACCCGGCCTGGGCCGCATGACCGTGACCGCATCCGAGCTGACGGCGGGCGAGTATGCCCGCGAGCTGGCCGGTCCTGGAGTTGCGGTGGTCGTCCGGGAGGGCGCCACAACGCTCGGCTCGGCCCCGGGCAGGTTGGGGAGTGGAGCACTTCCGAGCCGGGGGACCGTCCGCCTCCATCGGGTGAGCTATCGGGCCTTCACGCTGGGCCGCCTCGCCGGCTTCGGAAAACCGGTGACGGTCACCGTCCTGTCCACGTTGCCAGGCACCACCTCCGGCTCCGAGACCGGGAGCCGGGTGCTTGCGGCGGGCTTCATCGTGGCCGTGCTCCTACTCGCCATGGCCTTCGCCGTCATGGCCTCCCGGGGCCTGCAGGGACAGGTCAGCCGGTTCCTCCAAGCGGCCAAGCGCCTGGCCGGGGGCGATTTCTCCTCGCCGATCAAGACCGAGGGTCGGGACGAGTTCGCCGCCCTCGGGGAGGAGTTCAACAACATGTCGAGTCAGCTCGAGCGACGGCTGGAGGAGCTGTCCGAGGAGCGGGTGCGCCTGCGCGCGGCCGTGCAGCGGATTGGTCAGACGTTCGCCTCCAACCTCGATCGCCCGGCCCTGCTGGAGCTGGCGCTGAAGACCGCTGTTGACGCCGTTCAGGCCGCCTGCGGCCGGCTCTCAACCAGGGAGCCGGAGTCGGCCAAGCTGACAGAGGTAGGTCGGGAGGGCTCGCTGGACGGACTCGAGGAGGCGATCCTCAAGGCCGAGGGCGAGGCGATGGCCAGTGGGGAGACGGCGCATGCCTCGACAGGAGAGATCCACATCCTGACGGTTCCACTCGGTCCCCCGGAGCCGGGCACCCGCGTCCACGGCCTGATCACGGTCGTCCGGCAGGAGCGCGCGTTCTCAGAGGACGATCTGGCCGTGCTGCGGTCGCTCGCCGGCCAGGCGGCGCTGGCGATGGAGAACGTCGATCTGCACGTGCAGGTGAGCCGCCAGGCCGTGACCGACGAACTGACCGGCCTGTCCAACCACCGGCGCTTTCAGGAGCTGCTGGCCCTCGAGATGGAGCAGGTCCGCCGCTACCACTATCCAGTCGGCCTGATCATGCTGGATATCGACAATTTCAAGTCGGTCAACGACACCTATGGCCACCAACAGGGTGACGTCGTCCTGCGCAGGGTGGCTCGGGTCCTCGCCGATACCTCCCGTGAGGTCGACTATCCGGCGCGCTACGGCGGCGAGGAGCTCGCCCTGATCCTCCCCCACACGGACATGCCAGGCTCCTACGCGATCGCCGAACGTATCCGGAGTGCGATCGAGTCGATGCGGATCTCCCGCGTCGACCAGGACGGTGTGCTCCGGGTCACGGCCAGCCTGGGGGTGGCCGCTTCAACCGACGGAAGCAAGGAGGATCTGATCGCCGAGGCCGACAGTGCGCTCTATGACGCCAAGCGCCAGGGCAAGAACCGAACCGTGAAGGGGGGCGTGCAAGCTGCCAACGTGTCCGGCGGCGGGTAGCCTTTGGGGCATGAATCTACTCGATGAAGCAATCCGCGAGCACCTGGAGCTGAAGCGGCGCCGGGGTGCCGATCCAACCGAGGTCGAGCGCCTGGAGCGCGAGGCGCTGGGACCGGTGCGGCGAATCCAAGGCGAGTCCGCGCCCGATGAAGCGCCTGAGATGGCTGGTGAAGCTGCCGATCGCGGGCTGATAGCGGACGAAGGCGAAGCCCGAGCTGAATTCGGGCACGATGACGAAATCGCCGATGAGCCTGAACTTGAGTACGCCCCAGAGCACGATCACTACGCCCTGGAGGAGCCCGGCCCGGCCAGCCCGTCTCCAACGCTCGCTCCCGAGGAGGCGGAGGTACACGGTGTGGTCCCGCCGCCCGAGCCCGCCTCGGCCGCCGAGGAGCCGCCTCTCGAGCCGCACCCCTCGGATCGACCCGTTTACGAGGACCCCGGGGTGGAGACCGCGGAGTACGACGTCGAGGCCGAGCATGAGGCCGAGGCCGCCAGCGACGAAGACGTGCTCGAGGAGACGCCCGAGTTTCTCCAGGATGCACCCGAGCACGATCGCCTGTGGTTCGAGCAGCGGCCTCCGAAGGACTTCGACTTCGACGGTTAAACTCGGCGGGGCGGGGCCATAGCTCAGTTGGGAGAGCGCCTGCTTTGCAAGCAGGAGGTCGCCGGTTCGATCCCGGCTGGCTCCATACGGGGAACTTCCTGGAAATCGGGCCCTTTCTGGAGGCGCCGCACGTAGCTGCATGCCCGGCTAGCGTCGCTGTGGAAGCGTTATGGAAGCCTCTGCTCAGCACGCGGTCTCTCGCAGCTGTCGCGCGCGTGGTTGCA
>DASXCS010000063.1:0-18471 GCA_036490975.1 Solirubrobacteraceae bacterium
ATCGGCCCCGTTAGGGGCAACCAAGGAGGGCAACATGCGTAAGGGGATCTGGGCGGCCATGGTCGCTGCGATTGGGCTTTCGGGCGCCGGAGTGGCACTGGCTGGAGCGCCGACCACGAACAAACAGGGGTTCTTCATCGATCTGAGCGTGAAGGCGTCGCCGCCGATCGCCGGCACCGCCAAGCACCCAAGGGGGGTGGGCATCGAATTCGACTCCTTCTCAGGGAACCGGATCGATGGCAACCGCCAATTCATCAATCGGGTGATCTTCGCCCGCTTCGGTAGCGGGTTCAAGGACAACGCGGGCAAGTTCCCCGCCTGCCAGCTCCAGCTCAAGAAGCTGTCCAAGTGCTCGAAGGCCGATCAGATCGGCACCGGAAGTGCTGAGGCGTCGCTACAGGGTAAGAACGGCGCTCCCCCGTCATTCGTCGCGGCGACCCTCGTGACCTACAACGGCAGCAGCTATCACGGTCACCCCACGCTGATCGCTCAGGCGATCATCGGGGGCAAGCCGGCTGTCGAGCTCGACTTCACCGTGGCGAACAAGTCCAGCGGACCGTGGGGCGTCATCTTCACGAGCATTCCCGCCGGGGGAAGCACTGGCAGTTCCCTGACCATCACCATGTTCGACCTCACGATTCCGACAGAGTCTCGGATGGTGCATGGGTCCAAGATCCACCTGGTCACGGCCCCGGACACGTGCCACGGGTTCTGGAAGTTCGAGCTGGAGACCGACTTCACACACGGAGCTCCGCTGATCGCCACCGACACCGAGCCCTGCACCAAGTGATCTAAGGGTTTCGGCCGGGAGGAGCGCTCGCCGCGCCCGGCGGGCGCTCCTGACAGCATGTGGACGGATGGACCCCGGCAACAACGGATTCGAGCAGTCCGAGATCGCTGACCTGCTCGGCTCGCGCGCCGCTCATGCGATGGCGCTCAACCAGCGCTACCTGAACCCGCAGCTCGGCCGGGTGGTGCAGACGCTGGGCTTTGACCGCGACTGGGTCAGGGGCGAGGGCGCACACCTGATCGATCGAGATGGTGCGCGATATCTGGACCTCCTCTCAGGCTACGGAGTGTTCTCGCTGGGCCGCAACCACCCCTACATCAAGAGCCAGCTCCAGAGCGTCCTGGAGGCCGACACCCCGAGCCTGCCTCAGCTGGGCATCTCCACCCTGGCCGGGGTGCTGGGAGAGGAGCTGATCGCGCGCACGCCGGCATCGCTGGAGGCGGTGGTTCTGACCAGCTCCGGTACCGAATCGGTTGAGGCGGCGATCAAGCTGGCCCGGGCGGCCACCCGGCGCCCTCGGCTGGTGTACTGCGAGCGAGGGTTTCACGGGCTCACGCTGGGGTCGCTGTCGGTCAACGGCAACGAGGAGTTCCGGGACCGGTTCGGCCCCCTGCTGCCGGGATGCGACAGCGTTCCGTTCGGCGACCTGGATGCCCTGGCCGGGCAGCTTCGCCGCGGCGACGTGGCCGCCTTCATCGTCGAGCCAATCCAGGGCAAGGGCGTCTACCTGGCGCCCGACGGCTATCTCCAGGGCGCCCAGAAGCTGTGCCGTGACACGGGCACTCTGCTGATTGCCGATGAGGTCCAGACCGGCCTCGGGCGAACGGGAAAGTTCCTGGCCCTGGACCACTGGGGGATCGAGCCCGACCTGGTCACGCTGTCCAAGGCGCTCTCGGGTGGATACGTCCCGCTGGGCGCGGTGCTGGCCTCCCGGAAGGTCTTCAAGGGCACGTTTGACTCGATGGAGCGGAGCGTCGTGCACGGCTCGACATTCGGAGGGGGGGACCTGGCCGCGGCCGCGGGGCTGGCCACCCTCAGGGCGATCGACCGCGACAGCCTGGTCGACCGGGCGCAGCAGCTCGGCCGCCTCCTGATGGAGCTCACGGCCCCGCTCCCGGAGCGGTTCGGAATCGTGCGCGCGGTCCGGGGGCTGGGGCTGATGTGGGCGATCGAGCTGGGCCCTCCCTCGGGCCGGGCGGGCAGGACGGTGTGGGAGGCGATCGAGCGCCGCCAGCCCGGGCTCTTTGCCCAACTGGTGGTCGTCCCGCTGTTCCAGCGGCACCGGATCCTCACCCAGGTGGCCGGCCACCACATGAATGTGGTCAAGGTCCTGGCTCCGCTGATCATCGAGGAGTCCGAGCTGCGCCGCTTCGTGGCCGCGCTCGAGGACGTGCTGGGCGATGTCGAGTCGCGGCTCTTCCGGCGCTTCGCCGGGCTGGGGCTGGGGCTGGGCAGGCGCAGCCTGACCGCGCGTTAGGCGCCATCGGCCTCCGGCTCGGGCCTCCCTGGCCGGAGAGGGGCCCTTGCCGGAGCCAGGGCCAGCCGGCTCAGCCCTCGACGAACGCCCGCACGGACTGCTTCAGCGAGCGCGTCGACGCCATCACGGCCGTGGGCTCGTAACCGCAGTGGGCCATGCAGTTCTCACACCGCGGGTCGTTCCCGCGACCGTATTTGTCCCAGTCGGTGGTCTCGAGCAGCTCCTGGTAGGTCTCGGCGTAGCCGTCGGCCATCAGGTAGCACGGGCGCTGCCACCCGAACAGCGAGTAGCTGGGGATCCCCCACGGCGTGCACTCGTAGTCCACCTTCCCCTCCAGGAAATCCAGGAACAGCGGGGAGTGATTGAGCCGCCAGCGCTTGCGTCTGCCGTCGGCGAACGCCTCTCGGAACAGCTCGTGCGTCTGGCGGACGCCGAGGAAGTGTTCCTGGTCTGGGGCCTTTTCATACGCGTAGGCGGGCGAGATCATCATCTGGTCCACCTGGAGCTCGTCGTTGAGGAAGTCGAGCACCCGGCGGATGGTCTTGGGCGAGTCGTGGGTGAAGAAGGTCGTGTTCGTGGTCACGCGGAAGCCGCGGGCCTTGGCGGCGCGAATCGCCTCTACCGCTTTGTCGAACACGCCCTCACGGCAGACCGACTCGTCGTGGCGCTCGCGCAGTCCGTCGATGTGGACCGCCCAGGCGAAATACGGCGAGGGCGTGAACTTGTCCAGCTTGCGTTCCATCAGGATCGCGTTCGTGCACAGGTAGACGAACTTCTTGCGGGCCAGCAGCTGGCGCACGATCTCGTCGATCTCGGGATGGATCAGGGGCTCGCCCCCGGCGATTGAGACCATCGGGGCCCCCGACTCCTCAATCGCGCCCACGGCCTGCTCCACCGGCATCCGGCGGCGCAGGACGGGCTCAGGATGCTGGATCTTCCCGCACCCGGCGCACTCCAGGTTGCACTGGAAGAGCGGCTCCAGCTCCACCAGCAGCGGGAACTTCTCCCGGCGGCGCAGCTTCTGGCTCGCCAGGTAACCGGCCATCTTGATCGACTGTCGCATCGGTGGGGGCATCTCTACCTCTCGGGACGAATTCCGGGTGGAAGCTTGAACTGGATCTCTTCCCGAGCCACGGTTCGCTCCTCCAAGCTCACTCTACCCAGACCCTCAAGCGCTCGTACTACACCCTCGACCAGCTGTTCGGGTGCTGATGCGCCCGCGGTCAGGCCCACACGTCCGACTCCGGCCAGGCGCTCGGGCGGAATGTCGCCTCCGTGCTCGACCAGCACGGCCGGGCAGCCGGCCCGCTGTGACACCTCCACCAGGCGTTTTGAGTTCGACGAGTTGGCCGAGCCGACGACGAGCACGAGGTCGCACTCGGCGGCCAGGGCTCGGACCGCATCCTGGCGATTCTGGGTGGCGTAACAGATGTCACTGGAAGCCGGGCCGACCAGATCCGGGAACCGAGCCCGCAGGGCGTCGATCACCTCGGCCGTGTCGTCCACGGCCAGGGTGGTCTGGGTCAGATACGCCACGCGTTCGGGGTCCTGGACCGTGAGCTGGTCGATCTCCTCGGCATTGGAGATCACGTGTATGCGCTCCGGGGCCTCGCCGAACGTGCCGTCGACCTCCTCGTGGCCCTCGTGGCCCACGAGCACGATGTCGAAGCCGGTCTGGGCGTACCGGCGGGCCTCGGCATGCACCTTGGCCACCAGCGGGCAGGTGGCGTCGATCACGTTGAGATCCCGCTCGCCGGCCTGGCGGCGGACGGCCGGAGACACACCATGGGCAGAGAAAATAACCGTCGCACCGGGCGGGACCTGGTCGAGCTCCTCGACAAACACCGCGCCCCGCTCCTCGAGTTCGCCCACGACATGGCTGTTGTGCACGATCTGCTTGCGGACGTAGATCGGTGCTCCCCGCTCGGCCAGCGCCCGCTCGACGATCTCGACGGCCCGCTCCACACCCGCGCACGACGCCCGGGGTGAGGCCAGCAGGATCTCGCGCGGGCTGAGCGCCCGGGCCCAGTCCTCGACCAGGCGGCACGCCCGAGCCAGCGTCCGGTAGGCGGTTGCGAAGGCGGCCACGGTGCGCACGGGGCGGTAGAGCTCGTGCCGGGCGGTGTCCATGACCACGCGCAGCGTGACCAGCGGCTGGCCACCGACGGCCGAGGCCAGCCAGGCCGACTCCATGTCGGCAGCCAGAGCACCGGACCGGGCCAGGGCGCGCCGGCGCCCGCCCAGAACGATCCGCTGGCTGGAGGCGATCGGGCCCTGGTGGACGCGGAAGCCGGCCCGGCGCAGGGCGCCGGCCAGGATCGTCGTGTCATCGCACACCGTCGTCCCGGTGGGGCCGCGCAACTCCGTGGGCAGGATCACATCTCCGGGCTCGAGCTCTGGGTCCAGCGCCCCGCAGAAGCCCGCGATCAGCACCGGGCTGCCGGGCTCCGCCCGGGCCAGCTCGGAGGCCCGAGCGGCGCGGCGCGGACCCATCCCGGTCTGGTGCACCCGGGCCCAGGGAGCGCCCCGGCGCACGGCCGAGGCCTCGACTCCCAGCGGGGCCAGGACGAGCAGGTCGGGCGCGGTCACCGTCCGCTCCCCACGAGCTCCGGGGCGGCCTGCGCCCGGGCGGAGCCGCCCGAGGTCGACAGGTGACCCAGCACCTCATGCGCGGCGGCCAGACCGCTTCGAACCGCTCCCTCCATCGTGGCCGGCCAGCCCGTGTCGGTGAACGCGCCGGCCAGGGCCAGGCCGCTCAGTCCGGTCCGAGCCGCGGGCCGCAGCGCTCTGGCGCCCGGAGCGGCCCTGAAGGTGGCCGCGTGCTCGCGGGTGACGAAGAACGTCTGCACCCGCGCTCCCCGCGCTTGCGGGAGCAGCTCGCCCAGCGCGTCCACGTAGCGGGCGCGCAGTTCCTCGGCCGTCAGGCTCAGCTCGTCCTGCGCCGCCGACAGGGAGACGGCCAGATACTGGCCCTGGCTGAGTCCGCTGCTCGCGGTCCGGTCAAAGAACCACTGCACCGGGGTCCGGACGCCCGCCGCGAAGGGAAGCTCGGTCACCCGCCGGTCGAAGACGATGTGCAGGTTGACGATCGGTGAGCTGCCCAGGGCGGCGAGCGCGTCGGCCGGGACGCCGGCGGCCTCCGGGATGATCCGGGCCAGCCGGTCAGGCGGAACGGCCAGGATGACCGCCGGGGCGGTGAGCGCCGGAGCCCCGCCGAGCTCCACCCTGAAGCCGTCGGGCCCGGGCACGACGCCGGTCGCCCCCTGACGTAGGTTCACCTCAACGCCGGTCCTGGCCAGCGCTCGGCCGGCGGCCTGGTCGTGGATCTCCCCCAGCGGGACCCGGGCGTAGCCCACATCCGAGGCGGTTCGGCCCTGGAGCAGCCCTACCTGAAAGACCTGCGCCGCCTGGGCCAGGGAGGCATCGGCCGGGACCAGGTTGAGCGTCGGCCGAGCTATCAGGTCCCAGATCGAATCGATCGCGGCCTGGCCCTGGCCGTGCTCGGCCAGCCATTCGCCGAAGGACCGACCATCTGCCGCCGGATCGTCGGGGTCGACCCGGCGCAGCGCCTGCATCGCCCGGGCGACGCCCAGCCGCTCCCGGAGCGACAGGAACGGGTACCGGACCAGGCTGGCGGCCAGATGAAGCGGTGCGGGCAGCCCGGATCGGCGCAGCCGCCCGCGACCGCCGGGAGCCAGGACGGGGATATCGAGACGAGGCTGGAGGGTGACGCAATCCTCAGCCTCGATCTCGGCCAGCAACTGCCGGTAGGCGGTGCAACAGCGCAGGAATACGTGCTGGCCGTTGTCAGCGGTAATGCCGTCGCGCACGAACGAGTAGGCGGCGCCGCCCAGGCGACCGCGGCTCTCAAGCAGGGTCACCGCGGCACCGGACCTGGCGCATTCCAGGCTGGCGGCGATCCCGGCCAGGCCGCCGCCGACCACGATCACCCGGCCCTGGCTCATGCCGCCGCCCCGGTCGCAGGCCGGCTGGTCAGGCTCCGGGCAGCCACCCAGGCCTTCTCCCAGACGGGCAGCGAGACGCGGCGGTGCAGAACCTCGGTGGGCTCACGGGCGATCCGTTCGAGGATCGAGCGGTAGATGCCCGTCATGGCCAGGACGCAGGAGCCGCTGCGCCGGTCGAGCTGCTCCACGAGCACCAGGCCCCGGTCAAACCACTCCGCGGCCCGGGTGGCCTCAAAGCGAACCAGCGCTGCCGCCTGATCCTGGGACAGGTCGCCCAGGTCCTCGGCGCCGAAGCGGCGCAGGTCCTCGGTCGGGAGGTATGTCCGCCCGCGCTCGCGGTCCTCGCGCACATCGCGAAGGATGTTCGTCAGCTGCATCGCCACGCCCAGATCGTCAGCCAGCTGGGGCGTACCGTTGCCGGAGCCCGAGCGTGCGCCCCCTTCGAAGATGGCCAGGGACAGCCGCCCGATCGAGCCGGCCACCTGCCGGCAGTACGTCTCGAGTTCGGGAAAGGTCTCAAACCGGGCTCCCAGGACGTCCCGCTCCACCCCGTCGATCAGGCTTTTCAGGGCATCGATCGGAAGCCCGTAGACCGTCCGGGCGTCGGCCAGAGCGACGGACACCGGGTCGGCCGGGTCGCCCACGCTGCCGGCGGCCAGCGTGTCGAGCAGCGCTCGCTCCTGCGCCAGCGAGCGCAGCTGCTCGGCTCGCTCAAGCTCGCCGTCGCCGATGTCGTCGACGCGACGGGCGAATGCGTAGACGGCGCTCATTGCGTGTCGCTTGCTCGCCGGGAGCAGCCGGATGCCGTAGAAGAAATTGGCCGCCTCGCGACGGGTGATCTGCTCGCAGTCCCGATAGGCCCGCTCGACCTCAATTGCCGGCATCGTTCTCATGGCTGACTCGGCCCCGTGCTCCCTGCTGTTCGCGGCGTATTGATTTCCGGATCCGAGCGCCGGACTCATTTGCCCCTGACCGCTCTGGCAAACGCCGTGGCGAAGGCCCGGCGGGTACGAGTCCGGGTCGGATATGGGCAGACATCGTATGACGCCCTGGCCAGGGCGTGCAATGCCGCCCGCCCTCCGGCCACAAAGCAGGCCAGGGCGATCCGCGGACGAGTGGTCAGCGTCGTGGCCAGAGGAGCCCCCTGGTCCAGCAGCGCCGCGGCCCGCTGGGCCTCGAACGCCAGCAGCTCGCGACGCGCCTGGCTGGCCCCGGGGGCGGCCAGCTCGCGCTCTGAACAGCCGAACCGCCTCATGTCCTCGGTGGGCATGTAGATCCGCCCGCGGGAGTGGTCCTCGGCCACGTCCTGGATGTGCTCGACCACCTGGAGGCCGGCGCAGATGCGCTCCGACTGCGCCAGCCGTTCGGGCGTGGCCGCGCCGAACACGTGCAGCACCAGCTCGCCCACCGGCGCGGCCGACAGCCGGCAGTACCCCAGCAGCTGCTCGAAGGTCTGATACCGGGTCACGTCCTGGTCCTGGCGGTTGGCCTGGACAAGGTCCCGAAACGGCTGCACGGGTAGGGGGGACCCTGACACGACGGCCCCCAGCGCCCGCATCGCCGGGTGCTCTGGCTCGCCCCCCGCGAACACCAGGTCGAGCTCGCCGTCCAGCCAATCGAGCAGGCCTCTGCGGTCGCCCGGTGACTCATCGCCGACATCGTCGATCAGCCGGGCCACGCCGTAGATGGCCATCAGCTGGCGCCGCTGGCCACGCGGCAGGAACACGCTGGCCACCGGGAAGTTCTCCTGGCCGGCCTGAGCCATCAGCGCCCCGTGCTCCGGGGCGGTGGCGGTCGGGCTCATCGGTGGCATCTGCCCCCAACCGGCCGCGGGCCCGCGGGTCTCACCGGGCGAGCCGCCCCAGCGCCATGATCGGGAACAGGAGCCTGTACAGGTGGTAGTTGATGTAGAAGTCAGATGGGAAGCCCGTGCCGGTGTACTGGGGCTCGTCCCAGGTTCCGTCGGGCCGCTGCGTCTGGACCAGCCAGCTCACGCCCCTCTCGACAGATGACGAGCGCTCCCCGGCGGCGTCCAGGGCGAGCAGGGCCCAGGCGGTCTGTGAGGCGGTGCTCTCCCCCCGGCCAATCCACCCAGGATCGTCGTAGGAGCGGCAGTCCTCTCCCCACCCGCCGTCGTCATTCTGGTGAGCCTCAAGCCAGCTCACCGCGCGCCGGATCGGGCTGGAGTCCGGGTCGACACCGGCCGCGATCAGCGCGGGAACCGCCGCCCCAGTTCCGTACACGTAATTGACCCCCCAGCGCCCGAACCACGAGCCGTCCGGCTCCTGGGCTCCGAGCAGCCAGGCCAATCCGCGCTGCGCGGGCAGGCCGCCGGCCTGGTCCAGCGCGGCCAGCATCTCCAGCGCGTGGGCGGTCACATCCGCGGACGGGGGATCTATCACCTCGCCGAAGTCGCAGAACGGGAGGTCGCGGATCAGCGCCCGGCAGTTGTCGGCGTCGAACGCCGCCCAACCCCCATCGCAGCTCTGCATCCCCTCCAGCCACGCCGTCGCCCGGTCAAGCGCGCCCCGCAGGCGGTCGGGCTCCGGGTGGTTGACCGTGAGCAGTCCCAGCACCACCTCGGCCGTGTCGTCCACGTCGGGGTAGTTGACGTTGGCGAACTCGAACGCCCACCCGCCGGCCGGAAGCTGTGGCCGGCGCACGGCCCAGTCGCCCCGTCCGGTGATCTCCTCGCCCAGGAGCCAGTCGGCCGCCCGAACGACCGCCGGATCGTCGCCCGGGACGCCGGCGTCAGCCAGGGCGACCAGGGCCAGCGCGGTATCCCACACCGGCGACTGGCAGGCCTCCAGCCGGCGGCTGGGTTCCGGCAGCCCTCGGGGCCCGTGCGCTTCCTCCCGGATCGTGAACTTCTCCAGGCCATCGAGCCCGCGGGTGATGACAGGGTGGTCCGGGCCGTAGCCCCTCAGGTGGAGGGCCATCAGGCTGTAGACCCAGGGCGGCTGGATCCCTCCCCACGAACCATCGGCCTCCTGCCGGGCCGCGATCCAGCGCTCGGCGCGCCGGAGCGCCAGCCTCCGGAGCGGTCCGATCGGGTGGCTGTGATACACGTGCAGGACGCGGTCCAGGGCCAGCAGGACGCGGTCGCTCAGCGATCTCGGAGCGGGGGGCGACCACGGCTCGGGCCCCCGCAGCTCATCCAGCTCGAAGGGCAGCGTCCGCACGGGCCGGTAGGTCAGAACCACGGTCAGCGCGACGACCGTCTGGCGGGCCCAGCAGGCGAAGTCGTAAGCATTGAGGGGAACCCAGCTGGGGAGAAGCATCAGCTCCGGAGGGAGCACCGGGACCTGCTCCCACGGCCAGGCCCCGAACAGGGCCAGCCAGATGTGGGTGAAGACGCGGGCCTTCTCCAGGCCCCCGTGGTCCCGGATGTAGGCGCTGGCGGCGAGCATGTGCGGGTCCTCGGGTGAATCGCCGGCCAGACGGAGCGCCACGTAGGCCTCGATCGTCGTCGACAGGTCGCCCGGGCCGCCCCAGAAGTTGCTCCAGGACCCGTCGGCCCGCTGAGCCGAGCGGATCCAGCAGGCGGACTGCTCGATGCCCTGCGGATCCCCGATCCCCAGGAACTCCCGCAGCAGGAGGTCCTCGGCGTCCATCGTCACGTTCGTCTCGAGCTCGCCCTTCCACCAGCCCTGCTCATGCTGAAGGGCCAGGAGGTGATCCCGGGCCCGATCGAGCGCCTCCCGGGCCGGGGTGACGGCCTCGGGGGCCGGTGCGGTGCCGTCCAGCGAGCTCGCCGTGTCCGCGGCGGGGTGAGGCATTGCCTCGCTGGTGGATGCCACAGAGCGGCTCATACCGGCCCCGATTAAACAACGAGCCCGGAAAATCCGCAGATGAATGCGGATTCACCACCAACCGATGTCGGCGCTTCGGTCGCCCGCCGCCCCGGCGCCCGACCCTACGGCAGCACCGCCGCCAGCCCCAGGCGCTCCAGTTCGTCCAGGATCAGAGGCATCGCCGCCGCGGTGTTCCGGTGCGAGCCGGGTGCGCTGTACCAGTCGGCATCGTGCAGCAGGATCACGTCGCCGCCGGTCAGCCCTGCCGTGGCCTGGGCGGCGATCGTGGCCGGTCTCCGGTCGGCTCGCCAGTCGCGGCCCCACTTGGACCACAGCAGCGGCTCCAGTCGCCGCCTTCTCACCTCGACCAGCCCGGCGGGTGTGAACACCCCGTACGGGGGCCGATAGAGGTTCGGCGCCCGGCGGCAGGCCTCACCGATCGTGCCCATGGCCCGGTCCAGGTCAGCCGCGAAGGCGCGCGGCCCCAGCCGCATCTGATTGCGATGCCGGTGGGCGTGAATCGCCGGCCGGTGGCCCTCGGCCAGGATCTCATCCACCAGTGAGCGGTGGCGTTCGACCTGTTCGGCGACCAGGAAGAAGGTGGCCTTGGCGCCGCGAGTCCGGAGCGCCTCCAGGACGGCGGGCGTGCCCTCGGGGTGGGGACCGTCGTCAAATGTGAGCGCGACCCCGTCCGAGCTATCGCTGCGCAGGGGGACGCCCAGGGCCCTGGCCATCGGCGGCCAGTGGACGGCCAGCCCGGGGCCGCACCAGACCGCCGCCCCGGCCAGAGCCCAGGCGGCGCCGGGAGTCACGTGCGATCGGTGGTCGGGGGCGGTCATGGACGCGGGGGATAGGCTGGTCGCGTGCCGGCCTCTCCATCCTCCCAGGCGCAGCTCTCAGCCATTCAGGACTTTGTCCGCGGGACGCAGCAGTTGCTGCCCGGCGAGGTCCGCGAGATCCCTGAGGGATGGGTGGTCCGGAGCCCATCCTGGCCCGGGCTGTGGATGCTCAATCAGGTGCGTGTGATGACGGAGGTGACCTATGAGCAGGCGACGGAGCTGTGCCGCCGGTATCTGTCCGACGCGAGCTATGACCATCTGCACGTGGAGGACCAGGATTCGGGTCCGGCGCTGGTGGAGCGCTTTCGCCGAGAGGGCTGGAACGTCGACGTGGACCTCAATTCGGTCCTGGAGGGCGAGCCCGACCGTCGCGTCGACACCGGGGCGGTGATCGAGCCCGATGAGGATGAGGCGCTGGCCCTGATGGAGCGGTGGGTGACGGAGGATGAGACGCTCACGCTGACTCCGGAGGACCTGGCCCACCTGATGGAGGCCAACCGGGTGACCTGGCGCGTGCGCGGCGCGCGCCGCCTGGGCGTCCGAAGCTCGGATGGCAGGCTGGCCGCGATCACGATGCTCTTCTCAGACGGGCGGACTGGCCAGGTCGAGGATGTCTACGTGGTCCCGGAGGCCCGCGGACAGGGCTTCGGCCGCATGCTCGTGACCCGCGGGATCGAGCTGGCCCGGGAGGGTGGGCACGAGCTCACGTTCATCGTGGCCGACGACAACGACTGGCCCAAGCAGCTCTACCGCAGGCTCGGGTTCGACCCCATCGGCCGGAGCTGGATCTTTCACCGCGATCTGACGGCGAGCCCAGGCTGATCAGGCGGCGCCGGCCCGCCGGCGGGCCAGACGGCGAGCAGCGTGGATCAGCGCCGGCCGGGCGGCCAGGGCCTGCGACCGGGCCCGCCGCAGGGCCGCCGACCGAGCCGCAGTCTGGACCAGCGGGAAGACACGGTGCTTCAGGGTTTGCAGGCCGCGGGCCGCGCCGCCGGCGGCCTGCTTGCGCGCCCGGATGCGCGCCACGGCGTACGCCTGCCGGAGGGCCAGGCCCCGGGCGGCCGTCGGGCTGCCGGCGACGGCGCAGTGCCGGGCCCTGCCCACGGCGTGCTCGGTCACGGCTATGTGGCGGCTGGCGGTGACCTGGGCCGTGAACCGCCCTCCGCGGGTCACGGTGACCGCCGCCCGAGGGCCAATCGCGGTCTCGCTCACCTGCTCCGGGATCGTGGCCCTCCCGGTGGCCGTGACCACCGCCCGGGCGATGTCCCGGGCCTGGGCCTCGGTCGTGACGCAGGCCCGCTGACGATCTCCCGAGCCGGTGGGCTGGCGCTGGCTCGGCGGCGGACCGCTTCGCGCCCCGCCGCCCCCGGCCAGCACGATCGCCAACGCGGCCACCCCGACCAGGGCGCTGAGCAGGAGTGAGAATCGCGGCCGGCGCAGTCCTCGCCGGCGATCGGGTTCGGGCATGCCGCAATGATGGCCCCTGCTACCCTGCGCGTTCGCATGCCCACCACGAGCCAACTGATCCGAAAGGGGCGCACCGCCCCCAAGAAGAAGCTGGCCACGCCGGGTCTCAAGTCTGGCAAGGGCCGCAAGCGGCGCGTGGCCGCGCCGCAGCGGCGCGGGGTGTGCACTCGCGTCTACACAACCACGCCGAAGAAGCCGAACTCGGCTCTGCGGAAGGTGGCGCGTGTCCGTCTGACCAATGGGATGGAGGTCGGTGCCTACATCCCGGGTGAGGGCCACAACCTCCAGGAGCACTCGGTCGTGCTTGTGCGAGGTGGCCGCGTGAAGGACCTCCCGGGTTTCCGGTACAAGGTCATCCGGGGAACGCTGGACGCCGCCGGCGTGGGCGACCGCAAGAAGGCCCGCTCGCAGTACGGCGTGAAGGCCAAGTAGTGCCGCGTCGCGCTGCCGCACAGGTCCGGCCCGTACCGCCTGATCCCGTCTACCACAACCGCCTGGTCCAGCAGGTGGTCAACAAGGTGATGCTCGACGGCAAGAAGTCCGTGGCCGAGAAGATCGTCTACGACGCCCTGGCCATCGTGGCCGAGCGCACCGGCCGCGATCCGGTCGAGGAGCTCGAGGGCGGTATCAAGGCGCTGACCCCGGTGCTCGAGGTGCGCTCTCGGCGGGTCGGCGGCGCCACCTATCAGGTGCCGGTCGAGGTGCCGGCCCGTCGCGCCAGGACACTGGCCGTTCGCTGGCTGGTCAACTTCGCCCGCCAGCGGCGCGAGAAGTCGATGGCTCAGCGACTGGCCAACGAGCTCCTGGATGCCCAGCAGCAGCAGGGCTCGGCGTTCAAGCGCAAGGACGACATCTACCGCATGGCCCAGGCGAACAAGGCGTTCGCCCACTACCGCTGGTAGACGCGCGGCCGCGCGTCGCCGGATTCGACAAGAGGCTGGCTGAGAAAGCGACGTCAGGCGTCGTTCATTCGACCAGCCTCACCGGGCGCCCCACCCTCAACAGAGGTGAAAAGCGAGGGCCGCCCACCACACGGGACCGGGGGCTGCAGTGGACAACCCTCGCAGGTATTCAGCGTAGCCCGCCGAGCGCGCGTTGCGCGCCACAGGGCGGGCCAATGTCAGCCTGCGGACCATCCGTGTTCCACCTGCCGGATCACAGCGCTGGCCACCAGCAGATACCACCGGGGCCCCCAGCACGCCCGGGCGAAGCCGACAGCGTCAGCGGCCCCGGAGCGCGAACCCCGTTAGGCCTGCTCCCCGTCTCCCCGCCGTGCCGCCGGGCGTCGGACGCGGCCCGCCGGCGACTCGCCGAACAGCAGTCCCAGACCGGCAGCCACCACCAGCAGCACCGCCCCCAGCGTCTCGATGTACATCCCGGCGCTGGGCTTTGAGCTGCCGAGGACGAACTTTCCGCCAAACCGGATCAGGTGGTTGCTCTGGTGCGCGCCGGGGAGGTCGCCGAGCAGGCTGATAAGCAGCGCCACCGCCCCGACCACTCCCAGGGCCGCCAGAGCCCACCGGCCACCACCGCCGATCCCGGCCAGCGCCAGGAACACGGCCAGGAGTGCGATCGGGATCAGCGCGTAGGAGTTGTTGGATCCACCGCTGATCGCCTCGATGGGGGCCGAGCGGCTCGCGACGTGGACTCCATACAGGGTCGTGAACTCCGCCACCACGAGCAGCAGCGCGCCGGCTGCGGCGACGGCCGCCACGGCGGGACGCAGGCCGCGCGGGAAGGCGAGCCGACGGCTGATCGCTGGCTTTGGGGCGGGCTCTGGAAGCGGTGCCTCGGCCGTCTGTCCGGACAGGGCGATCGCGGCGCGGCCGCGTCCCGAAACCCTTCCAGAAGCCCCGTCCTTCCTGCTATATTCGTCTCTCGTCCCGGACGGCGGGCTCATCTGTGTGCGCCTCTGGGCGCGGTGTAATCAAGCAATGGAGATGCCAACTCCGTAGAAACCCGTTCCGTCCCGACAGCAGCGTCGTGAACGGGCCCAGTGGGCCCTTTTTCATGTCCGCGATCAATCGGTGGGGACGCGCCAACCAGACTCAACTCAAATGCCTCGCAAGTTCACTCTCGAAAACACCCGCAATATCGGGATCATGGCCCACATCGACGCCGGTAAGACGACGACGACGGAGCGCATCCTCTATTACACCGGAAGGACCTACAAGATGGGGGAGGTTCACGAGGGCGCGGCCGTGATGGACTGGATGGCCCAGGAGCAGGAGCGCGGCATCACGATCACGTCGGCCGCCACCACGGCCGAGTGGAATGGCCACCGGATCAACATCATCGACACTCCCGGCCACGTCGACTTCACAGTCGAGGTCGAGCGCTCGCTGAGGGTCCTGGACGGCGCGATCGCGCTGTTCGATTCGGTGGCCGGCGTCGAACCACAGTCCGAGACCGTCTGGCGACAGGCCGACAAGTACCACGTCCCCCGGATCGCCTACATCAACAAGATGGACCGGATCGGAGCCGACTTTGAGCGAGGCGTTCAGACGATGATCGACCGGCTCGGCGCCCATCCCGTTCCAGTCCAGCTGCCGATTGGCTCGGAGTCCGGCTTCCGCGGGCTCGTCGACCTGGTCCAGAACAGGGCCATCCTTTACAAGGACGAACTGGGCAAGGACCAGGATGTCGTGGACATCCCGCCCGAGCTCGTCGAGCAGGCCGCGGCGGCTCGCGAGCACCTGCTGGAAGAGGTCTCCCACTACGACGACGAGCTCCTGGAGATGATTCTGGAGGAGCAGGAGGTTCCCGTCGAGCGCCTCAAGCAGGCGATCCGCAAGGCCACGCTGCAGATCAAGCTGACCCCCGTCCTGTGCGGGTCGAGCTTCAAGAACAAGGGCGTGCAGCCGCTGCTGGACGCCGTCATCGACTACCTGCCCAGCCCGCTGGAGGTACCCCCGGTAGAGGGTGTCGAGTCGGGCAAGGGCTCGGCCAACGGCGACGGGCAGCCGGCAGAGCGCCACGCCTCCGACGATGAGCCGTTCGCGGCCCTGGCCTTCAAGATCATGGCCGACCCCTACGTTGGGAAGCTCACCTACTTCCGCGTCTACTCCGGCCGCCTGGAGGCGGGGTCGAGGATCCTCAACGCGACCACGGGCCGGACCGAGCGGATCGGACGCATCCTGATGATGCACGCCAACGAGCGCGAGGAGGTCCAGGAGGTATTCGCCGGGGACATCGCCGCCGCCGTTGGCATCAAGCAGGTCTCCACGGGCGACACGCTGGCCGCCCCCGACCGCCCCATCCGCCTGGAGACGATCGAGTTCCCGGAGCCCGTGATCAAGGTCGCGATCGAGCCCAAGACCAAGGCCGACCAGGAGAAGATGTCCACAGCCCTCGGGCGGTTGGCCGAGGAGGATCCGACATTCCAGGTCCGGACCAATGAGGAGACCGGACAGACCGAGATCTCGGGGATGGGTGAGCTCCACCTGGAGGTACTGGTGGACAGGATGCTCCGCGAGTACAAGGTCGACGCCAACGTCGGCCGGCCTCAGGTGTCCTACCGAGAGACGATTCGCGGCACGGCCGAGAAGGTCGAGGGTCGGCTGGTCCGGCAGACCGGAGGCTCCGGCCAGTACGGAATCGTCTACATCAACATCGAGCCGGCCCCCGGAGAGGGATTCGACTTTGTCAACAAGATCAAGGGCGGGTCGATCCCGACGGAATTCATCCCCGCGGTCGAGAAGGGGATCGAGGACGCCATGGATAACGGCCCCAGGGCCGGATACCCGATGGTCGACGTCCGGGTCACCCTGGTCGATGGCAAGTACCACGACACCGACTCGTCCGAGATCGCGTTCCGGGTGGCGGGCTCGCTGGCCCTCAAGGAGGCGGCGCGGCGGGCCAAGCCCGTCCTGCTCGAGCCCGTTTTCGCGGTTGAGGTGGTAACTCCGGAGGAGTTCATGGGTGACGTGATCGGTGACCTGAACCGCCGTCGCGGGCACGTGTCCGGGATGGAGCAGCGCGGCAACGCGCAGGTCATCACGGCCTTCGTGCCTCTGGCCGAGATGTTCGGTTACGCCACCGACGTGCGGTCCACCACCCAGGGCCGGGCCACGTACACGATGCAGTTCGAGCGGTACGACGAGGTACCGGCGAACATCGCCGAGAAGGTGGTCGGGGAGCTACAGCCCGCGTGATCGCCCACGTCCAAGCAAGTCCGATAGATTCACCAGGTTCGCCTGCGGGCGGACGACACCCACAGAAATAGAAGGAGCAACACCAAAGTGGCCAAGGCCAAGTTCGAGCGCGACAAGCCCCACGTCAACGTCGGGACCATCGGTCACATTGACCACGGCAAGACGACGCTGACCGCAGCGATTACAAAGGTGCTCGCGGACAAGTACGGCGGCACGGAGGTGCGGTCCTTCGAGCAGATCGACAACGCGCCCGAGGAGAAGGCCCGCGGGATCACGATCGCCACCTCCCATGTGGAGTACCAGACGCCCAACCGCCACTATGCCCACGTCGACTGCCCGGGCCACGCCGACTACGTCAAGAACATGATCACCGGCGCCGCCCAGATGGACGGTGCGATCCTGGTGGTCTCTGCGGCGGACGGCCCCATGCCTCAGACCCGGGAGCACATCCTGCTGGCGCGCCAGGTGGGTGTGCCCTACATCGTGGTCTTCCTCAACAAGGTGGACATGGTCGACGACCCCGAGCTCCTGGAGCTCGTCGAGGTTGAGGTCCGGGATCTGCTCTCCGAGTATGAGTTCCCGGGCGACGACATCCCCGTGGTCACCGGCTCGGCGCTCAAGGCGCTGGAGGGTGATGAGGAACACGAGGCCAAGATCGTCGAGCTGGCTGAGACGCTCGACAACTACATCCCCGAGCCCCAGCGTGACCTGGACAAGCCGTTCCTGATGCCGGTCGAGGACGTGTTCTCGATCACGGGCCGCGGCACGGTGGCCACGGGCCGGATCGAGCAGGGGATCATCAAGACCGGCGAGACGGTCGAGGTCGTGGGGATCAAGGACACCGAATCGACCGTGGTCACCGGCGTCGAGATGTTCCGCAAGATCCTCGACGAGGGGCGCGCCGGCGACAACGTCGGCTGCCTGCTCCGGGGGACCAAGCGCGAGGACATCGAGCGCGGGCAGGTGCTGGCCAAGCCCAAGTCGATCACTCCGCACACCAAGTTCAAGTCCGAGGTCTACGTCCTCAAGAAGGAGGAGGGCGGCCGCCACACGCCGTTCTTCACGGGCTACCGGCCTCAGTTCTACTTCCGCACCACCGACGTCACCGGAGTGGCCAATCTCCCTGAAGGCACTGAGATGGTCATGCCCGGCGACAACGTCCAGATGGAGATCGAGCTGATCCAGCCGATCGCCATGGACCAGGGACTGCGGTTCGCGATCCGGGAGGGCGGCCGCACGGTTGGCTCCGGGATCGTGACCGAGGTCATCCAGTAGTTATTGGGCGGCGCGCCCCGGGGGCGCGCCACCTGTTTTTGAAGAGATACGACCTGATGGGGCGGACCCCAAGCTCGGGGCCGGCCCCGTTTGACTGAGAAGAGGAGCGCTCCGGCGCACGCCCAATGGCAACCATCGCGCAGAACAAGATCCGCATCCGCCTGAAGTCCTACGACCACTCGGCGATCGAGACCGCGGCCAAGGAGATCGTGGAGACGGCCAATCGCACCGGCGCCACCGTGTCCGGTCCCGTGCCGCTGCCCACCGAGAAGAACGTGTACTGCGTGATCCGCTCGCCGTTCAAGGACAAGGACTCGCGCGAGCATTTCGAGATCCGAACCCACAAGCGGCTCATCGATATCCATCAGCCGACGCCCAAGACGGTGGACTCGCTCCAGCGTCTGGACCATCTGCCGGCTGGCGTGGATATCGAGATCCGCCTCGCGTCGTAGAGGCAATGCCGGCGATCCTGGCCAAGAAGCTCGGCATGACGCAGCGATTCGGCGAAGACGGCCGGGTCGAGCGCGTGACCGTGCTGGAGGCGGGGCCGTGCCCGGTGACGGCGATCCGCACCGTCGGCTCCGGGATAGTCACCGAGATCCTCGACGCGCCACGGACTGTGACTCGATTTGGCGGCGATGTTCGGGTGCCTCTAGCACTATCAACCGCCGGGCTCTCGGGCTTCGCGGACGAGTACTTGGGCGAGGAGG
>DASXCS010000064.1:0-1606 GCA_036490975.1 Solirubrobacteraceae bacterium
GATCGCCACCACGGCCAGGCTCCGGGGCAGCGCCCAGCCGGCGTCGGCGGCCGCGCGCTCCACGGCGTCGGGCTCGGCCGGCGTCTCGCGCACGAGCATGCGCACGAGCCGGCGCCGGCGCAACTGGGCCTCGCCCGCGGCCGCCGATTGCTCAAGCGCGTAGCCCTCGGCCGACTCGGCCGACAGCACGTCGATGTAGGCGAAGATCGACTCCGCCAGCAGATACAGGGTGTCGGGCGCCAGGCCGGCCTCGACGCCCAGAGCGGCGAAGCGGCGCCATGCCACCCGCGCTCCGATCCGGTAGGCGCTCAGCAGCGACTCCAGGCTGCGCCCCGAGCGCATCTCGCCCTGGCCCAGCGCCCGGTAGACGTCCAGGCGGTCGACGTGACCGCCCTCCTCGATCTCCGCCAGCAGGTGCTTGAGCGCCTCCTGGACCCCGATCCGCAGGCCGTCTCCGAACGGGCCCTCCAGCGGCCTGGCGTACGCCGGGATCGTGGCCACGGCCTCCATCATCTCGTGCGCGACGTCGTCCAGTGCGGGCCGCAGCACCTCGACGACCTCGGACGGCAGCTCATGCCATGGCTGATCGGCCAAAATTCATACCTTCGCTCTAAGATCTGAGGCTCTAATCATGCCCTCCGCAAGAGAAAATTGCGTGGAGGGCACGTAACGTGTGCTCTTAGGTGTCCCGAATCCACAAAACAGCGAATCTAGTCGGGGTGGCGGTGCCCCCGCTGTGCGTCCTGGTGGCCATCGTCCTGCTCTGGAACCGCGCGGTCGGCCCGCTCGAGCTGAGCCTCATGGCCGGCCTCTACGTGATCACGGCGCTGGGCATCACGCTCGGTTTCCACCGCATGTTCACCCACCGGGCCCTCGAGTCCTCCCGGTCGTTCCGGGCGATCATCGCGGTCCTGGGCTCGATGGCGGTCGAGGGCTCGGTCATCACCTGGGTGGCCGATCACCGCAAGCATCACGCCTTCACCGACATCGAGGGCGATCCACACTCGCCGCACCTCGCGGGACCGGGCTTCGTCGGGGCCGTCAAGGGGCTCTGGCATGCCCACGTCGGGTGGCTGTTCGAGACCGTCGGCAGCGCTGATCGGGAGCGCTTTGCCCCCGATCTGGTCAAGGACGGGGCGCTGCGGGTGGTCGACAAGCTGTTCTTCCTCTGGGTGACCCTCGGCCTCGTCATCCCGTTCGCGCTGGGGTGGATCATCGGCGGCGGACTCGGCACGGCGTTCACCGCTCTCCTGTGGGGCGGGCTGGTGCGCGTGTTCCTGCTCCACCACGTGACGTGGTCGATCAACTCGGTCTGCCATTTCTTCGGGCGCAAGCGCTTTGACATCGAGGACGAGAGCCGGAATGTGTTCTGGCTGGCCCCGTTCTCGATGGGCGAGGCCTGGCATCACAACCACCACGCCTTCCCCACCTCGGCCTTCCACGGGCTGCGCTTCTGGGAGCGGGTCGCCGACCCCACCGGTCTTGTGATCGCGCTGCTGGAGAAGGTGGGTCTGGTGTGGAACGTCGTGCGCGTCAGCCCCGATCGTCAGGCCGCCAAGACGCTGCCGTCCACGCGGGGCTCCAAGACGCTCCCCGCCTCCGGCGC
>DASXCS010000065.1:0-39312 GCA_036490975.1 Solirubrobacteraceae bacterium
CAGAGCTCAACGACCCCGACGAGCAGCGCCGGCGGTTCGAGAGCCAGCAGCGCTTCGCCGCCGCGGGCGACGAGGAGGCCCAGCCCTACGACGAGGCCTTCGTCCAGGCACTGGAGCAGGGGATGCCGCCCACCGGGGGCATTGGGATCGGGATCGACCGCTTGGTGATGGCCATGACCGGCACCCGCTCGATCCGTGACGTGGTGCTGTTCCCCGCCCTGCGGTCATGAGCCGGCGCGCCTGGTGGGCGTTTGCCGTGATGTCGGTGACGTGGGGGGCGTCGTACCTGCTGATCAAGATCGGGATCGACGGCGGCGTGCCGGCCCCCGACGTGGCCTGGCTGCGCGTCGCCGTGGCGGCGATCATCCTGGTGATGTTCGCCTGGCGTGCGGGGACGTTCTCGACCCTGTCCGGGCGCTGGCGCTGGGTCTTCGGCTACGCGGTGGCCGAGATCTCCGTCCCGTTCCCGCTCATCGCCCTCGGTGAGGTTCACATCGCCTCGTCGCTGGCCGCGATCCTCATCGCCTCAGTGCCCCTGATCGTGACCGTGCTCTCGCTGCGCTTCGATCCCTCCGAGCGCCCGACGCCGACGCGGGCGCTGGGGCTGGCGATCGGGTTCGTCGGGGTCATCGCCCTGGTGGGGATCGACGTCGCCGGGAGCTCAGCGGAGGTGGTGGGAGCGCTGGCGGTGCTGACGGGAGCGGTCGGCTACGCCATCGGCCCGATGCTCGTCAAGCTGGGGATGGACGGGATCGACGGGCCGGCGGCGATGGGGGGCTCGCTGGTGATCGCGACAGTTATCCTGGCGCCGTTCGCCGCGCTGGACCTGCCGTCGCGGACCCCGACCGCGGGCGCGCTGGCCGCCGTCGCCGCTCTGGGTGTGTTCTGCACGGCGATGGCCTTCGTCGTCTACACGGTGCTCGTCCGCGAGGCCGGGACGGGGCGGGCGACGATCATCACCTACGTCAACCCGCTGGTGGCCGTCGTGCTCGGCGTGACCCTGCTGGGCGAGCGCCCCGGGCCCGGTGCCCTGGCCGGTTTGGTGCTCATCCTGGCCGGATCGTGGCTGTCGACGGGCGGTCGTTGGCCACGCCGCCGCCGGCCCCGAGCGGGTCGCGGAGACGCGGATCAAGACGACGTCGGGCCAGATCTACAAGCCGCATAGAGCGGCTGACGGGGGTGTAGACACGGGCCGGACCGGGAAAAGTACGGCACACCCCCTGTTAGACTGACCTATGGCCCAACCAAGAACCGTGGCGCTCATATATTCGGCCAGAAGTGCCGAATATATTGGGTGAAGCGGATTCTTCGGCGTCCCCGTAAGCGTTGAATGAACCAGAAGCGGTCAAACGCCGTAGGAGTCAAGTGTCAGGACCACACCCCGACCAACTTCCTCAGTCGTAAGCCACAAACTTAGGAAGCGCAATGTTTGAGCGATTTACAGAGCGAGCCCGCCAAGTGGTCGTCTTGGCGCAGGAAGAGGCTCGGACTCTCAAGCACAACTACATCGGCACCGAGCACATTCTTCTCGGCCTGCTGCGGGAAGAGGAGGGGCTCGCCGCCCGCGTCCTCGAGTCGCTCGACATCACCGTAGAGCGCGTGCGCGCGCAGGTCGTGCGCATCGTCGGCTCTGGCGAGGAGGTCACCTCGGGCCAGATCCCGTTCACGCCGCGCGCCAAGAAGGTCTTGGAGCTGGCGCTGCGCGAGGCCCTCAGCCTGGGCCACAACTACATCGGGACTGAGCACATCCTGCTCGGCCTGGTCCGCGAGAACGAGGGCGTCGCCGCGCGCATCCTGCTCGACTTCGACGCCGACTCCGAGAAGATCCGCAACGAGGTGATCCGGATGCTGTCCGGGCCCGGCAGCCGCCAGCGCGGCTCGAGCCCCGGCGCCACGGGCGCCGCGGGCACGGGCGAGGGCAAGAAGTCCTCCAAGCTGCTGGATCAGTTCGGCCGCAACCTCACCAAGCTCGCCTCCGAGGGCAAGCTGGACCCGGTCGTCGGTCGCGAGACCGAGATCGAGCGGATCATGCAGATCCTGTCGCGCCGGACCAAGAACAACCCGGTTCTGGTGGGCGAGCCGGGTGTCGGCAAGACCGCCGTCGTCGAGGGCCTGGCCCAGCGCATCACGAACGCCGACGTCCCCGAGCTGCTCAAGGGCAAGCAGATCTACACGCTGGACCTCGCCGCTCTGGTCGCGGGCTCCAAGTACCGCGGCGAGTTCGAGGAGCGGCTCAAGAAGGTGATGAAGGAGATCACCCAGCGCGGCGACATCATCCTGTTCATCGATGAGCTCCACAACCTCGTCGGCGCCGGCGCTGCCGAGGGCGCGATCGACGCGGCCTCGATCCTCAAGCCGGCCCTGGCCCGAGGCGAGCTGCAGACGATTGGCGCCACCACGCTCGAGGAGTACCGCAAGTACCTGGAGCGCGACTCCGCGCTGGAGCGCCGCTTCCAGAAGATCACCGTGGACCAGCCCTCGACCGAGGAGACCGTCCAGATCCTCAAGGGGCTGCGCGACCGCTACGAGCAGCACCACAAGGTGCAGATCACCGATGAGGCACTCGAGGCGGCGGCCGAGCTGGCCGACCGCTACATCTCCGACCGGTTCCTGCCCGACAAGGCGATCGACCTGATCGATGAGGCGGCCTCCCGGATGCGGATCAAGTCGATGACCTCTCCGCCCGTCTACCGCGAGCTCGAGGATGAGATCGAGGAGACCCGCCGGGCCAAGGAAGAGGCGATTGAGAATCAGGAGTTTGAGAAGGCGGCCAACCTCCGCGACAAGGAGCGGCGGCTGTCTCAGAACAAGCGCGAGCTGACCGAGCAGTGGGAGGCCGGGGAGTCGACCGAGCGCCCGGCCATCGGCGAGGAGGAGATCGCGGACATCGTCTCAATGTGGACCGGGATCCCGGTCTTCAAGCTGACCGAGGCCGAGACGGCCAAGCTGATGCGGATGGAGGAAGAGCTGCACAAGCGGGTCATCGGGCAGCACCCGGCGATCGAGGTCGTCTCCAAGGCCATCCGGCGCGCCCGGGCCGGGCTCAAGGATCCCAAGCGTCCCACCGGGTCGTTCATCTTCCTGGGCCCCTCTGGCGTGGGCAAGACCGAGCTGGCCCGGACACTGGCCGAATTCCTGTTCGGCGATGAGGAGACGATGATCCGGATCGACATGTCCGAGTACATGGAGAAGCACGCCGTGTCCCGGCTCGTCGGTTCGCCCCCTGGCTACATCGGCTACGACGAGGGCGGTCAGCTGACCGAGGCCGTGCGCCGCAAGCCCTACAGCGTGCTGCTCCTGGATGAGATTGAGAAGGCCCACCCCGACGTGTTCAACATCCTGTTGCAGATCCTGGAGGACGGCCGGCTGACCGACGCCCAGGGCCGGACGGTGGACTTCCGCCACTGCATCGTGATCATGACCTCGAACATCGGAGCCTCGGAGATCTCACGCGAGTTCAACATCGGTTTCTCCACCTCCGAGGGTGAGACCGGGATCAGCTACGACGACATGAAGAACCGGATCATGGGCGAGCTCAAGCGGGTCTTCCGGCCTGAGTTCATGAACCGGATCGATGAGGTGATCGTCTTCCACAAGCTCTCCAAGGATGAGATCAAGGAGATCGTCGATCTGCTCCTGACCAGGATCCGGGAGTCGATGGCCGACCGCGAGCTCCAGCTCGAGCTCACCGAGGACGCCAAGGACCTGCTGGTCGAGAAAGGCTGGGATCCGACGATGGGCGCCCGGCCGCTGCGACGGGCGATCCAGCGCTACGTGGAGGATCCGCTGGCCGACTTCGTCCTGCGCTCTCAGGTCCCGTCGGGTTCGACCGTGATGGTCGACACCTCCGGCGCGGACGGCGAGGCCACGACCGACGGCGACCCTGAGGTCAAGCTGACCGTGATCGAGCCTCAGCCCGAGGAGCCAACTCCGGTGGCGGTCGGCGCCGAGGGCGCCGCCTCTGAGGAGGGCGAGCCCGAGGGCGGCGACGCCGCTGCGGAGGCTGGAGACGGCCCCTCCGCGAGCTGAACGCAGGGGGACGCTCACCGCAGGTCTGATCGCAGTCGCGGTCGGGCTGCTGGCTGCGCCGGCGTCGGCGCTGGCGGGCTCGTGGAGCGCCAGGCAGCCCTCCGGGCAACCACATCCCTCCGGGATCAGTGCCGAGCTGCCGAACCGCACGGTGCTGGTGGCGGGGGGCGACGGGACCAACATGCCCGAGGGCGAGCTGCTGGCGGCCGACGGCAACGGATTCACCGCGGCCGGACACATGACCCAGGAGCGGATCTTTGCGGCCGGGACGCTGCTGTCGGGCGGCGACGTCCTGATCGCCGGCGGAGACCCGACCCAGAACCAGAGCACTCCGGTTCCGGCCACCGCGGAGGTCTGGAGCCCGCAGAACGGCGGGACCTTCACGGCCACGATGCCGATGAAGGTTTCCCGACAGGTGTTCACGCTGACCACACTGCCCAGCGGCAAGGCTCTGGCCGTCGGGGGCTCTCCCGACATCCAGAGCGGCGCCGGGTCCCCCACGGCCGAGCTGTACGACCCCAGTAGCAACAGCTGGACGCTGACCGGATCGATGCCCTCAGGCCGGCTGGGCCACACCGCCACGCTGCTGCCCGACTGCCGTGTCCTGATCGTGGGCGACGCGCCCACCGCGCTGACCTACAACTACGTGACCGGCAGGTTCTCGCCCGCCGGGAGTGAGGGTTCCTTCCAGCGCAGCTACCACACGGCCACGCTGCTGGCCAGCGGCAAGGTCCTGATCGCCGGGGGCGAGAGGTTCGGGGGCGTGGCGCTGGACTCGGCGTCGGTCTGGGACCCGTCAACGGGGAAGTTCACCCCCACCGCCAACCACATGTCGACGGCCCACGTCCAGGGCTTCTCCGCCCGGCTTCCCGATGGCCGAGTGCTCGTGGGCGGCGGCTTCAGCGAACCGGCCGCCCACCCGCCGACGGAGACCAACAAGGTCGACATCTACGACCCCGCCACCAACAAGTGGACGACCGTTTCGCCACTGCCCGCGATGTCCGAGGCGATCAGCCCGGAGGCCGAGACGCTCCAGGATGGCAACGTCGTGGTCACGGGCATCGGCGCGCTCGGGACCTCCACCGACGTGTATGCGCCGAGCTTCCCCGGCCGCGCCGTCTCGCCTCCCGCCCAGAACTGCGCCGACCTGACCAACCCATTCAAGGTCGAGTCGGTGAAGGCCGGCTCCAACCACGCGATCAAGGTGACGGTCCAGGTTCCGGAATCGGGCAAGCTGGCGGCGATCGCGACCGCCCAGACCTGGAAGACCTCCTCGCCCAAGAAGTGGTTTGGCTATGGAAGCGCCACGCTGAGCCCCGGGCAGGCGGGGACCTACACGATGACGGTCTCGCCCAGCAGTCACGCGCGGGTGCTCCTGCGCTCTCGCCACACCCTCAGGGTGAAGATCACCACCGCCTACAAGCCCGCCCTGGGTCCGAGCGCGAGCAAGACCGTGACCGTGGGAGTTCGTCCGGGCTGAGCCCAGTGGCCCGGGTGGGGGGCGCCCGGCGGGACACGCCCGCGTGAGCGCCGCCGCGGGGGCGCGCTCGGGTGGGCGGCACCGCGGAGCTCCCACCGGTGGTAGGCACCCGGAGCTCGCACCCTTGCGCTCAGCCGCGTGTGGTGAGAGAGTTGACGGGTAAGGCCCGGCACAGGGCCGGGCCGCAAACGGAAGGGGTCCGGATGGCTGATCGGGTGCTTTTCTTGGGCTGGGGCGAGCCCGCCCGAGGTGCGGAGGAGCGTGCACTGGCGTCCTTCAACGAAGCGATGGGACTGCTGGGGCGCAAACAGCAGGAGGGCGATATCGAGTCCTTCGACGTCGTGCTGCTCGAGCCGAATACCGAGCTCGGCGGCTACGCGACGATTCGGGGAACGGCCGAGCAGATCTCCGCGCTACGGGCCGATCCCGAGTTTCAGCGCAACACGATCGACGCCCAGCTCTCGGTGGACGGGATCCGTCACATCGAAGGCTTCACCAATGAGGGCGTCGCCGCCCAGATGACCCTCTACCAGGAGGCGATCTCCAAGGTTCCGCAGCGCGCCTGACTCTGCCAAAGGCTTGCCGGCGGGCGAGGGGGTGTGGGGGTTCGTCCGCCGGCTCGGGCGCGGGGCGTCAGTGGGGCTTTCACCGCCGCCGGTCGTGTGCGAGTAGGGCTCGCCGAGGCATAGCCGGCGCGCGTGAATCGATGCCTCAGCGGCACGCGCTCGCTCGAACTCGAGCCCGTGCCGCGCAAGCATCGGTTTTCGATGCCTGAGCGGCACGGAGGGGGGATCTGACGAGTGGTTGCCGGATAGGCATCGCCAGTCATCCGCGCTCGCCAGTCATCCGCGCTCGCCAGTCATCCGCGCAGCTGGCAGCCGGTGCGTCCACTGGGCCTCAACCCTCGTCTGCCCCGGGGCTTGTGGCTTTTGAGACGAAACGTCCGATGTCGACCACATACGGGTATCCACGGGAGGGAGATCCATGTCCGACGCTTTCGCCCGCCAGCACATCGGCTCGCTCATCGCCGAGTCCAGGCGCGGCCCGCTGAGGGCCGCCAGGCGGCTCGAGGCGGCCTGCTGGCCGGGCGGGTCGGCGGATCGCGCCGAGCCGGCGGCGATGGAGTGGCTCTCGCGCTGGCACCCGGCGCGAGCTGCTGCGGCGACGCCGGTCTGCGGGTGCGCCACCGGGCGCTGCCCGATCTGCAACTAAGGCCCTGAAGCTGTTCCAGGACTGTCACGGCTGCCCACGCGGCGCTGACAAGGCGCTGACGGCGGGTCGGTGCCGTCGGCGGCGATCCGTACGCTGACCCGGTGGCGAGAACCGGCCGAGCCAACTCGATCTTTGCCTGCTCGGCCTGCGGTCATGAGACGCCCCGGTGGGAGGGCCGCTGCTCGGGTTGCGGGGAGTGGAACACGCTGGTCGAGGAGACACGGGCTTCGGCGCCCGCGGGCACGCGTTCCCAGCGGCGTGGCGCGGCCCTGAAGCCTGTTGTGCTCAGCCAGGTGGAGGCGACGGGCCAGGCGCGGCTGAGCACCGGGATCGGTGAGCTCGACGCGGTCCTGGGCGGCGGGCTCGTGCCGGGCTCGCTGGTCCTGATCGGGGGCTCGCCCGGGATCGGCAAGTCGACCCTGACCACGATGGCCCTGGCCAACCTGATCTCGGCCGGTCACCGGACCCTGTATGTCTCGGCCGAGGAGTCGGCCGCTCAGGTTCGCCTGCGGGCTCAGCGCCTGCCACAGCCCGATGCGCTATCGATCCCGGTCCTGGCCGAGACCGATCTGCACTCGGTCGTGGCCACGCTGGAGCGTGAGCGCCCCGACGTGTGCGTGATCGACTCGGTACAGACGCTGTACAGCGGCGAGTTGTCCAGCGGCGCCGGTTCGGTGGCTCAGGTTCGCGAGGCGGCGGGGCGGATCATGCAGGTGGCCAAGGAGCGCGGCACGGCGGTGCTGCTGGTCGGACATGTGACCAAGGAGGGCAGCCTGGCCGGCCCGCGCGTGCTCGAGCACCTGGTCGACTGCGTGCTCCAGTTTGAGGGCGAGCGCGAGCGGACCTACCGAACCGTCCGGGCGGTCAAGAACCGCTTCGGCTCGACCAATGAGGTGGGGGTGTTCGAGATGCGGGAGGAGGGGCTGATTGAGGTCCTCGACGCCTCGGCCCGGTTCGTGGCCGAGGCGACCCGGGCCCCGGGGAGCGTCGTCCTGTGCGCTATGGAGGGCTCGCGGCCACTGCTGGTGGAGGTACAGGCGCTGGTGGCCGCCTCAGAGCTCGTGCCGCCGCGCCGGGTCGTGGCCGGCCTGGACCGCAACCGGGTGGCGCTGGTACTGGCTGTGCTGGGACGTCACGGCGGCATCGGCCTGGGCGCGGCGGACGTGTTCGTCAATGTCGTGGGCGGAGTCAGGGTGGAGGAGCCGGGAGCCGATCTTGCCGTGGCCCTGGCGGTGGCCAGCGCGGCCGAGCGCGTGGCGCTGACTCAGGGCGGCGTCCCGCTGGCCTGCTTCGGGGAGATCGGATTGACCGGCGAGCTGCGCAGCGTCGCCCACGGCGAGCGCCGGCTGGCCGAGGCGGCCAAGTTCGGGCTCGGACCGGCGCTGCACCCGGGAGCGTATCCAACGCTCCGGGCCGCGCTGGACGCCGCCCTGCGCCCGGCTCGCGACGAGTCGATCGCGGCCTAACGGGCCCCGGTCCGGGCGGCATTTCCGAGTAAAATCGGTAAATGCCGCCACGTTCTGGGGAAGAGCTCAAGGAGGAGCTCGAGTCGCGACAGGACTCTCGGATCGTCAGGGCGCTCGAGATGGTCGCGCCCGGCACGGGACTTCGCCAGGGAATCGACAACATCCTGCACGCCCACAGCGGCGGCCTGATCGTGATCGGAGAGGTTGAGGATCTCGCCTTCCTGTTCTCAGGCGGGATCAAACTCGACGTCGACTACTCCCCCGAGGTCCTGTACGAGCTGGCCAAGATGGACGGCGCGATCGTCCTCAGCGCCAACGCCACCAAGATCTCTCAGGTCAACGTCCAGCTCACCCCAGACCCGACGATCCTCACGCTGGAGACCGGAACCCGGCATCGGACGGCCGAGCGCGTGTCCAAGCAGACCGAGGCTCTGGTCGTGGCCGTGTCCGAGCGCCGTCAGGTCGTCTCGCTGTACGTGGACGGAATCAAGTACATCCTTGAGGACATCCCTGTTGTCCTGGCCAAGGCCAATCAGGGCCTGGCCACGCTGGACAAGTACCGCACCCGCATGGATCAGGTCTCGACCCGGCTGACCGCTCTGGAGTTCGAGGGTGGCGCGACCCTGCACGATGTGCTCACGGTCCTGCAGCGGGCCGAGCTGGTCACGCGGATGGCGGTTGAGGTCGAGCGTTTCATCGTCGAGCTGGGGACCGAGGGACGCCTGATTGAGATGCAGCTGGATGAGACGACGGTCGGGGTGTCCCAGGACAAGGCGGCCCTGGTCCACGATTACCTGGTTGAGGACTCCGATGAGAACTTCGCCAACGCCTTCGACCAGCTGGTGCGCCTGGCCCACCAGGACCTACTTGACTTTGGGCTGCTGGCCGAGCTGTTGGGGTTCGACCGCAAGCTGAACACGTTGGATTACCCGATCTCGCCCCGCGGCTTCCGGATCCTGGGACGGATCCCTCGCCTGCCCCGCCAGGTGGTGCAAAAGATCGTGGACGAGTTTGGAGGTTTGGAGGAGCTGCTCGCCGGCACCGACGGCGAGCTCGAGACCGTCGATGGAGTCGGCGAGATTCGGGCGAAGGACATCCGCGAGGGCCTTCGCCGTCAGCAGGAGATCAACCTCGTGGACCGCTACCTGCAGACGTAGCTGACAATCACGTGCGGGCTGCAGCCCGTCCGGCCGGACAAGGAGGAAGCCATCACCGAGCTAGTAGAAGAGCACCTGGAGGACCTTGAGATCGAACCGCTTCCGCACATCGAGTTCGAGGTGGGTGACAGTGTGGTGTATCCGCATCACGGCGCGGGCAAAGTGATTCGCAAGGAGAAGAAGGATGTACTCGGGGAGCGTCGGGAGTACCTGACGGTCAAGATCCTCCACAACCACATGACCGTCATGGTCCCGACTGAGAACGCCGCCCTGGCCGGGCTCCGGCGGGTGATCGATGAGGAGACCGTCAAGAAGGTGCAGGCGGTGTTGTCCGACGAGTGCTCGGAGATGCCCAAGAACTGGAACCGGCGGTTCAAGCACAACCGGGACAAGATCAAGACTGGCGACATCTATGAACTGGCCGAGGTCGTGCGCAACCTCGCCACCCGCGAGTCCGAGAAGGGCCTGTCCACGGGCGAGAAGCAGATGTTCACTCGGGCCAAGCGGATTCTGTCCTCGGAGCTCACATACGCGCTGGACCTGGACGAGGAGCAGGTCGAGGAACACCTTTACGGGTTGATGGGGGTGGCTCCGGCGGGCAACGGCCGCAAGGTGGCGGTGGCCGCCAAGTAGTGGTTCTCCCAGTAGAGGGCTCCCACTAAGTCGCCGTGGCGGTCGCGTTGGTCGTGGCCGCAGGACGAGGCGAGCGCCTCGGGCAGGGTAGGCCCAAGGCGCTCGTCCCCCTGTCCGGCCGGCCGATGCTCCAATGGAGCGTCGACGCGCTGCGGGCCGTGGCCGAGGTCGATCAGATCGTGATCGCCCTGCCCGCAGACGCCCTCGGCGACGCTCCCGCAGGGACGCTCGGCGTGGCCGGAGGCGACGTTCGCTCGGAATCGGTCCGGGCCGCACTGGCGGCCTCCGCCGGGGGCGACCCGGTGATCGTCCACGACGCCGCCCGGCCGCTGGCTCCTCCGGAGCTGTTCCGGCAGGTCCTGGCCGAGGTCCTGACGCCCGGAGTGGACGCCGTCGTGGCCGCCGCACCGGTGGCGGACACGATCAAGGAGGTGGCCCCCGGCGAGCGGACCGTGGCCCGGACGCTGGACCGGTCGCGCCTGTGGGCGATCCAGACCCCGCAGGTATTCCGTCGAGCCGCCCTGGAGGCCGCGCTCACGCAGAGCAGCCCCGAGACCCTGGCCGCCGCCACCGACGACGCCTGGTTGATCGAGCGGGCGGGAGGTACCGTCCACGTCCTGCCCTGGACCGCTCCCAACCTCAAGGTGACCACGCCGCTGGACCTGCGCCTGGCCGAGATCCTCCTGGAGTCGGTGTGATCAGGAGCGGGATCGGCTACGACTGCCACCGCCTGGTCCCGGGGCGGCGCCTGGTCCTGGGCGGGGTGGAGATCGAACACGACCTGGGCCTCGAGGGGCACTCGGACGCCGACGTGCTGACGCACGCGGTGATCGATGCCCTGCTGGGGGCGGCCGCGCTGGGCGACATCGGCCAGCACTTCCCCGATTCCGACGAGGCGTATCGCGATGCCGACTCACTCGAGCTGCTGCGTCGCACGGTGACGCTGCTGGCGCAGGCCGGCCTGGCCGTTGTGAACGTCGACGCGACGGTCGTCCTGGAGGCCCCTCCGGTCGGACCGCACCGGGACGCCATCCGGGCCAAGCTGGCGCAGGCGCTGGGGCTCGACCCCGGCTACGTCAGCGTCAAGGCGACGCGGGGCGAGGGAATGGGGTTCGTGGGCCGGGGCGAGGGGGCGGCTGCGCTGGCCGTGGCCGCCGTGGGGCCGCTCACCCCGTAGCGCCGCAGCGGCGGGTGAACACGTCCGAGCCCAACGAGCGCGCCCCCGACAGCCCGGCGTAGCCAAGGTGTGGCAGCCCGAAGATGTCCTCCACGCTGCGGAGCAGCGTGTAGTGGTTGTAGGGCATCTGCGACACCGTCCCGGGCTTGATGCACGGGGACAGCAGGACGGCACCGGTATCTCCGCCGCCAGGGCCCATGACCCCGGGCTTGGGGCTGTCGGGACCGGGTATCTCGCCGCAGCATGAGCTCGAGTCGCTGGTCGAGGCCTCGTCGAAGATGATCATCAGCAGCCCGTTCTGCCTGCGGTAGGCCGGCGAGCCGGTGATCCGGGGCACCCAGGTTTTCAGGAACTGCTGGATCCCGGCGAACCCGCCCGGCCGCTTGGAGTTGGCGCAGGTCGCGTCGTGGCCGTCGCCACACACGTCCGGGGTGATGAACACGTAGTTCGGTGTGGTCGCGGCCCTGGCCAGGTCGTGCCGGAGCGGGCTCAGGTTGACCACGTGGCTGTTGCAGTAGGACTGGCGGTCGATGATCGAGTGGAAGTAGACGAACGGGTTGTGCCGCGTGACGTACTCGTCCCTGGCCGTGGCGCTCTGGGTGTTGTCCCGGGCCCCGATCGCCGGATGGGCACAGGTCTTGGCCTCCCGGGTGGGGTCGGCACCCATGCTCTGGTTGTAGTCCCTCCAGCTCAGCCGGGCGCTCTGGAGCTGGTCGGCGATCGTCTTGGTGCTCGTCGGGAACACGCAGCCGGTTCCAACCGCCTGGCCGTTCGGACCGATCGTCCCGGGCTCGAAGTTGTTGAAGAACTGGCAGTCGGCCTGGTTCTGCGGATTGGGTGCCTGCCCTGAGACCATCGCGATGTAGTTGTCGTTGCTCTCGTGGCCGGTTCCGTAGTACCTCGGGAGGTACGCGCCCTGCGAGACGAGCGTCTTGGCCAGGTAGGGCGCAGGGGAGTGTGGCCCGAACGTTGTCGAAGCCGACTCGTTCTCCAGAACGATCACGAACACGTGGTGGATCGGCGGCCGTTTGACCGCCGGCGAGGCCGGCGCCGGCGAGGCCAGCGTGGCGAGCACGACGGCGAGCAGCGACACGGCTGCCGCGGCCGCGGCCCAGCGCCTCAATCCAGCAGAGGTTCCCTGGATCCTCACGGCCCGGAGAATACGGATCGCAAGCCGGGGCGGTCGTGGTTGAAATGTGAACCGCTCAGGCGGTCCGGGCGGCTCGGCGGGCGGCGGCCCGCTCCCGCAGCTGCTCGTGCTCGATCAGCCGCTTGAGCGCCCGCAGGCTCCGGCGCAGATGTGCCGACATGGTCGGGGCTGCCACCCGCTCGGCCAGCCAGCCAAAGAGTCCCGCCCCGGCCACCCCGTAGGCCATCCGCAGCTCGACCTGTGAGCGGCCACCCGAGAGCTCGCGAACGCGCCAGCGCCCCCGCTGGTCGATCCCGAGAACGGATGTCCAGGCCAGCTCCCGGCCCTCGTCCCACTCCACCACCTCAATCAGCCCGCCCACCTCGGCGGCGCCGATGCGGAACAGCACTCGGTAGCGCGCTCCCAGACCCGTCCGCTGCTCGCCCTCAACCTCCCAGCGAGTCACACCCGACATGTAGCTGAGCGCGCGTCCGGGGTCGGACACGACCGACCACACGTGATCCACCGGCGCGGCCACCTGGGTGCTACCCGAGACCCTCATCCAAGCACCGGGAACCGCCGCTCGGCGGCCAGGGCGTCGACCGTGTCCTGCATCAGCCGGATGACGTGGTCATAGACCTCCTGGACCTCCGGATCGGGGCCGAACTCCTTGCGCAGGTTGATCGCCGGCAGCGTCTCGATCGTGATCTTCGCGGGCAGCGGGATGTGGCCGAGCATGTCACCCACGTTGATGCCCCAGGGCAGGGCCAGCGAGATCGGCAGCACCTTCAGCCGGAACAGCCGGTCCACGCGCAGGAGCTGGGCCAGCTGCTCGCCCCGGGTCAAGAACAGCGCCGTCTCCTGGCCCCCGATTGAGGCCACCGGGACGATCGGCACATCCTGCTCCAGCGCCAGCCGGATGAATCCCTTGCGGCCTGCGAAATCGACCCGGTTGCGCTCCCACGAGGGCCGGTGCACCTCATGGTCTCCGCCCGGATAGACGAGCAGGGCGGCCCCCGTTTCCAGCGCCCTGCGGGCGTTCTCCGGCGAGGCGGCCACGGTCCCGAACTTGCGCAGCGCTCCGAGCGTGGGCATCGCCAGCACCAGGTTGTGGGCCAGCTGGTAGAACCGGCGCTCGACCCCGAAGAAGGTGCTGAAGGCCAGTGTGAAGATCGTCGTGTCGGGGGTCAGGTTGCCGCCCGAGTGGTTTCCCACCAGCAGGACCGGTCCCGACTCGGGGATGTTGCCCAGGCCGCGGACCTCGCCGCGGAAATAGATGCTGGCCGCCAGCCACATGAGCGGCAGCTTCTCCCTGATGTAGTCGGGGTCGCGCTCGTCCAGGTCGGCCCGGGGGATCCGCTGCTGGACCTGCGAGGCCACCGCCCGGGCCAGCCGTCCCACGAGCGAGCCGGAAGCTCCGCCCCGAGGGTCCGCCACCTCGGAGTCACGGTGGCCGTTGCGGCTGGCGGCCGAGGCCAGGCCCGTCCCTGTCATGGCGAGGATGCTACCCGGTGGCTTGGGCGCTCAGACCGGCGCGAGCCGGTGGCCGGTCCGTCTAAGCCGCCTCGGCGCTGCTCGCTGCCGAGCCCCAGGCTCGCCGGCTGGCCGCTCCGGCGCGCCGGGCGGACTCCGCCCGATCGGCCCGGCCGAAGAATTCGATCAAACGGCGATTGATCGCATCCGCGCACTCGACCTGGGGCACGTGGCCGCAGCCGTCGAGCGTGACCTGCTCGGCGGACGGGAGCCAGTTGCGGACGTGGTGGCTGAACGCCGGCGGCACGAGCGAGTCGTGAGTGCCCCAGACGAACAGCGCCGGCGGGACCAGCCCGGCCAGTCTGGGGTAGAAGCCGCGGGCCCCGAACGGAGCCTCGAGGTAGATGTTGCGGGCGCTGGCCAGAAACGCATAGCGGGCGCCAGCGCTGTGGTAGATGCGCCGGAACTCGTCCACCATCAGTTCGCCCACCGCGGGGTCGATGACGTCTCGGTCTCCGAAGATGCTCCAGAACTGGCTGGCCACCGTGGAGCGCCGGAAGCCGTGGGGCAGCAGGCCGAACTCAGGGCGCAGCAGGCGGACGATGGGATGAAATCCGCGCCTGATCCAGGCCACCGCCGGGCACAGGAGCGCCAGCGCGCCGACCCGCTCGGGGGCTATCAGGCCGATCTCAATCGCCGTCCGGCCGCCCATCGAGTTGCCCACGATGTGGGCCCGCTCGATCCGCAGTTCGTCCATCAGCCCGAGCATGCTCTCGGCGAACCAGGCGGCGTTGTAGGCACCCAGCGGGGGCTTGCTGGAGGACCCGAAACCCGGCAGGTCCGGGGCGTGGACTCGGTAGCGCGTGCTCAGCGCGGCCGCGGTCTCAAAGAACGAGGCCCGGGTACCTCCCAGGCCGTGGATCAGGAGCACGTCGGGTCCCTCGCCCATGGTGAGGGTGGAGATGTGATGCCGCCCCACCGGTATGTCATGGATCTGGAGCAGCGGAGGTCGTCCGCCGGGGAGTCTGAACAGCCCCTCGAAGGCCACGGCGTGATCCAGGTTCCCGCGCACCCCGAGCAGCCGGCGCTGGAACGCCTCAATGCCGGAGAACTCGCCCTCCCGCAGGCGCATCCAGGTGTCGGTGTCGGTCGTGAGCGTGACGTCGGCGGCCGTCCGTGAGGCGCCCGCCCGCACTCGGGCCGCCTGCTGCGTGCACCGGACCTCCCAGGTTCGCCCCAGGTCGCACAGCTTGATGTGGTAGGTCGAGTCGAAGCCCGGATCGGCGCCCAGATATCGGTCGGGGAGCGAGCGAAACGCCTGCTCTACCCCCGATAGCCGCTCATCCTGGGTCGTCGGGGAGGGCATCCGCGGGCAGCCTAACGACGGGTCCAGACCGCTGGGCCGACGGTCGCTAGGGTAGGCGCACCTTGGGAGAAAAACCGCCTCATCAGGGCTCTCCGCGGACGGTGTCGCTGCACGAGACCCGTTCGGGGAAGGTCCAGGTCATCGACCCCGCGCAGCCAGGCCAGCTCGGCATGTACGTGTGCGGTCCCACGGTTTACGGCCGCATTCATGTCGGCAATGCCCGTCCATTCGTGGTCTTCTCGTTGCTCAAGCGATTTCTCGTCCACGAGGGGTATGTGACCACGTTTGTAACAAACATTACGGACGTCAACGACAAGATCTACCTCGCCGCCCAGGGCCTGGGACGCGGTAGCGGGGAGCTGGCGGCGGAGATGACCGCCGCGTACATCGCCGACACCGACCGGTTGGAGCTCGGGCGTCCCGACCACGAGCCGCTGGCCAGCGAGTCGATGGAGGAGATCATCCGGCTGATCGAGCGACTGATTGAAGCTGGCAATGCGTATGCGGTTTCGGGCGACGTGTACTTCCAGGTGCGCAGTTACCCGCAGTACGGGGAAATATCCCATCGCCACGTGGATCAGATGGATCAGGGCGAGGGAGTCGAGGGGGCCGGGCTCAAGCGGGATCCGCTGGATTTCGCCCTCTGGAAGGCGCGCAAGCCGGAGGAGGACACGTGGTGGGAGTCGCCCTGGGGCGCGGGCCGGCCCGGCTGGCACATCGAGTGCTCGGCGATGGCCGAGCAACTGCTGGGGCTTGATTTCGACATCCACGGCGGCGGCTCCGACCTGGTCTTCCCCCACCACGAGAATGAGGCCGCACAGACGTTCGCCGCCCGGGGGGCACCGCTGGCCCGGGCCTGGGTCCACAACGGGATGATCCGCCAGCGGGAGGCCAAGATGGCCAAGTCGGTGGGCAACATCTTCCTGCTCCACGAGGCTCTGGACCGCTGGGACCGCGACACCCTGATCATGTACTTCCTGGCCGGGCACTACCACCAGCCGGTGGAGTTCGATCAGGAACGTCTGGAACAGGCCGCGGCCAACGTCCGTCGGATCCGGGAGGCAGGCCGGAAGCTGTCAAAGGGCCCCTCGCCGGACTGGTCGGATCCCCTCCGAGCGTCGTTCTTCCACGCGCTGGCCGAGGACTTCAACACCGCCCGGGCGCTGTCGGAGGTGTTCGCCTGGGTGGCCCAGGCCAACCGGAGCACCCACGCGGTCGGCTCCCGCGATCTGCACGACATGCTGTCCGTGCTGGGCCTGGGGAATCTGCTGGAGGCCGAGGCGGTCGAGGTCCCGGCAGACGTGCGCGAGCGGGCCCAGGCTCGCGAGCGCGCCCGAGCCGCGGGGGACTACGCCGAGGCCGACCGGATTCGCGATCAGCTGCGGGCGCAGGGCTGGGACCTGCGCGACGGGCCGGATGGCCCTGAGCTGCTGCCGATCCCCTGACAGCCCTGGCCTTGACAGCGTGGTTTGCGTCTGTCAAGCTCGCGCCGGGAGATAAGGATCAACTGGAGGTTCAGCCTCTGGGAGAGAGAGAGGACCGGCGGCAATAGCCCCCGGGGACAAAGGTACAGGCGGCGCCAGGGGAGGTGTCGCGCCACGAATCCGCAACTCCTGCGGCCGGAGGGCCTGCAGGAAGTGAAGGGACTGTCGCTCGTGGCCAAACTCTTTGCCAGCCCTAACACTCAGCTTCAGGTTGAGGATAGGTTCCTGATCGCACTCGCCAAGCAGGGCAACACCGACGCCTGCCACCGCCTGGTTCGCCGCTATTACGGTTTCGTCCGCCTCAAGGCCTCCTCCTACTTCCTGGCCGGTGGTGACAGCGAGGACCTGATCCAGGAGGGCCTGGTGGGTCTCTACAAGGCGATCCGCGACTACCGCTCAGACCGGGAGTCGAGCTTCCGCAACTTCGCCGAGCTGTGCATCACCCGGCAGATCATCACCGCGGTCAAGACGGCCACCCGGAACAAGCACACCCCGCTGAACCAGTACGTCTCGTTCTCCAGCACCCCGGCTGGGGACGCCGGCGAGAACGACTCAACCCTGGATGAGATGCTTCCCGGCTCCTCGGTCCATGACCCGGTCAATCAGGTCATCAGCTCCGAGGAGCTGCGGGCGCTGGTGGCCTGTCTGTCCACCGCGCTGTCCGAACTCGAATCGCGCGTCCTGGCGCTGTATCTGGATGGCCACTCCTACGAGGAGGTCGCCGGGAAGATCGGATGCGACTGCAAGACGGTCGACAACGCGCTTCAGCGGGTCAAGCGCAAGGTTGGTCAGCATCTGGCCAAGCGGAGCCTGGCCGCATAAGGCGCCCTATCCGCCGCTGACGGTCCGCCCGCAGCCGGCCAGCCGGACCTTGATCGGCCCGTCGCTCTTGATCGTCAGCTTGGCGTGACAGTCCACCCGGGCCCGGGCCACCTTGATCGTGGCGGTGGCGATGTTGGTGGCGTCGATCGTGATCGAGTCGCTGCGCCGGGCCTGAGGGGTCTTGCCCCAGGTCTGGGTCTGGCTGGTGTAGTGCAGTGGCCCCAGATGACCGCCGACGAGGGTGCCCGAGCCGTTCCCCACCCCTGAGGGTTTGGGGTCGCCGAGGCCGAATCCGTGTGATAGCGCGTTGAACGTGCCCAGCGAACCCGACTGCCTGACCCTGAGCCCACCCACCCAGTAGGCGTGGTTGGCCAGCACCCGGTACTTGCGGGAGTCACGGGCCGGGTCCACGACATAGGTGACGTGGAACGGGTTGCGATTGACCATTGCGCTGCCCAGGAAGTTCGCTGCCGGCTTGAACCAGTCGTTGATGGCCAGCTCCAGGTGCTCGGGTAGCACGGGGCTGCACAGCGGGCTGCCGGTGGTGAGGCAGGGGAGGTGAGCGTGGAGCGTGAACCGGTATCCCAGCTGCGCGAGCATGTTGGCCGTGGCCTGGAAAGCCTTGTTGTTCACCAGCTCGTCGCCGTGGACGTTCCACATGAGCACGGGCAGGTTCCGGAATGAGGCGAGGACGTTGTTGTCGGTCTCCTCGCCCACGGTGGGCTGGGCTCGGGCGAACAGGTCCGGGAACTGCGCGCCCATGTCGAACGTCCCGAAGCCACCCATCGAGTAGCCGGTGATGTCGGTGTAGGCCGGGTTGAGCTTGTAGAGGTGCGCCACGGCGTTCCAGACCTCAAACACATCGGCCTCTCCGAGGCCTTCGTAGAACTGGTCGGGACCTCTGGCCAAGGGGGTGATGACGATTGACGGCCTGGGTCGCAGCGCAAACTGGCTCTGATTACGCGTCCCGAGGTACTGGTTGTAGCCGGCCGACAGCGAATGCAGCAGCAGCGTCATGCCCCAGCCCGCCCGCGGGGTCGGGCCCTTGGGGATGTAAATCGCGTAGGGCTGGAGCTGGCCCAGGTACTCCGGCCGGCACGAGGCGGGGTTGCTGGCCCCCTGGAGCCCGCACTGGTTGGCGAACTGCTCGCCCTGCCCGAGCTGAAAGTGGCTGGACAGGATGCGGTCGAAGGGGCCGGTGGTGGGGATCTGGGAGTTGTCGGTGCCCCGGCGCCACAGTTTGGCGAAGCTGACGTTGGCGTGGAATGCGGAGATGTCGCCCGCGGCCAATGCCGCCCCCTGGGCCGCGTCACGCCACCACCGGGCGTCGGCGATCGCGTTCGCCCCCCCCGTTGGCACCGGCAGCGGCTCCTGCCTGTTGCTCCGGAAGGCCACATTGAAGAAGGCCGCGGGGTTGCTCGCCGTGCCGGCCCCGCCTGGCGAGCTGGCACTGGCCGTCTGCTGCGGAAGCAGATAGCGCTGGTTGGCCGCGTCCCACAGGCCCACCCCCATGGCGAAGCGCACCGTGCTCCGGCGGGGGTTCCAGTCCCGGTGGGGAACCGAGACCTTGATCTGATGGCGGCGGCGATCGACTCGGACCATCGGCGCTGGACCCCTGATGGCCTGGCCGGTGGCCCGAGTCAAGGTTGCGACCAGCTTGCTGCCGGACGGATGGACGGTCAGAAACAGGCCGGCCGGGGCCTTCACGTTCGCCCCGTAGGGAAAGGGCACCGGATGGCCCGGCCGGCCACCGATGGCGATCGAGAAGGCGATCAGCAGAGGATTCTGGAGGGTGTTGAGCGTGATGCGGAACGCAGTGGCCGGGCGGGTGGGCTTGACTCGGAACTCGACCAGGTCGGCGGCGTTGAAGTCATAACCAGGCCCGGTGGGATAGGTGTACGTGCCGTTGGGCCGCGAGAACAGATTCCCTGAGCTGCGCGGGTCGTTGGGGTCAGTGGTGTCGTGCGCCCCATAGTCGTCGTAGATCCAGTCCTGGTAGAGAAACTCGCCCTTCCGGTACGCGCTGGCTCCCGAAGCCAGGATCGGAGGGGCGTGCCAGATCCCAGTGTCGGTCAGCTCAGGAGCCACGACGGGCGGCGCGTAGAGGATGCTCGGACCCGGTCGCGGGCCGGCGCCGTGGTACAGCGACTGGTTGGGCGAAGGGTGTCCGACGCCGGAGGTGGCGGCCAGGGCCCCGGGTGCACCCACGGCCAGAGCAGCCGTGACGCCAGCCGCCATCAGTCTGCCTCCACGCATGGCTGCATCCTAAGCAAAGCGGGTTTACTCATGCGTCAATTCCCCCTGAGCGCTCTGCTATCACCATGGGCATGGCGGAACTGCCCACTCGCCGGTTGGGCGACAGCGGCCTCGAGGTCTCAGTCGTTGGGCTCGGCGCCAACAACTTCGGCCGGCGGGTCGACCTCGATGGGACACGGGCCGTGATCGACGCAGCCCTGGAGCACGGCGTCACATTCATTGACACGGCCAACATCTACGGCGGCAGCGGAGCCAGCGAGGAGCTCCTGGGACAGGCGCTCGAGGGCCGGCGCGACCGGTTCGTCCTGGCGACCAAGTTCGGAATGGATATGGGGGACGGCAGGGGGCCGCGCGGGTCCCGCGATTACGTCCAGCAGGCGATCGAGGCGTCGCTGCGCCGGCTGCGGACCGACGCGATCGACTATTACTGGTACCACCAGCCCGACGGGGTCACCCCGGTGCAGGAGACGCTGGGGGTCCTGAACGAGCTCGTCCAGTCGGGGAAGGTGAGGGCGATCGGCGCGTCAAACTTCTCCGCCCAGCAGCTGGAGGAGGCGGACCGGGTGGCCGGCAGCGGATCACTGACCCGGTTCTCCGCCGTCCAGAACGAGTACAGCCTGCTGGTCCGCGATGCCGAGCGCGAGGTCCTGCCGGCCTGCGAGCGGTTGGGCATCGGGTTCGTCCCGTATTTCCCGCTGGCGTCGGGCCTGCTCACGGGCAAGTACCGGCGGGGTCAGGCCGCCCCTCCCGGCACCCGCCTGGCCGCCCGCGACCGGGTGGCCAGCGATGAGCAGTTCGAGCTCGTCGAGGCTCTGGAGGAGTACGCGCGGGAGCGGGATGTGTCGCTGCTCCAGGTGGCGATCGGCGCGTTGCTGGCTCGCGAGCCGGTCGCCTCGGTGATCGCCGGCGCCACACGCCCCGAGCAGGTGAAGGCCAACGCCGCGGCGGCGGCCTGGCAGCCCAGTCATGAGGACATGGCGGCTCTGGACCGCCTGCTCAGCCCGGCCTGAGTTTCCCGTCTCGGCCAACGGGTAGGTCCACCTGCTGTGCCCGGCGCGCTACTGGTGATCGACATGCTCAATCCGTACGAGCACGAGGACGCCGAGCGGCTCAGGGACTCGGTGGCCCAGATCATGGACCCGCTGCGCCAGCTGATCGATGCCGCGCGGCGCGCTCGGATCCTGACCGTGTGGGTCAATGACAACCACAGCGATTGGAGTGCGGCCCGTCAGGAGCTCCTCGACCGGGCCATGGAGGGGAGTGCCCCGGAACTGGTGGAGCCGGTGGCCCCACCGCCGGAGGCGCCCTTCGTCGTCAAGGCCCGGCACTCCGTGTTCTACGAGACCCAGCTGGAGTATCTCCTGCGCCAGAGCGAGGTCGATCGGATCCTCCTCACCGGCCAGGTGACCGAGCAGTGCATCCTGTACTCGGCGCTGGACGCCTATGTGCGCCACTTCGAGGTGGCGGTGCCGCGCGACTGTGTGGCCCACATCCATCCTGATCTGGCCGATGCGGCCCTCCGGATGATGGAGCTGAACATGCGCGCCGTCGTGCCCAGTTCGGGGCACGCGGTCCTGGAGGAGATGACCTGAACCGGCCCGGCGGGGCGTGAGGTCCACGCTGGGCGGGTATCATCGAGCCTCGAGGGGCGGCGGAGGTGTGGCACCGAGTGAGAGTTCATTTGCCCCTACCCAAGTCCTCAAACAGCTTCCCGACGGCCCCCTAGGGCCTGCTTTCCATGCGCGCGTCTGTTCGTCGGTTGCTGATTGTCGTGGCCGTGTGCGGTGGCGGGGCGGTCGTCTATCTGCTCGCCGCGCAGGCGCCGGCGCCGCCGGCGGCCGCGCGGAGCGTTCACCGCACGATCCACCACCGGCCGACCGCACCCTCGGGCCACGCGCGACACCCCGCCGCGGACCCCTGGCCGCATATCTGGTCGGTGGACGCGCGGCTCGGCGTCAGGGAGTTCCTGGGCGGCGATAGGACGCGGGTTGGCTGGAGCAAGAAGCTGGCGGAGTGGGGCGGAACGGTCGGCCCGCACTGGTGGCAGTCGGCCATCGCCATCCTGACCCTGATTCAGTACGCGGAGAAGACAAATGACCACAGCGCCCTGCTGCAGCACGTCATCGACGTCACCTACAAGCGCGGTGTCAGGCAGCCGCACACCGACCAGCCATTCGACTTCATCAACCAGTACATGGACGACACAGTGTGGTGGGGTCTGGCCTGGCTGAACGCATCCCAGTACGAGCTCTACTACCGGCACAACATCCGCGACGCGACCCGGTTTCTGAGGGTGGCCGAGAAGGACGCCGTCTGGGTGGCCCGCAAGCGCCAGTGCGGGGGCATTGTCTGGTCGCTCGGGAGCCCGTCAGGGACGATCACCAACGCCGAGTACGTGGCGCTGACGGCCGAGCTCTCGCAGTACCGGCGCACATCGAGCACGTTCCACGACCCGGGACGGGCCGCGCGCTGGCTGAGCGACGCCCGTGGGACGCTGGCCTGGCTTCAGCGAGTCAAACTGGTGAATCTCGGGGCCGGCACGATCAAGGACAGCCTGGCCTCCCATCAGTGCCAGACGCGCACCGGCGGCCCGCTCGCCTACAGCGAGGGTGAGGTGGCCGATGCGCTGGTCCAATTGGGCAACGCGCTCAACGACCCGTCGTACTACCGCACCGCGGCCCGCTTTCTGCGCTACGTGCTCCGGCCGTCCAACAGCTTCGTGGTCCACGGCGTCCTCCAGGAGCACTGCGAGGCGGTCGCCCTGTGCACCCAGAACAGCCTCGGCAATCGATATGACATCACGGCGTTCAAGGGGATCTTCGTCCAGGCCGTCGCGGACTGGACCGCGGCCACCGGCAGCCGCGAGTTCCAGCCGTTCCTGCGGGCCCAGGCCCGCGCGGTGGTCCAAAACGCGAGCCGCGGGCCGACTCACAACGATGTGTGCCCGTCGGCCCACACCTGCCAATTCGCCTTCTCCTGGGCGCGGCCGTTCAAAACGACGCCCGCCCCCGAGCAGTTGGCCACCGTTGGCACCCAGGAAAGTGGCCTTGCCGCGCTGATCGCGGTCCTGCCGTAGTGGGCCAGGTCAGCGGCTGGGCGCCAGCCGTCGCCCGGCGGCGATCAGCTCGGAGCGCCGTGTGGCCCCGAGCTTGGCCGACAGGTTGCTCCGATGCCACTCGATCGTCCTGATGCTGAGGTAGAGCCGCTCCGCGACCTCGCGATTGGTCAGGCCCTCGCCGATCAGATGGAGGATCTCGCGCTCTCTCTGGGTCAGGGCACGGACGATTTCGTCCTCCTCGCCCGACCGGGCGGGTGAGACCTCGGCGGCCAGGCGCTGACGGAGCCGGACGTTGACCAGCGCCAGCGCCAACATGTCGGCCAGGGCCTGGATGGCGGGCACGTCAGCCTCGGTGAGCGCGGTGCTACCACGAGCCCGACCCACCGCCACGACCCCCAGACTGTCGCCGCCGGAGCGCAGCGGGGCCACGATCCCGCTGCCCAGGTCAATCCACTCGAGCGTGCGGCGGACCAGCGGTCGGCCGCGAGCCAGTGCGTCCCAGTCGGCGTGCCCGACCAGGATCGGCTCCCCGCTCTGGAGCGCGCGTTCGGTCAGGCCGCCCGCTGGTTCCCAGGCCAGCTGAGGCTGGGTCTCGAGCTTTTCCAGCATCCCCGGTCGCCGGTCATGGAGACCCAGCGGATGGACGGTGCGCCCGTCCTCGGACAGGACCGCGATTGCACATGAGTCCGCAAGATCCCGGCAGACGATCTGGGCCACCCGCTCCGTCAGCTCCTCCGGGTCACCGGTAGCCACGGTGGCCAGCAGGGCCGCGACCTCCCTGTGCATGGCCACCAGCGGATCGCGCTCAGGTGACGGTCCCGCGTGCCCCACGTCTGCTTCCGACACAGGGCCTCCTTCCCCGGGGATGACCGGCCGAATCCTACTCCTGGTCGCAGGCGGACCCGGACCGACGTGGGCCGGCGCGGCTCACCAGGGGCCGGGGAGCGGCGCGACGTGCGTGGCCGCCCAGCAGCCGGGCCCGTGGCAATGCGCCATCGCCATGAGTTCGGAGTGGAGCAGGCTCAGCTGCGGCAGGTTGAGCGAGGTCGCGATGTTGTGAAGCTCGAACGGATCTCGCCGCAGGTCATAGAACTCGAGCTCTCCGTCGGCGTATTCCACGTACAGGTAGCCGTGAGTCCGCATCGCCTCATAGGTCGTGGGCCGCCCGCTGTCCGGCTGCTGGAAGTCGGGATCCAGCGTGGTGATCAGCGGAGCGTGGTGCTCGATCAGGGCCGCGTTGCGCCAGTCGAGCGGGCGTTGCCCGTGGAACAGCGGCAGCAGGTTGCGCCCGTCTCCGTGCATCCGTGCCTTACCGATGGCGGCGAACGTCTTGGCCAGGTCCACGTTCTCGGCTATCGCGCTCGTGGTCGAGCCGGGGCGCACCTCCGGGCCGGTGACCACCAGCGGGACGTGTATGTCCGTGTCAAAGGCGGTCAGCTTGCCGGGCGTCAGCCGGTACTCGCCGGTGTGGAGTCCGTTGTCCGAGCTGAAGATCACGTAGGTGTCATTGCTCAGGCCGTCGGAGCGCAGGGTTGCCTCGACCTCGGCGATCAGCCGGTCGACCGCCTCCACCGACTGGGCCCGCCGGCGGAACACGTGGTTGATGAGGGCGATCTCATGGCGCCCGAGCGGGGGGTGGTGGGCCAGCCACAGCGGAGCGGCGGTGGGCAGGCGGTCAAAGCTGGGTGGGCGCGGAGCCTTCAGGCCCGGGAAGTCGTGGCGGTTGCGCGGAGCGGGCCGGTAGGGGGCATGGGGGGCGAACGTGGACAGCTCCAGGAAGAACGGCCGGTGGCGCTGCGCCGCCTGGTTGATGAACTCAGTGCCCTTGTTGGCCAGCACATCGGTCAGGTAGTCATCCGATTGGTGTCCAAACCGGTACAGGACACCGCCCTGGTTGAGCGTGTAGTTGAACTCCGGGTAGCCCCAGCCTGCCACGCTCCATTCGTTCCAGCCCGGCGGGACGTAGGCCGCCGGAACGTCGGCCGCCGCCCCGTCCTTCTTCTTCCCCAGGGCCCCGCCCTCGAGGTAGCCGTTGAGGTACTTGCCCATCAACCCTGTCAGGTAGCCCGACCGCTGGAGGGCCAGGGCGAACGTGTGCAGCTCCTCGCGGCGTCGGTAAAAGGCTCGGAAGCCGCCGTTGCGGCCCACGTTGTCCAGCACGTGGGTGTTGTGGATGTACTTCCCGGTGAAGATCGACGCGCGGGAGGGGCAGCACAGGGAATCTGAGACGAAGTAGTCGCGGAACGTCAGCCCCTGGCGTTCCATCTCCAGCACATGGGGCATGTAGCGGAGCAGGTCGAGCGACAGGTCATCGGTCAGGACGAACACGATGTTGGGCCGCCGCTGGGTGTCCGCCAGACGGCCCCGGGCCCGGGCGCTCGAGGGCAGGAGCGAGATCCCGAACCGGGCCGGGCTCTCGCCGCCGCCGCCGCAGCCGGCGGCTGTCAGGCAGGCCGCGGCAACGACTGCTGTCGCGGCCAGGCGGCGCCAGGGGCGTTTTCGGGACCGATTGAAGACCGACTGCAATGCCTGACCTCCACGAGGACGGACTTCGGTGGGTAGAGGCCGTAGGCAGCGCAAGCCGCGGGCTGAGCGAGCCTCATCGCTCACTGGCGAGGATAGCTGTGCGCCTCAACAGAGCATGAAGTTCAGGTTGGGATTGCATGCACGCACTACAGCGGGATCAGGCGGGTGGCCGTGGCCTTCCAGCTGGCCATCACCTCCCGCCCCACCGCCAGCTGCAGTTCCTCGCTTGCCCTGCCGGTCACCTCGGCAAACAGCGGCTGGCCCGCGGCGAGTCCCAGCCTGACCCGGTTGCCCACCTTGGTGATTGACGTGATCCGCGCGGCCAGCCGATTCTGGGCCGACGCGTCGCCGACCGCACCGAGTCGGCCGATCGTGATCTCCCACGGGTACACGCTGAGCGCCACCCGCCCAGCGCCCCGGTCGGTGCTCGCGGCGATCCCACCGCCGTCCAGCTCGACGATCGTCAGCTCGCCGTCCGGGGCCCGGGCGGTTCCGGTCAGGACGACCGCGCCGGTGAAGTCGGCCACGAACGGGCTGGCCGGCGCCGCCGCCACCTCCTCGGGGCTTCCCTCCTGGATCACCTTGCCCTGGTCGATCACGCCGATCCGGTCCCCCAGCAGCGCCGCCTCACCGAACTCGTGGGTCACCAGCACGACCGGAATCGCCAGCGAGTGCAGGGTGCTCGCCAGCTCCCGTCCGGCCGCGGCCCGCGTGCGTGCGTCGAGCGCCGAGAGCGGCTCGTCCAGCAGCAGCAGGTTCGGACGCGGAGCGAGCGCTCGGGCCAGCGCGACGCGCTGGCGCTCGCCTCCGGACAGGGTCGCGGGCCGGGCGTCGGCCCGCGACCCGAGCCCGAACCGATCCAGCAAAGCGTGCGCGGCCGCCCGGCGTTCCCGAGCCGGCGCCGACCTGAGTCCGTAGGCGACATTGCGCCACGCGCTCAGGTGGGGGAACAGGGCGTAGTCCTGAAACACGTAGCCGCAGCGGCGACGCTCGGGCGCCCAGCAGACACCCTCCCCCGTGTCCACCCACACCTCCTCGCCCTGGGTGACCCGGCCCTCGTCGGGCCGGAGCGTTCCGGCCAGCAGACGCAGCACCGTGGTCTTGCCCGCGCCGGACGGCCCGGCCAGGGCCAGGCATTGCCCGGGCGCGACGTCGAACCGGACCTGGAGCTTGACGTCGCCGACCGCGTGGTCGAGCTCAGCGTGCAGCACGGACGGCCATGCCCTGTCCAAAGACCAGCTTGACCGCCAGCAGAATGCCCGCGGCCACCGCGACCAGGACGGCCGACAGGGCCAGCGCCGCGGGAAAGTCGGTGGCGAACTGGTCGTAGATGGCCAGGGGGACGGTCTGGGTGATACCGCGGAATGAGCCGGCGAACATCAGCGTGGCTCCGAATTCTCCCAGCGCTCTTCCCCAGGCCAGCGCCAGTCCCGCGGCCAGGCCGGGCAGCGCCACCGGAACGGCCACCCGGGCAAAGCTGGCCGCCTCACTTGAGCCGAGCGTTCTGGAGGCCTCGATCAGCGACGGATCGACGGAGCCAAACGCCGTCTGGGCCATCCCCAGGTAGAACGGGGCCGATACGAAGATCAGCGCCACGACCACGCCCGCCGTCTGAAGCACGAGCATGATATGGGCGTCCTGGAGCGCTCCGCCCAGAATCCCGTCCGGGCCGAGCGCCGCCAGCAGCCCGATCCCCGCAACGGCGGGAGGCAGCACCAGCGGCAGCTCGACCAACGTGATCACCACGGAGCGCCCCGGGAAGCGTCGCGTCGCCAGGAGGTAGGCGGCCGGTGTGCCCACCAGCACGATCACGGCGACCGCAATCGCCGTCGTCTCAAGGCTCAGCCGCAGCGCCTCGGTGGCCTCGGGATCACCCAGGGTGCTGATCAGCTGCCCGGGCGGGGTGCGCGTGAAGATCGCCACCACCGGAAGGAACAGGAAGACCAGCGTGACCGCGAGCGCGGCCCCCAGGAGCGCCGGGAACCACCCCCGGCGCATCAACCAGCCGGTGCAGGCAGGAAGCCGGCCTTCAGCAGATCCGCCTGACCGGCGCCGCTGAGCAGGCCGGAGATGAACGCCTGCGCCCGGGCCTGGTGCTTGGAGCCCTTGACGACGGCGATTCCGTACGCCACGGCAGGCTGGAGCAAAGCTGGCAGCGGGATCGCCTTCAATATCCCGTTGGTGGCCCTGACGTCTGTGACGTACGTGAAACCGGCGTCGACCGCGCCCTGGGTCAGCTTGCCCACGATCCCGGTCACCTCGGCCTCCTCAGATCGAACGTTGCCCAGAATCCTGTGGCTGGCCGTTGCTCCCAGTCGGGCCAGCACCTCACGGGTGTAGGAGCCGATCGGCACGGCGGCGGCGCCGATGGCGATCGTCACGCCGGGCTTCTCCAGGTCGCTCACGGCCCTGATCTTGGTGGAGTTGGCCGGCACCGCGATCACCAGTTTGTTGGCCGCGAATACGACCGGCTTGGCCACCAGTCCCTTGGCGTACAGCTGGTCGGGATACTTCGTGTTGGCGGAGGCGAAGATGTCAGGCTTGATTCCCTGCTCGATCTGAGCAGCCAGGATGTCCGAGCCGGCGAACGAGTACCGGAGGCTGGCCTGGCTGAACTGCTGGGCGTAGGTCGTGAAGGCCGACCTCAGCGACGAGGCTGCTGAGACGGTCAGGTTCGGCTTGCCCGCGGAAGTGCCCCCGGACGTATTGCTGGTCGTGCTGCTTGCGCATCCCGCGAGCGCCAGAGCGCCCAGCGTGGCGGCGATCCAGCTTCTGCTCATGCTGGGTCCCTTCCGATCATCACTGAGGTTGCCTTCACCGTTGCCGTCGCCTGCACTCCCTCCATCAGCCCAAGCTCCTCCACCGAGTCGCGGGTCACGGCCGCGGTGATCAGGAACGGTCCCGCCTCCAGCTCGACCAGCGCCATCACGCCGTCGACCTCAACCGAGCGCACCACGCCGGTCAGCCGGTTGCGGGCCGACAGCGGCGCGCCGGTGGCGTGCCGCTGCCGGCGGGCGCCCAGCCTCCGAACCTCAGCCATCGGAACCAGGCGACGGTTGCGCTCATCGCGTTGCGTATGCAGCTTGCCCGCACGATCCCAGCGCCGAAGCGTGTCCTGGCTAACGCCGATGGCCTTTGCCGCCTCGCCGAGGGTAAGTCCAGTGCTCATCTGCCATAGCATTGCATAGGCGAAACGCTCGCGGCCGCGCCGACCGGGCCCGTTTTGTCAGGATTTGCGCTGTGGACAGGATGAGCTGCCGTCGAGTTCGCTGGTGGATCGCCGTCGGCGCGGCGCTCCTGGTCTGCCTGCTCTCGCCCGCGGGGTCAGGAGCGGTGACCGGCCCGACCCTGCCCCTGGGTCACGCCGGGCGGTGGATCACAGACGCCTCCGGTCGCGTCGTGGTCATGCACGGGACCAACATGGTCTACAAGCTGGCGCCGTACTACCCGGCCGCAGCCGGGTTCGGGGCCAGCGACGCGGCGTTTCTCCATGCGATCGGATTCAACGCCGTGCGTCTGGGGGTGATCTTCCAGGCCGTCGAGCCGCGGCCGGGAGTGTTCAACGCGGGCTACCTGAACCACATCGCCGGCACCGTCGACGCGCTCGCTCGGTACGGGATCGTGTCGATCCTGGACTTCCATCAGGACCAGTACAACCAGAAGTTCCAGGGCGAGGGATTCCCGTCGTGGGCTGTCCAGGACGGCGGGTTGCCCAACCCCCAGCTCGGATTCCCGCACAACTATGAGGGCAATCCAGCGCTCCAGCGGGCGTTTGAGAACTTCTGGGCCGACCAGCCGGGGCCGGGAGGCGTCGGGCTTCAGGAGCGCTACGTCGCAGCATGGGCGCGCGTGGCCCGGCGGTTCAAGGACAACACAACCGTGCTGGGCTACGAGATCATGAATGAGCCGTTCCCCGGCGGTGACTACACGACCTGCGCCGAGCCGGCCGGGTGTCCGGCGTCGGATGGCGAGCTGACGTCGCTCGAGCGCAAGGTGGACCGGACGATCCGAAGGATCGATCAGCGCACGCTCGTGATGCAGGAGCCGTACGTCACGTTCAACTTCGGCTACCCGGACCACGTGGGGCGGCTCCTCGACCGCCACGCCGTGTTCGCCTGGCATGACTACTGCCTGGTCGGGACGGCCTGCTCGAGCAACAGCACCACGATGCAGAACGCGGCCGCGTACGTCGCCAGGACGGGCGAGGGGACGTTCATGACCGAGTATGGAGCGGGAACCGACGGGGGCGCCCTTGATCAGATGGTCTCCCTGGCCGACCGCTTCATGGTCCCGTGGACCGAATGGGCCTACTGCACGTGCAGCGATCCGACCGGCGCGCCCAACGAGGGCATGGTCCTGGATCCCCGCCGGCCCAAGCGAGGAGCCAACCTGGTCTCGAGCATCCTCCGCTCGCTGGTTGAGCCCTATCCGCAGGTCGTCGCCGGAACGCCCAGATCGTGGGCGTTCAATCGCTCCACCAAGTCCTTCAGGTTGGCCTACTCAACGACCCGAGCCTCGGGCCGGGGTCGGTTCCGGCCTGGCTCGATCACGCAGATCGCCACTCCGGGGCTCGTCTACCGCCGCGGCTATTCGGTTCACGTGCGTGGTGGTGCGATCGTGTCCCGCCTCGGGGTGGGGGTGCTGGAGGTCGCCTCATGCCACCGCGCCAAGACGGTTCGGGTGACGGTCACTCCCAGAGGGCCGAGCCACGGGTCGTGTCTGATCGCCCACCAGGCCAGAGCCTGGCGGGCGGGCTTCACGGGCTGAATGCGGCTGTCGTTTCAACCGGTCTCGCTGGAACAGGAGCCCGCCGCGTCACTCGTCGCGGCGATGCGGGCGGAGATCGCCGACCTCTACGAGGGGCTCGACCTGGCCGCAGAGCACATGCCCAAGGCCGGCCCGGCGGAGCTGGGGCCACCCGGCGGTGTCTTCCTGGTCGGCTTTGACCAGGGCGGTCGGCCGATCTGCGCAGGAGGCGTCAAGCGCCTGTCCGGCCAGGCCTGTGAGATCAAGCGGATGTACGTCGTCCCCGAGGGTCGGGGTCGTGGTCTGGGACGGGCGCTGCTCGAGGCACTTGAGAACGCCGCCCGCGAGCTTGGCTACAGCGTGGCCCGGTTGGACACGGGGCCACGCCAGCCGCACGCCGAGCGGATGTACCGACAGGCCGGCTACCGGCCGATCGGCAACTTCAACGACAATCCCGTGGCCAGCTTCTTCGGGGAAAAGCCGCTCAGCTAGCGGACGGGCGGCAGGACTCGGGTCCCTGGGGGCAGGGTGGGCCGGGCGTCGCCGTCCCCAGGATCAACCGCGACGGGTGCAGGTTGTCGTGGAAGATCAGATTGCGCCCGGCCACGTCAAGCGGCTCGTGGGTCGGCGCGTCGGACGAGCTCAGCCACAGCCGCAGGCGGTGCCCCGGGGCCAGCGTGTAGGCGGTGTCCCAGATGTCCATCCGGTACCGGGTCGTCTGGCCTATGACGACCGGGGTGGCGTGGGTGTCGGGCAGGAACGGGTCGCCGGGCGGCGAGCGTTTGGGATCGACGGCGCGGAAGCTGGCCCGCAGCCAGCCCTGCGTGATCAGCGAGGCGCTCCCGTTCGGGGCGACGTCCTCCAGCCTGGCCACCCAGGCCATGTCGCTCCCTTCGGTCACCGCCCAGAAGCGCAGCTCCGATGGTCCGGCCAGATGCAGGGGCTTGGTCAGCGACGGGGTCGTGTAGGTCAGGCCCTCAGGTTCGTCGAGCCGCTGGTCGAGTGGGGCGTAGGGCAGGAACCCGTCCGGGCCGTCCTTCCCCATCGGGACCGAGGCGCCGGCCGCCGGGTTGTAGACGTATGAGTCCTGATAGGCGCCGCCGCCCCGCGCGACCCGCGAGACCAGGGTGCCGTCGTTGGGTGAGAGCGGGGCCGACCCGCTCTTCTGGGCCGATAGGAACAGGTCGGTGAGCCTGGTATCCGCAGCATGCCATCTGGGGACGGCATGCCATGTGCCGTTGCCAAGGTCGAGGTAGCGCACGCGCGGCTTCGTCGCGATGCCATTGTGGATCCCCTTGACCCAGCGGCCCAGCCAGGCGATGTCCTCGCCCGGCGGCGGGATGTCACTGAGCGCCGACAGGTTGTTCACCTGGTTGGGGATCGAGCCGCCGTAGGGGGCGCCGAGCTCCCCCGCCTCGTCGGTCCCATGGTGGGTGCTGGCGTTGATGACCAGCAGGCTCGGAGTGCGCAGCGAATCGATCAGCCGCATGTCCCCGCGGCTGTACATGTCCTCCCAGCCGGTGAAGATGTACACCGGGACCTTGATCCGGCGGACCTTCCTCAGCACAGAGCGTTCGTAATAAACCGGGCCGTCAAACGGCACCAGCCGCGTCTCAATCGCAAACTGCTGCTGGGCCCGGTCCAGGACCTGTGGCTGGTAGCCGATCCCGATCGATTGTGCTGCGGTCTGGCCGGCGAACCACTGGTAGACGAAACCCTGGTCGTAGAGGCCGTTCTGCCACACGACATCCCGATACGGGTCGGTGGGTGGGTGACCGACCACGACCGCGTCCAGGTGCTTGGGCTCCAGCGCCGCCCCGAGCAGGGCGGTGATCGCGGAGTAGGAGTACCCGTACAGGGCCACATGCCCGTTGCTCCACGGCTGCCGCGCGATCCACTCGACCACGTTGCGCACGTCCTCCTGCTCGCGCAAGCAGAGCAGGCAGAGGGCGCCGCCGCTCATCCCCGAGCCGCGCACGTCGGTGTTGATCCGGGCGTACCCCTGCGGGACGTACGCCGTCGAGGTCGAGCGGCCGTAGGGCTCCATATCCACGACCGCGGGATACCGGCCCTTGCCCTGGCCGGGCAGGTAGACGTCCCCGACCAGGTTGACCCCATCGCTCGCCTTGATCGTGACGTTAGACAGCTTGGTCATGCTCGCGCCCGCGGCACTGGCCGAGGAGGCCAGAGTCAGAGCGGCCAGCAGGCAGAAGCCAAGGGCGCAGCGGCGCACGGCAAGGTAACGGCACCGGGGGGAAAAACTTTTGGATGCGGACCTGAGTGGGGCTGAGCTCCGCAGAGCCCACGGGCGAACTTTGTCCCTCAGCTTCGGAATAACGAAGTCCAGGGGCAAAGTTCCCACCGGATCGGCCGCTGGCGCGCCGAATCCGCGGCCTCACGGACCCCCTGGCCGCGACTCAGCCGAGTCCGGCCAGCTTGCGGAAGTCCCAGCTGACGACCCGCTCAGGCGTGAGCCGAAGCCAGGCGTGCCGCTCGTCGTGAACCATCGTTTCCGTGCCCAGATACTTGCGGGCGAATAGCTGCTCAGGGGCGGTCAGTGCCGGGTCGGGTTGGCCCGTCCGAGGCACCTCACCGACCACCTCGACCCGCCCTCGCAGCTCGACGCCCCGCAGTTCGTTGTAGTCGCGGCCGGTGTCGACCAGAACGGCGGCGCGGGGGTCCCTGCTCAGGTCGCTCCAGCGTTTGCTCCGGATGATCGAGTAGAGCCACAGCGAGATCCCGTCCCAGACGAACCACAGGGCGGTCAGGTGCGGGCCGTCGGAGGCGGCGGTGGCGACCCGACATGTGCGTTCGCTTTCCAGGAAGGCGCCGAGCTCCTCGGGCGTCATCGCGATGCGCCGGCCCCGCCGCTGGCCGGACGCGGGTCCCGTCATGTGCTCAGTCGCGGGCTAGTTGTCGTCAGGCCGGCACGCATGCCCGGGCAAGGTAATGGTTCGGGGACGGCGTGAGATCCTCGGGGGATCCGGCGCAGTAGCGCTGATGCAGCTCCTGCGGTGAGAGGTTCTCCACCAGCTCCAGGCCGACGGCCCGGAGATCGGCTCCCAGCTGCTCCGGATAGAAGCCCGAGATCCACGGTTCGCCGGCCCGGGCCAGCCGGGCCCGAATCCTGACCGATCGCTCGTCGTTCGGAGGGTTGTCGTAAGCCCGCTGGTCGCCGTAGTCAAATACCAGCTGGCTACCGGGCGCTCCGCATGAGGCGATGCTCCGAAGCGTGCGCACGTTCGCCTCCCGGGTCAGGTAGGCCGTCACCCCCAACCAGGAAAAGAAGCTCGGCGCCCCGGGATCAAACGGCGACCGGGCCAGCGCCTCGTCCACGCTCTCGGCGGCCAGATCCGCGCCGATGTAGTGGACCCCGGCCGGCGACAGGTCTCCGCAGCCCGCGAGCCGTGCGAGCTTGAACTGCTGCGTGTCCGGGTGGTCGAGCTCGAACACCTGGAGCTCGCCGGCGAACTTCGGCCGCCGCAGGGCGAAGCTGTCCAGCCCGGCGCCGACGATCACGTACTGCCGCACGCCATCCCGCACCGCCGCCGCCAGCATCTCCTCGGCGTACCGTGCCCGGACGATGATCGTCGCGTATGACGGGTGCCGGCGGAGGAGGAACCCCAACAGCTCGTCCGGCGGGAGCGTCCTGAGTTGCTCCTGGCTCTCCCTCGGCAGGCCGCTCAGCGCGTCCTCGCGCAGCCGTGAGCGGTACTCGTCGGGGACGAGTCGGTCTCCCCAGGGATCGTCTATCAGCGGCTCGCGAGCGCTGCGCGTGTGATCGGCCCGCATCAGCGCCGTTCCCATCGCCGTCACGCTGGCCCGCCCGGGATCCAACGGCTACAGCCCAGGCGGATGCCGGACGACGAACCCTGCGAACTCGCCGCCGCCCTGAGCCCAACGTGTGCCGCCCTCGGCCAGCGCCACCGTGTCAAAGCGCCAGCCGGCGACGGTCATCCACACGTGACCTGCATTGGCGTAAATGGTCACCCACCGGCCGGGTCCGGGATCGCCCCAGTTCTCGAAATCGCCTGAGACCATCGGCGCTGAAAGAAGCCCTGCCGCGGCCAGCACGTAACTCACCGAGCCCGAGCAGTCATACCCGCTGGCCTGGAACGAGGCGTGGCCGCCCCCGTAGATGTAGGGGAGCGTCGCGATTGCGTTCCCGGCGGCGATGATCTCGCCCACGGCGGCCGGAGCGCCGGCCGGCGGCTGCACCATCCCGCCGGTGTCGACGCCGATCCCTCCGACGTCCACGTTGCCGGTGACGGCAGCTCGGGCAGCCTGCGCGGCGGCCCGAGCTTCAAGCGTGTGAATCTGCGAGTCGAGTGTCCTCAGGCGAGCGGCGTCGCCCTGCTTGGCGTGCAACTCGGATAGCTGGCGGCGAAGGAGCGCCACCTGAAGCGCCGCCACCTGATTGCGCTGGACGAGAATCTGGCTCGTCAGCACCCTGTCCCGCTGCTCGAGCGTGGCCAGGTGGCCCACCTGCTGCCGAACGGCCACCCGAGCGTGTCGCGTGAAGCTGACCACCTGGGCGTCCTGAGTACCGATCCGGTGAAGGAAGTTGAGCCTCTCCAGCAGTTCGCTGAAGCCGTGCGCCTCCAGCACCATCGTCACCAGATCGGGTTGCTGGTTCTCATAGCTGGCCACCAGATTGGTGGCCAGCGCCGAGCTCGCGAGATGCAGCCTGTTCTCCAGGGCGACCAGGTGGTCGCGGGCGCTGAGCAGCTGGCTGTGCACGGTGCGCAGCTCGGCCTCCCGCCTACCCAGCTGACTCTGGAGCGCGGTCAGGTGATCCTGGGCGCTGCGCAGGCTGCCGGTGGTGCGCTGAAGCTGAGCGGTGTCGGCGGAGATCTGGGACTTGAGCGACGCTGCCGCGGACTGGCGGGTGGCGATCTGGGCGTGAATGTCACCGACGCTGCTCGCGGTCAGGACGCTGCCGAGCAGAGCCGCGTTGACCGCCAGACCAAGCGCGCCGGCACGAGCGATGGACCAGCGTCGGCGGGGCACGGTGGTGTGAGCGGCGGTGCGAGACATCGCTACTAGGCAGCATCCGGCGACCTGACCCGAGGCCCAGGTGCGCCGTCAAAAGTCGCCCGAGAAGCTGGGCTCCGGGCAACCTAACAGGAGCTGCCCGACGCCGGTCCCCAAATCCTGCACGTGCAAAAAATCCTGCAATTGGCGCCCTTGGCGGATCACGCCCGCCGGTCATTCGCCTCGGCCATAATCGCCCACAGCCATGCTTCGCCCCTCACTCATGGCCCCCGCCGCGGTGCTGTCGGCAATCGTGCTTGCGGGCTGTGGGTCATCACACCATGCGCCGGTTGCCAGCACGGCCAAGACCCCCGGAGCCAGAGCACACCCGCACGCGATTGAGCCGGCCGCCGGCATCCAGGCACCGTCCCTGGCCAGCCCGGGGTCGGCACCCGTCGGCGATCCTCACGCCCACGCGCCGCCGTTGGCCCAGGTCAAGCGAGAACTGGCCCAGCTGAACCGGTGCGGCGGCGCCATCACCGCCGCCGAAGCGCAGCCCTTCTTCAACACCGGCAAAAGCGGCCCGGGGTTCATCGCCGACCCGGGCACGATTCAGAACGTCGGGTTTCTCCCCGAGCTGACGGCCCAGCTGAACGCGCTGGCCAAGGCCCTGAAGGTGACGATCTATGGCATCAGCGGTTACAGGACGCCCGCCCACAGCGTGGCCGTCGGCGGTTTCGCCGACGATCCACACACCAAGGGAGAGGCTGAGGACATCGGGGTCAACAGCCTGCTGCGCTCGAGCGCGGCGCAGATCACCGAAGCGCAGCTGGTCCGGTTCGGGCTCTACCGCCCGTTTGACCCCTCAGACGACCCGAACAACACCGAGGTCAACCACATCCAGCTGATCCCCGCCGGGGGCCTCCCGACGGTAAGTCAGGCCGGCACGCTGGTACCCGACCCGGCGTGCAGGTGAGAATGAGCTTAGGCGGCTGCGCTACGCCCCACGGGCACCCTGCTCCGCCCGAGTCAGGAACTCGTGCACGCAGGTGTTGTAGGCCTCGCCGGTCGCCGGAATGGTGTGCTGGCGACCGGAGATGATCGCTCGCTCCGCTCCCCCGAGTCGCTCAACCACGTGGTCGCACACCGCCTCGAACACCGGCGAGTGGTCGCCGGAGATCACGAGCTTTGGAAAGCGAGTCTCGGCCAGCGCCTCCCACGGAACCTCCGCGTGCCAGGGCGGTCGCTCCCGGGCCGCGTGTCTGGCACCCCGCTCCAGCCAGTCGGGAAGCTCCTCGGGAGTTTCATGGGCCGAGTGGACCCCGGACCGGAAGGCGAGCAGAAAATCACGCGGCGGCGCCTCGGGCGCTCGACGGTACATCTCCTCACCGTGAGCGATCATGGCGTCGGCAACCGGGTCGCCCGCCGCCAGCCGCAGCAGGCCCGGCTCGGACACGGTCAGCGAGCGAACGGCCTCTGGTCGCAGCGCCGCGGCCAGCAGCGCGATCACCGCGCCGTAGGAGTGTCCGATCAGGTGGGACGTGTCTCCGAGCAACTCCGCGATCAGCGGAGCCTCCCGGTCGAAGTCGCCGCGCTCCAGCTCCGGGCTGTCGCCGAATCCCGGACGGTTGGGAAGGCACAGCGTCCACTCCTCCGCCAGCTCCCGCTGCTTGCGCCAGCTCCGCTCCGCTCCGACGATGCTGCCGTGCACCAGGACGACCGTCGGTCCCGACCCCAGGCACTCGACGTCCAGGTCCGCGGCGGTCAGCCTCACGGGGGCAGCATTTCACGGCGTCGATGGTGCCGCTCGCTGGTACTAGCATCGAAGGCGATGCGGCAGACGCGGGGGTTCAGGAGGCTTCTGGGTGCCCTGGTCGGTGCCGGAGCGGCAGCCACCGGATGCGGTGCGACCCTGGCCCCGTCGGCGTCGGCCATGCCGGCCCTCGGCAACCCCAGCGGACACTTCCCTGTGCCGGCCGCTGGCCGCGCGGTTGATTCCGGCCACCCCGAGCACGTGATCGGGAACGGCAGCCCGGCCAGCTGCACGTCAGCCGCCGTGGTGCGCGCCGTGGCCGCCGGCGGCGTTATCACCTTTAACTGCGGGCCCAGGTCGGTGACCATCGTGATGACCAGGACTGCTCGCGTGATCAAAACCCGACACCGAGTCGTGCTGGACGGTGGTGGCCTGGTCACCCTGAGCGGAGCCGGCGAGCGCCGAATCCTGTTCTCGGATACCTGCGCGGGCAAGTGGTCAACTGATGATTGTGTCGACCAGCCGTACCCGCAGATCGTCGTGCAGAACATCACCTTCAAGGACGGCTACAACGGCGCCCATCAGGCCATCTGCACGGCCAACATCCCGAGGTGCTGGTACGGGGGCGTGGACGGCGGAGGGGCCATCTACGTCGAGGGCGGCCAGTTCAAGGCGGTCAATTCGCGCTTCATCGACAACCGCTGCTACCCCCACGGTCCGGACCTCGGCGGGGGAGCGATCCGCGCTCTCGCCCAGTACAAGAACCGCCCCGTCTATGTCACCCGCGACACGTTTAGCGGCGGCCGGTGCTCTAACGGCGGGGCGCTGAGCAGCATCAGCGTCCAGTGGGACATCCTGAACAGCCGGTTCACGAACAACAAGGCAATCGGCTGGGGGGCAAACCCGGCGTCACGCGGGGCGCGGGGTGGCGGCAGCGGTGGCGCGATCTACCTCGACGGCACGGATGACGATGTGCTGATCGCCGGCAGCGTGATGGACGAGAACACGGCCAGGGAGGGCGGTGGCGCCGTGTTCGATGTCGTGGACAGCGGCTACGGAACACTGACCTTCAACCGGTCGCATCTCCACCACAACATCAGCGGACAGTTCCAGACCTTCCCCGGCGTCTACTACGACCTCGACGGGCATGACCGAGCCCCGAGGATGGTCAAATCGACCGCCAGCTGAGCCCCCAGCCCGCCTGGGTTACTTGCAGCGAGCGCTAGCCCTGCCGCCTGCGGCGTCGAGCACCGTGAGCGTTCGCCCTTGTCGGGTCGTTCGCCAGCTCCGCCGCAGGATCGTCCCTTCGCCGCCGTGCACGCGGCCCGAGCAGCCCACGCTGAGCCGGGGGAAGACACGGACCGTGATCGTCCAGGTGACGGGGTTGCCGTCGCTGTCGTGGCCGGACGCCCGGACGCGGTAGGTCCCCGGACGGAACGAGTGGGTGAACAACACGGGCTTGCCGTGGGGGCCCTGACCGGTCTGCCCGTAGTCCTGACCCACCGAGAGGTAACCGGTGTTGGCCTGGGTTCCGTCACCGAAGTTCCAGTGCACCCGCCCGGCGAGCGGAGCGTCGACCTGCGCCGCGGGCATGTAGATCGCCTGCAGCGTGGTGGTGAACGTTCGGCCCGGTCCGGCGTCGCCGGTCGGCGGCGAGGCCAGCGTCTGCAGCCCGGGCAGCCGCTTCTGCGCGTAGTTGTTCGCCAGCGGCGACGCGGAGAGGCTTCGGGTGTGGAACCCGAGTTCGGAAAGCAGCGTCTCGTCTTCGGCGATCACCTGGTCGCCGAGGTGCGGTGAGACGTTGAACACCGCGTGGTCGGAGTTGTAGAGCTGAGGGAAGGGAGCGTCGAAGGCCGGATAGAAGTACCCGAAGTCGTCCTGTCCCTTTGACAGGGCCACCACGGTCGCGGCCCTGGTGGCCCTGGCCAGCGTCAACCGGATCTCGGGGAACGGCTCTCCGGGCATTGAGAGGAAGGCGTAGTCACCGATCCGGAAGGCCGTCAGCCAGGACCCGAACGTGTTCGCGGTTCGGAATGGAGCGCGCATCGCCCGATCGATCGGGTAGATGCCGGTGGCTGCGGCCTCCTTTCGCTTCTGAGCGTTGGGAAGCGACCACGAGTTGTTCAGGGCGAGCAGCGCCGCATTGGTGGCGGTGAAATCAAGCGTCGACTGGTGCGCCTCGAGCTTCCTGCTCGTGATCCATCGGGCATGCGAGAGCGCCTCCAGCAGGTCGTTGGCGACCACCTTGGAGATCCATTCCATGTTCCTGAAGCCGGTGGTCTCCACCGGGCTCTCGAGCCGACCGAGCGACGCGGGCCCGACGACGCTGACACCACCGAGGAGCCGGTCGAGCTCGGCGCGGACCGCTCCAAAGTAATCCGCGCTGAGAATGCGCAGGCATTGTCCGCACACGTGGGCGCCGTGGGTTGGCACACTGGCGAACACACCAATGGTGGCGCCGGTTGAGGGCGCCACCGCGCGCAGGATCGAGAGCTGCGTGTCATTGACCCAGCCCTGGTAGTTGTCCTGGTTGATGTTGACGCCGGCGATGTTGCGGTCAGCGAGCGTTGC
>DASXCS010000066.1:0-1530 GCA_036490975.1 Solirubrobacteraceae bacterium
CTCAGCCAGCGCGGCCAGCGCCTCGGGCACCCCGGCCAGCACCCGCCCGCGGGCCCGGACCCGTTCACCGAACGCCGGTGCCCGCCGGGTCAGCTCCTCGATGAACGCGGGCACATACGTCCGCGGGCTGGCCACCCCGGCCATGGTCAGGGTCTCCACGATGATGGCCCGGTCGGTGCGCCCGGCCATCGGGGCCACCCGCGGCAGCTCCCGGCCGAACAGCTCGGCGAACACCATCCCGTACAGGTGCGAGCTCAGCCCGCCCGCATCGATGAGCGTGTGGTCGACATCCCACAGCACCAGCAGCTCGCCCATGCCCCCAGGCTACGGGGGCCCGCCCCATCGACGGCGGTTCGCCCGTCACGGCCGCTGGTGTCCCTGGTGCCGGTTAAGCTCAGCCACGGGGCTTCTCAGCACAACCAGGCACAACCAGCGACTAGTACGACCAGCGACTAGTACGACCAGCAACTAGTAGGACCAGTACAACCAGGAGCGGAGGCGGGAGATGGCTGGCCGGATCCGCGACGAGGACATCGCGGCGGTCCGCGAGCGTTCGCCGATCGACGAGGTGATCGGCGAATACCTGCAGCTCCGCAGCGCGGGCGGCGACTCGCTGAAGGGCCTGTGCCCGTTCCACGACGAGAAGACCCCGTCCTTCAACGTCACCCCCGCGCGCGGCCTCTATTACTGCCTGGCCGGGGAAACGCGAGTCCTGACGTGGGACGGCGTCCGCCCCATACGGGAGCTGGCTGGCGGCACGCATCGAATTCTGGGGCGGAAGGGTAACTGGGTCGATGCGCCCTTCTATTCGTTCGGCGTCCAGCGTCTGCTCCGTCTCACCCTGAGCCGCAACGGCGTGACCAAAGACATCTACGCCACGCCAGAGCATCGCTGGTTCGTCCGCGCGGGCAAGTCACGCTCGAGCGAACGAGAAGAGACCACCCAGACGCTGCGGCCAGGCGACCGGCTCGTATCCAAGTTCCCCGGTACTCGGATCCGCAACACCACACCCTCGCCGTTCGGCATCGCGCACGGGCTGACGTTCGGCGACGGGACCCGACTGGGCGACGGCTCGATGGCGCAGCTTGATGCGGAGAAAGACGCCGAGTTGCTGAAGTGGTTCCCCGTCAGCACAACCGCCCAGCAGGGGCGGCAGCTTCTCGTTTACCACTTGCCCGCGTTCTTCAAGCAACCACCGCCCCTCACCGAATCGGTTTCCTACCTCTACGGATGGCTGGCGGGTTACTTCGCGGCCGACGGCTGCGTCTCCGAGTCCGGGACGCTCATGCTCAACTGCGCCAGCCGTGAAACGCTTGAGCACGTCCGGGCCGTCTGTACCCGCCTCGGTATCGGCACTTACGGGATCACCGAGCAGGTCCGGGTCGGCTTCGAGGGCCGAGAGCCCAGTTCGCTGTTCCGGATCATCCTCGCCAGCTCGGACCTGACTGAGCAGTTTTTCCTGCTCGACAAGCACCGTTTCCGCTTCACTTCCGTGGACAAGGCGTATGAGCGCCGTGGCTGGGTGGTCAA
>DASXCS010000067.1:0-92936 GCA_036490975.1 Solirubrobacteraceae bacterium
CACCCAGGGCAGCCCCTCGGCGGGCCGCTCGCCGTGACCACGGGTCGGGTCGGCGACCTGGACCGTGCCGGCGTCGTAGTTCAGGTGTTTGCCGTCGTAGCGCGTGAGTGCGTCGAGCACCCGCCACTGCTGGAACCACAGGAAGGCGGGCCGGCCCGCGGGCAGCGCCACCGGATGCATGGTCAGCGAGCTGAGGGTGACGTCCATCGGCTCCAGGGAGTACCACGACCGGTGACCGGAGGTGGCGTTGGCCAGCGCGGGCGGGAAGACCGAGGCGCTCGGTGCCCGCACCCAGGTCGAGCCGGCGTCGAACTTCGTGCGCGGGCTGCCCGTCTCGGAGTCGAACAGCACGCGAACCGGGCCGGCGCCCCGCGGGCAGGTCATCGGCGCGTCCGCGGGCTGGCGCGCGGCCGGCGGTGTGGCCCTCAGGTCGGTGGCGAGGGTGGCCCGATGGACCGACGTGCAGTCGGCGGACGTCATGCCGACGGTGTGGTGGCGGGCGAGGTCTCGGCAGCTGCGGTCGAGCACGTTGGCCAGGTCGGCGTAGTCGCTGCCGGAGACGAGGTGCTCGATGACGTCGAGGTAGAGGGTCGCGGACTTGGTCAGCGACGGTCCGTCGATGCCGCGGACCCGGTGGCCGCTCTGGTGACCCCCCTGGGAGATCAGGTAGAACGTGCGGTTGCCGACGCCGCTGTTGGTGTGGACGCCGGCGTCGTCGGAGAGCCCGCCGACGTAGCGCCTGCCGGTCATCGAGTCGGGCTGGCCGAAGCGCCCCGGACGCCGCAGGCTGCGGATCGCGCCGTAGGGCAGGTCCTCCCCGATCGTCCAGCTGTGCGGCGAGTCGCCCTTGCCGTGGTGTCGGTGGTCGATGATCTCGCCCATCACGTCGGCCAGCGACTCGTTGATCGCCCCCGACTGCCCCCAGTAGAACAGGTCGGCGTTGTGCTGGATGACGCCGTGCGTCATTTCGTGGCCGACCACGTCGTCGGCGGAGGCGTAGCCCTTGCCGTAGAACATGCCCACGCCGTTCCAGAAGGCGTTGGCCAGCGGGCAGGCGGACGCCGGCTGGAACGGGTCGCAGTAGCGGACGGTCGACGACAGGCTCCGGTGGTCGCCCTCGTCGACGCCGAGCAGCCGGGTCAGGTCGATGCCGCCGATCCGGTGGTAGAACGTCGCGACCACGCCGGCGAGGTTGTAGGCGGCGTTGACGTCGTGGACCTTGCTGCTGGGTGAACCCTCGGTGCGGGCGAAGTCCTGGGTGCACGGCAGGTCGAGCAGCGTCATGTCGTCGTGGTTGTCGCACACGACGCGGTTAAGCGTCTCGTCGGCGTCGATGTCGAGCACGACGGCGCCGGTCTGGTCGTCGACCAGGACCACGCGGTCGAACGTCGCGCCGGCGCGCACCTGCACCTGCCACACACCGCGCGCCCGGGTCGCGGGGTCACTCGTGCGGGCCACGCCGAGAACCGCCGGGTCGAAGAGCTCGCGCGCGGGGACACCCGCGGTCAGGGCGACGCCCGCGCCGAGGCGCTTGCGAGCCACGGCGAGCGCGGCCCGCGTCGCGGCGCTGGCCGTCAGGACCGCCGCCGGCACCGAGGCGCGTGACACCGACGCGGTCAAGGACCCCAGCTGGTGGTCGGGCCGCAGGTCTACGGCGACCGCGCCGGCCACCACGGGCAGCCCGTCGCGCACCTGGCTGAAGCGGACCACGGAATCACCGGTCACCGACCGCCGGACCGGGCCGGCGACCAGGCGGTCGTCCGTGCCGGAGAGGCCGAGCAGCGCGCCGTACCTCACCAGGTGGGCGCGGGCCGCCTCGCGGACCGGGGTCGCACGGCCGACCCCCGGGTCGTGGTCGGCCCGCACCGCCACCACCCGGGCCAGGCCGTCCGCACCGCGGGAGACCCGGACCGTGCCCCGCGAGTCAGCGCGCAGGCTGGCCAGGGCGCGCGCAGCCAGCGTGCGCACCGCCGGGGCGGCGTGGGCCGGGACCGGCCGGGCGAGGCTCGACGGCGAGCCCGCGACCTGTCCGAGGGCGGTGAGCGGGAGCGCGAGCACCGCTGCGAGCGAGACTGTCCTGCGGGTCACCAGATCGCCTCCGTCCGGGCCGGGGGGCCACGAGCCTGCCAGGCAATCTAGTGACCGGCTCGGACCCGCGGGGTCACGAACGGGTCACGGTCGCAGCCCCGGAAGTGCCTCCGCGGCAGGCGTCAGGCGTCGAGGCCCGCGGCCTTGCGCAGCGCCTCGACGCGGTCGGTGCGCTCCCAGGTGAACTCCGGCAGCTCGCGGCCGAAGTGACCGTAGGCGGCGGTCAGCACGTAGATCGGGCGCAGGAGGTCGAGGTCCTCGATGATCGCGGCCGGCCGGAGGTCGAAGACCTCGAGCACGGCCTGCTGGATCTGCTCGTCGGGGACCACCCCGGTGCCGAAGGTCTCGATGAAGACGCCCACGGGCTGGGCCTTCCCGATGGCGTAGGCCACCTGGGCCTCACAGCGCCGAGCCAGCCCGGCGGCGACGACGTTCTTGGCGACCCAGCGCATGGCGTACGCCGCGGACCGGTCGACCTTCGAGGGGTCCTTGCCGGAGAAGGCACCGCCGCCGTGACGCGCCATCCCGCCGTAGGTGTCGACGATGATCTTGCGCCCGGTCAGGCCCGCGTCGCCCATCGGGCCGCCGACGACGAAGCGTCCGGTCGGGTTGACCAGCAGCCGGTATCCGTCGGAGGGGATCGAGAACGTCGCGAGCACCGGGTCGATGACGTGCTTCTTGATGTCGGGCTCGAGGGTGGAGGAGATGTCCACGTCTTCTGCGTGCTGGGTCGACAGGACCACGGTGTCGACCCGCACCGGACGGTTGTCCGCGTCGTACTCGATGGTGACCTGGGTCTTGCCGTCGGGGCGGAGGTAGCTCAGGGTCCCGTCGTTGCGCACGGCCGTGAGCCGCTCGGCCAGGCGCTGGGCCATCACGATCGGGAGGGGCATCAGCACGTCGGTGTCGTCGCAGGCGTAGCCGAACATCAGACCCTGGTCACCGGCGCCCTGCTTGTCCATCGCGTCGACCGAGCCGGTCCGCGACTCGTGCCCGGAGTCGACGCCCTGGGCGATGTCGCCGGACTGACCGCCGATCGCGACCATCACGCCGCACGACGCCCCGTCGAAGCCCTTCTCGGAGGAGTCGTAGCCGATCTGGAGGATCCGGTCGCGGACGACCTGCTTGATGTCGACGTAGCCCGTCGTGGTCACCTCGCCGGCGACGACCACCAGACCGGTGGTCAGCAGGGTCTCGACGGCGACCCGGCTGTGGGCGTCCTGCCGGAGCATCGCGTCGAGGACCGAGTCGCTGATCTGGTCGGCGATCTTGTCGGGGTGTCCCTCGGTGACGGATTCGGAGGTGAAGAGGCGTCCGGTCACGGTGGTGGGTGCTCCTGGTTCTCACTGGCGGTCGAGCGGGTGGAATCGGCGATCACGATATCCGGCGCGCCTCTGGGGCAGGCCCACCGGTCGGCGGCCGGTCAGCCGGGGTGGGCGGCGTCGAGGCGACGTGCGACCTCGTCCCAGACGGCGTGCGCGACCGACGACTTCGGCCCGGCGGGCACGTCGACCTCGGTGCCGTCTGCGCCCAGCAGCACGGCCTGGTTGTCCTCGGACCCGAACACCGCGCCCCCACGCACGTCGTTGACGACGAGCAGGTCGCACCCCTTGCGCGCGAGCTTGGCGCGGCCCAGGTCGAGCACCGTGCCGGTGTCGTCGCCGGTCTCGGCGGCGAAGCCGACCACCACCTGCCCGGGGTGCAGGCGGTCGTGGGAGATCTCGGCGAGGATGTCCGGGGTCTGGGTCAGCTCCAGCGGGGGCACCGCGCCGTCCGGGCTCTTCTTGATCTTGGTCTCGGTCGTGGCCACCGGCCGGAAGTCGGCCGGGGCCGCCGCCATCACGACGGCGTCGGCGGACGTGGCCGCGGCCACGACGGCGTCGCGCAGCTGTTCGGTGGTCTCGACGTGGACGACCTTGACGCCGGCGGGGTCCGGCAGCGCGACGTTCGCCGCGACCAGGGTCACCTCGGCACCTCGCGCGACCGCCGCGCGGGCCAGGGCGAGGCCCTGGCGCCCCGAGGAGCGGTTGCCGAGGTAACGCACCGGGTCGAGGGGCTCGCGGGTGCCGCCCGCCGAGACCACGACGGTATGGCCGGTGAGGTCGCGCCCGCCGACACCGCGGGCCAGCACCTCCCGGCAGGTCTCGAAGATCTCGTCGGGCTCGGGGAGCCGTCCGGCGCCCGAGTCGGCACCGGTCAGCCGGCCCACGGCCGGCTCGAGCACCAGCGCGCCGCGCTGCCGCAGGGTCGCGACGTTGGCCCGGGTCGCGGCGTGCTCCCACATCTCGGTATGCATCGCGGGCGCGAACACCACGGGACAGCGCGCGGTCAGCAAGACGTTGGTGAGCAGGTCGTCGGCGCGGCCGTGCGCGGCCCGCGCGAGCAGGTCGGCGGTGGCCGGTGCCACGACGACGAGATCGGCGGCCTGCCCGATCCGCACGTGCGGCACCTCGTGCACCGACTCCCAGACCTGCGTGTGCACCGGCTTGCCGGACAGGGCGGCCCAGGTGGCCTCGCCGACGAAGTGCAGCGCGGAGGGAGTCGGAACCACGGTGACGTCGTGGCCGGACTCGGTGAGCCGGCGCAGCAGCTCGGCGGCCTTGTACGCCGCGATGCCTCCGGCGACCCCGAGAACCACCGACGGCCGGAGCCGCGCCTCCGGCGAGGCGTTAGGACCGGCCAGGTCGCTCATGGTCGCCAGAGGTCCGGGATCACTCGCGGGTGAAGCCCGCCTCGGAAGCGGCGGCCTTGCGGGCCTCCTCCTCGGCGGCGAGCTCGGCCGGGTCGACGTCCTCGCAGGTGAGCAGGTCGTCGTTGATCTCACGCAGCGCGATCGAGAGCGGCTTCTCCTGGACGTGCGTCTCGACCAGGGGGCCGACGTACTCCAGCAGGCCCTCGCCGAGCTGGGAGTAGTACGCGTTGATCTGCCGCGCGCGCTTGGCGCTGTACAGGACCAGGCGGTACTTGCTGTCGGTCTTGGTCAGCAGGTCGTCGATCGAGGGGTTGGTCACGCCCTCGGCAGCAGGAGTGGGAGCAGACACGCAACAGCCTCACAAAGAGTCGGAGTCACTCGGGACACACACGGATGCGTGCGTGGGCTCGCCCACGCTCACACAGGGCCAGGTTGCCCGACCATCAAGGCTACCAACTCCTCGGCGGCATCGTGAATTTCCGTGTTCACGATGGTGGCGTCGAACTCCGCCTCCGCGGCCAGCTCCAGCCGGGCGCTGGCGAGGCGGCGCTCGCGCTCCTCGGCATCCTCGGTGCCGCGGCCGACCAGCCGCCGCACCAGCTCCTCCCAGGAGGGCGGGGCGAGGAAGACCATCCGCGCATCCGGCATCGCCTCGTGCACCTGGCGCGCGCCCTGGAGGTCGATCTCGAGCAGGGCCGGTCGCCCTTCGGCGAGCTTCTCCTCGACGGGCGCCCGTGGCGTGCCGTAGCGGGCCGCCCGGTGGACCACGGCCCACTCCAGCAGCGCTCCGTCGGAGACCAGACGGTCGAACTCATCCTCGGAGACGAACCAGTAGTGCACCCCGTGCACCTCGCCGGGACGCGGGCGCCTGGTCGTCACCGAGATCGAAATCCAGACCTCGGGATGATGCTCGCGGATGTCGGCCGACACCGACCCCTTGCCGACCGCCGTGGGGCCGGCGAGCACGGTCAGCCGGGAACGACCGGGGCGCTGCTCGGCGTGGCCGGACCGGCTCACTCGCCGGGAGCGAACTCGCGCTCGAGCGCCGCGACCTGCTTGGCCCCCAGGCCACGCACCCGGCGGCTCTCGGCGATGCCGATCCGCTCCATCAGCTGCTTGGCCCGAACCTTGCCGACCCCGGGCATGGAGCACAGGAGGTCGACGACGCGCATCTTGCCGATGACCTCGTTGTGATGGCCCTGGTGGAGCACCTCGGAGATCGAGGCACCGGAGTTCTTCAGACGGTTCTTCACCTCGGCGCGCTCACGACGCGAGGCCGCAGCCTTGTCGAGGGCCGCCTGGCGCTGCTCGGGAGTGAGCGGTGGGAGAGCCAAGGCACATCCTTTGTCCAACGTCGTGTCCGACGACAGGGCGACAATCTAGTCAGCCCGGCGTGGGGGCGGCAACGTGGCTGGTGGCGTAGGTGCGAAATGCCCGGACCGCGTGCGGCGTCAGGCCGCGGGCGGCGCTAGAGGTCCAGCGGCGTGTGACAGACGTCGAGCACCTCCTGCTGCACCGACGCGAGTGCCTGCTGGGCGTCCGGGGCCGCCAGCTCGGCCGCAGCTCGGCGGATCAGGGCGCGGTCCTCGGCGGTGGTGCCTGTCGGCGGGTGCTTCGGGTCGTACGTCGAGGGGTCGACGCCGGCCTTCGTCAACGCGCTCTCGAGGGCGCGGATGCGGGTGATGACGAGCTGCCAGTCGTCGGCGACGTCTCCGGGCGCCTTGGCGTGCAGGTCGTCGAAGATCGGGAGGGCCTGGATCAAGGCGGTGCGGTCGTTGCCACCGGCCAGTGAGCCCAGCGCCGCCTGGTGGGACTTCACGGCGTCGCAGTAGCTCGGCCCGTGGCCACATCCGGTCAGGCCGAGCATCGCCAGGGCCACGGCCCCGGCGAGCGCGACCCGGGCCCTCATCCGCCCAGCTCGCGGAGCTGGTCGTTGATCCGGTCGGCCTCGTCGGCGAGACGGTCCGGCCCCACGCGCAGCAGGTCTCGCGACGTGCTCGGCAAGACGCTGCCGACGCCGCTGCCGAAGATGCGGCGGAGGTCGGCCGACGTGCCCCCCTGGGCGCCGTACCCCGGGGCGAGGATCGGTCCGTTGATGTCGAGCCGATGGCTGCCGCCCGCGATGGTCGCGCCCACGACGGCGCCGAAGGACCCGAGTGGCTCGGCTTCGCGGTTGAGCTCGCGGAGGTGGTCGAGAACGACGTCGGCGACGGTGCTCTCCCCGGTCTGGGAGCGCACCAGCGCCTCCTGCACCTCGGGACCCTCCTTGTTGGAGGTCAGCGCGAGCACGAAGAGGCCGGCTCCGTGGGCGCGTGCGGTCTCGACCATCGGGGTCAGCGACCCGAAGCCGAGGTAGGGGCTGGCCGTGACCGCGTCGGCCGCCAGCGGCGAGGACGGGTCGAGATAGGCGTCGGCGTAGGCCTGGCTCGTGGAGCCGATGTCGCCGCGCTTCACGTCGAGCAGCACCAGCGCACCGGCCTCGCGACAGGTCGCGAGCAGCCGCTCGAGGACCGCGATCCCCCGGCTCCCGAACCGCTCGTAGAACGCCGACTGCGGCTTGACCACCGCCACGCGCGGCGCGAGCCGCTCACCGGCGGTGAGGGCGAAGCGCTCCAGCCCGTCGAGGTCGTCGCTCAGCCCCCAGGCGTCCAGCAGCTCTGCGTGCGGGTCGATGCCGGCGCAGAGCGGGCCCCGAGTCCTCATCGCGGCGTACAGACGCTCTCCGAACGTGGTCATGGGGATGCCTCTCGTCGGCGGGGGGTCACGAGTCGAGCTCCTTGAGCACGCGCCGGGGCCACAGCGGGCCGCCGTACACCAGGCCGGTGTAGGCCTGGACCAGGGTCGCGCCGGCTCTCAGGCGCTCGTGGACGTCGTGGGCGCTGGTGACCCCGCCGACCGAGACGATCGCGATCGCCGGGTCGTGGGACCGCAGCAGCCGCAGGACCTGCAGCGAACGACGTCGCAGCACGGGCCCCGACAGCCCGCCGGCCCCGAGCGCCTCGACGTCGGCGGCGGGAGTGACCAGACCGTCTCGCGAGATCGTGGTGTTGGTGGCGATGAGCCCGTCGAGGCCCTTGTCGCGGGCCAGCTCGCCGACCGCGACGACGTCCTCGTCGGCGAGGTCCGGGGCGATCTTCACGCACAGTGGCACCGGCCGGTTCGCGGCGTCGTCGGCCACCCGGCGTACCTCGTCGATCAGGGGCCCGAGCCGGTCGACCGCCTGCAGCGATCGGAGGCCGGGGGTGTTGGGCGAGGAGACGTTGACCACGAGGTAGTCGGCGTACGGCGCCAGCAGACGCGCGCTGACCGCGTAGTCGTCCAGGACGGCGCGCTGGTCGTCCTCGGGCACCACCTTCGACTTGCCGATGTTGATCCCCAGCACGGGACGCGTCGCCGGGCGCTGGCCGATCCGGCCGACGGCGCGCCGGTCACGTCGGTCGAGCTTGGCGACGCGCCGCGCGAGGCGTCCGGCGACGGCCTCGGCGCCGTGGTTGTTGAAGCCCATCCGGTTGACGATCGCGCGATCGGCGGTCAGCCGGAACAGCCGCGGGGCGGGGTTGCCGGGTTGAGGCAGGGCCGTCACGGTGCCGACCTCCACGAAGCCGAAGCCGAGCGCGGCCAGCGCGTCGATGCCGACGGCGTTCTTGTCGAAGCCGGCGGCCAGCCCGAGCGGGTTGGGGAAGGACAGCCCCATGGTCTGCACCGGCCGCCCCGGAGAGCGGACGACGACCTTGGACGCCGGGGCTCCCGCCCGGATGGCTCGGAAGCCCAACCCATGGGCGCGCTCGGCGTCGAGCCGCGCGAGCACGCCACGGAAGAGCGCGTCGTACGCCGTCACGCCGCGGGCACCCCCGCCGGGCCGAGCATGGCGGGGGTCACCGGGCCGCCCAGTCCTGGAGCGACCGGACCCCGATGTCACCGCGGATGCGCGCCTCGATCCCCTGGACCGCGGCGCCCAGCCCCTGCACGGTGGTGATGCAGGGGACGTTCGCGCGCACCGCGGCGGTGCGGATCTCGTAGCCGTCGACCCGGACCGACCCGCCACTGCCCGAGGAGCCGTGCGGGGTGTTGACGACGAGCGCGACCCCGCCCTCGGCGATGAGCTGGACGGTGGTCGGCTCGCCGTCCGGACCGGGGCCGTCGAAGTGCTTGCGCACCACCGACGCCTGCACGCCGTTGCGCCGCAGCACGTCGGCGGTGCCCTGGGTGGCCAGGATCTCGAAGCCGAGATCGGCCAGCACCTTCACCGGGAAGACCATCGACCTCTTGTCGCGGTTGGCGATCGAGACGAAGACCCTGCCCGAGGTCGGCAGGGACCCGAACGCCGCCGCCTGGGCCTTGGCGAACGCCCGCCCGAAGTCCGCGTCGATCCCCATCACCTCGCCCGTGGACTTCATCTCCGGGCCGAGCACGGTGTCGACGTAGCGGCCGTCGGGCTGGCGGAAGCGGTTGAACGGCATCACGGCCTCCTTGACCGCGATCGGCGAGTCGCCGGGAAGGGTCCCGCCGTCACCGGAGGCGGGCAGCAGGCCCTCGGCACGCAGCTGCTTGACCGACTCGCCCATCATGATCCGGGCCGCGGCCTTCGCCAGGGGGGTCGCCGTCGCCTTGGACACGAACGGGACCGTCCGGCTGGCGCGCGGGTTGGCCTCCAGGACGTAGAGCACGTCGGATCCCAACGCGAACTGGATGTTGATCAGCCCGAGGACCCCGACCCCGCGCGCGATGGCTTCGGTCGCCTCGCGGATGCGCCCGATCTCGTGGTCGCCGAGCGTGATGGGCGGGAGAGCGCACGCGGAGTCGCCGGAGTGGATGCCGGCCTCCTCGATGTGCTCCATGACCCCGCCGAGGAACAGCTCATCGCCGTCGAACAGCGCGTCCACGTCGATCTCGACCGCATCGTCGACGAAGCGGTCGACGAGCACCGGGTGCTCCGGGCTGATCGCCGTGGCGCGGGCGATGTAGCCCTCCAGGGCCACGTCGTCGTACACGATCTCCATGCCGCGCCCGCCGAGGACGTACGACGGGCGGACCAGCACCGGGTAGCCGATCTCGTCGGCGATGACCTGCGCCTCGTCGTAGGACGACGCCAGCCCGTGGGTCGGTGCGGTCAGCCCCGCGTCGGCGAGCACCCGCCCGAACGCGCCGCGCTCCTCGGCCAGGTGGATCGCCTCGGGCGGCGTGCCCACGATCGGAACCCCGGCGTCGGCCAGCCCCTGCGCCAGGCCGAGCGGGGTCTGGCCGCCGAGCTGGCAGATCACCCCGGCGACCGGCCCGGCCTGCTGCTCGGCGTGGACGACCTCGAGGACGTCCTCCAAGGTGAGCGGCTCGAAGTAGAGGCGGTCGGAGGTGTCGTAGTCGGTCGAGACCGTCTCGGGGTTGCAGTTGACCATGATCGTCTCGAAGCCGGCGCCGCCCTCCCCGTGCCCCAGCGCCATCGAGGCGTGGACGCAGGAGTAGTCGAACTCGATGCCCTGTCCGATCCGGTTTGGTCCCGAGCCGAGGATGACGACCGCCGGCCGCTCGCGCGGCATGACCTCGGTCTCCTCGTCGTAGGTCGAGTAGTGGTACGGCGTAGCGGCGGCGAACTCGGCGGCGCAGGTGTCGACGGTCTTGTAGACCGGGCGGATCCCGAGCGCGTGCCGCACTCCGCGTACGACGTCGGCGGTCATCCCGCGGATCTTGCCGATCTGGGCGTCGGAGAAGCCGTGGCGCTTGGCGAGCCGCAGCAGGTCGGGGGTCAGCTCCGGGGCGGCGGTGACCTCGGCCGCGACCTCGTTGATCAGCGCCAGCTGGTCGACGAACCACGGGTCGATGCGGGTCGCCGCGAAGATCTCCTGCGGCGTCGCGCCGGCACGGATCGCGTCCATGACCAGCTTGAGCCTCCCGTCGTGCGGCACGCTGATCTGCTCGAGCAGGGTCGCCTTGTCGAGCTCGACCCACTCGCGGTGCCAGTCGAAGACGGCGTCGGACCGCTCCAGGGAGCGCAGGGCCTTCTGGAGGGCCTCGGTGAAGTTGCGGCCGATCGCCATCGCCTCGCCCACCGACTTCATGTGCGTGGTCAGCATCGGGTCGGCGCCCGGGAACTTCTCGAACGCGAACCTGGGGACCTTCACGACGACGTAGTCGAGGGTCGGCTCGAACGACGCCGGCGTGCTCTGGCCGTCGGGCCGGGTGGTGATGTCGTTGGGGATCTCGTCGAGGGTGTACCCGATGGCGACCTTGGCCGCGATCTTGGCGATCGGGAAGCCGGTGGCCTTGCTGGCCAGAGCACTCGAGCGAGACACACGCGGGTTCATCTCGATGACCACGATTTCGTCGGTGTCGCGGTTGACGGCGAACTGGACGTTTGACCCCCCGGTCTCCACGCCCACGGCTCGGATCACCTCAATCGCCTGGTCCCGGAGCAGTTGGTATTGCTTGTCGGTCAGCGTCTGTTGGGGGGCCACGCACACGCTGTCGCCCGTGTGGACACCCATCGGGTCGAGGTTCTCAATCGAGCACACAATCACCACGTTGTCCGCACCGTCGCGCATCACCTCGAGCTCAAACTCGCCCCAACCCAGGACCGACTCCTCCAACAGCACCTGGCCGATCGGCGAAGCGGCCAGGCCCCGCCCGACGATCGTCCCCAGCTCCTCCAGGCAGCGCACGACCCCGCCTCCCGTCCCGCCGAGCGTGAAGGCCGGCCGGACGATGAACGGGAGCCCGAGCTCCTGCACCGCCGACTGCGCCTCATCGAGCGTGTGGGCGATCATGCTCCTGGGCACGCGGAGCCCGGCCTGAGTCATCGTGTCGCGGAACCGCTCGCGGTCCTCGGCCCGGTCGATCGCCTCGTAGTCGGCTCCGATCAGCTCGACGCCGAAGCGCCCAAGGGTCCCGTCCTCATACAGAGCCTTCGACAGGTTCAGCGCGGTCTGTCCGCCGAGCGTGCCGAGCAGGGCGTCGGGCCGCTCGCGCTCGATAACCTGGGCCACCGTCGCGGGCAGCAACGGCTCGATGTAGGTCGTCGTCGCGACCTCGGGGTCGGTCATGATCGTGGCCGGGTTGGAATTGACCAGCACGACCTCGTACCCCTCTTCGATCAGCACCCGGCAGGCCTGGGTGCCCGAGTAGTCGAACTCAGCCGCCTGCCCGATCACGATCGGGCCCGACCCCACCAGCAGGATCTTGTGGATGTCCTCACGACGGGGCATCAGCTGGCCGCTCCCGCCATGGTCCCGCCGATCTCACCGACGAAGCGGTCGAAGAGGTGCACGGCGTCGTGAGGGCCCGGCCCCGCCTCGGGGTGATACTGAACGGTTGCTCCCTGAACCTCGCGCAGGGCCAGACCCTCGACGGTCCGGTCATACAGATTGATGTGCGTGAGCTCGGCCGCGCCGAAGTCGGTCTCCCACCTCACCGCCTGATCGTGATCGATCGTGTGCGAGCCGTCCGGACCCAGGACGGCGAAGCCATGGTTCTGGCTGGTGATCTCAATCTGGCCACTGACCAGGTCCTTGACCGGGTGGTTGGCGCCGCGGTGGCCGAACGGCAGCTTGTAGGTGTCAAGGCCCACGGCCCGGCACAGCAGCTGATGGCCCAGGCAGATCCCGTAGACGGGCAGCTGCCCGATCAGTTGCCGCACCGTGGACACGATGTAGTCCAGCGCGGCCGGGTCGCCAGGGCCGTTGGCCAGGAAGATCGCATCGGGGTGACCCAGGCGAAGCTCGTCGGCGGAGGAGGTGCAGGGGTGGAGCTCGACGGTCGCGCCCCGGGCTCGGAGGTTGTCCACGATCGAGCGTTTGACTCCGGTGTCGATCATGGCGATCCGCGGTCCGCCCCCGGCTCCGACGGAGTCCAGAGTCACCATCTGCGGCGGCGTCACCTCCCGGGCCAGGTCGCGACCTGACATCTCGGGCTCGGCCAGCATCACCTCACGCGCCTCCTCCTCGGACAGCTCGCCTCCGAACACCCCGCCCCGCATCGCTCCCTGATCGCGGATGTGGCGGACCAGAGCCCGCGTGTCGACCTCGCTGATCGCCGGGATCCCGGCCGCGGTCAACCAGGCCAGCCAGCCGTCCTGATCGTGATCGACGGCCGCGCGCATGATCGCCGCGCGGGCATGGATCCGGTCGGATTCCATCGCCGCCTCGGACACGCCGTAGTTGCCGATCATCGGGAAGGTGAACGTGATCAGCTGACCGGCGTAGCTGGGATCGGTCATCGACTCCTGGTAACCGGACATCGAGGTCGTGAACACCACCTCCCCCACGGCATGCCCCTCGGCAGCGCAGGCGAGGCCGTCAAATCGCGCGCCGTCCTCCAGCAGGACGTATGCGGGACGCCGAGCTCTCATCGCGGGGCCACCGCCTCGACCAGCATCCGCTCGCGGAAGGCCACCGACCCTGCCGCCACCGTCAGCGCCACCTTGCCGTGGAGCTTGCGGCCATGAAAGCAGCAGTTCTCAGACCGGCTCACGTAGCCGTGGGCCCCCACCTCAAAGCTGGCCTCCAGGTCCACGACGACCAGATTGGCCGGATGGTCGGGCATGATCTGGGGCACGGGCAGACCGTAGAGCGCGCCGCCGGCGCTCATCCGCTCGACCGCCACCTCCAGAGGCAGCTCGCCCGGGAGCACGAGCTCTGTGAACAGAGCCGCGAACGCTGTCTCCAGCCCTGTTGTCCCCATCGCCGCCTGCTCGAACGGCACCTCCTTCTCATGCCGGGCGTGGGGCGCATGATCGGTGGCCACGCAATCGATCACCCCGCTGCGCAGAGCCGCCACCAGGGCCCGCCGATCGCGGTCCCCTCGCAGTGGAGGGTTGACCTTGAACCGGCTGTCCAGCGAGCGGACGATGTCGTCGGTCAGGGTCAGGTGGTGGGCGGTCACCTCGGCGCTCACCCTCAGCCCGGCCTGCTTGGCCTGCTCGACCGCGAGCACCGACTCGACGGCGGACAGGTGCTGAAAGTGCATCCGGGCATCTTCATAGCCGGCCAGCGCGGCATCGCGGGCGATCATCGTCGACTCAGAGATCGATGGGATTCCGGCCATCCCGAGGCGGGCCGAGATCGGGCCCTCGTGCATGACACCCTCGCCGGACAGTTCGGGGTCCTCCTCATGCAGCGCGATCACCCCGCCGCACAGGCGCTGGTAGGCCAGAGCCTTGCGGAGCATTCCGGCCGAGACCACAGGCTTGCCGTCGTCTGTGAACCCAAGCGCGCCCGCGTCCCGCAGGGCGGCCATCTCCGTGAGCTCGGTCCCCTCCAGCCCTCGCGTGATCGCGGCCAGGAAGCCGACCTGGACCCGGGCCTCGCGCTGGGCCCGGTCGGTCAGCGATCCGAGGATCGCGTCCTCGTCCACCACGGGGTCGGTGTTGGGCATCCCGATCACGGCGCAGAACCCGCCGGCGGCGGCAGCTGCGGTCCCGGACGCGATGTCCTCCTTGTACTCCTGTCCGGGGGTGCGGAGATGGACGTGGGGGTCCACGAAGGCAGGGAACACGTGCTTGCCGGTGGCATCGAACACCTCCCCATCCTCGGGAGCAGCCAGCGAGCCCGCCGGGGCCAGCTCTGCGATCTGGCCGTCCCGGATCAGGACGTCGCGGGAGTCGTCCAACTCGGTCCGGGGATCGAGCACCTGGCCTCCGCGGATCAGCAGGTCGACTCCGGGGCGATCGGGTCCGAACAGACGGCTCATGCCGCCACCGCGAGCAGCGGCGAGCCGACAAGCAGCTCGTACAGAACCGCCATCCGCACGGCCACCCCCGCCTTGACCTGCTCGCCGATCAGGGCCTGCGGGGAATCGATGGCCGCGGCCGAAAGCTCGATGCCGCGGTTGACCGGTCCTGGGTGCATCAGCAGCTGGCCCGGGTGTAGCCGCGCGGTGTCCAGCTGGTAGCAGGCCGCGTACTCACGCAGCGAGGGCACGAACGCCTCGCGCATCCGCTCCTGCTGCATCCGCAGGACGTAGACCACGTCGGCCTCACCGATCCGCTCCAACGTAACCTCGGCCCGGCAGCCCAGAGCCTCAATCCCGCGGGGCAGGAGAGTCGGCGGCCCGCAGACCGTGACCTGCGCCCCCATTCTCTGCAGCGCGAGGATGTTGGACCGGGCCACGCGCGAGTGCAGCACGTCGCCCACGATCCAGATCTGGACCCCGTCGAGGCTCCCCAGGCGCCGGCGGAGCGTGAACACGTCCAGCAGAGCCTGGGTGGGGTGCTCGTGCTTGCCGTCGCCGGCGTTGATGACCGACGCCGGCGTCCACCCGGCCACGAGCTGGGCGGCGCCGGCGTGGGGCGAGCGGATAACGATCGCCGCCGGGTCGTACGCCGACAGGGTCTGCACCGTGTCCTTGAGCGATTCCCCTTTCTCCACGCTGGAGCCGGTCGACCTGATGTTGACGACGTCGGCGCTCAGCCGCTTGGCGGCGAGCTCGAAGCTTGAGCTGGTCCGTGTCGAGGCCTCGTAGAACAGGTTGACCACGGTCCGGCCCCGGAGGGCCGGGACCTTCTTGATCTCGCGGCCGGACACCTCGGCGAAGGACTCGGCCCGGTCCAGGACCCGCTCGATGCCGGCCCTGTTCAGGTCGTCGATGGAAATCAGGTGCCTCATGCCGCGGCCCTCCGCGGAGGCGCAGCCGGACGACTCATGCGGGCCCCTTGATCGGCGAGCCCGGATGGTGAGCGGGGCTCGCATGAGCGATGGTCACCTGGTCCTGGCCGTCGATCTCGGCCACATGGACGTTCACCCGCTCCTCCGTTGACGTCGGGAGGTTCTTGCCCACGTAGTCGGGGCGGATCGGGAGCTCACGATGTCCCCGATCCACCAGCACGGCGAGCTGCACCCGGGCCGGCCGCCCGTAGTCAAAGATCTCATCGACGGCCGCGCGGACTGTCCGCCCGGTGTAGAGGACATCGTCCACGATCACGACCGTCCGCCCCTGGACCGGGAAATCGAGCTGAGTGGCGTGGACGATCGGGGCACTGGCGCGGATGGCCAGGTCGTCCCGGTAGAAGGAGATGTCAGCGAAGCCCAGCGGGACAGGAGAGTCGAGGAGCTCGCCGATCAGTGCGTGCAGGCGCTGGCCCAGGACAGCTCCCCGGCGGTGAATACCCACCAGCGCGATCTCGCCGTCCGGGTTCTTCTCAAGGATCTCGTGCGCGATTCGCACGAGCGTGCGGCGCATGTCGTCGTGGTCCAGGACCACTGTGCCCGCCTGCATCAACCTGACTCCTTCCGGGCCTCACGGGGCCGGGTTAAAGGAACCGACGGCAGCCAGCGTACCAGCGGCAGAGGCGGACTCACCCGGGGCGGTTTGATCCCCGCCAGCGCTCACATCGGATCGGCCAGCGGCTCCTCCACCGGCCGCTCCCCGAACCGGACAAGTTCAGGCACACCCCGCTCGGCGAACGGGAGCTCGATCGTGTCGAAGTCGCGCGGGACGACCGAGTTGGCAAACACGTCTCGCGATTCCTCGACCAGCACCCCAACGGGGTAGCGGGTTGAAAGATGGGTCAGCGCCAACATCTTCACCTCTGCTTCCGCAGCCAGCCGGGCCGCCTGGGCCGCGGTCGAGTGGCCGGTTTCAGCCGCGCGCTCGATCTCGGGTTCGGCGAACGTGGCCTCGTGCACGAGCAGATCGGCCTGGTAGGAGGCCACGGCGAGGCGCTCGCATGGCGCCGTGTCACCGGACAGGACCAGCTTGCGCCCGGGGCGCGCGGGCCCGAGCACCTGCTCGGGGGACACGCCCCTGATCGACTCCCCTCGCTGGACCAGGCCGAACTCTGGACCTGGGGTCAAACCGAGCCGGACCGCCACCTCGGGATCAAACGCCCCGGGCCGCTCTTCCTCGTACAGGACATAGCCGAACGACTGTCCGCGGTGGGCCACCTCGATCGGCGCGATCCTGTAGCCCGCGCGGTCGAGCACCTGCTCCGGTTCGAGCTCGACCATGTCAAGCTCGAACCGCACTCGTCCCGCCGCTCGCAACCCGATGGCGACGAGCTGCCGGAGTCCAGGAGGCCCGTTGATCGTCAACGGGCGCTCCCGCCCCCGCAGGTCGAACGTCTTCAGCAGTCCGGGGAGGCCGAGCCAGTGATCGGCATGAAAGTGGGTCAGGTAGATCTCGTCCAGGTCCACCAGGCCGACCGAGCGAACGAGTTGGCGCTGCGTCCCCTCGCCGCAGTCGAACAGGAGCCGCTCGCCGCCCCGGCGGACGAGCACGGCCGGCAGGCCCCGGCGCGCCGTGGGCACCGACCCGGCCGTGCCGGCAAAGAAGACCGAAAGATCCATCGCCAGTCAGTCTGCCAGCGCGGCTGGCGCCGAGACTTCCGTGGCCGTCTGCCACGGTCGAGCGGACCTGGGACACCGGCCACGAGGCAGCGTCCTCGGTCGGCGGCACAATTCCTCAGATGCCCTTTGTTCTCGCTCTTACGCGTCACACCGGCGAGCGTCTCGCGGAGGTGGGATTTCTGCTCGTTGCGCTCTCCGGCGTCTGGCTTGCCGCCGCCCAGATTCCCCGTTTCGCCAAGCTGGGAATTGCCAGGCATCTCGTCCCGGGGGTTGCGCTCACGATCGCCGGCCTGCTTCTCATCATCGCAGTCCACTGGGGCTACTTCGGCGCCTTCTTCTAGCGCCTCGATGGACCCGGCGATCGGCCGCGTTCGGCGGGCCGCTCACGCTGGGACGCGAGCGTCCCCGGGCCCGGACCGGGCTACCGGGCGTGGGCCGTTCCGCGCACCCAGGCCGCGCACCCCAGAGACCCGGGGCTCCTTTGGTTGTCACTCTGTGATCTGGAGAAGTTCGCCAGGTAGTTCACGTTGGCCCGGCGGCCGCCCTGGCCCCTGAAGGCTCCCCAGATCTTCACCCAGGCCCCGCTGTCATGAAAGCGCAGGACGAAGGTGCCGTTTTTATGGACCGGGATGCCAGTCGCAGACAGGCGCAGCGTGTGGCTGCTGCATGCCGTGCTGTACGTACCACGGAAGTCGTCGACGTAGCGCCGCCCCGGGCTGTAGTTGCGGCTCGAGATCCTGAAGCTGAAGCTGGCCGTGCCGTGGCGCACCCAGCTCGAGCTCTGGTTGCGGTAATTCCCGCCCGTTCCGCTGAATCGGGAGCTGGCCGGCGGCGTTGCGCCCGACGCAATGGTCGCCAGCGCCAGTCCGACCAGTCCAACCACAACGAGTCCTGCGAAGTACCTGCGCATGATTCCCCCCGAAGGCTATGTACGGAGCTCGGTCCCAACCCAGACCGCTTACCCTCCGCAGACTATCGATCTAGCTGGCGACCGTGCGGACTTTGCGTCTGAGGAAGAAGTAGACCGTTGGACACGTGTCCACACCCCCTCGCGCGGACCAGATTCCGTACGACCAGGTACCACGGTACGGCCCGGCCGTGGGCTTCCCGCGTGCTGCGGTCTGCCAGCGACCGCCCGCCGCCGACCACCAGCCGGCAGCCGGGGAGGGCCCGTGGCGCACGATCGTCTGACGGAGTGCCGCGCGCTCCAATGAGCGGGCCTGACTGCAGGCCATGTGACCGAGCGCAAGCAGGTAGGTCGTCCCCGAGCTCACGGGTGTACAGAACCGGTATTGCGGGCCTGCCTGTGCTGCCGCAGGCGCGGCGATTGCGACCAGGAGGGTCATCCAGGCAGCGAGTGTCAATCTCCTCACGCATAGCCGCGGGTCACCTGCTCGATCCACATCCCGAGTATCGAACTATTTTCCGGTGCGCTTGAGCTGACGGACAAAAGTAGGACGGCCATCACGGCCGAACACACATCAGCGCGCCCGGCAGGATTTGAACCTGCGACTTCCGCCTCCGGAGGGCGGCGCTCTATCCACTGAGCTACGGGCGCGGGGAAGGCAAGGCTACCGGGATCATCTGCGCTCAGCGCGTGCAGATCGCGATCATCTCCGACACCCACATGCCTCGCGGTGGACGGCGGCTCCCCTCCGACTGCCTGGACCGGCTGGGCGCGGCCGACCTGATCGTTCACGCGGGAGACCTGTGCACGCCGGCACTGCTGCGGGAGCTCGAGGCGATCAACCCCGTCGTGGCCGTCAGGGGCAACGTGGATGACCGCCAGCTCCAGCGACTTCTGCCGGAGACGGCGGTGCTACCGCTGCCGGGGGGACCGGAGGTGGTGGTGGTGCACGACGGAGGCCCAGCTCGGGGCCGCGTGGTCCGGCTCCAGGGTCGATTTCCAACCGCGGACGCGGTCATCTTCGGCCACTCCCACCTGCCGCTCCACGAGCGCGCGGGCGACGGGTTCCAGATCTTCAATCCCGGTAGCCCGACGGAGCGCCGCCGGGCCCCTGCCCACACGATGGGATTGGCCAAGGACGCGGGCGGGCGTATCGAGTTCGAGCTTGTGGAGCTCAGGTAGGCGAGTTCGCAGACCCTGGGTATGCGAATTCGCAGACCTCAGGTATGCGACTGCGGAGTTGGCCTCGGAAGCGCCGCCCCGTCCCGGAGCGTCCGCCTCACACTGGGGCAGCGCCGCGGGTGGGCCGAAGCCGTCCGAGCCGGCCACCACCCAGGGCCAGCTACGGGTGCGTTATGAAGCGCCGAACATGCCCGACCGCGCGACCGACGCGGCCTTCGGTCTGGCTGACCAGTCCGGTCACTCCGAGTAGCACGACCACGGCTCCGATAAGCCCCAGCACGCCGGCCAGGACCTGGGGCCAGTGACGCTGCAGGCGCCCTCGGGCTGCTCGGAGCATCCGAGCCGCAGCTGTGCCCCGGAGGGCGAGCGTGAGCGCGATGGCCAGCAGCGGCAGCACAAACGCGACATTGAAGATCGCCAGCAGGACGAGCTGCTGAACGTCGCTCACACGGGCCGACACGATCGCGGCGATCAGCCCGAAATAGGGAAAGGCGGTGGGCAGCTCCACGGCTGTGATCGAGGCGCCCAGGAACAGGCCGGACCTCCCCCCCGGGCCCGGCCTGGCCAGCGGGCGCCCGGCCAGCGACGCTCGGCGCCACCAGGTGAACAGGGCACCGGCGATCAGGATCACCCCTGCTGCCAGCTCCAGCCAGTACCGGATCGTCGCCCCGGGATGCGGGACGAGCGAGATGATCGCGTTCCCCGGCCCGAATACCAGGAGCACACCTCCGGCCAGGTACACCACGAACACCCCCGCGGTGAACAGCAGCACCTGGCGAAGCCCCTCCTGCCCCGCCGCCAGATACAGCGCCGGTCCGATCGTCGATGGATTCAGAGCGTCGGCCAGGCCGACTGACACCGCCACGCCAATGAGCTGAAGCACGCCTACAACGTTCCCATCCTGGCCGCGCCCAAGCCAAGCAGGCGGGATGGCGCCCGGGCGAGTGACTAGCCCGAGCGCGCCTCGAAATGCCCGCGCACGCGCTGCTCGAGCGATTTCAGCTGGTCGGCCAGGTCGTGGATCTCCTGGAGAATCTGGCCCTCGCCGGCCAGCACCCGACGCTCGGCCAGCTCGGCCTCCTGCACGATCTCCTCGACCTCCTGCATCTCCTCCTCGATCTCCTCGACCTCCGTGGCCAGGAACCGCTGGGCGATCGCGCCGGTGATCATGGCGAAGAAGGCCACGCCAACCACCATCACCGCTCCAGCCACGATCTTGCCGGTCGTGGTGTGCGGCACGAAGTCGCCGTAGCCCACGGTGGTCATGGTGCTCACCGCCCAGTAGATGCCGTCCCCCAGAGACACGTGATGGTGATGGCCATTCTCCGCCAGGGAGAACGCCTCCCCGCCGGCCAGCATCGACAGCAGAGCCAGGAAGCTCGCGTATCGCAGGCCGGCCAGGGAGAAGACTCTCCGGGCCAACGGTCCCAGTCGAGCCAGCCGAAGGAGGCGGAGAAGACGAAGCAGCCGCAGACTCTGGACGGCCGCCGGGATCACGGGCAGGGTCAGGACCACGATGGCCACGTCAAGGACGTGAGCCTTGGCCCAGTCCCGTCGGGAGGGCGCCACCGCGAACAGCGTGGCCACCTCCAGGGCGAACACGCCCCAGATCACCCAGTCCGCCACGCTCAGCGCCGTCTTCACCCCGCTGGACAAGTGATGTGTCTCATACACCAGCAGGGGCACGGTGGCCAGTGCCGCCACGGCCACAGGGATCACGAACCGGTGTTCTGAGCGCTCGAGTCGCGCGTCCATGGTCGGATCGTTCGACGGCCGCGGATAGCTGCCTGCCCGATGCCTGCCCGCGGTGGCCCGGGAGTGAGGGTCGCGCGGCTCAGCCGGCGGTGCAAAGATGCGCTATGCGCTCGCACCATGTTGGTGCGGTGCCCCGGCCGACCGAGGAGGAGCAGTGACCGACACCACATCAACGCCCCGGCTGATCGCAGACACCGTGGCCGCGCTCCCGAGTTCGGCAGCGGAGCGGTTTTCCGACCACGTGGCGGCGCGCTACAAGGCCGGTGGGGAATGGCGCGAGATGAGATATGCCGAGGCCGGTCAGGCGATAGAAGAGATTGCCCTTGGGCTTCTCGAGCTGGGGATCGCGCCCGGAGACCGCGTCTGCATACTCGGAAACACCAGGGTGGAGTGGACGTTGGCCAGCTACGGTGTTTCGGCGGCGGGTGCGGTCGTGGTTCCGATCTACCCCACCAACTCTCCGAAGGAGTGCGAATGGGTGGCCGGCAACTCAGGGGCCAAGGCGGTGATCTGCGAGGACGAGGGCCAGAGCGCGAAGATCGAGCAGATCCGCGAGGCGCTCGGCGACCTGGAGCACGTGATCGGCATCGAGCCCGGAGCGGGCGAGATCACGCTGGACGAGTTGCGCCGGCGAGGCGCGGGACGCGATCGCTCGGAGCTCGCGACCCGACAGGAGCAGGTCGACCCCCAGGACGCCTGGATCATCATTTACACCTCCGGCACGACCGGGCCACCGAAGGGCGTGGTGCTAACGCACGCCAATGGGATGACGGTGTGCAAGATCGTCGAGGAGCTCGAGTTCGTGCAGCCCGACGAGACGACATACCTGTATCTGCCGCTGGCCCATATCTTTGCCGTGCTGACCCAGATCGCCTCTTACGATCAGGGGACGACGATCGTCTACTTCGCGGGAGATTCGAAGAAGATCCTCGAAGAGATCATCGAGACCAAACCCACCTACCTGCCATCCGTCCCGCGGATCTTCGAGAAGCTCTACGGAGCCGCCATGAAGACGCAGGAGGAGGCCTCCGAAGAGGACAAGAAGCGGTTCCGGCAGGCGGTCGAGCTCGGCGTCGAGGTCCGCCGGCGCCGGCAGCATGGCGAGGAGGTATCGGCCGAGATGGAACAGGCCTTCCAGCAGGCCGACGAGCAGATCTTCGCCCGTGTCCGCCAGCTCTTCGGCGGGCAGGTGCGGCAGGCCGTCAGCGGCGCCGCGCCGATCGCCCCTGAGATCCTGGAGTTCTTCTATGCGGCCGGGGTGCCCGTGCTCGAGGGTTGGGGAATGACCGAGACCACCGGTGTGGGAACGGTGGGCACGCTGGAGGACTTCAGGTTCGGAACCGTGGGGCGGGCACTTCCGGGAGTCGAGATCCGGATCGCCGACGACGGAGAGATCGTGATGAAGGGCCCAAACGTGTTTCGCGAGTACTGGAGAAACCCCGACGCAACCAGTGAGACGATGCGCGACGGTTGGTTGTTGACCGGCGACCTGGGCGAGCTCGACGAGGACGGATTCCTGAAGATCACCGGCCGCAAGAAGGACATCATCATCACCGCCGGCGGCAAGAACCTCACTCCGGCCAACCTGGAGAACGACCTCAAGCAGGCGTCGTTCATCTCCCAGGCAGTGATGTACGGGGACCGCAAGCCCTACCCGGTGGCCCTGATCACGCTGGACCCGGAGGAGATCCTGCCCTGGGCCAAGGAGCATGGCCTGCCGGAGGACATGGCCGAGCTGGCCGAGAACGAGCAGGTTCAGGAGATGGTCCAAAAGGAGCTTGACCGGGCCAATTCCAACTACGCCCAGGTCGAGCAGGTCAAGCGCTTTGAAATCATGGACCACGACCTCTCGATCGAGGAGGGCGAGCTCACGCCCACGCTGAAGGTGAAGCGCAACGTGATCTACGACCGTTACCACGACCTGTTCGAGGGGATGTACAAGCGCTAGGGCCGAGCCGAGGCGGCGTCGCGGTGGAGGCTGGGCGGGCTACGAGAAAGGCTGCGACGTCCCGAGCACGCGCCCACTCGCGCGCAGCGCCCGGACCCTGTACACGGCATACGCAGCGCTCACCCCGATCGCCGTCTCAAAGCCGGTGCGCGCGTGGGATGCCACGACCGTGAGGTTGCCGCCGCTCGAGCCGGCCATGACCTCCCACCGTGCCACCTCAGTGGCCCCGTTCCAGCTGGCATAGACGGTCTTGCCGCGGACGGCGCCACCCGGCGGGGAGTACGGCGTCCCCACCCAGGAGTCGGTGAACAGCGTGCGGTAGCTCTGGTCGGCGATCCCTGGCCACTCGGCATCGAACAGCAGCTTGCCGGATTTCGCGTACTCCGAGAAATATGGCTCCGAGCCCCAGCCGACGAGGGCATTGCCGTTCGGAAGCAGCTGCATGCTGCCTAGGATCTGGGCATAGAGCGCCGGGTGGTGGTGGTAGGCGTCCACGAGCCTCGCCTTATGCGTGATCGTGTTCAGCCGCAGGACCAAGCCGGCCGAGGAGTGGCCGTTGTTGTCGTTGAACAGCGTCAGCTCGATATCTCTTCCCATCCCCCCGGTCGCCGGCTGGATCAGCTTCGCGTCGTGCTGCCATTTGAACCGCGCGCCGTGCCCGAGTGTGAACGTCGAGCGCCTGCCACCGAGAGCCCATAGGATCTTGTCGCTGGTCGGGTCGAGCAGGTACACGGCCCACGTGTCCCGCATCGACACCAGCAGATCGCCGTCCGGCAGCGCCTGGACGGCATTGAGGTGGTAAGGATCGAAGACGCGTTGCCCGCGGTGAGGCCCGGGCAGAGTCATGCCCTTGCCCGACATCTCTGACGCCGATAGCGGGACATTCGGCTTGCCGCCCGGGTTGAGCGCATCCCAGGTCCTGATCAGGCGCCCCGTGGAGAGCTGGTACTCCTGAAGGCCACAGTCGACGACCGTCCCGTCGGCCGGGCCGCCGTAGGCAGTCAGGTTCTGATGCTGGACCGTCCGCACGACCACAACCCAGATGTCCATGCCGATGATCGATGCGTCGTGTCCGTCGATCATCCAGGGCTTGCGGCCCCTCACAGCGAAGATCGTGCGGTAATGCTCGTTGAGCACCACGACAGCGTCGTTCCGCACCTCGACCAGCACCGGCTTGCCCCGATAGGCGTCCTGGTCGAAATCCAGGGCGGCATTTGTTTTCTCAAACCAGACGGGCTGCGCCTTGCTGTCCAGGATCATCGGCCCTGACTGGCCCGTCGAGTGCATTCCAACCCGCTGGTTGACTGAGCTGACGACCAGGAAATCCCCGCGGGCCAGCCCGGCCCGGCGCTTTACCACGTCCAGCCTGGGCGGATGCAGGTCGGGAGCGGATACGAAGCTCCACGTATCGCTCGAGCCCGACGCTGTGGCCGACCCGATCCAGATCATGGCGAGAGCGCAGATCATGGCGAGAGCGGCGACGGCCGCCCCGCACACGGCTCTCTTCCCATGCCCCATCACAGGGCGTTATAGGGCGGGCGCGATAACAGCGACGTAACACCGTTACGCCGGTGTTAGGCGCCGGCCTGAGCCAGCGCGACCCTGCGGAGCCGGCTCTAGTGGATCGCCGACCGGGCCGGCGTGGACACCTCGAGCTCGAACAGCCAGAAGTCTCGCTCGATCACCGGGACCGAAACGTTGTAGACGGGCACCGAGCCGATCTTGCCCTCGAACGTGCCACTGTGAGCGTGGCCGTGGAGCACCAGGTCAGGCTCGTGCTCGGCGATCGGTGCCCCCAGACGGTCGGAGCCCAGGAAGGCCCAAATGCCCTCGGCCTCCCCGACGATCGTCTTGTACGTGGGGGCGTAGTGCAGAAGCACGATCCTGGTCGGACACAGAGCGATCTCCCGCAGGCCGCGGTCCAATGCGTCGACGTCACGCGAGGTCTCCCGGTACACCTCGCGAAGCAGTGGTTCACCGAAGTCGGGCAGGTGGGATCCGGGGAACCCGCCGACGAAGCCCTTCAGGCCGACGATTCCCACCTCCGTCCCGCCGGCCTGGCAGCACGCCCAGTCGCGGTCCAAGACGCGGACGCCGGCATCCTGCAGGACCGTTGCGAGTTCGTCCCGCCGCCCGGCGTGCCAATCGTGGTTACCGAGCACGGCGAACACCGGGATCTGGAGCGTCGTGCAGGCGTCGGCCAGCACCTGAGCCTGCTCAGGCTCACCGGTGGTGGTCAGGTCACCGGCCAGCAGGGCCAGATCGGCCTTCCCGGCCAGCGCGGCGATCGAGTCTGCCACCTCATCCCGGCGCTGCTCGGAGCAGTGGAGGTCACCCGCCGCGGCGATCCGCAGGCAACCGGACCGGTCCTCTCCGTCGAACATGGAGTTCGGCTACCCCATTCCGGGTACTTCCACCGGAGTGAGTGAGAACGACGAGTTCGGCGCCCTGATCGACACGCTCAAGGTGGTTGTGTCTGTGCTCCGTGATTGCCGGGTCCGGTTCATGCTCGGGGGGAGTCTGGCCGCCTGGGCCCGGGGCGGACCGGAGCCCAAGAAGGACCTTGACCTGATGCTCAAGCCCGAGGATGCGCAGCGCGCGCTCGAGTGCCTCACCGCGGCCGGCTTCCAACCCGAACGCCCGCCCGAGGAGTGGCTGCTCAAGGCCCACCACGACGGCGTGCTGGTGGATCTGATCTTCCAGCCGTCCGGCCTGGCGATCACGGATGAGGTCCTGGACCGGGCCGACATCGTTCCCGTGATGGCGGTGGGGACGCCGGTGATGGCCCTGGAGGACGCGCTCGTGACCATGCTGATGGCCCTGGACGAGCACTCACTTGATTACACGCGCGCCGTGGCGATTGCCCGCTCGCTGCGGGAGCAGATCGACTTCGAGCGCCTCAAGCACCGGACCCGCGAGTCGCCCTACGCGCAGGCCTTCTTCACCCTGGTCAAGGAGATGGGTATCGCTCCGATCGACCGGCCGGGAGGGCAGGAGACCCACAGCCGGGTGCGAGTCCTCCCCGGAGGGGCTTGATCAGAGCTGCGGTGGAGTGGGATCCGGGGGCTGAGGTCCAGGGCCCGGCGGTGCAGGCGTGGGTGGCTGAGGCTCGGGGCCAGGGGCGGGCTGGCCCGGTCCGGGGCCAGGCGGCGTCGGCGTCGGCGGCTGGGGATCCGGCGGAAGCGGAGCTGGCGTGGGAATCCCGGGAGCGCTCATACCCGAGGCCTACCCGGCGCCCGGCCACCTCCAACCGCGGCGGACCGGGCGCTCGACCTGGCTCAACGGCTGGCGGCGGGGCGGTGGGCCAGCGGGGCCGAAAGCCGGCGCCCATTGAGGATGGCCTTGAAGGGAGAGCGGACGGCCAGGCGGCGCCCGTGCCTCGTGACCGCCGCGGTCGCATTCCGCCGCTCGGCGGCGCGCTGGAGGTCATACTGGTGAGACTGGGCGACGATGACTGAGAGTTGCGAGTGCATCCTGTGTCCTTTCCTATCGGCGGCTCGTCCTTGTGCGCTCCGCGATGAGGGTCAAGCTACGCCGGCGCAACCAGCACTTCGACGTCATTTGACACATCCGCGCTCCGGCGCCTTCCGGAGGCACGTGTCACCTCTGATAACGTGGCCCCGGGCCGCGGGGGATGTGAGCGACTGAACCATGTGGGGGCAAGACTCAACGCTGCGAGTAGTGCTCGAGCGGGCCCGGGCGGCGCGCTCGGCGGTGGCTACGTGACCACCTGCCCCGCCTGCGGCACCGACGTACCGGCCGGCCAGCGCTTCTGCGGGCAGTGCGGGACGGCGATGGCTCGCCCGTGTCCGACATGCGGCGCGGAGAACTCGCCCCAAAATCGGTTCTGCGGCTCCTGCGGGACGCCGCTCCAGGACGACGCCGTCTCGCCGGTGGCCAGCCCCACGGCCCGGGAGACGGTGGCGGAACGCCGGCTGGTCTCCGTCCTGTTCGCGGACCTGGTGGGCTTCACAACGCTGTCTGAGCACCGCGACCCCGAGGAGGTCCGAGGGCTCCTCAGCTCATACTTCGACCGCTGCCGCAGCCTGATCGAGCGCTATGGCGGCACGGTGGAGAAGTTCATCGGCGACGCGGTGATGGCCGTATGGGGCACACCGGTGGCCCGTGAGGACGACCCCGAGCGGGCCGTCCGAGCCGCTCTGGCGCTGACCCAGGAGGTGGCCGCCCTGGCCGGAGAGCTCGGGGTCCCGGAACTGCGGGTCCGGGCGGGCGTTCTGACCGGCAACGCCGCCGTGGAGGTCGGCGCCGAGGGCGAGGGCATGGTCCTGGGCGACTCGGTCAACACAGCCAGCCGTCTGCAGTCGATCGCCGAGCCAGGGACCGTGCTGGTCGACGATGTCACCCGCCGGGCCTCTGAGGCAGCGATCGCCTACGAGGACGCGGGCGTCCACCAGGTCAAGGGACGCGAGCAGCCGGTCCGAGCCTGGACGGCCCTGCGCGTCGTGGCGGGTGCCGGCGGGGCCAGGCGGAGCGCCGGCCTGGAGGCCCCGTTCGTGGGTCGAGACGGGGAGCTTCAGGCAATCATCGAAGCCGCCGACCAGAGCGCTCATGGTGGCGGGGCGCAGCACGTGGCGGTGGTGGGCGAGGCAGGCTCGGGCAAGTCGCGACTGCTGTGGGAGTTCTTCAAGTACGTCGACGGGATCGAGGAGCTCCTGTACTGGCACCAGGGTCGCTGCCTGTCCTACGGCGAGGGTGTCGCGTATTGGGCCCTGGCCGAGATGGTTCGCGGCCGGGCCCGGATCCAGGAGGAGGAGGAGCCGGCCGTGGCCCGGGAGAAGCTCCGCGCGGCGGTGGAGCAGTTCGTCCCCGACGACCGTGAGCGACGGCTGGTGGAGCCCCGGCTGGCCCATCTGTTGCGGCTTGAGGAGCGCCCGGACGCCGACCGGGCCGACCTGTTCTCCGGCTGGCGGCTGTTCTTCGAGCGGATGGCCGCCGATGGCCCGGTGATTTTGGCCTTCGAGGACATCCAATGGGCTGACAGCGGGCTCCTGGACTTCATCGACTACCTCCTGGAGTGGTCGGCTGAATACCCGATCTTCGTGCTCACGCTCGCCCGGCCAGAGCTGACCGAACGGCGGCCCGCCTGGGAGCCACTCAACCTGGCGCCGCTCGAGACGGCGGACATTGCCCGGATGCTGGAAGGACTTGCCCCGGGACTGCCGGATGAGCTCGTGGCCCAGATCGCTCGACGTGCCGAGGGAATCCCGCTCTACGCCGTGGAGACGATCCGGATGCTCCAGGACCGGGGATTGCTGGTCCAGGAGGGAGCTCGATACGTGGTCACCGGCGAGGTTTCAGACCTGGAGGTGCCCGAGACCCTCCACGCCCTGGTGGCCTCGCGCCTGGACGGCCTCTCGACCGCCGAGCGCTCGCTGCTCCAGGATGCGTCGGTACTCGGGCACGTGTTCGCAGCCAGTGCCGCCGCAGCGCTCAGCGGGCTGGCCGAGCAAACGGTCGTTGACCTGCTCGACGGGCTGGTGGCCAAGCAGATCCTGGCCCGAGACGACGACCCGCGCTCGCCCGAACGGGGGCAATACGTCTTCATTCAGGGATTGCTGCGCACGGTGGCCTACGGCACCCTCTCCCGCCGGGCCAGGAAGTCCCTGCACGTGGCCGCGGCGCGACACCTGGAGCGCACGTGGCCAGGCGAGCTGCGGGACATCGCCGAGGTCCTGGCCTCGCATTACCAGGAGGCAATCGCCGCCGATCCCGAGGCCGATGACGTGGCAGCGCTCCGGGCCAGCGCTCGCGAACGGCTGACGGCTGCGGGCCAGGCCGCCGCGTCCCTGGCCCTCGGTCCCGAGGCCGAACGCTACTTTGAAGAGGCGGCCGAGCTCGCCGAGGATGATCTGGAGCGGGCCGAGCTGCTCCAGCGCGCTGGCCGGGCCCTGTGGGTGAGCGGTGATACGGCTGCGGCCGAGCGACCTCTCCGCCAGGCGGTCGAACTTCACGCCGAGGGCGGCCGGACCTCGGGCGGAGCCGCTGCGGTGCTGCTCGGTTTCATGCTGCGCAACCTCGGCCGCGTTGAGGAGGCCACGGCGCTGCTGGAGCCGTTCCGGGACGACCGCGAGGCAGACCGGATAGTCCGCGCCGAGGCCCTGGCCGAGTTGGCCGCGCTGTCGATCTTTGGCGGAGCCGCGGACGAGGCCGGGACGCTCCTCGAGCAGGCGCTCCTCACGCTGGAGCAGGAACAGGCGTGGGCGCCACTGGCCAACGCCCTGATCACCCGCGCGGTCTATCTCATCTTCATGCGTCGTGCCCAGGAGGGCGAGGGCGTCCTGCGGCATGCACTGTCGCTGGGAGAGAGGTATGACCTGCCTTCCATCGTGCTGCGCGCACGCTACAACCTGGCCGCGATCTCAATCGAGGGAGACCGGTTTGCCGACGCGCTGGAGGAGGTCGACCAGGCCCTGGAGGTGGCTCGCGAACGCGGGGACCGCTCACACGAGCGGCGGCTCATCGGCCAGACAATCTTCCCTCTGTACCTGATGGGGCGCTGGACGGAGGCCGTGGCGAGAGGCTCGGTGCTGATGGCCGGCGCCCACGACGTGGACGCCCTGTTCGCGGCGTCCATACTGGCCACCGTGGCCGCGGCCCGCGGCGACGAGGCCATGATGGAGGCCTGCCGGGCCATCGCAGCCCCGCTGCGCGACTCCGCGTATCACGATCAACGACTCAGTGCGGAGCTCGTGTTCGCCCGGGACGCCCTCGATCGTGGTGCTCCGGCTGAGGCGTTCGAAGTGGCCCGTCGGGCGCTGGACCAGGTTGGAGTCGGCGGAGAGCTGGTGGAGGATGCATATGCCCTGTGCGTCGAGGCTGCGATGTCGCTGGGGGATGACCGGACGATCGCCGACCTGGTTGAGGTCGTCTCGCAAAAGCCGCCGGCCGGCGCCACCCCACTCCTGCGGGCAGGCCGGGGACGGGTGGAGGCCGAGGCCGCCCATAGGCGGGGCGATGTTGATGAGGCGCGGCGCCGCGAGGAGGAGGCGATCGCCCTACTACGGTCCGTGGGTGCCCGCCCGCTCCTGGCCCAGGCGCTCGTGGAGAGCTCCCGCAGACGCCCGGAGCCCGAGGCGTTGGCCGAGGCTCGGTCGATCCTCACGGAGTTGGGCGCCACGCGGTGGCTTGAGCGGATCGAGCAGGGCATCGAGGTCACGACCGCCGGATGAGCGCCACCGACAGCGTGGAGTGCGTCTCCTGTGGAGGGCAGACCCCCGCCGCTGGACGCTTCTGCATTCACTGTGGCGCGGCCAGGCGGCTGGCGTGTCCATCGTGCGGTGAGCCGCTGGTCGCCGGGGCACGCTTTTGCATGCAGTGCGGCGCTCAGGTTCAGGATCGATCTGTGGCGGCGGCCGTCGAGGCCGCCCCTCCGATCTCCGAACGCCGGCTGGTGTCGGTGCTGTTCGCGGACCTGGTCGGTTTCACAGCCCTCTCCGAACATCGCGACCCCGAGGAGGTCCGCGACCTCCTGAGCCAATACTTCGATCGCTGCCGCACGCTGATCGAGCGCTACGGCGGCACCGTGGAGAAGTTCATCGGCGACGCCGTGATGGCCGTGTGGGGAACCCCGGTGGCCCGGGAGGACGATCCGGAGCGGGCGGTGCGCGCGGCACTGTCGCTCACCCACATGGTCTCGGCTCTGGGCGAGGAGGTCGGGATGCCAGAGCTGCGGCTGAGGGCCGGCGTCCTGACGGGCCAGGCCGCCGTCGAGGTGGGCGCCGAGGGCGAGGGCATGGTTCTGGGCGACACGGTCAACACGGCCAGTCGCCTGCAATCGATCGCCAGCCCCGGCGCCGTCCTGGTGGATGACGTGACCAGGCGCGCGTCCGAGGCGGCCATCGCCTACGAGGACGCTGGGTCCCACGAGGTCAAGGGCCGAGAGCAGCTCGTCCGGGCATGGACGGCTCTGCGCGTCGTGGCGGGCGCCGGCGGCGCACGCCGGGGCGTCGGGTTGGAGGCGCCATTCGTGGGCCGCGATCACGAGCTGGAGCTGATCATCGAGGCCGGTGAGCGAAGCGCACACGACCGCCAGGCGCGGCACGTGACCATCCTCAGCGAGGCAGGCTCGGGCAAGTCTCGCCTGCTGTGGGAGTTCTTCAAGTACCTGGACGGAATCGAGGAGCTGCGCTACTGGCACCAGGGGCGGTGCCTGTCCTACGGCGAGGGCGTGGCCTACTGGGCGCTGGCCGAGATGGTGCGGGCCCGGGCCCGGATCCAGGAGGAGGAGGATCCCCCGGCCGTGGTCCGGGAGAAGCTGCATGCGGTCGTCGAGCAGTTCGTCCCAGACGAGCGCGAGCGTCGGATGGTCGAGCCCCGACTCGCCCATCTGCTCCGTCTGGATGAACGTCCGGATGCCGACCGCGTCGACCTCTTCTCCGGCTGGAGGCTGTTCTTCGAGCGGATGGCCGAGGACAACCCGGTGGTTTTGGCCTTCGAGGATCTTCAGTGGGCCGACAGCGGCCTGCTCGACTTCATCGACTATCTGCTGGAGTGGTCGGCCGACTTCCCGATCCTGGTCCTGACACTGGGCCGGCCTGAGCTCCGGGAGCGCCGACCCGCCTGGAACGCTGCCGTCCTCGGTCAGCTCGAGCCCGACGCGATCGTGACGATCCTCGAAGGCCTCGCTCCCGGTCTTCCCGAGGACCTCGTGGCCCAGATCGTTCGACGGGCTGAGGGCATTCCGCTGTATGCGGTTGAGACGATCAGGATGCTCCAGGATCGTGGCGTGCTGGTCCAGGAGGGAGCGCGCTACCACGTGACCGGCGACGTGACCGACCTCGAGGTTCCGGAATCGCTGCACGCGCTGATGGCCTCAAGGCTGGACGACCTGTCCGGCGCCCAGCGAAGCCTGCTCCAGGATGCCTCTGTCCTTGGCCAGTCGTTCACGGCGGCCGGCGCTGCCGCACTCAGCGGCCAGTCCGAGGAGGAGGCGGCGAAGGTCCTGGACACGCTCGTGGCCAGGCAAATCCTGGCTCGGGACGACGATCCTCGTTCCCCGGAACGAGGCCAGTACGTGTTCATTCAGGGGCTGTTGCGCACTGTGGCCTACGGCACGCTCTCGCGGCGCGCGCGAAAGACCAAGCACGTGGCCGCGGCGCAGCACCTCGAGGAGACATGGCCGGGCGAGTTGCGGGACATCGCGGAGGTCCTGGCCTCGCACTACATGGAGGCCATGCAGGCTGAGCCTGACGCCGAGGATGTGGCCACGCTTCGGGCCAGCGCGCGCGAGCGACTGATCGCCGCCGGCCAGGCTGCTGCCTCGCTCGCCCTCGGACCCGAGGCTGACAGGTACTTCCAGCAGGCCGCCGAGCTGGCCGACACCGACCCCGAGCGGGCCGAGCTGTTCGAGCAGGCTGGGCGAGCGCTGAACCAGAGTGGCGACCCGAAGACGGCCGAAGAGCGGCTCCGGGCCGCCATCGCCCTCTATGAGCACAGCGGCCGGGCTACGGGAGGGCGGGCCTCCGTCGCGCTGGCAGCACTGCTGCGTTACCTGGGCCGGATCGAGGAGGCCCGGGTCATCCTGGAGCGCTTCCGCAGCTCAGCGGCGGATGGAGAGGACGAGATGGTGCGGGCCGAAGCGCTGGCCGAGCTTGCGGTTCTTCTGTCCTTCTCGGGCGAGATGACGGAGGCCGGGCCGCTGTTTGACCAAGCGCTCACCCGGATGGAGCTGGCGGAAGCCTGGACGAGCCTGGCCGCCGCGCTCGTGGGACGGTCGGTGTATCTGGTGCTCGGCGGCAGGCGCCAGGAGAGCGCGGGGGTGTTGCGCCAGGCGCTGGCCCTGGCCGACGAACACCACCTTGGAGTGGTGGCCCTGCGGGCCCGGATCAATCTGTCCCAGATCTCGATCGAGCGCGACCGGTTCGAGGAGGCCCTGAAGGAAGTCAGCGATGGTCTGGCCCTGGCCCGCGAACGGGGCGACCGGCTATGGGAGCGCCAGTTTCAGGGCCAGCTCATGCCGCTGCTCTACACCCTCGGGCGCTGGGATGAGGCCGTCAGGATCGGCTCGCCGCTCCTCAGTGGCGAGGCTGATCTGGACGCCCTGAGTGCCGGGGTGTACCTGTCCGAGATCGCCGCCGCCCGGGGCGAGGAGGACATGCTCGCCCGGTGCGTGGAGCTGGCCAGCCAGCGGCGCGACAGCACATATGTTGACCAGCGGGCCGGAGCCAGATGCGCTCTGGCCACGGACGCGATACAGCGGGGAGCGCCCGCAGAAGCACTGACGCTGCTGGCCGAGGTGGTGAGATCGGAATACGTGGCCAGCGAGGTACGTGAGCAGGCCCTGGTCCTCAGTATCGAAGCCGCCACGGCCATCGGCGATGAGGAAACCATCACCGGTCTGGAAGCTGCCGTGGCCACGCTTCCCAGGGCGCTGCTCTCCCCGCTGACCATCGCCGGCCAGGCACGGCTTCAAGCCGAACTGGCCGAGCGCCGGGGCGACCGGCGCTCCGCTCAGGGGCACCGGGCCGAGGCTGTCCGGCTCCTGCGCTCGGTGGGCGCCCGCTCGCTACTGGGCCGAGCGCTCGTGGAGCTGGCGCGAATCACGGCCGACCCCGAACCGCTGGCCGAAGCTCGCACGGTCTACTCGGAGCTCGGCGCCACCCGCTGGCTGGAGCGCATGGATCAGGCCGGCGCGGTCCGGGCCTGAGCGCTCGCCGGCTCGGCGTCGGCTGGCCCGGTAGAGTCCCGGGCGAGGGCGACGAATGAGCGACAAGATCGTAGTGGGCACTGACGGATCGGAGACCGCCGAGCGGGCGGTCGAGGAAGCGGTTCGGCTGACCAGGGCGCTGGACGGCGAGCTTCACGTCGTCACGGCCTACAGGGCGCTCCGCGGCGCCAAGGTCTCCGCGCCCGAGGGAGCGGCCAAGGTGTGGGCGGTGTTGCCGGATTCCCAGGCTCAGGCGATCCTGGATGAGGCGACCTCCAGGGTCCGTGTCGCCGGGGTCAAGGTGGAGCCCCATCTGGTCGAGCGTGATCCGGCCGACGCCCTGCTGGACGTGGCCGATCGGGTGAACGCCCGGATGATCGTCGTGGGCAACCGCGGGATGGCGGGCCCCCGGCGGGTTCTGGGCAGCGTGCCCAACACTGTCTCTCACGGGGCGCGCTGCAACGTGCTGATCGTCTCCACCGGCACGCCGCTCACCGAGTCAGGCTGACCGGGGCCCTGCCCGACCCGGAGCGACCGGCCCGGGTAGATCACCGGCCCGGCGGGTAGCCAAGGCTCGATGAAGCTCCTCGTCCTGACCAGTGAGCCGATCAGCGCCCGGCAGCTCCGGGACGCGCTGGGGGATCGGGCCGCGGAGGAGAATCCGGAGGTCCTGGTGGTTGCCCCCGCTCTCCAGGAAAGCGGGCTGCGCTTCTGGGCCACGGATGCGGATGAGGCCATCGAGCGGGCCCAGGAGGTTTGGCGGCGCAGCGTGGGCGAACTCTCCAATGAGGGTGTACCCGCTCGGGGCGACACGGGTGAGTCCGACCCGCTTCAGGCCATCCAGGACGCGCTCCAGACCTTCCCGGCTGAGCGGATCACCATCTTTCGTCACCCCGACGAGGATCTGATCTATCGAGAGGACTTCGATCTGGACGAGGTACGGGAGCGCTTCGGGCTGCCGGTTGAGGAGGCCCGTGTCTCGAGCGACTGAAGCTGCCTGATCAGCGTCCGTGCGTTGGCCGGAGCGTAGCTATCCCAGTCGTTGTTGAAGTAAACGTAGGCCTCCTCGGTCCGCCGCCACCCGTGGATGCGCCGGGCCCAGTCGTCAAGCTCTGAGGCCGAGTAGTTCCCTGCCCGGCCGCGGGCTCCGAAGTGGAAGCGAATGAACCTCCAGGCTGCGGTGGCCTCATGGGACTGAAACGGCCGCTGGGGGTGATCTCCGATCGTCAGCGCCACCTGCCGTGAGCGCAGGCGGTCCATGACCTCGGGCACGAACCAGCTGGCGTGACGGAACTCAATCGTGTGCCGGCCGTCGGGGAGGAGCTCGAGCCAGGCCTCCAGCCGCTCGTCGTCCCGGTGAAAGTTCTCGGGCAGCTGCCAGAGCACCGGACCAAGCTTGCCGGACGCGACCAGCGGCTCCAGCGGCTCATAGAACCGGGCAATTCCCTCTCGGATATCGCGCAGGCGCTTGACGTGCGTCAGGTACCGGCTGGCCTTGACGGCGAACAGAAATTCGGCTGGTGTCTGCTGCACCCAGCCCGCCACCGCCTGCTCCCGGGCCAGGCGGTAGAAAGTGTTGTTGACCTCGACCGTGTCGAAGTGCGTGGCGTAGAGCTCAAGCCATCTCCGCTTGGGCTCCCGCTGGGGATACAGCCGCCCCCGCCAACTGTCGTACATCCAGCCCGAGCAGCCGATCCGGATTGTCTTCAGCCGCGCTGGTGCAGCCATGAGCCCACGCCTCTGAGATCGGCCACGAACTCCTCCATGGCCTGAAGGCGCTCGGCCTCGCCCGGGGCGCGCAGGATCGACGAAGGGTGAGCCGTGAGCGTGACCAGCCCGGCCAGATCTGACTCCATCGGCCGGCCCCGGTCCAGGCCGATCCGGACCTGGGAGCCGAGCAGGGCCTGGGCCGCCGTGGCCCCCAGGAGCACCAAAGCCCTGGGACGCACCACGGAGAGCTCCGTCTCCAGCCAGGGCAGACAGGCCGAGATCTGCCACCGGTCCGGCTTCTGGTGGATCCTCCTCTTGCCGCGGGCCCTGTAACGAAAGTGCTTGACGACATTGGTCACGTAGGCCTCGTCGCGGGCGATGCCCGCCTGCTCGAGCCCCTGGTCCAGGACCCGTCCTGCCGGCCCCACAAACGGGCGGCCCTCGACGTCCTCCCTGTCCCCCGGTTGCTCGCCCACGAGCATCAGGCTGGCCCTGGCCGCGCCCTCGCCCATCACCGCCTGCGTCGCCCCGGCCCACAGGTCACAGGCCCGGCACTCCCGGACCGCGCCGTGGAGTCCTTTGAGCGAGGGCCGGTCGGGGATCGGGGGCGGTGGACGGTCCTGGCGGTCTGTGGTCATGGCTGGCGGCTGGCCGTCATTAGACCGGCGCTGGGTCGACTCGCCCGCGCCGCCGTCTCCGGGCCTGACTGGCGTCCAGCCGCCCTGCGGCCAGGCGCTCGGCCAGGCGGGAGGACAGGGCCATGATCGTCAGCGCCGGATTGGCCGAACCCTGGGTGGGCATGACGCTGCCGTCGGCGATGAACAGGTTGGGGATCCCCCAAACTCTGTGGTCGGCGTCGACCACGCTCCGGTCGGGATCCACACCCATCCGGCAGCCCCCGACCAGATGGGCGTAGCGGTCGATCTCCAGCACGTCCTGAGCTCCCGCGGCCTCGAAGATGTCGTGGAGGGTCTGCTTGGCGAAGGCGATGTTCTTGCGGTCGTTCTCACACTGGGTGTACTCCATCCGGGCTACGGGCAGGCCCCGCTGATCGGTGACCTCGGGATCGAGCATGACTCGGTTTTCGGGGAGAGGCAGGAGCTCGGACAGGATCCCCAGCGTGTACCAGTGGTTGTAGTCGCGCATGTACTCCCGCAGCGCGCGGCCCCAGTGGCCGTCGGCCAGGACGTGCTGGGCCCATTCGATGGGTAGTGGACCGACGGTCTGGATGGCGAACCCGCGGGCGAAGCCCCGCGTCGGCTCGGTCTCATAAAACTGCTCGGAGGTGATTTCGGGCGGCGGCGCCTTGTACATCCGCATCTCCTCAGGGAAGCGGCCTGCCACCTGTGGGGCGCCCTGGACCATCACGTAGCGACCGACCTGGTCGGCCGCGTTGCCCAGCCCCTGCGGGAACCGGCGGCTGGTCGAGTTGAGGAGCAGGCGCGGGGTCTCAATCGAGTACCCGGCCACGACTACGGCATCGGCCCGCTGGAGGTGCTCCGGCCCCCGGGTGCCGGACTCGTCGTTCTCCAGGTAACGCACGCCCGTGACCCGGCCGGTCGATTCATCCACCCCCACCCCTGTGACCATGCAATGGGCGCGGACCTCGACACCGTGCTCGATCGCATCGGGCAGATGGGTCACCAACGGCGAAGCCTTGGCGTTGACCTTGCACCCCTGCAGGCAGAAACCTCGGTAGATGCAGTGCGGGCGGTTACCAAAGGCGCCGTTGGTGATCCCCACCGGCCCCACCCGCATCTCAATTCCCAGCTTTCGGGCGCCCTCCCGGGCGACCTCGGCCCCACCGGCGATCGGGTGAGCCGTGTGGGGGTAGCGGTGGGGGTCTCCCCAGGGCCAGCTCTCCCCGGCCACCGGCAGCTCAAGCTCGAGTCGCTCATAGTGGCTCTTGAGGTCCTGGTAGGAGATCGGCCAGTCGGCCCCCACTCCATCCTGCGTCCGGACCTCGAAGTCGGAGGGATGAAATCTCGGGCAGTAGCCGGCGTAGTGGACCATCGACCCCCCCACCCCCCGCCCCGAGTTGTTCTTTCCCAGCTCGACCGGGTCCTCGCCCCCGGTCACCCGCTCCTCGGTCCAATAGAGCTTGTGCGAACCCGCCTCGTCGGAGACCCAGTCGGCGTCGGGGTCCCAGAACGGCCCAGCCTCCAGAATCACGATCTTCCAGCCCCGACGGGCCAGCCGCTGGGCCAGCGTGCTTCCCCCCGCGCCCGCTCCCACGATCACCACGTCGACCGCGTAGTCGGCATCGTAGCGGGCCATGCGCTCGGTGGGCACCGCCCGGCGGTGAACATCGAGCAGGAACGCCGAATCGTTATCCGGCGGGCGAAGCGCGCCCCGGGCCAACGTCCGCAATCCGTGGGCGCCCTGCCGACGGCTCACGTCCCCTCCACCCCTCGCTCACGGGTGTCCCTGACCGGATCGCGCTCGAAGGCCGGGGCCCCCTCCCAGCTCTCGCGCTGGCCGGCGGCCAAGCGCGCATAGCCGCGCGGGTAGGCCGGCCCGCCAAAGCCGATCTCGTTCCAGGCCCAGGGATGGGAGTAGAAGGCGCTGAGAACGGCTCGCATCAGGACGCTGAAGGTCTGCCCGGGCGGGAGCTCATCCCACACCTCGCCCCGCAGTTCGCCGCGGTGAAAAGCGTCCACCACCCGGTGCCTGACCTCCTCAGAAGCCGATGCGAAGTCCTCGCTGCCGTGCTGACGCGCGGCCGCGCCCAGCCCAACCGCGGCTCGCCTCCAGGTCTCGCGGTCATCGGGCATCCCGGCGAACCGAAAGCCGTCCAGCTTTCCGGCCCACAGCTTGGCGTCGACGAAGTTCAGCACGGGGATCCGGGGCTCCCGGTCCTGGGCCAGGACCACATCGCAGAACGCACCCAGCGTCTCGGCCTCAGCCCTGGTGAAGAAGCGGATCCTCGGCACCCGCTCGATCCGGTCCAGCACAACCTGGCGGGTGACCTCATCCCAGTGCTCGGCCTCGTCGAGCACGTTGTAATCCGGGTATCGGCCGTGCATCTGGGGGGTGATCCCGTTGCGCTGACGGGGCAACTCATCGGGGGATCCCGGTTGCTGGTCCGCGCGGAGGTTGGGCAGGTGCTCGGCCGAGCGGAAATCGCGGGCCATCAGCACGCCATCAGCGTTCGCGCCCAAGCGCGGCCGCGGCCAGACCGAGCCCGCCCACCAGAGCCAGCGATCCAGGGGCCAGCAGGGGCGGTCCCATCACGATGTTGAACAGCGGCTCGTGGAACCCACCGGGCTTGCGGGCCACCCCGCGGACATGGGTGATCACCCCCACGAGCCCGTCCAGGCAGTAGAGAGCGGACAGCGCAGGGAGCCAGGTGCGCGCGGCGCGCTCGGAGCGCAACCCGGCCACCCCGGCCGCGCTCAGGGCAGGCGACAGGGCCACTGGCGTCCACATCCATTTATCGCCGAATGAGCCCCGAAAGTGCTCGAAGTAGATCTCGAGGCCGAGCGGGAGGGCGCTGGCCGCGGTGATCCCGGCCAGGGTGCGCTGCATCCGGCCCTGGCGGACGTTTCCCCACCATCTGGGGAGCGCTCGCTCGGCGAGCGTGGTGCGCCGGAATGGCTTGGATCGGACGGCGAGGCCTTTCAACATGCGCAGGGAGAGCGCTACCCGAGCCGCCGCGGTGGCTAACGCCGCCCGTCAGGACTCTCACAGGTCACTGCGGGCCTCAGCCAGCGCCACGGCGGCGTCAATATGGCCCAGATGGGTCAGGCCCTGGGGGAAGTTGCCCAGGAGCTCGCCCGTCCGCGGATCCAGCTCCTCGGAGAACAGTCCGAGATCGTTCCCTCGGGCCACGGCCTTTTCATACAGGTCGTGTGCTTCCTGAAGCTGTCCGCACCGGGCCAGGCATTCGGCCAGCCAGAACGAACAGCACAGGAAGGCCCCCTCGCGGCCACCGACCCCATCGCGGCGGCGGTACCGATAAAGCAGCCCCTCTCCGGCGCTGAGCTCCTCCCGCACAGCGGCCACCGTGCCCAGCATCCGCGGATCCTCCCAATCCACGAACTCCACCGTCGGGAGGAGCAGGAGGGAGGCGTCCAGCTCCGGACGGTCGAAGCACTGCACGAACGTGCCCCGCTTGCGGTCATAGCCCCTGCGCTCCACCGCGCGCCGGATCTGGTCACGGACCTTGGCCCAGCGACGCGTCGGGGCCCTGCGCATGCACTCGTCGGCCAGGCGGATGCCCCGCTCAAGCGCCGCCCAGCACATCACCTTTGAATGGACGAAGTGCTGGGGTTTGCCGGGCCACTCCCAGATGCCGTTATCGGGTTCGGACCACCGCTTTGCGGCCTGGTCGATTAGGGAGACCAGGAAGCGCCACTCATCGTCGCTGGGCGAGTGTCCCCGTCGGTGCCAGCGGTAGCTCAGGTTGACGACCTCGCCGTAGGCATCGAGCTGCAGCTGAGCTCCAGCCTGATTTCCGATCATGACCGGCGTCGAGCCCCTGTAGCCCTCCAGCGCATCCAGCGTCCAGGCCTGCAGCCGGCGCTCGCCCTCCACCCCGTAGACCACCTGAAGCTCCTCGGCATGACCGGCTGCCGAGCGCATGATGAAGCGCCGGAAGGCATCGGCCTCCTCATCGGAGCCCACCTCGGCAAAGGCGCGTGAGCTGAAGCTCGAGTCGCGCACCCAGGCGTAGCGGTAGTCCCAGTTTCGCGGCCCGCCCACGACCTCTGGCAGCGAGGTCGTGGGGGCGGCCACGATCGCGCCGGTGGGGGCATAGGTCAGCGCCTTGAGCGCCGTGGCTGAGCGCCGCAGCCCGACCTCGGTCTCATCGCTCAGGCTCAGCCCACCGACCCACGTCCGCCAGAGCCGGATGGTTCTCTTCAGACGGCGGTCCAGCTCGGCGGCCTTGGGCTCCCCTGGCCCGGACTCGAGCGATTCCGGCGACGCATAGGCGAGCGACAGGTGGACGCGGTCCCCGGCCTGGACCGTTACGCGCCCCACCAGGTCGTGCGTGGACTCCTCGACGAGTTCCTGTTCGCACCACACGACCAGGCCGTCGTTGCCGCCGATCGCGCTGTACAGCCGCTGGTCGTGGCGGCGGATCCAGGGCCTGACCGCCCCGTAGTCAAAGCGGATCGCCACCTGGAGCTCCAGCTCGACCGTACCTCGCACGCCCTCGAGCACCCTGAGGATGTGAGGCCCCGCGGCCCCGCGGTCGCCCGGGCCGTCGTGGGGCATGAGCAGACAGTCGACCAGCCGGACCTCGCCGCGCGATCCCTGAAACGTCGTGGCCAGCACCAGCGTGTCATCCAGGTACTGCCGCGAGGTCTCCCATTTCCCTCTCCCGGTCGGGCGGATCGAGCAGTGCCCACCCCGTTCCCAGTCCAGCAGGCGCGCAAAGGCGCTTCCCGAATCGAACCTGGGCATCGGGCACCAGTCGATCGACCCGACCCGCGACACCAGCGCGGCCGTACGGCAGTCCCCGATCAGACCGTAGTCGCCAATGGGTGGATATGGGTCACCGGGGGCAGGCAAGCGAGCCAGGATTTGGGGGCGTGGTGGCGCGGCGGACCGCCCGTCCGGCCGCCGTTTGGCCAACGCCGCCGCGGGTAGTTTCGATAAGCGAATGTGGTTCTACCCAATACTGCTCATGTTGCTCGTGCTGGGGCTCGCCGGCGGGATCTTCCTGGGCGGCGTATACACGCTCGTACTGATGCCTCTGGTCGTGATCGCGCTCGTGTCCGTGCTGGGCTACGCCATGTGGGCCAGATCCCAGTCGGCTGCGGGCACCGGGGCTGAGTCCGGTCCGTCTCCCGGCCGGCCGCTGCCCCATCAGCGCAGGCGCGAGCCGGCCCATGTGACCGCTCCGCCCGAGCGCCTGGTCGACGCGCGCCGGCAGCAGCAGTAGTCCCCGGCTCACACCGCATAGACCGCTGTGGGGAAAGCGGTTAGGCTCGTTTGACCCTGGTCGGGATCGGATAAACTGTCGGTGAAGTTAATTCACTCGGCTAGGATCGGGATGCCGAGACAACCCGCTCTGGAGCGGACGCATACACCCCCAGACCCTGGGTGCTCGCGGACGAGCCCCGGCGACATATCCGGAGGTGGTCTTGCCAACCGCGGCGCTCGGTTCGACCGAGTTTTCTTCAGACGAAGATCTCTTGATCGCCTACCGGCGCGAGGGTCAGCAGTGGGCTCGGACGGCGATGATCGAACGATCGATGCCGCTGGCCCGGCGGCTGGCGATGCGCTACCGGCACTCTGAGGAGCCACTGGAGGACCTGGTCCAGGTGGCTTGCCTGGGCCTGGTCAAGGCCGTCGACGGCTTCGATCCCGAGCGGGCCAACCGCTTCACCAGCTACGCCATCCCCACGATCCTGGGCGAGCTGAAACGTCACTTTCGGGACAAAGGATGGGCCGTGCATGTGCCCCGCGACCTCCAGGAGCAGGCCCTGGTCCTGGGCCGTGAGAGCGAGCGCTTGGCCAGGGCCATGGGGCGCTCGCCCGCGGTGCATGAATTGGCCGAGTCCCTGAATTGGTCAGACGAGCAGGTGCTCGAGGCCAGCGAGGTCCTGCACAGCTACCACGCGGCCTCGCTGGACGCTCCCGCGAGCCGCGACGCCGAAGAGTCAGCGACGCTGGTGGAAGCGCTGGGGTCCGAGGACGACGGGTTCGCGCTGGCCGACAGTCGCCAGTTGGTCTCCCAGGCCTGGAGGAACCTGCCTGAGCTGGAGCGCACGATTCTCACCCTGCGTTTTTTTCATGACCTCCCCCAGCGACGGATCGCCGAGTTGGTGGGCTACTCGCAGATGCACGTATCCAGGTTGCTGCGCCGTGGCCTGGCCTCACTGCTGGCCGCCGCCGAGGAATGAGGAGCGGGCCTTGGCGCGGCCCGCCCTCATGAGCCTGACTCTCAGTCTTTCTTGCGCTCTTCCTTGACCCGCTCGGCGGTCTCCTGAAGCCGCTGCGCCTCGTCCATCTGGGTCAGGGCCGCGTCCCGTTCGTGCTGAGCCTCGGCGACGGCGTCCAGCGCCTCGAGCCTGGCTCGCGGGGCCTCCTCTTCGATCGCCTCCTCGACGGCCGACTCGGTCTGACGGCTGGCCTGGACCCGCTGGCGCTCGGCCTTCGTGGCCTGTCTGGCCCGCTGCTGCTTGCGCTCGCCGGCCGCCTCGCGCCGCGTCCGAGCTCGCTTGTCGGCGGCCCGGTGCCGGCGCACCGCCTCCCGGTGGCGTTCCTCCACGCGCTCGTCGGCCCGCTCGGCGGTTTCGGCGGCCTGACCCCGCAGGTCAGCCGCTCGCCCGCGAGCCTCTGCCGCGGCATGTCGCCGGTGGGCATCCTCGCGCAGCACGTCGTCGCTCAGAATCGCGGCGGCCAGCGCCCGGACGCTGGCGTCAGCTTGGTCAACGGCCGACCTGGCCGCCTGACGCCCGGTGGGCAGCAGCGTGATGGCCAGGTCAGCTGGCAGGCGAGCCAGCCTGAGCGAGGTGGTCACGGCGACTCGGGGGATCGTTCGGGTACTCATCGTGCCTCCTCTTCTTCGGCGTTGCGGGCTTCGTCCTCGGCCTCGAGCGCCTGGCGCTCCAGCTTCACCTCGGTCCGGGCGGACTGGATGCGCTCGCGCTCGGCGGCATCTTCAGAGGCCTGAACGGCGGCCAGGTCGTCCTCGCGCTGGGCCTCGGCACCGGCTTCCTGGCGTTGGCGGTCGGCCTCAGCGTGTAGCTCCGCGGCCCGCCGATCGGCCTCGGCCCGCTGCTCGCGCTGCTGGGCCGTCAGCTCGTTGGCCAGGCGCTCGCGCTCAAGCTCGGTTTCTACCTCCTGCCGGCCGAGTTCGGCCTCCTGTTCGCGGCGAGCCGCCTCGGCCTGGTCGCGTCGAGCCTGGAGCTCGGCTTCCGACCCGGCCTCCTGAAGCCTGCCCTCGCGTTGCAGGGCGTCGTTGCCGGTCAGCGACCCAACGGCCTCCTTGGCCTTGCCGGCCAGCGAGCCCAGCAGGCCGCCGGCCGTCCTCTCTGAATTGCTCAAGATCCACCTCTCATGGTCTGGTTAGGAGCTCTTGGGCTACCCGAGGCAGGCTGGCCAAACGCCCCGGACCGGCGAACTTTGTCCTTTAGTGTCGAAATACCGACACGGAGAGCCAAAGTTCGCCCAGTTCTGTCAGTCCGGCGCCGGAGGGTCTCCGGCGGCGCCGGTGATCAGCCGGTTGCCCCGCCCGGCGGTGAAGTAGGCGTAGGCCCACCGCAGGAGGACGACCGCCCGGTTCTCAAATCCGATCAGGTAGAAGATGTGAATCGTGAGCCAGGCGGCCCAGGCCGGGAAGCCGCTGAACTCGATGCCCTTCACGCTGCCCACGGCCTTGGCCCGCCCGATCGTGGCCAGTGAGCCCTTGTCCCGGTATCGGAAGGGCGGGGGTAGCGGGCGATCTGCCATCCGGGCTCGCAGCAGCCGCCCGACGTAGCGTCCCTGCTGCATGGCCACCGGAGCCAGGCCAGGGAACGTTCGCGCCTCGCCGGTGGCCGGGTCCCGGACAGTGACCATGTCTCCCAGTGCCAGCACCTCCGGATGGCCGGAAAGCGACAGATCCGGCTCGACGGTGACCCGGCCGCTGCGGTCAAGCCCTGCCCCGGACTGCTCGGCCAGCGCCCGGGCCAGCGGAGACCCGGCCACGCCGGCCGCCCAGACCACCGTGGCCGTCGCGATCGTCTCGCGGTCCCGGTCAGGTACGTCGAAGTCGACGGCGTCGGCTCTGACATCCACCATTCGGTGGCGCAACAGAACGCTCACCCCCAGGCGCTGGAGCGATCGCTCGGCCCGCTGTGACAGATCCTCCGGAAAGCCTGCCAGCACCCGGTCACCCATCTCCACCAGCAGCACGCGCGCCTTGGCCGGGTCAACCCGTCGGAACTCTCCCTTCAGAGTCTGCCGGGCCAGCTCGGCGATCTGCCCGGCCATCTCGACGCCGGTCGGTCCTGCGCCGACGACCACGAATGTGAGCCACCGCTCCTGCTCCTGCGGTCGCTCCTCGGCGGCCTCGAACGCGCGCAGAATCCTGCCCCTGACCTCGAGCGCGCTGTCCAGCGACTTGACCTCGAGTGCCTGCTGGCGCCACTCCTCGTGGCCGAAGTACGAGTAGTCCGAGCCGCCGGCCACAACCAGGGAGTCGTAATCCAGGCTGATCGACTCTCCGCTGCCCGCCGCTGTCCGGCGGACCACGATCTGGCGGGCGGCCAGGTCAAGCTCTGAGACCTCCCCCAGCAGCACCTCCACGTTGTCCCAGCGACGGACGATGTGCCGGAGGGGAACGGCGATGTCCCCCGGAGCAAGCCCACCTGTGGCCACCTGATAGTTCAGCGGCTGGAATAGGAAGTAGTTGTGCCTGTCGACCAGCGTGACCTGGGCGCCGCCGCGGGCCAGCGCCTTGACCGCCTCGAGGCCGCCAAAGCCGCCGCCCACCACGACAACTCGGGGTGAATCCTGGGCGCTGGTCATCCCTGGACGGTACCGGCATCGGGGTGGCCGCCAATCGAGCTCGGCCAGGAGACGGAACGGGTTGTAAACGGCCGAGCCGACCGAGTTTGTCCGCGGGTAGCGGTGGGTAGGGACCGGCTGGACCCATCAGCACGGGGAGCGGGGGCTGCGCTCTCGCTCCTGACATCACGCCCTCTCGCCTCACCCTCCACGACGTGCGCCGAGCCCCCCGCGATCGCCCCGTATCCACCAGGACCGGTGTGGTACGCGGCCTGGGGATCGGCATCTCGGTCGCCTGTGTGCTGCTGCTGGCCGGCTGCGGCCGGCAGTCAACGCTCTCGCCCCGCAGCCCCCAGACGCACGCCATCCGCACGCTGTGGTGGTGGATGTTGGCGGCGGCGACCGTCGTGTTCCTGGGGGCCGTGACGATGCTCATCCTGGCCTGGGTCACGCGAGGCCGCAAGGGACTGCCCTTCTTCGGCGAGCGTGAGCCCGTGGCCCAGGGACTCGTGGTCGTGTTCGGGATCGCGATTCCGATCGTGGCCCTGATCGCCCTGTTCGGCGGGGCCGACGTCTACCTGGTGGGGCAGACCGCTCCGCCGGGTCCACGCACGACGGCGCTGACCATTCAGGTCGTCGGCCATCAGTGGTGGTGGGAGATCCACTATCCCGGCACCAGGGCCGTCACCGCCAACGAGATCCACATCCCGGTCAACACTCGGGTGAACGTCGTCACGACGACGGCTGACGTGATCCACAGCTTCTGGGTCCCCCAGCTGGCCCGGAAGATCGATCTGGTCCCGGGACGGCGCAACCGCATACTCCTGTACGCGTCTCGGCCCGGGGTCTACAGGGGGCAGTGCGCCGAATTCTGCGGGCTCCAGCACGCGCACATGTCGCTCGAGGTCGTGGCCCAGCCGGCCCAGGCCTACCGGGCCTGGCTGGCCGACATGACCTCCCCGGCCCCGCCCGCCACGGGCGCCGCCGCGGCCACCGGCCTGCACCTGTTCATGGCCGATCAATGTGCCAGCTGCCACCAGATCCGAGGGACCTCCGCCTCGGGCACGGTTGGGCCAGACCTGACCCATCTGGCCAGCCGCCGGACTCTGGCCGCGGCCACGATCCCCAACGTTCCGGGCGAGCTCGAGCGCTGGATCCTCAACCCGCAGAACATCAAGCCGGGCGACCGGATGCCTGACCTGGGGCTTCCGCGGTCGCAGGTCAAGGACATCGTGACCTATCTGGATGGGCTGAAGTAACCGTGGCCACGGTCGTCACACCGGAGGGCGAGCGCTACGTCGAGCGCCTGGACCGCGTGTGGGCGGAGCGGCCCGGCCTGCTGGGCTGGATCACCACCACCGATCACAAGCGGATCGGGATCCTGTACTTCTTCACCTCACTGCTGCTCTTCGGGGCCGGCGGACTCGAGGCGCTGCTGATCCGCACGCAGCTGATCGGACCCAACGGGCACGTGCTCTCGCCGGAGACCTACAACCAGGTCTTCACGATGCACGGGATCACGATGATCTTCCTGTTCGTGATCCCGATGACCACGGGGGCCTTCGGGAACTATCTCGTCCCGCTGATGATCGGTGCCCGGGACATGGCGTTTCCGAGGCTGAATGCGCTCTCGTACTGGATCTTTCTGGGCTCGGCGATCTTCATCTATACGGGCCTGGCCTCGGGTCATGCTCCGGATGCGGGCTGGTTTGACTACGTCCCGTTGGCCTCCAAGGCGTATGACCCGGGAACCAACATCGATTTCTACGGGTACGGCCTGATCTTTAACGGGATCGCCAGCACGGCCACGGCGATCAACATCATCGTCACGATCTTCAAGCTGCGCGCGCCCGGGATGTCCTTCAACCGGATGCCGCTGTTCTGCTTCGCCTTCCTGGCCGTCTCCTTCTCGCTGGTCTTTGCGCTGCCCTCGCTGTCGGTGGCCACGCTGTTCCTGGAGCTCGACCGGCAGCTGGGATTTCACTTCTACGACGTCGCCCACGGCGGCGATCCACTGCTCTGGCAGAACCTGTTCTGGATCTTCGGCCATCCCGAGGTCTACATCATCATCCTGCCGGCGTTCGGGATCGCCACCGCGATCATCCCCACGTTCACCCATCGAAAGATGGTCCTGTTCCCGCTGGTCGCGCTGGCCGAGCTCCTGGTCGCCTTCCTGGGCTTCGGCGTGTGGGTCCATCACATGTTCGTGGTGGGGTTCTCCACCCTGACCACGATCTACTTCGCCGCGGCCAGTCTGATCATCGTCATTCCCTCGGCCATCCAGCTGTTCGCCTGGATCACGACGATCCTCACCGGTAAACCCGAGTTCACGACCCCCCTGCTGTGGATCATCGGCTTCATCGTGTACTTCATCATCGGGGGCCTGTCCGGGATCACGGTGGCGGCCATCCCCTTCGACCAGCAGGTGGAGGACAGCTACTACATCGTCGCCCACTTCCACTTCGTGATCTTCGGAGCCGCCGTGTTCCCGATCCTGGGCGGGATCTACTTCTGGTTCCCCAAGGTCACCGGGCGCCTGTACCACGAGGGAGCGGGCAAGCTCAGCTTCTGGCTCACCTTCATGGGCACGTTCGTGACCTTCTTCCCCATGCACATCCTGGGGCTGCTGGGAATGCCCCGGCGGGTCTACACCTACGCGCCGAACATGGGCTGGACGTTCCTCAACGCCCTCCAATCAGCCGGGTCCTACCTGCTCGCCGTCGGCCTGCTGCTGATCGTGGCCAACCTCGTATACAGCTATTTCCGCGGGCTCCCGGCGGGCAACGATCCGTGGGGCGGAGACACCCTTGAGTGGTCGACCAGCTCGCCCCCGCCGGCCTACAACTACACGGTTATTCCCACGGTCACGAGCCCCTATCCGATGTGGGACGAGCAGGATCGTCAGGCGGACAACCGCAGGCTCGAGCGGGGCGAGGGAGTTCTGGATCTGGGGCATGAGACTCCCGTGAGCACGGTTCAGGATGCCAACCTGGACGAGATCGTGGCCCTGCCGCCGCACTCGATCTGGCCGTTCGTCTCGGGCCTGGCCGTGGCTGGGATCTTCGCCATGCTCCTGCTCCACCACTACTTCATCGCGCTGGGGTTCCTGGTCGTCGGGGCAGTCGTGTTGTTTGCCTGGCACCACCGCGACGCGGAGGCCTGATGGAAGCCGGCGCCGGCGAACCGACACGCAGCATGGCCGCCCAGACCGCGGCCGCGGCCCGGCGGGTGGCCGCCCGCCGGCAGGCCATGCCCAACGGACTGTGGGGGATGGCGCTGTTCCTGTGCTCCGAGGTCACGATCTTCGGAACGCTGCTGTCCAGCTACTTCTACCTCGACTTCGACGCGCCGAGGTGGCCGCCGGCAGGAGTCGAGCGACCGGCGCTGGCCTGGCCGCTGATCGCGACGGGATGGCTGATTGCCACCTCGGTCCCGATGCTCGTGGCCTCCCGCGCCGCTAGGAGAGGCAACCGCTCCACCACGGTCTGGATGATCACGCTGGCCCTGGTCATGCAGGCCTGCTATCTGGCCGCCCAGATCTACCTCTTCCACCACGACCTGGACAGCTTCAGTCCCCAGGGCAGCGCCTACGGCTCGATCTACTTCACGATTCTGGCCGTGCACCATGCCCACGTGGCCGTGGGCATGGTGCTGGATCTGGGAATCCTCTGGCATGTCGGCGTCCGCGGCCTGAACAACTACCGGCTGATTGGTGTTCGGGGGCTGGCCCTGTACTGGCACGTGGTCAATGTTCTGGCGGTGTTCGTCGTCCTCACCCAGGTCTCGCCCTCGTTGTGAGCTCGCGACCACCAAACCTGCTCCTCTGGTTCGGCGTGGCGGGCGGAGCCTGCGCCTTCGCTCTGCAGTTCGTGGCCGGGCTGGCCTTCAGCTACGCCCAGTGCAATCCGCCGATGCCCCGCTGGCACCTGGCCATCCACGACTGGCAGTCCGGGCTGGCCGCGGCGGGTCTGCTGGTGGCCCTGGCCTCCGCCGCTGTGTCGATCCTGATCTTCCGGCGGACCTACCGAGTGGGGGACGTGTTCGGCCAGGAACGCCGTGGCGACGGCAGCCCGCCGCCCCTGGGCCGGGTGCACTTCCTGTCAATCGTGGGCATCACGGTCAATCTCCTGATCATCCCTCTGATCATCATGGACGGAGTCGGGGCCGGCCTGGCCTCCATCTGCCAGCAGACATGAGGATCCGCGCACGACACATCGCCCTTGGTCTTGTGCTGATGCTCGTGCCTGTCGGAATCGCCCTGGCCCAGCCGCTGAGCGGGATCGTCAGGCCCACGACTGAGCCGCCCCGGCCCAGCCTCCACCTTGGGGCCGAGTTGTTTGCCGGTAACTGCGCGAGCTGCCACGGGATCGCCGGAGCCGGCATCACCTCCCCGCGGCCCGGGGCCGGTGAGGTGCTGGGAGCAGGACCGTCGCTGCACGGTGTCGGGGCGCAGGCGGCGGACTTCTACCTCCGGCTGGGTCTGATGCCGCTCACCTCACCCCAGGACGAGCCGACGCGAGAACGTGTCCTGTTCTCAGACAAGGAGATCCGCTCGCTGGTCCAGTACGTGGCCTCGCTGGGCTCCGGACCCGGGGTCCCCCGTCCGAACGCCCGGAGTGGGTCGCTGCCCGACGGGCTCCGGCTGTTCACCGAGCACTGCGCCGGGTGCCACCAGATCGCGGGGCGGGGTGGCTTCGTCACCGGGGCGCGAGTCCCCCCGCTCCAGGGGCTCACCGCGACTGAGATCGCCGAGGCGGTGCGCGTGGGTCCATACCTAATGCCGCAGTTCACGCCCAAGCAGATCTCGAAGGCCGATCTCAACTCGCTCGTCCGCTACGTGCTCAGCACCAACCACCCGGACAATCACGGCGGGTGGGGGATCGGCAACCTCGGGCCCATCCCCGAGGGGATCGTGGTCTGGTGGATCGCCGGTCCGCTGCTGATCGGCATCTGCGTGCTCCTGGGGAGACGGATGCGCTCATGAGAAAGCTGTGGCGCTGGCTGGTGGCCCTGATCACGCTGTTCGTGGGCAAGCTCATGCACCGAGCCTCCGAGCAGGAGGATGAGCCTGAACGGATCGTCCCCGCCGGCCGCCCGGAACGCCGGGCCGAGACAGCCGTACTGATCCTTCTGGCCATCGCCGTGGCCTGGGCCATCGGCTTCGTGGTCACGTACGCCGAGTTCGGCCCCAAGGACATCCCCAACGCCCTGCTGGGCATCTGCCTGGGCATGTCGCTGGCCTTCATCGCCGCCGCCCTGACCGTCGTGGCCAAGCGCCTGGTGGTGACCGAGGAGCGGGAGGATGAATACCCCGAGGAGCATCCCCAGGAGCAATCCGAGGTGGCCCAGATCGTCCATGAGAGCGGCAGTCGCTTCACCCGGAAACGGCTGCTCATCGGGGCCAGCGCCGCCACCGCCGCGGCCTTCGGCGCGGCCGCAATTACCCCGGCCGCCTCGCTGGGACCGTTCTGGGACACCGCGGCGCTGGACCGGACCGCCTGGCGGAGGGGACGCCGTCTGGTGGACGAAGACAACCGTCCGTTCAAGGCCGGCGACGTGGAAACGGAGACCTTCTACACGGCGTTCCCCGAGGGGGCCGACAAGGAGGAGATCGGCTCCCCGGTGGTGCTGTTGCGGCTGGCTCCGAGCACGATCCATCTCCCGGCCGGACGGGCGGACTGGGCCCCCCACGGCATCCTGGCCTACTCAAAGATCTGCACTCATGCCGGCTGCGCGATCGCCCTGTACCGAAAGCCGACCTTCCCGGCGGTTGAGCCCAAGCCGGCGCTGGTCTGCCCCTGCCATTACTCCACCTTTGACCCGGCGACGGGGGCGAGCGTCACATACGGTCCGGCCGGGCGGCCCCTCCCCCAGCTTCCCCTGATGATCGACTCCGAGGGCCACCTGCGGGCGGCGGGCAACTTCTCCCAGCGCGTGGGCCCCTCCTGGTGGAACGTCAGGGAATCGCCGACGTGAGCGATTCCCTGGATCCCGTCCGCTTTATCGACGAACGGACGGCCAGCGCCCCGCTGATCAAGAAGGGGCTCCGGTACCTGTTCCCGGACCACTGGTCATTCCTGCTCGGCGAGGTGGCGCTGTACTGCTTCATCGTGCTCGTGGCCACCGGGGTCTACCTGGCCCTGTTCTTCGACCCCAGCACGGCTCATACCGTCTACCACGGTTCGTACAGGCCCCTGGACGGGCGAGAGATGAGCGCTGCCTACAAGTCGGTGCTGGATATCTCGCTCTACTACAAGACCGGACTCCTGATCCGTCAGACGCACCACTGGGCGGCGGACGTGTTCGTGGTGGCGATCGTGCTGCACCTGATGCGGGTCTTCTTCACCGGCGCGTTCCGCAAGCCTCGCGAGCTGACCTGGCTGCTGGGCCTGCTGCTGCTGTTCACCACGTTCCTGGAGGGCTACCTCGGCTACTCGATGGTCGATGACCTGCTCTCCGGGATGGGGCTGGCCATCGGCTACGGCGTCGGCCTCTCACTGCCGATCATCGGCGGGCCGATGACCCAGTTCATCTTCGCCGGCCCGTTTCCCGGTGGGCAGGCGCTCTGGTCGCGCATGTACATCGCGCACGTGTTCCTGATCCCGATCCTGCTGGCCGTCCTGATCGGTGGCCACCTGGCGCTGGTCGCGCTGCGCCATCACACCCAGTTCAAGGAGAGCCGTCGCCACACCAACAAACGGCTCATCGGCGTCCCGCTGTTCCCGGGCCAGACCCCGCGCTCGCTGGCGCTGATGTTCGGCGTGTTCGCGGTCCTGTTCCTGCTCGGAGGCCTGATCCAGGTCAATCCGATCTGGCAGTGGGGGCCGTACCACACCTACGACGCCACCAACGGGGCGCAGCCCGACTGGTACCTGGGCTGGCTGATCGGTGCGCTGCGGCTGATGCCGAGCTTTGACGTCACGATCGGTCACTTCACACTGGTCCCCAACCCCTTCTGGGGCGGAGCGGCCTTCCCGTTATTCGTCCTGGCTGTCCTGGCCGTGTATCCCTGGGCGGAGCGGCGCCTGACCGGTGATCGGACCATGCACAACCTGGCCGATCGTCCCCGGGATGCCCCCAACCGCACCGCCTTCGGGGTGGCGTTCCTGAGCTGGGTGTTTCTGATCTTCGCCTTTGGAGCTGCCGACCGCATCCTGGTCCTGTGGAACATCGGCTACCAGACTCAGCTGACCGTGTTCAGAATCGGGATCTGGGTGATACCGCTGATCCTGTTCTTCCTGACCAGGCGCATTTGCCATGACCTGAGCGCGGCCGAGCGGGTGGAGGCGATACAGCACGAGGCCGAGGAGGAGGCCGAGCGCGAGCACCAGCCGGCGCCGGTGGGCGGGGCCTGAGTTACGTCGCCCGGCGGACGCCCTCAGCGCCCAGCGGTCAGCGCGGAGCCGGCCCGGTCGTCGGGCTCCGCCACCCTGGCCTGGGTCCGGGCGGCTCCGCGCCGCGTCCCCCGCTCGATCCCGGCTCGCTGGGGGCCGACCACGTATTGAGGGTCCGAGGCCGACGTGAAGCCGGCCCTGAAGATGCTCCAGCGGGCCGCGGCCGCGCCGGCGGACAGCAGGGTTCCCCCGAGAGCCGCCCCCAGTCGTGAGCGTTGGCCCTGCCAGGCCAGCACGGCGGCCCCGGTGGCCACACCGATGCGGGAGAGGTTGCCGAACGCTGAGCCCTGTCCGTCGCGGTAGGGGTCGCCGTGGGGTCCGAGCCGCTTCTTCATCGCCTCATTCAGCCCGAGCTCAGCCACGGCGCCGCCCAGGGCTAGACGCCGGGCCGGTCCGGCGGCCGGTGGCGGCGTCGCGATCACACTCAACGCTCCGGCGCTGAGGGCCGCTCCGGAGGCGAACACGAGCGGAAGTTCCCACCGCGCCTCATGCCATACCGGGACGGCGGTGTTGGCCAGCAGCGCGCCGGTGTACGTGGACAGCGGAAGGCCCAGCAGCGCGGCGGCGGGCTTGGCCACACGTCCGAGCCGGGGGAACAGACCGAGCAGGCTGTTGGCCGCGCCAACGGTCGTCGCGGCGCCGCTCAGCGTGAGAATCCATGATCCGACGCTCATCGGCGAGGTCACCTTGAACATCCGCAGCATGTTCAGAAAGCGGGCGGGCCTGCCCAGGTCGGAGGTGAGCAGAGCGGGGCTGACCATGATGCCGGCGCTGGCGACCGCCCAGGCCCGGCGAGCCAGGACGTCGTTTCCCTGCACTTCGGACAGGAGCGCCAGGCCGGCCGAGGCCCCGGCCAATCCACCGGTGTAGAAGTACATGGGGATCTCCCACGTCCACACGGGCTCCTTGATCACCGGTTGGCCGTGGTACGAGCGCACCTCGGCGCCGAGGGCCTGGTCAGGCCCTGCCTGGTCGATTAAGCGACGTCTGGCGTCGTTTTCTCGGCCAGGCTCGGATGTCATCGCCGTCCCCCGAAAACGGCGGCCGCGATCGCTCCGCCCAACGCCACCGCCGCGACACCTGCGGCCGCCCAGATCTCACCCACGTCGCGCCGTGTATCAACGGGATCCGGCGGGAGTCCGTAGACCTCGGGGTCGTCCAGGAGCAGGAAGAACGCCCCGCCGCCACCGATCCCATCCTCGTCGTCGGCCAGATACAGCTGGGCCTTGTCCTGGCCGGCGTCTTGGAGTTTGGCCAGCCGGTGCTCGGCCCGCTCCCGCAGCTCGCCCAACTCGCCGAACTGGATCGAGTTGGTGGGGCAGGCCTGGGCGCAGGCGGGCTCCTGATCGTCCTTCAGCCGGTCGTAACAGAGCGTGCACTTCCAGACCCGGCCGTCCCCCTCGCGCTGATCCAGGACGCCGAACGGACACGCCGGCACGCAGTACCCGCACCCGTTGCACACGTCCTCCTGAACCACCACGGTGCCGAACTCGGTCCGGAACAGCGCCCCGGTGGGGCAGACATCCAGGCAGGCGGCATGGGTGCAGTGTTTGCACACGTCGGAGGCCATCAGCCACCTGAACCCGTCGCCCTCCTGGTAGGTCTGGACCCCGGCGTCGATGGCAGCACCGGCCTGCGCAGCCCGGACCAGGTCGCCACCGTTGTCTCGGGCATCCGCGGGGAGGCTCTGCTCCACGAAGGCCACGTGGCGCCACGTGTTGGCTCCCAGGTCGACCGTGTTGTCCAGCGACTTGCCGGTAAATCCCTGAATCGACATCGGGATCTGATTCCACTCCTTGCACGCCACCTCGCAGGCCTTGCATCCGATGCAGATCGAGGTGTCGGTGAAGAAGCCGACCCGGGGCCTGGACTCGGCGCCGTAGGTGGACGGCCAGGCGTGCGTTTGGAGACTCAATCCTTCACCCCCGCCCGCTGGCGGTACGTCTGCACCAGGTCCAGCCGGGCCCGGCCGCGGGGCCGGCGACCGGGCCGGATATCACACGTGGCCACCTTGTATTCGCTGATGTGGACGTTGTTGTCCAGAACAACGGGCAGCAGCTCATTGGCGGAGTCGCCGGTCACGATCCCCACGCCGCCCCAGTGATAGGGCGCCCCCACCAGGTGCATCCGGCGGCCCTGGACCTCCAGCGGCCTGATCCGCGCCGTGACCAGCACCCGGGCCTCGACGGCCTGCCGGGCCGTGATCACGGTGGCCCAGCCTCCGTGCTCGAGCTCCCGCTCTGCCGCCAGCTCGGGTGAGACCTCAACGAAGAATTCCGGCTGAAGCTCGGCCAGGTAGGGCACCGTGCGGGACATCCCTCCCGCCGTGTGGTGCTCGGTGAGTCGATAGGTGGTGAGCACGAACGGGAACACATCGGCTCCCTGCTCGTCGCCGGTGGGGTGATATGGGTTCTCCGGGCGGTGGAAAACCTGACGCGTGGGATTCTGCTGCTGGGCGTACAGGGGGTTTTTGAACGGTGACTCCTGGGGCTCATAGTGGGCGGGCAGCGGACCGTCCACCAACCCCGTCGGGGCATACAGCCAGCCCCTCCCGTCCGGGTGCAGGATGAACGGCTTGTCGCCGGCGATGGCCTCCATTTTCTTGGCGTTGCGCCCGGGCCGGTAGTCGGGCTCCTTGTCCGGAGGGAAGTCAGGCGAGTCGCCCAGGCTGGTCCATTTGCCCTCCTTCTCGTCCCACCACACATAACGTTTGCGCTCGGACCAGGGCTGTCCGTCGGCATCGGCCGAGCAGCGGTTGTAGATGATCCGGGTGTCCTTGGGCCAGGCCCAGCCCCATTCGTGGGCGATCCAGTTCTGTTCGGTGCCTGGCCTCTTGCGGGCCGACTGGTTGACGCCCTCCTTGTAAATCCCGCAATGGATCCACGAGCCGCAGGTCGTCGATCCGTCCTCCTCGAGCTCGTCGTAGCTGGCCAGGAACGACCCGTCCGAACTGCGGCCGGAGATCTCCTGGAGCACGTGCTCGGCGTCGGGCTCATCGTGGGGACCCCGGACGGGGTAGTCCCACGTCAGGTCGAGAATCGGACGATTCTTCGGATCCTGGGAGCCGGCCAGCTTCTCCCGGATCCTCCTGCCCAGGTGATAGATCCAGTGCAGCTCCGAGCGGCAATCGCCCGGCGGTTCGCACGCCTTGTGATGCCACTGGAGCAGCCGCTGGGTGTTGGTGAAGTTCCCGTCCTTCTCGGTGTGCGCCGCGCAGGGGAGAAAGAACACCTCGGTCTGGATGTCCTGGGCCCGCACCTCGCCCGACTCGTGCTCGGGCGAGTCCTTCCAGAACGTGGCCGACTCGATCGGTTGAAAGTCACGCACCACCAGCCAGTCGAGCTTGGCCAGCGCGAGCCGCATGAGCTTTGAATTGGCCGAGCCCACGGTCGGGTTCTGGCCCACGCAGAACATGCCCCTTACCCCCCCGTCCAGCATCTTGAGCATCATCGCGTAGTGCGAGTGATCGCCGTTGATGCGCGGCAGGTAGTCAAAGCAGAAGTCGTTGTCCTCCGTGGCCACGTCTCCCCACCAGGCCTTGAGCATCGAGACCATGTACGGCTTCAGGTTTCCCCAGGCCCCGGTGTCCGGCCCGTTGAGCTTGACGAACTTATCCAGCGTCGGGTGAGACTGCGGATGGGGCATCGGGATGTACCCCGGGAGGATGTTGTACAGCGTCGGTATGTCGGTCGAGCCCTGGATGTTGGCGTGACCGCGAAGGGCCAGGATCCCGCCGCCGGGTCGCCCGATATTCCCCAGCAGCAGTTGGACGATCGACGCAGCGCGGATGTTCTGCACCCCGATCGTGTGCTGGGTCCACCCCACCGAATAGACGACGGCGGAGGTCCGTTCCCGGCTGGAGTTCTCGCACAGCGCCTGAGCTACCGCGACGACGTCGTCAGGGGAGCAACCGCAGATTTCCGCCACCGTCTCAGGCGTGTAGCGAGAGAAGTGGCGGCGCAGGATCTGTAGGACACAGTGCTCATCCTGCATGGAGTTGTCGACGTCCGCGGGGTCTCCGCCAGTCAGCTCCATGCCGTGGGCCCCGTGGGACTGCTCTCCGGAAACGTCGGCCTGCTGCTCGGACTTGCCCGCGGTGGCCTCGCCCGTCGATTTGTTGTAGCCCCAGGTGTCGATCCCGTACGCGCTGTCGCCCGGGTTCCAGCCCGAGAAGAACCCGCTGGCGTCCTCCGTGTCCCGGAAGTCCTTCTTGATGATCACCGGCCCGTTTGTGAAGTGGCGGACGTACTCCTCGAACACGGCGTCGTGCTCAAAGATGTGGTTGACCACGCCCCCCAGAAAGGCGATGTCAGTTCCGGGCCGAATCTGGATGTGGCGATCGGCCATCGCGCTCGTCCGGGTGAAGCGAGGGTCGACGTGGATGACCTTGGCCCCCCGCTCCTTGGCTTCCACCACCCACTGGAACCCGACCGGGTGCTGCTCGGCCATGTTCGAGCCCATGATCAGGATGCAGTCGGAGTTCTGCAGGTCCTGCTGGAACGTGGTGGCGCCACCGCGCCCGAACGAGGTCCCCAGACCGGGGACCGTGGAGCTATGTCATATGCGGGCCTGGTTCTCGATCGACAGTGCCCCCATCGCCGTGAAGAACTTCTTGATCAGATAGTTCTCCTCGCTGTCCAGCGTGGCTCCGCCCAGGAAGTGGATGCCCAGCGTCCGCTTCAGCGGCTCACCGCTATCGGTCTCCTCCTCCCAGGTCTTCTGGCGGGCCTCGATGACCCGGTCGGCGATCATCTCTGTCGCCTGCTCCAGGCTCAGGTACTCCCACTCCTCCGCGCCGGGACGCCGGTACTTGACCCTCGTCTCCCGCATCGGACTGTTGACGAGCCTCTCCGACGCTGCCCCCTTCGGGCACAGCCGTCCCCGGGAGATCGGCGAGTCCGGGTCACCCTCGATCTGAATCACCTTCTCGTCCTTGACGTACACCTTCTGGCCACAGCCCACGGCGCAGTAGGGACAGATGGATTGGACGACCCTGTCCGCTGTCTTGGTCCGTGGGGTCAGGTTCTCCGAGCGGCGCGACCGGGCCGCCCGGCCCAGACCCAGGGGGTCGTCCTTGAGCTGGCGGAGTAGCGGAGTCGTCAGGCGCGAAAAGGCCATTCGCCGCATATATATCCGCTATCGGTGTCTGGAAACACCACCCCGGTTTCCTGGATGCCCGATCGGGTATTGGCGCTGACAGATATGGCTTCGAATATGGAAGTGGATCGCGCTCTGGCCGCCGTGACGGCCACGATCAACGAACAGCAGCTGGACCAGTTCGACCGCGACCGTGTACAGGAGATCGTCACGGACGCACTGGGCGGCAACCAGGCCCTGAGCGTCGATGACGGTGGCGGCCTTCACGATCAGTCAGGCGCCCGCGTGGGTGCCATCCGCCGGACGCCCAGCGGTGAGTGGATCACCGAGCGCCAGAACGAGATGGCCGAGCGCTCCACCACGGCCATCCCCAAGCAACCGCCGCAGAGCAAGCTGCGCAAGCTGCGGACCTGGCTGAAGGTTTCGAGCTAGGCCTCGTCGCCGGCCTGGTTCTCGCCGGCCTGGTTCTCCTCATCCAGCTGGTCAGCCGGCGCCGCCCCGGGGATCCCCGTATCCGACCGCTTGTGCTCCCAGTCCTCGCGGGTTGAGGAAACGTCGTCGCCCAGCCGCTCGATCTCCTGCTGGAGACGCTCGGTTTCCTGTTGAAGCTGGTCGGCCAGCTCGTGGGGATCGGATTCGGCCATGGTCCTGAACTACCCGGTGGGCAGGGGCCTTACCCGTTCGAGGACAGGTTCGAAGTTCCGTCGCGCGGAATCAGAATCACGCCCATCGTCGCCGCGAGCACATACAGGACCCCGGATCCCAGCGCCACGGCATGAAACCCGCTCAGAAAGCCGCCGCCATCGGCGGGCGAGCCTGCAACGGCCCCGGCGATGGCCACTCCGATGGCGCCCCCGGCCTGGCGGGCGGTGTTGTTGATGCCAGAGGCCAGACCGGCCCTGTCCCGGGACACCGAGCCCAGCGCCGTGGCCACAACCGCCGGCGTCAGGACGCCCAGGCCGCATCCCCAGAGCAGGAACGCCACGAGCAGATACGGATAGGAAGCACCCGCCCCGGCCACACCCAGGAGGGCCAGGCCGGCCGCCGCGATCATCAGCCCGGCCGCGATCGGCAGCCGGGGCCCAATCCGGCTGGTCAGCCGGCCGGCCAGGGGGGCGATCACAGCCAGCGGAGTGAACAACGGGACCAGCGCCAGGCCGGCGCTCAGCGCCGAGCGATGCTGGACCGATTGGAGATACAGGGTGAGAACGAACAGGGTTCCGAGCGTGCCCAGGTTCATCGCGCCCGCGATCCCGTTGGCCACCCTGAACACCGGCCTGCGGAACAGCCCCAGCGGGAGCATGGCTTCCGATCCCCGATCGCGTTCGACAAGCAGGAACAGCCCGGCCGAGGCGGCCGCCGCCAGGGCAGCTGCGATCACCGCCGGCGAGGCGCCGGTTCGGCCGGCCTGGATGACGCCGAACGTAACCGCCAGTAGAAAAAGCGTGCCCAGGACTACCCCGCGGACATCCAGGCGGCGCCCCCCGGACTCAATGCTCTCGGGCGCGATCGCCAGCGCGGCCGCCAACGCGATCCCGACGATCGGGACGTTGAGCAGGAAGATGGCCCGCCAGCCGAACCCCGCGATCAGGAGTCCTCCCAGCAGCGGTCCCGCCGGCAGGGCCAGGCTGCCGACTCCCGCCCACACTCCGATGGCCCGGGCCTGCTCAGCGGGCCTGGGGAAGGCGCGACTGATGATGGCCAGCGTCCCGGGAAGGAGGAGCGCGGCTCCGATTCCCTGTACGGCCCGCGCCGCCACCAGGACCGTGCTGGTCGGGGCCAGACCGCAGCCCAGGGAGCCGGCGCCGAACACCACCAGTCCGGCGAGGGCCATACGCCGGTGACCCCTCAGGTCGCCGAACGTCCCCCCGGCCAGCATCAGTGCCGCCAGGACCAGGGCATACCCATCCACCACCCACTGGAGCGAACTGACACCGGCGTGAAGACCCGATCCAATCTGCGGCAGCCCAACGTTGACGATCGTCACGTCGAGCAGGACCAGGAAGTAGCCCAGGCACATGACGACCAGGACCGCCCATGGGGAAGCCCGGGCCGCGGACCCCCGGTCCTGTCGCGCTCGCCCCCCCGTGGGCCTGGGTGACCGGGTCTGAGTGGCCATACCTGATTTCGGCTACCCGGTCGCTGCATGTCTGAGCGCGAACGGGTTGCCGGCTCCAGACGAAAATGCGCTTCTCCCCCGGGGCGGACGGGTAGCCCCTTCGTGCCCCGGAAACCAGCTCAGGAGATTCCATGCCCACGACCGCAGAGTTCATTCTCAACCGCCTCACTGAGTGGGGCATCAAGCGTATTTACGGCTATCCGGGCGACGGGATCAACAGCCTCCTGGGCGCGTTTCACAAAACCGACAACAAGCCCGAGTTCATCCAGTGCCGCCATGAGGAGATCGCCTCGTTCGCCGCCTGCGCGCACGCCAAGTTCACCGGCGAGGTGGGCGTGTGCATGGCCACCTCGGGCCCGGGAGCGATCCACCTCCTAAACGGCCTGTACGACGCCAAGCTCGACCATCAGCCGGTGGTGGCGATCATCGGACAGCAGCCGCGCATGGCGATCGGCGCCAACTACCAGCAGGAGGTGGACCTCGGCGTCCTCTACAAGGATGTGGCCAGCCAGTACGTGACGACGATCATGGACCCCTCACAGACCCGGCACGTGATCGACCGGGCGCTGCGGATCGCGCATGACTCGCGTCAGCCCACGGCCGTGATCGTCCCCAACGACGTCGGAGATCTGGACTACTCAGACCCGCCGCGGACCCACGGCGCCGTGTACTCCTCGGTCGGGTACTCAAAACCGCAGATCCGGCCGCGCGACGAGGATCTGCGGCACTCGGCCGAGGTCCTCAACGCCGGCCAGAGGGTGGCCATCCTGATCGGGCAGGGGGCGATCGGGGCCGAGGACGAGGTCGTCCAGGTGGCGGACCTACTGGGGGCCGGCGTGGCCAAGGCGCTCAACGGCCGAGCGGCCCTGCCCGATGACCTGCCATTCGTGACCGGTCCGATCGGGCTGCTGGGAAGCAAGCCGAGCTACGACATGATGGAGGGCTGCGACACCCTGCTGATGATCGGCACGAGCTTCCCGTACGCGGAGTTCCTGCCCAAGGAGGGCCAGGCGCGCGGCGTCCAGATCGACATCGACGGGAAGCTTCTGGGTATGCGCTACCCGACGGAGTGCAACCTGGTCGGAGACGCCAAGGACACCCTCCAGGCGTTGATCCCGTTGCTCGACCGCAAGGACGATCGGTCATGGCGAAAGCAGCTCGAGGAGGAGATCGAGCGCTGGTGGAAGCTGATGGACAAGCGTGCTCAGCTGGACGCTCAGCCGATCAACCCCGAGCTGCTGTTCTCAGAGCTCAGCCCGCGCCTGCCCGACAACTGCATCCTCACCTCCGACTCCGGCTCGGGGACCAACTGGTGGGCCCGGCACCTGCGGGTGCGCCAGGGCATGAAGGCGGCGCTGTCAGGGACGCTGGCCACGATGTGCCCGTCGGTGCCCTATGCCCTGGCGGCCAAGTTCGCCTACCCCGACCGGCCCGTGATCGCGACGATCGGCGACGGCGCTTTCCAGATGCTTGGCATCAACGCGATGCTCGACCTGGCCCGGTACTCAGAGCGCTGGACAAACAAGCAGTGCATCGTGCTCGTGCTTCACAACGATGATCTCAACCAGGTCACCTGGGAGCAGCGGGTGATGGAGGGCGATCCCAAGCTCGAGGTCTCGCAGGACCTCCCCGACTTCCCCTATGCCCGGTTCGCCGAGCTCATAGGGCTGAAGGGGATTCGCGTGGAGCGACCGGAGGATGTGGGCCCCGCCTGGGACGAGGCTCTCAGCCATACGTCAGGCCCCGTGATCTACGAGGCCATCACCGACCCGGAGGTCCCACCGCTGCCGCCGCACATCCAGTTTGAGCAGGCCAAGAAGCTGGCCCGGGCGCTTCCGGGTGATCCGCACCGCGGTCGGATCATCAAGGAATCGCTCAAGGGCAAGGTGGAGGAGTTCATCACCCGGTGAGCACGCTCCGCGAACTCGCGGGCACTCGGATCGATGACGTCCGGGTGAGCGCCTACGAAGTACCCACGGCGACCGAGCAGGAATCCGACGGCACGCTGATCTGGGATTCGACCACAGCCGTCGTGGTGGAGGTCAGCGCCAATGGCCAGACCGGTCTGGGCTACACCTACTGCGACCCGTCGGCCGGAGCGGTGGTTGAGTCCAAGCTGGCCTCCGTGCTCGAGGACGCAGATCCGCTCATGCCCCAGCAGGCCTGGGCCCAGATGCAGATGGCCACCCGCCAGCTGGGCCATGACGGGGTGGCCGCCATGGCCGTGTCCGCCGTCGATGTGGCCCTGTGGGATCTCAAGGCCCGGCTGCTCGGTGTGTGCCTGGCCGATGCCCTGCCCCGGTACCGGGAGAGCGTGCCCATCTACGGTTCGGGCGGGTTCTGCGACTACACGCCTGAGCAACTCGGTGAGCAGGTGCAGGGGTGGATGGATGATGGCTTTCGTTCGGTCAAGATCAAGGTGGGGCGGGACGCCGACGCGGATCCCGAGCGCGTCGCGCTGGTCCGATCGGTGGCCGGTCCGGACGTGGATGTGATGGTCGACGCCAATGGCGCCAACAATGTCCCGCAGGCCGTCGAGTGGGCCCAGCGCTATCACGACGAGTTCGGCGTCATCTACTTCGAGGAGCCCGTCTCCTCAGACGACCTGGCCGGGCTGCGCTACGTGCGCGACCACGCCCCGTCGGGCCTGGCCGTGGCCGCCGGCGAATACGGATGGAATCTGCCCTACTACCAGCGGATGCTCGACGCGGGCGCCGTCCACATCCTCCAGGCCGACGTCACGCGGTGCGGTGGGATCACCAACCTCCTGCGCATCGATGGGCTGTGCCAGGCCCGCTGCCTGCCCTTCTCCGCCCACTGCGCCCCCGGCATCTCGGCCCATGCCTGCTGTGCCATGGAGACGGTCCTGCACATCGAGTACTTCTTCGACCACTATCGAATCGAGCAGCTCCTGTTCGAGGGAACCCTCGATCCCGAGCAGGGCCTTCTGACCCCTGACCGCTCCCGTCCAGGATTGGGCCTCGAGCTCCGCCGCGAGGAGGCCCAGCAGTACCACGTTCCCGTGCCCAGCTCGGGCGGCTGAGCCGGGCGTGGCCGCCACAGCAGAGCGAAATCTCAGCCATCAGGAGCGGGTTCGGCTGGCCCTTCTGGCCCTGCCCACCTTCGCGCTGGCATTCGCCATCACGACGGTCTCGGCCTACCTGGGGCAGGTCACCCGCACCTACACCCAGGACACGATCGTGATCGGAGTGATCATCGGCGGTGAGGGCGTGATGGCCCTATGGATCCCGCTGATCGCCGGAGCGTGGTCAGACCAGCTTCAGACCCGGATCGGCGGCCGACTCCCATTTGTGATCGGCGGTTCTGTGCCTGCCGCGGTCGGTCTGATCCTGATCGGCTTCATGCACTCACTGGTGGCCGTGGCGCTGGCCGCCGCGGTGTTCTTCGCCTTCTACTTCGTGGCCTACGAGCCCTACCGGGCCATGTATCCGGACATGGTGGGAAGCGATCAGGTGGCGGGGCGGGCCCAGAGCGCGCAGGCGGTGGCCCGAGGCCTGGGCACGGGCCTGGCCCTGGTGGGGTCTGGTCTGCTGTTGAGCCTTGGCCAGGCCGCGCCATTCCTGTTCTCAGCCGTCCTGCTGTTGGCGGCGATCGGCGCGTTCGTCCATCTCGTGCTGCGCCAGGGCCTGCACGAGCAACCTGACAGGGAGCCGGGGCAGGGCCTGCGGGATGCCGCGGGCACACTGCGGCGGCTGGTGGCCGAGCACCCCTCGCTGCGGTTCTATTTCGTGGCCAACGCCCTGTGGGAGATGGCTCTGGCCGCGCTCAAGGCCTTCGTCGTCCTGTATCTCGTCCAGGGGCTGGGCTACGGCCTGGATACCTCCTCGCTGATCATCGGCGGCTTCGCCGTGGTGATCCTGGGCGGCGCTGCGCTATCCGGCAAGCTGGGCGACCGCTTCGGCCGGCTGCGCGTGGTCACGGTCGCGCTGTGGATCTACGGGCTGGGATTCGCGGTCCCCGCGGCCACCACGGGCCGGGTGGCCCTGGGGGTGGCCAGCGTCCCCATCGCCCTGGGTGGTGGGACGGTGATGACGCTGGCCTACGCCGTGCTGATGCCGCTGATGCCCGAGGGAAAGCACGGAGCCCTGACCGGGTTCTACAGCCTGTCCCGCGGAGTGGGCATCACGCTCGGGCCGCTGCTGGCAGGCATTCTGATCGGAGTGACCCAGACCGGTCCGTTCAGCGCCACCCAGGGCTACCAGGCGATGTGGATCGTGTGTGCTGCGGCCGCTTTGGCCAGTCTGTGGTTCGTGCGCCAGATGCGGCTGGCCGACAGGGACCGGCAGGAGCTGAGGCGGCTCTAAGCCTCGAACTCGATCACGCTGCGGATCCCGTCCTGGCGTTCCATCAGCTCGAAGCCTTCGTTGATCTGATCCAGCGTGAGGCGGTGGGAGATGAATGAGTCGACGTCGATGTCTCCGGCCAGGTACCGGTCGACCAGTTGTGGCACCTGCTCACGTCCCTTGACGCCTCCGAAAGACGCCCCGAGCACCCGGCGGCCGGTGATCAGGTAGCGGGGGACGATCTCGAGCGCCTCCCCTCTTCCGGCCACGCCGCACATGCAGGCCACTCCCCACCCGATGCGCGCGGCCTCCACGGCCTGGCGCATGACGGCCACGTTACCCGTGGCCTCAAACGTGGCGTCGGCCCCGAAACCCTCCGTCTCCTCGAGCACTCGCGGCACCGTGTCCGGTCCGGCCACCCACGTGTCGGTGGCTCCGTGCCGGCGGGCGAGCTCCAGGCGCTCGTCGGACAGGTCGACGGCGATGATCCGCCCGGCGCCCTGTAGGCGTGCCCCGGCCACGGCCCCCAGGCCGACCATGCCGGCCCCGAACACCACCACGGTGGCCCCCGCCTCAACGGGCGCGCGGAACATCGCCGCGCCCAGCCCGGTGGAGAGTCCGCAGGCAAACAGACAGGCCGCCTCCAGTGGCGCGTCGGCCGAGACCTTGGCCAGCGCGATCTCAGGCATGACGGTGGCCTGCGCAAACGTGGAGCAGCCCATGAAGTGGCGCACGGGCTCCCCAGCGCGGGACAGGCGCGTCGTGCCGTCGGGCAGGTAACCGGCGTTCTGCTGCTCGCGGATGGCCAGGCAGATGTTCGTCCTGCCGCTGCGGCAGTTCACACATTGGCCGCACTGGGGGCTGAACAGAGTGACCACGTGGTCCCCGGGCTGAAGCGAGACCACGCCCTCGCCGATCGCCTCCACCACGCCCGCTCCCTCATGGCCGAGCACGGTCGGCGCGTAGCCCGAGGGGTCGGCCCCCGAGGCGGAGTACATGTCCGTATGGCAGACGCCGCAGGCGTGCAGGCGGACCAGCACCTCCCCCTGCCTGGGCCCATCCAGCTCGACCTCCTGGACCACCAGCGGCTCAGCGAACCGCTCCAGAACGGCAGCCCGAATCTTCACGGCTAGAACTCGAGTGAGGCTTCGCCCTCTGTGATGCTCGGGGCAGCGACCGGCGCGCCGACGTTCTCCCTGACCCAATCAGCCGCCCGGCGGGAGGACTCGTCGGTGCCGGTTTTGTCCTGGCACACCGTCACGGTCGTGCCGCCGTTGCCGCTGCGGAAGCCCCAGTAGCTGACGAAACCAGGAACCGTGGTGATGATCTCCTTGACCTCCCCGGCTCTCTGCTCGAGGGCATCGAAGAGCTCGGAGGCGCCCTCGCCTGAATAACTGCGGATGACGATGTACATCGGCCCGACCTCCTCCGCTCGCGTTTCGCTGGGAACCTATCCGAAACGGCCTGATCCAGCCGACGCCGACCGGGTCAGGAGATGTACAGGGTGATTCGGTCCTGGAATTCCAGTTTTCCGTTGGGGTAGAAGGCCCGGCACCGGACGGTGTGCTTGCCCTTGGGGAGCTTTTTCAGCAACAGCGACCAGCCCCAGGCTGCGGCCCGGACCTGCCCGCCGTTGAAGCCCTTGAACCGTCCGGCCGGGACGTTGACCGAGAACTGCGTCACGGTCTTCCAGAACACCCGCCCGAAGTTCGGAACGCGCTGCCCGTCCAGCCATTCGGTGATCCGCGCCTTCTCCGTGACCGTCCGAGAGCATTTCTGAAGCTGGGATTTGCTCGTCCCCCAGCCGTTGTGGTGGCCGGGGATCGTCGAGCACTCCGTGCTGAGGCTGTTGACGAAGATGGGGTGGCCGGCGGGCATGTGACATGAGCTGTTCCCCCCGCCGATGCTCTCCGCCAACGACACCGTCTGTCCGCCGACCGTTGCGGTCTGGCACTGGCTTGGAGAGGCGAAATAGAACTCCCAGTCTCGTTGCAGCCAATAGGCGTAGTCGTGTCCCGCCACCCCGCCGGTGGACGGAACGACCTGGTTGAGCGTCGAGGCGAGTGCGCCCGCACCCATCACCAGCGCCAGAGCGGCGACACACACAGCAACTGCAGTAAACCCTCTCCGCCTTACGCCAAGGCGGCCAGTAACAGCACGACGACGACTCATCTCACCCTCCTGATTCGAACCCACGGTCCCTCACCCCACTCAATCGATGATCCCACATCACTCCGGAACACACAACGCGGGCCGGCGTTGCGGTCGCGACGGCTCATCCGTCGTCGATCAGACCCACGAGCGGGCCGAGGAGTCGGCCGGAACGCTTCGACACACCCGGAAGGGCGAGCAGCCGGTGGGTTGGAGCCTCGTTGGCCTCAAGGCGACGGAGCTGCTCCTGCGTGATCGGACGCCAGAGTTCGTCGACCACGTCGCGCGGGGCCTGGTCAGCGATCTGGCCTGGGTCGACCTCCAGGTGCTCGCTCCACAGGCGCAGACGTGTCGCGCTGGCCAGGGCGGGGTCGTCGCAGACGACGTTCATCTCGGTGTCGTTGAGCAGCGAGTGGGCGTTCAGGTTCGCCGAGCCAATGGTCAGCCAGCGATCATCGATGATCCCCACCTTCGCGTGCACGTACAGGCGGTCGTCTCGCGTACCGGTGAGCGATCGCAGGGTGGCCACACAGAGGCGCCCCTGGCCGTCATCGGCCGACTCCAGCACGGCCAGCTGACCCTTGGTGTCATCCTGACCGCTGTTGGCCTTCGATGGGAGCACGATCACCAGCCGAAAATCGTCGCCGGGTGGGGTTGCGAGCTTGTCGGCCAGGCAGGAGACGATCTCCGGAGACCATAGGAACTGGTTCTCCAGATAGATGTAGCTCTCCGCCTGTCGAATCGCCCGTACGTAGCTCTCCAGAATCCGAAAATCTCCCCGCGGTAGCTCGTCATACATGCCCTCGGCCACCGTCCGGACGACCTGGACCGTGTGGTGGCCCGTACCACGTGGGGGCTCTGACACGTCGAGGTTCTCGCCGGTGAGCGCCCGCCAGCGCACGGCGAAGTGGTCCGAGACGTCCTGCACGGCCGGGCCGGTGAGCGCAGCGGCCACGTCATGCCAGCCCAGGCGGCGCCGGGCCGGGTGGGCCGAGGTGTCGTAGCGATCGCCGGCCTGGTCGGTCATGTCGATACCGCCCACGAAGGCCAGCTTTCCGTCCACGACCACGGTCTTCTCATGGTGGCAGTGGAACGGATGCTCGCGCGGGTCGGGCTCGCACCGGATCCGCGTTCCTCGCGTCAACGCCCGGATCGCCTCCCGAGTCTCGCCCCGGGTGGGATGGAAGGCCGGAACCGGCGACCCGGCCCAGACCAGGACCCGCACGTCGACCCGCTCGGCCATCTCCGCCAGTAGCGGACCCAGGGCGACCGCCTCGCCCCGGACCAGCTCGAACTGGGGCGCTATGTGCCAGCCCGTGATGCAAACAGATTCCCGAGCATCCCCGATGGCCCGCGCGATCTCGGCGAAGGCCTCCTGGCCGTCCACCAGGACCCTCAGCTCGCAGCCCTCGCGAGGCGGCGGATCCCCCACGGCCCACCAGCCCTGTCCCGGGTCAAGCGCGTGCGAGCCCAGCCGGGTCAGACGCCGCCGGTGCTTGACACAGACGGCGCGCTCGATTGCGTCGCCCACGAGGGCGTCCAGCGACGTCACGCGCTCAGAGAGGCGGCTCCCCATGACCTGATTGTCACCGCTCGAGCCTCACTCCAATCCCGGGGAGGAGCGTGCCGGCCCACCAAGTCGGGTAGGACCGATCCATGCCAGCCAAAGACACGGCGGAAGTGGTCGTGATCACCGGCGCCTCTGGAGGCGTGGGGCGGGCCACAGCCCGAAAGTTCGCCGCAGACGGCGCCAAGATCGGTCTGATCGCCCGGGGCCGCAAGGGTCTCGAGGCGGCGGCCCGGGAAGTGCAAGACGCCGGGGGTCAGGCCCTGGTCCTCCCGGCGGATGTGTCCCAACCCGATCAGGTGGAGGCCGCGGCCGCGGCCGTGGAGGACCAGCTCGGTCCAATCGACGTTTGGGTCAACAACGCGATGGTCACGATCTACGCCGAGTTTCTGGACATTGAGCCCGAGGAGTTCAAACGCTCCACCGAGGTGACCTACCTGGGGATGGTCTGGGGAACGCGGGCGGCGCTCAAGCGGATGGTGCCTCGCGATCGGGGGTCGCTGGTCCAGGTGGGCTCGGCCCTGGCTTACCGCGGTATCCCGCTCCAGGGCCCGTACTGCGGGGCCAAGCACGCCTGCAAGGGGTTCACGGAGAGCGTGCTCACCGAACTCATGCACCACAAGTCAAAGGTCCACGTCTCGATGGTCCAGCTCCCGGGCGTAAACACGACGCAGTTCACCTGGGGCCGGACCAAGCTGCCCAAGCAGACCACGCCCGTACCCCCGATCTACCAGCCCGAGATCGCGGCCGACGCCGTGCACTACGCCGCGCACCATAAGCGCCGTCAGATCTACGTTGGCATCCCCACCGTGATGAACATCCTCGGCGAGTGGATCGCTCCAGGGCTCCTGGATCGCTACCTGGCCCGTTCCGGGTTCAAGTCGCAGATGACCGACCAGGACCTCAATCCGCAGGGCCACGACAACCTGTTTGAGCCGGTGGATGAGGATCGGGGCGCGCACGGCCCGTTTGACGACCAGGCCCACTCGGTCAGCCCGCAGTACGAGCTGGCCAAGCACCGGCGGGTGGTTCTGGCCGGTGCGGGGCTGGCCGCCGCCGGTCTGGGTGCGGCGGCGCTATGGACGCGCTGATCGGCTCGCCGCTGGTCCGGGGCCCCCGCTCGTCCGCTTAGGCGGCGGGGCGAAGTGCCTCGAGCTCGCGGCTCTGAGCCAGCTCGGTCAGGGCCCGGCGCTCCAGCTTGCGCACGGCGTCCTGGGAGATCCCGAGCCGGCGGCCGGTCTCACCCAGGGGCGTGGGGTCATCGCCGCCCACGCCGTAGCGCAGCCTGACCACCTCGCGCTCTGGTTCTGGCAGACGCTCGAGCGCCCTGTACAGGGCGTCCTCCCGCAGTGAGATCTCGACCTCCTCGTCCGGGGTGCGCTCGCCGCTGGCCAGAAGCGCGCCCAGCGGCGTCTCCTCCTCCTCGCCCACCGGGCGGTCGAGGCTGGTCACGACGCGCACGGTCTCCCGTGCGTCGCGCACGTCCTGAACGCTGATCTCAGCCTCACGGGCGATCTCGTCGTCGGTGACCTCCCGGCCCAGCCGAGCGGCCAGCTCGCGCTGAGCCCGGGCGATCTTGCGCTCGCGCTGGCCCAGGTGAACCGGGATACGGATGGTTCGGGATCTGTTGTCCAGGGCCCGCTGGAGGGCCTGGCGGATCCAAAACGTGGCGTAGGTGGAGAACTTGTACCCCTTGCGCCAATCAAACTTCTCGGCCGCTCGGATCAGCCCCAGGATGCCCTCCTGGATCAGATCCAGGAGCGGCAGTTCGTGGCCCTGGAACTTGCGCGCGTTGGCGATCACCAATCGCAGGTTCGAGTTGACCAGGCGCTCCTTGGCCTGCAGGCCTCCTCGCTCGATCTGCTTGGCCAGCTCAATCTCCTCCTCGCGGCTGAGCAGCGGGTGCCGGCGGACCTCCTGGAGGAAGAGCGACATGGCGTCTGTCGTCTGCGCGGCCAGGTCGTCGGGCACGTATGAGACCGGCTCGGCCTCCACGCGGCCACAGTCATCGCGCAACTCCATGCCCCGCTCCTCCAGCATGTCCTCCAGCGCCTGAAGCTCGTCCTCAGCCAGCTCAGCCTCCTGGGCCAGCTCGCTCAGCTCTGAGAGTTCCAGGCAGTCCCGGGATTCGCGCTCGGCCCGCGCCACCAGCTGATCAGCCAGCTCGCGCAACGGCGGACCGGTGCGCGCGGGGGTGCCAATGTCAGTGCCCTTTGCCATGGGTAATGCGTTCCCGTCAGGAGCCTGACCGAAACGACGCCAGGAGAGGCGGCAACCTTCCTGACCCCCCCGCGGCCGGGCCGCTCAGCGATCGACCTTATCGCGCTTGGGCCCCTCCGCCCACGGCTCGGCCTCCGGGTCCTGCTTGGGGTTGGGCTCGCTGGTGGAGACGCTGCCAGGGACCGTGTGGGGCGGCGCGCCGGGACGCGTTGTGTCGGTCCCTCCGGGATCGCGTGGGTCGGGTCGGCGGTCATACGGATCCGGCCACTCGGTCGGATCCGGATCATCCGCTGGGTTGTTCAGGACGTGATGCGGCTCGCGGTCCGCCGTGCGATCCCCTGGATCCTGGCCCGGCGGCTCAGGAAAGCCGGTCGGGGGTTTCTCTTCTTCCACCCCAGAAGCCTTCCCGGGCGGGAGCTGGCCAAACTCCCGGGGCGTGTCCGATCCTGTCCTGATACTCGTCTTCCTGACCGCCGGCTCGGTCAGCCTGGCGACCAGCTGGTTGCTGGTCTCCCGGCTGGAGCGGATCGGAGCCCGCCTGGGCCTGTCCGAGCCCCTGCTCGGGCTGGTGGCTGCGCTGGCCGCCGACGCCCCGGAGATCACCGCGGCCATCACGGCGCTGCTGGCCCACCAGGCGCGCATCGGCGCCGGGGTGGCAGTCGGGTCAAACGTCTTCAACCTGGCCGCCCTGCTGGGCCTGTCCAGCATCATCGCCGGTCGGATCGACCTCCATCGGCGGGTGATCGTGCTCCAGGGGGTGGTGGCGATCGCCGTGGCCGCGCTGGCCGTGGCCGTCGTGGCCGGGGGACTGTCCGCGGCCGGCGGCCTGGGGCTGAGCGTGGCCATCCTGGGTCCGTACATCGTCGTGGTTGGGCTCAGGCCGGGACGCCTGAGCCGGCTACCTCTCCCCTCCCGCTGGCTGGCCTGGCTGGCCGAGGCGATCCACGAGGAGGAGATCGAGCTCCAGGAGGCCATCCACCCCAGTCGTGGCAGAGGCAGGGACGGGGTGCTGGGCCTCGCGGCCCTGGCCGCAGTGATCGCCGCCAGCGTCGTGATGGAGCACGCCGCGTCCAAGCTGGGGGGCCGTCACGGGGTTCCGCAGATCCTGGTCGGGGCCCTGGTACTGGCTGCGGTGACCAGCCTGCCCAACGCCGTGGCAGCGATCTATCTGGCCCTCCGAGCTCGCGGCTCTGCCGCGCTCAGCACGTCCCTGAACAGCAACGCATTGAACGTGGCGATCGGACTGATGCTCTCGGGGACGATTCTGGGTTTGGGCTCGCCCTCTGGCCAGTCCGTGCTCGTGGCCTCGTGGTCGCTGGGCCTGACGCTGTTCACCCTGGCCGCGGCCTACCGGACCCGGGGTTTGCGCAGGAGCCACGGCGTCGTGATCGTGGGCGCCTACCTGGTCTTCGTGGGGGTCCTGGTGGCCAGCGCCTGAGCGGCGTGGGCGCTTCCTGACCTCAGGGCTGGAGCAGGATCTTGATCGCTCCGTCCTGCTTCTTCTGAAAGATCTCGTAGGCGTGGGGCGCCTCGTCGAGCGGAAGTCGATCCAGCGCTTGACGTTGGCCTGGCCCATTCGGAGCTGGATCTGCTTGTCGAACAGGTCCATCATCGGCATCGGGTCGACCGCGCCGCCGTAGACGCCGCTGAGAGAGATCGTGCCTCCCCGCCGCACGGCATCGATCGCGGTGTGCAGCACGGACAACCGGTCGATGCCGCCCTTCTCGATCATCTGGGCGGCCACCGCGCCGGGCAGGAGCCCGGCCAGCCCCTGGGCCAGTTTGCCCAGGGGCGCTCCATGCGCCTCCATGCCCACGGCGTCGATCACGGAGTCCGGGCCGCGCCCGTCGGTGTGCTCCCTGATCGGTGACCGCTCTCACCGCTGACCCGCCAGACTCTGCTCGCGCAGCGAGGCTTCCAGGGCCTGCGGAAACAGAGATCTGAGCTTGTCCGCCGCCGCCCGCTCCTCGGCCAGGATGGCGGTGGCGGCCTGGACGGTTTGCTCATCACCCGCGCGGGTGGCGACCCGGCGCAGCAGCTCGTAGGAGGCGATCTCCAAATGCTCGAACGCGTAGGCGAATGCGGCCAGCTTGGCCGGGGTGTCCGGCTGGGCGGCAAAGAAGCCGCCCCAATTCAGCGCGCCGCTCTTCATGGCCAGGTCCTTGAGCTTCGACGGCGATCCGCCCCTGGCCTCGAGCCGTTCCTCGACCCGCCTCAGATGGCCGTGGGTCTCGGTCAGGTGCGACTCGTAGGCCTGCGCGATTTCAGGATCCCCGGCCAGCTCGGGGCCCTTGGCCAGGAGCGTTTCGGCCTGCTTCTCGATGGCGTGAGCGTCGGCCAGGTACTTGGTCAGGTGCTCATCCAGGTCGATCGGGTCCTTGCCGGCCAGCGACGCCTCCACGGCCTGGTCGTAAAGCCCCTCCAGCCGCTGAGCCATTCCCTGCTCCTGGGACTCGATCCGCCGGGCTGTCTGCAGCGCATCTTGATCGTCCAGGCGTTTCGCCAGCAGCGAAAGCAGCTCGTAGGCGGCCTCCTCCATGTGCTCGTAGGAGACGGCGTGGGCCAGAAGCTTGCCCGGGGTGTCGGGCTGTACCGCGGCGAAGGCGCCGAAACCGACCCCGGTGACCGCCCCGGCGGCGTCCTTGATCAGCGAACGGCTTGCGCCGCGCTTCTCCAGCGCCCCGCGGACCAGCCGCTCGTGCTCTTCGGTCTCAGTGAGATGTCGGGCAAAGGCGTCAGACAATGCGCCCTCCCCAGCGATCTTCGGGGCGAGTTTCATCTGCACGAGCGCCTGACGCTCGATCGAATGGGCATCGGTGAGGTACTTGATCAGCTGTTCTTCAAGAGTTTTTGGAGTCATGTCAGACAGCTCCCATGCCGGGGGAGTGCGTAAACGCCCCAGCCTGTGGGTAGGCCAAATTTGTCTGCGGTATAACCGACCAAAGGAGCTGACCGTGAGCATCCTGGACAAGCTGACCGGCCGGGCCAAGAAGGCGGCCGGCGACCTGGCGGGTGACCCCAGCCTGCGACGTGAGGGCCGCCAGGAGGAGCGCAAGGGCGAGGCCAAGGATGACTTGGTCCGTGAGCAGGAGCGCGTTGAGGACAAGGCCGCCGAGGTGGCCGATCTCGAGCGTAAGACTTCCTGATCGCGATCCTCGACATCGACGGGACGCTGGTAGACACCAACTACCAGCACGCGCTGGCGTGGTATCGAGCCTTCCGCAAGCACGACATCCTCCTGGGCGTGTGGCGGATCCATCGCCACATCGGGATGGGCGGCGACCAGGTGGTGAGGGCGCTGACGGATGAGCGGACAGAGAGAGAGCTCGGTGACGACATCCGGGCCGCCGAGAAGGAGTTCTACCTCGAGCTCATTGATGAGATCTCGCCCATGGAGGGGGCGCGGGAGTTGATCGAACAGCTGGGCCAGCGGCGTCATACCGTTGTGCTGGCCAGTTCGGCCAAGGAGGACGAGGTCGACCGCTACCTGGACCTGCTCGACGCCCGCGACATAGCCGACGCCTGGACCACCTCAGCCGACGTGGAGGCCACCAAGCCCGAGCCCGACCTGATCAAGGCCGCGCTGGACCGAGCCGGCGGCGAAGCCCAGGAAGCCGTGATGATCGGAGACACCCCCTGGGACGTCCACGCGGCGCGCCGGGCCGACGTGGATACGATTGCCGTGCTGACCGGCGGCTTTGCCATCGAGGAGCTCAAGAAGTCAGGTGCCGTGGCTGTGTTCGAGTCGGTGGGCGAGCTGGGCGCCGGCCTTGACCACACCGCTCTGGCCTGAGGCGGGCGTGAAATCTGGCCGCCATCGGCCATGGAGTATCGGGCTTCTACGGCTCAAAGCCAAAAGCCAGCTCACCGGAGGGTGATGGTGAAGAGCGCCCCCAGCACCACCACGCCCAGCGCGAGCGCCGCGGTGTAGTCACCGATTCTGCCCGTGTGCAGCGCCTTCAGCGGGCGCATGATCGTCGCCGCCCCGGCCAGAGCCGCGTGGGCCTTAATCCGCCTGCCCCAGAGTCCGGCCGCCGCCACGATCAGGGCCAGCACCGTGGCGCCCCCGCTGTACAGCCAGTCGTACCACTCCGGAGAGGACGAGTGGGCCGTGGCCAACGGTGGCGGAGCGCCGAACACCGCCGCGCGGTAGCCGACCCCATCCACAAACCGGTGGGCAGCCGTGCCGGCCAGGTCGGCGAACCCGAACCAAACCCCGATTCCTGCCGCCGCCAGCACGAGCAACAGCGTCGGGACAAACATGACGGCGGGTGTGCGATCGCGGGAGCCGGTCGTCTCTGACTCGGTTTCCTCGTCAGAAGAGCTGCTCTCCCGGTCCTCCTCCACATCGCCCCAGCCCAGGAAGATCCGGGCGCCGGCCCGCAGAACCGCCGCGCCTGCCAAGGCTGACGCCAGGACGATCAGGGGCGCAGCGAAGCCGTAGCCGACCTTGACTGCGGCATCCTCGATCATCGATTTGCCCAGAAATGGCCCGAACGGAGGCAACGAGGCCGCCAGCAGGCCGCCGAACAGGAACAGAGCGCCGGTGGCGCGCAGGTGACGAGCCTTGCCATGAAGGCGCCGTTGCCCGACCTGGCCCAGCCGATGCTGGACGATACCCACGCACCCGAATAGCGACGCCTTGGCGAACCCGTCGGCCAGTACGTAAACCGCCGTCCCGGCCAGGCCGTCCGCCGTCAAGAGTCCCACACCGATCAGGAAGATGCCCACAAAGGAGATGGTCAGAAAGGCGAGCATCCGCTTGAGGTGGTCCTCGCTCAATGACATCGCTGCCCCCCAGACGGCTGTGATGAGTCCTCCTCCCACCAGAACCGCCCTTATCACGCCCTCCTGGCCGCCAAACGCCGGTGCGAAGACTCCGTACCAAATCCGGGCCAAGCCATAGAGGCCCATCTCGCTCATGGCGCCCGCGAGCAGCAGGCACACCGGGGCCAGGGCCACGGCATAGGCATCATCCAGCCAGAAGTGGAACGGCACCACCGCGGCCTTGACCAGGAAGGCAGCCACCAGCAGCGTGAAGGCCACCACCGTCACGCGGTCGTTGGGAGAGTTCGCCAGGACTCTCCCGATTTGAGCCAGGTTCAGAGCACCGGTGTGGGCATAGATCAGCCCGATGCCCAGGAGGAACAGAAAGGCGCCGATCGTGTTGATGACCGCGAAGTTGAGCCCGCCCTCCAGTGCCGCCTGCTCATGCACCTTATAGGCCACCAGGGCAACGGCCGAGACGCTCATCAGCTCGAAGAACACGAACATGTTGAACAGGTCGCCGCTGAGGCAGAAGCCCACCATGCCCGCCATAAACGTCAACATGAGGACGTGGTAGTGAGGCGCCTGGACGTCCTCGACCCGGTAGCTGTACACGAGGGCGAGCACCATCAGAATGGCGACGAAGGCCGCGAGTCCGGCACCGATGGGCTCGACTGCGAAGTCAATTCCGATGGCCAGTCCGTGTCGTGGGTGCCAACCGCCGAACCAGTAGACCGACAACCCATTCGCCACGTGGGCCAGCAGGACCAGGGTCAACGCGGCCGCGGCGGCGGCGGCCGTGATCGCCAGCAGGTCAAAGACCCGTCTGGGCAGGAGGTGGTGCAGGAAGGCCAGGAGCGCCGCCGCCAGCAGCGGCACTGCCACCGAGAGCGGGGCGAGGTCGGTCACTCGCGCATCCGGACCATCGCGTCGGGATCCGTGGTGCCGTAGCGCTTGTGGGCCTGGACCGCTAGAGCCAGCAGCAGCGCCACCACGGTGGCCTCCACGACCACATCGGTCAGCGTCAGAGCCTGGACGATCGGGTCGACGACGCGGGAATGCTCCGGAATGTCAGCGAAGATGGGCGCCTTGGCTCCGGTGCGATAGCCGATGGCGAGCAGGAGCACGTACGTGGAGGCCTGCATCACGGTCAGGCACATGATCAGGTGGATGTAGTTGCGGCTCGAGATGACCCCATAGAGGCCAACCCCCAGCAGCCAGGCCACCACGATGTACGGGTAGACGCTCACTGCGAGCCCAGCAGTCGCTGATCGAGCAGCTCGGAGAGCACCATCAGCAGCGCTCCGGCCACCTCGATACCCACGGAGATGTTGGCCAGGGGGATCATCCCGCCTGAGAGAAGGCTGCCCTGGCTGCCATTGGGCAGGAAGTTCTGAAGGAAGACGCCCGTGCCGATGAGCCCACCGAAGCCGATCATCACAAAGCCCGCCGCTCCTCCGGCATCGGCCAGTTGCGGCACCGTGGCCGATCGCCGAAGCCGTAGAAGGAGCAGGTACTCACCGCCGAGAAAGATCGCGGCCAGCCCCGCCATCAGGATCACTCCGCCCTGAAAGCCGCCCCCGGGTGTCAGCTGGCCATGGACGACGACATACGCCGCCAGGACGGTCAGCGGTCCCACCAGTGCCGCACCGAGCCACCGGCTGGCCTCGCTGATGCGCCGCTGCTCCGGGACGAGCTCGTCCTCGGGCCTGTCATCCGCGTCCCCCCGGATGGCCCGGAGGAGCACCACGACCCCGACGACGGAGATGAACAGGATGAATTCCTCACCCACGGTGTCGAAGGCGCGATAGTCAAACGCCGTGACAACGACCGAGTTCGTGGCCGCCCGCTGGGGGACCGTGCTGTGAGCCAGGTGATTGCCGTACCGGCTGTGCCCTGTGCCGAAGGGGTGAAGTCCGGTTGCGCCCCAGGCAAATCCTCCGACCAGGACCAGGACGGCCAGACAGCCGATGATCATCCGCGGGCGGGTCATGACTCTTGCCCCTCGTGGTCAGTGTCGGCTTTCTGCTCGCGCACCTTGGCAATGGCCAGGAAAAGCATCGCGGGAAGTGCCACGCTTCCCACGACGATCTCCGACAGCGCCACATCGGGAGCCTGAAGGACGAAGAACGTCAGGGCGAGGAGCAACCCGAAGATGCCCACTGCGATGGCCTGGCGAGCGGGCTCTCGAATCAGGACGGTTACCGTGCCAGCTAGGGCCACGAGCGTGAGGAGCACGACCAACAGCGCGTTCATCGTTCGCGCTCCTCCACCTCGATCGACTCGTCCGGTTGGATCCTCCAGTCTCCATGCCGAGCCACGCGGGCCGCCCGCCCGATGGCATGGGTGATCATCGGTGCCGCTACCACCAGGAAGACGGCGATCAGAATCGTCTTGTCGCCGACCAGCGAGATGGAGTCCTTGACCATCACCGCCACGGTTATGCAGATCGCGCCCAGGGTGGTGGGCGACCCGAAGTGCAGGCGGTCGAAGACGTCGCGAAAGACGAGGACTCCGAGGCAGGACAGCAGTACGAGTGCCACCCCGAGGAACAAGAAGGCGTAGACCACAATCCGCTGGGCAGTCATTTGCGGTGCTCGAGGAGGCGGGTGAAGGCTAGTGATCCCAACATCGCCAGCGGCGCCAGGACGACCGCCAGGTCGATGAAGGGTTGACGAGAAAATCCCACGGTCAGTGTTACGAGGTCCAGGCAAGCCACGATCCCGGCGAGGTTCAAGGCGGCCAGAGCGCCAGCGGCATCGGCTCTTAGGCAAGCCAGGAGGCAGATTCCGAGCCCAACGCTCAGAGCGATGGAGGCGGCGATCCAGACATTCATCCGAGCTCCAGCGGGTCGAGTGGACCACCCGCCTCCACCATCTCATGGACCAGCATCAGGTTTCGCTCCCGATCGATTCCAATGGCGTATCGGTTCGCCGCCAATGATGCCGCCCACTCCGAGAGCACCCTCCGGCCCACGTCGTCCGAGCCCTCCCCCCTGGCGCGGTAGCGCGCGGCGCGAAATGACCCGCCGATCTGCCGCCGCAGCACCAGGTGGGCGAACAGCGCGCCCATCACCCGGCCGGTATCGGTCAGGAGCAGTAGGAACGGGCGATATGCCCGCCGCAACATCAACGGGCGCACCCGGGCGTGCACGCTGCGAAGCGAGTGCACAACTGTGGCCAACCCTGCGGCGGCGATCGCGCACACGGCACCGGTGAGCAGGTTCGGCAGGTCGGTTGCGTCCACCAGGAGGAGCCAGAGCGCGAAGAACGCGGCCGTTCGTGTGAGTGCAGCGAGGACCGCCGTCCACCACTTGGCCATGGCCGCCTGCTACCCGGCTGAAGGTGCAGCAAACTGCTAGAGCGCCTCCTTGGCGGCCTCCAGTCGGTAGCGGTCAAGGCGCCGGCGCTGGGCTCGGGCGCGCCTGATCAGAGTCTCCAGCCCCTCCAGCCGGCTGAGGGCGAGTAGGAGACCAGGCTCCCATTCAACTTCAGGCGGCCCAGCTCTCCGCCAGCCAGGCGCCGGTCGCCTTGGTTGGATCCACGCCCACGCCGAACTCGCCCATGACAGTACTCAACGACGCCCGGTCCTCCTCGATTTCCTTGGCCAGGCCCTCGAATGCTTCTCCAAGAAGACAGCCGACAAGTGGAACCGCTGAACCGGTAGCGGCGGTGGGCGCCAGCGCCGCTGCCCACCGCCGATGCAGGCTTCCTACGCTGCCTGGCGCTCCTCGTGGACGCCCTCGGCAAACTCCTCGATGATCTTGGCGCAGAAGGCGGGCAGGTCATCGGGCTTGCGGCTGGTCACGATGCCCTCGTCAACGACGACCTCCTCATCGACCCACTCCGCGCCCGCGTTGCGCAGATCCGTCCTGAGGCTCGGCCATGAGGTCACCTTCCGTCCCTTGACCACATCGGCCTCGACGAGTAGCCACGGGCCGTGGCAGATCACGCCCACCGGCTTTCCCGACTCGATGAACCGGCGGACGAAGGACACGGCGTCCTCGTCAGCACGCAGCTGGTCGGGGTTGGCCACGCCGCCGGGAAGGACGAGGCCGTCGTAGTCGGACGGATCTGCGTCGGCCACGGCCCTGTCGGCCGTGATCTTCTCGCCCTTGTCAAAGTGCTCCCACATCTCGATCTCGCCCGGTTCCAGCGAGAGGATTTCCACCTCCGCGCCGGCATCTCGGACCGCCTTCAGCGGCTCGGTCACCTCGGCCTGCTCTGCCCCCTCCGTGAACAGGAAGGCCACCTTCTTTCCGTTCAGCTCACCAGCCATCTCCATCACTCCTTGCTCGTGGGTTCTTTTCCTTGGCTACCCCGGGCCAGGGCGGCAAAACGGCGCTGGTGGGCCGAACGCCGGTGTGCCCGGCGGCGTGTGCACTACGCTTGAGTCATGTTCGGACTTGGACACAGGAGCGCGATGGTGGACGCTGATCGGGCCCTCGCCGGCCGGGAGCAGGAGATGCCGGTGCCGGATCGCCACGCGGTGCTCGGGACGCCACTCAAGCCACCGTTCCCCGACGGCCTGGAGCACGTGGTCGTGGGGATGGGCTGCTTCTGGGGCGCCGAGCGCGTCTTCTGGCAGGCGCCCGGCGTGTACACGACCGCGGTGGGCTACGCCGGAGGCTTCACATCCAACCCCACGTATGAGGAGGTGTGCAGCGGACGCACCGGCCATGCCGAGGTCGTCCTGATCGTGTTCGACCCGGCCAGGATCTCCTACGAGGAGATCCTGCGCCTGTTCTGGGAGAACCACGACCCGACCCAGGGCATGCGCCAGGGCAACGACGTGGGCACCCAGTACCGCTCGGCCATCTACGCCTCAAGCGAGCAGCAGCGGCAACTCGCCGAGGCGTCGCGAGATGCATATGCGGAGCGCCTGCAGGCTGCGGGGCACGGGGAGGTCACCACCGAGATCGCCTCCGCGGGTCCGTTCTACTACGCCGAGGACTACCACCAGCAGTACCTGGAAAAGAACCCGTGGGGGTACTGCGGCATCGGTGGGACGGGCGTGAGCTGCCCGGTCGGGTTGAGTGCGGCGGCGAGCCCTGCGCCCGCCGAACCCGCCGCTAGCTCGTAGCTTCCGGCTCGGGAATTGCCGCCCGCTGGGCGATGAGCTGCCCGGCGTCCGGCAGTTCGGTGCGCGAGCGGTCGACCAGTATGGGCGCGTCGACCCCTTGGCCCAGGGCCCCGGGCGCCGCGTCGTCGGGCGAGTCCAGTGCGTGCAGGATCACCTCGGCGAACGCCTCCGGCCGGTCGTTCTGAAGGTAATGGTTCGCGCCGGGCAGCAGGTAGAAGGCGTTGCGGCCGGGTTTGAACATCAGGTGCTGATGCCAGGTGTGGGTGGCCACGCGGATTGGTGAGATCGCGTCATACACGCCCCAGATGACGGTCGTCGGGAGCTCGGTGGCCGCCAGCGAGCGCAACCACGCCTCCTCATCAATCGAGCGCTCGACCAGGTACTGAACCGTCTCATGCAGCACCCCAACCCCGTCGTCGTGGGCAAACGTCGCGGCCAGCGCCCGGACGTCCGGATGATCCGGCCCGCGCGGGGGCGTGAACGTCGCGGCGCCCATGCCCGCCGCCAGCAGCTCCGGCGTCAGCTGTGCCAGCAGCTCTGGGTTGTGCAGCATCAGCCGCTGGGCGTCGGTCAGGTTGGAGAGCGGAAGAAAGATGTTGGCGTTGCACAGGACCAGATGCTCGAGCCCCACTCGGGCCCGTCCCTCGGCCGCGTTCGCGGCATGGATCAACGCGACGCTGTCCCCGCGGTCGTGGCCGACCATGATCGCCGACTTCGCTCCGACGACCTCGGCCAGGTAGTGGTCGAGCAGCTCGGCGTCGCGCCGCAGGGTGTAGCCCCAACCTTGTGGCTTGTCCGAGAATCCGTACCCGGGGAAGTCGATCAGGCACACCCGGTAGCGCAGGGAGAGCCGCTCGGCGACCTCGAACCAGTCGACGCTGCAGGTGGGAAAGCCATGGACGAGCGAGAGGACCGGCGCTCGCTCGTCCCCGAGTTCGACGTGGAAGATCTGGACCGGCGCCGCGTCCTCGTGGGCCGGGCTCCAGGAGAAGTGCCCGCCCCGAGCGCGCCAGGCATCGGCCCGGAAAGTTGGTGTCGGGTCGGTCATCGGCCGAACCCTAAGCTGCCCGAACCTTGAACTGCTCAGCCGCCCGCCACGGCCGGCAGGATCGTCACCTCATCGCCGTCCTCGACGCTCGTGTCCAGTCCATCCAGGAACCGGATGTCCTCGCCGCCGACGTAGACGTTGACGAACCGGCGCAGTCCCCCGTCCTCGGCGATCCGGTCTCGGAGATCGTCGTAGCGGTCGTAGAGGGCATCGAGCACCTCGCCCACCGTGGCGCCCTCAACCTCGGCTGAGGCCTCGCCGTCGGTGGCGGCGCGCAGCTGAGTCGGGATCTTGACAGTGACCGCCATCGGCGGGCCGTGTTATAGCGCCCCGGCGACGATCACGCCATCGCCACCTCTCGTCCGCGGGCCTGCTCGAAGGAGTCCAGGGTCGGCTCGACCTCCCAGGCCTCGAACGTGCCCTTCGCGCAGTCGAGCGTCTTGAGGCCCTCGCCGGTGATGTAGGCCACCACCCGCTCGCCGGGATCGATCTGGCCCGCCTGGGCCAGCTTGGTCAGCACAGCGACCGTCACGCCACCCGCCGCCTCGGTGAAGATGCCCGTGGTCTCGGCCAGGAGCTTGATCCCGGCCCGGATCTCCTGATCGGTCACCGATTCGATCGAGCCACCGGTGCGCCGGGCCAGGTCCAGGGCGTAGGGCCCGTCGGCCGGGTTACCGATGGCCAGTGACTTGGCAATCGTCTCCGGTTTGACCGGCTGGCAGAAGTCGTGGCCGTCCTGGAAGGCACGGGCCACAGGCGAGCACCCGGCGGCCTGGGCTCCGTTGAACTTGGGCAGTTCTCCGCTCAGCAGCCCGACCTCGAGCCACTCCTCAAAGCCCCGGGCGATCTTCGTGAACAGCGACCCCGAGGCGATCGGGCAGACAACCCGGTCGGGGAGCGAGAAGTCCAGCTGCTCGGCGGTTTCAAAGGCCAGTGTCTTTGACCCCTGCGAGTAGTACGGCCGAAGGTTGATGTTGACGAACGCCCAGTGATGCTCGGCCGACAGCTCCGTGCACAGGCGGTTGACGTCGTCGTAGTTACCGCGGACCGAGACCAGATTCGTGCCGTAGATGCCCGTGGCCAGCACCTTCTGCTCCTCCAGGTCCCAGGGTACGAACACATAGGACTCGAGCCCCGCCGCCGCGGCGTGAGCCGCCACGGCGTTGGCCAGGTTCCCGGTCGACGCGCAGGCCACGGTGGTGAAACCCAGCTCGCGGGCCCGGGCCAGGGCCACAGACACCACCCGGTCCTTGAACGAATGCGTGGGGTTGGCCGCGTCGTTCTTGATCCACACCTCCCCCAGGCCGAGCCGCTCGGCCAGCCGATCCACCCTGAGCAGCGGGGTGAATCCGGCGGGCAGAAGGCCCTCGCGCGGGGGCCGGACGGGCAGAAAGTCGCTGTAGCGCCACAGCGAGTGCGGACCGGTCTGGATCCTGCGCTTGAGCTCCTGCGGGTCCCTGTCGCCTTCGGGGGCGAACTGGACCTCCAGGGGTCCGAAGCAGCGCTCGCATACGTAGAGCGCCTCCAGCGGATAGCTGGTCTGACATTCCTTACAGCAAAGAGACTCTGGCGGCATATGTGAAAAAACCTCCGCCGGGGTCTGTGGTTCGGAGGCCGTGAAACCGCCCTTTCCACATCTCCCAGGCCTTGTAGTTGGAGCCTGATGGAATTGGCACCGTTCCCTTGCGGGAGGTTGCCGGGGTTTCGTAGGGCCAGTCCCTCCACCCCTCTGGATGCGTACTGCTATGTCGTACTGCTGACCGGGCAGTATAGACCCCATGCCGACGGGAGGAGACGGTTTAGTGGGATGGCCGCGCCGGTGCTGTGCGGCGAACTTTGGCCCTGAAGTTCGAAATAACGAACCTGAGGGCCAAAGTTCCGCAACCAGCCCGCGTAACCACAGAGCCTGCGCGGTGTTCCGGTGACCGCGATGGCCACCGCCAGCCCTGAAGCGATCGAGCGCCTGGAAGCGCTGCTTGACATCGGGACCCCCGGTCCCCGCAGGCGGATGATGATCATCGTCAATCCGTACGCCACCACGGTCTCGGACCGGCTGAAGCGGCTCGTGGTCTACGCCCTGCGAGGGAGCTATGAGGTCACGGCCATCGATACCGAGGCCCGCAACCACGCCACGGAGCTGTGTCGTCAGGCGGCCGACGAGGGCTACGACGTGGTCGTGGCCTTCGGGGGCGACGGCACGGTCAACGAGGCGGCCAACGGCCTGACCGGTTCGGAGACCGCGCTCACCTGTCTTCCCGGCGGTCGGACAAACGTGTACTGCCGGATGCTCGGCATCCCGACCGACGTGGTCGACGCCACCGAGCAGCTCCTGCGCCTGGCCCACGGCTGGGAGCCCCGGCAGGTCGACGTGGGGTTGGCCGGTGAGCGCTGCTTCCTGTTCTCAGCCGGCGTCGGCCTCGACGCCAGTGTGGTCAAGCGGGTCGACGCGCATCCTCGGCTCAAGGCCCGCATGGGCGAGTGGTACTACACCGCCATCACCCTGCGGACGTTCCACCGGCCCTACCTGCTCCACCCACCCCGGCTGGAGGCCACGGTGGACGGACAGGTCGTGTCCGGCGTCAGCGCCTTCGTCCAGAACGGGACTCCATACACCTATTTCGGCGACCGGCCGATCGTGCTCGATGAGGACGGCACTCTGAACAACGGCGTGCTCTCCGCGGCCATTCTGGAGCGCGTGAGCCCGCTCGACCTGCCGACGATCGCGTGGCGGGCCCTGTCGCCCCGAGCCCGCCTGGCCAACCACCACCGCCTGCGCATGGTGGCAGGCGTGGAGCGGTTCCAGATCCGCTCGCTCGACGACCGGCCCCTTCCCCTCCAGGTCGACGGCGACTACATCGGCGACGTGGGCGAGGTCGAGTTCTCCGTGGCCGCGGGCGGGCTTCGGATCGTGGCCTGAGCGGCGCCGGTCAGATCAGCCCGCGGCGGCCCTGATCTTCGTCCACTCGGCCTTGTGCGCCCGCTTGGCGGCCTGGTAGTCCGCCAGCGCTTGGCTGGAGTCGACGTCGCCCAGCGTCGGGTGGGGCGGGACGAGCCCGCGGGCCGCGGCCACGCCGAAGCGGTTGGCCAGCACCGCCCCCAGGGCCTTGACCTTCATCTCGCCAAAGCCAGGAAGCGCGGCCAGGTTGGCGCGGAGCTCCGCCGCGTCCTCGGCCTCGGTCCAGACCCGGCTGGCGTCGCCGTCGTAGCGCTCGAGGACGTGGACTGAGAGGTCGTGGACGCGCTGGGCCATCGAACCCGGAAACCTGTGCACAGCCGGCTTCTGGCGAAACACGGGCTCGAGGTCGGCGCCCGCCAGCGTCTCGGCGTCGATCGAGCCGAGCCGTTCCCTGAGGACGAGCGGCCCCATGAAGGCCTTCTGGACGGGAACCTGCTGGTCGAGCGCGAAGCCAATTAGCAGCGCCATCGGATCTGACGCGATCAGCGCGTTGGCCTCGTCTGAATCGGTGAAGTAAAGACGATCGGGCATGAATAAATCGTATCCGGGGGGGGCAAAACGATCGGCTCGCGCCTCTTAACAGGTGTGAAGAAAACTCAGTCGTCTCTCCGGCGCCGCCGGGTCCTGATCACGGCGCGCGACCGGCTGCTCCTGGAGATGGTCGCCGAACACCGCCTGATCCTGCCGGCCCACGCCTCGGCACTGCTGAAGGTGTCGCTCTCCACCGCTGGCTCTCGCCTGCGTGCCCTAGCCGGTGCCGGGTACCTGGCGCCACGACGGATCTTCGCCGGCCAGCCCACCAACTACCAGATCACCCGGAAGGGGCTGGCCGCAATCGGAAGCCCCCTCCCAGCTCCGCAGCTCGATATTCGAGCCCACGCCCACGACGTCGGCCTGGCCTGGCTATGGCTGGCGGCCCGAGACGGGACGTTCGGGCCGTTGAGCACGGTGGTCAGCGAGCGCACGATGCGCTCGCTCGACGCGCGGCCGGACAACCAGCCCGCGACAGCGCCGGGACCGCTGGGTGTCCGGCTCGGCGGCACGGGACCGGGCGGCCGCGAGCGTTTGCACTATCCGGACCTACTGCTGGTCACACCCGAGGGCCACCGGATCGCCGTCGAGCTCGAGCTGTCGGCCAAGGGGGCCGCCCGGCGGGAGAAGATTCTGGCTGGGTACGGAGCAGACGCCCGCATCGACGCGGTGCTCTACCTCGTCGACCGGCCTGCTCTGGCCGCCGCGATCCAGTCCTCGGCTCGGCGCCTGGGGATCTCGCACCACATTCACGTCCAGTGGATTTGCCAACCCGCGGCCGAGCGGTCGGGTCGAGCCCTGACTGCGCAGCGGGCACCTGTGGCTCCGATCGCGGGGCGGGAGCGATGAGGGACCCGCGCTGGAGGACGCTCGGACTGCTGGTGGCCTTCGCCGCCGCCGCGCTGGCTCCGGTGCCGTGGCTCATCCCCGCGATCGCCGTGGCCGGCGTGGTTGCGGTCGCGCTCAGGCGTGCCGGGCCCGCGATCGGCCGCTCGGAGCACGGCGGTGGGCATGACGGCCTGATCCTGGGGTCCGACCCGCGGGGCCACCAGGTGTCCGTGAGCGAGCGGGAGCTGTCGGCCCACGGCCTGATCCTCGGGGCCAGCGGCACGGGCAAGTCGACCACGCTGCTGGGCATCCTGGACCAGCTGATCGCCCGGGGGAGGCCGGTGGTGGTGATCGACATGAAGGGCTCCCCCACGTTCGCCAGCTCGCTGGCGGCGTCCGCCCACGCGGCCGGCCGGCCGTTCGCAGTCTGGACACCCGACGGGCCAGGGCGCTGGAACCCACTCCAGCACGGCAACCCCACCGAGCTGAAGGACAAACTGATGGCCACCGAGCGCTTCACCGAGCCTCACTACCAGCGAGCGGCCGAGCGGTTCGTCCAAACCGTGCTCCAGGTGCTCGCCAGCCGTGACCCGTCGCCACCCACCCTGTCGGCCGTCGTCGAGCTGATGGACCCCCACCGCCTTCGTGGTTCGCTCAGGCATGTGTCCCCCGAGCTCCGCGAGCGTGTGCAGGACTACCTGGGAGGTCTCACTCCTGACCAGCTGAGCGCCGTGCGGGGGCTGCAGACTCGGCTGGCCATCCTGACCGAGTCGCACATCGGCCGCTACCTGGAGCCGGGAGATGGACCACCGGTCGACCTGCGCGCGGCGCTGGCCGGTCAGCAGGTTGTCCTGTTCAGCCTCAACTCGAGCACCTACGGGCGGCTGGCCGGGCAGCTGGGAACGCTGGCCGTGCAGGACCTGGTGTGTGCGGCCGGCCACCGGCTGTCCGAACAGGCTGTGGGAGGTCCGTCGGAGCAGGGCTATGTCGTGATCGATGAGGCGTCGGTCCTGAGCGGCGATCACGTTCTGGCCCTGTTCGCTCGTGGCCGCGAGTCCGGTCTGGGCGTGCTGGCTGCCACCCAGGAGCTGGCCGACCTCGACCGGGCGGCGCCCGGGCTCCGCGACCAGGTTCTTGGCAACACGGCGATCAAGCTCGCCCACCGCCAGGATGTCCCGTCATCGGCCCACACGATCGCTCAGCTGGCCGGGACTGAGAAAGCCTGGGAGGAGACTCAGCGGCTCGGCGGGCCATTGCTCGGGGGAATGCGCGCGGGCGGCGGGACCCGCCGGCAGACCGAGCAGTTCATCGTGCACCCAAATCAGGTCAAGACGCTCCGCACCGGCGAGGCCGTCCTGATCTCCAAGCTCCGCGCCGCCAGACCAGAGACGATCCGGGTCAGACCGCCCGTCGAGCGCGGCGGGCCAGAGCTGGGATGACCGGAGGGATCAGCGCAGCGTGGCCAGCGCCGACTCGGTCAGGTCTGAGCAGGGAATGAGCCGCGAGTCAGCCAGCGCGGCCTCACGGTGGGCGTGGACCTTGAGGTACTCCGGGTTAGCCGCCATCTCCATGAACTTGGCCCGGGACGGGTACTCGACCAGCAGGACCAGGTCCCACTCCCGGCCCTCGGGCCCGATGATCGCCTCCTGGGCAGCCAGCGCGACTCGCAGGTGGCCTCCCACGGCGCGCAGGAACGGCTCAGTGGCCGCGCTGTAGCGGGCGTACGCCTCGGCTCCGCTCACACCCTCGTCTACCCCGTCGGCCCGGTCCTTGAAGCGGAGCAGGTTCAGCATGACCACTGGTCCGTCATCGGTTGAGGCCAACAGGCCGGCCAGCTGCTGCTCGGTGGGGAGAACGGCCATCGACGCTCCTTGTCAGTGGTCAGTACCTGCCGGACGGCACCCTACCGCGCGGGGTGAACAGACCCCGGTTGAGCCAACTCCCAATGTTCGGCCGAGCGGCCGCCTGTGCCCCGGAGGAAGTAGCAGTCAAGCTGCTCGGCCAGCGCCTCCATCGCCTGGCCCGCGTCCAACGTCAGCTCTACGGTGCGGTGAAACCCTTGACCGGCCCGCTGTGGCCCTCCAGGGTGACGCCTCCCGAGGACGAGCTGAGGGTCATTTTCATCAGTTCGTGGCCGTGGGAGATGAAGCCCGTGCCCGCCACCTCGCCGCGCACGCTGACGTGACCCAGGGGGCGGACCTGGCCGGTGCCGGCCAGGGCGTACTCGTGGCCGGTGTCCGGCGGCCCGGCACGTGAGCTCGAGAGCCGTCCGGAGAGCACGCCCTGCAGCCGCGTGCAACCCTGGGCGGACCCGCCGCACCGACCACGGATCACCACCCGGACCCTCCTGGCCTTGCCCGAGCCACGTGGGTGCAGGTAGACCGTGACCCGGCCGCGTGCTCCGGAGAAGGACCCCCTGCCGGAGGCGATCGACCCCGTGAAGGTGTCCCGGGCGGGCGCCGAGCTGCCGCCCCCTCCCCCGCCACCACCCGCCGCCCGGCCGGTCGACGAGGACGAGGAACTGGACGCGCCGCAGGCCGAGAGGGCGAGCGTCATACAGATCAGCAACCGCTCGGCGCCGCGACTTCCCAGCGGCCCACTCACGCCAGTGCCTAGCCGGCCCCGGGGGTCACCCGATAAGCGTCGAACACCGCGTCGATGTTGCGCAGCCGGTTGATCGTCTGATCGAGCGCCCGCGTGTCCCCCACCTCAACCACGAACCGGTTCTTGACCATTGGGTGGTTGACAGTGCATCTGGCCTCGAGGATGTTGATCCCGGCCTCGGCGAACGTCCTGGACATGTCCTCCAGGAGGCGGTGGCGATCCCAGCCGTCGACCTGGATCTCAACCCGGAAGGAGGTGTCGGCGTCACCGTCCCAGTTCACGCTCGTGAACCGCTCCGGGTCGCGCTTGAGCACGGCCACGTTGGGACAGTCCTCCCGGTGGATCGTGATGCCGCGGCCGAGTGAGATGTAGCCGACGATCGGGTCTCCGGGGACGGGGCGGCAGCACTTGGCCAGCCGGAGCATGACCTCGTCGATGCCCTGGACCTGGATTCCGTAGCGCGAGGATGAGGTGGTGGGGCGCGAGCGGCGACGCCGGGTCTGGAGCAGGTCGTCGGCCGCCGTGGGCTCAGACTCGGCGGCCTCTCCCTGCTTGAGGCGCTGGAGCACCTTGTTGACCACCACCTTGGCCGAGATCTTCGCCCCGCCCAGCGCAATGTAGAAGTCGTCCGCCTTGCGGAAGCCCATCTCGCGGATCACGTCGGCCATGAGCGGGGATCCGACGAGCTTCTGGGCCGGCAGGCCCTGCTTGCGCAGGTGGTCCTGGAGCTGCTCCCGGCCTGAGTGCTCACTGTCGCGCCGCGATTCTGCCTTGAACCAGGCCTTGATCTTGTTGCGCGCGCGCGTGGTCTTGACCAGGGCCAACCAGTCCCGCGAGGGACCGCGCTCGCGCTTGGAGGTCAGGACCTCCACGATGTCGCCCGAGCGCAGCTGGTAGGACAGCGGGACGATCTTGCCGTTGACCTTGGCCCCCACGCAGCGGTGGCCGACGTCGGTGTGGATCTCATAGGCGAAGTCCAGGGGCGTGGAGCCGGCGGCCAGCGATTTGACCTCCCCCTTGGGGGTGAAGACGAATACCTCATCCTCAAACAGGTCGACCTTGAGGGCCTCCATGAACTCGCGCGGGTCGGCCTCATCCTGCTGCCAGTCCAGCAGCGAGCGCAGCCATTTGATCCGGTCCTCCGGGTCGGCCGCGGCCGCCCGGCCGCTCGTACGGGGTGTGCCGTCCTTGTAGATCCAGTGGGCGGCGATACCGAACTCGGCCAGGTCGTGCATCTCCCGGGTCCGGATCTGGATCTCCAGCGGCCGGCCCTCCGGCCCGATCACCGTCGTGTGGAGGGACTGGTACATGTTCGCCTTCGGCATGGCGATGAAGTCCTTGAAGCGGCCGGGCAGCGGCTTCCACAGCGAGTGGATCACGCCCACCGCGCCGTAGGTGTCCTTGACCGACCCGACGATCACCCGCATCGCCGTCAGGTCGTAGATCTCATTGAACTCTCGCCCCTTCTTCGTCATCTTCGAATAGATCGAGTAGAAGTGCTTGGCCCGGCCCGAGATCTCGGCCTCGATCGCCAGCTCGGTCAGCTCCTTTGACAGGTACTCCCCGGCCTGGTTGACGTAGCGCTCCCGCTCGGCTCGCTGCTGGGCCACGAGGCCGCGGATCTCGTTGTATTTGCGCGGGTGGAGCGTCTGGAAGCTCAGGTCCTCAAGCTCCCACTTGATCGCGTGGATACCCAGCCGGTGCGCGATCGGGGCGTAGATGTCGATCGTCTCGCGGGCCTTTTCGATCTGCTTTTGCTTGGCCAACGCCTCGATCGTCCGCATGTTGTGCAGCCGGTCGGCCAGCTTGATCAGGATGACGCGGATATCCGTCGCCATCGCGACCATCATCTTCCGGTAGTTCTCGGCCTGGGCCTCGTCGCGGGACTGGAATGTCAGCCCGGTGAGCTTGGTCACGCCGTCGACCAGACCAGCGATCTCATCGCCGAAGTGCTCCTTGACCTCCTCCAGCGAGGCCGAGGTGTCCTCCACCGTGTCATGGAGCAGCGCGGCGCACAGGGTTTCTGTGTCCAGCCGCATGCCGGCGCAGATCTTGGCCACGCTGACCGGGTGGATGATGAAGTCCTCGCCGGTCTTGCGGCGCTGGTCGGCGTGGCGCTCGCAGGCGAACACGAACGCCTCCTCAACCCGGTCGCGGTCGACGGCCACCGCGGCGTGCTCGGCGTGCTCCTCGATGATCGCGAACAGGTCGCTCAGGAGCCGACGGACCGTGGGCGAAAGCTCGCCGCTCTGGCCCGTGGCGCGGCCGCCTCCTCCGCTGACACTGTCAACCGGCTCGCGCTCCGGCGGAACCAGCGTGGCCGACGACTGGCTCCCGTTGCGCGACCGCGAGCTGCGGCGCGGCGTCCGGGCGCCGGAGCGCGGCTTGGCCGCGGAGGTCAGCTCCTTGGAGGTCGGTTTACGTTGCTCAGGAATCGCTGTCCGTCCTCGTGGCGGTGTGCGTACACCCTGTAGGCCGGCGAGCGCTCAAGTGCCGTCTGCGCGCCACCGGTCAAGGCCAGGGCCGGCAGATCACGGTCGAGACTGGCCAGCTCCAGCTCCGAGAGCACCCTGACCAGCCTTCCCGCCAGACGGGCCGACCGACCCGGTGACGTCTCGCCCCGCAGGAGGCGCTCAAGGTCCTCACCGACTGCCCGCCGGCGAAGACGTAGGCTCCGGTAGAGAGCCACGAGCGAACTGCGTAGGCCGTATTCGAAGTCGTGCATCTGCTGGGCAAAGCGTAGCTCAGCCTCCCCCCAGGCCAGATGGGTGAAACCCCTTCCCCGGCGCATCAGGCGGTCCTGCTCGAGACAGGCCGGCGGGTCGAGCGCAACAACGTGCTCGAACCCGTCAGCCAGTGCGGGGTCGAGCTCCAGCGCGTGGTAGGAGCTCAGCGAGAAGCCGCCGGTCCGCTGACGCAGGCCACCCACGCGCCGGGAAACGTCGGTACACAGGGCCAGCGTCCCTCCGGCGGCCAGCGCGTCGACCAGCACTGTGAGCGGGCTGCGGTTGCGGTAATCCAGTACGACTCGGTCGGCCCCGGACGCTGACGGCGTCGCGTCCAGACCGCGGGTTGCCTCTTCCATGACCGCGCCGAGGTAGGAGTCGCTCTCCCCCACGATCTCAATCGCGGTTGGGGTGCACGGCCATGTCTGGCGCAGGACCAGGCGGGGCTCGACCGACCCATTCCAGCAGTTGCGCTCCAGGCGGAAGCTGGCGTCGATGGGCTGGCCCACCTGATCGCGCAGGCTGCCATCGCAGCCGAACGCCACGGCAGGCGTCCTGGCCCCGCCCGACACGATCTTGAACCTGGCGTGGCGCCCCTCACCCATCGGACGGAGATCGGCCAGCCGCCCTCCGGGTATGAGTAGCCGCGGCGCGGGATTGCCAAGTCCCGTTGGCTCGAGCAGCTCGAGCTCCTCAACCTGGTCGAGCCCAAGCTCCGAGCCGCACACCACGGCGTCCACCCGCTCGACCCCGACCAGCAGCTCGGGCGTCAGAACGGCCGCAGCGTGGGCTTCAAACCCAGCTCGAAAAGCGTCCAGCCGGTCGGCGCTCACGGTCAGCCCGGCCGCCGCGTGATGACCGCCGTACCGCTCCAGGTGCTCGGCGCACGCGTGCAGCGACGCGAGCAGATCGAAGCCGGGGATGCTCCGAGCCGAGCCAGTGCCGGAGTCGCCGTCCAGCGCGACCAGCGCGGTCGGCCGGTGATAACGCTCGACGATCCGCGAGGCCACGATCCCGACCACGCCTGGGTGCCAGCCCTGGCCCGCCAGCACGTAGGCCGGCCGTTCGCCCAGCTGGGCCACCTGCGCCTCGGCCTCCCACAGCATCCGCTGTTCAACGTCCCGCCGCTCAAAGTTCAGGCGGTCGAGCTCGGACGCGATCTCCTGCGCCCGCTGGGCGTCGTCGGTCAGGAGCAGCTCAAGCGCCGCGTCCGCCCTGGCCAGGCGCCCCGCGGCGTTGATCCGGGGGGCGAGACGAAAGCCCAGGCTGTGGGTGCTCAGCGCGCTGGGGTCCGTCCCGGCCACCGCCATCAACGCGCGCAGGCCCGGTCTGGCGGTCGAGCTGAGTGTGGCCAGCCCGGTCCTGACGAGCTGCCGGTTCTCGCCCCGCAGTGGCATCAGGTCGGCCACCGTCGCCAGCGCAACCAGCTCCAGGTCGTCCTCCGTCGTCGGGGCACCGAGCGCCTGGGCCAGCTTGTGGGCGACCGCGGTGCCACACAGCTCGGGGCACGGATAGCCGCAGATCGCCGGGTGGATGATCGGGCAGTCGGGCAGCGAGCCGTCGGGGCGAGGCTGATGGTGGTCGGTCACCACCACATCCAGCCCCGCCTCCCGGGCCGCGGCGATCTCGGCCACGGCGGTGATCGCACAGTCGACGGTGATCAAGAGCCCGGTGCCCCGCTGCACCAACCGGCGCACCGTGTCGGTGTTCAGCCCGTAGCCGTCCTGGATCCGCCCGGGGAGGAACCAATCGACGTGGCCGCCCAGTGACCGCAGCGCCCGGATGAGGACCGCGGTCGCGCACACGCCGTCGACGTCGTAGTCGCCGTGGACCGTGATCCGCGTGCCCGCGGCCAGATGACGCGTGACGGTCTCCACCGCTACCGCCATGCCCGCGAAGGCCGAGGGCGGGTGCTCGACGCTGGCCTCCAGGAACTCGCGGGCCTGCCGCGGATCTGTGAGCCCGCGTCGCGCCAGCACCTGGGCCAGGACATGCCCGATCTGGAGCTCGCGCTCCAGATCCAGGGCCGCCTGGAGGTCGTACGGCGGCAGCTCCAGCCGGGGTGGGGCGGCAAGCGGCCGGGATTCCGGCGGTCCGGCGGGCGCCGGAGCGATTCGCAGCCCCGGGGCCGTCGGCGCCGGGGCGGGATCGGTGAGGAAGGCGGGCTCGGCCACGCCGCCAGACTAGGTGGCGGCGGGGACGGATCCCCGAGGCCAGAGGCCGGGCCCGCTTCAGTCTTGGCGCTGGGCGCTACGAAGCTGGAACAGCAGGCACGGTCTGCTCGCGCCGGACGCCGATCAGGTAGATGATGATCATCCCGATGATCGCCCCGGGAATGGCCTCGAGTGCGGTCACCAGATGCGTGTCGTGCCGGCCCGGGATTGTGGCGCCCGCGATGATGAAGCCGCATAGGAACGCGCCGATCAGCGCCCCGATCAGCGCTCCCACGATGCCGCCCCAGTAGCGGTCGGGCAGCCAGATCGAGAAATGCCACAGGGCCAGCCCCATCATCAGCCAGGCCAGAACGCCCATCTACCTGCGCCTCCCGTGTTTGCGGTTGCGGGGCTTGGAGGGCCGCTTGGGCTTGGGCGGCGTGGGAGCCATGCCCTCGTTCTCCGGGATGTCCGGAGCGGGGGTGTACGGCTTGTCGGCCCCATCCGGCTGCCCCGGGGGGGCCTGAGTGCCGTCGCCATCCGGTCGCGGCTGCGGTGCCGGGGCCGACGGACCGCCAGTGGCTCGCCGCCGCCTGGGGGGGGTCGGGGCCGTCTCAGGCGGAGAGTGAGCCAGCCGCTTGGTCAGCGTTGATGTGTGCGCGCCCGATTCGCGCTCGATGTCCAGGTCCCGTTTCATCTGCTCGAACTCGGCCGAGGAGACCTTG